>CABUFC010000001.1 GCA_902490735.1 uncultured Oscillospiraceae bacterium
CAGTGCCGAAAATACTTGGCGGGAAGCTGCCCGGGAAAATAGGGCTTTGCCGACAAAATGCGCCATTAGCTCAGTTGGTAGAGCACCTGACTCTTAATCAGGGTGTCCGGAGTTCGAGTCTCCGATGGCGCACCAATTATGGCCCGTTGGTCAAGAGGTCTAAGACTCCGGCCTCTCACGCCGGCAACACGAGTTCGAATCTCGTACGGGTCACCAAAAAAATAGTATATAATAATTTTAGTCGGTGTAACTAGCGGTGAGGGTCCACCTGTTCCCATCCCGAACACAGAAGTTAAGCTCACCAGTGCCGAAAATACTTGGCGGGAAGCTGCCCGGGAAAATAGGGCTATGCCGACATAAAATTTTATTTTAAGCCCTAATAGCTCAGTCGGTAGAGCATGCGGCTGTTAACCGCAGTGTCACAGGTTCGAGTCCTGTTTGGGGCGCCATCTCGGGTGGTCAATTTTGAACCCCCTAACAAAAACCTTTGATTTTTCAAGGGTTTTTGTTATTTTATGGGCGAAAATATAGGACTTATACACATTGAACCCCTTTAAAGACTTGTAGGACTCGAACTTACGACTTTTTTAGATATGGAATTATTGTCTTATATATGATATAATTAAAAAAATTATGATTTATGTTGAAATGATTATTTATGGAATTATTTAGGAACCATTACAGTATTTACTCTACAATTCATAACGATATTAAAGATTTAATCAAGTCAGGCAACTATGAGAAAATCATTTTAGATTTAATGAATTCATCGAAAGTAATTTTTCCCAGCAACTATATTCATTTAGACAATCAGGCTCATAGTGAATGTGATTTTGTTGATGTTGTTACAGGTAAGAAATTTGATTCAAAAATTCCTATTAACAAAGCGCAAGGAAAAATAATTGGTAGTCGCAATGGAAATATTGGTGCTTTGACAACTGAATTTTACAATGAAGCTTTAGAGTTTGGAACTTGTTTTTCAGAAGTACAGAAAAATCCGATTAGTGAACTAAAACTATACAAGAAAATGAGGATCAACATAGATAAGACAAAATGCGATGAAAATATTATATTTTTTATCCCATATCCTATTGTTTTTGATTTTGAAAATTTTCCTTTAGTAGGAACATCTGATCTACTTAAAAGAATATATCGTGAGCTTGATAATAATATTAATATATCAGGCAAAAGTATATATGCAATTTATGTTTCATTCGATAAAAAAATGGTGCTTCGTGATTTAAAAACTGATAAGAGAGAGTATCTTTCATATCCTGAAATGCAAAAATATACTGACTATTGTATAGAGCATATTAAAATTGATTAAGAGGAGTTGAGTACAAGTAGTGCCAGAAAAGTGTTATGTATGCGACAATGCTCAACTTATGGCAGAATGGGATCCTGAAAAGAACAACGCAATCGGAAATGATCCAACTAAGTTGTATTGTGGATCAAGAAAATATGCATGGTGGATTTGCTCAAAAGGGCACTCATACAAAGCAAGATTAGATGCAAAGAATCGCGGAACAACTTGCCCATATTGCGCAAATAGGCAAGTCTTACCAGGATATAATGATGTAGCCACTCTTTTTCCTTCAATTCTATTGAATTGGGATTATGAGGCGAATTTACCACTGAAACCAAATGAAATTGTTGCTGGTTCTCGAACTAAAGTGTTTTTAAAATGCGATAAGAATCATTGTTATCAAATGACTGTTAGGGATTACACTTTGGGGTATGGGTGTCCGGTATGCAACGGAAAAAAAGTTGTTCAAGGAGTAAATGATTTTGCATCAACAAATAAGAGACTTCTTTTGGAATGGGATTATCGAAAGAACAATATTAACCCAACCGAAATCACATCAAATTATTATCGAAAGGTTTGGTGGATTGGGCAATGTGGACACTCTTGGGAAGCATCGGTATATTCACGCACAAAAATGGGGACAAACTGCCCAATATGTGCAGAGGAAAGGCACTCATCTGTTGCAGAAAAAACAATTGCCTTTTATTTAAAAAAATCTGATGCTTTTATAAATATTTTGGAAAACTATAAAGATGAGAATATTCAATTAGAGCTTGATATTTATATTCCAGAAATTCGTACAGCAATAGAATATGATGGTGAGCGTTGGCATCGTCACCCAGCAAGAGATCTTCACAAAGATGTATTGTGTGAAAAAAATGGTATTAAACTTATTCGAATTAGAGAAAAAGGATGTCCATATTATGATTCTAATTCTGAAAAGATATTCCTTTCAAACAATAAAACAAATGGGGTTGAAGAGGGACTGTTGCAATTGTTTGATACGCTTTCATTAAAGAAAATTGACATTAATATTGATAGAGACATGACTGAAATATTATCAATGATAAATTTCATGGTAAAAGAGCAAAGCATTTCAGTTACACATCCTGAGATTGCAAAAGAATGGCATCCATCTAAAAACGGGAATTTAAAGCCAGAACATACAAAACCAAACTCTAATAAGAAAGTGTGGTGGATTTGCAAAAAAGGTCATGAATATCAAATGGAAGTTTATGCCAGAACAAAAAGAAATAATTCTTGCCCCATATGTTCTGGACATAAAGTGCTAGTTGGTTTTAATGATCTTTTATCACAAGATCCTACATTAGCAAAAGAATGGAACTACAGTAAAAATGGAGATTTGTTACCAGAACAGGTAACATCTTCTTCAGGTAAAAAAGTATGGTGGATATGCAATAAAGGACACGAATGGCAAACTACGATTTCCCATCGTAGAGCAGGGCAAGGCTGTCCGGTGTGCTCAGGAAAAAAAGTACAGAAAGGATATAATGACTTGGCTTCACAGATGCCACACCTGATGGAAGAATGGGACTATCAAAAAAATATTTTCATATCACCCGAAGCAGTATCGGTGCATTCAGGTAAAAAAGTATGGTGGAAATGTAAAAAGTGTGGGTTTAATTGGCAAGCAACTATTGATAAGCGTTCTAATGGAAGAAAATGCCCCAAATGCGCTAAAAGGCATAAAAATGAGGTGGAATAGTTGTTTGTTGTCGAGTGAAATCATTCAATTGATAACACAAAATATGATTCTCTATATTTGGTAGGGGTGTAATTCCGTCAGCTAAAGCCATCTCGGAAGACAGGGGACGGTTCTCTGTCTTTTGCAGAGGTTCAAATTTGCCCATACGAGCCAACAGAAAAACCACCCCAAAGGGTGGTTTTTTTGTTGACATTTTTACAATAAGTCTTTAATCTGCCAAATAAGTCAACAGCCGAGTGCGCGGCACGAGGATGTTAACTGCTACACCGCCGAGCGCACCCGGTGGGTGAAAAAAGCAAGGCGGGGTTGGCGCAGCGGTCGAAAGTTGCCCACGCTCTAAGTGGCAAGCAACTTTCAGGCACCGCAAGAGTGGTTGGAAGTAGGCTGAGTATCTTTAGTTATTGCAAAGGCCGTAACAATGTAGTAAAATAATGTTGAATTGTTTAGGATATTATATAAAATCACAAGCAAAGACTTAATAATATGCAACACATTGAAATGTAACCTGTTTTATTGTGTAATTGTAATTTATTTTGAATAATCAACAAATAGAAAAAAGCGATAGTGTGAAGCCATATGACAAATATGATGACCTCGTGTATTTATTTACATTCAAAAGTATCTCAGATACAGAAAATGATAATATCAAAACTTTATTTCAAATGATAGAAGAACTAATACATTAGACAATACAATGGAGGATGAATTATGAAAGCAATCAGCAATTTGCCTAAAGGATATGAAAACATATATACTGTAAATCTCCAAAAAGATAAGAAAACTTCTTTATTTGTAAATCTATTTTCAATTCTTATTGGAATTCTAATGGTAGTGCTTATGCATTTTATCATCCCGGTCTTTTTGCTATTTGATATGAGCGAAGGTCTAAAAAATTATTTAATTCGTTTTGCTGTACTTTTCGTTTTAGCAATACTATATTTAATTCTCCATGAACTCGTTCATGGAATAGCTATGAAAATTTGCGGAACTGAAAAGGTTAAATACGGATTTGTCGGGTTATATGCTTTTGCCGGCAGTGATGATTATTATGATAAAAGATCCTATATTTTTATAGCGCTGGCTCCTGTTGTTTTTTTGGGAATTGTTCTCGCTGTTATCAATCCGTTTGTTCCGACCGAATGGTTTTGGGTTGTCTATTTTATACAAGTATTTAATATTTCAGGGGCGGCGGGAGATTTTTTTGTTACCTTTAAGTTTTTACATTTCCCAAAAGATATTCTTATAAAAGATAGCGGTTTAGAAATGACCGTTTATTCTAAGTTGGATAACTGATTTGTTGCTATGAAAATGAAAGACAGAAATTGCCGCCCTGCAATAGCGGAAAAACCGGACATTTCCGGCTATGACATGATCCTAGTCGGATTCCCTGTTTGGTGGTATCGCGAGCCGTCTATTATTGATACATTTATGGAAAGCACGGATTTTACCGGAAAGACTGTCGTGCCGTTTTGCACTTCTGGAGGAAGCGGACTCGGCGATTCTGCTAAGAATATGCAAGCCCTCGCACTAGGCGCAAAGGTACTTGAAGGCAAAAGATTTTCCGCTTCTGCTTCATCGGATGAACTCAAAAAGTGGGCGGAGCAGTTTTGATGGGATCGTGTAAAAAGGAAATGCCCGAACCGGCGAGGCATCTTTAATGGCGGAGGTAATATGAAACGAATAATATCAATTATACTAATCTTTTTGCTAACTCTTTTCACTTTTGCCGGGTGCGTGTCCCCAAAAACGGTTGAGTTAACTTCCAGCAGCAAATCAAACACAAAAAGCAACGCAGACGATACCCCGCGCGAAAGCGGTGGAGTGATTGTAGTATATTTTTCACGCACCGGGAATACCAGACCGCTTGCGGAGTATATCAAAGATGAATTGAATGCAGATATTTACGAGATCGAGGCGAAAGTACCGTATACTGAAGACGATATCAAGTATTATACCGATTGCCGCGCTGACAGGGAGCAGAACGACTCGTCTGCACGCCCGGAGATCGCGGGGGAACTGCCGGATTTTTCAAAATACAATACCATTTATCTCGGCTATCCAATTTGGCACGGGCAGGCACCTAAGATCATTTACACCTTTCTTGAAAGTATAAATACAGGCGGTAAAACAATTATCCCATTCTGTACATCTGCCTCAAGCCCGATAGGTTCAAGTGCCGTAAACCTGCATTCATTGGCGCCGGATGCGGAGTGGAAGGAGGGCAGGCGCTTTGCCCCCAAAACAACGAGAGAAACCATAAAGGATTGGCTGGAAGCTTTGAATGCTCAAAATGAACTGAAATTATTTATAAATGATAGAGAAATCTCTGTGACATGGGAAAGCAATGCCTCGGTTGAAGCGCTTAAAGAACTGGCTTCGCGAGAGATCACAGTCGCCATGTCTATGTATGGAGGATTTGAACAGGTCGGCGCTCTTGGTACAAGTCTTCCGAGGAATGATGAGGAAATGACTGCAAATTACGGCGATATCGTGTTGTATTCAGGAAATCAGATAGTTCTTTTCTTCGGATCGAATTCTTGGGCATATACGCGACTTGGTCATATGAACCTCTCAAAAGAGAATATTACCGCACTGCTTTCACACAACGAGATTATAATAAAAATCAAATATCAGTAGAGGAGTTTAAAAATTATGAAAAAACAGATTAAAACAACAGAGGCTATTTTTCCAATGCCGGTGCTGCTTATCTCAACTTTCAATGAAGACGGCAGCGTTGACGTAATGAACGCGGCGTGGGGGACGATGCTTGAACGCGATATGGTCGCGCTTAATCTGACTGAAACACACACCACTGTTAAGAACATTAAGGCACGGGGCGGATTTGTCGTCCATATTGCCGACGCAAAACATGTCGTGGAAGCTGACTGGTTCGGTTGCGTACACGGTGCAAAGGAACCCGACAAATTCCAAAAAACCGGGTTGACCTATGAAAAATCCGCTCTTGTGGACGCGCCGATCATCAACGAACTGCCGATCGCCATGGAATGTGAATTCGTGGAGTATCAGAACGACGCGACCGGGCTCGGCGTGATCGGAAAAGTGCTTCGTACGTCTGTTGAGGAAGCCCACCTTACGGACGGTAAAGTCAATATCGACTCTCTTGAAGCGATCGCCTTCGATCCCTATACGCATGGTTATTACAAGGTTGTTGGCAGAGTTGGAGATGCGTTCAAAGACGGTTTAAAGTTAAAATAATATGAGTATTACATTTAACATCTACTACACAGGCAAAAACGGTGCAGCACGAACCTTTGCCGAAGAAATGAAAGCAAGCGGCATAGTCGATGCGATTCGTGCGGAAGACGGCAATTTGCGTTATGAGTATTTTTTTCCTATTGATGATCCGGAAACGGTGCTGCTGATTGACTCATGGCGTAATCAGGCCGCGCTTGATTTGCATCACGCAAGCTCCATGATGGCGCAAATCACTGCACTTCGGGAGAAATATGATCTGCATATGAGAGTAGAGAGATACACATTGGCGGAAGATTACCGAGCGGATGAATCCTTTATCCGAAAATAAGAAATGAGGCTTACGATGAAAGAAAGGATCACACAAACAGCAGGAAGACAGCAACTCGGTGAATTTGCACCGGAGTTCGCACATTATAACGACGATATCCTGTTCGGTGAGAACTGGAACAACGGGGATATCGACCTCAAAACGAGAAGCCTTATCACCGTTGTAACACTTATGGCGCAGGGCATTACCGACAGCAGTTTAAAATACCACATTGCAAATGCCAAGGCACACGGCGTCACGCGGCGCGAAATGGCGGCGGCGATCACACATGCAGCATTTTACGCCGGCTGGCCGAAAGCATGGGCGACCTTCAATCTGGCAAAGGAAATATATAGCGATCCGATTGCGGAATTGACCGAAAAAGACAAATATCAGAACACGATCTTCTTTCCGATCGGCAACGAAAACCCCTACGGCAAGTTCTTTGTCGGTCAAAGCTACCTTGCCCCTCTTTCGACCGAACAGGTGCCGGTCTATAATGTTACCTTCGAGCCGGGTTGCCGCAACAACTGGCATATTCACCGTGCGGGATCCGGCGGCGGTCAGATGCTGATCTGCGTCGGCGGATGCGGATATTATCAGGAATATGGCAAAGAACCCGTCAAACTGACGCCCGGCACGATCGTCAACATTCCCGCAAATGTCAAGCATTGGCACGGCGCGGCTCCCGATAGCTGGTTTTCCCACCTCGCCCTCGAAATACCCGGCGAAGATGCGTTCACCGAATGGTGTGAGCCGGTTTTGAATGAGGAGTACAATAGATTGCACGGATAGTTGTGTAGAAAAAAAGATAATAACAATCGCATAAAGCTTGGTTACCGTTTTTGCGATTTCAAGCGATAATCACAACAAGAAAACCACCCAAAGGGTGGTTTTCTTATGCTTTATTCCAATTTGATTTAATCATATCACACCATGCAAGCCGGTGCTTAAAGATAAATTGAAAACCATATATTTTTGTGATATAATATCAGAAAATAATTTTACAGAATGGGATATGACGAGGTTATTACTATGACAAAAGCAATCAAAAAACTGTTCGGCGGAATCAATCTGACATGGCCGAAACTGATCATAGCGGCAGTAGCCGCAGGCATATTCACCGCCGTTATGGCGCTCATACCGGCGCTCCATTATACTTCTTTTCATACGATTGCGGTAACCTTTGAGGTGTGGATTTTATTCGGCATTCTCATCATTATGAACAGCAAATCCAATCTTGATTCGGCGCTGAAATGCTTCGTGTTTTTTCTGATCAGTCAGCCACTGGTCTATCTTATCCAGGTGCCGTTTAGTGAACTCGGATGGGCGCTGTTCGGATATTATCGGTTCTGGTTTATCTGGACGCTGCTTTGCTTCCCGATGGGCTTTATCGGCTACTGGATGAAGAAGGGGAAATGGTGGGGATATCTGATCCTTCTGCCGATGATCATCCTGACTGCCGAATCATATATGGGTTATTTTTCCGACTTTCAGTTTTACATGCCGAGGTATATCCTTATCGTCCTGTTCTGCGCTTGCGCTATGATTCTCTATCCGGCGGCGATATTCGAAAACAAGAAGATTAAAGTGGCAGGTGTGGCAATAAGCGGCGCCTTTATTGCCGCTATTACAATAATTTGCCTGCTGAATCCTCCTATATACAGTACCGATATCATGGGGAACGGCGAGAATTATCGGTTTGACGGCACATACACCGCATATCTTGCAGACGAAAAATACGGCGACGTTGAGATCCGGTATGATGACGGCTTTGAAAATTATATACTCCACGCCGATTTCAAAAGAGCCGGCGATACCGTTCTGACGCTTGTTTCACCTGCCGGCGAGAAAACGGAGTACGACCTTCATATTGAACGGGATACGTATAAATTAACGAAGAGGTCGTAGGCCACCGCAGGACAAATGGTTTGCCGTTTCTTCGTGTTCTATAAAGGCAAATACATATTATTATTTACATAAATTGGCATTTTCTTGCATAATAAATATATTGCAATTATCATTTGCATTCGTTATAATAAAATCACAAGGTGTCGATAGCAAAACCGTTGTAAGTAAACTTTTATTATGTTTTACGAGATAAATTTAAGAAATCCTTATTTTTTTGATATTGTTTATATGTTTAAAGGCCTAAAAATTCAGCCATAAAGGATTATTCATGTATAGAGAAAAATTAAAACAATATATTTATGATACATTCGGCGTGGTTCCTGATTGTCCGTGGATAGATTATCCTAATTACGAAGTTTTTAGACATAAAAATAATAACAAGTGGTTTGCGCTTGTTATGAATATCTCAAAATATAAGCTTGATAATGAAAGCGAAGATATTATAAATATTGTGAATTTTAAAATTGACCCCGTAATGCTAGGCGCATTGCTTCAAGAAACCGGTATTTTCCCGGCATATCATATGAATAAAACCAATTGGATAACGGTATGTTTAGATGGAACAGCTTCGTTCGATACCATCAAAATGCTGCTTCAAATAAGTTATGCTTTGACTGATAAATAACGTTAGTTTTTAATTGATTTTTTTTGAGAATTGTTGTAAAATCAAAATAAGAAAATAATGGGAGGTTATATTTGATGAAAAAAGTATTATCTGTACTTCTGTCATTGATGATGGTGCTTAGTATGTTTAGCATCGTTTCTTTTGCAGAAGGGGCAAATGTTGCTGAGGTTGGCGGCACAGAATACGCTACCCTCGCAGAAGCTATTGACGCAGCAAATAATGGTGATACCATAAATCTGTTGGCGGATATTGCTCTTACAGGCACACAGGAAATCCATAAGAGCTTGACCATCAACGGAAACAACAAAACCATTACCGTTACGGGTGGCAGCGCAGCAAATAAGATTTACTATGCGCTGTATGTTGTGGATAGCGAAGGTGAAGCAATCACTGTAAATGTAAACGATTTGACTTTGAACACCACCGGTTATCAAGTGGCGTTTATGGTTAATTGTGATTACAATAGCGAAGCTACTTTAAATAATGTTGTTATTTCTTGCGATGGCGCTGCTGTATATTCTAACGGATTTGCATTAGTTTCGGCAGTTGACTGTGATTTCACTCGCAGAGGAAAGTATGTAGAAGGCAAAGATGCGGTTTACTATAGCTGTATAAATGTTGGATACGGCGGTTCGGTAGACATGACCAACAGCACGATCACCGCTTATGGCGGCAACGGTGTTGGAACTTTTCCGTCTGGCGGTACAGTTACTTTGACTGGTGTGGATATCAATGTTGAGCAGGACGACGAAAGCGGCATGGCTGCCGGTCACGCCCTGTGGTCCAGAAATGAAGATTACACCAATCTCCCTGACTATTTAAAGGATTCCACTATTATTGTTAATTCCGGTAATGTAAATGGTGACTTTTTCATTACTGATAAGTACACTTCTGGCGACAAAAATAAATATGATCCGATAATCAGCATCACTGGCGGCACATTTGATAACGATCCTACTGCTTATGTAGCTGAAGGCTATGACGTAATCGATAATCAAAATGGCACATGGACAGTATGCAATGCGGCTGCTGAAGTAAACGGCGTAAAATACGCTACCCTCGCAGAAGCATTTGCCGCTGCAAACGCAATTGAGAACGCCACAGTTACATTGTTAGGCGACTATGATATGGAAACCAACGAACCCGGATACGGATATACAACTTCTTATGTTGCAAACGGTGAAACCACACCGAGAAACAACATGATAGCCATTTCCGGAACAGGCCTTACATTTGACCTTGGCGGTCATACACTCAGCAATTTGTACAACAATACTTTCACTGTAACAGGTGAAAATGTTACAATTAAGAACGGTACAATGCAGCTTGGTCAGTTGTATTATGGTAAATACAACACAAAGACCGGAGCAGTAACGGCATACGGACCTGCTTACGGTTCATATGTAGTATATGTAAACGGAGCAACAAACTTTGTAGTAGAAGACCTTGTAACATTTGGCGGTATAAACGTAGCTGGCGGTTCTACTGCAACAATTAATGATTTGTCCTTCAGCGGACTCTCATTCTATGCAGTATGCTCACAGGAAGGTTCAACCGTAACACTTAACGGCGGATCTTATGATAAGAGTATCCCGGGTGCTGCAAGCACATTGTTCTGGATTGAAAGCGGCTCTGCTATGAACATTACCGATGGTACATTTACAAAAGGCAGCACACAGTTTATTAACACAAAGAGCAGTGTAAAGCCCGTTATTACCGGAGGTACATTCGATTTTGATCCTACAAACTTCGGCGTAGCTGAAGGCTATGAAGCTGTATTGCTTAATAATGGCAGATATCAGGTTGGCGAAATCCAGGCTAGCACAATAGCTCCTGCTGATGTAACAGAAGGATATGATGCCACTTATACAGCAAACAAAGAGGTTATTAGTACCGACGGTGCTGAAACCGTATTATCTTCTGAAAATTCTATTAAAGTTAATGTTAAAGCTGTAACCGATGGCACAGCAGCTTCTAACACAACAGTTGATAAGGTAAAAGTTGAAGATGTTATCGGTGAAGTAATTCAGGCCGCTCCAAGCGGAGCTAATGAAATCAACATTCAGATCGAAGTTGTTCGCGACGATCCTGAGGTAGTAGTTGATGGAAATAAATCTTCCATTACATATGAAGTACATCCTGTAGCTTCGGCTTATTCTAATAACGAACTTATTGGTACTGTACAGATTAATAATAGCTCTTTAAGTGAAAACGCATCATTTACAGTTGTTCTTCCTGTTCCTGCAGCTTTAGCAACCACAGGAAGAGTAAAGGTTACACATATAAGCGAAGGCTATAATAAAGAAGTAGCAAGCTATGAAGTACAAGGTGACTCTGTAAACGGATACTATATTACATTAAATGTAACTCACTTTAGTCAGTTTGAATTAGAGGTAGATGAGCTCAATTCTACCGGTACTGCAAACTGGGGTGCAACGCTGACACTTGAAGATGCAGTTGTAATCAAACTGTACGTAGGTAACTTAAAGAATGCTTTTGGATCAACTGAAACCGATCCCGGCAGATTCAAGGTTGCATATACTTATCATGGTGTAAGAAAAGAAGTAGCTCTTACAAATGCTGTTAGCAACAGAATTGTTGTTGCGGTATGCGCAGCTAAGGAATTGGCTGATGTAGTAAATCTTGAATTGTATTATGATGATGTCTTGATTGATTCAGTTGATTATTCTGCAAGAAAATATTGCGACGATAAAATCGCTGAAAACACAGATGCAAACTTGGTTGAATTATGCTACGCATTGCTTGAATACGGTTCTTATGCACAAGTTCGTTTCCAATACAATACCGAGGATTTAGCAAATATCAATAATTATCGTGACCATTCACGCTATGTTGATATTCCATCAGGATATGACTTAGATGCTAGTGGTTATTACAATGTAGTAGCTCAGATTGGTGCGTCACTTTCATTAAACTCCAAAACTGAGGTTAATGTATACTTTATGCCGTTGGCAGGATTCTCCGCAGAAGATTATACAGTTACCGTTGACGGTACACCTGCAACAATAATTTCTACAAACACCGGATCTCAAACAATCTGCAAAGTAAACGTTCACGGCATAGCAGCAAAAGACCTTGGTACAAATGTTAACGTTGTTATTTCAAACGGTTTAGATAGCTTTACGCTGCATTATTCACCAATGACGTATGCTGTTATGAAATGGAATGATTCCATAGAAAGCGATATCAGCAGAGCATTATATTGCTACCATCTTGCTGCAAAAGCATATTTTGCACAATAATAACAATATATCATTGAAAATGGGATATAATTATAAAAGAAAAGAGGAGAAAGCCGTGAAAAAGGAATTTATGGAACCTGAAGTAACTGTTGTTCGTATAGATAATGATGATGTAATTTGCACATCAAGCAATCTTTGCGGCGGCGGAGCAAACGAAACTTCTGTTTCTTGGTTTTAGTTTTAAACGCTTATAGCAACCAAACGGCGGCAGACGGCTATTGTCGTCTGCCGCTGTTTTATTAAATGGTATGAGGTGAAGTAAGGCTGTGAAAATAATTCAAAAACCGATGCCGGCAGCTGAAACTATTTGCGGCCGTCAACAAGATAAAAACAACAGCATTTATCGGCAAACAAAGCTTTGTGTTACGGCAAATTGCGCCGATGGTATTTTACTTTTTCACACTCTTACCGGAATGCTTGTTTTGCTTAAGGATGAGCAAGATTGGGACCTATATAGGGACAAGTTGTTTCAAAACTGGTTTTTAGTTCCTGAGTCATTTGATGAGATGGCATTTGTCGACAATGTTTTAAAAATTGCTAAATTGCTGTACTCAAATAAAAATATCAATATTTATAAGAATTTTTTTACAATTCTCACCACAACTGATTGTAATGCTCGTTGCTATTACTGTTATGAAGCCGGTGAAAAAAAACTGTATATGTCAGAAGAAACGGCGTATGATATAGCAGATTATATTATTCGTGAGTCAGGCGGTCATGATGTACAACTTCGTTGGTTTGGCGGCGAGCCGTTAATGAATCCGAAAGTAATTGATTTAATATGCGGAAAATTGAAGCATGCCGGTGTAGGATTTAGCTCGTTAATGATCACAAACGGGTATTTATTTGACCGTAACCTTGTAAAAAAATCCGTCAATATGTGGAACTTAAAAAAAGTACAAATCACGCTTGATGGTACATCCGAAACTTATAATAAAATAAAAGCAATTAAAGAGTCAGCAGATGCATACTCACGCGTAATTAATAATATTGAGTTGGTAAGAAATGCCGGTATGCAGGTTCATATTCGTCTCAATGTTAGCAGTAAAAACATTCCCGAATTGATGCGCCTGATCGATGAACTATCGGATTATTATCCCAAAAAAGACGGTATCTACATTTATCCTTCTTTGATTGGTGATTTTAAGGGAATTACCGGAAGGTTTAAAGCTGAAAACACAGATTCGGACAGTTTTTTAACGCTTAAAGCAAAAATTAAGCAGTCAGGGTTTAATAGCTTAATTGCTCCTTTTCAGCGTGAATTTAAATTTAATGCCTGCAAAGCCGACAATGCAGCATGTGAAGTTATATTGCCCGACGGAAGCCTGTGTAAATGCGATCATGAATTGTATAAAGATGTTTGCGGAAGCATTTATTCTAAAGAACGTAATTTTGAGAAGTTAAGTGCTTGGCGAGAACAAATCAAGCAACCAGAGTGCTATAATTGTGCGCTGTATCCACGATGCATAAATTTAAAAAAATGTGCATTAGTTAATAATAATTGTGAAGAACTATTGCAAACAATTCGCATTAGTACGCTTAAAGAACAGATGATTGATGCGTATAACGATTGGAAGGAGACTGTAATATGAAATTGAAAGAAGGCTGGACATTGACCGAACTCGCCGGAGAATATGTTGCTGTACCTACAGGGGAAAGCGCTAAGACCTTTTCCGGAATTGTTCGTCTTAATGAGACCGGAAGAGATATTTGGCAAGGACTTGCCGACGGTCTTGATGAGGACGGAATCGCTCATAGATTAACTGAACTCTATGACGGTATAGATCATGATACGGCAAAAAGTGCTGTTAAAAAAGTGTTTGCCAAATTAATGAAAGAGGGTCTGTTAGAAGAATGAAAAGCAGAATAATTTGTATTTTAATTGCAATTTTTTTGCTCATTGTTTTTATATCCGGATGTAAGACGGCCGGCACACAGAACACAAATTCTAAATCTGTGCAAACCGACAAGGATATTTCAACAACTAATTCTGATAATATCACCACAGATTCAAAATCTAACAGCAATTATAGTAATATAGAATCCAAAACCGAAAAAGTGCTGTCAGAGCATTTAAGCACTTCAAATAATACAATAGTATCCTCCCAAAAAGACAACCAATCGTCGCAGGAAAAAGCCGGTAACAGTTCAAGCAAATTTGAATTTCCTAAATCCGATGATTCGCGCGAACTTGAAATAGATTATTTTAATTAATAAGCGCTTGATTTTGAAAGGATTTTTTATTAATGCCTGAATTTAAAGTTTCAATTGCGGGAATTCCAATCGGTATTACTGCCATTTACCCAAAGACGAAGGATTTTTTTAAGCAATATATTTCGAATGAACCTTCGATTATTAATGTGGACGTTGCAAGGGAAGATATTGAGTTTGAACAAACTTGTTCTGCACTGCAGGATGAAAAAGATGGAATTGCGGCACGTAATTTTGACGAATGTTATTTAGAAATACTATCAATTTTGCGTAAATTGTCTAATTTAATTCTTGATTACAATGCCTTGTTGTTCCACGGTTCTGTAGTGGCCTTAAATGGTAGAGCATATTTATTTGCCGCGCCATCAGGAACAGGGAAGACAACGCACACCAATCTTTGGCTAAAGCTTTTTCCGCAAGCGTATGTGCTTAACGGAGATAAACCATTTTTAAGGATCGTAAACGGCAAGGTGCTCGCATGCGGAACTCCATGGCAGGGTAAGGAGCATTTTGGGCGCAATGAAATTTTGCCTCTTGAAGCGATTTGCTTTTTACAGCAGGATACTAAAAACAGTATTATTCCTATAAATCTTAACCAAGCGTTGGAATTAATCTTAAAGCAGGTGTATATGCCGGAAAAGGCGGATGATGTATTAAAAGTGCTGCGCCTTTGTGAGAAAATCGGAACCGCTGTTAGACTTTACAAATTAAAATGTAATACTGACCCTAGCGCGGCAGAAGTTAGCAGTCGTGTCATACTTTATCAGGAGTAAATCATGAAAACACCTTTGACAATAGAAGAAGTTTTAAATAAATATGGCCGCCTTGTCTATTCAAATAAGGGAAACAGTATGTTTCCTCTTTTACGGGAAAACCGCGATATAATGGTAGTTTGTAAAAGCAGCTCACCTTTTAACAAATTTGATGTAGTGCTTTTTAAGCGCTGCGACGTTACTAATAATCCAACCTATGTTCTTCACCGCATAATAAAAGTCAACGATGACAAAACTTATTGGATTGTAGGCGATAATTGCATTACCGGAGAAACTGTACGTGAAGAAAATATATTAGGCGTTTTAAATGCGGTGATTCGAAACGGCAAAACTATTTTCAATAATAATATTGGATATCGCTTGTATGTTAATACCTGGTGCAGATGGTACCATTTAAGGTTTTTCATACTACGGACAGCACGTTTTATAAAAATGTGTGCACAAAAAATATTTAATAATAAAAAATAAACAACTTTTAAAAGAATGTACTTGTTCGGATTTAAAGGTTGTTTTTTTTTATTTGATTTTTTCAAAATGCAACTTTTACCTAAACGTTGTTAAAACTGTAAACTAATACATACAAGAAGCTTTAATTACTATTCTCTTTTCAATATTTAACTGTACAAAAATTATTTGTGTATTAACCAAAAATGCTCTAAAGACGGTTGTAAAAATAAAAGTTTTGTGATATAAATAATATAATAAAAAAACAGGTGGTATTATGATAAAAACAATTTTTTTTGATTTAGACGGTACGCTTTTGCCGATGGATTACGACACCTTCGAAAAGGGATATTTTAGTCTTTTAATAAAAAAATTAATGCCGCTTGGTTTTAGTAAAGATGAAATAATAAACGGCGTATGGTATGGCACTAAAGCCATGATGCAAAACGACGGTCAAATTTCAAACGAAGAAGTATTCTGGTCGAAATTCGGTTCTCTATTTAAAGAAAAAACAGATTTTTTAAAAATCCAGCTCGAAGATTTTTACGACAGTGATTTTGATAATGCCATTTCTTTTTGCGGGTTTAATCCGGCAGTTAAACATGCGTTGGATGAAATAAGTCGAGCCGGCATAGAAATGGTTGTTGCGACTAATCCGATTTTTCCAAAAACCGCAACGGTAAAGCGCATTAAGTGGGCAGGACTTAATCCGGATGATTTTAGCTATATTTCCACATATGAAAACTCGCACTATTGCAAGCCGAATGTAAATTATTACATCGAGATTTTAAATAAGTTGAATTTAAAACCGGATGAAGTTATTATGGTCGGTAACGACTTAACTGAGGATTTGGCCGCACAACAAGCCGGTATAAAAGTGTTTATTATTGACGACTGTTTGCTTAACACACAAAACATCGATATTAATACGGTTTTACATGGCAATTTTGAAAGCTTTGTAGGTTGGCTTAAAACAAATATAAAGGGAAGATAAATATGTTAAATCTTGGGAATGTTTTTATTTTGGGAGACAGTTATTCAACTTATGAAAACTTTATTCCGTCCGGCTATGCGTTTTATTATTCAAATAATGTTATTAAAGATACCGATGTTAATGATGTTGAACAGACATGGTGGAAGCTTCTTTTAAACGAGACTAAATCTAAATTAGTTCAAAACAACAGTTGGTCCGGCACAACAATTTGCAATACCGGTTATGACGGAGTTTATGCTGTTCATTCTTTTATTAATCGTTTTGACGAATTGGTCGGCAATGGTTTTTTTGAAAATAATAAGATTGATACCTTTTTTATTTTTGGCGCCACTAACGATAATTGGGCAGATGCGCCTATAGGAAGTTTAAAGTATTCAGATTACACAGAAGAAGAATTGAAATGTGTTTTGCCCGCGGTTTGTTATTTGTTTAATAAAGTTAAAAACACACTGCCACACGCTAAAATAGTATCAATAATAAATACCGAGCTAAAACCTGAAATCACAAACGGTATAATGAAAGCAGCAGAACAAATCGGAATAGAAGCAATAGTTTTAAAAGAATTCGAAAAGAATGCCGGTCATCCAACCGTTGCCGGTATGAAGAACATAAAAAATCAAATTCAAGATTACTTATCAAAAATTTATTAAAGCTCGTTTGGAGGTAATTATGAAAAATGTAAAAGCTACTGTGGCTAAAAACATTACCGAGCTCAGGCTTTTAAACGATTTAACACAAAGTGATTTAGCTGAAAAACTGCATTACAGTGACAAAGCCGTTTCAAAATGGGAACGCGGAGAATCTGTGCCGGATATATCTGTACTTGTTGAAATCTGCGATATTTTTGGTGTGTCGCTTGATTATTTAGTAAACGATGAAAATATAGACGAAAAGGTTAAAGTAAATAGCGTCAAAGAAAAAAGATATAATCATAAAGCGATAACGTTTTTATCTGTCGGTCTTGTGTTGTTTATCGCTATGTTTGCTTTTATATTAACATCTTTAATATCGAAAACGGCAACCTTTCAGTGGCTTTATTTTGTATATTCTGCGCCGATTTCTTTTATTGTGCTGTTGATTTTTAATTCGATTTGGTTTAATCCGCGGCACAATTATGTGATTATTTCGCTTTTAATGTGGTCTGTTTTATCGGCAATACATTTTTCTTTTACGCTTGTTAACATAAATGTCAGCATGATTTATTTGCTTGGAATAATCGGACAAATAATAATACTGCTTTGGTCTATAATTAAAAGGCCGTAAAAAAGCTCTCTACTTAAAGTAGAGAGCTTTTTCTACGCATTATATCATAAAATCTACAAAAAGTAGATTTTTTCGATCTTTTTTTCTTTTATAATTGTTTTGAGGTGAATAGATGAATATTCTGTATTGCGGAGATTCAAATATAAAAAAGGGAATCGAGCTTTCGGTTAAATCGGTAATCAAATACAATAAAAATCCAGTTAACATATTTATCGTTACCGCAAACATAAATTTTGACGGCAAAAGCTATAAAAGCATTGATGAGAACTTTGCGGAAAAGCTTCGTAAAACAGCAAAAAGCACAAACGAAGACAGCGATGTTTATTTAATTGATATCAGTGAAAAATTTTCGTCCGCTCTTCCGGTTGCTAATATGGACACGAGATTTACTCCGCTGTGTATGCTAAGACTTTTTGCCGATGAAATAGAAATTATTCCCGATAAGATTTTGTATCTTGACGCCGACGTGCTTTGCCTTAAAACCATTGACGAGCTTTACAATCAACCTATAGCCGATTTTGATCTTGCCGGCGTGCTCGACCGTTATGGATCGTGGCTTTTTAGGAAGCACATTTTTCATAGGGATTACTTAAACTCGGGCGTGCTTTTACTTAACATGGATAAAATCCGAAGTGACGGCTTGTTTAAGCGTTGTCGTGAAGTGTGCATAAGTAAAAAGATGTTTATGCCGGATCAATCGGCTATTAATAAGCTGGCAGTTAAAAAAATATTGCCGCGCAAATTTAACGAGCAGGGTAAAATTAAAAGCGAGACCGTATTTAAGCATTTTGCGACCTTTTTTAGGTTTTTCCCTTACTTTAAAGCAATCACCGTAAAACCGTGGGAAGTTGAAAAAGTCCATAAAGTTTTAAAGCTTTATTGCTTTGATGATATTATTTTAGAAGGAGATAACAATGAATAAAGAAGTAATTTTATTTTTTACAATTGACGATAACTATGCGCCGTTTTTAGGGGTAGCACTGAATTCTGCCATAATAAATTCCGATAAAAACCGCAAATATAAGGCGATTGTTCTTCATCAGGGATTAAAAGAAGAAAACGTAAAAAAATTGAAATCTCTTAAAACCGAAAATTTCAATATTGAACTTTTGCCGATGTCTGCTAATATGGACGCCATTAATGACCGTATGAGCAACAGACTTCGCTGCGATTATTTTACGCTTACAATTTATTTCCGCCTGTTTATACCTGTTATGTTCCCCGAGTACGACAAAGCTGTATATATTGACAGTGATGTTGTTTTAAACGACGATGTCGGCAAACTATTCGATATTGATATCGGTGATAATTTTATCGGTGCTTGTAATGACCTGTCTATTGCCGATACGCCTCCGCTTGTAGCTTATACCGAAAATGCTGTAGGGGTTAAAGCCAACGAATATATAAATTCGGGCGTATTGCTTATGAATTTGAAAAAATTCCGTGACGCCGGCTTTGAAGAGCATTTTTTAAATCTTTTAACTACATATCATTTCGATACAATTGCACCGGACCAGGATTATATTAACGCTATTTGCAACGGTAAAATTTATTACTTAAACGAAACGTGGGACGCCATGCCAAACGACGCCCGCCCAAGACTTGAACACCCCATGCTTATACACTATAATTTATTTGCAAAACCCTGGTGCTATGACGGCATTCAGTATGCAGATGAATTTTGGTATTATGCTAAAGACAGCGGATATTTCGACGAGATAAAGGCCTTTAAAGAAGCATATTCCGACGAACAGAAAAAAGCCGACAGCGAATGCTTAGAACTCTTAGTAAAAAGAGGACTCGAAATTCCGGAAAATGACGTAACCTTTAAAAAGATTCATGAAACCGGAGGAAAAATTCGTTTATGATGATTCTTAATGATCGTCTGCCTGTTATAAAAAACATTGAAGAGTGTGCAAATAGCGGCGATTTTTATAAAAAAGTCGAACTAAATGATCCGCAATTCAGCGACGAACAGTTGCGGGAAATCAATGAAAAATATTTGCAAAATAAAGACAGTATTACATATAAACTTAAACGAAATATTGCCGTTTTGTTCGCAAAAATTTTTACAAGAAAAATCAATAAAGATACAGAGGTTTTGGGTGTAGAAAAAATCCCGAAAGATATTGGCGGATTTATAATTACAAGCAATCATTTTGGGCCGCTCGAAAACACGGTAATTAGGCGCTTAATTAATAAATTTGGCAGAAATAAGTTGAATATAATCAGCCAAACGAGCAATTTCGGGATGAAAGGATTTATCGGTTTTTTAATGAACTATGCCGATACAATTCCGATTTCCAACGATCCACGCTATTTAGCCAGGGATTTTTTGGCACTTTTAAAAGAAAAATTAGTAATTAAAAAAGAGGCTGTTTTATTGTATCCCGAGCAGGAGATGTGGTTTAATTACAGAAAACCGCGCCCACCGAAAAACGGCGCATATTATTTTGCCGCAAAGCTTAACGTTCCGATTGTTTCATGCTTTATAGAAATTAAGGATTTAGACGAGGATGAGTCGCCTGAATTTAAAAAAACAGCCTATGTCCTTCATGTGCTCGATGTTCTTTATCCCGATGAAAAGCTAACCTCAAAAGAAAACGTAGAAAGTTTAAGCAATCGTGATTATGCTTTAAAAAAAGCGTGCTATGAAAGCGTCTATAAAAAACCACTCGAATATACCTTTAATAATGAAGATATAGCCGGTTGGAAAGGTGTTCGGGATGAATAGATCCGAACGTTTTTATAAAAGTTTTAACGATGAATTTATAGAATCTAAAAAACAGGACTTTGTTTTGCCGAAAAATTACGAATACGAAAAAACGACCTTTTTTGGCAAAATATCTTCTGCCATTATTTATGGCTTAGCGGTGTTTTTTTCTTTTTTTTACTGCACGTTTTTTTTGCATTTAAAAGTTTACGGAAAAAAGAAAATTAAAAAGGTTAAAAGTGGATTTTTTCTGTATTCCAATCATACACAACCGGTAGGGGACGTTTTTATACCGGCTTTATCACTATTTCCAAAAAGAATATATACAGTGGTCTCCCTTGCAAATTATGGCATACCTTTTATTGGAAAAATCCTTCCTTTTTTAGGCGCAATTCCAATTCAAGACAGTTTTTCCGGAATGAAAAAATTTAACAGCGCAATAGAAAGTAAAATTAAAAAAAGGCATCCGATAGTTATATATCCGGAAGCTCATGTTTGGGAATATTACAATAAAATAAGGCCTTTTCCTAATACTTCTTTTAAATTTCCCGTAAAATATAACGTACCGGCTTTTTCTCAAACCGTAACCTACAAAAAATCTAAAATTTTTAAACGCCCAATAATGGAAGTTTTTTTGGACGGACCGTTTTATCCTCAAACGGAGGAATCTGCTTTAAAAGCAGAAAATCTTAAAGAAAGAATTTATAATAAAATGCTTGACAGAAGCAAAAACAGTGATATAGAATTTATAAAATACACTTTTGTAGATAAAGCGCAAAACGAGGTACGGAATAAAGACTTTTAGGAGATATTTATGAAAATTTGTGTAATTCAACCCGCATATTCTTTAGATCCGGCAAAGCTTGAAGATTGCTTTAATGGAATGATAAAGCTTATGGATGGCTTTAACGAGCCGTGCGATCTAATTGTTATGCCGGAAAACTGTGATATACCGGCTGCAGTTGTCGGCAGGGAGGCTGCCTTTAAAGCTTATGATAAATATCATGAAACCTTTATGCAAAAAGCAGTTGAATTAGCAAAACGCTGCCATGCTATTACATTTGTTAACTGCTATTATTTAAGCGATAAAGGCTACCGTAACACAACCTATGCTATTGACCGCAACGGTAATATTTTAGATAGATATTATAAAGCCCATCTGACTCCTAAAGAAGAAGCTTTAAACGGTCTTTGCTTAGACGCTTCTTATGCTACAGAATATCACGAACCTAAAATTATCGAGATTGAGGGCATTAGGTTTGCATTTATGACCTGTTACGATTTTTATATGTACGAAGCATATCCGCAAATAGCGCGGATGCATCCGGATATTATTATCGGATGTTCGCACCAGCGCACGGATACCCACACGGCGCTTTCAATAATCAACCGCTTTTTGGCATATCATACAAATGCATATCTTGTGCGTGCATCTGTGTCTTTAGGCGAAGATTCTTTAATAGGTGGATGCAGCTGTGTTGTAGAGCCCGACGGAAATGTTTTATTTGATATGAAAAGCCGTGCAGGTCTTGAAGTTTGTGAAATTGATCCGCATAAAAAATACTATAAAACACCCGGTTTTGGAAATTCAGGTAAAATTCCGCATTATGAATACATCGAACAGGGTAGAAGACCCTGGCTTTACCGGAACGCCGGCAGCGGTATTGTGCTTTTTGATAAAAAAATGCCTTATCCTCGCATTTGCGCGAATAAAAGCATTGATAGAGTTTCGCCTAAAAACAGTTTGGTAGCAGTTAACACAGCTATAGCTCTTGGTGCTGATGAAGTGACTTTTGATGTTAGCAAAACTAAAGACGGCGTCTTTGTGCTTTTAGACCCAAAAGACAATAATTTAGAAAAAACATATGACGAGCTTTTAAACATTGATTACGGCAATGAGTATTTTAGAGGCTTAAAAGTTACGGCGTTAAACGATATTTTAAGAAAGCTTGCCGGCAGAATAATCATGAATTTACGGCTTGACTTCGGGCGCATAAACAACAGCGATATCGACAAAATTCTTAGCATGATAAAACTGTACGACTGTGAAAAGCACGTGTATTTTACCGCCGATTTAAAGAGTTTAGAGTATGTTAAATCTAAAACAAAAAGGTCTGCTGTGTCACTAATTGCCGGCGGCGATTTAACCGCATCCTTAAACGAGGCGATAGGTATTAACGCCGACAAAATCGAAATTAATTCACAAAATATTAATAAGGATTTTATCGGCTTGGCACATAAAAACAATATAAAGGTAAATGTTTTAACAAACGGTGATGAACCATTAAGTAAAAACAGTCTGTTTAAAATGGGTGCAGATTGTATTATTACAGATGATTTAGCCGCATTACAAAAAGATTATGAATGAATTTGAAAAAGCAAAAGCAATTGCAGAACAGATAAAAAGTATCATTGGCTCGGTTCCGGATGTAGCTGTGGTTTTAGGCAGCGGACTCGGTGCATTTGCCGATAGTATTATCCCGCTACATACAATAAACTACTCGGATATTAAGCATTTTCCAAATGTGTCTGTAAGCGGGCATGCAGGTCAACTTATATTTGGCGAGATTGTTGGCAAAAAGATCTTAGCTTTTAACGGGCGTTTCCACGCGTATGAGGGGATAGATATTAAGGATGTAACCTTGTATGTTAGGGTTTTAAAAGCGTTAAATGTTAATAAATTAATTGTCACCAATGCCGCCGGAGCTATAAATAAAAAATATAATGTCGGCGATTTAATGATTATAAAAGATCATATTTCTCTCTTTTGTGATTCGCCGCTTTTTGGGCCTAACGATGAAACTTTTGGACCAAGATTTCCCTCTATGGGTGAAGTTTACAGTAAAAGGTTTAGAGAGATTATTAAAAAAATAGGCAAAAAAAACCACATTAAGCTTCGCGAAGGGGTTTATGTTTACACAAAAGGGCCAATGATTGAAACTCCTGCGGAAATTGACCTGCTTCGAAGCCTTAAAGCCGATGCATGCGGCATGTCCACAGTGCCTGAAGCCATTGTCGCAAGCCATGAAAATATTGAACTTTTAGGAATATCATGTATTACAAATATGGCGGCAGGGCATTCAAACCATTCTTTTTCACATGAAGACGTTTTGCGCCACGCAAAAAATGCCGAAAATAAGTTCAATACACTTTTTACTGAATTTATAAAACAAATATAAAATGCACGCTATTGGGAACAATAGCGTGCGTTTTTATTGCCAAATTAGAATAAAGTTTTTATTGTAATTAATTATAATATTTTGCAATCTGATTTTTGTGCCTACTTTTTTAGAGACATCATAAAACAGCTGTTGTAAATGCAGTTTAGATTCCATTTCGGAACCGGATTTGTATTTGTTTAAAAAACCTGCAGTATATCCGAAATCCTGCCTTACTTTGCCGTTATTGCAAGCTTCTATAACAGCGTTTAATATCGTGGTATATGCTGATTCTTTGCTGGTTATAAGAGTATTGTTAACCGAAAAATAGCTGTATTCCATTGTGCTTGCCTTCGGTAAATTATAGTTAAAGCTTTCGTTATCACCTAAAACATCATATAAATCATAGTCTTTGTCTATGATATGCGTGTCTTCAATACAGCCGTCTGATAAATTAAAGTATGCGTAGTTTAAATAATCATCGCTGTCATCCCACGTTGGATCAAGATGATACCAATACCCGTGGATTTTAACTAAATTCCACATATGACCATCGCCTTCGCTAGAACCGTTGACAAGTATACACTCAACGCCAGCCTCGTTTAAAAGCAGTTGCATGGCTTTTGCATATGCTTCGCAAACGCCGGTGCCTTCAACAAGGGCGCCGTATGCATTGTACGAATTAGGATATTTATCATAGTTTTTTGAAGCGCCCGCATTATATGTCACATTAGAAAGTAATCTGTCATGTATTATTTTTTCTTTTTCGTAGTCGCTTTTTCCGGAAAGCCCTTTTAAGTATTCGGCAATTTTTGATTTAAGTTTTGCCGCCATAGTGTTACGTTCTGAAGGAGTTACAAGATAATCGCTTGCAACGCTTTCTTTTATATATTTAAATGCAATTAAATAATTGCCGCTTGACTCGCAAATAACATATTTTGAGCTTAACCAAAAATATTCCGGATGGTCTAATTTTATCGCACAAAATAGAAGTCTTGCTTCTTTGGCTGTTATTTTTCCCAGGTTTATAAATCCGTCTGCCATGCGTTCTGCACCTTCGCACAGCTTTAAATATCCGGATTTAAGATTATCTGGTAAATAACTGTAATACCATTTTTTAGATGAGTCAATCGGAGAAAGTCCGCTTACCGCCGGAAAGATTAAACTTTTAGAGTATTCGGCAGTATAATTGACGCCGAATTTATCAATATTTTGTACAACAATTCCTTTTTGTTGCTCTTTTGTTACGTGCGATGAAGCATCTGAGGAAACTATGATTTTAGAACTGTTTTCATCAAATATATCATTTTGAAGGTCAATGTTGCTGCAACCGCAAAGAAAGCACAGCACAATAACACAAATTACAATTCTTTTCATGATGTCGCCTCACTTACAATAAATTTGTGGTTATTATATTCACCGTTAATCGTTTTAAAAGAACAATTATTTAAGCAATTAAGCGCAATTTCTTTATATTCGTAAATATCTTTAAAACTGATGTTAGAACAGGAATATATATAATCGAATTTTTCGCTTTTTAATATTTTTGTAATAAACGCATTAATAAGTTTTGCACAAAATAATCTTTCATCGGCACTAGGGCACTCGGTTTTACTTAGCACGTTTTTTATATCCGTGCCGGCGTAAAAGCGCCCGCTATACTCCGTTCCGCCGATTTCTTCGTTAATTTTTATAATATCTGTTTCTGATAATTCTGCAATACGGTCTGCGGTAGTATCGAAAATTAAACTTAAACTGTCCTTTAATCGGTCAAAATCAATTTTTTGGCCGTTCTTTTCTAAAAAAACCGGTGCACAGGTTATATCTGCTTTCTCTTTTATTGTATCAAATTCTGTAATAAATACAAGTTTTTCATAAATAATTATAACAGAAAAGTTTTCATTTGTATATTTTTTATATTCTATGCCGCTAATTTCGTTAGAAACTTTTTGTACAGTTGAAATGCTGAAAAAGCTTAAAATAGCAATTAAGCTAAAAAGGGATACTGCCGCTAAAACAATAAATGTTATCAAAAAATTCTTTTTCATTTAATCACCAATAATATTTTTAGCTAAAATATCCAAAATAATTTGACAACAGCATGTTAAAATAGTATAATAAACTGTGATTATAGGGGGATTGTCGTGAAAGAATTTAATCTTGTTTCGCTTTTAAAAGTTGTAATTAATAAACTATGGCTGATTTTACTTGTAAGTTTAGTAATGGCGGCACTGGTTTTTTCATATTTTAAATATTTTGTTACTCCACTTTATAGCTCTGTTGCTACTATTATTTGCAGTAACGGCGGCGTCACTGATGTAGCAGAAAACGGGACGACCATAAAAAGCTCGGATCTTTCTTCATCTTTTACACTGATACCATCATATATTCGAATTTTACAGTCTGAAGAGGTTTTTAAACGAGTTTCGGTTGCAAGTACAAGCGGTTACAATTATAAAGAGCTTAAAAGTAAAATAACCATTGTAAATTCATCCACCGAAGAACTGTTTTTGGACATTTACGTAGTAGATGCCGACCCATCTAAAACCAGAGAAATAGCAAATGTATTTGCTAAAACCGGTTCTGAATATCTTGTTGAGATGTTGCCGAATGCATATGCAAAGCCTTTGGAATTAGCCGGTACCGGTAAATACTATTATCCTAATCCTTGGAGATATAGCGTTATTACATTCTTTACTTCTGCTTTTTGTTTAATTGCTGTATTTTTTGTTTTGTCGATAATAGATAAACGAATAAAAAATGAACAAGATTTTAAATTAAGATATAATGTGCCTATCCTTGGCGTGGTACCCAATTATGAAATCGGACGAAAGAGGGAGAAAAATGGAAAATAATAAAGTCACCAATCACTCGATTAATCCGATTGATCCTGACAATTTACCTTTTATAGTGGTAGAAGCCTATAAAACTATAAGAACAAATATCTTTTTCGCATTAGCACAAAACGAGAAAAAGATAATAACCGTATCTTCGTCTGTTCCCGGAGAAGGCAAGTCTTCTTGCGCGCTAAATTTGTCTATTTCGTTTTCTCAGCTTAACGAAAAGGTTTTATTAATAGATGCAGACCTTAGAAAGCCGACAATTTATCGTAAATTAAATCTTGAAAACCAAAAAGGCCTTAGTACGGTACTTGCCGGTTTTTCAACTGTATCTGATTCGGTAATAAGCATTAATGACTATCTTGATGTATTGCCGAGCGGCCCTATCCCTCCAAATCCGGCAGAGCTTTTAAGTTCTCCTAATATGGTGACGTTGCTCAATTCGTTAAGCAAGATTTATAAATATATTGTTATAGATACTCCTCCGATAAATGTGGTTACTGACGCTGTTATTGTTGCTAAAAACACAAGCGGTCTTGTGTTAATTGCAAAACATAATACGACTACTTTTGATGAGTTTGATAAAACAATCGAGTCGATAGATAACTTAAAGGTTAAGCTTTTAGGCGTTGTTTTAAACGATAGTTTGTCCAATTCACAGCGCTATTACAAACACAGTTATTACGGTGGATACCGCTCATAGTTTTAAATAAGGTGGGTGTATTAGTTTAGTTGAAAAACAGAAGTGAAAAAACTTCAGTTTCACGCGTTTTGCGCATGCTGATGGTTATTATTTTTGACCTTTTATCAATAATTGTTTCATATTTCGTGGCTATGAAAATTAGTCACGGATATTCTATGGAATACACTCTGGTTTTTAACCTTTGCACAATTATATTACTTTTAGCATTTAATGCTTATAAAATTTCATATTTAAATTCTTTTTATTATTCTTTGTCCATTCCGGTTTTTGCAAGCGGAGTGGCAATTGTTTTTACTGAGTTATTAAGTTTAATTTTAAGAAAACGCCTTATTTTTTCCGCTTTTTGCGCGTTTGTTACAGCGTTTATGTGCTTTGTGGCATTTAGAATTTTTTACTTTTTATGCTACAGAAGATTTTTATATATTTGGCAAAAATTTCACCACTCAAAAATAACACTCATTATCGGAGCAGGGTTTACCGGCCGCAGAATTTGTAATGAGTTTTTAACTACCGAAAAAGAATATCTGCCGGTTTGCTTTGTGGATGACGACGAGAAGGTTATTGGTGATATTATTGCAGGAGTTCGGGTTTTTGGGCCCACTAATCTTATCCCGGAAATAGTTAAAAGAAAAAAGATTGATACAATAGTTTTTGCCATACCGTCAGTATCAGATTCAGATAAACGCAGAATTTTAGGTTACTGTAACACAACCGGATGCGAAATAAGAATTATCCCTAATTTTAAGCAGATATCGTCCGAAAAAGCTTTTAAACCGCTTTTAAAGAAGATCGATATTGACAAGTTGCTCGATAATGAAAATATAGAGGCTTCTTGCGAATATGTCTTAAACGACGTAAAAAATAAAGTTTGCATGGTTACCGGCGCCGGCGGATCAATCGGTTCGGAAATTTGCAGGCAGCTGTTAAAATACGAGGCCGGAAAGATTATTATATTAGACAGCTACGAAAACAATGCTTTTGAACTTCAGCAGGAACTTGCAATTAATTCTAAAAATGCTAAGGCAGTTCCGATTGAAATTGCGTCAGTTACCGATTATGAAAGAATGCAGTCTATATTTAATAAATATAAACCCGATATTGTCTATCACTGCGCTGCGCACAATCATGTGCCGCTTATGGAGCATTCACCGGATGAAGCCATTAAAAATAATTGTATCGGCACGTATAATGTTGCCAAACTCTGTGAAATTTTCGGAACTGAAAAAATGGTTTTAATTTCTACAGATAAAGCCATATCTCCTTCAAATGTTATTGGTGCTACAAAACGGGTTGCAGAATTAATAATGCAGTGTTTTGTCAATAAAAGTCGTTGTGTTTACACGACAGTGCGATTTGGCAATGTTTTAGGCTCTAACGGCTCTGTTATTCCAATATTTGAAAAACAAATAGATAACGGCCAACATATAACGGTAACACATCCGGATATTATTAGATATTTTATGTCTGTTTCCGAAGCGGTATCTCTTGTTTTAAAAGCAAGTGCTATGGCTGTAGGCGGTGAAATTTTCGGGCTGGATATGGGAAAACCGGTAAAAATATTAACGCTAGCCGAAAACCTTATAAAAATGAAAGGGCTTGAACCGTATGTTGACGTACCGATCGATTTTAGCGGTTTAAGGCCGGGCGAGTCTTTGCTGGAAGTTCCAAAGACAAAAGAAAAAACCTTGCCTACAGATGAGAGTAAAATATTTATTTATTCGGATAATGTTGATAATGATGTTATCAAGCAAAAGGTTCTTGCACTGGTTGAGGCGGTTAAAAACCATAAAAATTATGACGCATTAAATATTTTACAAGAATTAATTCCGGATTATATATATAATTAAAAGGAACGCATAATGCGTTCCTTTTAATTATTAACATCAATTTGTAATTGTTGAATTGCTCTGTATAAATAATCGGTGTTTTTAAGTAGTTTAGGATCCTTTAGAGCCATTGCGGCGCCTTGTGCTGCTGTATGTTTTGGATTTTTTGCTAAAATAACTTTGGTTTTAATTGTGTTTTCCAAAAACTGTGGCAGGTTGTTTAAAAGTGCTCCGCCGCCCGTTAGATATATGCCTTCAGTCATAATATCAGATACAATATCCGGTTCGGTTTTTTCTATAACCTTTCTAATGCCGTTTAATATTGCCATACATTGATCGCTTATTGCTTCGTACACTTCGTTGGCGGTTATTTCAAATGTAGTTGGAAGTCCCGTGCTTATGTTTACACCTTTAGCGGTTATTGCAACTTCAAATTTGTGCGGTATGGCGGTTCCGATTTGCATTTTAATCTTTTCCGCGGCAAGGGCTCCTATAAGTATATTGTGTTCGCGTTTTACGTATTTAATAATACTTTCGTCGAAATCGTTGCTGGCAGTTTTAATGCTGTCGCACGCGGCAATGCCGCCCATAGAAATGGTGGCAATATCAGTAGTACCGGCGCCAATATCAACAATTAAGTTGCCTTTAGGTGCGGAAAAATCTATGCCCAGCGAAAGCGCGCTCGCAAGAGGGGACTCAATTGTAGCGGCGCTTCTGCCGCCGGCAATTTCAGCAACACGCATTACAGAGTGATGCTGCATTTCGGTAACGCCGCACGGCATTGTAATCATAACTTTTGGTTTTACTATGCGGTTGCCAAACGCTTCCGACATATACTGTTTAAGCATGTATTCTGCAACTTCATAATCGGCTATAACACCGTATTTAATTGGGAATACGGGAGAAAGACTGTCCGGGGTGCGCCCTACAGTCTCTAAAGCTTTATCGCCGTAATAAACCGGCTCCCAGGTTTCACTGTCAACAGTTACAACGCTTGGTTTTTCCAGCAAAACTTTTTTGCCGGAAACAAGCAATGTGTTTTTTGAACCCATATCAATTACAATATCGGTATTAGCCATTTTAACCACCTGCGTTAATTATACAATATTACTGTTGTTTTTTCAATATAATTCATTCGGTTACAAGCGCAGTAACGCAATATACACTTTCAGCCCCATATAATAATAGGGTCTTTGCCGCTTCGTCTAAAGATGCACCGGTCGTTTTAATGTCGTCCATTAAAAGAATAGTCTTGTCCGATAAATCATATTTAGGGTTTATCGAATAAAGATCCTTAGTGTTTAAAAATCTGTCGTTTGCTGAAAGAGTGTGTTGCGAACGTGGAGTTCTATTTAGCAAAAGGCACTTTTTTAAATACGGAAGATTTAATTTTTTAGCAGTGCTTTTACATATAAGCTCCGCCTGGTCAAACCCTCTTTGACGTTTGGAAGATCTGCTTGTTGGAATGCTTACGGCATAATCAAAATTTATGTTTTTGTATTTTTTGTTGACTAATTGCGCCATATAATCCGAGAAAAAAGCTGTGCCTTCCTTCATGCCGTGATATTTAATGTTGTACATAGCGGCTTTTGCAGCGCCGTCATTTTTAAATGGTGCAATTATAGAAGTAAAATGATAAACGTATTTATTGCACTCGCAGTGTTCTTTAGTAAGCCCGCATTTGCGGCAGGTAATTGCGCTTATTGGTTCAATGGTAGGCATACATTTACTGCAAATGTAAAGTTTGCCGTCGGTAAACTTGTTGCATATTATGCATTTTTTAGGGTAAATGCAGTTAATTAAACGCTTGATCATCAAAAAGCTCCTTTAAACGCACATCGAGCGCACTGTACCGCAATGTTTTTTTGTTATTTTTTATCATTTCATTTATCATTGAATTATTGCCAATAATTATTAATAGCTTTTTTGCTCTTGTAACAGCAGTATACAGCAAATTGCGATATAATAATTTTTTTGGAGTGTCTAAAACAGGAATTATTACGCATTCAAATTCGCTGCCTTGACTTTTGTGGATGGTCATAGCGTAACTTAACTCTATCTCTGAAAGATTTTCTTTTGTATAGGTTGCCACCTTATCCTCAAATCGCACGTAAAATACGCCTTGCTTAAAATCTATCTTTTCTAAAAATCCTATATCTCCGTTAAATACTCCGTTGCCGCTTTCACCGCTGTCATCTACATACGGGATATCATAGTTGTTTTTTGTTTGCATTACCTTGTCGCCTTCGCGAAGATAAAAGCCTTTAAAGCTTAATTGCCGCTTGTTTTTGCTTTCAGGATTTATAATGTTTTGAATAATATTGTTTAAATTTACGCTCCCAAGATCCATCATTTTTGAGGGACATAAAATTTGTATATCATTAACAGGATTAAATTTGTAGGCGTTTTTAAGCCTTGTGCAGTATAAATCCTTAATAAGTAAAGCCGCGTTGTCCGGATCATTTTCAGGGATAATAAAGAAATCCGAATTTCTGTCGCCCGGCACCGGATTCTCGCCATCAATTATTTTGTGGGCGTTTGATACAATCATACTTTGCATAGCTTGTCTGAAAATTCTGTTTAAGCAAACGGACGGCACTTTTTGTGAACTTATAACATCATGCAAAACATTGCCGGCGCCTACACTTGGAAGCTGATCGGAATCTCCAACCATTATAAGCCGGCAACCAATAGGCAGCGCTTTTAATAAGCCGGCAAAAAGCAATATATCTACCATTGACATCTCATCAATTATTAGACAGTCGCATTCAAGCGGCTCTTTTTCGTTCTTTTTAAATCGCGGTTTTTTGGAATTGCTCCAATCTACTTCCAATAATCTGTGAATGGTTTTGGCGCTTTCGTTTGTAAGCTCGCTCATTCGTTTTGCGGCTCGCCCTGTAGGGGCACATAAATATACGGTTTGTCCCTTGTTTTTTAATATCTTAATTATTGCATTTAATGTTGTGGTTTTACCGGTTCCGGGGCCGCCGGTAAGTACCATTAAGCCCTTTGTAATAGCGGTTTTAATGGCCGTTTTTTGCAATTCTTCGTATTTAATATTATTAAATGCTTCAATAAGTTCAATTTCTTTGTCGGCGGCGATTTCTTCCTTTGGTGGATTTTGCAGCATCATACAAAGCTTACTTGCACAAAACTCTTCGGCTGTGTAGTATTCCGGCAAAAAAATACATTCGGTATCTCTAATAATCCTTTTTCTTATTTTTAAACCTAATACAAGATTTTCAACTATTTCTTCGCAATAATTTACGCCGTCACCAAGAAGTTCTGATGCAACGGCTATCAGCTTGTCCTTAGGAAGATAGGTATGCCCGTTGTTTAAGTTATGCTTTAATACATATAAAATTCCGGCAGCGGCACGGTAATCGCTGTTTTGAGATGACGGAAAATACGAGGCGATTTCTTCGGCTCTCGAAAAACTAAAACCAATTTCGTCTTCACACAAAATGTACGGATTTTGCTCGATTATTAACTGTGTATCGTCCTTTAGAGCTTTGTAAATGGTTATCGATTCTTCAGGTGTTATATTGAATCTTGCCAAAAACAGCATGATTTCTCTAATGTTAAACTGCTGTGCATATTCGTGACTGATTTTATATGCCTTGTCAATTGAAATGCCGGATATTTCCGCTAGCCTTTCGGGCTCTTGAGAAATAATATCTAAACTCTGATCTTTAAATCTTTCAACAATATTTCGCGCTGTAGTAGGGCCTATGCCCTTAATGGCACCGGATGATAAATATTTTAAAATAGCCGCGGCGCCTTCGGGAGCTATTCTTTCGCAAAAGTTAACGCTAAACTGTTCTCCAAAAGTTGGATGAGTTACAAATTCGCCTTCAAGACGTACATTGTCTCCGGAAGATAAAAACGGCATTTTACCGACAACGGTTATATCCATATCATCGCTTGTGTTTAACACAGCTACTGTATAACCATTGCCGGTATTTTGATAAGTTATATGTTCAATTATGCCTTTAAGTTCTTCCATCGGTGCCCTCGAAAAGTCCCTTTTTTATAGTTCCATCGTCAATGTTAACATACTTGTCGTTTTTGTAAATATTATTTAATATGTTTAATTCTGATTTGCTTAAGCCACAGTCCACGCCGATTATTTTCCCGTATTTCTTAAACCCTTGCCACCTAAGCTCCTCGCTTGCCGCACGCAACTGTGATAAAGCAATGTCCGGTTTTAAAAAGACAATTATAAACCTCGGCGGATCGGCTTTTGGTCGAAGTATTCTTAGCCAAAACGATTCAATAGCTATGGTTAATCCAATTAAAGCAATAAGTATTAAAACCGAGCATGAAACGATAATCCACATAAAATGCACCTCAAAGACATTTTATGAAAAAATGCAAATTATGTGAATCAAAGGGCTTGTATTCATTACAAGCCCTTTGTGCTATTTTATTGTGATTGTTGCAGAATAAGTGCCAACCTGCCAAACATCGTTTGTAGTACTTTTTATAACAACATCCACCTTATGGTCACCGCTTGTTTTCCCGGAGATATCCGCTGTGGCATACAAGCTGCTAGCGGTTAATTTTTTCATGACATTCTTAGGACCGCAGATTTTAACATTTTTAATAGGTGCTTTTAAACTGCCGGAGCCTGCGCTTGCAGAAAAACTGCTTACAGTAAATGTTTTTACCGTGTAATTTTTAATATCCGAAAAAGTAACCGTAAAGGCTTCGATTTGATCATCAGACTTAATGCCGTCCGGTAAAACGGGTTTAGCGGAAAAAGTATAGTTAGTAGGGGATAGCACGTTAAAATCTATCGGCGCTAAGTCTATAGAAGTAATAGTATCAACGGTTTTTGCCGGCCCGAGAATACTTATTTTATTGTAGCTTAAAGTGTAATGGAGCTTTTTGCCGTAACCAGTGCTCGGTTCGTTTGTAAAGGTTACATTTAACGGCACTTCTTTAAGTTTGCTGATAGGAACGGAAATTGATACTTTTTGGACCTCGGTGCCGTCGGCTGCTAAAATTTTATAATTGTCGGCATTCAGTTCATTTCCGTCAACATCATAAAGTTTTAACTCGGCGTCAAATGATGTTGTTTCGCTTAGTGTTTGGGTGGCATTAGATACAGCTACAATTCTGTCAAGCTTATCCATAAAGCTTCTGGCGCCTTTAACAGTTAAAACTGTATAATTACTATCGGTTACAACGGCAGGCTCTGCAACGAGTCCGTTTACGGCGGAAATACCTTTGGCTTCTGCACTTAATGTAAATTCTTTTGTATCATTATAATCAAACGTTGCTGTAATGGTAGAGGGGATAGTGCTAATTATTTCGTAGTCTCCGCCGCCTTGTTTGCTGGCTTTAAGCTCGAGATCATATTTGCCCGGAGCTGTAACACCGGCTAACGATACCGTAACTAAAATATCATTTGCAGTAACGTTGCTTACAACATAGTTTGGGCCTTTAATTGTGACAGATACACTTTTTGTTACTTCTTCGGAGTTTACAATGTCAAGACCAAGCTGTGAAATGGCCGCACCGTCAGTAGGAATATTTACGGGAACGTCCGCTATTGTTCTTTCGGTGCTTGGCGCTTGTTCTACGGTTATTATCATCCAAAAAACAATAGCAATAATAAGGGAGAATGCAACTACAAATTTGTTGCTTGCAAATAATTTTTTCAGCGAAAAGCTTTTAATCTTTTGCATTTTTATCCCCCTTACGTTTTAAATTTTCAAAAAATCTAAATACCGATTTTTTATTGCCGCTTTTTTCTTCGGGTAAAAGCCGTTTGCTTAATTCGGCGTGTAAGGTAATATTGTTAAAATCACGAACCATGTTTCCGTTTTCCGCTATGGATATGGTACCCGTTTCTTCGGAAACAACAACTACAATTGCGTCGGAAATTTCGCTGATACCGATTGCCGCACGGTGGCGAGTTCCTAAATGTGCATTTAAATTAGTGTTTTGAACAAGAGGCAAAATACAGCCGGCAGCGGCAATTTTGCCGTTTCTAATAATCATAGCACCATCGTGCAAAGGGGATTTTGGAAAGAAAATGTTTGAAATTAAGTTGGATGAAGCTTTAGCATCAATTTGCGTGCCGGTATTTATTATTTCACCGAGTTGTGTGGTCCTTTCGTAAACAATTAAAGCTCCGATTTTTTGGTCTGACATACTTCCCGCAGCCAAGCAAATTGATGATATGCACTCTTCGGTTTCATCATAACTGTCAATATTCCTGCCAAGTCCGCCGATTTTTGTACGGCCCACTCTTTCAAGAGCACGCCTAATTTCCGGCTGGAACAAAATAATAGCTACAATAATGGCAGAATCAAGTATTTTATAAAGCACCCATTTAAGTGCAACCATGTTCATCCACTGCGCTATTAACCAAATAAGTATTAATATGGCAATTCCTTTAATAAGCTGGCCTGCACGGGTTTCTCTGAAAAAACCTATGCACTTGTAAATTACATATGCAATTATTAAAATATCTAAAATATCCGCAATGCGTATTCCTGAAATAACGCTTACGATTAAATTCCAAAAGGTGACAATGGCATTTGCAATATTATCCATAATTTCATCCTTTCACACTTTATAGTATATATTTTATCATATAAATATAATTATAATCAATAGCTAATTAAAGTAATCGTAAATATTTTTTGCAATATTTTTTGGGACCACCTTTGATAATTCATCAATAGAAGCAGTTTTAACAGCTTTTAGCGTTTTAAAATGCGATAAAAGCTTTTGAGCTCTGACTTTTTGCACACCATTAATTTGTGTTAAATTGCTTAATAATCCGGCGCTTTCACGTTTTTTGCGCTGAAAGGTGATTGCAAACCGGTGGGTTTCATCCTGTATTTTTGTAATAAGAGCAAAGGCTTTTCTGTTCGATTTTATAACTATATCTCCGTTGGTTTCGGACAGCGCGCGAGTTTTGTGTTTAGAATCCTTTACCATACCAAACGTCGGGACACCATATTTGTCAATTATGGGTTTTACTTTCGATAATTGTCCTTTGCCGCCGTCGATTAAAATAAGATCGGGAAGTCTTCCAAAACCTTCATTTAAGTCCGCTTTTTCATATTCGTTAAAACGCCTTGTAATAACCTCTTCAAGAGCTGCGTAATCATCACCGCCGCCGGCTGTTTTAATATTAAACTTTTTGTATGCGGTTTTAAGTGGAACACCGTTTTTAAATACCACCATTCCGGCGACGGTATTGGTGCCTCCTAAATGAGAAATGTCGTACGACTCAATATATTCCGGGACTTTTTTAAGCCCAAGTAGAGTGGATAATTCATCTAAAGCGGCTGTAGCGTGGGTGTCCCGCCCAAGGTGTTTGGCTAAATACTCAGCCGAATTAAGCGACGCCATATTTAAAAGCTTGTTTTGATCGCCCTTTAAAGGCAAAATAATACTTACTTTTTTTTCTATGCTGTTGCTGAAAAAGCGTTCGAGCAGTTCTTTGTCGGCTACTTGCCCGTCGATTACTATTCTTGCGGGAATTTCCGCATGGGAATAGAATTGCAGTAAAAAATCGGAGCGCACCTTTTCTTTATCACCGTCAAAACCGATTATATACTGCCTGCAATCGTTAAGGCTGTAGTTTTTAAAAACAAATACCGTAAAGCATATTTTATTTTCGGATATGGCGGTTGCAATAACATCTTCACGCTTGTAGGAAGATGCTGTGACTTTTTGCTTTTCTTTGGATTTTTTTAGCGCATTTATCCTGTCACGGTATTTTGCGGCGGTTTCAAAATCAAGTTTATTTGCTGCCTGCTCCATTTTTAGCTTTAAATGTTCTATTGATTCTGTTTGACCGCCTTTTATAAAAGCGAGAGCGTTTTTAATGGCTTCGTTATATTCGTCTTTAGAAATATTGCCGCGGCATAGCCCCATGCATTTGCCAATATGATAATTTAAACATGGCCTTGTCTTTTTAAAATCCCTTGGAAAGGATTTTTGGCAATCCGGCAGCTTAAATATATCTCTTGCTTGTTCTAAAGTGTTTTTAATGATGTAATTAGAATAGTAAGGACCTAAATATTCCGCGTTTTTATCGTCCTTTTTAAAAACGGTTTCAAGTTTAGGATATTCTTCTTTTGTTATTTTTAAATAACTGTAACCACGGTCGTCCTTTAAAAGAACATTGTATTTTGGCTTGTGCAGTTTTATTTGCGAGCATTCAAGCACAAGCGCTTCGTATTCACTATCGCAAATAATATAATTAAAGTCAAAAACATGGTCTACCATACGCTCGACTTTAATGTACTTTTCGGTATTGTTAAAGTAGCTGGAAACCCTGTTTTTAAGGCGCTTTGCTTTACCGATATAAATTATTTTGCCGCCTTTGTCCTTCATAATATAAACGCCCGGCAGCATTGGCAGGGCATTGGCCTTGTCTCTTAAATATTCAATTCTGTCATTCAAGGCAATCCCCCCTTAAAAAAATAGGCGGGAGAATATCTCCCGCCGAAAACAAAGCTTAGATTTTGTTCGCTACGGTGAAGATTTCTTTTGGAAGATCTTCTTCTGCGCAGGAAACGGTAAAAGTAAAATTGGTGTTGTCCTCTTCGGATAACGCAGACAATCTGTCTAAAAACGCATGAAGTTCATCGTAATTGCGTCCACCAAGACGAAGTGTTGCATCAATAAATACGTCGGTAACGTCGTGGTTTGCACTGCAAGTGCCGCATAATAAAGCGTAAAGCTCATTATAACCAGAAATTCCGTAGTGCTCGGCGTCAATCAATCTTACTTTATGAGAAATACTGTATGTTAAAACATCGCCTTTTTCGATACAAACAACATTGCCCTTGCTTGAGTCAGCAGTCGAGTTTACAAGGTCGATAAGTCTTTTAGTCTTTCCGGAACCCTTGTTTCCTATAATTAAATTAATCATTTTGGTCACTCCTTATATTTTAGGCATAAAGCCTTAATAAATGCATTAATCGCGAAGTTTTTCTTCTAAAGCCGCTTTTTGATCTTCGTATCCCGGTTTACCTAAAAGCGCAAACATATTCTTTTTGTAGCTTTCAACACCGGGCTGGTCAAAGGGATTTACTCCAAGCATATAACCGGAAATTCCGCAGGCTTTTTCAAAGAAATAAACAAGTCTTCCTAAGTGCTCTTCGTCGGTATTATCAAGCGTTATGATGATATTCGGAACGCCGCCGTCTGTATGGGCTAAAATGGTACCTAAAAATGCTTTTTCGTTAACATACGACATGGTTTTGCCGGCAAGGAAATTTAGGCCGTCGCCATTGTCTTCGTTTTCTTTAATGGTAATATCGTCACCGCAATTTTTTAAGTTAATAACTGTTTCAAAAAGCATTCTTCTGCCGTCTTGAATATACTGACCCATAGAATGAAGGTCTGTTGAAAATACAACAGAAGCAGGAAAAAGCCCCTTATGGTTTTTGCCTTCACTTTCGCCGTAAAGCTGTTTATACCATTCGTTCATCATGGTAAATCTCGGCTCGTATGCGGCAAGCAGTTCAATATTATACCCTCTGCGGTAAAAAGCATTCCTTAATGCGGCATATTTATAACAATCGTTTTTATCTAAGTCGTCAATTTCGTATTCTTTGGCGGCTTTTTGAGCACCAGACATCAGCGCGTCAATATCGGCGCCGGATACTGCGATAGGCAAAAGTCCCACAGCCGTAAGAACAGAATATCTTCCGCCGACATCATCGGGAACTACAAATGTTTCGTAACCAAGACTGTCAGCGAGCTTCTTTAATGTACCTCTAGACTTGTCGGTGGTGCAGTAAATGCGTTTTGCGGCTTCGTCTTTGCCGTAGCGATTTTCAAGGTATTCTTTAAATACCCTAAAAGCTATTGCAGGCTCGGTTGTAGTACCGGATTTTGATATAACGTTTACAGAAACATCTTTACCCTCGCACAGCTTAATAAGCTCGCTTAAAGCAGAACCGCTGATGGAGTTTCCGGTAAAATATATTTTGGTGCCGGATGTCAGCTCGTTGTAGTTGTTTGAATGTAAAAATTCAATAGCCGCACGTGCTCCGAGATACGATCCGCCAATACCTATAACTATAAGAACTTGACTGTCTTTTCTAATCTTGGCGGCCGCTTTTTTAATGCGCTCGAATTCTTCTTTGTCGTATGAAAAAGGGAGCGACAACCATCCTAAAAAGTCGTTCCCGAGTCCAGTTGCATTATGCAACATATTATGAGCGGCAGTTACCTGTGCTTTAAGACCAACAAGATCATTTTCTGCTAAAAAGTTTTTGGTGTATTTGTCGTTTAAACTTAATGCCATGATAATCATCCTTTGTTTTTACTTTGTATATATATTTTACAATAGAAATATATATTTTTCAACTGTGAATTGTTAATTTTATAAAAAAATATAATTAGTAATTAAACCGATAGCAATTGCGACAAAATTGCTAATAATGAAGAAAAGAAATCCGGTTTTAATACCGTTTCGGCCGCTAAAATATCTATTGTACCAATTTCACTGCCGTCAATAAAAAGATGAATTGCGCCGATTTTATCATTTTCTTTTACAGGGGCAGACACACTGTCAGGTATTTCAGGTGTTTGAGTAATGTCTTTAGATTGGGATTTTTGTAAAAGTACGCTCGCGGCTTTTGGGGCTTTAATTTTAATGCTTTTTTGCATACCGCCGCTTACCTTTACATCGGTTAATAATGATTCATCTGCCGCAACCGTTTTATATGTGTAGTTGGCAAATCCGTAATCTAAAAGCTTTCTGGCCCCGTTAAAACGGTCCTTGCTGCTGGCGCCTTTCATAATTACAGCAACAAGTTTTAGGCCGTTTCGTTCTGCTGTAGCAGAAAGACAAGATCCTGCAATACTTGTAGTTCCTGTTTTAAGGCCGGTGCAGCCTTCATAATAACGTACCAATTTGTTGGTGTTAACAAGTTCGCTTTCGCCGCCGCGAAGAGAATCCATCCAAACAGTCGAGTATTTTTTAATTAAATCATGCTTAATAAGCTCGGAAGACATTATCGCAATATCTCTTGCTGTTGTTAAATGACCGTCTGCATCAAGACCGGTTGCGTTTTTAAATGTTGTATTTGTCATGTTTAATTCTTTTGCTTTTTCGTTCATTTTAGCTACAAATTCCTCTTCACTTCCGGCTACCGCTTCGGCAAGCGCTACTGTAGCGTCATTTGCAGAAGCAATAACAGTAGCTCGCAGTAATTCGTCTACAGTCATGCTTTCGTTTGGTTCGAGCCATATTTGTGAACCTCCCATACTGCAGGCGTATTCACTTGCGGTTATTTTTGTATCAAGTTCGAAATAACCTCTGTTTATAGCTTCCATAATAAGTATTAAAGACATTATTTTTGTAATTGAAGCAGGTGCCAGTTTTTCATCAGCATTGTCTTCGTACAAAATTTTCCCGGTTGTCGGTTCAAGCAATATGCATGATGCGGCATTAATTTCAAGTTTTGTTCCTACAGGAACATTTTCGGCGGCGGCCTCAGTAGGTGATAAAAGGTCATCCGAGTAATATTCGGTTGCGATTTTTGCATTTGCTGCAATAGATAAAGCCGAAAGCAAACAAACGGTTAAAATAATAGCGATTATCTTTTTCATAATAACACCTCATATAATTCTATTCGCCAAACGCCGAATATATGAAGTGTAATAAAAAAAGACGGATTAATCCGCCTTTTTTATTATTCTCTATAACTCAAAGTCCCTCAGCATTTTACCTGTCCCACTCATAACGAAGTACGGCATATTTACTGCTTCACCGTTCTTTTTAAGAATTACAACAGGGGAAGGGCCGCCTATATTTTTTCCTTCTTTATGGTTTGAGAAAACATATCCATTTTCCCACTCTGTACCACCGTCAATGTTCGGTTTTAATTTCTTTGCCTTTTGTACTGCTTCTTCAAATGTAATCATAATAATACCATTTAATATTTATTTTGCCTTGTCTATGTTGGTTATTACCGTGTCAGAGCCCATTGCCTGCGGCAGTTCGCCATTCCATTTTTCATAGAATTTCGAGCGTAAAACCTCGTCGCTTAAAGATTCTTTTATAACCTTATTAGCAGCTGCTTCCGCGTCGGCCTTAATTTTGATGGTTTCCGCTTGAGCCTGCGCGTTTGTTATAGCCGTTTGTTTGTCGGTTTCTGCTTTTAAAAGCTGTTGTTGTGCTACCTGTTTTTCTTCAATAGCTGTAATAAAGGCTTCTGAAAATTCAAAGTTCATTATGTTTACGTCGGTTACATAAAGACCAATGTCGTTAAGCTTTTCGTTTAAGCCTTTTATTAAGCCGTCGGAAATAAGTGTGCGGTTTGTAACGCTTTCTTCTGCAGTGAATTTTGCGGTTATAGCTTTAAGCACTTCATTTACTGCAGGTACTACTAAAACCTGTTCATAATTTGCGCCTATGTTTTTATAAATGCTGTAGGATTTTTCGGTATCAACCCTGTAGTTTATAGCTAGCTTTGTTTGAACAGTTTGTAAGTCTTTTGAAAACGCTTCTGTATCTACCTCAAGTTTTACTATGCGGTTATCGATTTTTACTACCTGCTGTACAAAGGGAATTTTAAGGTGTACGCCTTCTTGAAGAACGCCTTCGTTAACTTTACCCAAGGTTACCACAACGCCCGTGTGTCCGGCGTCAACAATGGTAAACATGCTGGCAACAATCAGCAACACCAATACTGCCGCAACCCCGATCGGGATGATTTTTTTCAAATTTGCTTTCATTTTTCTTCTCCTTTATTATCTATTATTTCTTTAGCAAGCCTTTTGTATTCGGCTGACTTATAGGCATAAAACATTGCGTCTAATACTTTTTCCGTGCGCGTTCGCGCAGTTAAATCCTCGATATCCATAACCATTTCTTTTGAGTCTTTGTTGTTAATTATCATATCGCAGAATTTTAAGTATAAAACGCTGTCATCAATCATATCGTCAGATTCATCATCAAGTGCCCCGTTTATATAACGTAAAAGCTGCAAAGCGGTATCCAGCGGCAATACATCACGCAGCATATTTATAATAGCTATTCTGCATACCTGCCTTACGGAATATCTTTTTTCAATAGGGGGCGCGACAAACCCTCGTTTTACCCAGTTTTGAACGGTATGAAGTTCTATTCCTGTAACAAAGCATACCTGCGACAAAAACAATCCTCCGGATGCAAAGATTGAATAAAGTGTTTTTTTAGGATCGGAAAAAACATTTTCAATTGCCGTACCGGGTAAGTTTTTCATTTTTATCCCTCCTTTAAGTTTATATGATTGTAACATACGGTTATATGACTGTCAAGTGTTTTTTTAAAAAAATTCCGCGGTATTTTCTACCACGGAATTTTAAATATCTTTAATATGAATTTTTACACCGTTTTTTTCTAAACTCTTTTGTAATTTTGAAATATTGGCCGATTCAAAATCATCAAATAATGCTGCAGCAGTTCCTGCGGCTTCACCGGTTACGGCACAACAGGGAATAACCCTTGTTATATCCCACATGTCATCGGTTACTGAAATGCATCGGCCGCAAACAATCAAATTTTTAATTTGCTTATTATATAGTGTTTTAAATGGAATTTCATAAATAGGTCCCGGTTTTCGCCAGTCACTTATTATGCCGATGCTGTCGGAAAATTCTTTAAAACACTCTTCGTCGTTCATTTCGTATTCGCCGCAGAGTTTTCGCGTCATCCTTATTTGCGGAATGCTCGCAATACTTGCTAAATTGTGCTTTTCAAAAACACCGCCGCTTTTTAAAAAGTCCTCAAGGATAACGGTATGTGCATCGACTGTCATTTTAGAAAGTTCGTCGCCTGAAAGACCAAAATACCTTTTATTAGAACTTGTTTTTTCTTTTTTGTATTTGTCCGGCACATCGGAAAAGCCAAGCATTTTAAGATGATATTCATCGTTTAAAAGTTCATAATACCAGCTTGCAAGAACGTTGCCTTGTTTAAATTGCTTAGTTGGTGCAGATGAGTATTTGCAAATATCTGCATCTCCCGAAGAATCTACAAATGATTTTGCAAAATATGCTGTTCTTCCGCTTTTATTCTCAACAATAACGGCGCTTAATTTATTTCCGTCTTTAATGCAATCCGCAACAACAGTGCCATATAAAATATCAATGTTATTATCAAGTAAAAGCTGTTCGCATAAAATCGCAAAAACAGAAGGATTAAACTGAACCTGATATCGATTTGCAATTTTTTCTTCGATAGATAGATTATTAAGCCAGGCTTTGCCACTGTACATATTCTTGTCGTAAGATGAGGGCTCATATCCGTATTTTACCGATAGTTTTAACAATTCTTCCGAAATCCCAAAAGATACTTGCCGGCCTTTACCGTCGCACAAAGGAAGGTATATAGTAACAAGCCCGGCAGTAGCGAGGCCGCCTAAAACAAACTGCTTTTCAATAAGAAGGGTTTTTGCACCATTTCTTGAACTTGCAAGCGCCGCAGAAATACCGGCAATTCCGCCGCCGCAAACAATAACATCGTATTGCCCCATAACAGGAAGCTCTTTTTTGTTTTCAGTTATAGTGGATTTCATACTATATCGATTTTCCCTTTTACCATATACAACTTGCCGCCGGATAATACATAATTTTTAAGCTCCTCGGCAAATCTTGATGTAGCCTTATATTCGCTCAAATTCTTTTCTGTAGCAGTACGTTCAAATATGTATGTAAGCGCACTGTAAGATTCAAATTTCTCATACGGTGTAAATCTTGCGGCAAATTTTAATATGTTGGAACCAGGCTTTAAAAACTTTTTAAGTGTATCGTCTAACAGCCAGGATTCACAGGTGAAATACTTAAATTGGCGTTTAGGAAAATATTTTTTAAAAAATACTTTTGCTTTTTCAAATGATTCGTCACATTCTTTTTCGTCAAGAGAAGCGCCCTCTTGAATGTGCACCTCAATTTCTTCGTTCTCCATGCAAAACTGAAGTCTTCCCAGTTTAAAAAGTCTGCCGCTTAAATGTCTTACTAACCAGTGCGTCTCGGAAAGCCCGATTTTTTTATTGATCCTAAAGTGTATTTTAGTCCAAACAACAATATCCGAAAGGGTATCTAAAAGAATGTCTTCCGATATTCCGGTTTTTTTGTAGTATTTTTCTAAATCCTCACAAAAATATAAAAACATTAAAAGATCTTTTTCATAATCTTTTCCGTAAGTGTATTGGTCGATAGTTGCAGGCTCTAAACTGCTTTTTTCTAATATTTTTTCAAAAGCCTCATCATATTCTTTTGGAAAACTAAGTTTATAATACCATTTTTTAATTATGTTTTTCATCTTACAGTATCAACCGTCCATCTGTTAGCGTCATCTGTTGTTGGGCTGAGATGTGTAAAATCCTTTTCTTTTTTGCCTAAAAATCTTAACAGATTTTCACCGTATATTTTTTTGCGAGTGTCTTCTTTAACGCCCAGTTTATCGTATATCGCGTTATCGCGCTCTATCCATTCTTTGGACCACGCGGCACTGTAATTATCTGCATTGCCGTCGGTTCCGAACATAATATTGTCTGGCACGTCGTAGCCTATTGTAAAAAGCTTTGTAAATAAATCTTCTCTGTATATTGCCGGGGTACCGGGAGTAATGTCAAAAAACATTTCCGCACTGTCCGGATTTTCAATGTATGCGTTTAAAAACTTGCCGTATAAAGCAATGCATTCGTCATACCAGGGCCACGAGCAGTGCGCAAGGGCAAACCGCAGGCCTTTTATGTGAATTAAACTTTCAAAACTTATCGGACGGTTATATGAAGAAGAAATGGCACCGTCCCATAAAATACCCGAATGGAATATCACCGGTTTTTTTAATTCTGCTATTGCACTTATTAGTTTTATGCTGTGCTTGTCCCCGGCATAAAAATTGTTGCAAATAATTTTAAATCCCGCAACCCCGCGTTCAGAAGCGATTTGAACATTTTTAATAATATTCGGCTCGTCTGGATGTACCCACATAATAGGGAAGAGCTCGTTCTTATTATCTTTTGTCCACAAAAGAACGTTTTCAAGCCGCTCAGAAAAAGTTGCTCCGATTTTACCGAATAAATTTATCGGCCGTTCGGAAAATACACATCCGCCGGAAATACCGGCATTGTCCATTTTTTCTAATAAACCTTTTGGGTCGGGCTTTTGGCAATTTGAGTGTATATGCATATCAAAAATTTTCATTTTATGCTCCTTTAAGAAAATCAGTGTACTTGACTAAAAGCGTTTAAAAAGATATAATTCATCTGAAAAGGGTGATACTATGAAGTCGCAAACATATTATAACACAAAATATGAAAGCGAAGCAAATATTAACGATTTATCAAATAGTATTTTGTTAAACTGCGTTGGCGTAGTAAATGAGACTGAAAAAATGAATCATCATGCAATAAGGCACGATTACTATTTGATTTATATGCGTGAAGGCTCTATGGAGCTGATTTTAAATGGAGTATCACAACAAATATCCGAAGGACAAATTGTTATAATATCTCCCGAAACTGATTACTGGTATAAAACAAAAAAACCCACACATATTCATTATTGGTTTATTCATTTTACCGGTTCAAAGGTAATCCCGTTATTAAAAAAGGTTAATATACCTTGCAATACAACCGTAACTGTTGGCATTCATTCGGAGTTTGAATACTATTTTAAACGAATTTTTCGCGAGTTTTCGGTTAACGACGCTTTATCAAAACTTGTATGTGAATCCCTGTTTTGCGAGGTTGCGTGTGAGTTTTCAAGATGCATTTATAACAATAATCATAGGATAAAGTTAAGCGGTTCGATTATTTATATCGCTGAGCATTATAATCAAAATATTTCAATTGCTAACCTCGCAAAACTTGAAGGACTAAGTGAGCAGTACTACAGGCTTCTTTTTAAACAAATTACGGGACAATCACCCAACGATTATATTATTAACCATAGGATGGAAAACGCCAAACGCCTGTTAATAGAAACCGATAAGGATCTGTCGTCTATCTCCGAAGAAATCGGATACAGTGATGTTTATTATTTTGGAAGAATCTTTAAAAATAAAGTTGGCATTTCTCCCGGAAAATATCGCAAACAGTTTGAATAACTAAATATGTTTTTTAATTTCTTCTTTTAACTTTCTCGAAAGATTTAATATAAAGTCCGGCCCGTGTGGATATTTTTTAAATGTAATGTCCATGCCGGCCTCTTTTTCTATCATTTCAATAACCTTGTCGCGTCCGATGTACTCACTGAGCTTCCTACAAACATACATATCTGTAAGCGCTTCTTTAAAAACGACCGCTCTTAATGAAAGTAACGGTCCGTTTTCACCGGGATAAACCGAGAAAGCGTCGCCCGACGGGAAGGTGCGGTTGCCGGAAGTCGTCATAAAGGGATTAACTTCTATAAGCGAGCGGAAGCTGTTGTAAAAATTAAATCCCCAATGAAGAAAACCGTAAATGTTATTTTTAAAGAATTGCAGGCCGATAATCCTGTTTCGTGCAGACGGCATAGATAAAAATCTGTTGGAAACCTCTTTAAATTCGGCACAGCAATAGTAAACAACAAAGTTTGGAACCTTTGCCTCTAAAAACGGTTCGGCCCAGTCTATTGCGCAAACAGGGTAGTCGACAAGCCCTTTATTGTAAAATTCAATATCCGATAAAGCGTCTATTGTTTTGCAGCCATTTAATAAAGGTCTAATTAAATCGCTGGCAAACTTATAATCTTCAATCTGTTCGCCAACAGGTTCATCAGAAATATGGAAAAGACAGCGATCTAATAAACCTTCGCTTTTTATATATTCAATTAATGACGGCACAAAAGCTTTTAAAAATTCAACATATTTAGGATCTTTTGCTAAAACATGCCAGCCAAACATATGCTTTAATTCGCCATTTTCTTTGACAAGAATATTTGGCGAGTATTTGCTGCCCCACTGCGAAAACAGATATGAAATGGTAAAATTATTAATGCCGTGCTTTTGGCAAAGATCAAACCATTTTTTAAGATATGTATAATCGAATTTATAACCTTCTGCGGTTTTTTCAATTTGTACTAATTGTGTAAATCTGCGCAAATGACCTACTTCCGTGTCCATAGCGGGGGTAATGACCGGCGTAAAAGCATCTGTTATTCCGGCTTCGGCTGCTGCTGCAATATATTTATCAAGATAATCAAAAAATTCATCGCTGAAAACTTCGCATTTGTGCATGGCGGATATGCCATCTAAATGTATGAATTGTGAGTACAAAAATCCTTTTTGGGGAAGCACCGCATCGATAACCTCAAAAGTAAAAGTGTCACTAACAGTAAACTTATCCAAACGGTCGACAAGGGTTATTTTAATGGAATAATCTTTGGCTTCTGCGTTTTCGGGTACATTAATTTTAACCCATAAAACATTAAAGCCCCTTACAGATATCCAGTTTTTTTGCTCTTCTATCGGCATTAAAATGTCGGGCATAAGACCGGGTTCGGTTGTAATATAGTAATCATCGGGATTTTCATATGTTGGAAAATCCATGTTTGCATTTTTTACATCATAAACCTTGACATCCAAGTCGGATTCAACGCTTACTTTAAACCAGTTGTAATCAAACGGAAGATTTTTTTCGCAGTTAATATAAAGCTGATATGAAAACTCTTCGCCTTTAAGTAAAATGGGTTTTTCTATTGTTTTAGCGTCCAAGCCTTCTTGCTCGGATCTGATTTTTTCCAAAGATGAAATCTGTCTGAATTCAATTTTTGGTATTTTGTTTTTTTCCATAATTATACTCCTTAAAAAATCTTAATGTTATTTTAATAAAGGAGATAAAATAAATCAATGCATATTATTTAATAAAAATGGATTTTTCGAATATTTGTTAATATAAAAAGCCGTTTTCACTTTGAAAAACGGCTTTTAGGTTTATGCTTTAAATTTTTTTATAATTATGAAGGCGGCTTCTGCTAATGCTACAAACGCTACTGCTACAAGACCAATTGCAAGCACCAGTGTAACTGTGTTGTCAGCAGTGGGGGTGTTTGTTTGCGCCGCACCTATTGTAGGAAGTTCATTTGTATTGTTATTGTTGCTTCCGTTTGAAATATCGGGCAGCTCAGCAAAATTGTTTTGTGTGTTGTCGGTATTGTTGGTATTGTTTTCATTTGGAGCTTGCCCCGGGAATCCGCCATAATTGTTGTTCGCTTGATTGTTCTGCCCGTTTGGCGCTTCGGGGAAGGTGCCTTGCTGTGGCTGGAGGTTACCGTTTTGAGGCTGGAGGTTACCGTTTTGAGGTTGGAGGTTACCATTTTGAGGTTGGAAATTTCCAGGTCGCATAAATTCACCTTGACCGTTTTGTTGGCCGGGATTTGTACCGGGGAATGCGCCGGGTTGCCCGGGTAAATTACCGACGGCCGCGCTTACGGTGGATGCGATAGAAGTTGCTTTAACAGTGCCGTTTATAGCCAACTGATAATTGCTCGATTTATTTAAACTTGCCGAAGAAAACAGTACGTAAGAAGCGTTTCTTAAAGCCGTTGCAGAATAAAGGGTATTTCCGGTTGCATCAATAATTGTAATTGCATCATTTGCTTTAATCGAAACAGATGCTGATTGCTGATTGTTCTGTCCCATCATGCCAAAAGTATTCGTTCCGAATGTGATATAATTTTGTGAAACAGTATTGGGACTTTGCGCCATTGACGAAGAACCCACCGCTAAAACAGTGCCGCCGCTTAAAGTAAATGTACCGTCGCTGTCTAAAGGTGCATTGTCATTAGAAGCGGAAGAGTAAACTTCAATGTTTCCGCCGTAAACGGTAAGGGTTCCGTTTGAATCAATACCGTCTCCGTTTATTGCATTAACGTATAGATTTCCGCCGTAAATATTGCAAGCAAAAGAATAATTTGTAAGATCGCTGTTGGCAGCATTAATTCCGTCGTCGGTTGTAGTAACGTTGATGTTGCCCGAGTAAATGTTTAATGTAGCAGCTTCAATACCTTCGATGCTGTTAGTAATTGTAATAGTTGGTCCATCGGTTCCGGTTTGACCTATATTTAATACAAGGTCGCTTTTAATAGCGTCATCTTGTGCGATTATGGTAATATTGCCGCTTAATATATTAAGCTCTTGATCGGTTTTTAATGCGTCGTTAACGTTTGCGGTAATATTAAGGGTAATGTTTTCAATAGTAATATATGCGTCGCCCTCGGTTTCGGTTGTCGCTCCGCCTTTAATTCCGTTTTTACCGTTTGAAACAATGTTTAGAGTGCCGGTTCCCGTAAGTGTTATCTTTGATCCGTCTTTTCCTTTAATGACTGCATTTTCTGCTTCGGTGTTTTCGGTATGGGTTTCGTCATTGTTGTATTCGCTGTCGGCCAATGTGTTTACAGTACCATCTGCCGCTACTATAACAACCTCAGTGCTTTTATTGCAGGTAATAGGTGCGGTAGTAGATGAAGTAAGCATAAGCCCGTTTAATATAAGGACAACGCCGGTTGTGCCTTTCTTTACTGTTATAGAGCCGTCTTGGCAGGATCCGGATAATATATATGTGCCGCTGCCTTTGATTGTAAGCGATGTTCCGTCAACCGTATACGATGTATAAGCTCCGTCGATTGCGGTAATTCCTTCATTAGAAAAAACAAAGCTTGTTGCATTTTCGGTGTCGTAAACCGTTTCGGCAAATACGGTCGATACCATTGTAATTACCAGCATTATCACTGTTATTGCCGAAATTATTTTTGATATATGTTTTTGTTTTATCATTTTTTCTCCTCTTTTCTTTTACTTTGACTTCCATTATAAATATTTTTCTTAAAATTTTTTTAAATGCGAAAAAAAGTTTTTTAAGAATTTTTTAAGAAATCTATTTAAAATGATGTTATAATAAAAAAAGGGGAGATTAATTTGCAGATATTAATTGTCGAAGATGAAATATCGTTATCAAAAGCATTAAAGACTATTTTAGAACAGCAGGGCTATTTTGTTGACGCGGTAAACGACGGTCTATCTGCTATTGACTATGCCAAAAGCGTAGATTACAACCTGATTATTTTAGATGTTATGCTTCCAAAGCTTGATGGCTTTGAAGTCGTAAGGATTTTGCGGAAGGACAATATAAATACCCCTGTATTAATGCTTACAGCCAGAACTACAATAAAAGATAAGGTTGCAGGGCTTAATTTCGGAGCGGACGATTATATGACCAAGCCCTTTGATACAGAAGAACTACTGGCAAGAGTCAGCGCGTTAACCAGGCGCAAAGGCGACGTTATAGTGGATAAAATTCAGTATGAGGACATAAGTTTAGATATAACATCTGCAATGCTTTCTTGCAATAATGAATCTGTTCAATTAAGCCATAAGGAATTTGAAGTATTAAAAACTTTTTTATATAATCCAACAGTAACTATTACTACAGATTCTTTAATAACAAACGTTTGGGGCGTTGAATCCGACGCCACCGATAATAATGTGGAAGTATATATATCTTTTTTAAGAAAAAAATTAAAATATTTAAAATCAACTGTCGGTATTAAAAAAATACAAAAAATAGGTTATCGCCTGGAGGTGGAAAGGTGCTAAAAGGGTATAGACGCAGGTTTGTTATTTATAATATGCTTCTTGTATCAATTGTATTATTGATTACATTTGTTGCTTTAGATGTGTTTTTAATCGACAACCACTATGCCGATCTTAAAATCTCCATGAGCCGCATGATTGAGCCTTGGAATAAGATAAACGAAAATTTTGTTCCCGAACAGGACACCACCCCACCGCCGCTTCCGAAAACAAATGCCGAGAGCGATAACAGCGACGGGCAAATAGTGGTCGTTTTTTACGATATGAAAAATAGTGAAGTTAATATTGTGTCGGACAATACAACAATAGATTCATCAGTAATAAACGAAGCGGTAAAAACAATAGTAAACGGCAATGAAAATTTCGGCACGCTAAAAGAGTATGAAATAATTTATTATAAAGAATTACAACCAGGGCCAAATGATAATTTAAAAGTATCACTTGTAAAAAGCTCATATATGTTAGATTGGTCTTTAAAAACAACCGCGATATTATTTGTTGCCTTTGTAGGATCTTTGTGTGTCTTTTTCTTTATAAGCTTGTGGTTGTCTAAACTGGCGGCAAAACCAATGGAAAAAGCGGTTAGTATGGTAAGTCAGTTTGTTGCCGATATTTCTCACGACTTAAAAACACCTATAACCATAGTGCTCGCAAATAACAGCATATTAAAATCCAACCAAAATTCAACAATAAAAGAACAGGCCCAGTGGATTGAAAGCACCGATACCGCCGCAAAAAACATGATGAACATGGTCAATGAAATGCTGACTCTTTCGTCACTTGAATCGGTGGAAAAAAGCATAAAAAAAGAGCCGGTTTGTATTTCGGCTTTATTAGAAAAATCCGTATTGCAGTTGGAATCGGTAGCATACGACAGAAATATTAGCTTAGAAACAGCAATTGGACAAGATTTATTTGTTTTAGCAAACGATGACTATATTTCCCGTATATGTAACGGGCTTTTGGAAAATGCTTTAAAATACGAGCCGGACGGCGGAAAGGTTGAAATTTCACTATATAAATCCAAGAAAAAAGTTGTTCTGACAGTCAAAAATTTTGGAAGTGTAATTTCAAAAGAAGATTTGCCGCATATCTTTGAACGCTTTTACCGCGGCGATAAGGCTCGCAGCATTCAATCAGGGCATGGCTTGGGGCTTCCTATAATTAAACAAATAATAAAACTTGTTTGTGCAGAAATATCCGTTAATTCTTCGGAAAATATCGGTACAGAGTTTACAGTAGAATTTAATAGCTTTGAAGAATAAAAAGCCGTCACGAATATTCGTGACGGCATGGTGCAGCTGACAAGACTTGAACTTGCACGGTATTGCTACCACCAGCCCCTCAAGCTGGCGTGTCTGCCGATTCCACCACAGCTGCTAATTTAGCGAAAAGTATTATAACATTTTGTCAAAAACATGTCAACAGTTTTTGTATTAATTTTTAGAATTATTTTTTATTCTTATTGACAAAACTTAAAGAATTTACTATAATAACATAGTCGTAAAAATTTAAACGAGGTGTGGCTCAGTTTGGTAGAGCGCTGCGTTCGGGACGCAGAGGCCGCAGGTTCGAATCCTGTCACCTCGACCACGTCGGAATGGACTATGCTCCATTCAAGATCCCCAGCCTTTTGGCCGGGGATTTTTCATAACGCGCCATCATTCCTCCTTATTATTGATTTTTTGCAGTTTCAGTGATAAAATAAAGCTAATAATAGACGGAAGTGCATATATGAAAAATAATACTAACTGGACCGAAAAAATTGACGCACTGCGCGTAAATAACAAGTTTGCGGACAGTGCATTTTGGTTTAAAGATGAGGTTGTTAACTGCAAAATCGGGAGAAATGCCTCCAGCATTTCATTTTACATTTTTATCTCTATGATACCGCTGTTCATTCTGTTATGCGGGCAGTTGCCATATACCGGCATCAGCGAAGGGGAGTTGCAGCAAGCGATTTTAAAAATAACGCCTGCATCGGTTCACGAGCTTATTGTGTCTGTTATAGCGGAAGCTTATACAGCAAGAGCCGCTATTTTTTCAATTTCGGCAATATTTTTGCTTTGGGCATCTTCAAAAGCGATGATGTCTATTATTCAGTCGCTCGATATTATATATGCCGGCAAAGAACAGCGCGGATATTTTCCGGTAGCTATGTTTTCGATAATTTATACAATTTGTGCCCTTGCAATAACCGGCGTAACATTAGTGCTTTATGCCAGAAGCCATGATCTTGAAGATATGTTGTTTTCGGCATTTCCGACGGCAGATGTGTTTAGAGAATGGGCAAAACACGGGCATATTATTATAGGCTGGCTTGTTCTTGCGCTTTTCTTTTCACTGATTTACCGTTTTGCACCCTCGGGAAAAAGAATATGGTTTCGTCAATTGCCGGGCGCTTTATTCTCTTCAGCCGGCATATCCATGTTTTCAATCTTTTTTGCAATTTATAATAACAGAGGCAACATTTATCAATCTTTTTACGGAAGTTTAACCAGAACCGCCGTGTTCCTTGTTTGGATATATGCCTGTGTATGTATATTACTGTTTGGGGGACTAATCAATAAATATACTGAACAAAGAATTCTTAAAAATAAAGCCGGTACTTAAATATTGTATGCTTTGTCATTACAAGCTAGATGCTTGTAATGACTTTTTATTTTAATATTGAAAAATAATATTATTTGTGCTAATATTGTTTCAATAATTGATTTATTGAAGAAGGATGTTAAATTGAAAATAATTGTTAACGGTTGTGGTAAGGTCGGTAAAACGATGATTGAAAGCCTAACTTTAGAAGGGCATGATGTTGTCGCGATTGATACTGATACAGCAGTATTATCGGAGATATCTAATATGTACGATATTGCCTGTATTAACGGCAACGGTGCGGATTCCGATATTCTTATTGAGTCTGGTATATCCGACGCCGAGCTTTTTGTATCTGTTGCCGGTTCAGATGAACTGAATATGTTAAGCTGTTTTTTGGCTAAGAAATTGGGTGCCGCGCACACGATTGCTCGTATAAGAACTCCCGATTATAATGATAAAAGCCTTGCTACAATTAGGCAGCAATTTGATCTTTCGATGGCAATAAATCCGGAACTTTTAGCTGCTCACGAAATATTTAACATTTTGCAGTTGCCCTCGGCTGTTAATGTTGAAACATTTTCCAGAAGAAATTTTGAGATGGTCGAGCTAAGAATTAAAGAGGGCTCCGGGCTTGACGGACTGTCTTTATTGGATTTTAGGAAAAAGTATAGTGCGAATTTTATAGTTTGTGCTGTTAAAAGAGATAATAAAGGATATATTCCGGATGGTAAATTTGTTTTAAAAGCAGGGGACAGGATCGGAATTTCCGCTACTCCCAATGAAATTCTCAAACTGTTAAAATCGCTTGGAATGTTTAAAAAACAAGCTAAAAAAATTCTTATTTTAGGCGCATCAAGAACTGCATATTATCTCGCAAAAATGCTTGCAAGTATCGGTTCGGACGTAAAAATCATCGATAAAAGTCAAGCTCGATGTGTGGATTTTGCCAAAAGACTTGAAAATGTTGCAATTATTCATGGAAACGGTACAAACCAAGAACTACTAAGCGAAGAGGGCTTGGATGTTATTGATGCTTTTGTAGGCCTTACAGGCATGGATGAAGAAAACATTTTGCTTGCTTTTTATGCTGCATCACATAATGTTCCTAAAAACATTGCAAAAGTAAATAATATCGAGCTTGCGTCCATGGCGGAAAAGCTTGGACTTGAATCTATTATTTCTCCGCAGAATATTGTAACTAATATTATTTTGTCGTATGCAAGAGCATTGCAGAATTCTATCGGTAGCAATGTTGAAACGCTTTATAAGCTTATGGACGGCAGTGTTGAAGCGCTTGAATTTAATGTTACGGATAATTTTGAGTTTTTAAAAATCCCGCTTAAAAATATGAATCTTCGTAAAAATACCCTTATCGCCGGAATTATCAGAGGCCGAAAAGCAATTATACCTACCGGTGAAGACTATATTTTGCCTAATGACAAGGTTATTGTAATTGCGGCCGATAGAAGGGCATATGACTTGTCCGATATTATAGAGAGGCAGTAATTATGAACCGTAAATTAGTATTAAATACTGTCGGCCAGATTTTGGTTTTTGAATCGTTAATGATGCTGCTTCCGATGGTGGTTTCGTTAATAAATTCCGAAAAGGCATATTTATCGTTTTTAATTTCTGCCGCTATTTCTTTGGTTGTTGGTTCTTTGCTTTGGGCCTTTACAAAAAAGAAAAACGCTGTAATTTATGCTAAAGACGGTTTTGCAACGGTTGCATTATCATGGATGATGATGTCTGTTATCGGGGCGCTTCCGTTTACCATAAGCGGCGAAATACCGAATTATATAGATGCTCTTTTTGAAACTGTAAGCGGTTTTACTACAACCGGCGCTTCCATACTAACAAACATTGAATCGTTAAGCCGCGGCATATTGTTCTGGCGAAGCTTTACCCATTTTGTAGGCGGTATGGGAGTTTTGGTATTTATTATGGCAGTAATACCGAATATGTCGGATAGATCAATTCATATTCTTCGTGCGGAAGTACCGGGACCTACATTTGGAAAATTAGCGCCAAAATTAAAAGATACCGCGAAAATTTTGTATCTTTTATATATTGCTTTAACAATTATTGAGATGATTTGTTTAAAAATTGCAGGCATGCCGATTTTCGATTGTATTGTTAATGCTTTCGGTACTGCCGGCACGGGTGGCTTTGGCATTAAAAATGCAAGCATAGGTGCATATAATAATTCATGTCAGTGGATAATCGCATTGTTTATGTTTTTGTTTGGCGTTAATTTTAATTTATATTTTCTCTTAATTATCGGCAAAATTAAAGCGCTTTGTAAAAGCACCGAGTTAAAGTTTTATATCTGTCTTGTTTTGTGTGCAATTGCAGTTATCGGTTTTAATATTTATCCGCTTTACAATAATTTTTCCGAAGCCTTAAGAAATTCTGCTTTCCAGGTTACTTCAATTGTTTCAACCACCGGTTATGCAACTGCGGACTTTAACACATGGCCGGCGCTTTCTAAGGGTATTATTTTTGTTTTAATGTTTGTGGGCGGCTGTGCAGGCAGTACAGCCGGCGGCTTTAAGCTTGCGAGAATACTAATCATAATAAAACAAATTCATCGCCAACTTCATAAACTTATTCATCCGAGAGCTGTTAATGCCATACGCATGGAAGGCAAAGCGGTTGAGGAATCGACAATAGACGGCGTTGTAAATTACTTTTTAATTTATATGGGCCTTATTGTGGTTGTTTTTCTTTTGATTTGTTTTGAACCTTTTGGACTTGAAACAAACCTTACCGCCACAATTTCTTGTTTTAATAATGTCGGCCCCGGATTTGGACTTATAAGTCCTTCCGGAAACTACGCTATGTATAGCATTTTTTCTAAGTTGGTTCTTTCTTTTGCAATGCTTTTTGGGCGTTTGGAAATATACCCGTTAATACTAATGTTAAGTCCTACGCTAAGAAATAACAGGGGATAAAATTTGACCTGCAAGATTATTCTTGCAGGTCTTTTTTATTAAATGGCTCTAAGCTTCTTTTTAGTATACCGTTCATTTCCGCAATTGCCATGCCGTAATTTATAATTGGCGTGTTATTTTCGTTTGCAATTTTTATTCTGTTTTGCATTTCCGTAGCATTTAGCATGCATCCGCCGCAGTGGACAATTAAGCTGTATTCTCTTGTGCTTTCAGGGAATTCTCCTCCGGAAGTAAAATAAAAACTCGGCTCTTTATTAGTGAATTTTTTTATCATTGCCGGAATTTTTACACTGCCAATATCTTTGCATTGCCTGTGATGAGTGCAGCCTTCGGATATTAAAACCTTATCGCCGTCTTTTAAATTATTAAGCGCAACTGCGCCGTTTAGATATCCTTCTAATTCACCTTTGTGCCGTGCCATTATTATTGAAAAAGATGTAAGTGGAATTTTTTTAGGCACTATATTTGATACTTCTTTAAAGACTTGAGAATCGGTTATTACCAATTTAGGCGCGACCTTTAAGTTTAAAAGTAAATCTTTAAGGCTTTCAGTTTGGCAGGTGCAAAATATGGCATTACAGTCTAAAATATCCCGCATGACAAGCTGTTGCGGCAAAATCAGTCTTCCTTTAGGAGCAGATTCGTCAATTGGAATAACCAAAACAATCAAATCACCGGCATTTATAATATCGGACAATATCGGACGATTTATTTTTTGCGGTTTTATAGCCCCAATTAATTCTTTTAGTTCTTTTATATTTATGCTTTTTGTAGCGCTTACCGCAATTTCGTTTTTATTTTTTATCGGTACCGTATTTATATCAGCTTTATTAAAAGCAATTATATACGGAATTTTGTTTGCTTTAAAAATTTTAATAAATTCTTTGTCCTTGTCTTTTAAACCCACGTTGCTGTCAATAACAAGTATTGCAACATCGGTATTGCGAAGTACTTCCTCGGCTTTTTTTACGCGCATTCTGCCTAAATCTCCGCTGTCGTCGTAACCTGGAGTGTCAATGATTACTACCGGACCTAAAGGAAGAATTTCCATGGTTTTTTTTACCGGATCTGTAGTGGTTCCGAGCGTGTCCGATACAACCGATAACTGCTGCCCGGTTACTGCGTTCACAAGGCTGCTTTTTCCTGCGTTTCGCATTCCGAAAAACGCTATGTGAGTTCTTTCGGACGAAGGTGTGTCGTTTAAGCTCATAATGCCTCCTAAAATCTGAAATCGCGCCTGTTGGAGTTTTTAATGTCGTTAATATTTTTAATTGCTATTTCTTTTACTTTTTCTTTCGGGATTCTGTTAAGCTCTTTTTCTATAAGTTCAAACCCGATTTTTTTGGTTTTTTCAGATGCATAGTCTACTAAATACTCGGCGAGCGTCATCAGTGCGTTTGGATGACAGCAGTTTAATATCTGCCCGCTTTTGCATAGACTCATAAATCTGTCACCTGTTCGACCCTCGCGGTAACAAGCCGTGCAAAAAGAGGGAATATGACCGTTTTCCATAAGCCAACAAACAACTTCGTCAAGGCTTCTTTGGTCTGATACGTCAAATTGCTCCGTATCGTGCGGCCGTTCGTCTGCTGAATATCCTGCATAACCACCTACAGATGTGCGCGAGCCACCGCTAACTTGAGATATTCCAAGCCTTAAAAGTTTCGAACGAACTTCTTCACTTTCTCTGGTTGAAATAATCATACCGGTGTAAGGCACCGCAAGGCGAATGCAGGCGGTAATTTTAGCAAAAATTTCATCAGAAATTGAATTGTCAAACGCAGTAGGATCAATGTCGTCCGCTTTTTTAATTCTCGGTACACTTATTGTGTGCGGACCTACTCCGTGCACTGCTTCAAGGTGCTCTGCATGCATTAAAAGACCTGCGAACTCGTATTTATAAAGCTCTAACCCAAAAAGTACGCCAAGACCAACATCATCTATTCCACCTTCCATGGCGCGGTCCATAGCTTCCGTGTGGTAGTTATAGTCGTGTTTTGGGCCTGTGGGATGAAGGGCTAAATAACTGTCTTTATGATAGGTTTCCTGGAAGAGTATGTAAGTGCCGATTCCGGCTTCTTTAAGCTTTTTGTAGTTTTCAACCGTAGTAGCGGCGATGTTTACGTTTACCCTGCGTATATCGCCGTTTTTGTGGTGAACACCGTATATTGTTTTAATGCATTCCAAAATATATTCAATCGGGTTGTTTTTCGGATCTTCTCCCGATTCTATAGCTAAACGTTTATGCCCCATATCTTGAAGCGCAATTACTTCTTTACGCACTTCTTCTTGGGTCAGTTTTTTTCTTGGAATATGTTTGTTTTTTAAGTGATACGGGCAATAAACGCATCCGTTTACACAATAGTTGGAAAGATATAACGGTGCAAAAATTACAATGCGGTTACCGTAAAACGCAAGTTTGATTTCTTCGGCAATTTTATATATTCTTTCGGTGACTTGTTTATCGTTACAAGCTAATAAAACCGAAGCCTCTCGGTGGGTAAGTCCCTCGCATCTGTAACCGTTTTCGGTCTTTTTAGGTGTTGCTTTTTCTAAAATTTTATTAATAAGCTCGATGTTGTTTTTGTTATCATCGGCATACTTTAAAGTATCGACAATTTCTTCATGATTAATAAATTCATCAGCTATAAGCGACTTTGGATCGTATTTTGCCATTTTTTATCCCTCTGTATTTTTTATAATATCTCCTTTTGCGGAGACTATTTTATATCCGATTTTTTCAATGCGGTTGCTAAGACATTGCTTGCACTCGGCCGCTTCTTCGCCGGTACATATTTTATTATCGTATAATGCATATTTTTTTCTAACACTTACCGGCGATAAATTTGGCATTAAAACGTTGGCTCCTGCTAAAATGCCTTTTTCGCGCCCCTTTGGATCAATTGTGCCAAGCGCCGTTGTAGACGGTAAAAGTACGTTTGGTTTTATCAGTCGAATTAACGATAATAAAAAAAGCGTTAGACTAAGCTCTCCGGCTTTTTCCAATTTAAACGGAGTATCCTTTTGCGGTATGTAAGGACCGATTCCGCACATATCGGGCGAGAATTCCTCAATAAATTTTAAATCTTTCGCTAAAGAAATATTTGTTTGATAAGGCGAACCGACCATAAAGCCGCACCCAACCTGAAAACCAATGCTTTTTAAATTTTTAAGGCAGGTCATTCTGTTTGAAAAGCTCATAATAGGGGGGTGGAGCTTTTCGTAGTGCTCTTGGTCGGCAGTTTCATGCCGTAACAAATATCTGTCAGCGCCGGCGTCAAACATTTTTTTGTATTCGTCATATTCGTATTCGCCTAACGATAATGTTACTGCGCAATCACTATAAAGACCTTTTATTTTTTTAACAATATCGCAAATGGTATCAACCGGATAAATGCCTTCGCCGCCTTGTAAAACGAAGGTGCGAAAACCAAGAGAATATCCGTTTTTACAGCAATTTAGTATATCTTCTTCGCTTAGCTTATATCGTTCGCAGTTTTTGTTTGATTTTCTTATTCCGCAATAATAACAATCGTTTTTACAGAAATTTGTAATCTCGATAAGTCCGCGAACATAAACGCCTTTCCCGTATACCGATTGTCGTGCTTTTACCGCTTTTTTTGCGGCATATATGGATAATTCCGGGCTTTTGTTATCAAGTAAAAACTTATATTCTTCTAAAGACAGCGTATGTGTTTTATCAAGGCGGTCTATAATACTGAATACATTATTCATTTGAAACCAGATTAGAATATGCGGTTTTGACGCTAATGCCTTCTAAACTTCCGATTTTACCAGCTAAAGTGGCAATTGTATCTTGGGGTGCATCTAAAGCTACGCTGATTATCGAAACATTTTTTTCTCTGTAGGGTAACCCCATACGGCCGATAATAAATCTTGCATATTCGTGCAAATAAGCGTTTATTGTTTCAACCTTGTCTCCGTCTTCTACTATAACGCTCATAACAGCTACTCTTTTTTCCATAATGACCTCCATAAAAAATGCCATACCAATAAAGGTACGGCAAAAAATAAATATTAATTGTTTTGCATACCTTTCACGCAGAAAATCTTAATGTTAGGCTATGTATATTATACAGTGGCGGGTTCTGGTTTGTCAATATTTTTTTGTTTGTGGTTTTTAATGTATTTTGTCCATTTAATATAGCCGTATGTGGTGTTTGTAAAGTATCCGGCTTTAAGAACCAATAAAACATACTGACCTGCCATAATGTTGATAATTGTTTCAAGAATGGCGCTGATATACCATGCAATCCACTGCTCTCTGTAACGGAACAGAATGAATAATCCGTTTGCAATGCCAACAGCCGAAACGCATGCGTCAAGGTAACACGAAATATTTTTTAGTAAAACATTGTTGTAAAAAATACCGCCTTCAACTTCAATAAATGTAAGAAGGTATCCAATAACAACCGTCCAAATTATTATGCCCAAAACAAGTAAAATATCTTGCTTTACTGTAAGCTTTTTAACAACGGTAAGCTGCTTGTCATCTTTGTCGAGATGCTTGTTCCAAGTAAAGAAGCTTATTATATCGCACGGTATCCAGAACAGAATGGTTACAGCCAAAGTTGCAAAGCGGTAAGCGCAAACTATGCATATAACTATCTCTATAACCTCAACTAATAACGAAACCAAGAAATTCCATTTGCTTTGCTTTGAAATAAGCAGTTCGCATGTGATATTGGTTATTGTGTCCGCTAAATATAAAAACATTAAAAATCCAACGCTTACTAAATATTTTGGCGCATTTTCGGTTACGTTTATATTTCCGCTAAAATTTTCAACCGAAAAATCGTTTTTATATCCGCCGGCAGAAAATACTATTGTTCCGTTTTCACCTTCCGGAAGACATTCAAAAGAAAGAACGCTTCCGGCTTTTACCGCTTGTGGCAGTTTCACTAAAAATGTGTCGGGATTTTCTTCGGTAACAGAGTACTCATTTACCCCTAAAAAATCTTTTACAGAATATTCAGTGCCGTCAATCGTGACGGAGTATACAGTTAAATCTTCGCTGCCCGTAAAATCAATTACATTAAAATCAGCTTCCGCTGTGTAGGTGACTGTATATGTAGGGTCGTCAGTCTCCGGAAAAAGAAAAGTAAAAATAATTGCCAGTATTAAAATACTGAAAAACCATATTTTTTCGTAAAGTGTAAAGAAACCCCATAAATTTTTTGCTTTTTGCTTAAATGGCATTTAAATCCTGCTTTCAAATATTTTTCAATATTTTATCACAATTTTTTTAATTTGTAAATTAAAAATACTTGAAAAGTATATACTTGTTTGATATATTAAAGGAGCAAACTACATTGGAGATGTTTTATGGACTATATTTTTGAACCCGGTAAGAATATACCCGTTTGCGACGATGTTGATTTGTTCGTTGCGGGCGGCAGTTGTACGGGAGTTTTTGCGGCAGTAAGAGCGGCAAGGCTTGGCCTTAAAGTTGTTCTTGTTGAACGCCAAAATTGCCTTGGCGGCATGGCCACTTCGGCAATGGTAAATGTTTGGCATTCGCTAAAAGACATAGATTATAAAAACCAAATCATAGCGGGACTTACATATGAAGTTACAACTATACTTGAAAAGTCCGGTGCGGCGCTAATTAAGGACGATCCGTCGCTTGGTATTCAATTCGATCCTTTAAGGCTTATGTACGAGCTTGACCGTTTGGTTATTGAAAATAAAGTTAAAGTGTATTTGCATACATTGTGCGTTGACGGAATTTATGATAATAATGAAATATCCGCAGCGATAATTGAAAACAAGGATGGCAGAAGTGCCGTTAAAGCGAAGTTTTTTATTGATGCAACCGGTGACGGAGATTTAGCAAAGCGCCTTAATTGCCCAATTTATCAAAACGATTCTTTAATGCCGCCAACCCCTTGCTTTATTCTTTACGGGCCAATTGATAAAGTTGATCTTTCAACACTTGTTGAAAAGCACGGTGCAGAATTTAATTTGGAAGACGATTTCGGCTGGTCGAGTATATTGCCCGGATTTAATTCGAATTTTACTCTTCAAGCTTCACATCACATATTAAATACCGATTGCTCGAAAGCTTTAGATCTAACGCTTATTGAAACCGAAGGCAGAAGAAAAATTTATGCGCTTATAGATCTTTTAAATAAATACTCTGGCGAAAAGTTTATAGTTACTGCGCTTCCAAGCCTTTCCGGGCTTAGAGAAAGCAATCATTTTGAAACTGAATATAAAGTAAAAGGTCTTGATCTTTTACATGGCGCCAGGCACGATGATGCTGTTTTAAACGGAACCTATAGGGTAGATATGCACGAGAAAAACGGTGATGTTACATTTATGTATTTAGACGGTGTTGCTTATACCATGTCCGGCTCAAGGCGGGAAGGCAATACATGGAACTGGCGCGAAAAAGAGGGCTTATTAGGGGAATGTGCAAAGTATTACCAAGCCCCGTTTAAAATGCTTGTTCAAAAAAAATACCGCAATTTTATTGCCGCTGGCAGAATGTTAAATGCAGATAAAATGGGCTTTGGCGCTTTAAGAGTTATGGTTAATTTAAACCAGCTTGGCGAGGCTTCGGGAGTTGCGGCATATTTGGCTATTAATTCTAACAAAGCCGTATACGAGTTAGATGGTACGCTTGTGCGTAAAGAGTTAAATAAAGGCGGTTCTTGCCTTTAATAGGGGGAAATATTAATGAGCAGAGTAAAGGTTGATTTTAACCGGGACTGGAAATTTAAGCTCGGCAAAAACCCAAAAGCCGAAGAAGTAAATTTTGATGATTCGGCATTTTCAAACGTGCTTTTGCCGCATGATTGGTCTATTTACGGCGAATTTAAAAAGCATTACGAAACCTCTGCAAGAGGAGGCTACCGCCCTTCCGGTTTTGGATGCTACAGAAAAACATTTTTTGTTCCCGAAGAATATAAGGACAAAAAAATTGAGATTGAGTTTGGCGGCATTTACAGAAAAGCAACCGTATATATAAACGGAAAAAGAATTGCTTTTTGGGTTAACGGCTGGATTAGCAAAACAATCGATATTTCTGAGTATTTAATGTACGGCAAAGATAATGTGATTTTTGTACGTGCGGATAATACCGAACAACCGGCTTCGCGCTATTACACGGGTTGCGGAATATATAGAGATGTCTGCCTGTTTGTTCGAGATAAAGTTTACATTAAAAATTTTGCTCCGTTTGTAACCACCCCTAAAATCGACGAAAAAACCGCCGAAGTAAATGTTGAATTAGAAGTTAAAAACGAATTTAACAAAGATAAAAAAATTAGATTTCATCATGTGATTTTTGATAATAGCGAAAAGCTTGCGGAGTTTACAAGCGAAAGTTTTACAATTTCCGCCTTAAAAACGAAAAAACTGCGCAGCAAATTAACTGTACAAAACCCTAAACTTTGGGATACCGAACAGCCGAATTTATATACGCTTAAAACCGAGATTGTTTCTAACGGAAAAGTAATGGATGAGTCCGAAGTAAAATTTGGCATAAGGGAACTAAAATTTGATAAAGACGAAGGCTTTTTTCTAAACGGCAAGCCTACTTTAGTTAAGGGTGTATGTCTTCATCACGATAACGGATGCCTCGGCGCTGTTGCAAATAAAGAGTATGAGCGCCGCAAAATTCAAGTGATGAAGGAAATGGGCGCAAACGCAATACGTCTTTCTCATAATCCGGTATCTACAAGCTTTTTGGATTTGTGCGACGAAATGGGAATGCTCGTTATGGATGAGTTTTTCGACGAGTGGGAATTCCCCAAATATATGCTCGCACTTGTTGAAGATAATTCTCCGGATAAAATAATTGTGCGCAATTATCATAATTATTTTTATAAAAATTACAAAAATGATTTAACAGCTACGCTTTTAAGGGACAGAAATCATCCTTCGATTTTTATGTACAGTATAGGTAATGAAATACCCGAACAGCGTTATTCTATTATCGATGGCGAAAAAAATGCAATAAAACTGCGCGATCTTGTTAAAAAATACGATTCTACACGTCCGGTTACATGTGCGTGCTGCTTTGACCAAAAGGGTGCTGAAAACACCGGATTTTGCGACAGGCTGGATGTTGCCGGTTATAACTATGCCGAAGTTTTATATGAAATTCATCATAAGCGCTTTCCGAATAGGCCCATAATCGGCAGTGAAACCACAAGCGTTACACCATTCTGGAAGCGCGGACGTTACGATTTTAAGGTTTTATCCGAAATAAATAAAAGAATGGATTTAAAGCTTGGTGAAATGCTTGTATCCGATTCTGATAGAATAAGAAGTGCCGAGTTTTCCATGCGTATGCATAGAGATTTAAAATTTATTGAAGGCATGTTTATTTGGACGGGAATAGATTATTTTGGTGAACCGACGCCATATACCTGGCCATCAAGAAGCAGCTATTTCGGTGTATGCGATACCTGCTGTTTTCCTAAAGACGCTTTTTATTTCTACAAATCGTTCTGGGATGAAAAAACGCCGACACTTCATATTTTCCCGCACTGGAATTTAGGGAAAGAAATGATAGGCAAAAAGATAAATGTAATTGCGTATACCAATTGTTTTAAAGTTGAACTGTTTATAAACGGCAAAAGTCAGGGTATGAAATTATATGATTCGGCTTTTGGCGAACATATAAACTGGGAAGTAGCATATGAGCCCGGCGAGCTTAAAGCATTGGGATATGATAAAAACGGCAATCTTATAGCAACAGATGTAATAAATACCGCCGGCAAGCCGGAAAGCATAAGGCTTACTGTAAATAAAAATGCGATAAAATCCGACAGCCGTGACATTTGCTTTATAAAAGCCGAGCTTTTAGATAAAGACGGGAATATTGTACCGGATGATGATCGTATCATACACTTTACAGTATCAAACGATGTAGGAAAGATAATCGGCGTTGATAATGGTGATCCCGAATATATTGGAGATTTAAAAACCGATAAAATACCAACTTTAGCAGGTCTGTCTTTAGCTGTAATAGGCACTACAGGAAAAACCGGCAGCTTTTCAGTAACAGCTTCTTCTAAAGGCTTACGTTCGGCAGAAGTTACAATTGAATCTTTAAAATAAAAAAGGCCTTTATGGCCTTTTTTTAAATTACAACAGATAGTTGGGCACCTTGACAATTACCTAAATATGGTATATAATTAATAAAATAATATTTCCACTTGGAAGGTGTATCATTGGAAAAATATAAGATCACAGGTGGGGTGTCTTTAAAAGGTACGGTAAGAATAAGTGGCGCTAAAAACGCAGCTGTAGCTCTTATTCCTGCCGTTTTTCTTGCAGATGAACCCTGTGTTATTGAAAACCTACCTGCCATTTCCGATGTTAAAAATGCGCTTCTTATATTAAAGGATTTTGGCGCTAAAGTTGAATATATAAATAAAAGCACCGTGCGCATTGACGCTTCAGGTGTTCATTCTTATACTGTGACAAAAGATGTTAGTGAAAAAATGCGCGCAACAAGCTATTTTCTCGGAGCCATGCTCGGTCGTTTTCATAGAGCAAGAGTTGCTCCTCCCGGTGGCTGCAATTTTGGCGTAAGACCAATTGACCAGCATATAAAAGGGTTTATTGCTTTGGGTGCCAAAGTCACTATAGAAGGCGGTATGGTAGACGCTTATGCCGATGAACTTCGCGGTGCAGCTATTTATTTAGACAAAGTATCTGTAGGTGCTACAATTAATATCATGCTTGCCGCAGTTAAAGCCAAAGGCCTTACAATTATTGAAAATGCCGCCCGCGAGCCGCATGTTGTAGATCTTGCAAACTTTTTAAACTCGATGGGTGCTAATATTATGGGTGCCGGTACCGATATTATTAAAATTCGTGGTGTTGATTATCTTGGCGCTACTACGTACAGCGTAATTCCGGATCAGATAGAAGCCGGCACATATATGGCAGCGGCGGTTATTACACACGGCAAAATCGAACTTACTAACGTTACGCCAAAGCACTTAGAAAGCATTACCGCAAAGCTTATAGAAATCGGCGCAACAGTTGAAGAATTTGATGAAAGTGTAATTATAACAGGAAATAAAGAGCTAAATAAATGCAATATCGTTACTATGCCGCACCCGGGATTCCCAACTGACATGCAGCCGCAAATAACTTCGTTGTTATCGGTAGCCAACGGCACAAGCATTGTAACCGAAGGAGTTTGGGACAATAGGTTTAGGTATGTTGATCAGCTAAGCCTTATGGGTGCTAATATACAGGTTGATGGTAAGGTTGCAGTAATTACCGGCGTTGAAAAACTAAAGGGTGCACCGGTTATGGCAACCGACCTTAGAGCAGGCGCTGCACTTATTTTAGCGGCTCTTGCGGCCGATGGCGTAACATATATTGAAAATATTAAATATATAGAGCGCGGATATGAGGATATTGTTGAAAAGCTTAAAGCTTTAGGTGCAAAAATCGAAAAGGTTGAAGATAAACCGTTTATTGAAGTAATTGCATAACAAAAGAGGATCTATACGATCCTCTTTTATATTTTAAATAAATTTTTAGTGTTTTCTCTTGAAACTTTAATTATTGTATCAGCGTCCAGATTTTTTATCTCGGCAATTTTTTGTGCAATATAAATTATATAATCGGATCTGTTGCGGCTGCCTCTAAATGGATACGGAGTAAGATAGGGTGAGTCTGTTTCCAGCAAAAGCCGTTCGAGCGGAAGACTAGCTACAACATCTGCGGCTTTTTTTGCATTTTTAAATGTAATTACGCCGCCAACACCGATATACATTCCTAAATTAATAACTTCTTTTGCTGTTTCAACACTGCCCGAAAAGCAGTGCAAAACGCCGCTTGGGTGGTGCTTTTTTAATATTTCCAAAGTATCACCATGCGCTTCGCGGTCGTGTACGATTATTGGCAAATTTGCTTTTTTAGCCGTTAAAATTTGCTTTTCAAAAAACAATTTTTGCTGTTCTTTCGAAAAATTGTCATAATAATAATCAAGACCTATTTCACCAATAGCAATAACTTCCGGACTTTTTGCAAGGTTAAGTAAATATTGTTCGTTATACTCTTGCTCCAGCTCTTCCGGATGAATTCCAACGGCGGCGTAGAAAAAGCCGCTGTATTTTTTTGCAAGGTTTACGCAATTTTGACTGGATTTATAATTTGTACCACAAATTATAGCGCCGCAAACGGTAGAACGCATTTTACTTATTACTTCGTCTAAATCGGCAGAATATGCCTCGTCGTTGTAATGAGCGTGTGTGTCAAAAATATATTCCATTATCTAACTGTGCTGCCTGCGGGAAGATGATCGTCTGCAAAAATCACTTCAACTTTTTTGCCGTTATCTGCCGCTAAAATCATGCCTTCAGATTCAACTCCGCATAGTTTTGCCGGCTTTAAGTTTGCTACGATTATAACAGTTTTGCCAATAAGATCTTTTGGTTCATAGAATTCGCTTATCCCTGAGGCGATTGTACGGTTTTTTTCGCCGTCAAAAACAGTCAGCTTTAAAAGCTTTTTAGATTTTTCAATCTTTTCACAGGCGATAATTTTTCCCGTAATTAGTTTTATTTTTGCAAAATCATCAATGCTAATTAAAGTATTATCGGCCAAAGTGGTAGCTTTTGGAGTTGCCAGTTCTGCAAGGGTTTTTTCGACGTCAAGTCTTTCAAATAACGGAGACGCGGCCCCGATACAGTATTTACTTGATGCTTTAAATTCAGAAATGCTTAAAAATGAGGTAAGTGAGGTATTAAGCTTTTCAAAGATTTTTGCAGAGGTTTTTGGCATAATCGGGTTTAACAACACCGCAACCGTACGGATGCCCTCTAAAAGATTATACATTACATCGTTTAAACGCGGCTTTTGGGCTTCGTCTTTTGCCAAAACCCAAGGGGTTGTTTCATCAATATACTTATTTAGTTTGTTGGAAATTGTAATAATACAATTAATTGCGTCTTGCGCATGATAAGTTTCCATACACTCAAAGTATTTGTTTTTGGCGGCTTTAATGGTGTCTATTAACTCTTGATCAACTTCGGTATTTGTGCCGGATTTTGTAACATTTCCGCCAAAATACTTGTTAGTCATGGCAATTGTACGGTTTTCAAGATTCCCAAGATTATTTGCAAGAAAGCTGTTGTATTTGGTTATAAAATCTTCGTAAGTTATATTACCGTCCTGCGCAAAAGGCATTTCGGATAAAAGATAAAACCTTACAGCATCGGAACCAAACTTTTCAACAAGATCGTCTGCATAAATAATATTGCCTTTGGATTTGCTCATTTTATCTTCAGAAAACAATAGCCAAGGATGCCCTAACACCTGTTTAGGCAAGGGCAAATCAAGCGCCATTAAAATTATTGGCCAATAAATAGTATGAAAACGAACAATGTCTTTTCCGATAACATGAAGATCCGCAGGCCACAGTTTGTTAAACTGCTCGGTGCTTCCTTTAGGATTATATCCTATGCCTGTTATATAGTTTGACAAAGCGTCTATCCAAACGTAAATTACATGCTTATTGTCAAATTCAACGGGAATGCCCCATTTAAAGGATGATCTTGATACGCATAAATCTGAAAGACCTGGCTTTAAAAAGTTGTTAATCATCTCGTTTTTACGGCTTTCAGGCTGAATGAAATTCGGGTTTTCCTCATAATATTTTAATAGCTTGTCCTGATATTTGGAAAGCTTTAAAAAATATGCTTCTTCTTTTGTGTCTATAACCTCTCTGCCGCAATCCGGACATTTGCCGTCAACAAGTTGGCTTTCGGTAAAAAATGATTCGCAAGGAACACAGTATTTGCCTTCGTATACGCTTTTGTAAATATCGCCTTTATTGTAAAGCTTTTTAAAAATTTCTTTTACGGCGTCTTCGTGGTCAGCGTCTGTTGTCCTTATAAATCTATCATATGTTAAATCAAGGCAATCCCAAGAAGCCTTAATCTCAGACGCAACATTGTCCACATAAGCCTTTGGAGTAATTCCGGACTCTTTTGCATATTCCTCGATTTTTTGACCGTGCTCGTCGGAACCGGTTAAAAAATGTACGTCAAAGCCCTGCATTCTCTTATATCTTGCAATCATATCAGCTAGCACAACGTCGTATGTGTTACCAATATGTGGCTTTTTCGATGCATAAGCTATTGCAGTTGTTAAATAAAACTTGGGCATATTTATATCTCCTTAACAGTTTGTAATTGTAAAATTCTTTCTTCATATCCAATTCCGGAAAGAAGCAATAAAAACAAAAAACCGGTCTGAATCCATAAAAGAGTCATATCTGTTATTCCATGAATTATAGCCGCTGCTGAAACAGATAGTATTAATGCAGAAAGCAAACTTTTACTTTGATAATTCTTGCAAATAAAAACTTTTTTATAATAAATAAAAAAGAAGGCAAATATTATTCCGGTACCAATAATACCAAAAGATAACAGAGGTTCTAGTACTATATTGTGTGCGTGCGTTGTAGGGTATGCGTTAGCAAAATTTTTAAACACATGAAAATAGGTTAAAAAACCGCGGCCAAAAATAAAGTTTTGTTTTAATGCTTTAAAACTTATTTCCCATATAATTACACGGTTTTCTGTTGTGATGTTTACTTCGGACAGGCGCGGCAAAATGTCCGGCGCGCAGTAAAGCACAATTAGGCCTGTTGCGGCAATTAGAAGCAAAACGCTGAGCATTTGGTGACGCCTTGTAAAAAACAAGATAGTTGCTACACCGATAAAAATTTCAATTATTGCAAATAAACTTCCCGTTAAATATACGGCCGCCATGCAAAACATGGCTGCTATAAAATAAAAGATGCGGTTATTTTTTATAGTAATAGCCTTGTATGCGGCGATTACTACTGTCATTGCGAGAATACACCCTAAATAGTTGGAATTGAAAAAATATAGCGTTGCTCTATACATTGTGCCGATCGCTAAATGGTTGGCAAAAATAATATAATCAAAAAAAGTCAGTACACTTACAATAAAGCCGCAAATTACGCAGATGTTTAATCCGGCTTCAAACTGTTTAATGGATACCACTTGCTTAAAGTAAAAACTAATAGTGAACATCAAGAAACACGCTACAGAACAAGCAACTCCAATAAAGTTGCCGTTTATTAACCCTGTTATTGCAGTGTATATGCTAAAAGCAACGATTAGATACGTATACTTTTCGCAAAAAGCAATTTCGCGCGTTTTTTTGTTAAAAATCAAATACAACCCAAGCGCAAATATTACAAGCGCCGTTATAACATAATGTAAAAAGACGCTTGCGAAACAAACGATTATTAAATCACCGTCATTAAACTTTCTGTTTTTTAATATATTATCTTTCAAAATAGCACCTTACGGTCGTAATAAATATGAAGCCAAAGCACAGGCTAAAGAAACAATAAGTGTATAGGCCGCAACGATAAAGGTATTAATAATGGATAATTGCCCCGTTACACTTAAAGCTAAAAGAGATACGGCGCCAATAATGCTAAGCATAACAAAGATTGCCAAATTAATTTTATATAACTTTTTAATTCTAATGGCCGCAGTAATTGCGGATAATAATCCGCATATTGATTTATTGTAAAAAGCCGGAGCTTTAACGCTTTCTTTGCTTTTTTCAAAGCTGTTAAAAGATTTTTGCATTTTTGCAGGCATTGAAAAAATAGTATCTTCGTACAGCCCTAAATAGTCTGTTGCCATTTCGCTTGTAACGTTCTGATCACAGTTGTTAATTAAAACGCTGGTGCCGGTGGCAGTTAAGCGCTTTAGCTCGTAACAAATCTCAGGATTTGCTACGTACTTAATTATAAGCAGTGCGCACAAGACGCCTTCGGAACCTAAATAAACAGGGAAGTAGCCGTGAGTTAAAATCTTTTTGTCAATTTCGATTGAAGGCAGCTTAAAACCATGGGCTTCCATAAGGGTACGGTTTCCTATAAATACACGGCGATTGTCCACCCATCCGGAAATACCCATATTGTCTTCATAACAAATTGAATCTACCGGTGGCATTTTAGCGTCGGTTAAATCTGTAATTTGTTTAAAAATACCGCTGAGTGGGCTTTTTGCATGACAACTAAGTGCCGCGGCATCAATAAGGGTTTGGTCAATAGGATTTGGAGATAATAGTTTAAAATCCATGAGTTTTACAGTGCCGTTAGGGAATAAGTCTGCAACGTCGACAACCACTGTATTTGCATTGTCAAGCTCGTTGCAAGAAGCAAATCCAAACAATGCGGCACCGTATTGGTTTAAACGATTGGCCGCGATTTTTAAAGGTAAATTATACAGCAAATAAGCAGCAGGGCAAGCGGCAATGATAACTCCGGCGGCAAATACCATAAGCGCCTTATCTATTCCTACGTTTATTCCTACTGCAATTGCCGCGATAACCGATATTAAAAGTCCAAATATAAAAGTTAAAGCAACGGTTTTTTTGCATGGTTCGTCCTCGTTGGAATAATGGTTAAAGCCCTTAACGTTTATGGTTTTTAAACCGAATGCAACGTTTGCTTCAGAATATCCGCAGGTATCTGCGGCAGATGCTTTAAAGGCATTATCCTTAATAAAGCTTATGGCTTTTTTCTCATTGTTGTTTGCTAAAAGCTTAAAGTTACGGATGTCTTTCGAAGCTTTTAAATAGCGGCCGATTTGAGCAATCGTAAGCGTTACAGTTCCCGCAAAGCATAAGGAGATCAATCCTTCGCTCTTAAATACAGTTATTGACAGCAAATTGTAAATAAATGCAACAATAACAGATACGGAGATTGGCGTATCAAGGCTGAATTTATTTCTTAAAATACCTTTTAAGCCTTTAAACACTCTGTAATTTATTAATATAGCAATGCCGAAAAATGCAATACCCAAAATATTAATAATCTTATTATCGGGTAAAAAAGGAAGTTCGCAAATTGCAGTTAAAACCGCTAAAAATCCGGTTAAGAATGCTGTGCGTTTTGCTTGCTTGTACTGTTTATTAAGGGTGCTAAAAACGCGTTCTTTGTCATTAATATCTCGGTAATCGTCATCGTCTTCAATATCCGAATCTATTGCAGAGCTTTCAAAATTTTCCGGTTTTTCCGGCGCTTTTGCGCGGATTTTTTCCATATGAAGAGTGCTGGAAATATTAGTGGTAAGCGTTGATTCATCAATCAATTTTTGCTTTTCGTTGTTTTTGGCTTCAGTATCGCGCACTAAATCTTCCGCATCTATAAAATTGCTTTCGTCCAATGCTTTTGTTTCGTTCAATAAAGGTTGTTCTTTTTTCTCTATTTTTCCCGCTTTTATTACTGTATAATCAGGTTCTACTATGTTTTGCTCTAAAGGCTTTTGCTTTTCTGCTTTTTTATCCTCAATAATTTTTTCGGCTTTTTTTGCGGCTTTTTTTTCTATTTTATTTAAAATATCCTCAACGCTTTCCATGTGAAAATAGTTGGTTTCGGTTTTTGGTTTGGCGGATTCGGTATATAATTGAGCTGCGTTTGCCATTTTTCCTATATTAGAAGGTTTCATTTCTATATTTTCAACTTCACGCCGGATTTTATTCGCTTGCTCTATATGATTGGATTCCGTCTTGTTTAGAGCATTCATGACCTCTTGGCTTAGCTCTTTGTTTTGTTTTTGTATTTGTTCAGCGGCTTTTTTATCGTTTTCTTCTTTTGCCTGCTGCCGTGCTTTTATCATTTGGCTAAACAAAAAGTCTTTAGCGGTTTCTTCTGATTTATTCATTTCGATATCCGAAGTTTTTACGCGAGGATTTTCGTCTGCAGGCACAACAATATCAGCCCCTAATAGTTCTTCCGCAGTAAGAACAAGGGGCGATTTTTTAGAAGCTTCTTTTTCAGATTGCGGAAAACTGAGCGTGTCCATATTCTCTTTAATCTGCTTTTTTTCTAACGCCTCAGTTTCAAGCTTCATTTTAAATTGTTTGTCACTGACATTTTTTTTAAATAAAGACACTTTTTATCCATCCTTTAAAGCTTATCTGTCTTTTTGTCTTAAAATATCATACATCAGTATGCCGGCGGCCACTGATGCATTCAAAGAATTGATTTTACCCTTCATAGGAAGGCTTAGAACTCCGTCACAATTCTCTTTAACAAGACGTGATATTCCTTTGCCTTCAGATCCTACAACAAGACCTATAGCACCTGTTAAATCAAAGGACTTTGACGGGCTTCCGTCCATATCGGCGCAATAAATCCATAATCCGCTTTGTTTTAAAGCTTTAATTGTGTTTGTAATATTAGTTACTCTTGCTATGTTCATATGTAAAAAAGCTCCGCTTGAAGCTTTTGCTGTTGTGTGAGTTAGCGATGCCGCGTTGTTTTTTGGGATGATTATTCCGTGCGCACCTGCGGCTTCGGCAGTACGAATAATAGCTCCTAAATTGTGCGGATCTTCAATACCGTCACAGATAATAACAAATGGGTCTTCGTTTTTTTCTTTCGCATAGTTTAAAATGTCTTCAATACTGCAGTATTTTTTTGGTGCGGTATACGCGGCAACTCCCTGATGTACCGCATTGTTTGAAATAAAATCAAGCTTTGTTTTGGATATGGTTTTAATTGGAATATTTTTAGCTTTTGCTTTGCTTATTATTGCTTGCATTCCGCTGCTTAAACCACCTTGAACAAGCAAAATCTTGTCAACCTGCACATCAGAACGCAGGGCTTCAAGCACCGGGTTTTTACCAACAATTAAATCTTCACTTACTTGTCTTTCTTCAGGCAAAATAATGCTCTCCTTAAAAAATATGCGTTTTTCCTAATTAATATGATCTATGTCAAAATCTTTAAAAGAATACTGTTTTATTATTTTAATTTCAGGTTCTCTTTTTAAGGGATCGTATTTAAATTTCCTGCAATATTCGTTGCATAAAACAGGGCCTCTCTTTTTGCAGATGGCCTCGTTGCCGTTTGAAAGTACTGTCGAATAAAGGCATACGGAACAATTTTTAATAGTTTCTTTGTTATACATTGTATTCCCCAAAATATTACCAAACAAAATATTTATTATATAATAACATATTTTTTTGTAAAATTCCACATATTTTTTAAAATAAAAACTTATTGAAAATATTTACCTCATTTGCTATAATATACCATTAGAAAGGGGATCGCTTTGAACAATAAATACAACATTGCGGGTTTAAACGTAATTATAGATGTTCAGTGCGAACGTCTTTTAAATAATGCCGCAAAATTCAAAGCGGATTTTGATTCTCCCGACATAACGATCACTGCCGATAACTTAAAGTTATCCGAACTTCAAAATAAGTATAAGGGGATGTCTTTTGATGACCTTGTATTTATGTATACCGGCAGCGTATTTTATCGGAAAATCTTAGATTTTAACGGGGTTTTGCTGCATGCAGCTGCAATAAAATATAAAGGAATTGGCTTGGCTTTTTCAGCAGATAGCGGCACCGGAAAGTCCACTCATGCCGCCCTTTGGAAAACCCTTTACCCGAATGATGTAACTATTATAAACGACGATAAACCTGCAATTAGAAAAATTGACGGACATCTTTATATTTATGGTACTCCTTGGAGCGGAAAAGCGGACATTAACGAAAACGAAAGCGCCGAATTGGCGGCTGTGTTTTTTATAAAACGCAGTCAAAATAATTTCATATATGAAATCACTGCCAAAGATGCGGCTTCAAGGTTTTTTAAACAGACTATCCGCCCAAAAAGCGTAGAGCTCGCTGAAAAATTACTGGAAACATCTAAAGATATTATTGAATCTGCAACATTTTTTGAACTTAACTGCAATAAAAATCTCGAAGCGGTAAAAACTGTTGAAAAAGTTTTAGAGAGCAGAAAAATTTTGCTTGACAACTGCATTTAATTTGTTATAATAGTTAATGCGTTTATGTGGTGGGTATAGCTTAGTTGGTTAAAGCGCCAGTTTGTGGCACTGGAGACCGTCGGTTCGAATCCGACTATCCACCCCATTTTTATTTTTTTGGGGTGTAGCCAAGTGGTAAGGCACCAGACTTTGACTCTGGCATTCGTAGGTTCAAGTCCTGCCACCCCAGCCATGTTGACGGTTGAAATAGGATTTAAGTCTTATTTCAACCGTCTTTCTTTATGCCTATGGTTAGGCGGTTGCCTTTTGTTCTTGTTCCGCGAATATTGGCGGAATTTCAAATTTGCCTATGACATTGTAATAGATTTCTACCTTCTGCGTAGTAACGCCGCCCGATTCCTGCCTGTGATGGACAACGATTTTTTCGATGAACTCCCGGACTACATCAGCGGTCAGCGTTTCTAAATGTGTAGTTTTCTCTACAATGTCAAGAAACATTTTAGTTGTATCGATTTCTCGGTTTTGGTTTTTCATTTCCTCTGCGAGTTGTTCAATACGCTTTTTGTTTTTCGCCTGCTCATTTTCAAAGCCCTGCGACATTTTAATAAATCGTTCTTCCGAAATTGTCCCTTTGATTTTGTCCTCATAAATTGCTTCAAACAAACGGTCAATTTCTTCGTTTCTTTTACAGAGTTTCTCCATTTCTGTTTCAGCAAATTTCAGTTGGTTTTCAAAGGATAGACCGCTGTTCTTTTCAAGAATCTTTACAAATTCGTCTTTGTATTGATTCGTAAACGCTATCAGTCGGTTTATATCCGTCAATACAATTTCTTCAAGAAAATCAGTTCGAATATAATGGGTGGTCGGACAGGTTTTGTTCCGGCTGTTGTAATTAGAGCAACTGAAAAACTGAATACTATGATTACCCTGATTAAAATGATAATGCAGGTTGGCTCCGCAATCGGAACAGACAAGCAATCCTGAAAACATATGGTGTTCGGCATCCTTGCGTTTCTTGTTGTGAATCTTGCCCCGCCTTTGCTGAACCTTTTCAAATGTTTCCCGGTCAATAATCGGTTCATTTACATTTTGGAAGACAGCCCAGTTTTCTTTTGGGCTTTCACGGCGCTTCTTATTCTTATACGATTTAGAATAAGTCCGGAAGTTAATAATATCACCGCAATATTCCTGTTGAGCAAGTATTTTGGAAACGGTGGAGCTTCTCCACATAAACTTGTTTTGAGAGATAACACCGCTGACCTTAAAGCCCATTTCTTTTGCGTAAACATTCGGTGTTAAGACTTCTTCCTTTTGTAAAATACAACCGATTTGTTCGGTGCCTTTTCCGTCTAAATACATTTTGTAGATACGACGAACAATTTCGGCGGCAGGTTCGTCTATCAGCCAGTGCTTGGAATTGTCGGGGTCTTTCTTGTAGCCGTAGGGCGGTTTGGAAAGCGGTTCGCCCGATTTGCCTTTGATTCGATGTGACGCACGTATCTTAAGACTTGTATCACGGATAAACCATTCGTTGAAAAGATTTTTCACGGGCGCCAATTCGTTTTCTCCCTTGTTGCTGTCTACACCATCATTTACGGCAACAAAACGGATATCGTTATCCGGAAAGAAATGTTCGGTGTAATAACCGCATTGCAGATAATTACGCCCAAGCCTCGACATATCTTTCACAAATACCGCATCGATTTCTCCGTCAATAATGTCTTGTTCCATAGCCCGAAATCCGGGGCGGTCAAATGTCCATCCCGTAATTCCGTCATCAACATAGATTTTCGTTTGGGTATACCCGTAATCTGCCGTGACCTTTTGCAGTATTTTCTTTTGATTGGAAATACTGTTGCTCTCACCGTCATTTTCATCGTCCCGTGATAACCGACAGTAGATAGCGGCTGTTTTATGCTCTGTATATAAATTGTTTTGGTTTGTTAACCGGTTCATTTTATCCTCCTTTTCAGCCGGTATAACAGAGTCATATCCATTATACCGGCCGGTCATATTTTCGTTAAATGTGTGAATCAACCTTGAGTAATCGGCTTGAATCTTTTTGCCGACCTAAGAATTTCATTTGCTTTATCAAGCATTATTTTCTTTAAGACATCTTTTGCGCTTACGGAATTATCTTTATTAAAATGAGATTCTACGATAAATTGGATTTTTCCTATATTTTGTTTTCTTTGTATTCTCATATAGAACCTCCATTATCTCTCATAGTCCCGTTGCTTTTGTAAATGCTGATGATAATGCTCCACGGCTTTTACAATAAAATCTTCGGTCTGCTTTGCGTTGTAGCCGTTTGGTATTTTGCCGTATAAGCGTTCTTGCGGAATCTTCACCGTAATACGCTGATTGGCTTTTTCGCGGGACATAATTTCATAAACATAATCGCAATCAAGTTCACCGCTTTTATAAAGTTTCCGCATTTCAACAGCCTGTGCGTATGAAGGCGTATTTTCGTTTTCCTCACATGCGTTTAGAATGTCATATTGTCGCTCATCGTCAAGGAACGAAAGTTCCACACCTATCGAAAAAGCGATTTTGCCTTCGTCCATCATATCGAGCAGTTCGGGAATGAGGTTTGTAAGGCGGATATAACGGTAAACGGTATCCCGGCTTGTGCCGGAATCCTTGCCTAATTCATTTGCACTATCTAACTTTGTCGCAACTTGCGACGAAGTTAAATCGGTTCGTTTACCTTGGGATTTCAACGCCTCCATTTTAAGCTTATAGGCAAACGCCCTTTCAGACGGTAAGATGTGTTCCCGCTGGCAGTTTGAATCGACCATTAAAACGGTTGCTTCGTCCCGGTCGATAAAATAAACAATCGCCGGGACTTCTTTGATTCCAAGAAGCTCGGCGGCGTGTACTCTCCTGTGACCGGAGATTATTTCATATTAATCGGGGTTTTCAAGTTGCCTTACAAGAATTCGATTCAGAAGTCCTTTTTTCTGAATACTGCTTTTCAATTCCTTCATTGATTCATCGTCTATCACTTTATACGGATGACCTTTAAACGGATGCAACTTCTCAAGCTTGATATTTGCCAGTTTCGGCTTTTGTTTCTTTTCAGCCGGTTCCTTTGCCATTGCCATTTCGAGAAAACTGTTTATTTCCTCCGGTGTTGATTTTTTATTTACCGTTTTTACGGTAGATTTATTTGTTTCTTTTTTCATAAATTTTATCTACTCCATTCTTTCATTTTAATTTTTTGTTTTGCTTGTATCTCAAGCGATTGTTCCTGCTTAACGAGTTCTAACAAATGCGGTGATTTATCCCAAATCTTTTCCGCCTGTTTGAGCCGTTTTCGCAGGGGTGTTATTTGTTTTGTCAGTTCCTTGCGTTTTTTCTTATAAATGTTAATGTCGTCGGGTGTCTTCGCCCGACGACGCTTGTTGTCATATTGATAACGCTGTTGTTCTAATTCGGATATTTCTGTTTTTGTTTTCTGGATATCGTTATATAGATCTTCAAGTGTTTCAATATTGTTGTTTCTCATAAAGTGATAGTCGCTGATATACTGTTTCAGGTCCCGTTCCTCATGGCGCAGTTGTACGGACAATAACATTTCCTCTTTAATTTCGTGTAGTAATTCAAAGGTGCGGATTATAACGAGGAATAATAGTGCAACATAAATCTTTCCGATATCGTGACTGTGCTCGATTGTAAACTCCAACTCTTCTATCTCATATAAGAGTGGAAATGCTTTCGGCTTGTAAGGCGGATACCTGCGTTTGAAATACTCAAAGTCAGGATCATGATAGTTTTCGTTAAGCCGTTTATTAAGGTATTCTCTTGTAAATCCGAGAGTATCCATACGCACAGGTCTTTGCCAACCTATTGCCATGATTGTAAGATGTTTTCTGTCGTCATTTATCGTGTAGCCGATAGATTTAAGATATCTATATACATCATCGGCACAGTCACAAAACTGTAAAGCATACTCAACATCTTCTTTGATCATATCCCGGTGAGTCATTTGTCCGTTGCGCCGAACCCAATATTCTTTTTTGCCTTTGCTGTAAAAGTTGCTGTTCTCTAAAACTGACTTGCCGTATTCCCGGCAGACTGCATCGGATACCTTGCGGAGTTCTAAATGGTCACCGATTTTATTTTTGAACTTTTGACCGTCTTTGAATGAACAAGGATTTACAACGAAATGGCAATGCGTTGACTGTGTGTTCAGATGAACGGTAACCAAAACTTGATATTTATCTTCCCACATTCTCCGTGCGGTTTCTTTACCGATTGAAAAGGCTTCTTCGGGCGTAACCTCACCGGTCTTAAAACTTTGTATGCCGTGATAGGCAACCACTTTACCTTTCATGCCGAACCGCCTCTGAACCGAAACCATTTCGGCATAGGCGTTTTGCTTTGAGCAGTTGATACCGGCAACAAATATTTGCTTATCTGTTTTGTCAACGTTTTTGGCATACTGAACGGCAGAATACAAGTCATCGTCAAGATATTCCCGAGGTGTTGTTTTATCCGGATTGTCGGCATACTCGAGCGTGGCTTTTAAGTTCCCGTAAACGGGCCAGAATCCTGTAACTGCAATAGTGAATCACCGTCCTTTCCGGGCAGAAGCAAAGTGTTGGTAATCTCTTTTAGCAATGCTTCAATTTCTGCGTTCAACTTTTCCGAACTGCTTTTGTCTTCTAAGTTGCCTATCTTTTCGAGCAACTTAAAAAGAGCATCGGGCGGAACCGCTTTTGGTTCGTAGCCCAATGCTCTTTGCTTTACATACTCGGTGGTTGACAGACCGCATTTCTTTGCCTTTGCCATAATATTTTGCCTTTCCTTTTGGTTCAAGCGAAAAGCAATTCTTGTGTCTTTCCCCATATTAACTTCACATCCTTTCACCGGGGGTTTGGGGGCGTTAGCCCTCAAAGATCCAGCCGGATATCCGGCTGTGACGGGACTTATGCGGCACACAAAGTCCCTGCTTGCTAAACTATAGGACAGACTGTTTCTTTCAGTCGTCCCGTTTGTCTTTTGATACCCTCATAGGCATCAGCTCCTTTCTTGTTTTTATATATAAAAAAGACTGACATTTCTGTAAGCCTTTCTCATATCTTAGTAGCAGTTGTAGCAGTATTTTTATACTTTGTATTTGCGTTGTTGAATTTCGGAAGCCGCTTCCGAAAATACTACACATCCCAACTTTTTGCTTTTCTGACACGCCGTAAATATGCCGCAATTTCTTTTACGGTATTGCCGTTGTGATAAAACCTTGCCGCAAGTGTTGCGGCGTAAATGATAGTATCTTCGCCGTAACCGTCCTGCACATGCATACGACCGAGTTGCTCAATGATTTCACCTTTTTGAATGCAAGCGTTTCCGTCGATCAAAAATATTTCTTTAAGGTAAGGAATGTCGTTGTGATCCTCTAAAATGCCAAATACCGAACTGCGGTAATATTCTGCGACATGAGTCCTTCGGGTTTTTCCTTCATACATACCTGAAATAAATCGGTCAAAGTCTTCCATGTGATCGCGCTGAAATACAGTAGGTCTGCCGCGACGCCTTTTATTTTCGGAAGCGGATTCCGAAAATGCAGCTTTTTTGTTTTCTGTTTTCAAAATTTTCTTCTCCTTTCAAGGTTTTTTGATTTGATTTTTGAAAAATATTTTTAGACACACTTTCCCCGTTCATATACAGTACAAGATAAAAAAGCAAAAATGTTCCAGCAAACTAAAAAATTTTTTATTTTTTTCAAAAAATATTTTTAAGACATAAAAAATGCCGGCATAAAGCCGGCAAAAAATTGGTAGCAGTATTCAAATTTTATTTTGGGCAAAAAAATAAGCCAGTTGGATTTTTATCTCCAATCGGCTTTAAGAATTATTGTTTGAAACCTAAGAATTTCTTAAAATCTATATTTATCTTTTTCATACGCTTTGAAACGGCTGAGTGATTTTTATATCCGAGTTTTTTAGCGATTTCTTTTTGTTTATATCCCTGTTCTGATAAATAATATATTTCTTTATCAATTCCATATAATGTCTTTGCATATTCATCACGGAAGAAATTATACTTTATTTCCATACCGGGATTACTTCCAAAGAAATTTCTTGCTCCTTCAATGTCGGTTGCCTCGTCTTCAGACAACTCGCAGAAAAAGAGCGGCGCTCCGAGCTTGGTATCAGAGTGAGTCCATTTTTTATGGAAATTGATTTTGTCTGCTGACAGTTTGTCGGCAAAATCTTCGTGCTGAGGGATTTGTGCTGAAATACCGAAAAGACCGGGCACCTGCTGACCTTGCATAATAACGTTTGTGCCGACTTCACTTGCAATTTCAGCAACCTTTTCTACTACATACATTATCTCTTCGTCTGTCAAATTGTCAACATCCTTGCCGAGCTGACCGGCGTATCCGATAAGACCTTTTTCAATCGGTTCTTTATATATGGTAAACATAGTGTCAATCGCATCGTTGAGTTTCTCAGGGTCGGAATAGATTTCCGCAACGCTTTGAGCAATATAATCGGCGTCTGCGCTTTCAAGGAAATTGACAGGATAATCTTTTGAGAAGTTTTTCATTGTCCGTTTTATTCCAAGCGGTCTTAAATTGCCAAGCCAGTATTCTCCGAAAAACTCTTTTGCCTTTATAAAAACTTTCGATTCTTCAAGTTTAAAATTATACTTCCGGTCAAGCATCATATTTTTAGTAAAATCGTTTTGCTTGAAATACTCGGTCAATTCGGTCAGTTGTTCTTTTGTCAGTTCAACTTTTTCTGCCATAAAACTATCCTCCAATTGCTTTATGGCTTAATTTTAACATAATCAGTGTCCCAAATAAATCCCTTTGAATTATAGAAATTGCACATTCGACACAATATTGTGAGCGTTAAATTAAATATAATTAAAACCCAAGAACTCCTGAAAATCTTCAATTAGATACCCTCATAGGCATCATCTTCTTTCTTTGATTTTTGGCATAAGAAAAGACCGTCGGTTTCCCGTCGGTCTTACCTGTGCTATGTAAAAAGTGCGTGCAGTTATCAAAATAATATTTCCTTAGTCTTTTGTGAGTTTGTTACCGCTAAAATATTTTTTCGCTACTTGTAAAAAAAGATATGGTACTCGTTTATGACTGTTTCAATAACCTGACCATCTGTACCGCCGCCGTTTTTGTGTCCTCCGTACTGCCGAAAGAAGAAAGACGGAAATAGCCTTCGCCGCAATTCCCAAATCCGGCTCCTGGAGTGCCTACTATTCCGGCTTCGTTCAGCAGATAATCGAAAAAAGACCAACTATCAAAATAATCCGGCACTTTCATCCATACATAGGGCGCGTTTTTGCCTCCGCAGTACCAAATTCCGAGTTTGTCAAGCGCCTGCATGAGTACCTTTGCATTTTGCTTATAAACATTTATATTTTCTTTTATCTGTGCTTGCCCTTCATCGGTAAAAACAGCGGCGGCGCCCTTTTGGATGATATAAGAAACACCGTTGGTTTTTGTAGTACGGTTGCGAACCCACATACTGTTAAAATTCATACCGCTGCGCGAAAGTTCCTTTGGAATTACCGTATAGCCAAGACGAGTCCCCGTAAAGCCTGCGGTTTTGGAAAGGGAGCAGATCTCGATTGCGCAGGTTTTCGCCCCCTCGATCTCAAAAATACTGCGGGGCAGTTCTTTCTCTTCAATAAATGCCTCATACGCCGCATCAAAAAGAATGACCGAGCCGTTTTCGTTGGCAAAATCCACCCACTGTTTCAGTTGCTTGCGTGTAAACACCGCGCCGGTGGGGTTATTTGGTGAGCAAATGTAAATAATATCGGCTTTTGCTTCTTTCGGGGGTGACGGCAAAAATCCGTTATCTTTACCCGCGGGCAGATGTATTATTCTTCTGCCTGCCATAACGTTGGCGTCAACATAAGCCGGATATGCCGGCTCCATAATAAGCGCGGTATCGGATTTATCAAATAAATCAAGTATGTCTCCGAGTTCGTCGCTTGCTCCGCTTGATACAAATACCTCATCGGCGTTTATATCAACGCCGCGTTTATTATAATGCGCGGCAATTATTTCGCGCAGAAAGGGCGCGCCGCACTCGGGCATATATCCGTGAAAGGTTTGTTTCGCCGCCTGATCGTCTACCGCCCTGTGCAACGCTTTTATCACAGCATCGGGGAGAGGCAGTGAAACATCACCGATACCGAGTCGCAAAAGGTGCACGCCCGGGTTCTTTGCGAGATACGCATTAACCTTCTGCGAAATGTTATAAAAAAGATAAGAGTCTTTAAGGTTGCCATAATTAGTATTCGGTTTTAACATACTATGTCTCCCTCATATACCGTTTCGGCAGGACCGGTCATAGTAACCTTGTATTCGCGGCTTACCGTTATTTCAAGCATTCCGCCGTCAAGTTTTACGGTAATCGGCTTATCAAATTCACACAGACCTTTGCTTACTGCCGCCGAAGCGACTGCGCAAGCACCCGTGCCGCAGGCTAAAGTTACACCGCTTCCGCGCTCCCAAACACGCATACGGATTGCGTTTTCTCCGATAATCTGCGCAAATTCCGCATTCACTCCGCCGGGGAAAAGTTCGCTATGCTCCATTTGCGGACCTATAGTAGAAACGGCGGCATCTTCCGCGTTTTTTACAAATATAACAGCGTGCGGATTACCGACAGATACCGGAGTACAAATGATCTCTCCGTTTTCGAGCGGAACGGTTATATCCTTGGAGACTTCCGCCCTGCCCATATCAACAGATACCTGTTTTACCTTGCCGGCGATAAGGCGTAAATTTAGGGTTTTAATACCCGAAAGCGTTTCAATACGCAAATTAGTCTTTTCTGTATAACCTTTTTCGTAAACATATTTGCCGACACACCTGATTCCGTTGCCGCACATTTTTGCTTCACTGCCGTCCGCATTGAAAATGCGCATTTTGAAATCTGCTATAGGTGAGTGGGATATAAAAATCATACCGTCAGACCCGGCGCCGAAATGACGATTGGACATTCTTTGCGAAAGAGCGGCGATATCCGGCGGAGTATCACCGTAAACATACAAATAATCGTTTCCGAGTCCCTGCATTTTGGTAAAGTGCATAAAATCACACGCCTTTCATTTTGCCGAATGCCGCGCCGATAAAGCCTAAAAACAGCGGATGCGGTTTGTTCGGGCGGGACTTAAACTCCGGATGATACTGAACGCCCATGTAAAAATCACGGTCGGAAATCTCTACCGTTTCTACAAGAAGCCCGTCGGGCGAGATACCCGAAAGCGTAAGCCCGCAGTTTTTGAGTATATCACGGTAATCGTTATTGAATTCATAACGGTGGCGGTGCCGTTCACTGATACTAAGGGTTTTATAACACCGTTCCATTGTAGTTCCCGGTTTGATCTCGCAGGGATACGCTCCCAGCCGCAGCGTTCCGCCTTTATCGACTTCATCGCTTTGTCCTGGCATAAAGTCTATCACTTTATCTTTGCAGTTTTCGTCAAACTCGCCGGAGTTGGCATCCTTTATGCCGGCGACATTTCGGGCATATTCAATTACTGCTATCTGCATACCGAGACAGATGCCGAAATAGGGTATTTTATGCTCTCGCGCATACTTTGCCGCAGTTATCATACCTTCAATTCCTCTGCCGCCGAAGCCGCCCGGAACGATAATACCGTCAAGGTTACCAAGAGTTTTTTCGGCGTTATCGGCATTAAGATTTTCGGAATCTATCCAGTGGATTTTGATATGAGTATTATAAAAATACCCTGCGTGGCGCATGGCTTCCGCAACCGACAAATAAGCGTCGTGAAGTGCAACATATTTTCCTACAAGCCCTATATGTGTGGTGTTTTGCCTTGCCTTAATGCGCTCAACCATAGCCGACCATTCTTTAAGCTCCGGCTCCTTTGCATCAAGTCCAAGCTCACGGCAAACAACATTGGAAAAATTCGATTTTTCAAGCATAAGGGGAGCCTCATATAAATTTGGCAGAGTAATATTTTCAATAACACAATCTTTTTTTACATTACAGAAAAGTGAAATTTTATCAAATATTGATTTTTCAAGCGTTTCATCACAACGCAGAATAATAATATTCGGATTAACACCCATTCCTTGCAACTCTTTAACCGAGTGTTGTGTGGGTTTGGTTTTGTGTTCTTCCGAGCCGTGAAGATAGGGAACAAGGGTTACATGGATAAACAGACTGTTTTCTCTGCCTACTTCAAGCGATATTTGGCGAACAGCCTCGATAAAAGGTTGAGATTCGATATCGCCAATTGTTCCACCTATTTCAGTTATAACAACATCCGCATCGGAATGTTTGCCTACGTTGTAAACAAAATCCTTTATTTCGTTTGTTATGTGTGGGATAACCTGAACGGTGGACCCCAGATATTCACCACGGCGCTCTTTGTTTAGAACATTCCAATAAACCTTACCGGTTGTAAGATTAGAGTACTTGTTAAGGTCTTCATCTATAAAACGCTCATAATGGCCGAGGTCAAGGTCGGTTTCCGCACCGTCCTCGGTAACATACACTTCACCGTGCTGATAAGGACTCATAGTTCCGGGGTCAACATTTATGTATGGGTCGAGTTTCTGTGCCGCAACCTTAAAGCCTCGAGCTTTAAGCAATCTTCCGAGAGAGGCGGCGGTAATACCCTTGCCAAGCCCCGATACAACTCCACCTGTTACAAAAATATACTTTGTCATAATAATTCCTCCTTATTCCCATTCAACCGTTGCCGGGGGCTTTGATGTTATATCGTAAACCACTCTGGTAATTCCTTTGGTTTCGTTAGTTATCCTACTGCTTGCCGCTTCGAGTAGTTCATAGGGCAGACGCGACCATGCCGCTGTCATAAAATCTTCGGTATTTACAGCGCGCAGGACTACCGTGTAACCGTATGTTCTGGCGTCGCCCATAACTCCTACGCTTTTTGTATCCGTAATCACCGCAAAATACTGATTTGGTCGCTTATTAAATCTAAGTTTATCTATTTCACTTCTGAAAACAGCGTCGGCCTCTTTTAAAAGTTCTAACTTTTCTTCCGTGATTTCACCAATCACCCGGACGCCCAGTCCCGGGCCGGGGAACGGCTGACGGTAAACAAGTTCTTTCGGTATTCCGAGTTTAAGTCCTACCTCTCTTACTTCGTCTTTGAAAAGGTCTCGAAGCGGCTCTACAATACTTTCAAAACTCAAAGAATCAGGGAGTCCGCCAACGTTATGGTGGCTTTTTATTACCGCCGAATCGCCCTTGCCGCTCTCTATCACGTCTGGGTAAATAGTACCCTGCGCGAGAATATCTATTTTGCTAAGTTTCCTTGATTCCGCCTCAAAAACGCGGATAAATTCTTCGCCTATGATATGACGTTTTTCTTCCGGGTCGGTAATGCCGGAAAGCGATTTCAAAAATCTGTCTTTTGCGTTCACGCGTATAATATTAACGCCTAAGTTTTTGCCTATAGTATTCTCTACATAATCGCCCTCGTCTTTTCTGAGAAGTCCATGGTCAACAAAAACACAAACAAGATTTTTACCTATCGCTTTATGTAAAAGCACCGCCGCGACCGATGAATCTACGCCGCCGGAGAGTGCCAACAAAACTCGCTTGCCCTTTAATTTCGTTTTGTATTTGCTCACCGTTTTTTCTATAAAATCGTCCATTTCCCAATCGGGTTTACAGCCGCAAATATTAAAAATAAAGTTTTGAAGAATTTTTGTGCCGTATTCTGTATGCGTGACTTCCGGGTGAAACTGCACACCGTATAACTTGCGGTTTGTGTTGCAAATGGCGGCATTTTGGCAGTTTTTTGTGCTTGCGACCGTCAAAAAACCGTCAGGCAAGGCAGTAACCTGATCCGTATGGCTCATCCAGCAAATGCTGGTTTGTGGTACGCCTTCAAACAAATCGCAGGTTTTAAGGTTAAGTTCGGTTTTACCGTATTCGCTGCCGCTTTTTGCCGCACTTATTTTCCCGCCCGCCAAGTATGCCAGCAACTGATGGCCGTAACAAATACCGAGTATGGGTATTCCGGCGTCGAGTACAGCGGGATCGCATTTAATAGAGGTATCGCTGTATACGCTGTTTGGCCCGCCGGTAAAAATCAAGCCTTTATATTGCGATTGCTTTATTTTTTCTATATTTGCTTTATTGTAGGGGAGTATTTCCGCATATACATGCTGTGCCCGTACGCGGCGCGCGATTAACTGGTTGTACTGACCGCCGAAATCTAAAATAAGTATTTTATCCATATTTTTTCGACCCTTAAATTCTTAAATTATCGCTATTATTTGCACTTTTTTCCGAGATAAAGTCTTTTGCTTTTAAAAGAAAATCTTCTACCTGCTTTTGACATCTACCGATATACAGATTGGGATTAAGAAGTGAATTTTGATCTTTTTTGCTAAGCTTAAAATCTTTATCTTTAAAAAGATTTATCAATAAATCGTTTTCTTCTGCTCCTTGGTTTATTTTTGAAACAGCGTCTAAAGAATACTTACGTATCAATTCGTGCATTTTTTGACGGTCGCCGTCGTTAACGGTGGCTTCCATCATTAAGTTTTCTGTTGCTATAAAAGGAAGGTACTTTTTTAAATCTTTTTCTATAATTTTTTCATTTACGGAAAGGCCCTTTGTTACATTTTGCATGAGAATTAAAATTGCGTCGGCGCATAAAAAGCTTTCCGGCAAATATATGCGGCGAATTGCCGAATCGTCGAGCGTCCTTTCAAACCATTGAACAGAGGCCGTCTGCGCCGCGTTAGCAGGCATATTCATAAGGTAGCGTGATAACGAGCAAATGCGTTCGCACCGTACCGGATTTTTCTTATAAGCCATTGCAGACGAACCCACTTGATTTTTCCCGAACGGCTCTTCAACATACCTGTCATGTTGCATTAAACGAATATCGTTTGCTAAGCGGTAGCAACTTTGTGCAACCGAAGACAGGGCGTTTATTATCCTGCTGTCCACCTTTCGCGGATATGTTTGACCGCACACCTCATAACAACCGCTAAAATCAAATTCAGCGGCAATTATTTTATTCATTTTATCTGTTTTTTCGGTATCGCCGTTAAAAAGCTTTAAAAAGCTGGCTTCTGTTCCGGTAGCTCCTCTGCAACCTAAAAACTTAATGTTTTCTATTGCAAAATCAATTTCTTTAATATCGGAAATCAAATCCTGCATCCAAAGCGTAGCTCTTTTTCCGACTGTTACTAACTGAGCCGGCTGGTAATGTGTAAACCCCGGCGTAGGAAGAGCCTTGTATTTATCGGCAAAATCGTAAAGGTTTGCCAAAACGCCCGAAAGCTCCGCGCGTATATAGCGCAGAGCATCACGAAAAATAATTAAATCGGCATTGTCTGTAACATAGCAGCTTGTAGCGCCGAGATGTATAATCCCGGCGGCCTGCGAAGCCGCTTTGCCGTATGCATAAATATGTGCCATAACATCATGACGAACTTCTTTTTCTCTTTTTTGCACACATTCGTAATCAATATCATTTATATGGGCTTTTAGATCTTCTATTTGAGCGTCGGTTATTGGAAGACCAAGCTCTTTTTCCGCTTTTGCAAGCGCCGTCCATAATTTGCGCCATGTTTGATATCTTGTATCTGCGGAAAACAGCTTTAACATATAATCGGATGCATATCTGGATTTTAAAGGCGATTCATATTGATCAGTCATGGCTTAACTCCTTATTTCGAATAATTATACTTTCCCTTTCTGCGCCGACGGATATATAGGTTATAGGACAATTTATTGATTTTTCTATATACTCAATATATTTTTGTGCGTTTTTCGGCAAATCGTTATAATCTCTTATTTTGGATATGTCGCATTGCCAACCGTCAAGATACTCTATTACGGGTTTTGCATATTTTAGTGCCGTAGTGAAAGGGAACAGATCGGTTTTTTTGCCGTTTAAAATATAATGCGTACAAACCGGTATTTTTTCCATATAGCTTAACACGTCAAGTTTAGTAAGCGCAATCTCGGTAGCGCCTTGCATTTTAACTCCGTATTGGGTAGCCACAAGATCAATGGGGCCAACCCGACGTGGCCTGCCTGTTTTTGCGCCGTATTCCATGCCGGCTTTTCTAAGTATTTCAGCATTTTCCCCGAACATTTCACAAACAAACGGGCCTTCGCCAACGCAGGTGGAATAAGCTTTTACCACGCCTATAATTTCTTCCGGCATAGCTGACGGAATACCGGCTCCAATAGGAGCGTATGCCGCAAGCGTGTTTGATGAGGTTGTGTAGGGATAAATTCCATAATCCAAATCCCTTAGTGCTCCGAGCTGGGCTTCATAAAGAATGCTTTTATTTTGCTTTTGAGCATTAATTAAATATTCTCCCGTGTTGCAAATAAAAGGTTTTATTTTTTCGCAGTATTTTGTTACCCAGTCTTGCAGCATTTTTAAAGTATAAGGAGAAGCATTATATACATTTTCAAGCGTAAGATTTTTCCAAGCAAGTAAATCTTTAAGATGTTCGGTTAATTCATCGCTGTAAAAAAGTTCACCTGCAAGTATGGTTTTCTTTTGATATTTGTCCGAGTAAAACGGTGCAATGCCTTGCTTTGTTGAACCGTATTTTTTATCGGAAAGCCGCTGTTCTTCAAGCTCGTCAAGCTCACGGTGCCACGGCATCAAAATAGACGCGCGATCGCTGATTTTTAAATTTTCCGGGGTAATAGACACACCGCATGAAAGCAAATTATTTATTTCCAGCCATAAGTTTTCCGGATCGAGCGCCACACCGTTGCCTATAATATTTACGGTGTTTTCTCTGAAAATACCGGAAGGCAGAAGATGCAACGCAAATTTTCCTTTATCGTTAATAACCGTATGCCCGGCGTTGCCGCCGCCTTGATACCGTATAACAATATCGTACTTCTCGGTTATAAGGTCTACCATTCTACCTTTGCCTTCGTCGCCCCAGTTAATGCCGACAATTGCACAATTTTTCATATTTTTCACCTGTTATTTTCCGCTGTCGCCATAGTTTGAAAGAACGCGAGCAGAAGGATCATTTACATTACAGCCTTTCCATGAACGGTTGGGCATCCAAAAATCCTTGACCATTGTTGATTGGTCGGGATAATACTTTTCAAATATTTCGCGGTACAGAAGTGATTCTTTCGTAAAGGGTGTAGCGTGTGTGTATTTTTTGCAACCCTCGATAAATTCGCTTTCAGTATATTTTTTCTCGGCATACTCTTTAAGATAATCGACCATGGAATGGCCTACCGCGTCGGAAAACGCCGCCTTTTCGCGCCATAAAATACTATCCGGCAAATAGACTAAGCCCTCAAACGCGTGGCGCAGTAAGTATTTACCCTTGCCGTATTTATTCATCTTTATTTCCGGGTCAAGATTTATTACATACTTTGCAAAATCAAGGTCGCCAAACGGCACCCGCGCTTCGAGAGAGTTTACTGAAATACAACGGTCGGCACGCAAAACATCATACATATGAAGTTCTTTTACTCGCTTTTGGGATTCTCTTTGAAACTCGTCGGCGTTTGGCGCAAAATCAGTATATTTATATCCGAACAGTTCATCGGATATCTCACCCGTAAGCAGTACGCGGATATCGGTTTTTTCATGTATTGCTTTGCACACGAGATACATGCCCATACTCGCGCGGACAGTAGTAATATCATAAGTGCCGAGCAGATGTATTACGTCTTCAAGCGATGATATTACCTCGTCAGGTGTCATATATACTTCGGTATGATCTGCGCCTATGAAATCCGCGACCTGACGGGCATATTTAAGGTCGATAGCGTCCTCGCTCATACCTATCGCAAAGGTCTTTATAGGTTTATCGCTTTCCCTTGCGGCAATAGCGCAAACAAGGGATGAATCAAGTCCGCCGGAAAGCAGAAAACCTACTTTTGCATCCGCCACAAGCCGCTTTTTGACACCTGCTATAAGCTTCTCTCTGATAGTTGTGCAGGCAGTTTCAAGGTCGTCGCCGCACACATCGTCCGCTTTCGATATATCGTTGTAGCAAATAAACTTACCGTCTTTATAGTAATGCCCCGGAGGGAACGGCATAATCGTTTCGCAAAGACCTACAAGATTTTTCGGCTCGCTTGCAAAAACGATTGTTCCTTTACTGTCATAACCGTAATAAAGCGGACGAATGCCAATCGGGTCGCGAGCGGCTATCCATGTGTCCTTTCTGCCGTCATATATTATGCAGGCAAATTCTGCGTCAAGCATATTGAACATTTCTGTGCCGTATTCAAAATACATAGGCAGAATTATCTCACAATCGCTGTCGCTTATAAAGGAATATCCTTTTTCTTTCAGGATGTTACGTTTTTTTTCAAAACCGTATAACTCACCGTTACAAACGGCTACGCAACCGTTCAAAACAAACGGTTGCATACCTTCTTCGTGTAGTCCCATAATGGAAAGCCGGTGAAAACCTAAAACTCCGCCTTTTGCATTTATTATTCTGCTGTCGTCAGGTCCGCGAGATTTAGTCTCGGAAAACCCTTTTTCAAATGCGGCTCTGTCTGTCACTTCGCCGCAATAACCTATAACTGAACACATTATGTATCACTCCACATCCTGAAGCGCGTCGTAACCCTCTTCGCCCGTGCGCACTTTTACGGCGTTTTCCACATCGTAAACAAAAATCTTGCCGTCACCGATATGCCCGGTGTAAAGCACCTTCTTTGCAGTTTCTATAACGCTTCTGACCGGCACCTTGCTTACAACGATATCCACCTGAATTTTAGGCAACAGATTTGCTTCTACCTGAACGCCGCGATAGTATTCGGGCTTACCTTTTTGCGCTCCGCAACCGAGCACATGCGATACCGTCATACCCGTAATGCCTATATCCATCATTGCGTTTTTAAGTGCCTCAAAACGCGGCTCTTTACAGATAATTTCTATCTTTGTAAGTTTCGGCACGCCATCGTCAAACGCGGGCACTTTTTTAACCGGTATTGCCTCCGATACCGGCGTTTCGCCGGTTACCGCTACGGCGTTTTCATAACCGTAATCAATGCTTTCTACCGCCGGAACGAAATCTGCATAAGCGCTCGGCAGTCCGTGCTCGGTTTTATCAAGACCCTTGATCTCTTCTTCCTCCGATACGCGCAGACCTATCGTCTTTTTAATGATAAAGAATGTTGCGGTCATCATAATGGCGGTCCACAAAAGAATAGCAGTAATACCAAGTAACTGAACGCCTAAAAGGCGGAAACTGCCGGTATAAAGAAGTCCTTTAAGTCCGGCGGGGGCGGCAGGGTTTGCCAAAAGTCCAACGGCAACCGTGCCCCAAACACCGTTCGCAAGGTGAACACCTACGGCTCCGACGGGATCGTCTATGTGAAGTTTAATATCAAGAAGCTCCACCACAAATACAACCAAAAATCCCGAAACAATGCCGACAACGGTTGAACCAACCGCATCGAGCGCATCGCACCCGGCGGTTATTCCGACAAGCCCTGCAAGAGAGGCATTTATACACATAGAAACATCCGGCTTGCCGTTTTTAAGCCATGTGTAAACCATTGTTACACAAGTAGCTACCGCAGGGGCTATCGTAGTAGTAACAAAGATTGAGGCGAGAGAATTACTATCCCAAGCGGCGGCACCGTTAAAGCCATACCAGCCAAACCAAAGAATAAAGCAACCGAGTGCGCCGAGAGTAACCGAGTGACCGGGAATAGCATTTACTTTTTTAATTTTCCCACTTTCGTCCTTTATGTATTTTCCGAGTCGGGGACCCACCATTATAGCGCCGATAAGCGCCGTAATTCCGCCCACCGAGTGTATCGCGGCGCTTCCTGCGAAATCGTGGAAGCCAATATTTACAAGCCAGCCTTTTTCGTTCCACACCCAACCTGCTTCAATCGGGTAAACGAAAAGCGAAATTACGCCCGAATAAATGCAATAGGAAATAAACTTTGTTCTTTCCGCCATAGCGCCGGAAACTATTGTTGCCGCCGTTGCGCAGAAAACAAGGTTAAACACGAAGGACGGTGCGGCTCCGCTTTTTAAGAAAGCCCCGAAATCGGTTAGTATTTTAAAATTCGGGATACCTATAAAGCCGAAAGCATAATCCTTCGCCATCATAAGCGAAAATCCGAGCAATATGAACACGACCGTACCGATGCAAAAGTCCATCAGGTTTTTCATTATTATGTTTCCCGCGTTTTTAGCGCGGGTAAAGCCGGTCTCCACCATTGCGAAGCCTGCCTGCATAAAAAATACAAGCGCCGCGCCTATCAAAAACCACACACCGAAAACCTCACCCGTGGCGGTTTCTTTAATGAGTTTTACAATTTCTTCCGTAACCATTTATATCATCCTTTTTACTTTACACTGAAGAGAATATCCGCATAGGAGGGATACGGCCAATAAGATTTTGCAGTAAGTGTTTCCGCTGTATCGGCGACGAGCCTCAATTCACACATCTTAGGCAAAACACTATCTCTTATCTTTTCGGATTCCTCAATGATATCCTTTGCGTTTCCGAGGGTAACAACTGCATCCTTTAATTCGTCAGCGTATTTTTCTATTTTATCTGTGAGGTCTGAAAGTTTTGAAATAAGACCTGTTTCGTATTCGCAGGATATGTTCGGCGATACCGCGCGCTTAGCGGCGGTATTTTTGGCAACATCTGCCGTAAAACACTCTACCGCCGGCGCTATCTCGGTTTTCGCCATATCAACCATTGTGTTTGCCTCGATAGTTACAGACTTGCAGTAGTTTTCGAGCATAATTTCACAACGGGAATTAAGTTCTGCTACCGAGAAAACCTTGTGAGATGTTAGCATATCAACATTCTTTTTATCGAGCAAGTGTGGCATACAGTCGGCGGTGGTGCGGTAGTTAAGAAGTCCTCTGCTTTCCGTTGCCTCTTTAATCCAGGCATCGTCATAGCCGTTGCCGTTGAATATTATGCGCTTATGGTCTTTAATGGTTTTCTTTATCATATCGTGAAGTGCGGTTTCAAAATCCTTGGCACCTTCTAATCTGTCTGCATAGATTTTAAGGCTTTCTGCAACCGCGCTGTTCAGCATTATGTTCGCGCAGGCGATAGAGTTTGAAGAGCCGAGCATACGGAACTCAAACTTATTACCGGTAAAGGCAAAGGGTGAGGTACGGTTACGGTCGGTAGTATCACGATTAAACTTAGGCAGTACATCAACGCCTAATTTCATCTGCGTTTTTTCCGTGCCCTTATACGGCGTATCGGTTTCAATCGCCTCTAAAACCGCATTTAATTCGTCACCTAAGAATATGGAAATCACTGCCGGCGGCGCCTCGTTTGCACCGAGTCTGTGGTCGTTTCCGGCAGTGGCTACCGAGATACGCAGAAGGTCCTGATAATCGTCAACCGCCTTAATGACCGCGCACAGAAACAGTAAAAACTGTGCGTTTTGGTAGGGTGTATCGCCGGGAGATAAAAGATTTTGCCCCTCATCAGTAGAAATTGACCAGTTGTTATGCTTACCTGAGCCGTTAACGCCGGCAAATGGCTTTTCGTGGAGAAGGCATACAAGACCATGCTTTGCGGCTATTTTTTGCATAATCTCCATAGTAAGCTGGTTGTGGTCAGTCGCTACATTGGTAGTAGTATAAATAGGTGCGAGTTCATGCTGTGCCGGCGCTACTTCGTTATGCTCGGTTTTAGCAAGAATTCCGAGCTTCCAGAGTTCCTCATTGAGTTCTTCCATATATGCGGCAACGCGAGGCTTTATTACGCCAAAATAGTGGTCGTCCATTTCCTGACCTTTCGGCGGTTTTGAACCGAAAAGCGTTCTGCCGGTAAACCGCAGATCCGGGCGGGCGTCATACATTTCTTTGGTTATAAGGAAGTATTCCTGCTCTGGACCTACTGAAGATACAATTCTTTTTACACTCGTGTTTCCGAAAAGGTGTAAAACACGGATTGCCTGCTTACTTAACGCCTCCATTGAACGCAAAAGCGGTGTCTTCTTATCAAGCGCGTGACCGCCGTACGAGCAAAAAGCGGTGGGGATGCACAAGGTTTTCCCTTTAATAAAGGCATAAGATGTCGGGTCCCAAGCGGTGTAGCCTCTCGCCTCAAAGGTGGCTCGCAGTCCGCCTGACGGAAAGCTTGAAGCATCCGGCTCGCCTTTTATCAGTTCCTTGCCGGAAAATTCCATAATCACGCCGCCGTCGGGAGAGGGCGTAATAAAACTATCGTGCTTTTCGGCGGTGATGCCGGTAAGCGGTTGGAACCAGTGCGTAAAATGGGTAGCACCTTTTTCTATTGCCCAGTCTTTCATAGCGGCGGCAACGGCATTGGCAACGCCTATATCAAGCGCCGCACCCTCGTCAATAGTCTTTTTTAGCGAAGCGTAAACTTTGGCTGAAAGCGTTGCCTTCATAACTCTGTCATCAAACACTAAACTGCCGAAATAATCTGTTACTGATTTCATAATTCAAAACTCCTTTTTTGAAAAAAGATAAGGCGCCCTTCGTACAATCACGAAAGACGCCTTTGCCTTTTTTCCATATTAAAATGAGATAACGGCACCTTTAAGCTTGAACTTAAAGACGCCGTTGCCTTTTATGTGGCGTATTATACAACCGTTTTTCAAACTTGTCAAGCCCTTTTTTGAAATTTTTTATTTCCCCTTGACAAACCGGCATTTCGCGCGTATAATATGAGCCAATGAGCAATGGCGTTCATTTTTATGTGGATAATTCCACGTAAAAATGGGCGCTCTTTTTTTATTTGTTTTAGAAGGTGAAAAAGATGAAAAAAGAGGGCGAAATCAGAATACCGTCCGGCTGCGCTATCGCCGCAGTCATATCCAAAACCGGCAAACTTATGACCGGTGACAGAATTGTAAAAGCAATGGAGCCTATGCACGACCGTTCAAACGGACTTGGCGGCGGGTTTGCGGCATACGGTATTTATCCGGACTATAAAGACTTTTACGCGTTTCATATGTTTTTTGACTGCCGCGATACCAGAAAACTGTGCGAGGCGTTCTTAAAGGAGCATTTTGAGGTGGTAAAGGGTGAGATCATACCCACACGCAAAATACCCGCAATTACAGATGAGCCGATTATATGGCGATATTTTGTAACACCGCTCAAATCGGTGCTTGCCGATTTACAACTTGATGAAAAGGAATTTGTTGCCCGAACAGTTGTTAAAATCAACACCGAAATGAAAGGCGCCTATGTCTTTTCAAGCGGAAAGAATATGGGAACATTCAAGGCGGTAGGTTTTCCGGAGGATGTGGGCAGGTTTTATAAACTTGACGAGTACGAGGGTTACAGTTGGACTTCTCACGGCAGATACCCCACAAACACTCCCGGCTGGTGGGGAGGTGCGCATCCGTTTACGCTGTTAGATTTCTCGGTGGTGCATAACGGAGAAATATCGTCTTATGATGCAAACCGCCGGTTTATTGAAATGTTTGGCTATAAATGCAATTTGCAGACCGATACGGAAGTTATTACATACATACTGGACTATCTCGTAAGGCGTCAGGGACTGACGCTATCTGAAGCGGCAAGCGTAATTGCGGCGCCGTTTTGGAGCACGATAGATAATAAAACAGATAAGGATGAAAAGGAAACGCTTAAATATTTAAGGACTGTTTTTCCGAGTTTACTTATAACCGGACCTTTTTCAATCATTTTAGGTTTTGACGGCGGACTTATGGCGCTTAATGACCGACTTAAACTTCGCTCAATGGTGGTAGGAGAAAAAGACGATAAGGTATTGATAGCAAGCGAAGAAGCGGCGATACGGGTAATGGAACCGAAGACCGAAAACATCTGGTCGCCTGCCGGCGGTGAGCCGGTAATCGTTAAAGTGAAAGAAGGGAAATTTTAATGGCTTTAGAGTTTATATATCCCGAATTTGAAGTAAAAAGAGATATGAACCGCTGTGTTGCTTGCAGAGTATGCGAGCGGCAATGCGCAAATGACGTGCATCTGCTTAGCACCGAGCGTGGCGTTATGATAAGTGACGAAAGCAAATGTGTAAATTGCCAGCGGTGCGTGTCATTATGCCCGACAAGAGCGCTTAAAATAGTGAAAAGCGACTGCACACTCAGAGAAAACGCAAACTGGCAAACCGATACAATAAAAGAAATATACAAGCAGGCAAACAGCGGCGGCGTATTGCTATCGTCTATGGGTAACCCGAAACCTTTACCGGTTTACTGGGATAAAATTTTACTTAACGCCTCGCAGGTGACAAACCCACCCATTGACCCTCTCAGAGAGCCAATGGAAACCAGGGTGTTTTTAGGCAAGAAACCGAATACCGTTACGAGGAATAAAGACGGTAAAATCGACTGCACGCTCTCACCACAAATCGAACTTTCAATGCCGTTAATGTTCTCTGCTATGAGTTACGGCTCGATAAGTTACAACGCACACGCCTCGCTTGCGCGCGCGGCAACCGAACTCGGCATTCTTTATAACACCGGCGAGGGTGGTCTGCACGAAGATTTTTACAAATACGGCGCTAACACGATAGTTCAGGTCGCTTCCGGGCGTTTCGGCGTTCATGAAGACTATTTAAGCGCCGGCGCCGCCATTGAAATCAAAATGGGTCAGGGTGCAAAGCCGGGTATCGGCGGTCATTTGCCTGGCGCTAAAATCGTAGGCGATGTATCAAAAACTCGTATGATACCCGAAGGGTCGGACGCAATCTCGCCGGCACCACACCACGATATTTATTCAATAGAAGATTTGCGGCAATTGGTGTTCTCGCTTAAAGAGGCAACGCAGTATAAAAAGCCGGTAATCGTAAAGGTCGCGGCGGTACATAATATTGCCGCTATTGCAAGCGGAATTGCACGAAGCGGCGCGGATATTATAGCCATAGACGGCTTTCGTGGCGGCACGGGCGCCGCGCCGACGAGAATACGCGATAATGTGGGAATACCCATTGAACTCGCCCTCGCCGCCGTTGACAGCAGACTTCGCGAAGAAGGAATAAGAAACAATGTGTCATTAGTCGTTGGCGGCTCTATCCGCAGCGCGGCGGATGTGGTAAAGGCGGTAGCCCTTGGTGCTGATGCCTGCTATATCGCCACTGCGGCCTTGCTCGCTCTCGGCTGTCACCTTTGCAGAACCTGTCAGTCAGGCAAATGCAACTGGGGTATTGCCACACAGCGCCCCGACCTTGTAAAGCGGCTCAACCCCGATATCGGTGCTGAACGCCTTATAAACCTTATGAACGCCTGGCAACACGAAATTAAAGAAATTATGGGCGGAATGGGTATCAATTCTATCGAGGCGCTTCGCGGCAACCGGCTTATGCTCAGAGGCGTAGGACTAAACTCAAAAGAACTCGAAATACTCGGTATTTCTCACGCGGGGGAATGAAAAATGAAGCGTGTATATGTAAATGAAGAATGGTGTCTCGGTTGCCACTTATGTGAATATAACTGTGCTTTTGCCAATTCAGGTTTAAGCGATATGGCGTATGCCCTCAAAGATAAAAAAATTTTTCCGCGCATTCATGTGGAAGACGGAGATAAAATATGCTTTGCCGTGTCCTGCCGACACTGCACCGACCCGATATGTGTTAAAAGCTGTATCGCGGGCGCTATCTCCAAGGTGGACGGTGTTGTAAAAATAGACCGCAATAAATGCGTAGGGTGCCTTACCTGTGTTCTTGTGTGTCCTTACGGTGCACTTGCACCCGGTGAAAACGGAACCATGCAGAAATGCGAACTATGCCTTGAAAACAACTGCGGGCAACCCGCGTGCGTCGAGGGTTGCCCTAACAAGGCAATAGTATACGAGGAAAGGGACGAAGAAGAGTGAAACAGTATGTAATTGTCGGCAACGGCACTGCCGCCGTCGGATGTATCGAGGGGATACGCTCTATTGATAAATCCGGCGAGATAACCATTATATCAAAAGAAAAGCATCCGGTTTACAGCCGCCCTTTAATTTCATATTATCTTGAGGGTAAAACAGACCTTGAAAAGATGAAATACAGAGACAATTCGTTTTATAAGGATAACAAATGCAAAGTGATTTACGGTGTACGCGCTGATTCAATAAATCAAAAATATCAAACCGTACTGCTGGACAACGGCAGAAGTATAACCTATGACGCACTTTGTGTTGCCGCCGGCTCCGATCCGTTTATACCGCCGTTTGAAGGGCTGGATACAGTGGATAACAAGTTTTCTTTCATGACTCTTGACGATATGCTTGCGCTTGAGTCCGCCATTTCAAAAGAATCGCGCGTTTTAATAATAGGCGCCGGGCTTATAGGTCTTAAATGTGCCGAGGGAATCCGCGACAGAGTTAAAAGTATAACGGTTTGCGATTTGGCGGACCGTGTACTTTCAAGTATTCTTGATTCCGACTGTGCCGGTATTGTTCAAAAGCATTTGGAGAAAAGCGGCGTCAAGTTTATGTTAGCTGATACCGCCGTACGGTTTGATAAAAACACCGCGTATATGAAAAGCGGCAAAACGGTGGAATTTGATATTTTGGTTTTGGCGGTAGGCGTTCGCGCAAACACCTCGCTTATTAAAAACGCCGGCGGCAGTGTAAACCGCGGTATTATCGTAAACGAAAAAATGGAAACCGATATAAAAGGCGTTTTTTCGGCGGGCGACTGTGCCGAGGGGCATGACTCGTCATTCGGTGCAAACCGCGTGCTGGCAATTCTGCCAAACGCCTATATAGGCGGATATACAGCCGGTGTCAACATGGCGGGCGGCGAAAAGACGTTTAATAACGCAATACTGATGAACTCAATCGGCTTTTTCGGTTATCACATTATGACCGCCGGAAATTATGACGGCGAAATGACAGAAGAAAAGGATGACGCTTCACTTAAACGGTTTTTTATAAAAGATAACCGTTTAATAGGTTTTATTCTCTTAGGCGCCACAGACCGCGCCGGAATTTACACCTCTCTTATCCGCGAAAAAACGCCGCTTGATACAATTGATTTTGAACTCACAAAAAAAGCCGCGACAAATATGATATACAAAAAAGAAATTCGTAGAAAAATGTTCGGAGGTGTGGTATAATATGACGGTAAATACAAAACCGATGGAATTTCCGGCTATAAACGAGGCTATCAGAAAAGCCGGAAAAAGCGTTACGCTGACGGACGTTATCGGTCAGCGGTTTATTGCGGCGGGTATGTCAGATAAAACCGTTACCGTAAACGGTATTCCGGGAAATGCACTCGGCGCCTATCTTAACGGCGGCAAGATACTTGTAAACGGCAACGCGCAAGATGCTGTAGGTGATACCATGAATGCCGGTGAAATCGTTATTCACGGCAATATAGGCGACGCCGCAGGTTATGCTATGCGTGGAGGCAGTATTTATATAAAAGGCAACGCCGGATACCGTGCCGGAATACATATGAAAGCGTATAAAGAAAAGATGCCGGTTATGGTTATAGGCGGCAGGGCAGGCAGTTTTTTAGGCGAATACCAGGCAGGCGGCGTAATCGTTGTTTTAGGACTCGAAAGTATGGACAAAAAAATCGTAGGCAATTTCCCGTGTACCGGTATGCACGGCGGGAAAATGATACTGCGTTCTGATTGCAAGGATATTGTTTTTCCAAATCAGGTATCGGCTAAACCTGCCACGCCGGAAGAGCTTAAAGAAATCAAAAAATATGTTGCAAAGTATTGCCGTTTGTTCGGTGACAATACCGACAGTATTATGAATTCACCTTTTACAATTGTTACACCAAACAGTAAAAATCCATATAAACAATTATATGTAGCCAACTGAGGAGGACACTATGAATTACTCAAAAGAAGAGGTTATGCAGTATGTTGCGGAGGAGGATGTAAAATTCATCCGTCTTGCCTTCTGCGATGTATTCGGCAAGCAAAAAAATATTTCCATTATGCCGAATGAATTGCCGCGAGCTTTTAAGTACGGAATTGCTTTTGACGCATCTGCGATAACAGGCTTTGGTGACGAAACTCGCTCGGATTTATTCCTGCACCCGGAGCCTGAAACGCTTACCTGGCTTCCGTGGCGCCCCGAGCACGGTAAGGTTGTGCGAATGTTTTGCAGTATCACTCACCCTGACGGCACCCCTTTTGAGTGCGACAGCCGTGGACTTCTTAAAAAGGCGATAGCCGACGCGAAAGACGCCGGATACACCTTCTATTTCGGCGCGGAGCAAGAGTTTTACCTTATGGAGCTTGACGAAAAAAACAATCCGACAAAAATTCCATATGACCATGCCGGTTATATGGATATAGCTCCCGAGGACAAGGGCGAGAATGTGCGCCGTGAGATTTGCCTCACTCTTGAACAAATGGGGATATCCCCTGAAAGTTCACACCACGAGGAAGGCCCCGGACAAAATGAAATCGATTTCCGATTTTCTGATGCACTTACTGCCGCAGACAATGTTATGACATTTCAAACGGTTGTAAAAACTGTTGCTCGCAGAAACGGTCTTTTCGCGGACTTTTCTCCAAAGCCACTCCAAAATACCGCAGGCAACGGCTTTCATATCAACTGCTCTGTGAAGAAAAATGAGTCAACCGTCAATTACAACTTGTTGCTTTCGGGAATACTCGAAAAAGCAATACCGATGACGCTGTTTTTCAACCCGTGTGAGGCTTCCTATAATCGCTTAGGAAAACAAAAAGCGCCCAAATATGTTTCGTGGGATAACGAAAACCGCTCCGGGCTTATACGCATTCCGGCAGCAGAAGATGAATACCGCCGCATAGAACTGCGTTCGCCCGATCCGGCGGCTAATCCGTATATTGCATTTGCAATGCTCATTTGGTCGGGACTTTACGGTATGAAGCACAACAAGGAGCTGCCCGAGCCGATAGACATCAATGTTTATAAGGCGGATGAAAAAAATATGCGGTATCTGCATAAGCTTCCCGAAAGCATTGATGAGGCAAAGTGTGTCGCACAGAATGACGATTTTATTAAAAAACATATTCCAAAAGCAATACTCGATATTTATTGTGCCAAATGATTTTTAATTGATTATTTGAGAAAGGGGGAACGGTTTTGAGCCTGAAAGAACAGGTGTATAGCGTGCTTATCGTATCAGCCGCAGAAAAATTCAATAGTGCCATACCCGAAATATTTTCCGTTCCTTTATTTTCTCCTGTCAACACGGTAAATAACATCAGCGCGGCAAAACGGGCAATCGGCGAAAGGGATTTTGATATTGTAATAATAAATTCGCCGCTTCCCGACGATTACGGTCTTCGCTTTGCTATTGATACGGTCAGTTCTTATAACACAGTCGTCTTGTTTTTGGCAAGAGCCGAACAATACGAAGACGCATACGATAAGCTCGCCGAGCACGGCGTGTTTTTACTGCAAAAGCCGATATCAAGAGCGGTAATGGACATTGCTTCCGGCTGGCTTATAAGTGCACGTGAACGAATAAGAAAAACTGAAAAGAAGACACTCTCGATAGAGGAAAAAATGAATGAGATCCGTATTGTCAACCGCGCAAAATGGTTATTGATAAGCGAACTTAAAATGACCGAGCAGGATGCTCACAGATACATAGAAAAACAAGCGATGGACCGTTGTGTTTCACGCAAACAAATTGCGGAAGAAATCATAAAAACCTACGGATAAATACGGACAATAGTTTAAGCGGCGGAATTTCCGCCGCTTTGCTTAGTTGTATATTATTTCTTTCATAACTATTTTCATAGCCCTATTTAGGATATTATTCATTGCACCTATCCACGCCATTTGGTCAGTGGCTTTAAGTTGTTCAGTAACTCCTTCGGCTTGCTTCATTTTCTCAACAAGCTGAGAAAACATTTCCTCCGCCTGCCGGTCAATATCCTCAATGTGTTCTTTCAGTTTCCCTGAAAGCATAAGCCCGGAATATGTAACTCTCTTATGTTTATGCAGATAATCGTGATACATCATTCCGAATCTACCTACCTTTGGCGCTTCCGGTGCTTTCAGGCAAGGATAATAGTAATCGCCTACAAGTTCGTAATCAAGCCCGTTTTTTTCGTCGTGAATGATCTTTTCCATCTTCAAATCCTCACTTTTTTCAACTTAGCTTTCATGGCTTTGACAAGTAACATATTGACATCGTCAATTGGCTTGTCCTCATCGAGATATTTTGACTGTGCCGTATTGATGCACCTAATCAATAATTGCCATTCGGCATCAGTCAAAAATAAAACCCGTTTTTGCTCACGCATACAATATCGCCTCCTATGGCACCATTGTACCAATAAGGAGGCGATGGGTCGAATGTATGAATAATAATCTTTGACTCTGTTTACGGCCTGTCTTTAAATCCTATTTCAACCGTCGGCACATTTAGAGTATTCATAACGCAAGTGAGTTATGAATACTCTATTTTTGTTTTTGAGCAGACTTTTCGTTCTGCTCTGTTTTTCTTTTCAGTTAGTTTTTACGCACTTTAAGTGCGTAACCCACTATGACACTTTCAGCAAAGTTGGAAAGATGTCATTTATATGCTCTGCTGTGGTTATCTGTTTGGCATTATGCGTTTCATTATTGCGAATTTTGTTTTGTTATGTTACAGTATTATTGAGGTGGAAAAATGACAAGAAGAGAAAGGTTAGGCATTATATTTAATCAGTTTGATAAATCCGCAAAAGAGTTTTGCGATGCCCTCGGCGGTCTTTTTTGTGAAACAAATGCCGAGTATAAGGGCATGGAATTGCCTGAAAATCTTAAGTACCGCCGCGCAAAGATTTTTTTTAACGCTTTTGTGGTCGAGTTTAAATATACCGCTCACACCTCGCTTGGCTTTGTGCACAGCGTGTTAGAAAGCATAATATTTCCAGGCAAAAGCGAAGATACCGTGGGTATCCCCATGCCTTTTGTGGCGGACTACTTAGATAAGGATGTTTTGCCTCCCGTTATCCCGTTTGTTTCTGACAAAGAGGGTATGAAACAGGCATTTTGCCGAATGGGAGGCATACTCAAAGATATGTTGACGGACATTTCGGATATTGCCCTTGACGCCGACAAGAAAAACAATCTTTTTTCGTTTTATTACGGCGAATTGAATTCTGTTTTCAATCTTAGACCCGACGAAAATGCAGAAAACCAATATACTTTTTACAACAGCGAGGCATATTACCGCTTTATTACAACTCGTTTTTCTTCTAACGCCTTTATTCAGTTAATGAAAGGCAACAAAGAGAGAGCAATAAAAGAACTAAGTAAATGTAAAAAAACGTTCGGGTACGAAAAGCGCATTTTAAGGCTCTTAAAAGAAGAAAAAACGCCTTCTTTTTCCGATATCTCAGCGGCTATAAAAAACCTTGACATTTACGGTAAAAGCGGTGCGCAAAAAGTAGATTTTAAAGAGTTTTTTGCGATATTTGTTTCGTGGTTTGTATTAAGCGTCGGTGCGGCGGTTGTTTACGTGGTTATATTTCTGGCTTCATATTTTTTGACAAAGCAGGGCGCCGTTTACCTTATGGGTGCAATTTACAACTTGCCCTACTGTATTTTAAGCGGATTTTTAACTGGAATTGCCTCAAGTTATTTTACGAGATTTCGGTTTTATAAACTGCTTTTTAAGAAAGACTATGAGCGATATGAGGAACTTGACCATATCGCAAATGGTGCCAAGAGCGATAGGATAATGAGGTTTTTCCTTTCTGTTATAGTGATATGCTCCTTAATAGGTTGTGTTTTGTTTTCAAACCAGCACATAAAATTTTCAAAAAACGGTTTTACGGACAATTCGGAACTCTTTACACTCGCCGGCAAATACTATGAATATAGCGAAATTGAGCGTATATATTACCTCCCGGACCGTATTAACGGTTTCGGAGAAACGCTTAATTTCCCCTCTTATGTTATGGTGCTGAAAGACGGCAGAGAAATTGATTTTTATGAATATGACGAAATTGAGAATTATGAAACAAAACTGTTCGATTTTTTGCAAAAGCAGGGTGTAAACATACAAAAACAGTAAATTGATTTTCGGGAGAAAAAGGAGACGGGGGTACGGTTCTATCTCTTGACAGATTTAGACAACCACAGTATTTTTCCTGTTTTTTCATAATCTGAAATCTCCGTTTTTTCTTTATTTTACTTGGTTGTTTCAGGCAAGTCAAATCATTTTATAGTCGGTTTCAGAATGTGTATCGCCGACGGATTTCATAATAAAAATTCACTTGCGTTATGAACACTCCGACCATGATAATCACCCTCCAAATTTGAACCTATTGTGTTCGATTAGAGGGTGATTTTCTTATGTGAATCCAGCGTTTATGCCTGCTTCCGCCAAGCGGTGTTCGATAATGATGACCGAGTGCGGCCTTTTAAAAGTCGGCGCTTTAAAACAGATTGAGAATCACATATATTTGTGTTATAATAAACAGAGAGAAATCGACAAATCGGGATTTTGCGAGGAAAAAACGGGGGCAAGGAAAATCGAATGAGCAATACAAAAAAATACGGAAAGACCAAGCTCGCCTGCTATCTCGGCTTCGTAACGCAGGCAATCTCGGCTAATTTTGCGCCTCTTCTTTTTCTGACGTTCCACAAAGCATACGGAGTATCGTTTTCGGAACTTGCCCTGATACCCGTAGTCTTCTACGTAACACAGCTTATTGTCGATCTCGCGTGCGTGAAGATAGCGGACAAGATAGGATACAGAGCTTGTATAGTGGCTTCTGAGATCACGTCTGCCGCAGGTCTTGCGGGGCTTGCCTTCGTTCCCGACCTGTTTTCTAACCGTCTCATAGGGATCCTGATCTGCGTTGCGGTCTACGCTGTGGGAAGCGGCTTGATTGAAGTCCTTTGCAGTCCGATCATCGAGGCGTGTCCTTTCGAGAACAAATCAAAAATGATGAGCCTGCTCCATTCGTTCTATTGTTGGGGAGCAGTCGGCGTCATCGTCGGATCCACGCTATTTTTCTACGCTTTCGGAATGGATAACTGGCGTATTATCGCCTGCTTATGGGCGTTGATCCCTCTCTTCAACGTTTTCAATTTTGCCGCCTGCCCGATAGAGCCCGTCGTCGAAGAAGGCAAGGGTATGAAGACGGTGCAGCTTTTGAAAATGAAGAAATTCTGGGTATTCATCATTCTGATGATCTGTGCCGGAGCGTCCGAAGTGACGATGGCGCAATGGGCGTCCGCTTTTGTTGAATCGGCGCTTCACATTTCGAAAACGTGGGGAGATCTTGCCGGTCCCTGCGGATTTGCAATATTTATGGGGCTTGCCAGAGTGCTTTACGGGAAGTTCGGTGAAAAGATCGACCTTAGCAAATTTATGATAATATCGGGGTCGCTGTGCTTTGCAAGCTATCTCTTGACAGCGCTCGCAAGGGTCCCCGTTATGGGACTTATCGGTTGTATGACGTGCGGATTCTCTGTCGGCATAATGTGGCCGGGATCGATCAGCATAACGTCGAAGGCGATACCGACCGGAGGGACTGCCATGTTTGCGTTTCTTGCTTTGGCGGGAGACGTCGGCGGTACGGTAGGACCTGCCGTCGTCGGCAGCGTTTCCGAACTGTCGGGCAATAACCTGCAATCGGGCGTGCTTGCGGGGATCGGCTTTCCGCTGATGTTGATCGTGTGCGTCGTTCTGGCTCGGAGAATGAATAAGAGAACGACGGATGGAATTATATAGATAAATTCCGGTTTGTCGGGACAACGGATTGACGATAAACTGTTGGGCTATTTTGTCTGTTAAGCACAAAAATCCGTCTTTTTTAAGGCGGATTTAATTTTATCGAAAAACGCACATTTTGCATTATGAAAGATAAATATTAACTCCAAAAGGCTTTCAAAAATTCGCAAAGATTTTGCGAAAAAAACGGGTATTAAAATTTAATATTGAATAAAAAATTACGGCGTCGATCTATAAAAAGGTCGGTGCCGTTTTTTTTGAACTGCATAGGTGTCGTCGTGCAAATAACGCCGTAACGAATAATATTATCGCTTATAAGAACAACTGCCTACTCTGTTATCAGAGCCGAATAGCATAATTTTTTTCTTAACGGCTTCCTTAATTGCTTCAACCTTTGCACTTCTAATATCAAGATAACTCTTGTTTTCAGAAATTGCTTTTTTCACTGCGTTTTCACCTGCAACACAGAGATCAGTAAAGATATTTACCTTTGCAATACCTTCTTTAATGGTATTTCTAAAGTCATCATCAGAAAGACCGGAACCGCCGTGAAGCACAAGAGGAGTATCAATGCTGTTCCTGATTTCTTTAAGTCTTTCTATATCAAGGCATGGTTTAGCTTTATATGCACCGTGTGCTGTTCCTATTGCAATGGCGAGTGCATCGACGCCGGTTGCATTAAGAAAATCTTTTGCTTCCTTTACTGTTGTATATCTATCGCTTGTTACGTTATCACAATTTACTGCTTCTCCGACATGACCGATTTCGCCCTCAACAGTGGCTCCAAATGCATGGGCAATCCTGACTACTTCTTTTGTATCAGCCATATTTTTAACGGGATCCCCTGCAGAGCCGTCATACATAACGCTTGTAAAACCAAGTTTTAATGCTTCTAAACAACGCTCAAAAGTTAGGCCGTGGTCATAATGAACTACAACCGGGACAGTCGCTCTTTTTGCCGCTGCGATAATCGACGGGGCAATCAATTTCAGTTCGCCGTACGGAAGTAAAACTTCGGCAGTACCGACAATAATGGGCGATCTTAATTCCTCGGCAGCACTGATTGCCGCATCTAACATATCGGTATCGATTGTATTAAAAAGGCCTACAGCGTAATGTTCGTTTTGCGCTTTTTTCAACACATCATTTAAATTTACAAGCATAATTATCCCTCAATCTTTGTGTTTCTGGTTAATCTTTTATCGCTGAAAATATCTGTTTCATCTGTTGACGTGGTAGAGAATTCAGAAATTACTGCACCCTCTTCGCCTGCTTGGAACCAGTGCCAAGTTTCAGGCATAATTGTATATTGCTCACCCGGATTTAAAACAATCTCATGAAAACAGGTAACTTTGCAGATAGGCATTTTTGCCTTGATTCTATCAGTATTTTTTTCGCCCTCTACGTACAAATAAACCTTGCCGTATCTACACCGAAAAGTTTCTTCCTTGCCTTGCATGCCATTAGTTGGTATATGCTTATGCTCAGGACAAGTTTGCCCCGGAGTAAGCACCATTTCCTTTGCACAAACTCTTTGAGTGTTTACATAAACCAATAATTGTAAACCCAGTTCGTCAACTCTGTCTTGTTCAAAATCAACTACCTCGATATTTTCTTTTTCCTTTTCGGTAATTACAATTCCGGCTTTGTTAAAATACTCTACCGTTTTATTAACTTGTTCCTCAAATTTTTCTTTGGTCATAATGCTTTCCTTCCGTATTTTTTAATAATTTCGTATACCTGTTTTTTATCTTTCAGCCCATCGACCGAATTTGAACTAAATAAATTACAAGCGGCCATACCCGATGCAAATTCAAGAATTTTAACATCGGAATAATTATTATAAAGTCCAAACAAACATCCTGCGCAATAAGTATCTCCGGCGCCTACACTCCCTCTGATTACATCATTTGGAACATCGACAGAAGGGACAGAAGCGAAAGCTTTTGTTTTAACATCAAAAATATATCCGATGGATTTTGTATGAATCACTATCTTTTCACTGACACCGGAATCAGCCATTTTTTGCATAATTGTTTTGATGCTGTTTACATCAATTTTGTTATTGATATATACTTCAATATTGAAGAGTTTAGATGCTTCAATTTCATTTATAATAACATAATCACAGTATTTAATAGCCGGTAATACAAATGTTTTATAGTCGCCTTTTTCGTCGCTTATTAAATCAACCGATGTCTTTATACCTTTGCTTTGCAAGTCATGTAAAAATCTTGCGGAAACCGTACCGTATTCTTCGTCTTGTTTATCAAACGAATCGAGTAAAAGCAAATATCCTAAATGGAATATCTTACAATTTAATTTGTCGATATCAATATGCTCAGGAGAAAAATAGGCATTTGCACCTTTAAAACTAAAAAAAGTTCTCTCGCCTGACTGCTCGCTCATAACATCACAAAATGAAGTATGTGTCTTATCAAGTTTTTTGATATTTTCACAGTTTATGCCGTATTTTTCCATTTTCTCTATTATAAACTTTCCGTCCGCATCATTGCCGACGCAACCAAATGTAAAAATGGGTATATCTGAAGAAAGTTTAGACAGGTTAATAGCAGTATTAGGAACTAATCCGCCTATGCTTTGTTCTATCAGTGATATCTCGGATATTGTTCCGATAGCAGGAAAATGATTAATCGTTTTTACCATATCGCAAATCAAATTACCTGCAATTGCAATACCTTTTTTCTCCATTGCTGACTCTCCTCAAAATGAAAATTTCACTTCAAATCTTGCAAAAGACATAAAAATAGAACAATCATCAACTATATCGTTTGTAGAATTTACAACAAACAGCGAAAACCCCTGAACTTTTTATCCTATCATAGCAGATTTTTTTATCGTTTTCAACAACGGAATTATTAAAAACTTATCGTAATCATAGCTTATTTTCTTAAAGCATTCGATATAATCATTTTTTGGTATACGTATTTTTTGGGACATCCCTGCTGGGGTGCTTAAAATGCAATTTTATATGAAATGCCATTATAAACATATATTCTTTATGAGTTACGGGAGATTTTTTTATTGAAATTTTAATTTAATTGTGTTAAAATAAATTAATATAAATTGAAAGGAATTTTTTATGATAAAAACCCTTGCAAAAAGCATTCGAGAATACAAAAAATCGGCTATTTTATCGCCTATGATTGTACTTTTCGAAGTTGTGCTTGAGTGTATAATCCCTTTTTTAACAGCCGAACTTGTAAATTCCATACAACATGGCTGTGAATTTTCTGTAATTTTAAAATATGGCGGATTGCTTGTTTTATTGGCGGTTTTATCTCTTGCAAGCGGGGGATTAGCCGGCATGTTCAGCGCGGAAGCCTCCTGCGGATTTGCAAAAAACCTGCGTAAAGATATGTATTATAAAATTCAGGATTATTCTTTTGAAAATATTGATAAATTTTCGGTTTCAAGTCTTGTGACAAGGCTTACAACAGACATTACAAATGTGCAAATGGCATTTATGATGATAATCAGGATTGCCGTGCGTGCACCGTTTATGTTGATTTTTTCTTTTGTTATGGCTTTTATTATGGGAGGAAAAATCGCTATAATATTTGTGGCGGTTATGCCGATTTTGGCGTTTTCCTTGATTCTTATCGCAGTAAAGGCAATGCCGATTTTCAGGCGCGTATTTAAAAAATACGATAATTTAAATAATTCCGTTCAGGAAAATGTAAAAGGTATGCGCGTTGTTAAAGCATATGTACGTGAAGAAAAGGAAAAAGAAAAATTTAAAGCGGTCTCCGAAGATGTAAAAAAGGATTTTACTAAAGCCGAACGAATTTTGGCTTTTAATAACCCTATTATGCAGGGCTGTTTATACATAATTATGGTTTTTATTTTAACCGTTGGCTCCTATACTGTTATTTCGTCATCCGGTTTAAATTTAAACGTTGGCCAAATGTCGTCAATGCTTACATACGGATTTCAAATTTTGATGAGCCTTATGATGCTATCTATGTTTTTTGTGATGATTACAATGTCTGCTGAGTCGGCAAAAAGAATTGTTGAAGTGCTGCAAGAGCAGTCCACCTTAACAGACGTTGATAATCCAATAAAAGAAATACCAAACGGCAGTATCGACTTTAAAAATGTTTCTTTTAAATACTTTAAAGATGCCAAACGCGAAACTTTATCAAACATTAATTTGCACATAAATTCCGGTGAAACGGTCGGCATTATCGGCGGTACCGGATCTTCAAAATCTACGTTAATTCAACTTATCCCAAGATTGTATGACGTGGATCAAGGCGAAGTTTTAGTAGGCGGAATTAATGTTAAAAATTATAGTATTACAGCGCTTAGAGATGCAGTTGCATTAGTACTTCAAAAAAACGTGCTTTTTTCAGGAACTGTCAGCGAAAATCTTCGTTGGGGTAATAAAGATGCTACCGACGAAGAAATTCAAGAGGCCTGCAAGCTTGCTGCGGCTGACGGTTTTATAAATTCCTTTGAAAAAAAGTATGAAACCCATATTGAGCAGGGCGGCACTAATGTCTCAGGCGGACAAAAGCAGAGATTATGCATTGCAAGAGCACTTCTCAAAAAGCCCAAAATATTAATCCTTGACGATTCCACCAGTGCGGTAGATACAAGAACCGACGCTTTAATTAGACAATCGCTTAAAGATTATATACCTCAAACCACCAAAATAATTATTGCGCAAAGAATTGCATCTGTAATGGAAGCCGACAAAATTGTGGTTTTAGACGGTGGTAAAATCGACGCTGTAGGTACTCACCAAGACTTATTGGCTTCTAATGAAATCTACAAAAATGTTTATGAATCTCAGAATAAGGCGGGTATAAGCGATGAAGAATAAACGTCCGCCTATACAAAAAGGCACTGCTTTAAGACTTATTAAGACTGTTTTCGGGTTTTATCCTAAAATGGCCGTTATAACAGTTGCATTAATTATTTTTAATTCAATTATCAGCAGTATACCTTCTGTTTTTATGCAAAAGGTTATTGCCATTGTTGAGGACGCATTTGAAACCGGTAAAACCTGGCAAGCGGTTAGCGGAGCGATTTTAGGAATTGTCGCTATATTGGTCACCCTTTACGCGTTAAGTTTAGCAGCCAACTTGATATATCACCAATTAATGGCGGTTATTACACAGGGCGTTCTTGCAAAAATGCGTGAAAAGATGTTTAACGGTATGCAAAATTTGCCGATTGAATACTTTGACACCCATACGCACGGCGATATTATGAGCTATTATACCAACGATATTGATACGCTTAGGCAGATGATTTCGCAGAGTTTTCCAAATTTGCTTAATTCTGCAATTATAGTTATTACCGTTATTTCTATAATGCTTTATTACAGTCTGTGGCTAACGCTTATTGTGGTGATCGGCGTTTTGTTTATGACGGTAATTACAAAAAAGATTGCCGGCGGCTCTGCAAAATACTTTTTGCGGCAACAACGTGAAATTGCAAAAACCGAGGGCTTTATTGAAGAAATGATGAACGGCCAAAAGGTTGTTAAGGTTTTTAATCATGAACAAGAGGCAAAACTCGATTTTGACAAGGTGAATGATAAACTTTGCGAAGAGTCAACTAAAGCACATACATATGCAAACGTTTTAATGCCCATTTTACATAATATCGGCAATATTTTGTATGTTCTTGTTGCTGTTTTCGGCGGCATTTTGTTAATTTTAAAAGCGCCGAATATCGGTTTTTCAATGTTGCCTTTAAGCATAAGCATTGTTGTTCCGTTTTTAAACATGACAAAACAGTTTTCGGGTAATGTAAGTCAAGTGTCACAGCAGATAAATTCGGTAGTTACGGGACTTGCCGGAGCGCAGCGCATTTTTGAACTTGTAGACAAAAAGCCTGAATCAGATGACGGGTTTATTACACTTGTAAACGTAAAAGAAAATGCCGACGGCAGCTTAACCGAAACAACAAACAGAACGGGTACTTGGGCGTGGAAACAGCCGGATTATAAGGGTGGCTTTATTTATACTAAGCTAAGCGGAGACGTTAGATTTAAAAACGTGGTGTTCGGCTATACAAAAGATAAGATTATTTTGCATGACATCTCTTTATATGCAAAACCCGGCCAGCGGGTTGCTTTTGTAGGCTCTACAGGCGCCGGCAAAACCACCATAACAAACTTAATAAACAGGTTTTATGATATTTCCGAAGGTGAAATAACTTACGACGGTATTGATATTAAAAAAATCAAAAAGGCCGATCTTCGCCGCAGTCTCGGGATGGTGCTTCAAGAGACTAACTTATTTACCGGCACCGTCTTGGAAAACATTCGTTACGGCCGACTTGAAGCTACGGACGAAGAATGCTTTAATGCTGCAAAAATCGTCGGTGCGGATGACTTTATCACGAGACTTCCAAAAGGGTATGACACTGAAATTGTATCAAACGGTGCTAACTTATCCCAGGGCCAACGGCAGCTTATTTCAATAGCTCGAGCGGCAGTTGCAGATCCGCCCGTTATGATACTTGACGAAGCAACGAGCTCCATTGATACCAGAACCGAAGCAATTGTGCAAAAAGGTATGGACGCATTAATGAACGGCAAAACGGTGTTTGTAATTGCACACAGGTTGTCTACAGTCAAAAATTCTGACGCGATAATGGTTTTAGAACACGGTGAAATTATCGAGCGCGGCACTCACGAAGAACTACTTGCAAAAAAAGGAACATTTTATAAGCTGTATACCGGCTCTTTTGAGCTGGAATAAGGAGGAGTTTATGGCATATTTTTATAACGAACCCGCACATACTTTTAATGAATATTTATTGGTACCCGGATATTCATCTAAAGACTGTATCCCGCAAAACGTTTCCTTAAAAACTCCGCTTGTTAAATTTAAAAAAGGAGAAGAGCCGGCACTAAGCCTTAATATTCCGTTGACGTCTGCAATTATGCAGTCGGTATCCGGTGAAAAACTTGCTATTGCTTTAGCAAGGGAAGGCGGATTATCCTTTATTTACGGTTCACAGTCTGTAAAAAGTGAAGCTGAAATGGTAGCAAAAGTTAAGGCGTTTAAAGCAGGGTTTGTTGTAAGCGACTCGAACGCAAGCCCGGACAATACTCTTGAGGATATACTTTTGCTGAAAGAAAAAACCGGACATTCAACCGTTGCAGTAACCGAAGACGGGACTGCGCACGGCAAACTGTTAGGCATTGTTACAAGCAGAGATTACCGTATAAGCAGAATGGAAAAAAGCTTAAAGGTATCGGAATTTATGACGCCGTTTGAATCGCTTATTTACGCTGAAGAGGATGTTTCTTTAAAAGAGGCTAACGATATAATCTGGGATCATAAATTAAACGCTTTGCCTATTGTTAATAAGCAAAAACATCTTAAATATATTGTTTTCAGAAAAGACTATGATTTCCATAAAGAAAATCCCGGCGAAATGTTGGACAATAAAAAAAGATACATAGTCGGTGCCGGAATCAATACTCGGGACTACGAGGAACGTGTTCCTGCACTTATTGAAGCAGGAGCAGATGTACTGTGCATAGATTCATCCGAGGGCTTTTCCGAATGGCAAAAGCGTACTATTAGCTGGATTCGCGATAATTACGGTGACAGTGTAAAAGTGGGCGCCGGAAATGTAGTAGATAAAGACGGCTTTGAATTTTTAGCAGAATGCGGTGCAGATTTTATAAAGGTTGGTATCGGTGGAGGCTCAATTTGTATTACGCGTGAAACAAAAGGTATAGGCAGAGGCCAGGCAACAGCTCTTATTGAGGTTTGCAAGGCTCGCGACGAATACTTTAAAAAACACGGCGTATATATTCCGGTTTGCTCTGACGGCGGTATAGTATATGACCATCACATGACATTAGCACTTGCTATGGGCGCAGACTTTTTGATGCTCGGCAGATATTTTGCCCGTTTTGACGAAAGCCCGACCAATAAAATTAACATTAACGGAAGCTATGTAAAAGAGTACTGGGGTGAGGGCTCTAACCGCGCGCGCAACTGGCAGCGATACGACCTTGGAGGCGACGGAAAGCTGTCATTCGAAGAGGGCGTTGATTCTTATGTTCCGTATGCCGGTTCTCTTAAAGATAACGTTAGGGTATCGCTTAATAAAGTTAAGTCCACAATGTGCAACTGCGGCGCTTTAACAATTCCCGAACTACAGCAAAAAGCAAAAATAACTTTAGTTTCTTCTGTAAGTATAGTAGAAGGCGGCGCGCACGATGTAATAAGAAAGGACACGTCAATACAAGGAAAGTAAAGGGGTTTTATCTTATGACATATAAAACAGATATAGAAATTGCACAGGAATGTAAAATTAAGCCGATATTAAATATTGCAGAATCAGCACGAATAGACAAAAAATATATTGAGCTTTACGGTAACTATAAAGCAAAAATCGACCTGAGATTATTAAAGGAAACGGATAAAAAAGACGGCAAACTTATACTTGTAACCGCAATAACGCCTACACCTGCCGGCGAAGGTAAAACCACGACAACAATAGGGCTTGCCGACGGCCTTAAACGCATCGGCAAAAATGTTATGGTAGCATTACGTGAACCGTCATTAGGTCCCGTGTTCGGCGTAAAAGGCGGTGCCGCCGGCGGCGGTTATGCTCAGGTAGTTCCGATGGAGGACATAAATCTTCATTTTACCGGCGATTTTCATGCTATTGGTGCTGCCAATAATCTTCTTGCAGCTATGCTTGACAATCATATTCAACAGGGAAACAGCCTAAAAATTGACCCTCGCAAAATCACATGGAAACGCTGTGTTGATATGAACGACCGTCAGTTGAGGTTTATTACGGACGGCCTTGGCGGCAAAGCCAACGGAATGCCCAGAGAAGACGGTTTTGACATAACCGTAGCTTCCGAAATAATGGCGGTACTTTGCTTGTCGAATTCCATTTTGGATTTAAAAAACAGGCTTTCTGATATTATTGTAGGATATACTTTTGACGATAAGCCCGTAACCTGCGGCGATCTTAAAGCGGCAGGCGCCATGACTGCACTGCTTAAAGATGCCTTAAAACCTAACCTGGTGCAAACTTTAGAGGGTACACCGGCATTTGTACATGGCGGTCCCTTTGCAAATATCGCCCACGGATGTAACTCTGTTATTGCTACAAAAATGGCTTTAAAACTTGGGGATTATACTGTAACAGAAGCAGGCTTTGGAGCGGATCTCGGAGCCGAAAAGTTTTTGGATATTAAATGTCGCATGGCAAATCTTACACCCGACGCTGTAGTAATCGTCGCAACAGTAAGGGCGCTTAAAATGCACGGAGGCCTTAACAAAAACAGCCTTAATACAGAGAATATCGGCGCACTCGAAAAGGGTATACCAAATCTTTTAAGGCATGTTTCAAACATTAAAAATGTTTATAAACTTCCGGCTGTCGTTGCGGTTAACCGTTTCCCGACAGACACTGACAAAGAGATTGATTTCATAATATCAAAATGCAAAGAGCTTGGTGTAAATACGGTTTTATCAACCGTTTGGGCAGAAGGCGGCAAGGGCGGCGAAGAACTTGCACGCGAAGTTGTACGCTTATGTGAAGAAGAAAAAGGCGATTTTACTTTTTCATATGATGATAATTTAAGCATAGAAGAAAAAATCGAAGCTGTAACTTGCAAAGTTTACGGCGGTAAAGGCGTGAATATTCTGCCGGCTGCAAAAAAACAGATTGACAATTTAACCGCACTCGGTTTTTCAAAATATCCGGTTTGCATTGCAAAGACTCAGTACAGCTTTTCTGACGATCCGACAAAACTCGGCGCACCGGAAAATTTTGAAATTACCGTAAAAAATGTTAAGGTTTCAGCCGGAGCTAAATTTATTGTAGTAATGACAGGGGAAATCCTTACTATGCCCGGTCTTCCGAAAGTTCCCGCGGCGGAAAACATAGACGTGGACGAAGACGGCAAAATAACAGGACTGTTTTAGCACGGAGGTTAATATGTTTAACTTGGTGAATTTTTTGCTTTCGACTCGCTTTTATTTAAGCTTGGCCGTAATTATCGTTGCTGTTGTTTTTTGGGTGATTTTTAGAAAAGCCTTAAAAAAAATGCAGGATAAAAACGACAAAAAAAGTAAAAAAGCTCTATCTTTAAGGCTTGTTGCACGAATAATAAAGTTTGTTATAATTGTTACTGCGACGATTTTAGTGCTTCAAGTTAACGGAATTAATGTTTCTTCGCTTGTTGCAGGCCTTGGAATTGTAAGCGTAATTGTCGGTTTTGCTTTACAGGATATTTTAAAAGATTTTATTATGGGAATTTACATCGTTTGGGACAATTTCTTTACAATCGGCGATGTTGTGTCTTACGGCGATATTACCGAAGGAGAAGTAATTGGCTTTAATCTTAAATCAACAAAAATTTATGATGTAAACACCGGCAACACCATTACCGTTAGCAACAGAAATATATCAGAGATTTTAAAAATATCCACTTGGCTCGATATCGATATACCGGCTTCATATAAAGAAAATCTTGAAAAAATAAGACAAATAATGAACGAAATTGCCGAGCGCGCTTTAAGCATTGAAGGGGTTACTGACAGTAAGTTCTTAGGCACAGATGAGTTTAAAGACAGCCTTATAAACTATAAAATAAGGGTTTTTTGCCCAGCAGATAAAAAAGCGCCGATAAAAAGAGCGGTAAACGGATTAATTCAAGATGTTTATAACGAACATTCTATAGAGATTCCGTTTAATCAGCTGGATGTACATTTGGACAAATAGAGGGAATAAATGAAACGCGTATTATCTTTGTTATTATGTTTGGCATCATTAATTACTCTTGCTTCATGTAAAACAAAAAGTGCCGGAATTGGCGGAAATTCTGACGCTGTTTTTTCTCTTGCAACTCAAATTGACAAAAATTATAAAAATCCGTTTATTGGAATTGGCTGCAAATTGCCGGATGACATGACGCCTTATACAGAAAAGCAATTGCGTGAGATGAACAAGGTTTTTACCGATTTATCTGAAGAAGAATACACGCGAGAAATGATGCGTAGCAATTCATGCGTAGATTATTATGCAAAAGCAGATAAGGGCCAAAAAATAATCAATATAAAACTTGAAAATGCCGCTAAAGTTTTTAGTGTAATTCCGGATGAAATATCTTATCTTAAAAGCCGTACGGAGGAATATAAGCAATCATTAAAAGGTATTGATTATGAAGATATTAACAGCGAGCTTATTAAAATTGATTTTCTCGGCAAAAGCAGAGACGCTTCTGTTATTTTGGCTAAGATGGGCGAGCTTAAAATTTATGAAATAATAATTATTATTAGGTGCAATAATTACATGGCAAACATAACGCTATTAGGGAACAATAAAGAAAATGCCGAAGATCTTTTAAAAACATTTTATATTCTTTAAATTCAATAAACCGAGCTTTAAAAAAAGGCTTGGTTTTTTTTATATTGTATAGTATAATATACTAATAATGGTTTATAAGGGGTAATATTGTGCTGAATCATTCGGACAATACAAATTTATATGAACAGCAACAGTACAGTTGCCTTGTTAAAAATTTGTTGGGTGAAATTTATAAAACTAAACCAATGGCTATGGTGGTAACCTACGGTTGCCAGCAAAACGTGGCAGACAGCGAAAAACTTAAAGGCATGCTTTATAATATGGGCTATGCAATAACCGATGATGAAGCGTCTGCCGATTTTATTATATTTAATACTTGCGCTGTAAGGGAACATGCCGAAAACCGGGTTTTTGGCAACATTGGCGCGTTAAAGAATTTAAAACGAAAAAAAGAAAATCTTGTAATAGCCATGTGCGGCTGTATGGCCCAGCAACCTTCGGTAGCAGAGCACATTAAAATGTCTTTTCCGTTTGTAAATATTTTGTTTGGCACCCATGTAATACATAGACTTCCTGAGTTTTTATACAATTATTTTACTTTTAAAAAGCGTATTTTCTGTATTGACGATGATTTTGATGACATTGTTGAAGACGTTCCGCTAAAACGGGACGGGAAATTTAAGGGATTACTTCCCATAATGTATGGGTGCAATAATTTTTGCACATACTGTATTGTGCCGTACGTTCGAGGAAGGGAACGTTCACGCAAGGTTGAATTTATTGTTCGTGATGCAAAAAAGCTAATTGATGACGGTTGCAAAGAAATTATGCTTTTAGGGCAAAATGTAAATTCATTTTGCGATGGCGGCGTGCGTTTCCCGGACCTTTTAAGAATAATAAACGATATTCCCGGAGATTTTCGAATACGTTTTATGACATCGCATCCAAAAGATTGCAGCGATGAACTTCTTTATGCTATTAGAGACTGTAAAAAGGTTTGCCATCATCTGCATCTGCCTTTCCAAAGCGGAAGTACAAAAATATTAAAAGCGATGAACCGAAAATACTCTAAAGAACAGTACATTGCGTTAACCGAAAAAGCAAAGAGAATAGTACCCGATATTTCTTTAACATCTGATATTATTGTGGGCTTTCCCGGTGAAACGTACGATGATTTTAAAGAAACCTTAGATGTTGTAAAAACAGTTGAGTTTTTATCTCTTTTTACATTCATTTTTTCAAAAAGAAAAGGCACTCCCGCAGAATTAATGCCGGATCCGGTACCATATGAAGAAAAAAGTCGCTGGTTTTCAGAGCTATTAAAATGTCAGGCGGAAATTGCAAAAAACAACGAAAAAAATCTCGCAGACAAAGAATATACCGTCCTGTGTGATGATTTCGGACGGAAAACGGGATATATGTCGGGGCACACAAATAACAATATTTGTTTTGAATTTTTGGGCGACGAAACTATGCTTGGAAATTTTTATAAAATTAAAACAAAAATAATTAACGGTGAGATAATTGCCGAAATAAAGGAGTAAAACAATGGATATTATTAAGTCTGCACGCGAAATGTGCGTAGAATTAAAGAAAGATGAGCGATTTATTGATTATATCAATGCTAAAGAAGCTAACGATAAAGATGAAGAATTGCAAAAATTAATAGGCGAATTTAATCTAATTCGCATGCAGCTTGACAAAGAGTTGTCTGCTGAAGATAAAAACGAAGATAAAATTAATGAGCTTAACAACAAAATTAGAGAAATATATTCGGTTATTATGGAAAATGAGAATATGATTAACTATAATACTGCAAAAACAGGCTTAGACGATCTTGTCTCGCAAATTTATTCACTTATAGATAAAACAATTATGGGTGAGGATCCGCTAACCGTTGATTGTACCGTTCAGTGTACCGGCAGTTGCTCAACATGCGGCGGCTGCCATTGATTGAAATAAAATAATAGAAAGGGGGATGGATTATGGCAGACATATCGCCAATGATGAAACAATATATGGCAATAAAAGAAAGACATAAAGACTGTATTTTGTTATTTAGACTGGGCGATTTTTACGAAATGTTTTTCGATGATGCCAAAACAGCCTCCGATGTTTTAGGTCTTACTTTAACCGGCAAAGACTATGGCCAAAAAGAACGTGCGCCTATGTGCGGAATGCCGTATCATAGTTGCGATTCATATATTGCAAAACTAATAGATAATGGATTTAAAGTGGCTATCTGTGAACAGATGGAAGATCCGGCCACTGCAAAAGGCATTGTCAAAAGGGAAGTTGTAAGGATAATAACTCCGGGCACTGTTATCGAGGAAAATATGCTTTCAGAAGAGCAGAATAACTACCTTGCTTCTGTATGCGTAATAAATGGTCGATGTGGAGTGTGCTTTATTGATGTTTCTACCGGTGCAGTTCGTTCATCAGTTTGCGAAGAGAATAATATAGAGCAGTTTTTAATTAACGAAACCGGAAGGTTTTCTCCAAGCGAGCTGTTGATTGACAGCAGCATTAATATCATGCACAGCTTTAAAACTTTTATTGAAAAAAAATTAGAGTGTAAGGTTAATGTCTTGCCGGATGAGTTTTATATTAACGGTTTAGACGGTTCTAATATTCTTTCGCATTTTAACGCGCCTAATCTTGAATCTGTTAGTTTAACACGAGGCAATGTTGATACTGCCGCATTTGATGTTGCTTTGCGCTATATTGCAAATAACGGCATGAAGGGGCTTTCTACCCTTAAAAAAGTTTCCAGTTATTCGGGCTCTGAACTAATGCACTTAGATGTTAACGCGGTTAGGAACCTCGAATTATTCGGAACTTTAAGGGGAAACAAGAAAAAAGGTTCGCTTCTTTGGACTATAAATAAAACCTGCACGGTAATGGGTTCAAGACTTATGCGCAGTTTTCTTGAACAACCGTTAATAAGCGTTACCGACATTTTAAAACGTCAAAACGCGATAAATGAGCTATATAGCGATAATTTGCTTCGTGAAGAATTAAGGGAGCTTTTATCCGGTATTGGCGATATCGAGCGTCTTATGACTCGAATTTCTTACGGTAAAGCTACAGGCCGTGAGATGATAACAATTGCATTCGCTGCGTCGAAATTTGCGCCATTAAAAACAACACTAAAAAGCTGCAGTTCAAAACTTTTAAAAAAGATACATAACAATATCGATGAGCTGTACGATATTATTGAAATAATCGAGTCTGCTATTGTGGACAAACCTCCGACTACTATTAAAGAAGGCGGTATTATTAAGGACGGTTATAGTGCCGAGCTTGATAGCCTTCGCGCAATTTTAAACGGCAATGCCGGAATTTTAGCTAAAATAGAAGCTGAAGAAAAAGAAAAAACAGGCATTAAAAATTTAAAAGTTGGTTTTAACAGGGTTTTCGGATACTACATTGAGGTTACAAAATCTTTTGTATCTATGGTTCCTGAAAATTATATTCGTAAACAAACGCTTACAAATTGTGAGAGATATATTACCGAAGAACTAAAAGAAATTGAAGGCAAAATACTTGGCGCCAAAGATAGATCTATGGCATTAGAGTACGAGCTTTTCCAGCAGATCCGTAAAAAGGTTTCCGACGCTGTTGAGCGTTTTCAAAAAACTGCTGAGGCAATATCCGAGTTGGATGTTTATTGTTCTTTGGCAAAAGTTGCAGTTGAAAATAGGTATATTTGTCCCAAAATTAACAGCGATGGTGTAATTTCTATTACCGACGGCCGTCATCCGGTTGTCGAAAAATTAAGCGACGAACCTTTTGTCGCTAATGATACTTACCTTGATATGAACGACTTTAGATGTGCGATAATAACCGGGCCCAATATGGCGGGAAAATCTACATATATGCGCCAGGTTGCAATAATTTCTTTGTTGACGCAAATCGGATCGTTTGTTCCGGCAAGTGCGGCAAATATGTGCATAGTTGACGCTATTTATACACGTGTTGGCGCATCAGATGATTTATCTATGGGTCAATCGACCTTTATGGTTGAGATGAGCGAGGTTGCCGATATTGTTAAAAACGCCACCAAAAACAGCCTTATTATTTATGATGAAATAGGCAGAGGAACATCTACGTATGACGGTATGTCTATAGCTAAAAGCGTGTTGGAATTTACTGCAAGCACTAAAACACTTGGGGCTAAAACATTGTTTGCAACACATTATCACGAGCTTACTGCCATGGAAGAACAGATACAGGGCGTTAAAAACTACAATATTGCCGTTAAAAAGCATGGCGACGATATTACATTTTTAAGAAGAATTATTCCCGGCGGCGCAGATGACAGCTATGGAATTGAAGTTGCAAAGTTGTCGGGCATTCCCGATAAAATTATTAATCGAGCCAAATCCATTTTAAAGTCTATTGAAGAAAACGGGATAGTAATGCCGGCCACTGTTCACGAGAATGAACAGCAAAAGTTGCCGTTAAACGACGTTTCATACGAAAAATTTATTAATAAATTAAAGCAGTTGGATGTTAATGTTTTAACGCCAATTGAAGCACTTAAAGAATTAAACGATATAATTAAAGAAGCAAAAAACCTGTAGAGGGGAGATGACGGTATGGCAAAAATTAATCTTTTATCAAAAGATATTGCAGAACTGATTGCTGCAGGCGAAGTTATAGAACGCCCTGCATCGGTAATTAAAGAACTGTGCGAAAACTCCATTGATGCCGGCGCTACCGTTATCACTGTTGAAATTAAAAACGGCGGCATCACGTTTATGCGCGTAACAGACAATGGTTCCGGCATAGCTAAAGAAGACGTTAAAACCGCTTTTTTGCGGCATGCCACAAGTAAAATAACCACTGCCGAAGATCTTGAAAGCATTTTTACTTTAGGTTTTCGCGGTGAAGCTTTAGCTTCGATTTGCGCCGTATCAAGAGTAGAAATTTTAACTGCACAAAGCGGCAAAAGCGGCGTAAAATATGTCATTAGCGGCGGTGAAGAGCTGTCGTTTGACGATGCCGGCTGCCCTGTTGGTACGACTATAATTGTCAGAGATTTATTTTTTAATACACCGGCGCGTATGAAATTTTTAAAAAAGGATATTACAGAAGGCAACAGCATTGCCCAAATAGTTGAAAGACTGGCTTTATCTCACCCTGAAATATCTTTTAAACTTATTCGTGACGGAAAGTTAATTCTTAATACTTTTGGCGATGGTAAGCTTATTTCGGCTATTTATTCGGTTCTTGGTAAAGATTACTCCAAAATGATGATGGAAGTTAAAACATCGGATGAAATAATAAATGTTTCGGGATTTGTCTGCAGTCCGTCTATGTGCAAACCCTCAAGAAGCGGTCAGTATTTCTTTGTAAATAACAGATTTGTGCGCTCTGTAACGGCAATGACTGCAGTTGAACAAGCTTACAAAAATTCTGCAATGGTAGGAAAGTTTCCGGCATTTGTATTGTTTTTAAAACTGCCGCCGAATACTGTTGACGTAAACGTTCATCCGGCAAAAACCGAGGTCCGTTTTTCCGACGAACGCCTTGTATTTGATTCTATTTACAGGGCTGTAAAGAATACCATTTTATCCCGTGACGAACGGCCTGAAATTACAATAAAAAAACCCATTCAGACCTTTGAGAAAGATGTGGCTGAACAATCTAAAATTGTGGTAGAAGAATTAGGCAATGCCGCTCCCTTAAATATTTTCAGCAGAAGAGAAATAAAAGAAGACATTGTTGAAAAAATGTCTAACATAACAAAAAAAGATAGCTTAACATCGGGTTTTTTAAATGATGAAGGATCGGCACCAATTGAAACAAACAAAACCGAAAAAGACAGCGATTTTGATGAATATAAGCTTCGCGTCGTAGGCGAAATTTTTAAAACCTACATAATAGTCGAATATGAAGATACAGTATATTTTATAGATAAACATGCGGCTCATGAGAGAATAATTTTTAATTCATTAAACGAAAACATAAACGAACAGCTTTTGTTAACCCCGTTTGTTATGCAGCTTGAACCGGAACTTTACAGTGAAGTGCTCTTGAATTTGGATTTTTTAAGTAAATTCGGTTTTTCTTTAGAGGATTATGGTTCAAGATCTATTGCCGTAAGGGGTGTGCCTTCGGTTATTACCCATGATTTTTCATCGGTAATCATTGAAATTGCGGAAAAGCTTAAAAATCATAAACTGCCTATTACCGAAAAAGAGGAAAGCGTGCTGCACTCGGTTTCGTGCAAAGCCGCAATAAAAGCAGGGGATAATACCACTTTTAACGAAATGGTTGAAATTGCAAAAAAAGTTTTGAGTGACAAAGATGTTATGTATTGTCCTCACGGAAGAACCGTAGCTTTAAAAATGTCAAAATACGAGATTGAAAAAAACTTCGGTCGTAAACAGTAATGAAAAAAATTAAAACGATTTTTATTGTCGGCCCTACGGCATCAGGCAAAACGGGACTTGGTATAAAACTGGCCAGATCCTTTAATGGTGAAGTAATTTCGGCAGACTCAATGCAAATTTACAAAGGTATTGAAATAGCATCTGCTGCTCCGAGCATTGCTGAACGCGAGGGAATTGTGCATCATTTGATTTCCATTAGAGAAAAAAACCGGCAGTATTCCGTATGCGATTTTGTTAACGATGCAAATGAAATTTTAAAAGATATTATCAGTAGAAATAAAGTTCCTTTTTGCGTAGGAGGTACCGGACTATATATCGATTCTTTTAGTCAAAATATTGATTTTGGTGAATCGACAAAAAACGAAATTGTCACTAAGCTACAGTCTCGTTTTATCAATGACGGAATCGAACCATTGTTAAAAGAATTAGAAACGGTCGATTATGCATCGTTTTTAAAGCTGAATAAAAATGACACAAAACGTATTATTCATGCTCTTGCAGTTTATTATTCTACCGGTCGTACAATAACAGAGCGAAATATTTTATCAAAAAACAGCGAAAAAAATATTGATCCGCTTTTTATTGGCCTGACTTTTTTTGATAGAGAAAATCTTTACCGGCGTATTAACGATAGAGTTGACTTGATGATTAAAAACGGTCTATTAGAAGAAGCAAAGGCTTCTTATGAATTAAAAGATAATAAAGCGGCGGCATTCGCTATTGGCCATAAAGAGTTTTTTCCGTTTTTTAACGGCGAAATTTCGCTTGAACAAGCAATTGATAATTTAAAACAAAAAACCCGTAATTATGCTAAACGCCAACTTACATGGTTTAGAAAAAACAAACAGATTAATTGGATTTATGCAGATAAATGCGTTCCGTACGACAGTGCTTTTGAGCTCTGCCGGCAATTTTTAGAAAGAAAGTGATTTTTTGAAGGGCGGCAAATTTTTTAGAATAATTTTAATTTTATTGCTTGGTATATTTGTTGTATATCAGGTTTTTGCCGCGTTTTATCACCCTTTTACAACCGTATCTGCAATTTATTATGAGACAAATTCCGGCATAGATGCAGAAGCTTTTTTAGTAAGAAATGAAAACGTTATAACCAATAGTGACGCAGGTGTTAAATGCTTTTCTGTCGAGGATGGCGAGCGCGTCTCAAAAGGCGGGAAAATTGCCGATGTTTATCCTTCGCAAGCAGTATCTAACGTTTACTCTCAAATTAACGAATTGAAAAAAAAGCTTGATTCATTGCAAAAAATTAAACTTTATAATGATGGCGGCACAGACGTCAAAACCGTAAGCGAAAAAATCTTAAATAAAATTTCCGAGTATTCGGTTGCATGCGCTAACGGAAAATTTGATCAAGCCGACACTTTGCAAACCGAGCTTTTAACTCTTATAAGCTCTAAGCAGAGTATTATTGGCAGAGGCAACAGTATTGACAGCATGATTTCTTCGGTTGAAGCTGAGCTTGCGACACTTAAATCTACGGTAGAAGAAGGATCTAAGGTTATTAGCTCTACAATGTCAGGCTACTTTGTAAGCAAGGTGGACGGTTATGAGCAGGTAATAACACCTGAAAATGTTTTAGAGCTTAGTCCGGAAGAACTTGAGAATATTGCACCGATAGAACCTGCAAAAAATGTTGTGTGTAAAATAGTTTCAGATTATACATGGTATTTTGCGGCGCTTATAAGCAACGATAATGCGTTAAAATTAAAAGAGGGCAGCAACTATAAAGTTTTTACTAATCAGAAAGACAACAAAGCTTTAAACGCTACACTTGAAACGATTAATACTTCTGAAAAATCCGATAAAACCGCTGTTGTTTTTTCTTGCAGCGTTACAGACGGCGTATTTTCAACTATTAGGAATATGCCCATAACCATTGTTTTGGATAGCTGCAAAGGCATTAAAATTCCAAATCGTGCTATACGGACCGTTAACGATGAAATAGGCGTATATGTGGTTTCCGCAGGTGTGATAAAATTTAAAAAAATAGATATTATAAAAACCTTTGATACTTTTACGGTCTGCAAAATGGATGAAGACGGCGATGCTAACAGGTTAAGATTATACGATGAAGTAGTTGAAAAAGGAAAGAGTCTTTACGATGGAAAAACAGTTAATTAAGAAAAATTTTGAAGAAATATCATCAAATATAAAAAAAGCCGCCGGAGAAAAAAATGTGATTTTTTTGGCGGCAACTAAAACTGTCCCTGCCGAAGATATCAATTATGCTATTGACCTCGGCCTTAATTATGTCGGTGAAAATCGAGTGCAAGAGTTTTTGTCAAAAAATGATGATATAAATCCCTTGGCGCACCGCCATTTTATTGGCCACTTACAAACAAATAAAGTTAAAGATATAGTAGGAAAAGTTGAACTGATTCATTCGGTTCACAGTATTAAGCTTGCGAATGCAATAGGAAAAGAATCGGTAAAAAGGTCTATAGTATCAGATATTTTGCTTGAAGTTAATATCGGACACGAAGAGAGCAAGTCCGGGTTTTTAGAAAACGAACTTCTACATGCTATTGAGGAAATTTCAAAAATTGACGGTATAAGAATACAAGGCTTAATGGCCATACCGCCGATATGCTCCGATCCGTCCGAAAACAGAAAATATTTTTCAAAAATGTATAAGCTTTTTATTGACATTAGAGATAAAAAAATAGATAATAGTAATATGGTATATCTTTCGATGGGCATGTCTGATGATTATATTACGGCCATCGAAGAAGGCGCTAATATTGTAAGAATCGGAACGGCGCTTTTTGGTCATAGAAATTATAATATTTAAAGGCTTTAGCCGGAAAGGAACTTTCTTATGGGCATGATGGACAAAATCAAACAAATGGTAAAACTACCGTTAGAGGACGAATACGATGAAGAAACTTTAGACGAGGTTTCTCAAGATTCTGTTTTTTCCTCTAAAAAGCAGAGCGAGGAAGAACCTAAAAAAAATGAGGGCGGTATTTTTGGTATAAAAGCTCAAAAATCCACAACCGGTGTAAAAACCGGTTCACAAATTCAGGTTGTTTTGGTAAAACCCAGTCGTTTCGAGGATGCTCCTTCAATTGCTGACCACCTAAACGAGCACAAAACAGTTGTATTAAATCTTGAAAATGCCAACAGAGAGATTTCAAGAAGACTTATTGATTTTTTAAGCGGCACGGCATATGCTCAGGGTGGCAATATAAAAAAAGTTGCGCACAGCACATACATAATTACGCCCGATAATGTTGACGTATTAGGTGATTTGATTTTAGACGACGTAGAAAACTCGATGTACCTTGGCTAAAGTTAACGAACAAGAACTGTTAAAAAGCAGAATAATTGATTCTTGTGTCTTGGTAAATAACAAACAAATACCTAAGTTTATCGGGTTTTTATCGGAAGAAGAAGTGCTTTTTGCAAACAAAGTACTGTTAAATCAAGGCGCAAATTATGCTTTTTTCTCGGGCACAAATAACGGGATGCGAAAGTACCTCGGCATTTTCCCGGACGGAAATTTTGATTACTCGATTTTTCCGATATCTGCTTTAAAAGTTGAATATAGTCAAAAGTTTAATCTTAAACACAGTGACTTTTTAGGCGCTCTTATGGCATTGAATCTTACGCGGTCCAGTTTTGGCGACTTTATCGTTTTATCGGGTGAAGCGTATTTAGTTGTGGCTGATTCTGTTAAAGAAATAATTAAAGATGAGCTGCATAAAGTAGGCAGAGTGGGCGTAAAAGTTACGGAATGTGATTTTTCATTTATACCTTATACCGAACAGTGTTTTGACGAGCTTAGGGTTACGGTATCTTCATTGCGAATTGATTGTGTGGTTTCTGCTTTGTGCGGAATCTCTCGTGAAAAGGCGTTAGGCAAAATAAAAGAAGGATCAGTTAAATTAAACGCTGAAGTAATAGTTAAGCCCGATAAAGGGGTTTTAGAGAATTCAATAATTACTGTTAGAGGTTACGGTAAGTATAAATTATCTGATAGTTCTGCAATGACAAAAAAAGGTAAAACAGTATTAAAGGTTTTAAAATACAAATAGGGGGAAATGGCAATGATTTCAGTTGAACAAATTAGAGAAATTGATTTTACTACATCGATGAGTGGTTACAAAAAATCAGAGGTTGATGATTTTTTAGACGAATTAGCAGAGGATTATGAAAAGCTAATTAAACAAAATCAACAATTAAACGCTAAAATTCAAACGCTAAACAGTGAAAATACAGCCGAGCCTAAAAAAGAGGTTCATGAAGAAAAACCTGTAAGCAATAACGTTCAAGAAGTTCACGGAATTTTGGAAACCGCTCAGCGCTTTTCCGATCAGCTTATTTCTGAAGCAAAAGAAAAAGCCGAGCAAATTATTACCGAAGCCACATTAAAGGCTAAAGAGCTTGAGGCAAAAATTGCCAATGATAAGGAACATCACGAAGAGATTATGGCCGAGCTTAAAATGAAAGCCGAAGCCAGCATTTCGGAAAAACTTAAAGACGCAGTTGACAAATCTGAAAATATTCTTGCCGCCGCAAAACAAAGTGTGGCAGATGAAAAACAGGTTTACGATAATCTGCGCATAGAAGCCAGCAACTTTAAATCTAAACTTTTAGATAGTTATAAAAAACAACTTGAGCTTTTAAACGAGCTTCCGGTTGAAATTCCGTTTAAGGAAAAAATTGAGATTGCCGATGAAGAATCAACTTCAGAAGAAATTGAAGAATAATTAAATAGCCTCAAAGGCTTTTATTAATGCAACCATAAGGAGAATAGTAATGCATCAGGATTATAACGAGACTTTAAATCTTCCAAAAACCGAATTCCCCATGCGCGCTGGACTTCCGGAGCGCGAGCCGGAAACTTTAAAGTCGTGGCAGGAAAATAATTTATATAACAAACTTATGAAGCATAATGAAGGCAAACCTTTATATGTTTTGCACGATGGTCCTCCGTACGCTAACGGTATTATTCATCTTGGTACTGCTTTAAATAAAAGTCTTAAGGATTTTGTTTTAAGATATAAAAACATGACCGGCTTTAAAGCACCTTATGTTCCCGGTTTTGATACGCATGGGCTTCCAACTGAATTAAAAGCAAGAGCAAAAGCCGGAATGAAAAACAGCGAGACCGTATCTCCCTTGGAAATACGCAAAATTTGCCGTGAATTTGCTACGGGATTTGTAAAAAGCCAGCGTGAACAGTTTGAGCGCCTTGGCGTTTTGGGCGATTGGGATCATCCTTATTTAACGCTTACAAACGACTATGTTGCAAGGCAGATCGAAGTTTTTGGCGAAATGGCCGATAAAGGATACATATATAAAGGCTTAAAGCCGGTATATTGGTGCCCTGAATGTCAGACGGCGCTTGCCGAAGCGGAAATTGAGTATTCTGATGATACCTGTTATTCTATTTACGTAAAATTCCTTGTAAGCAAAGACAATGGCACTTTGCAAAAACATAATATTGATATTTCTAAAACATACTTTGTTATTTGGACTACAACGACCTGGACTTTACCTGCAAATGTTGCAATTTGCTTAGGTCCGAAATTTAATTATGCAGTTGTAAAAACCGGCGACGAATACCTGATTATGGCAGAAGAGCTTGCAGCTTCTGCGATGGAAGCTGCCGGAATTTCTGATTATGAAATTATTGATACTATTCCCGGTAAAGAATTTGAATTAATTACAGTAAAACATCCGTTTTTAGATAGAGAATCACTTGTTATTTTAGGCGACCACGTAACGCTTGAAAGCGGTACCGGTTGCGTACATACAGCTCCCGGTCATGGTCTTGAAGACTTTGAAGTTTGTCAAAACTACAAGCAAATACCTATGGTTGTGCCGGTGGATAATAAAGGATATTTAACCGATGAAGCTGGCGAGTTCGCAGGGCTTCACATTGATAAAGCAGGCGGCCCTATAGCCAAAAAACTTGAAAGTACAAATAATTTGTTTGCCATTAAAAAAATGAGTCACCAGTACCCACACTGCTGGAGATGCAAAAATCCGGTTCTTTTCCGAGCAACCGAGCAGTGGTTCTGTTCCATTTCTGATTTTTCCAATAAGGCCGAGGAAGAAATAAAAAAGGTTGAATGGATACCTTCGTGGGGCGAAGATAGAATTACCGGCATGATAAAAGATAGAAGCGACTGGTGCATTTCCCGTCAAAGAACATGGGGCGTACCTATCCCGATTTTCTATTGTACTGATTGCGGAAAAGAAATAATTTCCAATGAAACAATAAAATACTTAGCAAATATTTTTAGGGAGCATGGACCGGACGTTTGGTACGAATGGGATGCAAATAAGCTAATGCCTGAAGGTACTTGTTGCCCTCATTGCGGCGGCACACATTTTAAAAAAGAAACCGATATAATGGATGTTTGGTTTGATTCAGGCTCTTCTCATGCGGCAGTATTAGATCAGCGTGATGAGCTTAGATCTCCTGCGGACCTATATTTAGAGGGCGCCGACCAGTATCGCGGATGGTTCCAGTCTTCACTTTTAACATCTGTTGCAACTAAGGGTGTAGCACCATATAAAACTGTTGTAACTCACGGATGGGTTGTAGACGGTGAAGGCAAAAAAATGTCAAAATCGCTCGGTAACACTATAATACCCGATGATATTGTAAATCAGTTTGGCGCTGATATTTTAAGGCTTTGGGTAGCGTCCAGCGATTATCATGCAGATATTCGCATATCTAAGGAAATATTAAAACAACTTAGCGAAGTATATAGAAAAATAAGAAATACCGCAAGGTTTATTCTTGGTTGTATTCCGGATTTTGACCCGGATAAAGATAGTGTAAGCTATAACGACCTCGAAGCTATTGATCATTTTGCACTGCTTCGTTTAAACCACCTTGTTAAAACCTGCCGAGAAGCATACGATAAATTTGAATATCATATTGTTTTTCACGCAATACATAATTTCTGCGTTATTGACATGTCTAATTTTTATCTGGATGTAATTAAAGACAGATTGTATGTCGAAAAGGCTGACAGCTTAAAGCGCAGAGCCGCTCAGACCACAATTTATAAAATAATTGATACCTTAACAAGGCTTATTGCACCGATTCTTGCTTTTACATCGGAAGAAATTTGGAGCTTTATGCCGCATTCGGCTTCGCATAACGCTGAAAGCGTGCTGTTTAACAACATGCCTGAATTTGTCGAAGATTATGATAATAATGTCCTTGAAACTCATTTTGAAAAGATCCACGCTGTAAAAAACGATGTTAAAAAAGCGCTTGAGCTTGCCCGTTCATCAAAAATAATCGGCGCATCTTTAGATGCGGAAATTAAAATTTTTGCCCAAGGCGAGCTGTATGATTTTTTAATAAACGAAAAGTCGCTTAAAGACTTGTTTATCGTATCCAAAGTTGAGATAATCGAAGGCGAAGGCGGTGAGTTTAAAGGTGAAGGCTTTGGTATTACCGTTTCTGCGTCACAAAACGCTAAATGTGCAAGATGCTGGAGCCATAGTGAAACCGTAGGCTCAGATGCTTTGCATCCGGATGTTTGTTCGAGATGCGCAAAGGTTTTAGGAGAGTAAAATTATGTTTTATGTTTTAGCTTTTATCGTTTGTGCTTTAATCGTTACTGTCGATCAGCTTACTAAAATTTTTGTTGCAACACATTTTACTTTAGGAGTCGGCACAACGCCTGTTATTAAAGGCTTGTTTAATTGTGTATATGTAACAAACGAAGGCGGCGCATGGGGATTTTTAAAGGATTATACATGGATTCTTATTGCTGTGACAATTGTTGCTATGGTCGTTTGCTTTACATTGCTTGTTAAAAACGGAATGCGCAGCAAACTAATGTCTTTTGGATTGGTATTTATTTTGGCAGGGGGACTCAGCAATTTAATAGACCGTATTTTCCGCGGCCGTGTAATTGATTTTATTCAATTTGACTTTTGGAGAAGTTTCCCGATTTTTAATATTGCCGACATATTTGTATGTTTAGGCACATTTATAATCATTGTTTGTTTTTTAATTGATATTGTTTCCGACCATAAAGCTAAAAAAGAGCTTGAGCTTTTAAACGAAGAACCGAAGCTTAATGCTGAAATACAAGAGCAAAACAATGAAGATAATTAAGCTTTGCTATAATGAGAATTCACCCAAAAGGGTGGATTCCTTTATTGCGTCAAGCACCGAAATCAGCCGTTCAAAAGCTGCAGAGTTGATAAACGACGGTATGGTATTAATTAACGGTAAAATGGCCGCAAAGAGCAAGCAACTAAGTTTTGGCGATGAATTGACAGTTAATATCCCGGAATTAGCAGAACCTGATTTAGTGCCGGTAGACATTCCGCTTGATATTTATTACGAAGACGACGATCTTTTAGTTGTAAACAAGCCAAAAGGGATGGTGGTTCATCCGGCTCCCGGGCATAAAGATGATACTTTGTGTAACGCTCTTATGGCACACTGCAAGGGTAATTTGTCCGGAATAAACGGTGTTATGCGACCCGGTATTGTACATAGATTGGACAAGGATACAAGCGGACTTTTAATTGTTGCAAAAAATGATTTTTCACATAAAAATCTTGCTTCTCAAATTAAAGAACATTCTTTTACGCGTGAATATGAAGCAGTCTGCTGCGGCGTTTTCAAAGAGGATAGCGGCGTAATCGAGCAGCCAATAGGTCGTCACCCTGTAAAACGCAAGCAAATGGCCGTAACGGATAAAAACTCCCGCTATGCTAAAACAGAATATTTTGTTATAAATAGATTTAATCACTTTACACATGTGAAATTTAAACTGTACACCGGCAGAACTCACCAAATAAGAGTACACAGCGCTTATATTGGCCATCCGGTTGCGGGGGACACGGTATACGGGCATTCAAAAAGAGATTTAAAGCTTGATGGGCAGTGCTTGCACGCGAGAAAAATCGGATTTATTCATCCAAGGACTAAGGAATATTTGGAATTTACCAGTGAATTGCCCGATTATTTTAAAAACTTTTTATTAAGGTGTGAAAATCTTTAATGGGGATATTTGATAATTGTTTGTTAATTTCCGATATTGACGGAACACTGCTTGAGGATGGCATAATACCGGAAAGCAACATAAAAGCCATAAACGAGTTTAAAAAAGAAGGCGGTCTTTTTACGGTCGCTACAGGCAGAGGAGTTCCCGCAATACGGGATATATATGACAAAGTTGGGTTTAATGCGCCGGCCATTACTGATCAAGGAAGCGTTGTTTACGATTTTTCTTCAGATAAATTGTTGTTTAGCAAATATTTAAGCGAATCCAGTAAACAAACGGCAATAGAACTTATAAATCACAATGAAAATATTGGTATTGCCATTTTTTCTGATGCAAACTTTTATATTGTTCGTGAAAACAAAGGAATAATTTATTATGCTAACTACGAACATATGGAACAAAAGGCATTGACTCTTAGTGAAGCTTTAAAACTTAATTGGAATAAATTAGTTTTTATGACCGAATCTCAAGCTGACTATGACGATATAAAACTATTTTACGAAACCATTATTAATCCCGAAATAAAATTTGTTCATACAATGAGTTATGAAAGAAATTATCGATGTTTGGAATTATATGCCGGTAATATTAATAAAGGAGTAGGCATTGATTTTTTAAAGTCAGTTTATAATAAAGAGATTTTTGCAATAGGCGATATGTTTATTGATAATGAACTGATAGCGGCTTCTAAATACGGCGCGGCTACAAAGGGTGCCAAAGATGAAGTTAAAAAACTTGCAAAATATATAACCTGCGATGTACGTGAAGGCGCAGTTGCGGATTATATTAGATATATTAAATCTATTTTGAGAGGAAGTTAATTTATGGATCATATATCCAAAAAAGATTTACAGATCACTGCTTGCAAAATAAGAATGGGGATTATCGAAGCGGTCCATGCTGCAAAATCCGGTCATCCGGGAGGCTCGTTATCCAGTGCTGACATTTTAACGTATTTGTATTTTAAGCACATGAATATCGATCCGAAAAACCCAAATAAGGAAGATAGGGACCGTTTTGTTTTGTCTAAGGGGCACATTGCTCCGGGCCTTTACTCAACACTTGCATATCGCGGATTTTTCCCGGTTGAAGAGCTTAAAAATTTGCGCAAAATCGGCTCTTTCTTGCAGGGACATCCCGATAAAAAAGGAACCCCCGGCGTTGATATGTCTTCCGGAAGTTTAGGACAGGGTATTTCCTGCGCCACCGGCATGGCTTTATCCGCAAAGCATTTTAACAATAGTTTTAATGTTTACGCTATACTTGGCGATGGTGAATGCGAGGAAGGTCAGGTTTGGGAAGCTGCTATGTTTGCCGCTAATAAAAAATTAGACAATCTTGTAGCTGTTGTAGACTTAAACGGCCTTCAAATTGACGGAAGCCTTGAAGAGGTTAATTCTCCTTTGCCGCTCGATAAAAAGTTTGAAGCTTTTAACTGGAATGTAATTACTATTGACGGCCACAATTTTGACGAAATCGAAGAAGCATTCAAAAAAGCCGCAGTTAAAAACGGCAAGCCTACAGTCATTATTGCAAAAACCGTAAAAGGAAAAGGTGTTTCCTTTATGGAAAATCAGGTAGGCTGGCATGGTTCTGCGCCTAACGACGAACAGTACGAACAAGCCATGTCCGAATTAAAAGCTTCTTTAGAAGAGCTTACTAAATAAAAGGAGTAAAGGAAAATGTCTGATACAGTAAAAATTGCTACACGCGAAAGTTACGGCAATGCTTTAAAAGCTTTAGCAGAAAAGCATGACGATTTTATAGTTCTTGATGCAGACCTTGCCGCGGCCACAAAAACAGGCACATTTAAAAAAGCATTCCCCGAAAGATTTTACGATTGCGGTATAGCCGAGCAAAACATGGTAAGTATCGCCGCAGGTATTGCTACTACCGGTAAAAAAGTTTTTTGCTCTTCTTTTGCTATGTTTGCCGCAGGTAGAGCTTACGAGCAGGTTAGAAATTCCATTGGGTATCCTCATTTACATGTAGTTATCGGCGCTACACACGCAGGTATTTCAGTAGGCGAAGACGGTGCTACTCACCAGTGCAACGAAGATATTGCATTAATGAGAACTATTCCCGGTATGACGGTTATTAATCCTTGTGATGATATTGAGGCGAAAGCGGCGGTAGAAGCGGCTTATAACCTTGACGGACCGGTATATATTAGATTTGGACGCTTAGCGACACCCGTAATTTTTGATGAAAATTATAAGTTTGAAGTGGGTAAGGGTGTAACATTAAAAGACGGCAATGACATTACAATTATTGCTACAGGATTATTGGTAAACGAAGCATTAATAGCCGCTGATGCTCTTAAAAACGAGGGGATTAATGCAAGGGTTATTAATATGGCAACTATTAAGCCGATTGATAGAGATATTGTAATTAAAGCCGCAAAAGAAACAAAAGCTATAGTTACTGCCGAAGAGCACTCAATTATCGGAGGACTCGGCTCTGCTGTTAGTGAAGTAGTATCCGAAGAATACCCGGTAATCGTTAAAAAGATCGGCATAAACGACCGCTTTGGATTTAGCGGACCTGCTAACGACCTTTTGGACAAATTCGGACTTCGCGCTAAAGACATAGTAGAAGCTTGTAAACAAATAAAAAAATAAAAATAAGAGGGTTTATACCCTCTTATTTTTTTGCCACATAAGCAAAATCTAAATATCCGTTTTCAGGATTTAGTTTTGGCACTTCGTATTTACCTAAGTATCCAAAAACTGTCGCCGTGTATTCTAACGGTATTACGGTATATTCTGAATTTAAAATAGATAAAACTTTATTAACTTCGGCTGTTGTTGGGTGATCAGACAGTGCTTTGCAAGCGCTATCATAATTTGCGTTATTAATACTGTACGCTCCGCCTGTTGTAAAATTGCTTAAAAAGTCTTTAATACTATTGTTTTTTGCAGTAAACGGTAAAATAGCCATGTAATATTTATTATTCGAAATATCGGTGTAAATATTGGAAACACCTTCGGTTTCCTCAATGTTTACATAACCGTTTACGGTTTGTTGCAGAGTTTCTGCAATGGTTGCGGCTAAGACCTTAATATTGTCGTCTTTTTTATATTTTATCGTCATGCCGGAAAGCGATTTGTTTTTATACTTTTTAAGCGCTTCTTTATATAGCTCGGCCGCATAATTAGGATTATATTCCAAAGATTTTTCTAATAAATCATAGTTTTCCTGCAAATATAACGGCAAAATATTATCAGCCGTTTTAAACGAATAAGGCAAATTGTTGCTTATTAAATTCCTGTGTATAGAAGAAGCAACCGCCATGCGCATATATGGACTTTCCAAAATGCCTCTTTTGTTCAACACTAAACAATGCGTAGTGTCGTAATTTGCTTGTATATTTATGTTTTCGTCGGTATTATAAGCAAGGGTATAATTTAAAAACCCAAAATCAATTATTCCTTTTGAAAGCCTGGTTTCGCGATTTTCACTTGTATCTACCGTAAATACTACCGCACTGACATTAACACTGCTTTTATCATGTTCGGGATTAATCGTTATTCTAAGTGAAAAATTGCTTTCTTTTTCCCACTTTTTTAGCTTGAAAACGCCATTGCATAATACTTTATCTAAATTAAGCCCGTATTTGCCTTTTGCGGCATTAAAAAACTCGTTACTGCATGGCATAAAAACAGGATATGTTAGTTTTTCTAAAAACGCATCATCCGGATTTTTTAAAGTGATTATAAAGTGGGTTTCATCGGTGGCTTTATATGAAGCTATATTGTTTAGCATATATGCTAATGGTGCTTCTGTTACAGGGTTTTTAGCTCTTTTAAAAGCAAATTCAAAATCTTTAGCAGTTAATTTTTCACCGCTGCTCCATTTTAAGTCGGGTTTTAGGGTGAAAGTATAAGTTTTATTGTCGGCCGAAACGGTATATTCTCGAGCGGCGCCGGTAATAATGCTGCCGTCAGGTCCTTCTTTCATTAATCCTTCGTAAATATTTCGCACAATTAGTTTTTCCGATGTACTGCTTACAAGCTGAGGATCTAATGTCTGCGGCTTTTCGTCAAGCTCCATAAAGACCACCAAACTGTCGTTATGGTGGCATCCGCAAAATAAAGTCAGCAAAAAAGATAAAGATAATATTGTAACAATCAGTCTTTTCATCTAATCACCAAATATATTATATAATAAAATCCAGTTAATTTAAAGTATTTTTATTAAAAAAACATCTGTCAAGAAAAAAACTTGACAGATAAACAGATTTGTGATATTATATTAAGGCTTTAACCGAGAGGTAATAATATGTCAAAAGATTTAAAAGTTGCAGAATTGCTTGATACATATGGCAGTATTTTAAATGATAAACAGCGGCTTGCCATGGAGTATTATTATTACGAGGATTATTCATTGTCGGAAATTTCCCAAAACGTTGGCGTCTCAAGACAGGGAATTAATGATTTAATTAAGCGCTCGAAGGCAATGCTATATTCTTGCGAAGAAAATCTTGGTATAATAAAAAGAAGACAAAACTGTTTAAAAAAACTGCAAGAAATAAAAAACAATTTTGATAATCCGAAATTATTAAAACAAATTCAAGAATTGGAAAACTATTTAAAGGAGATATAACATGGCTTTTGAAAATCTTGCCGATAAACTCGCCGCAGCCTTTAAAAAGCTGCGCAATAAAGGCAAGCTTACCGAGCAGGATGTAAAAACCGCAATGCGCGAAGTGCGTTTGGCTTTGCTTGAGGCTGATGTTAATTATAAGGTAGCGAAGGATTTTACCAACACTGTAACCGAAAAGTGTATCGGTGAAAAGGTGATGGATAGCCTAACATCATCGCAGATGGTTATAAAAATTGTCCGCGATGAACTTACGAATCTTATGGGCGGCGAAAAAGCGAGACTTAAAACCGCCAACAGAATTCCGACAGTAATAATGATGTGCGGACTCCAAGGCTCAGGTAAAACCACTCACTGCGCTAAACTTGCTAAAAAATTGATTGCTGAAGGGCATAGACCATTACTTGTAGCGTGTGATATTTATCGCCCTGCTGCTATTGAACAGCTAAAGGTAGTCGGTGAAAAGGCAGGAGCACCCGTTTTTGAAATGGGTACTGAAAAGCCCGAAAAAATTGCCGCGGCCGCAGTAAAGCATGCGCGCGATTACGGTAACGATTATGTAATTTTAGATACTGCCGGCCGTCTTCATATAGACGAAGAACTGATGGCGGAGCTTCAGCGGATTACAAAAACTGTGGAAGTAAACAATGTAATTCTTGTTGTTGATTCTATGGTGGGTCAAGATTCTGTTAATATCGCTAAAGCATTCAATGACTTGCTTGAAATTGACGGCGTTATTTTAACCAAGCTTGATGGTGACACCCGCGGCGGCGCGACACTTTCAATTAAAGCTGTAACGGGTAAACCTATTTTATATGTCGGCGTGGGCGAAAAACTTGACGATTTGGATGAATTCCATCCGGATAGAATGGCTTCCCGAATTCTCGGTATGGGGGATGTATTATCGCTTATCGAAAAAGCCGAGACCGAGCTTGACGAAAAGCAGGCTGAAATCACAGCAAAAAGACTTGCTGAAAACAAGTTTGATATGAACGATCTTTTAGAGCAGTTTCAAAGTATTAAAAAGCTTGGCTCAATAAAAAGTATATTGTCGATGATGCCGGGAGTGGCTGGAAAAATCAACGAAAATGATATTGACGAACGCCAGTTCGATCGCACGGCGGCAATCATAAAGTCTATGACAAAAGAAGAACGTGAAAAGCCACAAATACTTGCCGCTTCCCGCAAAAGAAGAATAGCGGCAGGTGCAGGTGTCAAGGTTGAAGACGTTAACCGCCTGTTAAAACAGTACGAGCAAATGAAAACCATGTTTAAAGGCTTTACAGGTAAAGGCAAAAAAAGAAAGCCGCGTTTTAACATGAACGGTTTTCCCGGCGGCATGGGCGGCTTTCCCGGATTTTAGTCAAATAAAGATTTAGTCTTTTTTGAATATATATTTTAGGAGGTGTAAGTATGGCAGTAAAAATTCGACTTCGCAGAATGGGAGCAAAAAAGAGTCCTTTTTATCGCATAGTTGTGGCTGACGCGCGTTTCCCGCGTGATGGCAGATTTATAGAGGAGCTTGGATATTATAATCCCAACAAAGATCCGGCCGAAGTAAAAATTGACGGTGAAAAAGCAAAAGATTGGATCGGCAAAGGCGCACAGCCTACCGATACTGTAAAAGCAATACTCAAAAAGAATGGAGTTCTGTAAAATGGAAGAATTATTAATTGCAATGGCTTCAGGACTTGTTGAAAATCCCGAAGAAGTAAAAGTAAGCGTTGACGATGTTAATGAAGAAGGCATAATTGTTTATCATCTGCACGTAGCAGAAAATGATATGGGCAGAGTTATCGGCAAACAGGGCAGAATTGCAAAAGCAATCCGTACTGTTATGCGTTCGGCTGCAAACCGTAACGATCAAAAAGTTATGGTTGAGATCGACTAATTTTTATTGCGCCGTTTTAAAAGCGGCGCATTTTTAAAACTATGAACAAATTTTTAAAATGCGGTAAAATAGTCGGAGTTCACGGTGTTCGCGGCATGGTGCGTGTTTTACCATGGGCGGATAGCCCGGATTTTTTGTGCTCTTTTACTTGCTTTTATCTTGATGAAAATGGCGCAAAACGGTTAAATGTTGTATCATCAAAAACACATAAAAACATTGCTCTAATACAATTTGATGGGATAAGCAGCGTTGAGCAAGCAGAAACAATACGGAACAGAGTTTTATACATTGATCGTAACGATTGTTTGCTTGAAGAGGGAGCATATTTTATTGAAGATCTTATAGGACTTCCGGTTTATGATGCTAACACAGGTGAATTGCTTGGCGTTTTTTCAGAAGTATCTAAAACGGGTTCTAATGATGTTTGGCATATTAAGCGCGGTGACCACGAGTTTTTGGTTCCTAAAATAGACGATATTTGTGCAGACGTTGACCTAATTAAAGGTGAAATTAAAATAGTGCCGTTAAAGGGGATATTCTCAGATGAAGATTGATGTCTTAACATTATTTCCCGAAATGCTTGATACTGTTTTTAACAGCAGTATCCTTGGCCGTGCGCAAAATGCAGGATTGATTGATATTAATTGTATCAACATCAGAGATTTTGCCTTTAATAAACATAAAAAGGTGGACGATACCCCTTACGGCGGCGGCAGGGGCATGGTTATGGAACCGGAACCAATTTATCAAGCATTTTTATCCTGCATAAAAGACGGTAAAAAACCAAAAACCATTTACATGTCGCCAAAAGGCACCACATTTAATCAGAAAAAAGCAAAAGAGCTTTCAAAAGAAGAACACCTGATATTCCTTTGCGGTCATTATGAGGGTGTTGATCAACGTGTAATTGATGAAATTGTTGATGAAGAGCTGTCTGTTGGAGACTATGTTTTAACGGGCGGTGAACTTGCCGCGGCAGTTGTAATTGATGCAGTTGCACGTATGATTGAAGGCGTACTATCAAACGAGGAATGTTTTATCGAAGAAAGCCATTATAATGGATTGCTGGAATATCCTCAATATACTAGGCCGTATGATTGGCACGGAAAAACAATACCGGATGTTTTAATTTCGGGCCACCACGAAAACATAGAAAAGTGGAGAAGAGAGCAATCCCTAAGTATAACTTTAAAACAGCGTCCGGATTTGTTGAAAAAAGCAGATTTATCAGAAAATGAAAAAGAATTTATAAAAAAACAGGGCTAATTTTTGCAACAATTTGCACAAAAAAATTAGCCTATGCATTACTCTGAATTATAAAAATGTGAGAAGTTTTTAGTTTTAAAGCAATGATTATTGAATAATTTAATGTTTGTGATATAATAATACTCGTAAGCTTAAAATCGATTTTTAAGGAGAACGTTTATATGTACACAAAAGACGTTACAGTTCAAAACCAGGGCGGCCTTCGAGCAAGACCAGCAACCTTTTTTATTCAAAAAGCAAATGAATTCAAATCGTCAATTTGGATAGAAAAGAATGAAAGACGCGTTAACGCAAAGAGTTTGCTTGGAGTTTTATCTTTAGGCATAATCGGCGGAACAAGTATTAGAATCAGTGCTGATGGTACAGATGAAAAGCCGGCTGTTGATGAATTGGTATCATTAATTAAAACAGGATTTATTGAATAAAAGCAGTACCGCCTAAGGGCGGTATTTTTATCAAAAAAATGCTTGCTTTTTATATATAATTATGATAGAATACTGTTGTTCAAAATCTGGGTGTGGCTCAGCTTGGTAGAGCGCTACCTTGGGGTGGTAGAGGCCGTGGGTTCAAATCCCGCCACTCAGACCAACGTCGTCGCGAATTTTTATTATTCGCGACGACGTTTTCTTTATAAATATAATAATATCGGTCAAAGCAAATCGAGGTTTCGGCTTGCTTTGACCGTTTTATGTGATTATCGCTCGAATATGCAAAACGATAAAAAAAGGTGAAAAATTGACCATATTATTATATGTGTGCTGCGAAAATGTTATACTATACCTAATCGCCTAAAATAGCAAAACCAAAAATGACACCATATAATATCAAAAGCATTAGCGGAAATATAACATAAACAAACTTTGAGATTCTAAACCATTCAATTCTGTTTGGCGTCCTTTTTTTACTTCTGAATGTACTTTGCCAAAAACAATAAATATGTTGAAATCTAAATCGATATCCAATAAGCAAATACAGCGATAAAACTATACCGATAATTGAGCCAACGAAAGGATCTACACAAACAAATATAGCGGATAGAACTAAAAGAAAATCCGGAATATAAGATAAAACCAGTGTAAGCTTGACATTGTTTTTCAAAATATCACTTCCTGCAATTACCGAAATAATTATATCATTATATGATAAACAAATCAAGAAGTCTTGTTTATCATCATTGTAAAGATTAACAAACCCCTTTGGGGTGTTAATATACCGTCCTGACGGACTGATGATATACCATAGTTTCCGAAATGGATAAAAATACAAAATTGTAAAGAAGTGAAATCGTGCCTTGCAGCACTGTGATGATTTTGCCTGTAGTAAAAGTGATGAGATGTATTCCGCTTCTTTCACGTGCCGAAGGTATATCACCCGTTCCGGCAAGGAACGGATATCATTGAAGAAGCCTGATTTGGTAGACAAATCAGGCTTCTTACATGGCCCGCCCGAAGAGATTCGAACTCCCAATCTCCAGAATCGGAATCTGTTGCGTTATCCAGTTGCGCCACGGGCGGATTGCATTTATTTTAACACAAATATAATAAAAAGGCAACGAAGAATTATTATTTTGTCTTATATTGGTTCGCATATTCTCGCGGCGTAAGGCCTGTTGCCTTTTTAAATACGCGTGAAAAATAATAATCTGAGCTAAACCCACATAGTGACGCTATTTCTTTGATTTGTATGTTATTTTCCTGTAGATATGTTTGACTGAGTTCTATTCTTTTTTTTGTAATATATTTAATAGGGGAAGTACCGGTTCCTTGGTGAAAGTACCGACGTAATTGTGAAGTGCTTATATTAAATTGATTTGATAGCCCGTTAAGACTAAGAGTATCATCTGATAAATTTGCAGAAATATAGCTCAATACGTTTCTTATTATTGGGGATGAATTCTCTTTTTGATTAATAATGGAAAAATAGTCAGCTAAAATGCCGTAGATTTTTGAAAGACAGAATAATTTGCTTTCTGTCGTTCCTTCGTTCCAAAGTGCTGCCGCATCTTTAAAGCTTTTTAACGTTTGGTTTGGAGATTTAGGCTTAATTGAAGGTTGAAAATTACTGTTTAATAGAGGTACATCGGTTTTAAAATTTATAACATAAAACTTATTGGTTTTGCTGTTTTTTTTGCCGCAATAAGATAATCCCTCCGGCAAAAAAACCAGATCTCCCGCAGAAACTTTAAAATAACCGCGATTGCTCTCATAATTAATAGAACCTTCGAGGCAATATACAATTCCATTTATTTCTCTTGTAACCATGCTTGAAATACGCCATGCATCAGTACTTACATATAAAGCGGATATTACTTTAGTTATAATTAAATCCATATTTATTCACCTTCAAAATAATTATATATAAAATGATTGAAAAATGCAAGTTTTTAGATTGAAATATACTATTTTTTTTTTAATGTTCATACTATAATGATAATAAGAGAGGTGCAAAATCATGCTTTATAAATTTGCTGACCATAAATCTTCAATAGAAAGTGAATATGGTGAAACCTGGGATTCTTATTCGGCCTATAGTTTTAGTAAAGGTGAAAGCAAAGACGAACTAATAACCGGACTTAATGAAATAATGAATCTTGGTGATTCGTTTTATCTTTCCACCTGCAAAATGATTAATTATATTTTCAACCATGCTTCAATCATTGCTAAAGCTGATTCTTTATTTGCAGATAGAATTGCCGACTTTTCATTAATGGAACGCCACAGAGATGATAAAGCTGAAAGAATAATGAAAGAAAATCCATTTTCAAGGCAAGCAGAAGTGGATCTCATGCACCATAAATGTAAATATGTATTAGCAAATACCGATTTCGGCCATAATTCTATAGACTGGGAAAAGGTTTTTAAAATTGGCTTTATCGGTATGAAAAACGAATGTGAAGAAAAGCTAAAGAACAAAGATTTAAGCAATGACCAAAAGGATTTTTATGAAGGCTCGATTATAGCTTTAAACGGCGTTATGGATCTTTGCCGCAGATATGCAAATAAGGTTGGAACATGCGGCATCGCAAAATATATGCATGATAACTTTTTAGGTATCGCTTCAAGAGAACCGCGTAGTTTTGGCGAAGGTCTTCAGATGATTTTAACTGTATATTTTTCCTATACTTTCGGAGAAAGCACCTACATTAGAACCTTTGGAAAAATTGACGAACTTCTGTATCCTCTTTATTTAAACGACATAAAAAGAGGTTTTACCGAAGAAGAGCTTTTGGAAATATATAAGCATTTTCTATATAGGCTGGATTGTTTTAAATATCCGGCAAATCTTCCTATGGATTTAACCGGACTTACTAAAAATAACGAACTTAACCCGGTATCCATGCTTATTTTAAAAGCTCAAGAAGAGTTAAAATGCTCAAATGTTAAATATCATATTCTTTATAGCGAAAAAACCAAAGACGAATTTATTTATAAAATTTTAGACATGGTACGAAGCGGCAACAACAGCTTTGTTTTTGCAAATAAAGCCGTTATAGAAAGCGCACTTCGTAAAATCGGTATCAGCGCCGAAGACGCCGAACAGTGCGTACTTGGCGGGTGCTTTGAACCAATAGCTTCCGGCACCGAAAGCGGAGCTACTTGCGGAGTTATGCTTAATCTTGGCAAGGCTTTCGAATTATCTTTAAATGAAGGCATAGATATGCTTACAGGCGATAAAATCGGCCTTTCAACTAAAAAAGCCGAAGAGATTACGACATTCGATGAGTTTTTTGATATTTGTTTAAAACAGCTTAAATTTGCGATAGATTTTGGCATTGAAAATGAAGAATACTTTTTAAAAAATATTTATAAACAAGTTAAGGTTTCGCCTTTGTTTTCTTGCTCTGTTGCAGATTGTATTGAAAAAGGAATAGACGCTTATCACGGCGGTATAAGATATCTTAATATTTCCGTGGTACTGGCTTGCATTGCGACGTATGTTGACAGCATAGCCGCGATTAAACGCATTTGTTTTGACGAAAAGCGCTATACAGTTGCCGAAATGCGTGATATTTTAAAAAACAACTGGGAAGGGCACGAAGATCTAAGAATGGAGTGCCTTAATAACCACTATAAATTTGGCAATAACCTTGCAGAAGTTGATAATATCGCTAAGAAAGCTATTGAGTTTGCAGGTAAAAACATTAATGGCAAACCTAATGCGCTTGGCGGTGTGTACAGAATGGGTTGCTCCTCAATTACTTGGCGTAATTGGATGGGCGCTCATACCGCTGCAACACCTGACGGAAGAAAAAGCGGTACTCCGTTATCTAAAAACACTACTCCATCACCGGGACAGGACGAAAACGGCATAACTGCTGTACTTCTTTCTGCCGCTGCAATTGATCACACCCTAATTCCTGATGGCGATGTTGTTGACGCAATGATTCATCCGACTGCCGTAACCGGTGAAGAAGGACTTAAAATAATGCGTTCTTTAATTGACACATATTATAAGCTTGGCGGTATGTGTATTCAAATTAACTGCGTAGACGCCGAAACGCTTATTGCTGCACAGAAAAATCCGGAAGACTATAAAACACTTCAAGTCAGACTTTGCGGTTGGAATGAAATTTTTATTCATCTAAATAAATCTGAGCAAGACTTTTTGATTGCACAGGCGGGCGGAACGGTTTTATGTTAGCAAACATTACAGGTATTAAAAGATTTGCAATTCACGATGGTGACGGCATACGTTCAACCGTTTTTTTTAAAGGTTGTTCGCTAAATTGTATTTGGTGCCATAATCCTGAGAATATTAAGAGGGAAACAGAACTTGCATTTTTTAAAAACAACTGTGTTTTTTGCGGTGCCTGTATGCATGTTTGTGATTGCCATAAAGTTAGTAATAGTGAACATATTATAAATAAACAGAATTGCAAAAATCGCGGAAAATGCGTTAACGTGTGTAATCATAATGCGCTTGAGCTTTTTGGAAAGCTTGTATCTACTGACGATATTTGCAAAACATTATTCGAAGATAAACCGTTTTATGAAGTGTCGGACGGTGGTATAACATTATCAGGCGGTGAATGCCTTTTGCAACCGGAAGCTTCAGCAGAAATATTAAAAGCTTCAAAGCATAATGGCATTAATACCGCCGTAGATACTGCAGGATTTGTTCAAAAAGCCTCTATTGATGCTGTTTTGCCTTATACGGATATTTTTCTTTATGATATAAAAGCTATTGATGAAGACGTGCATATTAAGTGTACCGGTAGGTCAAATAAAATTATCTTAGACAACTTAAAATATATTGACAGCTTGAATAAATCAATTGAAATTCGTATTCCGTATGTTCCGGGATATAATTCCGACCAAATGGAAAAAATAGCAGCATTTATAAAACCGTTAAAAAATATTCGTTCGGTTAGGCTGTTAAAATATCATAAACTCTCGGGTAATAAGGCCGAGGCTATAGGGGATAATCGCAAATATCCCGAAAAGCTGCCAACTGATGAAGAAATATTAAAAGCTAAAGGTGTTTTAGAGCTTTCAAATAAAAAGATTGTTATATAAAAATAGTGCGGAATATTTTCCGCACTATTTTAATTATTTTGTTGTTTTCAACATTTACCTATGCTATAATAAATCGAAATTATTTTGCTTGAGGTGCGTACATGAAGAAGGTACTAATTAACGATAATTGGCGCTTAGTTACAAATTTTGCCGGTGAACTAAAAGCTACAGTTCCCGGTTGTTTGCACACCGATTTATTAAATAACGATGTAATAACAGATGTTTTTTGGCGCGATGATAATAAAAAATATCAGTATTTAGAAAATGAATTTGTTACTTATTATACATATTTTGATGCAGAAATAAATGTGCCGTGTACCCTTGTTTTTGAAGGTCTTGATACCTATGCAGAAGTGTTTTTAAACGGTACTAAAATAGGCTCATGTGAGGATATGTTTATTCCATATGAATTTGATGTTACAAATCTACTTAAAGAAAAGGACAACAAGCTTTCTGTTGAGTTTAGATCTCCAATAAAAGAGGTCGAAAATAAAGAACAACTTGAAGCCGCTTTTACTTGTGAGCGCCTTCATACCAGAAGAATTCAGTGTACATACGGTTGGGACTGGGTTGACCGTTATGTAACTATGGGTATTTATAAAAATGTGTATTTAAAATATACTCCTGATATGTATGTTGAAAATGTTTATGTAGCATGTGATAGTATTGATAATTTCAGCGCCGGGATTTATGTGGACATTGAGTTTAAAAATGCAAATCAAGGCGGCTTGGTGCATGTTGATATTTTAGATCCGGATAATAATGTTGTTGAATTTTGCGACTTTTACTCGAAAGAGGATCATGTAATACGCCATTTTGATATTGTTAATCCAAAACTATGGTATCCTAACGGTTACGGCGAGCATCCGCTGTATACGATTAAGGTTTGTGTTGCCGGCAACGAATTTTCCGATACTTTTGGTATTAGAACTATAAAACTAATGCAAATAAGCGATACGGAGAATTCTGATTATTACAATAAGGCTAAAAATTTACAGGCTAATCCGGTTGGTAAAGTTTATGATAAAAACGACCGGTATTCCGGCTTTCAATTAATTGTAAACGGGCGCCCTATTTTATGCCTTGGTGGTAACTGGGTTCCCTGCGAGCCGTTTCCTTCTGCCGAAACTAAGGAAAAAATAAGCACACTAATTTCCGAAGCCGTATCAATGAACGCAAACTTTTTAAGAGTTTGGGGCGGCGGAATTTTTGAAAGCGATGATTTTTACTACGAATGTGATAAAAACGGTATCATTGTTGTGCAAGACTTTTTAATGGCTTGCGGTCATTATCCTGAAAAAGAAGACTGGTTTATTAAAGCGCTTAATAAAGAAAGTGAATATGCCGTAAAAAAACTTCGCAATCATCCCTGCCTTGCTTGGTGGCACGGCGATAACGAGAATGCTCAAGAGGGCAGCGACCTTCAGGAAGACTACACCGGAAGAGATACTGCTTTTAAGGGAATTGCACCTAATGTTAACAAGTATGATAGATTCCGTCAGTTTTTGCCGTCCAGTCCATACGGCGGTAATTTAAACGCTTCAATAACAAGGGGAACAACTCATAACTCAAATTATATACTTGATACCTATGAGTATTTTTATAATGAAAAATGTGATAATTACAAAGAGTTTTTGGAAATGTATCTTGCCAGGTTTATTTCCGAAGAGCCAACCTTTGGCGCTGTAGAAAACAGTTCAATGCTAAAGTTTATGAATAAAGACGACCTATGCTCTAAAAGCGAAGAAATTATCGACTATCATTCAAAAACTAATCCGTTTTTACCACATACAATTTTTGAATATACGCGCATATTTGCCGAGAAGGTTCTTGGAAAATTCGAAGATGTTGGAGATAAGCTCTTTAAATACAGGTATATCCAGTATGAGTGGATTCGCGTGTTGTTTGAAAATTGCAGGAGTAATTTAGGATACAATAACGGCCTTGTTTTTTGGATGTTTGACGATTGCTGGCCGGCATCATTAGGGTGGTCTATAATAGATTATTACTGCCAGCCAAAAGCAGCATATTATATTTTTAAACGATTAGCTAAAGATATAACTGCATCTGTAAAGCATGAAAACAATGCATATAAAGTTTATATTTCAAACAAACAAAATACTAAGAACAGCGTGACGGTCCTCCCTTATACTATCAATATTTCAACAGGAAAAAGGGAAGACTATGCAAGCTTTAATCTTGATGTCGACGGCTACAGTGTGAAAAGCGCAACACTTCAAATTGATGCAGATGATAACACCTGTGTTTTTGTTGATATTAAATATAATAACGAAACAGATCGTGCTTTTTATAAAGAGGGCGCTTTACACCTTAAAAAAACCTCTGCATTTGAAATTATTGAACAAACCGATAGTTCTGTTACTGTTAAAGCCAATGAAAACATTCATGCATTTAGCATTACCGGTGAATTTATTTTTTCGGACAATTACTTTATTTTACATAAGGGCGAACAAAAAACAATTAATTTTAAAACTGCACCAATATGTAATGATAAAACCATTGATTTTTTAGCTTACAGTTTAAAATAAAGGTGATGATGATATGAAATATTACGTTTTGTATAATCCTTATTCTTCAAATAATCGTGGGCAATATGTATCCGAGCAATTAAAAGAGCTTATGCCGGACAAGGAATTTTGTTTTTTTGACGTAACGAAAATTGAACATATAAAACTGTTTTTAAAAGAACTTAACACAGATGACAAGCTTGTTATCTGTGGTGGAGACGGTACTTTAAACCGCTTTGTTAACAGTATTGAAGGAGTAAAACTTAAAAACGATATTTATCTTTATGCCGGCGGGAGCGGAAACGATTTTTTAAATGATTTAGGCAGAAAGTCCGAAAATTTTCCTATTTGTATAAACCAATATATAAAAAATTTGCCGCGCGTATCTTTTAATGGACAAACTTTGCGATTTATAAACGGTATAGGTTTTGGAATTGACGGGTACGTTTGTCAAGAAGGCGACAGAATTCGCATGAAATCTCACAAATCGGTAAACTATACCGGAATTGCTTTAAAAGGACTTTTGTTTAAATATAAGCCTGTTAATGCGCAAGTTACTATAGACGGAAAAACTTATGCTTTTAGTAAGGTTTGGCTTGCACCTACCATGAAAGGCAGGTTTTTTGGCGGTGGCATGATGATTGCTCCAAACCAGGATAGAATGAATGCCGAAAATACGGTTTCAGTTATAATTGCTTCAAATCTAAATAAACTAAACATATTGCGGCTATTCCCAAAGATTTTTAAAGGCAATCATATTAAGTACACCAAATACGTTAAAGTATTTGAAGGGAATAATATTACAGTTGAATTTGATAGGCCAAACGCCATGCAGATTGATGGCGAAACCTTTTTAAATGTCATTTCGTACAGCGTTACAACGGATGAGAAACCCACAGCAATTCAATCGATTAAAAACGAAGTTAAAACGAAAATTCAATCTGTAAAAGATAAAATTACACAATAAAAAAAGCCACGCCTAAGGGCGCATTCACAAAAGGAGAATAAGCCGCAAAGCGGGTCTTTTGCACCATACTTTGTTAAAATAAGCGGGAATCCGACAGGATGCCCGCTTATCTTATGCCTTGTATGGCACAAAAATCTTTGCTTTTGCGGTGCACGCAGTTTTGAGCGAGATGTTTTTTGTTTAGGGCATTTAAAAACTGCAGGGCATCCTGTCGGATTCCCTGCAGTTTTTATGTGGCTTAAGCGGAAAACAACCGCTCAAAACCTAATCATCCTTATGTGAATGCGCCCAAGCGTGGCTTTTAAATATTACATTTCAGCGAAATATTTAATGGTTCTTACCATTTGGCTTGTGTAGCTGTTTTCATTGTCATACCACGAAACAACCTGAACTTGATAAAGATCATCGCCGATTTTGGAGACCATTGTTTGAGTTGCATCAAACAGGGAACCATAGGTGATTCCGATGATATCGCTAGATACTAACGGTTCTTCGGTGTATCCGAAAGAAGCAGAAGAAGCAGCTTTCATTGCAGCATTAATGCCGTCAACTGTAACATCTTTGCCCTTTACAACAGCAACAAGGATTGTTGTAGAACCTGTAGGTACCGGAACACGTTGTGCAGAACCGATAAGTTTTCCGTTAAGCTCGGGGATAACAAGTCCGATTGCTTTTGCAGCGCCTGTAGAGTTAGGTACAATATTAACGGCAGCAGCACGAGCTCTGCGAAGATCGCCTTTTCTGTGAGGACCGTCTAAAACCATTTGGTCACCGGTATATGCGTGAATCGTTGACATAATACCGCTTTGGATTTCTGCATAATCATTTAATGCTTTTGCCATAGGTGCTAAGCAGTTTGTGGTGCAGGAAGCGGCGGAAATGATATTGTCTTCTTTAGTAAGGGTTGACTCGTTAACACTGTAAACGATTGTGGGCAAATCATTGCCTGCAGGAGCTGAAATAACAACCTTTTTAGCGCCTGCATCGATATGTGCCTGAGCCTTAGCTTTTGAAGTATAAAAACCTGTGCACTCCAAAACAACGTCAACGCCGATCTTGCCCCAAGGAAGATCTTTTGCGTCTTTTTCTGCGTAGATGGTGATTTCTTTGCCGTCTACTACAATGGAGTTTTCTTTTGCAACTACAGTATCAGCCTTAGCGTATCTGCCTTGAGCAGAATCGTATTTAAGAAGATGTGCTAACATCTTAGCGTCGGTAAGATCGTTTATAGCAACGACTTCATATCCTTCCGCACCAAACATCTGTCTGAACGCGAGGCGTCCAATACGGCCAAAACCATTAATAGCAACTTTAACCATTTTATATTCCTCCTAAAATAATTTCATATTGGCTACTATATATTTTAACCCCAAACCGTTTATTTTTCAAGAACTTTGTTTATTTTTTAACTAATATTTTTCGTATTTTTTGAAAATTTGTTTTTTTGGGTAAAATAAAACATGTAGAAGGTGACTTTTATGTGTAAATTGCCAAATGAAAATAATAAATTGCGCGAAACTATATTTAATAATTACTTAAAAAACGGTTTAAGTGATGAAGATAAAAAAATATATAAAAACTTAAAAGAAGAGCGAATTCAAAAGTATTACGATGATTTATTAGAAGAATTCGGTTTATCAGATTTAATTGCTATAGTTTTTGCATCACGAAAAAAACTGCAAAAACATATTAAGCTTTATGTTTACGGCAACCGGCACGCTGTATATTTAATTAATAAAGAAGCATTAGTTTTGACTTTATGTGATAATTTGAGTAGTGCTTCAAAAAACGCAAATAAAGAGCTTTCGGTTACTGCAAAATTTAAAAAAGATAAGATAAATTTAAGTATTGATTATATTGGGCAACCGATAGTGCCTGCTTGTTATTTAAAAAACTGTACCTTTTTAATCACGGCTTATAACGAAAAGCAAAGGATTAAGTTTAATATTAATGCTGTAAAAACATCGCAAACCGCAACAAAAACAGACATTGATAAATACTTAAAGGATAAATTTTCGGATATTAATATTCTAAATTAATGCGATCGATGATTTTTTCGGCAACACGTATGCCGTCAACTGCGCTTGACATTATTCCTCCGGCGTAGCCTGCGCCTTCGCCTATAGGATAAACGCCTTTAAAAATTGTTTCCATATTATCGTCGCGCACTATTCTTATAGGACACGAGCTTCTGGTTTCCGGAGCAGTAAGTATCGCGTCTTTATAATCTAACCCGCGAATTTTTTTGCCTAAAAGGGGAATAGCCTCTTTTAAAGAATCAACTACAAATTTTGGGAATATAGAAGTAAAGTTTTTGTGTATTGGGGAGGGAAAAATGGTCGGGAGAACCGAACCGTTGGCGGAATTAAGTTTGCCGTTTAAAAACTCCGATACAGTCATGTAAGGCGCTTTGTATGAGCCCGACAGTAAAAAAGCACTCTTTTCAATTTGTCGTTGAAAATCTATAGCTGTAAGAGGATTATTATCAGCTAAATCAGAAGGATATACACTTACAAGTAAGGCGGAATTCGCGTTTATACCATTTCGAGATTGATAGCTCATTCCGTTAGTAAGAATTGTGTTTTCTTCGCTTGCGGCATTTATAACATATCCGCCCGGGCACATGCAAAATGTATATACACCGCGACCGTCCTTTAAATGAACAGCAGCCTTATAGCTTGCAGCAGGTAAAATGCCGGAACTTCCGTATAGAGAGATATCCATATCCTTTTGTAAATGCTCGATTCTTACTCCCACAGAAAATGGTTTTTGAATAAGGTTAAAGCCTTTGTTAATTAGCATTTCAAAGGTGTCTCGTGCGCCGTTACCAAGGGCAAGTATTACATAATCGGCAATTATTTCTTTTCCGCTATTAAACTTAAGGATTTTTTCGCCACATCTATTATATTTGATATCAATCAGCTTAGAATTAAAAACTATTTCGCCGCCAAAAGCTTCGATTTCTTTGCGAAGATTTGTAACAACCGTTTCTAAAACGTCGGTTCCGATATGTGGCTTTGCATCGTATAAAATATTATCACCGGCGCCAAATCTGTTGAATTCCTTTAATACATATTTTGTTCGAATATCATTAATACCCGTGTTTAGTTTTCCGTCAGAAAATGTGCCGGCACCGCCTTCACCGAACTGAACATTTGAAAAAGCATTTAATTTGCCTTTTGTAAAAAACAAATTAACGTCTTTCTTTCTTTCTTCGATTTTTTTGCCCATTTCATAAACTATTGGCTTTAACCCCGCGCGCGCTAAAGTTAATGCGGCAAACATGCCGGCCGGGCCAAAGCCGATAACCACCGGCCGAGTATTAATGTTTTTTGCAGTTTTAATAATATATTTTTCTTCAAAATATTCTGAAACATTTTTAAAATTTTTCAACTTTTCGTTTTTTTGCAAATCAAATGTAAAAGAACAGCAATACAAGGGATCGTTTCGGCGCCTTGCATCTATGGATTTTTTATGTAATTTTACATTTTTTATTTTGCAACCTAAAAACTCCGATAAAAATGTATCGGAGTCTAAAAAATCAAAATCAGGTTTTAAATAAACGTCTTTTATAATGTACATATTTTTTCCTTTAAGAATTCTTCGGCAGATTTTGCAGCGACAAATCCGCTTGAAAAAGCCCACTGAAGATTATATCCGCCGCAGTCTCCATCTACATCTAATGCTTCGCCGCATGCAAAAAGGCCATTTGACTTTTTAGAACTTAAATTTAAATTAAACTCGTCTGTGTTAAGCCCGCCGCTTGTTGCCTGCGCATTAGTAAATCCTGTATTTCCCGTTACTTTAAATGAAAAGTTTTTTATGGCTTTTGCCAAAGTTTCAGCGGTTTTATTATTGCAAGATTTATAAATTACTTGTCCAACGCGTTTGTTCAACATTCCTGTAAAAAATTCCTCTTTATTTCGGTTTAATAAAAAGCGAGAATCAATTAGTTTTATTAGAGATTTTTCGTTGTATTCAGGCATTAAATCTAATGTTATGTTCTTTCCGATTTCACAAAACCTAGATAGCTGCAAAATAGGGGGCCCGGATAATCCGTAATCGCAAAAAAGCACTTCGCCGTACTCGCTCTTATTACCGACCGTTACCTTTGCATTGATTTTTATGCCTTTTAACGACCTTGTAATACTATTTGCTGTTTTAATTTGAACTATAACAGGCGCTAGTTTTGTTACTGAATGAAAGTTTTTTAACATTTCATATGACGCTTTATTTGTGTTTAATGATTTATCGCCGGCAATACCTCCAAATGCAGCAATTACAACGTTTGCACTAAAAGTGCCGGATGTCGAACAAACCGAATAATCGCCGTTGTATTTTATTGATTTTACTTCTGTTTCGGTAAAAATATCAACATCTAAATTTTCGCATTCAAAACGAAGAGCATCAACAACGGATGATGCTTGCAAAGAATACGGATAGCATCTGCCGTCTTCGTTTTCTTTTATAAGCACGCCGATACTGTTAAAAAACTCGACTGTGTTTTTATATGAAAACCTATTTAAAACATTCGAAATTATATTTTGATCTCCGTAATAATGCGATAAATCAATATTGCTGTTTGTAATGTTACAGCGGCCGTTGCCTGTTATTGCTAACTTTTTGCCGAGCCTTTTATTTTTTTCGAAAATAGCTACAGAAAACTCAGGGCAATCACGTTTAATAGTGATTGCCGCAAGCATTCCTGCGGCACCGCCGCCGATTATTGCAACATTATATTTATTATTCATTATTTGAATTCCTGTCTATTGTAATTATGGGGTTAAACCTTTTGTCTAATCGCGCTAAAAGCACATAAACGGTATCTTTAATTTCGCCATCAGTCATTTCAACGCCGTCCGGAACAGCAAGGTCAAAAATTAAATTAATCATATTTTCTTTATTAACAACTCTAAAATCATGAATTGAAAAACCGCTGTTAAACGCTTTAAGTGTAGAAGTTACTAAATCTTGCGTTTTTATAACCTCAATATCATCTGTAACTATCGGGTCATAATGAATAATGATATGAGCGTTTAATTTGTCGGATAATTTTTTTTCGCATTCGTCAATTTCTTCATGGCATTTTAAAATATCAATATTTTGGGGAACTTCAACATGCAGAGAAGCAAATGTTCTGCCTGGCCCGTAATTGTGAACGATTAGATCGTGCATGCCGCGAAAATCAGGATAAGATAGAACTGTTTTTTTAATTTCGTCTATCGTTTTTTTGTCCGGCGGCGTTCCTAAAAGAGGGTCTAAAGTTTCCTTAATGTTTTTAATGCCGGAAAAAATAATAAAACAAGATAAAACCAGGCAAATATATCCGTCAATATTTATTCTAAATAATAAAAACACAATAACGGCTGCTAAAACACTTGCTGTAATAACTGTATCCGACAAACTGTCATATGCCGTTGCAATTAATGCTTTAGAATCAATTGTTTTTCCGATCTTTTTATCGAACAAAAACATCCAACATTTAATTAATATCGAAACTACCAAAACAATTATTGTAGATATCGAAAAATTGATAGCAGTTGGTGTGATTATTTTTCCTATAGAACTTTTAAACAGCTCAAATCCAACTAAAATTATTATAACACCGACAACCAAAGCCGACATATATTCTATCCGGCCGTGGCCAAAGGGATGCTCCTTGTCGGCCGGTTTTAGTGAAAGACGAAATCCAAGATATGAAATAATACTGGAAGCAGTGTCGGTTAGATTGTTTACCGCGTCCGCAATAATTGATACGCTGTTTGTAAAAATACCTGCAATTAATTTAACGATAAATAAAAAAACATTACAAAAAAGTCCTACAATTGTTCCAAGCTTGATATATTTGCCGCGAACAGTACTGTTTGCAGTGTCATTATTATTTTTTATAAAAAGTTTAATTAAAAGCTTAGTCATATGTTTTTACTTTTTGATTGAATTAAAATTACCGTTTAAAATTCCGGTATTAATTGAAAAGGTAAAATTCTCTTTTTCTCTTTTGCGTTTAAACGCAAGATTAATCAGTCTTGTGAGAAGCTCTTTGTATTTTATGCCTTTTGCTTCCCATAAATAAAAGGCTAAAGAACCGGGTATTGTATTAATTTCGTTTACAAAAATTTCGTTGTTTTCAGCATCCATTAAAAAGTCGATTCTTGCAACACCGTGTCCGTTTATTGCTTTAAAAGTTTCAACTGTAAGCCTTTCGATTTCTTTTTGAGTATATGCGTCAAGGTCGGCTGGTAACTTTCGGCTTAACGATGTCATTCCTTTGCTGCCGGACTTTCCGTTTTTATCCCCGGACAAATATTTATCTTTGTAAGATAAAATTTTATCGTGCATTATAGGTTCTTCAGCGCATGATGCTTCAAACTCGTCAAGATATCCAACGCACGAGCAATTTATTTCTCTTAAATTGTTAATTGCACGTTCTGCAAGTATTTTATTGGTAAATTCAGCAGCATATGAAATAGCGTCTATTAGTTCATTTTTGTTTTCAACCTTCGAAATACCAACGCTAGACCCAAGATTTGCTGGCTTTATAATAAGGGGATATCCAATTTGACTTTCCAGCTTTTGTACTGTTAAATCCATATTTTCCGAAAACTCTCTTGAGGAAAATACAACGCAGTCTAATACAGGAATATTGGCGGCTTTTAACACGGATTTAAATACCGCTTTATCCATGCCTACTGCCGAAGCTAACACGTCGCAACCTACATACGGAAGGCCTACAACTTCAAATAGTCCCTGAAGGCTGCCATCTTCGCAGTTTGTGCCGTGCACAACCGGTAGCGCAACATCTATGGCAATAGGTTTATTTTTCTTTAAAAAACTGCTGTTTTCCGGCTTTAATACACAGCGACCGTTCTCGTTTGTAATAAATACAGGGCAGGAATTTTTAATAACATTGCCAATATTTTTAAAGTTTTCAATATTATCTAACAGTTTGCCGATATACATTTTTTTATCTTTGGCAATATACACTGGTGTTACCGTATAACGCTCTTTATCAATGTTTTGAATTGCCTGTATTCCGGAAATAATAGAGACTTCGTGCTCAACCGAATTGCCTCCAAAAAATACTGCGATATTGGTTTTCATCAAATCAGTCCTTACGTGTTTTATCCGGCGTAATTATCCGGTAAATCATTTTCAAATAAAACTATTGTATTATTGTCGCATAGTTTATTTAATAATTCTAATGCATTGCTGAATTGTTTTACTACAAACATTTTATCTTTATCAAAGCCTATCTCGGATGCTGCCGCAAACATCGGTTTACTGCGTTGTTCTCCGACCAAAATTAAATAATCTGCAACATTGGCGCAAGCAGTGCCGAAATTATAATTGTATTCATATTCACGACTACCAAGTTCAACCATGCCGGGAGTTACTATAATTTTCTTTTTGTTTTTAAATTCGGCAAGTATTTTTACAGCCGCTAAAGATCCTTCGGGGTTTGAATTGTAACTGTCATCAAGTAAAATAGAGCCGTTAATAAATGACTTTTTTTGAAGACGGTGTTCGTATGGTGAAAGATTGGATACTGCATACCTGATTTTGTTTTCATCTACATTCAATTCAAGCGCTATTGCAATTGCACCAACAATATTTACTACGTTATGAAGTCCCAAAAGTTTAGTTGTTATGTGGAATTCGCGGCCAAAATGTGAAACATCAAATTCAGTACCGTGTTCGGTGATTTTTATGTTTTTTGCATATGTTTCGTAGTCATCGCATAAACCGTAAGAATGCGTTACATATTCGCCGGCTTTTTCTTTTGCAGCTGCACTTTCAAAGTTAACGTAAACATTTTTACATTCGTCAGCAAGCTCGAATTTTGTCTTTTTTATGTTTTCGATAGACTTAAAGCTTTCGAGGTGCTGTGGTCCTACAGCGGTAATTATTCCGATATTTGGTTTAACAATATCGCATATCTCTTTTATATCATACGGTTTTTTTGCACCCATTTCAGCAATAAAAACTTCGGTTTCCGGAGCAAAATGTTCGCGAATGGTTCTAATAATACCGAGTGGTGTATTATAGCTTTCCGGAGTTGCAACCACGTTATATTTTTCACTTAAAATTCTTTTTAAAATAAATTTTACCGAGGTTTTTCCGTAACTGCCGGTAATGCCGATTTTAATTAAATTGTCATAACCGGCTAATATGCGTTTTGCATCTTTTAAATAGCCGTTACTTATTGCTTTTTCTATAAAAGACATTAAAAATGCTCCGGCAAACAGCTTTGCAGCAGGAATGTGTGACAGTAAAATATATATTGCACAAACAGTTGTAAAAATGATTGAAAACTTATTTACTAATGCTATAACTAAAAACAATATTGCATAAAAAGTCGATAACGCGCAAATTAACCGTATAATTCTGTGAGTAAAAACAAGTTTTTTAATGGATTTTTTTTGCGTAGATAATGCCGCTGTTATTCTTATTGCCAATTCAAACAGTGACAAAATAAAAAGTGGAACATATAGTTTAAAAACAATAAAGCAAATTTCAATTAAGGCAATAGTTAAAGAAAAATAAAACCGCGCCTTTATATTTTCTTTTGCCCAAGAAAAATATCTGTTTAAAAAGTATGAATTTTGTTGGAACATTTGTATATGCCGTAAAGAAGCAAATACTCCGGAAACAGCAATAAAAAGCAATGAAAGAATTAAAAAAACGTTCAATTTTTCACCTCAAGAAAACTTTTTAGTATTGCATTTACATCGTACGGTTTTTCAATTAATGCAAAATGACCGCATCCTTTTAATACGCATAGCCCCGAATCTTTAATGCCGTGTTCTAATATTTTTGCGCAAGCAAGCGGCGTGGCATCATCTTTATCACCCCATATCAATAAAACAGGGCAATTTATATTATGAAGCTCGTGTCGTACATCAACATTTACGACATTAACCAAAGTCTTTCTCATGACTTCGGGTGCGCTCTTGTAATCGGCCGAACCAAAATAACTGCGTGCTGAGTTTAACAGTTTTTCACTGTGATTGCGTAAAACAGGCAAAGTTAAAAATGCTTTTACGGTTTTAAACGAGTATATTTTAATGTTTGTTTTAAAGCTTTTTTTAGGTTTTATACCGGCGCTGTCAAACAATACAACCTTTTTTGCGCTTAATAGTTTTTTTGTAAGCAAGCTTAAAATAACACGGCCACCATGGGAATGCCCCATAAGTATTGGATTTTCGATATGATTATTTTTAATAAATTGTAAAACTATATTTTCGTAATCTGTAATTGTTAAAGGGGATGAAGGCAGTTCACTTTCACCGCAACCGGGAAAATCAATGGCATATACTTTGTAGCTTTCTTTTAAAGCTTCGGTTATTGATTTCCAAACAGCAATAGAACTACCCCAGCCGTGCAAAAGAACAACGGGATTGCCCTCGCCTGTAACAGAGTAATTAATATTTAAGCCACAAATTTCTTGAACCAAAAAAAGCACCTCATATAAGTATTCATTTTATTATATCAAATACTAATAAAAAAAGAAAGTATTTTATTTAATTGCTTGACTTATAATTTCAAAAATATATAATTAAATAAAAAAACAGGTGGATTTATGTTAATTGACACGCATGTTCATACATCTCCGGCAAGTATATGTGCACATGTTCCAACAGAAGAAGCCGTAAGGCTTTACAAAGAAAAAGGTTTTGGCGGCTTTATGCTTACAAACCATTTTTATTTAAATCATTTAGAGCGACTTGCAGATAATTATAAAGATCAAAAAGAAGCATATTTAAACGAGTTTTTTAAAGCAAGAGCTTTAGGCGACGAAATCGGCATAAAGGTATTTTTAGGTGCCGAAATTCGAATAACAGAACACGAAACGGCTGAAGACGGTACAATAAAAGAATTTAGACCGGAGTTTATTACATTTGGTATTACTCCTGAGATTTTAAGAAATATGCCGCCGCTGTTTTCGACCGATCAAAAAACTCTTTTTGAATATGCAAATGCAAACGGTCTTTTAATATATCAGGCACACCCTTATCGCGCGGCGCAGGGGCATCATCCGGCAAATCCTAATTTAATGCACGGAGTAGAAATATATAACGGGCACCCTAATTTTTTGACATACATCGACGAATCAAAAGCATTTGCCGATTTAAACAATAATTTGTATTCTTCGGGCTGCGATATGCATGTAGCCTCACAAATAGGACGCGCCGGCATGATAGTAGATAACTTGATTGAAGACTCTGTTGATTTGAAAGAGTTTTTAAAAAATAATAGGCCCAAAAAGCTTGTGCCCGAAAAACTTTTAATTGAGTTTTAATGTGTCTATTTCGTAAATATAAAACACACAAAGCAAAAGAAAAGCTATAGATGTCGGCAGCGACACGATAAATGCTTTTTCGTAGACGGCATTACCGTTTGAAATAACTTCAATAGCAGTAGGAAAAGCACTAACTAATATTTTTACAAGCAAAACATTCATAAAGCCTTGAAAACATTTTGCCGTAAAAATTTTTATGAAATTTATTTTTATATCTTTTAAAATCAGCTTAATTTGAATAAGCACTGAAACACCCGAAAAACCTATTAAAAAAGCCGCAAGGTTTAGGTTTTCGGGGTTTTGTTTTATTCCGGTGGTTATCTCAAAAAAAGCCAGAAATTTTTCAATATATGGCACTTTTAAAGCAGTTAAAATACTAAAAATTCCCGAAATAAAAACTACCGTTCCGGCAATTTTTAACATTGCGTAAACTCCGCTTTCGGTAGACTTTACAAGTGCTGAAAAAATCGGCTCTTTTTTACTTACTTTTTTATTATTGCCTTTATTTTTAATAGAATAAAACAAGCAAGGCAAAAAACTTGTAATTGTGTTTGAAATAAGTAAAAAAAGTCCTATTGTTTTACTCCCAAAAATTCCTTGGCCTATTGCCGAATAAATAAAAGACGGCCCTGCGTTTATAGAAAAAATCAGAAAGTTTTCTAACTGCTTATCGTTAATTACTTTACTGCCATATAGCTCGTTTAAGCAAAGAGCCCCCGACGGATAACCGCCAAAAAGCGAAAGGATATAAACGGTTGCCGGTATGCCCAAATGATTAAAAAGGGGATTTGCTCCGCCGCACTTTAAAAAGAAGATTGTAATGACAGTAAAAATGAAGAGTGACGGTACAATTATTTCGACAGTAAGCTTTATTCCTTCAATCACACCGTTTGCGGCGTCAATGTTAAAAAACAATAAAAGTGCATATGTAATAAAAATTATACATATAAGCAAAAGCTTCAAAACTCGTTTCAAAAAATCATCTCCCAGATAATGATATGAATATTTTATTATAATAATCATATTTTTTATGGGAGTGATAAAATGTCTAAATCAAAAAATTTTAAGGATATGCTCGAACTTCCGCCGTCGGCTTATATCGGCGGAAGTAAAATAATTATAAGCTCTAATAACGAGGCCATAGTTGAAGGAAGCCGCTGCATAGTTGAATATTCTGATGAAGTTATAAAGCTCAATTTAGCTAAAGGTGTAGTTACATTTATCGGCAAAAATCTTTCTATAGAATCATTAAGCCAAAACGGTATTATGATTGCCGGCAAAATACAAAGCCTGGAGTTTTAGTATGCTTTTAAATAAATTATTTAGATATTGTCGTGGGTTTGTAGCTTTAGAAGCGGAAGGGGCCTATCCTGAGAGGATTATTAATTTATGCCTAGACAATAATATTGAGATATGGAAAATAAAAAATATAAAAGGAAAAATCTTTTTTGCAACAGACCACAGCAACCTTATAAAAATAAAAAACATACGCAAAAAATGCGGTGTAAAAATTAGAATAAAATATAAGCGCGGACTTCCGTTTTACTTAAAAGACAATAATAACTTTTTAAGCTTTTTTCTCGGAGCCGCTTTTTGCTTAATTATAGTTACTCTTTTATCTCAGTTTGTGTGGAATATAGAGGTATCTGGTAATGTCAGCCTTACTAACGAAGAGGTTTTAGATCTTTGTTCAAAAGTAAATGTTTACGAGGGAATGCCTAAAAAGGAAGTAAATTCACCTAATATGAGAAACGATTTGCTTTTATTAACCGATAAAATCGGATGGGTCAGTTTTAATCTTGAAGGCTCGAAACTAACCGTCAATGTTTCAGAGACCGCAAGTCCCGAAATATCTGATAATTCGCCTTGCAATATAATTGCAAAAAAAGACGGTGTAATAAAAAAGACATCTGTTTATAAAGGAAGCGCTGTTGTTACAGCGAATACGGCAGTAAAAAAAGGAGATCTTCTTGTTTCCGGAACCGTTGAATATGGAGAAAACTTAACAAATTTCGTGGCGGCCAAAGCAGAAATAACAGCCGAAACGGAGACTGTAATTACAGTTAGTACGCCGTTTACTATTACAGAAACATTTACAAAAGAAAAACCGATTAAAAAAAGTGTTTTAACGCTTTATGGGCTGAATATTCCGCTGTATTTTGGTACTTTAAAAGGCAATTATAACAAAACTGTAGATAGACATTTTATAAAAAAAGGATCAAATTACATACCGGTATATATAACTACAGCAAGTTTTTTTGAAATTATTAAAACACAACGCACAATAAGTATGGATGAAGCAAAAACAATGCTTAAAAACAAAGCCGTCGATAAAGAGAAAGAATATAAATTCATAAAAATAATCAATTCTAAAGATGAATTTTATGAAAAAGACGGAAACTTAGTTTTAAATCACAAGATTACTGCATATGAGGATATTGCCGAAAAAGAGCTAATAAGAATTACAGATTGAAGCTAAACGAAACAACTTGATTTTTAATACATATTGTTATATAATAAATATAATCGGTTAAGGAAGGTATAATTATGAAAAAAGTATTAAAAATTAATATTTCGTTTATTATTATCTTTTCAATCGTTTTAACTTGTTTATCGCTTTGTTTTACTTGTTATGCAGATAATACTTTTTCCGGCGGAGACGGAAGTGAAGAAAACCCGTTTCTTATTTCAAACAAGTCCGAACTTAATTTAATAAGGGAACATTTAAACGCTAATTTTAAACTAACCAATGATATAGTGTTTGAAGATTCTGATTTTTATAAAACCGGCAGCTTTTATTATAACGGCATCGGTTTTGTACCGATCGGTACTGATGCTTCTCCGTTTACCGGTGTTTTCGACGGCAACGGCTATAAAATTATAAATCTTAAAATGAATTTTTACGGAACAGCATCATCTGATTTTAAAGTACTTTTTCCTGCGGGATACACTCCCGGCGATTCCAATTGGACAGGGGATTACTTATTAGATGAATTTGGACCTGCGGGTGGATATAATAATAAAATTCCGAATTATTCAGGTCTTTTTGGATGTAATAGGGGAACAATTAAGAATCTCGGGATTGAAAACAGTGAGCTAACCCTGTTAAGTAAAGGCGGTATTTCCTATTTGGGAATGATTTCCGGCGCAAATAAGGGCGTAATAACCGAGTGTTATGTATATAATTCAGTTATTGACTGCAAACTTGACGGTGGCGTTATTCTATCTGCCGGAGGTTTATGCGGCAACAACTTTGACGCTGCTTCAATTTCTAACTGTTATTTTAACGGTCGATTAAATTCTGACTATTATTCAGGCGGTATTTGCGGCTATTCGAGCGGCAGTATAGAAAATACTTATTTTTTAGGTGAAATTAGCGGCCCCAGTGGAAAAACAGACGCCATTTCAAACGGAAAAAGAATGTCTGTTAATTCATATTATCCCGATAATTATTCTTCGACTTATGGTATAGGCATTAAGAGGGAAGCGTTCGGCAATTTCTCTAGTTTTTATGGCTTTGATTTTACTAATGTTTGGCAAATGAATACTGCGAATAAATATCCCGAGCTTTTAGTTGTGCCTCAATCGCTTAAAAAACTTCGACCTGCACCGGACAACGCTCCCGTACTTATGACGTTAAATTACAATAATATCGGTTTTTTGCAGGACGATAATCTTGAATATAGTCTTGACGGTATTAATTGGCAATCAGATGCTTCTTTTTCTAATTTGTCCTATATTGATGAATATACATTTTATACCCGCTATAAAGAAAGTGACGAATACTATGCGAGTAAACAAGGTCCCGGGTATACAACTTCGTTAGGTTATCAGTTTGATGCTAACGGTGATAATCAATTAGATGATGTGGATTTAACTATATATAGGCGCTTTTTAGCGGGTTGGGATGTTAATCCGACTATGTCAATAAGCGATGTTAATAATGACGGCGAATTTAACGACAAGGATGTTTCATATCTTGCGCGTATAATTGCCGGCTGGGCCTTGTAACAGGCCCCAAATATGCGGACGTAATTCATCGGTAGAATGTCAGCTTCCCAAGCTGAATAGGCGGGTTCGATTCCCGTCGTCCGCTCCATTATATTGGAGGATAACATTGAAAAAATTTTTATCGTTAACGCTGGCATTATTGCTTATAATCTGTATGCCTGTTTATGCGCTTAATATCGGTGATGAAGCAGATATTGATGTCGGCGAGGATGACGATCCTGTATTAATATTTGATATAAACGGCGACGGTACGGTAAATGATATTGAAGTTAACCTGCTTAAAAGAAAACTTGCGGGCTGGAACGTGCCGTATATTTTTGAAAATTGGGATGTTAACGGGGACGGAAATTTTGACGATAAAGATCCCGATATTTTAGCAAAATACCTAGCTGGATGGAATGTATTTTTAGCATTATGAAAAAAAATAAATTAATTTTTTTAGTCTTATTTTTAGCTTATTCGTCAATATATATTGCGCGACTTAATTTAACAATTGCTTCACCGGTTTTAAAAGAAAACGCTATACTTAATTCCGCTCAAATTGGTATTTTGGGCGGAATATTTGCTGTTGTTTTTTCTGTTGGCCGACTGATAAACGGTTATTTAAGCGATTTAATTGCTCCTTATAAAATGATTTGCATAGGTCTTGCACTGTCCGCATTGGGCAATATTTTGTTTAGCCTGTTCCCGCCGTTTTACGGACTTATGTTTTTGTGGGGAATAAATGCATTCTCGCAAAGTATGTTATGGAGTTCTATATTATGTGTTGTTTCAAGCATATACGATAAGTCTAAAGCCGGCAAAATGGCGTCGTATATGGTAACTTCAGTTGCGGCCGGAAATATTTTAGGTATAATAGTCAGCACCGTAATTATCACAAATTTAAATGTTGGTTTTGCATTTGTTATCCCCGGCGCCATTATGCTTGTTTTTTCATTTTTATCTTTCTTGTCTGTTCGAAGCGTCCCTTATTCTAAGCCTGATAAAAAAGAGCATATATCTTTATTTAAACTGTTTACCGATAAAAAGATTATGCCTGTGATGATACCAAGCTTTTGTCATGGTGTTATGAAAGAAAATGTCGGGGTTTGGATGTCTTTGTATTTTGTTGAAAAGTTTAATATTGATCTTGCAAAATCCGCGCTTTTCATTTTATTTATTCCATTTATAGGTTTTATCGGCCGCATATCTTATCCGCTTATGTACAAGCTTTGTAAAAACAATGAACATATGGTATCTGTTTTTGGATTTTCTGTTTGCATCTTATCGTCTATTGTAATTTGCTTTAGTAATCAGCCTGTTTTATCGGCAGCTTGTTTAAGTTTGATTTACGCCGCTGCGTCCGTAATTAACACTTCGGTTCTTTCAATTTTCCCTCTAAGATTTGTTAAAAGCAACAATGTGGCTTCGGTTAGCGGGTTACTCGATTTTATGTGTTATTTAGGCGCCGGAATAGGATCGTTTGTATTCGGAATAATTATTGACGGCTTTGGGTACGAACCGATGTACATAACTTTTGCGGTTATTTCGGCTGTTTCAATTTTAGTTTTGTTTAATATTATCGGCAATTTTAAATTATTTTCTCGAAAAAATGCTTGACAAAACTCAGTTTTAGTGATATTCTTTTTAAGAATTAAATATAAAAGCTATGACGAAGACGGTTTGGTTTTTATCATTTTCAGAGAGCCGGTGTTTGCTGTGATCCGGTAATGAATTACTAAAACCCATCACTTCTGAGCTGGAAGTCCGAACCTTTTTAGTAGGCGCTTCCCGTTATTGCTGCGTTAATGCATAGGAGTTGTTAGACTCTGAAGTGGCAGGTAACTGCAATTTGAGTGGTACCGCGGATGTGAATTTCACACTCGTCTCAAAGTTTTGAGACGAGTGTTTTTTGTTCAGGAGGATTAATATGCCCACAGTTTCACAGGATAAATTAAAAGAAGTTGCAAGACGCATACGTGAAATGCGTGAAATTTTTGGTTATTCGGTTGAACAAATGGCCGAGATGACCGATGTTAGTGTCGTCGATTATAATGAATATGAAAACGGCAACCGAGACTTTCCGTTTTCTTTTATTCATAAATGCTCGCTTGTTTTTAATATTGGAATTTCCGACTTACTCGAGGGTCAAAGCGCGCATTTAATGTCATATTCTGTTACACGAAGAGGCGAAGGTGTATCCACTGCAAAAGAAGAGGGAATTGAAATTCAAAACCTTGCGCCGCTTTTCAGAAAAAAAATTGCTGAACCGTACTTTGTAAAATATGAATACAGCGACGAACTGCAAAACAAACCAATTCATTTAACGACACATTCTGGCCAAGAATTTGACTTTGTAATTAGCGGCAGTTTAAAGGTACAGGTTGGTGACAATACAGAGTATCTGCATGAGGGGGACAGCATTTATTACAACAGTAGTACGCCTCATGGGATGATTGCCATTGACGGATCGGATTGCCTGTTTGTTGCGGTAGTACTTCCCGGCAAAAATGAGGAAGAAACAGTAATTCGTGATACACTTATTCCTACCAATAAACCAAAGAGAAAGGCTTTAGCCGAAAAGTTCATAAAAACTGAGACCGATGAAAACGGACTTTTAAAAAGCATCGATTTTATTAACGAAGATAAATTTAATTTTGCATTCGATATTGTTGATGCAATCGCTAAAAAAACCCCCGATAAATTGGCGATGCTTCATATTGACAAATACAAAACCGAGCGCCGGCTAACCTTTAACGATATGCGCAGAAAATCCAATCAGTGTGCAAATTATTTTAAATCGCTTGGAATTAAAAAAGGCGATAGGGTTATGCTGGTTTTAAAACGCCATTATCAATTTTGGTACGCTATTTTAGCGCTTCATAAAATTGGCGCTGTTGCAATACCGGCCACAAATCTTTTAATGTCCCACGATTACGAATATCGTTTTAATGCGGCTGGGGTTAGCGCTATAGTAGCAACGTCTGATGGCATAGTACCCGAAGAAATCGAGAAGGCGGAAAAAAACTCAAGTAGTTTAAAAACTAAAATAATTGTTGGCGAAAAGCGTAAAGGCTGGCATGATTTTAACGAAGAATACGAGCTTTATTCCGCGCATTTTTACAGAAATGAAGATACTCCGTGCGGCAATGATTTAATGCTTATGTTCTTTACTTCGGGCACTACGGGTTACCCAAAAATAGCCGCTCATTCTTATAAATATCCGTTAGGTCATTATATTACCGCAAAATATTGGCACGGCGTTAGTGAAGACGGACTTCATTTTACCATTTCCGATACCGGCTGGGGAAAATCACTTTGGGGAAAATTATACGGTCAGTGGCTTTCTGAAGGTGCTGTATTTACTTATGATTTCGATCGTTTTGACGCGGCAGATATACTGCCAATGTTTAAAAAATACAATATTACCACTTTCTGTGCACCGCCTACAATGCTTAGAATGATGATAAAGCAGGATATTAGCAAATACGATTTATCATCTGTAAAGCATATGACAACCGCCGGCGAAGCGTTAAACCCTGAGGTTTATAAACAGTTTAAAAAAATAACCGGTCTTAAAATAATGGAGGGCTTTGGTCAAACTGAAATTACACTTGCCATTGCCAACCTATTGGGTGGTACGCATAAACTTGGATCAATGGGAAAGCCATCACCGCTTTACGATATTGATATTTTAGATGAAAACGGCAATAGCGTACCTGTTGGTGAACAGGGTGAAATTTGCATAAGAACCAACAAACGCGTTCCATGTGGTTTGTATCTTGGCTATTATAAGGACGGCGAAATTACCAACGACTATAGTAAAACCGGCATTTACCGTACAGGTGATACCGCGTGGCGCGATGAGGACGGCTTTTTCTGGTATGTTGGAAGGGTTGACGACGTTATCAAATCTTCCGGCTATCGCATAGGGCCGTTTGAAATAGAAAGTGTAATAATGGAGCTTCCATATGTTCTTGAATGCGGCGTATCGGCAGCACCCGATGAAGTACGCGGTCAGGTAGTAAAAGCAAGCATAGTACTTGTAAACGGAAAAGAGCCAACCGAAGAGTTAAAAAAAGAAATACAAGACTATGTTAAAAAGAATACCGCGCCATACAAATACCCGAGAATAGTTGAATTTAAAGAGTCTCTACCCAAAACTATAAGCGGTAAAATACAGAGAAATTTACTTTAAAAAATGGTTGACAATACTGTTTTTTTATGCTAAAATATATCCAAATTTGTAAAGGCTTTGACGAAGAGGACGAATTATTCGTTGTTTTAAGAGAGTTGACGGTTGGTGTAAGTCAATAACGGCGGTTTTTTGTTTGTAGCTTTTGAGCCGGGAAGAAGAAAGGCTTTTGCTTAGTAGAACTTCCTCGTGAATGCTGCGTAAATGCATAGGAGTTGTTAGACTCTGAAGTGGCAGGTAACTGCAATTTGAGTGGTACCGCGGGTGTATTTTAGCGCTCGTCTCAAAGTATTTTGAGACGGCGCTTTTTTAGTTCAAAAGGAGTAGAAAATGAACGGACTTGATAAAAGAATTAAAGAAATCGCAAGTCGTATAAAGGAGCTAAGGGAGCTTGAAGGTCTGTCTTTTGAGGAGATGGCCGAGAAAACCGATGTTTCTGTAAATGAATATATAAAGTGTGAAGAGGGCAATACAGACCTAAACTTTGCATTTATTTATCGTTGTGCACAAGCTCTTTCTGTGAATGTTACCGATATTATCGAAGGTTATAGCCCTAATTTAAAATCATATACCGTTACTCGTAATGGGCAAGGTCAGCAGGTTTCACATGCGCATGGGATGACATATTATAATTTGGCTTATGCGTTTAGGAACAGAATCGCCGAACCATTGTATGTTAAATGCGATTATGATAAAGACTCAGAAGATAAAGAGATTGAATGCACTACCCATTCCGGGCAGGAGTGCGATTTAATTATCGACGGCAATCTTATGGTTAAGGTGGGCGATCATACAGAGATTTTGGGTCCGGGTGACAGTATTTATTACAATAGCAGTACACCGCACGGCATGAAAGCCGTTGGCGGTAAAGATTGCATTTTTTATGCGATAGTTTTAAATCCTACCGGCGAACCTATTCCGGGCCTTTCTGCCGATCAGCCTATAAAGGATAGCTTTAGCGAGAAAAAAGGCAAGAAAAACCGCATATATAAGAATTTTATCGATGTTGAATTAAACGAAAACGGGACTCCTACTAAAATTCAATTTAAAAACGACGATAAATTTAATTTTGCATTTGATTTAATTGACGCGCTTGCCGATAAAGATCCGGACAAGCTTGCAATGCTTCATGTCGACAAGCACAAAAACGAACGTCGTATTACATTTAAAGATATAAAACGCGCTTCCAATCAGTGCGCGAACTATTTTAAATCGCTTGGAATTAAAAAAGGCGATAAGGTTATGCTGGTTTTAAAACGGCATTATCAATTTTGGTACGCAATGATTGGCCTTAATAAGCTTGGCGCAATTGCAATTCCCGCAACTAATCAGCTGTTAGAACATGACTTTGAGTATAGGTTTAACGCCGCTGGTATTAGTACAATTATATGTACCAGTGATGACGGCGTGCCTAATCAGGTAGATCTTGCCGCCAAAAAGTGTCCTCAGCTTAAAACTAAAATAATTGTCGGCGAAAAGCGTGAAGGCTGGCGCGATTTTAACGATGAATATGTTTTGTATTCTACTCATTATAAACGCGAGCAGGATGCGCCCTGCGGCGACGATATTATGCTTATGTTCTTTACTTCCGGTACATCCGGTTATCCGAAAATCGCCGCTCATAATTACAAATATGCACTTGGTCATTTTCATACGGCAAAATACTGGCACAATGTTGATCCGGACGGTCTTCATTTTACAATATCCGACACCGGCTGGGCAAAATCCATGTGGGGCAAACTTTACGGGCAATGGCTGTGTGAAGCTCCGATTTTCGTTTACGATTTTGACCGTTTTGACGCGGCGGAGATACTGCCGATGTTTAAAAAATACAATATTACCACTTTCTGTGCACCGCCTACAATGCTTAGAATGATGATAAAGCAGGATATTAGCAAATACGATTTATCATCTGTAAAGCATATGACAACCGCCGGCGAGGCGTTAAACCCTGAGGTTTACAGGCAGTTTGAAAAAATAACCGGTCTAAGAATTATTGAAGGCTACGGACAATCCGAAAGCACAATGATTATTGGTAATCTTATAGGCGCCACACACAAAATCGGATCGATGGGCAAACCTGCACCTATATATGATGTAGATATTATTGATGCGGATGGTAAATCCGTGCCTGTTGGCGAGGTTGGCGAGATTGTTATTAATTTGAAAAACGGCAAACCTAACGGCCTGTTGGTTGAATACTATAACGACCCTGAAAAAACCAAAGAGGCTATTCACGATGGTTTTTACCATACAGGAGATACCGCGTGGCGCGATGAGGACGGCTTTTTCTGGTACGTAGGACGTGTTGACGACGTTATCAAATCTTCCGGCTATCGCATAGGGCCGTTTGAAATAGAAAGTGTAATAATGGAGCTTCCATATGTTCTTGAATGCGGCGTATCGGCAGCACCCGATGAAGTACGCGGTCAGGTAGTAAAAGCAAGCATAGTACTTGTAAACGGAAAAGAGCCAACCGAAGAGTTAAAAAAAGAAATACAGGACTATGTTAAAAAGCACACCGCACCATACAAATACCCGAGAATAGTCGAATTTAGAGATTCGTTACCAAAAACCATTAGTGGTAAAATTCAAAGAAATCTTTTATAGGTGGCAATATGGAATATAAAAGATTGACAATTGTTTGCGGGCATTACGGCACCGGAAAATCCAATGTTGCCGTAAATATGGCGCTTGATTTAAAAAAACAGCACAATAAAGTTGTTTTGGCGGATCTTGATATAGTAAACCCATATTTTAGGTCAGTAGACAGTGCCGATGAGCTTAAAAATCATGGTATTCGAATTATTTGTTCTGATTATGCAAACAGCAATGTAGATATTCCGGCATTACCGAGTGATATTTATTCCATTGTTGATAATAAAGATGAAAAAGCGGTTCTTGATGTTGGCGGAGATGATAGGGGTGCATTGGTGCTTGGGCGTCTTACGCCTAAAATTCTTGAAGAAAATGATTATAACATGCTGATGGTTATTAATTGTTACAGGCCGCTAACTAAGGATGCTTTAAGCACAATTGAAGTTATGCGCGAAATTGAAGATGCCGCACATATTAAATTTACAGGGTTTATTAATAACTCTAATCTTGGCGAAGAGACCACCGAGCAATGCATAATTGATTCGTTTAAATATGTTGACGATATTACAAACGCGACAAATTTGCCGGTATTTGCAACTACAGTTAAAGAAGATATTTATTTATCGCTTAAAAACAAATATGATAATTTGTTTCCAATAAAATTACAGAAAAAAATATTTTAAGGAGTAATGTATATGGCTAAGTTAACCTTTAATACGGATAACTGTAAAGGTTGCGGGCTGTGCGTTGATGCCTGCCCAAAAAAAATATTAAAGTTATCTTTAAGTAAAATTAATAAAAAGGGACATCATCCTGTAGAAATTACCGATATGGAAGCTTGTATTGGGTGTGCTTCTTGTGCATTGATGTGCCCGGATTGTATAATTACAGTGGAAAGGTAGGGTTTTTATGGCTTCAAAAGTTTTAATGAAAGGAAACGAAGCTATTGCGGAGGCTGCTATTATTGCAGGTTGTCGTCATTACTTCGGTTATCCTATTACTCCGCAAACAGAAGTTGCGGCTTATATGGCAAAAAAGATGCCAAAAATCGGAGGTACATTTTTACAGGCAGAAAGTGAAATTGCTGCTATTAATATGGTTTATGGCGTATCCAGCGCAGGGTATCGCGTTATGACTTCATCTTCAAGCCCGGGTATCAGCTTAAAAAGCGAAGGCCTTTCATATTTAGCAGGTTCAGATCTTCCGGCTCTTGTTGTAAACGTTCAGCGTGGCGGCCCCGGTCTTGGCGGCATTCAGCCCAGCCAAAGCGATTATTTTCAGGCAACAAGAGGTTGCGGTCATGGCGATTTTAGAATGATTGTTCTAGCGCCTGCTTCTGTTCAGGAAATGGCCGAGCTTACCGTAAAAGGCTTTTCTTTAGCCGATAAATACAGAATGACCTGTATGATTTTAGCCGACGGCACTATGGGACAGATGATGGAACCTGTTTCTCTTGATTTAAACGTTGGTGAAACCGTTGATAAGCCTTGGGCTACTACCGGCACTAAAATGCAGCGTAAACACAATATTATTAATTCTTTATCTTTGGTTCCGGAAGAGCTTGAAAAATTCAATTTTTCAAGATATGAACGTTACAAGCAGGTAGAAGAAAACGAAGCTATGTATGAAGAGTTTATGGTAGATGACGCCGACATTGTTATTGCCGCTTTCGGAATTGCCGCGCGCGTATCTAAAAACGCGGTATTAGAAGCGAGAAAGCAGGGCATAAAGGTAGGTATGATTCGTCCTATAACCTTATGGCCTTTCCCAAATAAACCCTTTAAAACAGCGGCAGAGCATGCAAGCAGGTTTATTTCTGTTGAGCTTAATATGGGTCAAATGATTGAAGATGTAAGGCTTGCCAGCGAGTGCAAAGTACCGGTAACACTTTGTAATCGTGCGGGTGGTATGATCCCAACACCCGAGCAAGTATTAAATGCAATTATAGATGCAAATTCGGAAAGGAGCGCAAAATAATGATAGTATTTAAAAAACCTCATGCACTTGCAGATGTTTCTATGCATTATTGTCCCGGCTGTACACACGGTATAGTTCACCGCCTTGTAGCCGAAGTTATAGATGAACTCGGCATTGAAGGAAATACAATCGGTATTGCTCCTGTTGGATGTTCTGTAATGGCATATAATTATTTTAATTGCGATATGATTGAAGCGGCGCATGGCCGGGCACCGGCTGTAGCTACGGGTGTAAAGCGTGCCAATCCTTCTGAACATATTGTATTTACATACCAGGGTGATGGAGATTTAGCTTCTATAGGTATGGCAGAAACTGTACATGCCGCTGCAAGAAACGAAAACATTACAGTTATTTTTATCAATAATGCAATTTATGGCATGACCGGCGGCCAGATGGCTCCTACTTCGCTACCGGGTCAGGTAACCCAGACTTCACCGTACGGACGCGATCCAAAGCTTTGCGGATATCCGATTAAAGTTTGCGAAATGTTATCGCAACTCGACGGACCGGAATATCTTGAGCGTGTAACCGTAAATAACGTTAAGAATATTAGAAATGCAAAAAAAGCCATTAAAAAGGCATTCCAAAATCAAATAGACGGCAAAGGCTTTTCTTTAATTGAGGTTATTTCCTCTTGCCCTACTAACTGGGGAATGACGCCTAAAGCTGCACTTGAGTGGATTGACAGCAATATGATTCCGTATTATCCTTTAGGCGTATATAAAGATCGTTCATCTGAAAAGGAGGTAAAATAATGGCTGCAACAAATATTTTATTCTCCGGTTTTGGCGGTCAAGGTATTTTGTTTGCCGGTAAGTTTTTAGCTTATAAAGGTTTAATAGACAATAAAAAGGTTAGCTGGCTTCCGTCATATGGTCCGGAAATGCGCGGTGGAACTGCTTCCTGCAGCGTAATAATCAGCGATGAAGATGTTGGTTCTCCAATCGTATCAAATCCCGATATTCTTGTTGCTATGAACCTGCCGTCACTCGACAAATTTGAAAATGCGGTTGTAAAAAACGGTATAATATTTGCTGATTCAACTTTGATTGAACGCAAAGTTAAGCGTGATGATGTTAGGGTTATATATATTCCTGCAACAAAGCTTGCAAGCGATAATAATATGCCAACTCTTGCCAATATGATTATTGTAGGCAGATTGTTAAAAGAAATTAACGATTTTAATGACAATAGTGTTAGTGCCGCGCTTGATAAAGTTATTTCTGCAAAGCATGCCGATATGCGCGATATTAACCTTTCTGCATTAAATATCGGAGCTAATTTTAAGGGAGAATAATTATGGAAATTAAATTTATTAAAAATGAAAATCCTGCAACAAAGCCAGACAGTTCTAACTTAGGCTTTGGAAAAATATTTACCGACCATATGTTTATTATGGATTATTCTCGTGAAGAAGGCTGGCACGATGCAAGAATTGTTCCCTTTGCAAATATTTCTTTGCATCCGGCTTCAACCGTACTTCATTATGGTACGGAAATTTTTGAAGGCTTAAAAGCTTACAGAACAAAAGACGGTAGTGTTCAAATGTTTAGACCTATTGAAAATATCAGACGTATGAACCGCTCTGCTGAGCGCTTGTGCTTACCGCAATTAGATGAAGAAGATGCTTTTTACGCATTAACTGAATTTGTAAAGTGCGAAAAAGACTGGACTCCATCAGCAGAAGGCACTTCGCTATATCTTAGACCTTTTATGTACGGCAACGATGAAACACTTGGAGTTCACGCTGTTCATAATGCTACTTTTGTAATTATTGCTTCGCCTGTCGGCAGCTATTACAAAGAGGGAATTAATCCTGTTAAAATTATGATTGAGGATGAAGATGTTCGTGCAGTACGCGGTGGTACCGGATATGCTAAATGCGGCGGTAACTATGCCGCAAGCAACCGCGCAGGTGAGCGTGCCGAACAAAAAGGATACAGCCAGGTTTTGTGGCTTGACGGTGTTGAAAGAAAGTACATCGAAGAAGTTGGCGCCATGAACGTTATGTTCAAAATCGGAGACGAAATTGTAACTCCTAAGCTTACAGGCTCAATTTTACCTGGTATTACAAGAATGTCATGCATTGAGCTTTTAAAAAGCGAAGGATATAAAGTTTCTGAGCGTCTTTTAAGTGTTGAAGAACTTGAAAAAGCTATGGAAAACGGTAGTTTAGTCGAAGCTTTTGGCTGTGGAACAGCCGCTGTTGTATCTCCTATAGGCGAGCTTGCTTATAAAGATAAAAAATTCACTGTAAACAACGGCAAGATAGGTGAAGTTACACAGCACCTTTACGATACATTAACAGGAATTCAGTGGGGCAAAATCGAGGATAAATTCGGCTGGATTTATAAAATAGATTAATACTTGACAAAATCAATTTTCAATGTTATAATACTAAAAATTTTTAAATGCGTTGACGGAATTATCGGTAGAAAATAGGCTTTTTAAGAGAGCGGATGTTTGGTGCGAATCCGTAAAAGTGTTTCTTCCGAGTCTCACTCCTAAGCAGAGTCGCCGAAAAAAACAGTAAGCGGCTACGGTTTGTCCCGTTATAAGACTGGGGTTTGTTAGAACCTTTAAGCTGACCGTTTATACGGTAATCAGGGTGGTACCGCGGAATTTATTTCGTCCCTGGGGAAGTTTTCCCCGGGGACTTTTTATTTAAGGAGATTATTATGAGAACAATTAAAGTTATCGATACGACATTATGTTCAAGTGACGGCGTTTTTTCTTTTAAAGAAAAGCTTGAAATAGCGCGCGTTCTGCATAAAATTAATGTTGATTCTATTGAACTGCCTGAAATTGCAAACGAAAGTGCTGATATTCTACTTGTAAAAACAATATCTTCTTTTGTTGGTGATACCGAAATTGCGGTAAAAGCCACTTCCGGTGAAAATGCTGTAAATTTAGCAATTACTGCCCTAGAAGCCGCTAACAATCCTAAGGTGACAATTGAACTTCCGGTATCGGTAGTTGGCATGGAATATTTACTTCACAAAAAAGAAGATAAAATGCTTAAAGTATTAGAAAATATGATTAAAAAAGTAAAAGCCAAGGGAATTAAGGCTGAATTTTGCGCGCTTGATGCAACTCGTGCAGAAGAGGAATTTTTAATTAAAGCAATTAATTGCGCCATTGAAAATGGTGTTGATGAGCTTACAATAAGTGATGATGCAGAGATTTTGACCCCCGATGATTTTGCATTATTTATTAATAACATTAAAGAAAAATGCAACATTAATTTTGCAGTATCTTTAAATAATACCAACGGCCTTGGCATAGGGAATGCCCTGCAGGCGGTTAAATGCGGCGCTGTTGGCGTTAAAACCACCTGTCACGGTGATATTGTGCCGCTAAAAAACCTCGTAGAAATTCTTGTTAAAATCGGCAACAATTACGGCATTAAAACAAATATTAACAATACAAAAATCAGCAAAGCTGTTAATCAAATTAATTGGTTTACTAAGAACGAAGAAAAAGAGAAATCTGTAACAAAAGTATCTGTAGCCGAAAACTTTGAATTTACCGCCGGCTCCGGCAAAGAAGAGCTTATATCCGCCATTGAAAAACTAGGATATGATATTTCTTCAGACGACCTTGATAAAGTCTACAATGAAGCTATGCGCTATGCTGAAAAAAAGCCGGTAACTACAAAAGAAATTGACGCAATTATTGCAGCTGTTGCTCTTGCAGTGCCTGCTACTTACAAGCTTGAAAGCTATGTTGTAAACAACGGTAACATAATCACATCCAGTGCGCAAATTACCCTTACTAAAAACGGCGAAGTTTTAAAGGGTGTAAGCATAGGCGACGGTCCTGTTGACGCTGCATTTTTAGCTATTGAAAGCATAATCGGACATCATTACGAGCTCGATGATTTCCAAATACAGGCAGTAACCGAAGGCAAGGAAGCAATGGGTTCGGCACTGGTTAAAATTCGTGTTGATGGGAAACTCTATTCCGGCAATGGAATATCTACTGATATTATTGGTGCAAGTATAAATGCATATATCAACGCTTTAAATAAAATTGCGTTCGAGGAGGGGAATTAATGAAATTATCCTTTTCAACAAAGGGCTGGCATAATAACACGTTTGAAGAATTTTGTAAAATTGCAGATGATCTTCATTTTGACGGTGTTGAACTTCACAATGTATATAACAGTCTATTTGAAGGCAAAAATGGTAATTTTTATAAATCCTACGCCTATAAAACACTGCGCAGCTTAAGCATTAATCGGCTTAGTATTCCGTGTATAGACGCTATTTCCGATATATCAAATGCAGATAAAACTAAAGAAGCAGAAGATGAAATTACTAAGTGCATTTCAATAGCGGAAGTTCTCAAAATTCCATATGTACGTATTCGTGCAGAAAAAGGCGGAAGTATAGATGCCGTTAAATCGATTGTTTCAAAACTTCTTGTTAAAGCCGAAAAAGCTTCTGTTGTACTTTTGGTCGAAACTGCCGGCATGTTTTACGAGTCAAAAAAACTTTCGGATTTTTTAGATCAATTTGCATCTGATAATTTGGCTTGCGTTTGGAACCTTTCTGCGGCTTATTTTAATTCAAATGAAAAACCTGATACAGTTATTAAAAATTTAGGTGCTTATGTAAAGCATGTTCATATAAATGACGCAAAAATTGTTGACGGTAAAATTGAGCATTGCCTTTTTGGCGATGGAGATTTGCCGGTAGAAGATATAATGAATGCGCTTGCAAGCATTAATTACGACGGATTTATTTCTTTTGTTTGGGACAAAAATTACATTAAAGAATTAAATGATATGGAAATAATTCTTTCTCAGTTTAATAATTATATCAGGCAGTTTAAAGGTGTAGCAAGAAGAAAAACCAGTCTTTACAGCAATCGTGCCGGCACAGGAAAATTTATATGGAAGAAAGATATATTAATAGATAAAACATTTTCCGGTGTTTTAGATGCAATGGTTGAAGAGTTTCCCGATCAGCTTGCGTTTAAATATACAACGCTCGATTACACTAGAACATATTCGGAGTTTCGCGATGATGTTGATGAGTTTGCTCGTAGCCTTTTAGCTCTTGGCGTTAAAAAAGGCGATCACGTTGCCGTTTGGGCATCGAATGTTCCGGAATGGTATATATCTTTTTGGGCGACGGTTAAAATCGGTGCTGTTCTTGTAACGGTAAATACAGCTTATAAAATTCATGAGGTTGAATACCTTCTGCGTCAGTCCGATACACATACACTTATTTTCACAAAAGGCGCTAAAGATACCGATTACGGTGCAATTATAGCAGAACTTTGCCCGGAACTTGAAAAGAAAAAACCGGAAGATAAACTTCATTCTTCGAGGCTACCCTTTTTACGCAATTGTATTTCTGTAGGCTTTAAGCAAAAAGGATGCTTAACTTTTAAAGAGGCGCTTAAATATGCATATAAAGTGCCAAAAGCCGAAGTTTACAGAATAGCGGCGTCGGTTAATAAAAATGATGTATGCAATATGCAATATACTTCGGGTACTACAGGTTTTCCTAAGGGCGTTATGCTTACGCATTACAATATCGTAAATAACGGTAAATGCATTGGTGACAGGATGGATCTTTCAACTGCAGACCGCATGATGATCCAGGTTCCTATGTTCCACTGCTTTGGCATGGTACTTGCGATGACTGCCACAATGACTCACGGCGGAACAATTCTTCCTTTACCGTACTTTTCTCCAAAGCCTGCGTTATCCTGCATTAATAACGAACACATCACGGCATTTCATGGGGTTCCCACAATGTTTATTGCTATGCTTGAACATCCCGATTTTAAAAAGACCGATTTTTCTTATATGCGTACAGGAATTATGGCGGGAAGCCCTTGCCCTGAAAAAGCCATGAACGATGTTGTAAATAAGATGAACATGAAGGAAATTACCATTGTTTACGGTCAAACAGAGGCGTCTCCCGGTTGTACGATGAGCTCTGCTGAAGATCCAATAGATGTAAGAGTTACTACGGTAGGGCGTGAACTTCCCGAAATAGAATGCAAAATTGTCAATCCCGAAACCGGCGAAGAATGCGCTGTTGATGAAACTGGTGAATTTGTGGCCCGTGGTTATAATATCATGAAAGGCTATTATAAAATGCCTGATGCTACTAAAGCCGCTATTGATGAAGACGGTTGGCTTCATACGGGGGATCTTGCCTGTAAGACTATTGACGGTAATTATAAAATAACCGGTAGACTTAAAGACATGATTATTCGCGGCGGTGAAAATATTTACCCTAAAGAAATTGAGGAGTTTTTATATACCTATGACAAAGTCAGCGATGTACAAGTAATAGGAATTCCCGATGAACAATACGGTGAAGAAATAATGGCTGTTATTGTACTTAAAGAGGGTAAAACCGCAACTAGCGAAGAAATTAAAGAATTTGTTGCTAAAAACATGGCTCGTCATAAAGTGCCGCGCTACGTAGAATTTACCGATAGCTTTCCTATGAACGCTGCCGGGAAAATTTTAAAATACAAAATGCGCGAAGACGCAATTAAAAAATTAGGTATTAAAGCAGGCAATTAATTTGCCTGTTTTACTTTTTATTATCATTTTTTAATAATCGCCTTCATATAGTTTATTAGTAAATAAGAAGGGCGGTATAAAAATGAGGACATTTTGTCCTGAGGGAGCGCTATCCTCGGATTCAAATACCAGGCATTATAAAATTGCTGAACTCTCCGATGCGGAAAAGAGCGGTGAAATTTTAGAAGGAATTGCCACATTATGCGACAGCGATTATAACTTAACTGTGGATTTAGGTGATATTAAAGGTATTATACCGCGGTGCGAAGGCGCCGTTGGAATTTCAAGCGGTAAAACAAAAGATATTGCTTTAATCTCAAGGGTAGGCAAGCCTGTAAGCTTTGTTGTAAACAGCCTTAAAACTGATATTTTCGGTAAGACCTATGCGGAGCTTTCACGAAGAAAAGCCCAAGAAAGAGCGCTATATTATATAACAAAAATAAAAGGCGTTGGTTCTGTTATTGATGCAAAAATTACTCACTTAGAAAGTTTTGGTGCATTTTGCGATATCGGATGCGGCGTTGTTGCACTTTTACCGATTGATGCCATTTCTGTATCGCGAATTTCTCATCCTAAAGACAGGTTTCTAGTTGGCGATAATATTAAGGCAATAATTAAAAGCATTGATAAAGACGGGAAAATTACGCTTAGTCACAAAGAATTGTTAGGCACATGGGAAGAAAATGCATCAATGTTCACGCCCGGACAGACCGTATCCGGTATAATTAGAAGCATTGAAGATTATGGCGTGTTTGTAGAACTTACCCCAAATTTAGCGGGCCTTGCTGAGCCAAGGCGTGATGTGGCGCTCAATCAGATTGCAAGCGTTTACATAAAAAGCATTATTCCGGAAAAAATGAAGGTGAAATTAATAATAGTTGACAGCTTTAACGGAGATTCTTTTAGCCCTGTAAAATATTTTCCAACGCCCGATAAAATCAAGTTTTGGCAATATTCGCCTATAGATTCGCAAAAAACAATAATTTCACAATTTTAAATTAAATTTAAACAGCCTGATTCGGCAGAATTATTTTTGTTAAGACATTATAATAAGCTATGAAAGGAATGATTTTGTTGAAGCAGGCTGTAGATACTTTTGTTATTTCCGCAAAAAAAGAAACTTATAAAAATTTGGCCGGACAAGCTCTTGTTGCTTTATGCGGCTTTGTAGCTTCAAGAGGAACTGTTATGAGTAACCTCTGCCCGTTTGGAATCGGTGCTTGTTCAGGAGTTAGCAGTGAATATATGGTTGCTGCATCTATTGGTGCTGTAATCGGTTATATTTTTCCTGCTGCGGGTCAATCAGGGTTTAAATACATATCTGCAGTTTTATCAATATTAATGATAAGAATTTTGCTAAAAGGAATAAAGAAGGTTGAAAACAGTCCGGTCTTTTTATCGATTCTTTCTTTTCTTACGCCACTTTCAATTTTTATTACGGTAAATATAGGGACCGGAATTGTTTGGCCAAAAATACTTGCAGAAACGGCGCTGATTTCGGCAAGTACGTTTTTTATTTCAAAATCTTTTAAAATAGACATTAATTCAAAACCGGGCTTAGTAACCGAGGAAATAGTTTCGGTTTGTTTTGTTATGTCTGTAATAATAATGGGGCTGCTTCCGTTTTCAGTTGACAATGTATCTTTTGGTAGAATATTAAGTATATTATTTATTCTCATCGCCTCACGGTTTGGTGGAGCATCAATGGGAACACTTTCCGGTGTTATTGTTTCTTTTGTTATATTTATTAGTGGAGATAACTATGCATTTTATATTCCCATTTTATCTTTAGGTGGGTTATTTTCAGGCTTTTTTTCAAACACAGGAAAATTAGCTTCTGTTATTGGTTTTTTAGTTACAGCTGTATTAAGCTTGCTTATTACAGGGAATTTGCCATATATATCTGCGATTATCATTGAAATATTTATAGCATCCGGAATATTTTTACTTTTGCCTAAAAACTTGAGCGCAAAACTGTCCAACATATTTTTAGGTAAGGCAGAAATACCTGAGCTTGAAGGAGCAAAAGGCGCACTTTGTATGAAATTGCGTTATGCCGCGGAAGCACTGCAGGATGTGAATTGCACAATTGATGAGGTTTCTAAAGAATTATCACGAATAAATTCACCGGACTTTGATACTGTATTAAAAAGGGTTGAGGAGTGTGCCTGCAAAAATTGCTCTCTTTGTGTACATTGTTGGGAAGTTCAGAGATCCGAAACCGTAGAAGCAGTACTTGGAATATCGTCGACACTTAAACAAAACGACAGAGAAATAAAAGAAAATGTACCTAGTAATTTTTTGGCTCGTTGTCTTAGATTTGACAGGTTTAAAAGCGCGGTTATTGCCAATTATTCCGACTATATTTCAAAAATCAATGCCGAAAACCGAATTGAAGAAGTAAGAGGTATAATTTCCGACCACTTTGGCGGAATATCCAATATGCTTTACGATTTATCCAATGAATTTAAATACACGAATAACCTTGATGAAAATGCAACCGAAAAAATCATTACGGCGCTTAGACATTTAAATATACCCGTAACCGAATGCGCGGCAACCACTGATAAATATAACCGGCTGTCTGCTGATATAAAAGTTAAATTAGAAAAGGATACGATACTTAATAAAATAGAAATTTTAAGCAGGCTTGAAAATGCCTGTGACAAGAACTTTGATCCGCCGTGTATTACTAAGACAGGAAACGAAGCGTTTATTTCAATAACCGAAAAAACCGTTTATTATTGCGATGTAGGAGTGACTCAAATAGCAGCAAATCAAAACTCTATGTGCGGCGACAGCTACGATTATTTTATAGACGGCAAAGGGCATTTAGTAATGATTATTAGCGATGGAATGGGCAACGGTGGCAGAGCGGCCGTTGATTCCTCAATGGTTACCGGGCTTATGAGCAGGCTTATAAAATCCGGTTTTGGATATGATTGTTCTTTAAAAATAGCAAATTCTTCCATGGTGTTCAAATCAACCGATGAGTCACTGGCAACTGTAGATATTTCCGTTATAGATCTTTTTTCTGGCGAAACCGATTTATTTAAAGCAGGAGCGGCGCCGACTTTAGTTAGAAAAAAGGGGAGAACATCCCGTGCTGTTAGTCGTTCATTACCTGCAGGTATTTTGCGTGAAATAGGTTTTGACAAAGCAACTGTAAAGCTTAATAAAAACGATATAGTACTTATGATGTCGGATGGTGTGATAAATGAGGGCACCGACTGGATTTGCTCATTTTTAGAGGATTTTGACGGCACTGCTCAGGAGCTCGCAGACTTGATTGCCTCCGCCGCAAAGCGCAGACGATGCGACAATCACGAAGATGATATAACCGTTCTTGCTGCTATAATTAATAAAGCAAATTAATATTTCCCGTTATGAAATATCATAACGGGATTTTTTTAGGAAAAATTACCTTTAAAAATATATTGATTTTATTTATTATATCATTTAAAATATATTTATCGAAAAAGTTGGAGGACAATTATGTCTCTAGATACAAAAAGCACTGTTTTACCTGTATTGGCATTACGCGGTTTAGTTGTATTTCCTGGAATGCTGCTGCATTTTGATGTTGGCAGAGATAAGTCGATTAGTGCAATAAACATCGCGATGGAACGCGATCAGATGATTTTTCTTATTCCTCAAAAAGAGTTAAAGACAGAAGATCCCACAAGAGAAGATCTTTTTGATATCGGCTGTGTTGCACGTGTTAGACAGACGGTTCGCCTTTCAGACGACAGTATTCGCGTGCTTATAGAAGGCAAATACCGTGCGTCGTTTAAAGACCTTAGGATATTAAACAACAGTCTTGTTGCAAATATCAATAAATTGGATGATAAAGCAGCGCCTAAAAACACGGCAATAAGCGTTGCTATGATACGTAAGGTTCAGGATATATTTGAAAAATACTCTGCACTTTTACCTAAAATGCCAAAAGATATTTTGGTAACAGTTGCAAGCGCTGAAGATCCGGGATATCTTGGTGACTATATTGCAAGCAATATCCAGTTGTCTATGGAAGACAAACAAATGGTCATTGAAGAATTAAACCCTATTAAACGCTTGCGAGTTGTATCTAAAATATTGAATAAAGAATGGCAGATTTTAAATTTAGATGCAAAAATTAATGATAAAGCCAAAGAATATTTAGATGATAACCAGCGCGAATACTATTTACGCGAGCAAATGCATGCCATATCTAATGAATTATATGGTGATGTTAGTCCTGAAGCGGAGGCAGATGAGTATCGTTTAAAAATTGAAGATTCCGGCGCGCCGCTATATGCAAAAAACACAATGAAACAGGAAGCAAACAAGCTTGCAAAAATGCCGGTTGGTTCACACGAGGCAACGGTTGTAAGAAACTATTTAGATATGCTGTTAGCTTTACCGTGGAGCGCAACCACTAAAACGTCGAATAATATTTTTAAAGCAGAAAAAATATTAAACAAAGAGCATTATGGACTTGTTGAGGTTAAAAACAGAATTTTAGATCTTTTGGCAGTTTCAAACTTAAATCCGGATATTAACGGTCAAATAATCTGTCTCGCGGGACCTCCGGGGGTTGGTAAAACTTCCATTGCAAAAAGCTTGGCTAACTGTATGAATAGAAAATTTGCCCGTGTTTCTCTTGGCGGCGTTCACGACGAGGCCGAAATAGTTGGGCACAGAAAAACATACATAGGCGCAATGCCCGGCAGAATAATTAAAGCTATAAAATCCGCCGGAAGCAGTAATCCACTTATTTTACTCGATGAAGTTGACAAAATGAGCGCGGATATGAAAGGCGATCCTGCGTCTGCGCTTCTTGAAGTGCTTGACAGTGAGCAAAACCATTCGTTTGTTGATCACTATATAGATATTCCATTTGATTTAAGTGGTGTATTATTTGTTTGTACTGCAAATAATCTATCTAACATACCCGGTCCACTTCTTGACAGAATGGACATAATTGAACTTCCGGGCTATACAAGGATAGATAAATTTCATATCGCAAAAGAGCATCTAATACCGAAACAATTGAAAAAGCATGGGCTCGACGGTAAAAAATTCAAAATTTATGATAGTGCCTTATACGATGTTATCGATTACTACACAATGGAAGCAGGCGTTCGAAAGCTCGAAAACAGTTTAGCTCAAATTATGCGCAAATCGACGCGTATTTTCATCGAAAATCAAAAAATCGTAACTGTAACCTCACAAAATTTAAATCGATTTTTAGGACCAAAGAAGTACTTTTATGAGGAAATAACCGAAAACAACGAGGTTGGCATTGTAAACGGTCTTGCATGGACTGAGGTTGGCGGAAAGCTTATGCAGCTTGAAGTATCTGTTATAAACGGCAGAGGTGCTTTAGAGCTTACCGGATCTTTAGGGGATGTAATGAAAGAATCTGCTAAAGCCGCAGTAAGTTTTGTGCGTGCAAACGCTGATTATTTTAGTATTCCTGATGATTTTTATAAGAATAAAGATATTCATATTCATGCTACTGAGGCCGCAGTGCCAAAGGACGGGCCTTCTGCCGGTGTAGCCATAACGATAGCACTTATTTCCGCACTAACAGGAAGGCGTGTGCGCAGTAATGTTGCCATGACCGGCGAAATAACCATTTTAGGGCGTGTCTTTGCTATCGGCGGTTTGAAAGAAAAAACACTTGCGGCTCTTAGATCCGGTATTGATACGGTAATTATTCCAAAGCATAATCAAAAAGACATTGAAAGTCTTGATAATGAAGTAAAAGAGGCTATTAAATTCCAATGCGTATCTACTGTTTTTGAAGCGGTTGACATTGCATTAGAAAAGCAAAAAAATACAATCGGCGCTAAAAAAATTGATAATTATAAACATGCAATAAGGATTTAGCCATGATAGATTTTTTAAACGCATCTTTTGAGGCTTCTTTTGGTGAATTTCATCAGTTGCCGGCATCATTACTGCCTGAAATTTGTTTTTCGGGGAGGTCAAATGTCGGCAAATCAAGCTTAATTAATAAGTTGCTAAACCGCAAGAGCATAGCTCGCGTATCGTCTAAGCCCGGAAAAACCAGAACAATTAATTTTTTTCTTCTTAAGGATTTACGGCTGGTTGATTTACCGGGCTACGGATATGCAAAAATTTCAGCAGCCGAAACCGAACGTTTTTCGCTTCTTATGGAAAATTATTTTAAAAGCGGTCGCGATATTCGTCTTGTTGTGCAGCTTGTTGATATGAGAATAGGACCTACTAAAAACGATGAAATGATGATAGATTTTTTACAGTATAATAAAATTCCGTTTTGCATAGCGCTTACAAAGTGCGATAAACTAAACAAAACGGAATATACTAATATGCTTAAAAAAATTAATGATAATGAAAAACTATCAGGTATTTCTATTATTCCTTTTTCGACGGTTAGCGGAATTGGCGTTGAAGAATTAAAAAAAGAAATAGAAAAAAGTATAAAAAAAGATGAGGTTTAAGCCTCATCTTTTAATTTTTTATTTCAGTCCAAAGCGATTCATAGTAACTTCTAATAGTACTCGGCAGATCATGATAGTATTCAGCTTTTGGCATTTTATCAGCTGTCGGATATAAAATTTCATTATCTTTATATTCGTATTCATCACTTGTTACTACTGCCGTATTCGGTGAAGCATAGCAAAGCTTTTCTGCGTTTGCAATGCCAATTTCCGGCTCTAACAAAAAGTTTATAAACATTTTAGCAGCTTCAACGTTTTGCGCGTTTTTAGGGATGCAAATTGAATCGACAAAAATATTTGTTCCTTCTTCGGGATAAAAGAATGCTAAATTCGGATTATCGTTTATCATTTGCATGCAGTCGCCCGCATAATAAGTAGCAATTGCCGCTTGTTCGCCTTCCATTTTATCATAAACTTCATCCATAACATATGATTGCAAAATTGTCTTTTGTTCTTTAAGCTTTGTCGCTGCAAGCTGCCAATCAGCCTGATCTTCCGTGTTTAAATCAATGCCTAAAAGAAGTTGCGCCGTTGCAAAAGCGTCACGTGGGTTGTTAAAGTTTAAGATATTATTCTTATAAGTTTTATCCCACATAATGCTCCAACTTGTAGGTGTTGTTTGAACCATTTCTTTATTATAAATAATACCCACCATGCCAACATTATACGGAACTGAATAACTGTTGTTTGGATCAAAATACAAGTTTTTGTATTTGTCGTCGATAAATTTATAATTTTCAATTTCACCGGTGTCAAATTTTAAAAGCATGTCTTCGGAAATAAGACGTTCAATCATATAATCAGAAGGTATTATTATGTCGAAATTAACACCACCGCTTTTAAGCTTTCCATACATTGCTTCGTTGCTATCAAACGTTGTATAGTTTACAGTAATGCCGGTAAGTCGTTCAAATTCTTGAATAACGTCCAATGTGCCTTCGCCGCCATCGGAAATATATTCTCCCCAGTTAAACACATTTAAAGTTGTTCCTGCTAATTTTTTTGAATAAGTAGAAACATAATTTACTGTATTATTTTCGCCTGAACAAGCAGATAGTGCGAAGATAATTGTTAAAGATATAAGAACTGCTAAGATTTTTTTCATTGTTGATCCTCCGTGATTTTTTGATTATTATTTTTATCTCCAAGTATATTTATTATTATCAACAATATCAGTATTGTAACGAAAATTAAAGTTGATAATGCATACATATCAGGAGTAACTCGCTGTTTTGTCATGGAATATATCCGTATTGGAAGGGTATTGAATGTTCCGTTGGTAAAATAACTTATTACAAAATCATCTAAAGATAGGGTAAATGCCATGGCAAGACCGGTGGCAATGCCCGAGGAAATAGCCGGAATCATTACCTTGTAAAAAGCAACAAAAGGCGTGCACCCTAAATCCTCGGCGGCTTCTATTAGATGAGGGTCTGTCTGCTTAAGCTTTGGCAAAACCGATAAAATTACATACGGAATATTAAAAGTAATATGTGCAATCAGCAGTGTAAAAAAGCCAAGTTTTTCTTTAAAACCTAATAAACTTCCGCCAAAAACAAATAATAGCATTAATGAAATACCGGTAACAATATCAGGATTAATCATTGGTATGTTTGTAACATACATTACCGTGCTTTTAAACCATTTTTTCTTGTAATAAAAAATACCTACTGCCGCGGCAGTCCCGATTATTGTTGCAATGATCGAAGATAAAACGGCTAAAATTACAGTGTTTTTTAATGCTTCTATTGAATTGGCGTCGTGAAACAGCTCTTGATACCATTTAAGCGAAAAACCTTTAAATACAGTCGCCGTTTTTGAACTGTTAAATGAAAGAAAAAACATTACTAAAATAGGAGCATATAAAAAGAAATACAAAAGGCCAACGTAAACCTTCATTGTTTTGCTTTTTTTAATCATACAATAACCTCGCTTTCTTCGTTGCTGGAAAATTTGTTGGTTATTGCCATGCTGATAAGAATTAGCACCATTAAAATAAGTGATAAAGCAGCGCCGACATTATAATTAATTTCACCTTGAAATTTACGCTCGATCATATCGCCTATAAGCATGGTTTTAGCACCGCCTAATTTTTGACTGATGTAAAATGTGCTTACAGAAGGTACGAATACCATTGTGATTCCTGAAATTACGCCTGGCATACTAAGCGGTAAGATTACGCGTAAAAACCTTTGAAAACCGTTGGCGCCTAAGTCTTGTGCTGCTTCTAATACTGAATTATCAAACTTTGTCATAATAGAATATATCGGCAAAATCATGTAAGGTAAAAAGTTGTAAATCATGCCAAGAATTACAGCGCCCGGCGTATTTATAAGCTGTACTTTATTAAGACCGATTGCTTTTAAAATATTATTTATAATTCCGTTGTTTTCAAGAATTAACATGAGCGAATAGGTTCTTATAAGAAGATTCATCCACATCGGAAGCATCGCAAGCATAACCATGGTTCGCTGGCTCTTTGAGCTTAATGATGCCATAAAATAGGCGAATGGATAAGCAAGTAACAGGCATATTGCGGTTGCTATGAGTGCATATTCAATTGAAATTAAAAATGAATTTATTACGCTTGGATTGGTTATTTCGTGAACATTTGCAAGAGTAAAGGCTCCGCTTGCATCCGTAAATGCATAATAAAGAACCATAGCAAACGGCGCAATGATAAATAATACGGCCCATATTAAGTACGGACTTGAAATTTTCAGACCAAGAAATTTTTTACTCAATTTCCGGCCTCCTTTTCGAACAATAAGGGTTCGATTTCATCACTAAAGGAAGAGTAATCTCCGTAAAGGTTGGAATATTTGGATTTTTTCATGACGTGGATAGCGTCAGGCTCAATATTTAAACCTACAACATCGCCAACCTGTTGTTCGTCAGTCGTTTGTATCATCCATTTAAAGCCGCCGATATCAACAATTATTTCATAATGCACACCTAAAAATGTAACCGAAGTAACTTCACCTTCAAGCATACCTGCGCTTGGTGGTACAATATCAACATCTTCAGGTCTTACAACAATGTCAACCGGTTCATTTTCTTTAAATCCGGAGTCGAGACATGCAAATTCGTGTCCTGAAAACTCGGTTAAAAAATCTGCCTTCATTTTACCGGATATTATATTGCTTTCACCGATAAAATCAGCAACAAACGCATTTTCGGGTTCGTTATAAATATCTTTTGGGGTTCCGATTTGCTGGATTACGCCCTCGTTCATAACAACAACAGTATCTGAAATACTTAAAGCTTCTTCCTGATCATGTGTAACAAAAACAAAGGTTATTCCAAGTGTTTTTTGGATGTTTTTAAGCTCAACCTGCATGTCTTTTCTAAGCTTTAAATCAAGTGCCGCAAGTGGCTCGTCAAGAAGTAAAACTTTTGGCCTATTAATAACTGCCCTTGCAATTGCAACACGTTGCTGCTGGCCGCCCGATAAACTATTGACATTTCTTTTTTCAAATCCGTTTAAGCCAACCATATCAATTATTTCGGCAACGCGTTCTTTTATTTCTTTTTCGGGTGTTTTTTTTACTCTCAGTCCAAAGGCAATATTTTCGTATAAATTGAGATGAGGAAAAAGAGCATATCTTTGAAATATTGTGTTAACTTGTCTTTTATGCGGAGCTAAATCGTTTATTTTAACACCGTCAAAAAAAATATCGCCCTCATTCGGAGAGACAAAGCCGGCAATAATTCTAAGAGTTGTAGTTTTACCACATCCGGAAGGACCTAATAGTGTTACAAACTCACCGTCTTTAATTGATAGGTTTAATTTTTTTAAAACCTGCTCTTCGCCAAATGAGACCGAAATATTATCTAATTGTATAATTGCATTGTTCGCCATTTAAGCATCCCCCTTTGCGGACACGAAGTGCCGTGGAAATTTATTTAATCTCTGCACGATACCCGCACAAGTTACGTCATACAGTCTCCGCAAAGAGTTTTATCATAGTAATTACTATGGCGGCATGACTTTCCTTGTGCTTTGAAGCACAGATACTTAAACGATATATCTAATATATAGGTTAAAGGGGCAATTGTCAAGTTTTTTATTTTATAGTATTTTTTAGTTGCTCAATTAAATATTATATGCTATAATATTTTAAATATAATAGGAGTGGTGTGCTTGCGTATTCTTGGTATCGATCCCGGATATGCCATCGTAGGTGTTGGTTTGCTGGACTATAATAATATTAGCTTCAAAACTAACTATATTGGCGTAATTACTACTCCCAGCAAAACTGACTTTTCTTTAAGGCTTGAGATTATATATCATTCAATGATTGATATTATTGAAAAGTACAAGCCGGACTGTATGTCGATTGAAAAACTTTATTTTAATACAAACTCCAAGACAGTTATTGATGTTGCAGGCGCAAGGGGAGTTATTCTTCTTGCGGCAAGGCAAAAAGGACTTCCGATTTTCCAGTACACGCCGCTTCAGGTAAAACAAGCTGTTACAGGCTACGGCAACGCCGAAAAAAAACAGGTTATGGAATTAACAAGAAGGCTTCTTGGGCTTAAATCCATACCAAAACCGGACGATGCCGCAGATGCTCTTGCGTTAGCCATATGCCATGCTCACAGCAGCGGCTCAATGTTTTTTAGGAGATAATTATGATTTACTCTTTGAATGGAATTTTAGTTTATAAGGATAATAATACTGCTGTTATTGAGTGCGGCGGTGTTGGTTATAAATGTGCCGTATCACAAAAAACCGCAGCATCGCTTCCTCCTCTTAAGTCTGAAACATTTTTACTAACATATATGCAGGTGAAAGAAGATGCTGTGGACTTGTTCGGGTTTATTACAGCTGCCGAACTTGAAATTTTTAAAATGATAATATCTGTCAACGGTATTGGCGCCAAAGGTGCTTTAGCAATACTTTCAATTTATACACCTGACGAAGTGATCTTGCATATTGCCGCTGGTGACAGTAAGGCGATTTCAGCAGCTCAGGGAGTTGGCCCGAAAATTGCCGGCAGAATAGTGCTGGAATTAAAGGATAAACTCGGTAACGGATCTGTTGCATTAAGCGGTGATGCCAAAGCAGCACTCAGCACCAGTGGGGCCGGATCCGCGCTTAAAGATGCTGTAGAAGCACTAACAACTTTTGGCTTTACTGCAAGCGAAGCTAGTGTGGCAGTTGGTAAATGTGATCCGGGGCTTAGTGTAGACGAACTTATAAAGCAGGCATTAAAATATCTTTCAAAGAAGGTGTAATATATGGAAGAAATGGATTTTGAAAATCGAATTGTTGCGCCTGAATATAGTATGGAAGATGAATCTATTGATGTATCATTAAGACCTAAAACTTTAGATGAATATATAGGACAACACAAAGCAAAGGAAAATCTTTCAATATATATTCAAGCCGCAAATCTTAGAAAAGAAGCGCTCGATCATGTTTTAATATACGGCCCGCCCGGACTTGGTAAAACAACACTTGCCGGTATTATTGCTAACGAATTGGGTGTTAATTTTAGAATTACTTCCGGACCCGCTATTGAAAAGCAAGGCGACCTTGTGGCACTGCTTACAAATCTTTCAGAAGGCGACGTTCTGTTTATTGATGAAATTCATCGCTTAAACCGCTCTGTCGAAGAGATTTTGTATCCGGCTATGGAGGATTATTCTCTGGATATTATTATCGGTAAAGGGCCGTCTGCCCGTTCAATTCGTTTAAATTTGCCAAAGTTTACACTTGTTGGAGCTACAACAAGATCGGGCCAAATAAGTGCACCTTTACGTGATCGCTTTGGCGTACACTTAAGATTGGATTTGTATAATCCGGAGGAACTTGCCGAAATAATTACACGTTCAGCTGGCATATTAAATATTGAAATCACTCGAGAGGGAGCTTTGGAAATTGCATCACGTTCGAGAGGTACTCCGAGAATTGCAAACAGACTTTTAAAGCGCGTTCGCGATATTGCCGAAATTCAGTTTGACGGTAAAATTACCGAAGAAGTGGCAATTGCCGCATTAAAACGCTTTGATATCGACGAGCTTGGTCTTGATGATTTCGATCGCAGAATGCTAAAAACAATTATTGAATTGTACGACGGCGGCCCTGTTGGTCTTGACACATTGGCAGCAGCCGTAGGTGAAGAGGCAGTTACTATTGAAGATGTTTACGAGCCGTTTTTAATGCAGATAGGTTTTTTATCTAGAACTAACCGCGGCCGATGTGTTACAATGGCGGCATATAAACATTTAGGAATTGAAAAAACAGGCCAACAATCATTTTAAGGAGTAAATCATGGGAAGATTATTTGGTACAGACGGTGCAAGAGGAATAGCCAATCAAGACTTAACAAACGAACTTGCAATGAATATTGGTCGAGCTGCGGCATATGTACTTGCCAGCGAAAAGGTAGGAAGACCTAAAATTTTAATAGGAAAAGATACAAGAGCCAGCTCCACTATGCTCGAAATGGCTTTAGCCGCAGGACTATGCTCGGTTGGAGCAGACGTTGTTCTTGCGGGATATGTTCCAACACCTGCGGTAGCATATCTTATAGGAGACAGCGGCGCTGACGCCGGAATAATGATTTCTGCTTCCCATAATCCTTGCGAATACAATGGTATTAAGCTTTTTAATAGCTATGGATATAAATTGCCTGATGAAATTGAAGAAGAAATTGAAAGCCTTGTGCTTGATGATATGAGCCCGATTGTTTTTCCAATCGGCGGAGATGTAGGTTCTGTATTTCATCGCGACGACTATGTGTACGATTATATTGATCACCTTATTTCTACTGTTGATTGCAGACTTGACGGTTTAAATATCGCTATCGACTGTGCTAACGGCAGTGCTTCATTTACAGCCGAAAGACTGTTTACATCACTTGGAGCAAAGGTTCATATGATGCATGATCATCCTAACGGCACAAATATTAACAGCGAATGCGGTTCTACTCATCTTGATGATTTAATCGACTATGTTAATGGTCATGAGATTGATTTAGGTTTAGCATTTGACGGTGATGCTGACAGATGCCTTGCTATAGATGAAAAAGGCCAGCTTATTGATGGTGACAAGTTGATTGCTGTTTTTGCTAAAGACTTAAAAAGCAAAAACAAGTTAATAAATAATGCTGCTGTTGTGACAGTTATGACCAATATCGGTTTTAAAATGTTTGCAAAAGAAAACGGCATAAAGGTTGTGCAAACCGGCGTTGGTGACAGATATGTTCTTGAGGAGATGCTTAAAAATAATTACTATATAGGCGGCGAGCAATCAGGACATATTATTTTTAAAGAGTTTGCAACAACCGGTGACGGTCAACTTACCGGTATTCAGTTTGCTTCTGCGATGGCAAGAACAAAACTGAGCGCATCAAAGCTTGCATCTTGTATGACTGCATATCCTCAAACCATTATTAACGTTACTGTACAAGACAGCGTTAAACAAATATTAAAGACCGATAAAGACATACAAAATGTTATAAAAGAACAGGAAAAAATTCTTGGGGACAGCGGTCGTGTTTTAGTTCGTGCCTCTGGCACCGAACCCCTTATTAGGGTTATGATTGAAGGCAAAGATAAAAAGAAAATTCATGAAATGGCAAAAACTATTGCTAATGTTATTGAGTCTAAAAAACAATGAGATTTTCCGAAGAATTTTACGATTATGAGCTTATAGATGCGGCAAAAGGTTTAAAGCTTGAACGCTGGAAGGATATTTATTTAATTCGTCCGGAGCCTCAGGCGATTTGGTCAAATCGCGAAAATAATCATCTGTGGGAAAAAGCGCATGCAGTTTACCACAGAAGCAATTCCGGTGGCGGATATTGGGAGAGACTTCGCGATATACCTGATGTTTGGCAGGTAAGCTTTAAAGATCTTACGTTTAATTTAAAACCTATGGGATTTAAGCATACCGGCCTTTTCCCGGAACAAGCGGTTAACTGGGACTTAATTAAAAGCAGTTTAAAACCAAACGATAGAGTTTTAAACTTATTTGCATATACAGGAGGCGCAACATTAGCCGCCCTTTCTTCCGGCTGTATAGTTACGCATGTTGACGCCTCTAAAGGCATGACTTTATGGGCAAAAGAAAATGCAACAAGCTCCGGACTTATTAATAAGCCGGTACGCTGGATTGTAGATGACTGCATTAAGTTTATTAAACGTGAAATACGGCGCGGCAACAGATATGAATGTATTATTATGGACCCTCCGTCGTACGGAAGAGGTCCTAACAAAGAAGTATTTAAAATTGATGACATGCTTGAAGAATTGCTAACACTTTCTTGCGAGCTTTTAAGTGAAAAATCCGGAATGTTTATACTTAATACATATACTGCCGGAATTTCACATACGATTTTAAATTACTTGCTAAAAACCTGTTTACAAAAATATGGTTTTTCCGGTGAGATTTTTACCGATGAGATCGGCTTAAAGGTTACACACAAGAGTATAATACTGCCTTGTGGCAACACTACAATTTGGAAAAGAGATTAATTTTGAACACTATTATTAGCATTAAAGATTTATCGTTTAGCTATAGCAGTGATAAATCATTAGAACGCAGCGCGTTAAAACAGATAAATTTTGATATTTATCAAGGTGAATTTTTAGCAATTATTGGGCATAATGGTTCCGGAAAATCGACTCTGGCCAAAATGCTCAACGGTTTGTTGGTGCCGCAAACAGGGGACGTTCTCGTGTGTGGCATGAATACAAAAGACCCCAAACTTTCTATTGATATAAAAAGAAAAGTTGGCATGGTATTTCAAAATCCGGACAATCAGCTTATAGCATCAATAGTCGAAGAAGATGTTGCGTTTGGTCCGGAAAACCTTGGATTTGCTCCGGAAGAATCGCAAAAAGCCGTAATGGATGCGTTATACGCTGTTGAAATGTTAGAATATAAAGATTTTGCACCTCATAAATTGTCCGGTGGACAAAAGCAGCGCGTTGCTATTGCAGGTGTTCTTGCGATGAGTCCGACGTGTTTAGTGCTTGACGAATCGACCGCAATGCTTGACCCAAAAGGTAGGCAAGAGGTGCTAAATACTGTTTTAAGGCTTAATAAAGAACATAACATAACAGTTGTATATATTACGCATTTTATGGAAGAGGCCGTTTGTGCTGACCGCATTGTAGTTATGAACCAGGGCGAGATATTAAAGGTTGATACGCCTAAAAATATTTACACGGATGATTCTTGCATAAAAAAAGCCAAAATTTCGCTTCCACAAACTCTTGAGCTTGTAAAATCGCTTGAAGAATCAGGAATTAATTTTAACGAAATCCCGCTTAACGAGGATGAATTTGTTTCATGCGTAAAATCCTTTTTTAAAGGAGGTTTAAACGCATGAGTATTTTAAAAGCAAATAATTTAACATACACTTATTCAAAAAACAGCATGCTTAAGGTTGACGCTGTAAAAAATGTTTCTTTTTCCGTAGAATCCGGTGAAATCATTGGCGTTGTTGGTCATACGGGAAGCGGCAAATCAACCCTTATGCAGATGTTAAACGGTTTAATTACACCGGACAGTGGCGAAGTGCTTTTTAAAGGCGAAAATATATTCATCGATAAGATAAAACTTCGCGAATATCGCTTTAAAATCGGGCTTGTATTTCAGTACCCGGAATATCAGATTTTTGAAGAATCCTGTTATAAAGAAATAGCTTTTGGACCATCAAACATGGGCTTAGAGGCTTCTGAAATTGACTTTAGAGTACGTGATTCAATTAAAAGTGTAGGGCTTGATGAAACTTTTCTTGATAAATCTCCGTTTGATTTATCCGGAGGAGAAAAAAGAAGGATTGCAATTGCAAGCATAATTGCCATGCGGCCTGAAATTTTAGTATTAGACGAGCCTACCGCAGGGCTTGATCCGCAGGGTAAAAACGACCTTTTAAATCTAATTTTGGATTACCGAAAAACCACAAATGCCGCTGTAATAATTGTTTCGCATAATATGGAAGACATGGCGAAGGTCGCAGATAAGATTTTGGTATTAAAGTCCGGAGAGGCTTTGATGTTTGATACGGTTAATAATGTGTTTGATAATTTGGATGTTATTGAAAGCACCGGTCTTATGCTGCCTTCCGTTGCAAAAATAATTAAAAAGCTAAAAGACCAAAAAATATTGAATTGCCCAAATGTTTACACTGTTCCCGCGGCAAAAGAAGCAATTTTATCTGCTATAAAGGAGCGTGATAAAAATGCTTAAAGATGTTTCTTTCGGTCAGTTTTATCCAACCGGATCCATCATTCATAAGGTGGACGCACGTTTAAAACTTGTTATTTTAATTGCATATATTGTCTTTATTTTTCTATCATCAAACTTTTATTCTTTGGCACTTTGTTCATTGTTTTTGATTGTAATTATCGCGTTAACAAAAATACCAATTAGAATTTACGTAAAAAATTTCAAAGTAATTTTGCCGATTATTGTCCTTACTTCTTTGTTAAATGCAATTTATTATCACGAAGGTACAGAGCTTTTAAACTTAAGGCTTTTTAGTATTTATTCCGGGGGACTATACCGAGCGCTGTTTATGTCTTTAAGAATTATAATTTTAATTCTTATAAGCTCGGTGCTAAGCTATACCGCAACTCCGACAGAGCTTACAGATTCCATTGAAAGCCTTATGACACCTTTAAAATACATTGGCCTTGGTACAGCTGTGCATACTATTGCAATGATGATGACTATTGCTCTACGTTTTATTCCTACTCTTATTGAAGAGACCGATAAAATAATGGCCAGCCAAAAAGCACGCGGTGCCGATATTGATACAGGCGGACTTGTAAAGCGAGTAAAAGCGCTGGTACCGGTTATTATTCCTTTGCTTATTTCTTCAGTAAGACGTGCGTTTGAACTGGCAGATGCCATGGAAAGCAGATGCTACAACGGCGGAAAAGGAAGAGTTAGAATGAAGCGCATGAAGCTTCATTTAAAAGACTATGTTTCGCTTATAATATGCATATGTGTATTTGCATCGGTAATTTTAATAAATATTTTTTTAAGTTAGAATTATGAGAAAGTTATTAACAATAAGTTTTATCGGAACAAATTATGTAGGTTGGCAATTCCAAAAAAACGGGATATCTCTGCAGGAAACAGTAGGGGATGCATTTAAAAAGGTTTATGGACAAAATATTCCTATTACCGGCTGCAGTAGGACCGATTCGGGAGTGCATGCTTTAAATTATTACCTGCATTTTGACGATATAAAAGGAATTGAAAATGAAAAAATTGTTTTAGCTTTAAATAACTATCTACCCGAAGATATCGCGGCTAAAACATGTACAGATGTGTCCGATGATTTTCACGCCAGATACAGTGCAAAAAGTAAAACCTATATTTATAAAATATATACAGGCGTGCGAAATCCGTTTTTAGAACAAAGAGCTTACAGAATTAAGCAAAAAAACGTTAATTTGGAAAAAATAAATGCTTTTGCGCATAATCTGCTTGGACAACATGATTTTTCTTCTTTTTGTGCGGCAGGTACAGATGTACAAGATAAAGTAAGAAATTTATATAAGGCTTGTGCATATAAATTTGATGATGATGTTATAGCTTTTGAATTTTCAGCTGACGGATTTTTGTACAATATGGTAAGAATATTGTCCGGTACTTTTTTAGAAGTAAATTCAGGTAAAATATCAGCAGATGACGCTGATAAAATAATCGAAGCGAAAAATCGAAGCCTTGCCGGTATAACCTTGCCGGCATATGGTCTGTATTTAAAGGAAGTTCATTATTAAGGAGGTGCTTTTGTGGCAAATATCAGAAAAAAGGTTAGCCGTATTCCAAATAAAAATCCAAAGGTTGATGCAGTATCTGAGATTAAAATGCGGCCTGCAGTTAGCGGTAAATCGGCAAATTCAAAACCAAAGCCACAAAAGAAGGCGCCTGGTAAAGCAAGAAAGTCATCTAATCCAATAATAAAGTTTTATGGGCTTAAGTTGTTGCCCGCATTTAAAGCTTCTAAACAAAGAAAGAATATTTTTAAATTTGCGGCGGCAGCGATTTTAATAATTGTATTGTTTTTTTTAATTGCTACACCGCCCACAGGGCTTCCTGAAGCCATCACAAATATAATTGCATCTTCAGGTGGCGGCAGCGGGTTTCCTGTTCGTGCCGAAGGAAGCCATATTGAAGGGATGTTTTCAAGTTCTAAAAACACATTTGTTTTAACAGACACAAATCTTTTGGCATTTAATAAAAACGGTAAGGAATTTTTAAATATTCAGCACGGCTATTCGGATCCGTATTTTTCTGTATCTAGTGCCAGAGCCCTTGTTTACAATTTGCATGATACCGATTATATGGTGACGAATTATAAATCGACGGTAATATCCGATAGAACCGAAAATGAGATTTTGCTTGCAACCATTTCAAATTCCGGAAACTTTGCGCTTGTTACAAAATCTACCGGCTACGAAGCGGAAGTAAATGTGTTTAACAAGAAAAACAAGCTTATTTACAAATGGTTGTCTGCGGATGAGGCAGTTTCTTCGGTGCTGTTAAGTCCAAACGGAAAAATGTTAACTGTAGTTACCGTAACGGTATCTTCCGGAACGCTTGTTTCAAAAATTTACTGTTTAAACTTTAAATCTGCAAATCCTGTGTTTAAATACGAATTAAACGGTTCGGTATTATCGCTTAACAATTTAACCTCTAATTTGTTTTCTGTTGTGCTAAATAATAGAATAATTTATTACAATTGGACAAAAGGCGAAGTTTTTTCTTCCGATTTAAATAACTCTGTTGCTTTTTATAAAACGGATAATAAATCCCAAAATATAGTTGTTTGCAAAAACGGAATTATTACTGATTCGTATATTATTTCGTTATATAATAACTCTAAGCTTGTTAATCAATTTGAATATTCAGGTCAAATAACTGATATTGATGTTTACCATGATAATATTTATGTTTTGTCCACGCAACGCGTAGATGTTTTAAATTTTAAAGGGGAAAAAGTCAATAGCAGTGATTTTGAGCACATTTTAAAATACATGGTTGTTGGAAGCTCAGACTCTGTTATTATGTGTGACGACTATTCTTTATATAAAGCTTTTTAGGAGGGCCATTTTGGGTATAATTCTTGATTTGTTAATAGTTTTAATTGTTGCTGTATTTGTGTTTTTTTCTGCTAAAAAAGGATTTGTCAAAACGGCAATTGAACTTGTTGGATTTTTCTTAGCTGTTCAAATTTCGTTCTTTCTTGGCGGTTTTTTAGCCGATCAAATTTATGATAGGGCGGTGTCTCCGGCCCTTACAAACAGCATTGAAGAAAAAGTTACCGCCAGTGAACTAAAAACCACCGAAGAGGCTGTGAATGCCGTGTGGGACAATTTGCCGGAATTTGTTACCGGTACCGCCGGCAATTTTGGGGTATCTAAGCAGTCGGTTGTTTTAAGCTTTAAAAGCAGTGCAACAAATTCCGCTTCTGCAGTTGCCACAGCTACAGATGAAATTGCTAAACCTATTATTGTTAACATAATTAAAGTTATACTTTATGTGGTGCTGTTTTCGGTTCTTTCAATTTTAATCAAATGGCTTGCACACATATTAAACAAAATGTTTAAGGTCTCAATTATAGGTAAGCTTAATGCTTTTTTAGGTGGTTTTTTAGGTCTTTTAAAAGGCTTGGTAATTGTAACTGCGTTTTGCATATTAATTTCTGTTTGTATGAAATTTTCTAAAGACGGATTTTTCATTTTTACAGATGAAAATGTTTCATCTTCATATATATTTAAGTTTTTATCTGAAATTATTTAAAGTTTGGGGAAGTTTAAAATGGGGAAAAATAAAATAATAACTATACCGAACATCATTTCGCTTTTTAGAATTTTGCTTATACCGTTTATTATTGTTTCATATTTAGACGGTCGCTTTTGGACCGCATTCGGATTGATTATATTGTCCGGATTCAGTGATGTGTTAGACGGTTTTTTAGCGCGTCATTTTAATATGGTCTCCGATTTTGGCAAAATTTTAGACCCTATTGCTGACAAATTAACGCAAGTAGCAATTGTTCTTATGTTACTTCTTGACCATTTGCACCTTGTAGCTGTATGGGTTTTGTTGATAGTTCTTTTTATTAAAGAACTCGCTACACTAATCTTAGCTACATATTTGTTGAACGATGGGGTAAAGGCTGTATCTGCCCGCTGGTGGGGTAAGGTTGCGACCTGCTCTGTATATTTAACGGTTATTTTAATGGTTTTAAACAGTGCCGGAATAAATATTATTTCGGACTTAATAATTAGCATAGCAGCATTTTTTTCCGCATTCATGTTGTGTGTTTCAACTGTCGGATATTTCAAAACGCTGTTGTTACCGCTTATAACAAAGAAGGAGTAAATTAATGTTAAAAATGTGTTCCAAATGTGGAAAAAGGCCTGCAGTTATTTTTGTGGCAGATGCCGCCAATAAATCATCTGATCCAAGCGGACTTTGCCTTGTTTGCGCTAAAGAAATGGGGCTTAAACCTGTTGATGATTTGCTGAAAAAGATGAATATTTCCGAAGAAAATATTGAAGAAATCAGTGAGCAAATGATGGGGATGATGCCGCTAGATGATGACGACATGGATGACGATTTAGCTGGCGGTGCGCCCACTTTTCCTTTTTTAAATAATATTTTCGGCAAGCCCGAAGAAGATAGCAAGAAAAAAGACGACAAAAAGAAAAACTCTAAAAAGCGTAAATTCTTAAATACTTACGGCATCAATTTAACAGAAAAAGCAAGAAACGGTCTTTTAGATGCCATTGTAGGCCGTGAAAACGAGATTTATAGAGTAATTCAAATTTTATCAAGAAGAACAAAGAATAATCCCTGCCTTATTGGAGAGCCCGGTGTCGGCAAAACCGCTATAGCTGAAGGCCTTGCAATAAAAATTGCAACCGGCAACGTTCCGGCGAGATTAAAAGACAAAGAAATTTATCTTTTAGATCTTACAAGCCTTGTTGCCGGCACTCAGTTTAGAGGTCAGTTTGAAAGCCGCGTTAAAGGGCTTGTGGAAGAAATTAAAGCCGAAGGTAATATCGTTTTATTCATTGATGAACTTCACAACATTGTAGGCGCCGGCAATTCTGATGGCGCCATGAATGCCAGCAACATTTTAAAGCCTGCGCTTTCTCGTGGTGAAATTCATGTTATAGGTGCAACAACCTTAAAAGAATACCGCCAGTTTATTGAAAAAGACGCGGCTTTAGAGCGACGCTTCCAGCCGGTTATTATCGATGAACCGTCAGTAGAAAACGCAGTTAATATGATTACCGCAATTAAAAGCTATTATGAAGGTTATCATAATGTTAAAATTACCGATGATATTGCTAAAAAAGCAGTAACTTTATCTGAGAGGTACATCACAGATAGATTTTTGCCTGATAAAGCCATTGATTTGATTGACGAAGCATCTGCTTGCGCCAGCCTTAAAAATCATAATATTGATGAGCTTTATATTGAAAATCAAAAAATGGACGGACTTCTTAAAGATGAAGAAGCTTTGACATCTGATCTTGAAAATCCAGACTACGAAAAACTTGCGAAAGTGCGCTCGGATATAGAAATTAGCAAAGCAAAGATAAATGAGCTGTCTAAAAAAACCGAACAAAATTTTGTTACCGAAGACGACCTTGCTGAAGTAATTGAATTGTGGACTGCAATTCCGGCTTCTAAGATTAAAGAGAGTGATGTGCTAAAGGTAAAAAATCTTAAAGATTATTTACTTAAAAGGGTAAAAGGACAGGACGAACCTATTGATAAGGTTGTAGCTGCCGTAAAACGTTCGAGAATTAAAATCAATAAAAGTCACCGACCGGCATCTTTTATTTTTATAGGTTCTACAGGAGTTGGCAAAACCGAGCTTGCAAAGGCACTTTCACAATATTTATTTGATACGCCCGAAACACTGATTCGATTTGATATGTCTGAATTTATGGAAAAGCACTCGGTATCAAGGCTTATAGGTGCTCCTCCCGGATATGTCGGCTTTGACGAGGCGGGCCAGTTAACCGAAAAGGTTCGCAGAAAACCTTACTCTGTAGTTTTGTTTGATGAAATTGAAAAAGCGCATCCGGATGTTTTGAATATTTTGCTTCAAATTTTGGATGACGGTAGGGTTACAGACGCTCAAGGGCGTGTTGTAAATTTTGAAAATACTATTATTATCATGACATCTAATGCAGGAAGCGAAAAAAGTGAAATGCTTTTAGGGTTTGGTAAAAATGCGGCCGCTGCAAGCAACGAGAAAGCAATTAAAGCCTTAGAAGAATTTTTACATCCTGAGTTTTTAGCTAGAGTTGATGAAATTGTCTGTTTTAATCCGCTTGACTTTAATGCATTAACTGCAATCGCTGAGATTGCTTTAAATGATTTGTCAGATTCGCTAAAAGAAAGAAAAATTGAACTTTTCTTTTCTAAAGATGTTTGTGAGTATTTTGCAACTAATTGTAATGCCCAAAAACGTGGTGCCAGAGACCTAAAAAACAATATTAGAAAAAGTGTGGAAGATGTAATTATTGATAAATTACTTGACAGTTATGGTACTCCGGTTTCTTCGATAAAATTGAGCATAAATGACGGATTAAAAATTGATTATATTTTTAATAAAACTGCTTGACTTAAAGCGAGGAATATGTTAAAATATTCCTTGCTTTTAAAGGTGCGGGTGTAGTTCAATGGTTAGAATTCCAGCCTTCCAAGCTGGCTGTGTGGGTTCGATTCCCATCACCCGCTCCATTTTTTATGCGCTGATAGCTCAGCTGGATAGAGCATCTGCCTTCTAAGCAGAGGGTCGGGGGTTCGAGTCCCTTTCAGCGCGCCAAAAAAAGAGCAATACCTTTTGGTGTTGCTCTTTTTTAGTTTTATATGCTGAAAGGGACTCGAAAAGGCCGGTCGCAAAGCGATGCCGAACATCCGGTGGATGTTTGGCAAGGCCGCGGGCGTGTAGCCGCAACAGTTGCGGCGTAGCGAGTCCCTTTCAGCGCGCCAAAAAAAAGAGCAATACCGTAGGGTGTTGCTCTTTTTTATTAGCGTAATGCTGCATTTTTATCGGAAAAATCATTCGCTGAAATATTTCGAAAATTGATTACAATATTTTATAATAATTGATATTTTGTTCTTGAAATTGTTTGGCTTTACATTTAAGATATAAGGTGTAGGAGGTGCTTTGATGAAAGTATATAATTTGGGTTCTGTAAATATCGACTATGTATATAAAACCGATCATATTGTAAAGCCTGAAGAAACGTTATCGTCATATTCTTTAAGGGTTTATCCCGGAGGTAAAGGGCTTAATCAGTCGATTGCGCTTTCTCGCGCCGGAATTAAGGTTATTCACGGTGCACATATAGGTGAAGACGGCAAGTTTTTAATTGAAGCGTTAAAGCACTCCGGTGTTGATACTAATCGAATAAAAATATCTAAAGAAAAAACAGGTCACGCAATAATACAGGTTGATAAAAAAGGTCAAAACAGCATTATTTTGTATGCGGGAACTAACGCTTTAATAGATTTTAAGTATATTAACACCTTTTTAATCGATGCAGAAAAAGATGATATTATACTTCTTCAAAATGAAACGTCCGGATTGGATGAAATTTTCAAAACAGCTTATAATAAAGGAATGCAAATTGTTTTCAATCCTTCTCCGTTTGATAATTCAATTAAAAACCTGCCTCTTAACTTTGTAAAATATTGGTTTTGCAATGAGATTGAAGCCGGCGAGCTGTTCAACACTTCGGATCCTGAAGAAATACTTAAACGTTTTATTGAACAATATCCAAGCTCTAATTTATTTTGACTTTGGGTGACAAGGGCAGTATGTTTATAAATGCAAATGAAAAAATATATCAACCGGCAATTAAAACAAATATTGTTGATACAACAGCCGCAGGGGACACGTTTACAGGTTATTTTATAAGCGCTGTTATAAATAAAAAAACAATTAAAGAAGCGATGCTTCTTGCGTCAAAAGCGGCATCATTTGCCATTTCAAAAAACGGTGCATCGGAATCGATACCATATATTGATGAGATTAAATAAAAAAATGCGGAAAAAATTTCCGCATTTTTATTTTGTCCAATTTGTAAATGGATTTGAATCGGCGTGTTTACCGTATTCATCAGTTATATGTATTCTAAAATAAGCGTCGTTTTCCGGAATATGGAAAGCACATTCTGTTACATAATCAACAGGTTCGTCCTTTGCCCAGTTGCCTTCGGCATTTATAAAGTTTGATGTTCTTGATTCGCCCATTAAGGCTATTTGTTTTACAGGAGATGTTTTTACATGAACCAGGTCATCTTCATCATCGTAGTAAGCATCTAAAATCGAAGGACCTTCCGACGAATAAAAATCTCCATTTAAAAGAGCTTTCGCTATGTTTTCGTATGTAAGACTCGGAGCTTTAATATTAATCCAGCCGCCAAAAGAGTCTTTTCTGCCGTTGTGGTTATCATCTGCCGCAACATTATGAATGTATCTGCCGGCTCTTAAAAAATCATCAAAGATACTATCGTTATATTCGGTCCAACCGCCTACCGTTGACGCGTGATTGTAAATTTCAAATGCGTGCATTCCTTGGTATCCCATATAATCGGAATAGTTTTCAAACGACCATTGCGGGTGATTATAAATAACGTAAAAACCGCAGTCGCGACCGATTTGCATCATTTCGCTAACACCCTTGTGTGTATATTTACGAATATAATCAGGTCTGTCTTCGTAAAAATCAGCTTGGTCGGCATAATATTTATTGTTATGGCTTAAAAGATATTTTTTGGTCCTGTTCCAAAACGGATCTTTGTTATTATCAGGCGATAATGAAATAAAGCCTATATGGCAGCAAATAGTCTGCGGCCAGCTGGTATTATCGTCATTTAAACCGACTTCATAGCCGTTTAAAGCGAGGAAGTTTTCATCGGTAAGGTCATTATGTGGAATTAAAATATCATGGTCTGTAAACGCGACAATCGAATATCCGCGTTTCATGTATTCTTCTTTGATTTTTTCAGGTGACCATTGACCGTCGGATACAGTAGAGTGGCAATGAAGATTTGCTTTGTAAAAATTTCCTTCTTTTGGTAATAAATAATGTTTCATAAAATCATCTCCAACGAAATTTTATCACAATAGATTATTGCTGTCAATAAAATTAATATAATTAAAATATTAATTTTTTTATAGTAAAATATATTATTAGTGAGTGAAAACATAGAGATCGTATTTGATAAAAAAGTGTGTGGAACTGAATCGGTTTCACACACTTTTTATACTTATTTATGTAAATATTACTTATCAGATATTTCGTCTGTGCGGTAGATAAACTTTACCTGACCGTCTGCTTTATCGCTGATTCCTGAGAAATTGCGGTATTTTTTTGAAACATCTGCGGAAGCTTTAATTCTTGTAACGAGTTTTTTCGCGTCGCCGTTTATAAGATTTGCTATTTTGCTTATTCCTTCAGTGTTGAATTTTTTAAGACCGTCTGATAACTGCATAGCGCCGTCTTTCAGCTTTCCTACACCGTCTGTTAAAGCGGGCGTTCCGTTTTTCATTTGCAGTATGCCGGCATAAAGTTCTGCCGTTCCGTCTTTTAGCTGTGATGTGCCGCCTTTCAGCGTAGGCATGCCCTTCGAAATACTGTTTGCACCGTCTGCCGCAGATGCGACGCCGTTTGTGTATGTCAGCAGTCCGAGATAGAAAGTGTTGTAACTGTCGAGCGATGCTTTAAGCGAGATAACCGATTTAGCACCGTTCGCAGCGGCGGTTAACTGCGCTTGCACTTCGTCTGAAGCCATTTTTTCCGAGATTATTTTATTTATCTGAAGTTCAAGCTGATTAGAAATAATTGATTTTACGGAATCGGTCTGCATTTGTGCATCGATTGCGCCCTCAATCTGTTCTTTCTGTGCTTTTGGTATCATATTTGCCGCAACTGCCGCGTCATAAGCTTCCTTTGTCATTTGACCGTTTGTGGCAAGGGGAATTACCTCTGCGGCAACCTGTTCACGGACTGCCGCCGTCACCTGATTTTTAATAATGCCACGGTTGGCGTTAACAGCTGCGGTAACCTGTGCAAGCGCTTTACTGTAAACTTCAGTTTGGTCAAGTGAAGATATAACTTTATTCAGCGTTTCGGCATAGTTATCTATTGTTAATGCCGGAACGGATATACCTTTGGCGTTAAGCTGTGCGGATGCGGTGGCAAGCAATGTGTCAAAAACCTGTTTAGCACCGCCGTTCAGTTCTGTGTTATGTTTTTTAAGTTCATTGAGTCCGCCCGATAAATCCGAAATGTAGCCGTCAAGTTCACCTACACCATCGTCGATTTTAGCAGTTGCTTCATTTAACTCCTTGGCACCTGATGCTATTTTCTCAATGCCGGTAACAAGTTCTTTGGATTTAGTGAGCAGTGTTGTAAGTCCGCCGTAAAGTTCGGAAGAACCGTTTATAAGCTTCTGCATACCGGCGGTCAATTCGTTTACAGAACCGGCAAGGCTTTCTACACTGTTTAGCTTTGAAGAATCGATTTGGTTAAACAGTTCGTTTGTAGCAACTGTAACTGTCATACCTAATTTGAAATTTTTAACATCTGCCGTTATTTCAACATAGTCGGGTATGTTAATTATATCTTTTGATATATCAAGATTACTTTGAAGACCCGGCATAGCAATGCCTATTACGGCGGTGCGGTTGCCGTCGTTTATCAATTTGCCGTTTAAAACCTCTACGTTGCTGAAAATATCATTGTTTAAAAGCATGCCCGTGAGCATTGCAAAAGGAACATATATTTTTTCTGATTTCCCGTCAATTGTTACGGTTTCATATTGGCGGTTGTCGTAATCAAATCTGATGGTGACTTTTCCGCTTTTACCTGCGATATCTTTTGGGGAAACAGGTTTTCCGTCAAGTTTATAGGATACCGTAAGTCCTACCGGCAGTTCTTTTTCAATATTACCCTGATAATAAATGTCATTTCCTTTTGTGTCCCAAACAGTATTGTTTTCGCTGTCAAGGGTGTATTTTTCGTCACCTTTAACATTCATGATATTGGTAAGCTCGCTCTTGTCAGAAAGCTTGCTGTCTGCAGTAGTGTTTTTTATCCAATCGCTTACAATGATTTTTTTAACCGAACCGTCCGCCCCTGCGAGAACATATACGGTTTCATACTTGCTGATATTATCAGATACTGTCTGATTGGATTCTTCGGATACGGTTTGTATCGGCGTTTCATCTTTATCCGAGTCCAATGCAAGTGTGATTCCTGCTGTGCCTATCAGTAATATAACGCTCAATATAATGCTTGTGATCCTAATTGATGTATTCTTCATATTATTTAACCTCAATTCTGCTATTAGTGTTTATTTTTGTCATACCAAGTGTTGTTTTGCAAATGATTTTATCAAAAAGCATAAACATAGCCGGCAGTATCAATATAACAAGCAGCATACTTATTAGTGCGCCTCTTGCCATTAACATACACATAGAGCTTATAATTTCAATATCCGAATAAAGCGCAACACCGAATGTGGCGGCAAAAAGTCCCATTCCGGAAACAATTATGGACGGAATCGATGTGTAAAGCGCTGTCCAAACAGCAGTTTTTTTATCATTTCCGGCAATCCGCTCGGACTTGTATCTGGTGGTCATTAAAATGGCATAGTCAACGGTTGCGCCGAGTTGTATGGTACTTATACAAATCGGAGTAATAAAAGCCATACTCTGACCTGTATAATGAGGAATACCTAAATTTATAAAAATACCGAATTCAATTACGGCAATTAAGATAAACGGCAGTGAAATCGATTTTTCAACAAGCAGAATAATCACAAAGATTGCAATTATCGAAACTACGGTAACTACTCTAAAATCGTGGTCTGTTGTTTCAATCATATCTTTCATACAAGGAGCTTCACCTATTACCATTCCACCCTTGTCATAGCTCTTTACTATAGAGTTCAGCTTTGTTATTTGTTCATTTGCTTCGTCGCTTGCCGGTTTGTATTCGGAGTTTATAAGCAGCAGTTCATAGCGGTCGCTTTTAAGTATGGATTTAATTCTTTCCGGCAATATTTCTTCCGGTACGCGAGAACCTATAACCGATTCAAGCCCGAGCACATATTTTACGCCGTCTACATTTTCCATTTCCGCCATCATATCTCTGACGGATTTTGAAGAAAGCTTAGAATTCGTTAAAATCATATGGGTTGAGGCAATTCCGAAATCCTCACGAAGCTTTGAATTTGAAATAACATAATTTATATCGTCCGGCAGACATTCGCCCAGATCATAGTAAACTTCGTTGTTCGCCTTGTTATAACTGTAATATGCCGGGAAAATCATTATGGCGAAGATAATAAGAAAAACAGGAAACACAGTTACAATTTTCTTTGCAAATTTGCTCATATTAGGGATAATTGAACGTAGCTTTGTTTTTTGAAGCGGTTTGTCGAGTACAAGGATTAAAGAGGGTAGAACGGTAACGCAACCGATAACCCCGAAAATTACTCCCTTTGCCATAACAATTCCCAAATCTTTACCGAGCGTAAAACTCATAAAGCAAAGGGCAATAAATCCGGCAATGGTGGTTATCGAACTGCCGACAACGCTTGTGAGAGTTTTTTGAATTGCGACTGACATAGCTTCTTTATTGTCCGAAAAAATTTCCCGTTGTTCATTGTAACTGTGCCATAAGAAAATAGAATAGTCCATTGTAACGGCAAGTTGCAAAACGGCGGAAAGAGCTTTAGTTATGTAGGATATTTCGCCTAAAAAAAAGTTTGTGCCGAGATTCAGAAGAATCATAGCGCCGATAGAGGTAAGAAAGACAATCGGAACAAGCCATCCGTCAAGCAATACAAACATAGCAATACAAGCGAGTATAACCGCAAGAGCCACATAAATCGGCTCTTCTTTTTCGCAAAGGTCTTTTAGATCGACTACAAGCGCAGTCATACCCGAAACATAGCACTGTCTTCCACAAATAGACCTGATTTGCTGTACAGCTTTCATAGTTAAATCGTCAGATGTTCCCGTATCGAAAAAAACCGCCATCATAGTGGAGTTTTCCGTATTGAATGCCGAATAAAATTCGTCAGGAAGAATTTCCATAGGAACCGATAAATCTGCGAAAGAATCATACCAAAGCACTGTATCTACATGCTCAACTTCGGCAATCTTCTCTTTTAGCTTCGCAACATCCTTTTCAGGCATATCTTCAAGAATAATAAACGAAAATGCACCCTTGTTAAAATCTCTTAACAATTCTTTTTGCCCTACGACTGTTTCCATATCGCTCGGCAGGTAGTTTAGCATATCATAATTGACTCGGGTAGCAAACATACCGATAACAGAAGGTATCATTAAAATAACTGTTAATATCAGTATGGGAATACGGAATTTTACTACCGTCTTTGAAAAATGCATTGCATATCCTCCTAATTTAGTTTATATATGATATTATATAGCAGTACTCGAAAATAAATATAGATAAAATTATGCTCGCGTCTGTTTTTTAGACACGAGCATAAAAATGACTGATATTCTATAATTAAACTTGTCCCTGTAAAAGAACTGCAATCTCTTCGGCAAAGTCTTTTTTAAGAAGAAAAATCCGGCGTATTTCATTTGCAAAATCCGCGCTCATTTCACAGTTAAGCCACTCTATCACAAGACCGAAACAAACACTTTTGTAATAGGTTATAATCGTCCTTTTATCTGATTCACTAATCGGAATATCGTTAAGCGCCGTATTTACATAGTTGCAAACAAAATAATCGCTTACGGCCATTAGGTTTTTCTCAAAGACCTCTCTGTTTACCGAACGAAAGATATGCATAATCGGGCGTTTTTTTAGAGTGGTAAATTCAACCATTGCATCGAAACATTCAACAATAGAGGAAACGGAGGGGTATTTATTTATAATGGATTTCGATTCTTCTTCGATGATTTCCGCTATTAGGGCAGGCATACCGTCATAGTGATAATAAAAAGTGTTGCGATTTATGCCACACTTTTTAACAATATCTTTTATTGTTATCTGTGAAAGCGGATGCTCCTCCAACAACTCAATAAAAGTTTCTTTTATCGCTTTTTCCGTAAAATTTGCCATAATTATTACTCCAATTGTTGTTGATTTAAGAATAATCTAAATGTTTTTAACTATCTGCAAAAATTATACCATAAAAGAAATTAAAAAGAAACAATTGTTTAAAAAATCAAAAGCATATTTTACGGGCTCATAACAGTTATAAATTTATCTGTTACTGTTTACTTGCAGAACATTTTGTTGTATAATCATTAACAGGGAAGTGAGTTCTGCGAGTTCTTCCCCGAAAACGCGGTTGAATAATCTGTTTTCTATCACATCTTATGCTTCTTAAATCCCCGTTTTATGCGGTTTTCCGGTACTTAATAGTACTAAATAACACATAATAAAACAAGATAAATCAAAAAATAATGTGACCCGAATTCGCGTAATGCGATAAAAAGGTGAAATATAAAATAACGGTATTGGAACGATAAATATGCAATCATTAAAGTATTTATATAAAATAGGCAGAGGCCCGTCGTCCTCACACACAATGGGTCCGTTTTTCGCGGCAAAGCAATTTTTGGCGGAAAACCCGAACGGGAAAGACTATAAGGCGGTTTTATATGGCTCTTTGGCAAAGACCGGTAAAGGGCATATGACAGACGTTGTTTTGCGTGACGCTTTCGTCGGTAAAAAGTTTTCGGTGGAATTTGATGAAATAACTCCTACTGAATATCACCCCAATATGATGGATTTAATGGTCTTGAATAACGGCAGTGTTGTTTCAAAAAAGCGGTATTACAGCATTGGCGGGGGCGAAATAATCGCCGAAGGCGAATCAAAGCACGAACATTCGGATATTTATGACTTGAATTCCTTCACTCAGATCTCACGGTATTGCAGGAGCAATAATATTCGTATCTGGCAATATGTGGAGGAATGCGAAGGCAAAGATATTTGGAAATATCTTGAAAAAATCTGGGAAACGATGCAGAAAGCGATCATGAGAGGACTTGAAACCGAAGGTATATTACAAGGCGGGATAGGGCTTCAAAGAAAGGCAAAGTACCTATCTAGGCAAAGGCATATTGACGAAACAGAGGAAACAAAAACAAACCGTCTGATTTGCGCTTATGCTTACGCGGTAAGCGAAGAAAACGCTTCGGGCGGCGAAATAGTTACCGCGCCCACTTGCGGTTCCTGCGGTGTTGTTCCGGCGGTATTAAAGTATCTTCAACAAAAGCGAAAATTTTCTGATGAAGAAATAATTCATTCTCTTGCCACCGCGGGGATAATAGGAAACCTAATAAAAACAAATGCTTCTATAAGCGGTGCGGAATGCGGCTGTCAGGCGGAGATAGGTACCGCATGCGCCATGGCTGCTGCCGCGGTCTCCGAACTGTTTGAACTTGACCTTGAGCAGATAGAATACGCGGCAGAGATGTCCGTTGAACATCATTTGGGACTGACCTGCGACCCGATATTAGGGCTTGTTCAAATACCTTGTATAGAGCGAAACGCCATAGCGGCAATGCGGGCGTTAAACGCCGTTAATCTTTCTGATTTTTTGGCTGATTCAAGGAAAATCAGTTTTGATATGATTGTTGACACAATGTATGAAACCGGAAAAGATTTAAAGGTTATATACCGGGAAACCGCGGAAGGCGGAATGGCTAAAAAATATATTAAAGAGTAATAAGTGGGTTTCATATGGACAAGTTTGTTTTACACTCAAATTATAAGCCTACGGGCGACCAGCCGCAGGCGATTGACAAATTAGTAAAAGGGCTTGAAAACGGCTTAGTTGAATACTTTGTTTCCTACCACATCTTATGTCTTAAAAATGCCCATTTTATGCGGTTTTTCGGGACTATATAACACTAAATAACACATCATAACACTAGAATAATTTATTTATTGCATAAAAAAACACCACCCATTTGGGTGGTGTTTTTTTGAGGTGTTAAACCTTATTCTTTTTGATAATCAGTGTGGCGGTATGCTGCACTGATTAGAGTTAAGAACACAAAGAATACTATGCCGTTACCTGTTTTAGGTGATTTCTCTGCTGTGGCAGTTGCGGCTTCTTTGGTTTCTTTAATGGTTTCTGTATTATTGATGCTTTCTTTATTCTCTTCGGTTTCATCCGGTTGCTCTATTTCTTCAATCGGTTCTGTTTCTTCTTTGCTTTTTCAAGTAAATTCTACTTAAAAATCGATCCTATATTATTTGTGCTTACGGTTGTTCTTACTTATAATCTCATTTACAAACGGTAGGAAACTTTCTTCTTCTCCAGCTATAAAAGCCCCTTTTTTAAAAGCATAAATCATCTGATCCGTGGTTTGAATCATATAAAAGTTATCTGTTAAAAACACCTTTGCAATCTTGGAATAAGGCACGATAATCGCCTTTTCTCTATCGGAAGATTCGCTTAAAAGTTCATCATCTGTAAGGGTTGCAGTGATTGTTATTTCACCTTTATTATTGGTCTCTTCGGCAAAACGTTTTTTTGCCGTTGTAACAGATGAATAATACCTGAAAAACAAAACGAATAAAACTATAACGCACATCGCAAAGATGGACATATTTGCATAGGCAAGTCCGTTTGCTATGATCATAGCCAGATTTACTACAAGCACTATACCCAATAGAATATAACATATAGTAATAGGCCTTGAGGTGAGGTGAAGATACCGATATAGTTCCTTTTCAATTTCGAATGAACGGGTAAATTTGTTTACAAATTTTTGTTCCATAAATCCTCCGATTTTATAATATTACCCCAAGCGTTTTTACCGCTCGGGGAAATATTTATATTATTTATTTACGAATAAAATAATCGCCAAAAGTTATCGATTAATATTTAGCGCACTCGGGAGCGTTGGCTTCGGCAGATTTTTCATCGAACCAAATCAGATTGTTGCCTGTTTCTTCATCAAAGAGCTGAATAAGTTCCGGAGCAACATCGAATTTTATTTCTTTGCCCATGGAAACATCTGCACCAAGACCGATGGTGGGTATAACCATAACAACCTCATCATCACCGCTTGTGGCGTGAATATTGTATTCGGTTCCCATCATTTCGCTAACTTCGATTTTTGCCGAAAGTTTGCCTTTTCCAACAGTGATATACTGCGGACGAACACCGGCAACGATAGTTACAGGCTTCTGGCCTCTTGCCTTGAGGGCTTTTTGCTGGAATTCGCTAAGTTCAAATTTTTCACCGCGGATCTCAGCATAGTATTTATCATCTTCAAGCAAGAGTTTGCTTCCTTTGAAGAAGTTCATTACCGGCATTCCGATAAATCCGGCAACAAAAAGATTAACCGGTTTATCAAAAAGTTCCTGCGGTGTGCCTATTTGGTGAACATAACCATCCTTCATTATTACTATACGATCGGCAAGGGTCATAGCCTCGGTCTGATCGTGGGTAACATACATAAAGGTGGTATCAATACGCTGTCTGAGTTTTATGATCTCGGCACGCATCTCATTTCTGAGTTTTGCATCCAGGTTGGAAAGCGGCTCATCCATCAAAAATACTTTGGGGTTTCTTACCATTGCTCTGCCTATGGCAACACGCTGCCTTTGGCCGCCGGAGAGAGCTTTTGGTTTTCTGTCGAGGTACTGAGTGATTCCGAGAATATTGGCTACTTCGTTAACCTTTTCATCAATCACAGCCTTAGGGGTTCTCTTGAGTTTTAAGGCAAAAGCCATATTCTCGCGAACGGTTAAATGAGGATAAAGAGCATAGTTCTGGAAAACCATGGCAATGTCTCTGTCCTTCGGAACAATGTCATTCATCAGTTTGCCGTCAATATACAGCTCACCATCTGAAATGCTCTCGAGACCTGCAACCATTCGCAGGGTGGTGGACTTGCCGCATCCGGAAGGACCTACAAGAACAATAAATTCTTTGTCTTTAATATGTAGGTTTACATCGTGTACGGCTGTAACCTTGTTGTCGTAGATCTTCTTGATTCCTTTGAGTACTACTTCGGACATAAACACGACTCTGACGATAGTGCCTCCGCAAAATCGCCTCACGGGCAACAGAATATTGTTGCTCCGCATTTACGGCAGGTCTCCACACTGCCGCACCGTGAGTCTTACGGTGATTTGACCTCCTTTTTGGATGTACGCCGCTCATATAGTGGAGTGAGCAAACGCCATTTAAATGAAGATTATGTTCAATATATAAATATATCGACACAGTCATTTTATCCTAAAATTCAGGAAAAGAATATAGCCCTATGTAATATAAATATGCAAAAATGTTGTATTTACGACAGAAAAATGTTATAATGTACTTGAACATAGTGTAGCAATTTAGTATAAAAACGCCGAAAATCTGCATAACTAAGCCATTTATTTGAACTTACATCAGCTTCATAATATATAAAAAATGTGCATTTTCGGCAGAAAACAGTGGTTTTTCGTTTGATTTTTAATGTTTAATTTGTATAACAGTTATCATTTTTGTGGAAAAATTAAAAACAAAATCAACATATGTTTTAAAACGCAAAAGTTATAAATGAAAAAGATATAACATATTTCTATGTTTTCACAACATTCAACCATAGTGAAATGTTGTTTTTAGTTGTAAAATATCACTGTAATGCACGGTGGGCTATGATTTATGTGCATTTACATACATAATATTTTTTTAGGAGGCAGTTCTATGAAAAAGGTTTTAGCACTTATTTTAACTCTTGCTGTACTCGTAACTGTTTTTGCAGGATGCGGCGGCAGCAACGGCAAAAGCTCAGATGCAATCACAGTAAATATCTGGGACGCTAATCAGCAAAAGGGTATTCAGGAAATCGCTGATAAGTGGACCGAAACTACCGGTGTTAAGGTTAACGTAGAAGTTGTTGACTGGGATAACTACTGGACACTTCTTGAAGCAGGTGCTTCAGGCGGCACAATGCCGGACGTATTCTGGATGCACTCCAATACAGTTCAAATGTATATGGAAAACAATCTTCTCCTCGATTTAACAGATTATATTTCTAAGGACAGCTCGGTTGATTTGTCCAAATACTATGAAGGCGTTAAGAATTTGTATACACGTAATGACGGAAAGGTTTTCGCTCTTCCGAAAGACCATGATACAATCGCTCTCCTTTATAACAAAGCAATATTCGATAAATACGGTGTTAAATATCCTACCGATGCCTGGACATGGGATGACATGTACGAAGCAGCTAAGAAGATCACCGAAGATTCCAAAGGTGATGTTTACGGTATGGCAATGAACACATCAAACAACCAGGATGGTTGGTACAACGCAATTTACTGCTACGGCGGTAAGGTTATTACAGATGATCACAAGGGCACAACAATAGGTTCTGCAGAATCAAAAGCCGGAATGGAAATGATTCGCAAACTCTTAACAGTTGGCGCTCCGCAGTCTGTAGTTGCAGAAACCGGAACCGATTCTTTGTTCATGTCCGGTAAGGTTGGCATGATCACACAGGGTTCATGGATGATCAATGCATTCTATACTGCTGAAGGACATAACGATTATGCATGGGCATTACTTCCTTATGCAGACTTAAATAAGAACGGCACTTGCGAAAAAGAAGAACGTTGGTCAGCATATAACGGTCTTGGATGGGCTGCTTCTGCCGCCACATCAAAACCCGATGAATGCTATAGCCTTATTTCTTACTTCTGCTCTGAAGAAGGTCAGAAGCTTCAGGCTGAAAAAGGCGTAACCATGGGCGGTATGATCGGAATTTCCGAAGATTTTGCAAATGCATTTAAGGGAATGGATGTTTCTCCGTTCATCAAGGCTGAAGAATTTAGCCTCTACTTCCGTCCTTATACCCGCAATACAACAGTTTGGGAAGATGCTATTCAGCAGGCAGGTGCATTCCTTGATCCTTGGCAGAATCCTTCCGATGCCGCACTTATGGCAAAGGCTTGTGAAAATGCACAGAAGATAATTGAAGATGCTATTGCTGCAGAAAAGTAATTTATTAGATTTTAGTTATTAATAAAGGAGAGCCGGATTTTTCAATTCGGCTCGCCCACGTTGAAATAATATATGTCTTAAGGAGCGTTTTATGAAACAAAAAGCACTGCAGAAAAAACGCACCAAAGCACAGAAGAGAGAGGCAATATGGGCGTTATGCTTTATTGCTCCCACCATTTTAGGATTGATAGTGCTTAACTTCTATCCGGCGATTGAAACTTTTATACAATCGTTTTATAAAACAGGTGACTTTGGCAAGGGTAATACATTTATAGGCATTGAAAATTACAAAACCGTTCTTGCCTCAAGTGAAATCTGGCATTCGCTTTGGAATACTATAAAGTATGCATTGATCGAAGTGCCGTTTGGTATAGTAATAGCACTTATACTTGCGGTATTTCTCAATAAAAAACTTAAGGGAACATCCCTTTTCCGCACAATTTTCTTCCTGCCTATGGTTTGCGCGCCTGCAGCCGTTGCCATGGTATGGAAGTGGCTTTACAATCAACAATTCGGACTTTTGAACAATGTGTTCGGCACCAATGTGGCGTGGATCTCCAATCCTAAAATTGCATGGATCTCAATCGGTGTTATAGGTGTGTGGTCGGTTATAGGTTACAATATGGTGCTCTTTATTTCCGGTCTTCAGGAAATACCGGGTGACTATTATGAAGCGGCAGAAATCGATGGTGCAACCGGCATTCGCCAGTTCTTCCATATCACGGTTCCGTTGCTTTCACCCACAACCTTCTTTATTGTTCAAACCAGAATAATCGGTGCCCTTACTATATTCGACTTTATGTTTATGGTTATGGATAAAACCAACCTGGCACTTCAGAACACACAGTCAATTGTTTATGTATTCTATACATATGCATTCACCCAGGGCAACAAAGGTTATGGTGCGGCAGTTGTAATGTTCCTTGTTATATTCATTATGATTGTTACGTTTATTCTTCAACGAGCAGAAAAGAAACTCGTTTATCATCCGTAAAGAAAGGGGAACAGACTTATGCAAAGCGCTCGTGTCAGAAATATTTCAAGCAAAGCGATAATGTATATAGTGCTCATAATCATGGCAATTATTATGCTGGTTCCCTTCGCTTGGATGATACTTACGGCACTAAAGACAAATCAAGAAGCAATATCGGTTGATCCGTTCTATTTTTTACCTGCACACGGATGGCATTTTGAAAACTTTGCGGATGTTTGGCTGAGTTATAACTTTATAACCCTTTATAAAAACACCCTGCTTATGATATTTTTCCGTGTTGTATTTGCGTGCCTTACCGCCACGATGGCAGGTTACGCATTCGGACGCCTTAAGTTCCCGGGTAAAAACTTTTTCTTTAGTCTTGTATTGGTTCAAATGATGATACCTTCACAGATCTTTATCATTCCGCAGTATTTAATGGTTTCAAACTTGGGACTTTTAAATACCGTTTCGGGACTTGTATTCCCCGGTATCGTAACGGCTTTCGGAACATATCTTCTTAAAACCGGTTATGAAGGATTACCTAAAGATCTTGAAGAGGCTGCAGATATTGACGGATGCAATATCGGTCAACGTTTCCTGCGTATTATGATGCCGCTTACTCGTTCCTCAATGGTATCGCTCGGTATATTCACGGCATTGTTTGCGTTTAAAGATCTTATGTGGCCGATGATCGTTTGCACTAATAAGGAAACTACCACGCTTTCCGCAGGTCTTGCGAAAATGCAAGGTCAGTTCAGCAGCAACTATCCTAATATGATGGCTGCAGCAGTGTTGGCGGTTGTTCCGATGCTGGTTATATATGTTATTTTCCAGAAGCAGTTTGTAGAAGGAATAGCTACCTCAGGCGGCAAGCTATAAGAAGACATGGTACAATAGCTATAAGCTTTGATAAAAAAGTGCCGGAGGTATTACTTTTTTGTGATATCTCCGGCTTTTATGCTTTAATGCAGTACCAATGCCAAATGAAAAGCGAATAGGGAAATTTGCTTTTTATTTGAGATTGGTATAATTGATTTAAGAGTATCAGCAGAGGTGAGAAAATGCTTGAAGATTTTGAACTATATACCACCCTTAAGGTAAGATGCCTTGTGTATCAGCAAAGAATATCGGATGATCTTTATCTGATGCTTTGCGGTGTTGAAGAATGCCTGCCGGATTATTATTTTAATGCCGCAGGAAGGGATGGCTATCATCTGCATGTTGTTTTGAAGGGCAGGGGTGTTCTCAGCGTTAACGGCAGGGAAACGGAACTTCACTTTGGTCAGATGTTTATAACTAAACCCGGAGAAGATACGTGGTACAGAGCAGATAGCAATGATCCTTGGACATACTGTTGGATGACCTTTGGCGGAAGGCTTGCAAAGGAATGTGCGGAAGAGGCCGGATTTATCGATGGTGTTAATGTTCTTGATTGCCACGTTGATCACCGCTTATTCTATACTATTGTAACAAATGCACTTAATCAGGCAGAACTTCACCCATCAAATGTTTATTACAGAACCGGACTGCTTCTTGAATATATCAGTACGGCGGTTGATTCCTATAGTACCGTTGAAAAGAAATCCCGCAAACAGAATGAGAATATGGGCGTTGATTATGTTAAATATGCCGCTGATTTTATTTTTACAAATTATGCCACTGCAAAAATCAGCGATGTTGCACGGTATGTGGGGCTTCACAGAAGTTATCTCACCAATCTTTTCAAGGCAAAGATGGGTGTTTCTCCCCAGGAATACCTTATGCAGTGCCGTATGAAACAGGCGTGCAAGCTGCTTAAAGAAACCAATAATCCCATTCAGGAAATAGCATTCAGGGTGGGGTATGATAATCCGCTTACCTTTTCCAAAACCTTTAAAGGTTTTTATGGGTACAGCCCGAGAGAATACCGCAATAAAAACAGATAAAACCAAAATGGAGAACCGATATGAGCATACGTTATCTTGAAGATAAAAAACAACTGATAATAGAAACAAAAAATACCGTTTATCAAATGAAAATAGATGAACTCGGTTATTTGCAGCATTTATACTATGGTGCAAAAATCGGGCAAAATGATATGTCTTATACATTCCGCACATATGAGCACGGATTTTCCGGAAACCCGTATAATATGCGGAATAACCGTGCCTATTCACTCGATTGTATGGCGCAGGAATATACATCGTTTGGCGTAGGGGATTTCAGGATCAACAGTATTGCCGCTTCCTGCTCAGATGGAACCAGATGTGCAGAGTTTCGTTATGTTGAGCACGAAATATTCGCCGGAAAATATTCTATACCGGGGCTACCCTCTGTTTATGATAACGGTGATGAAGCCGAAACACTTGTGGTAACCCTTATAGATAATGCCGCAAATATGCATATTAGATTATATTACGGTGTATTTGAAGAACTTGATATAATAACCCGTGCCGCAGAAATAACAAACGTTGGCAAAGAAATCATTTGGCTTAGAAAAGCATCATCGGCGTGCTTGGAATTGCCGTTTGGTAATTGGGATATGATTCATTTCCACGGAAGGCATTGCATGGAGCGTCAGCCCGAACGTGTTCCGCTGTTCCACGGTATACATACATTGCAGTCGGTCAGAGGAATGTCGAGCCATCAGCACAATCCGTTTATTATTCTGTGCGATAAGGATTCAAACGAGGAAAACGGTTTGTGTTACGGTATGATGCTGATGTATTCAGGCAACCACAAAATTGAGGTTGAACGCGATCAGTTTGATAGTGTTCGTGCCTTAATGGGTATAAGTGATGATCGTTTTCGCTGGGAACTTTCGCCCGAAACATCATTCCATACACCTGAGGTAATAATAACCTGCGCCGATGGATTGGCGAATCTTTCGCACAACTATCACAATATTATTCGCAATAATGTTGTAAGGGGCAGGTATAAACTGTCTCATAGACCGGTTCTTGTAAACAACTGGGAAGCAACATACTTTGATTTTGATGAGGAAAAACTGCTTACAATCGCTAAAAAGGCAAAAGATTTAGGGGTTGAACTTTTTGTTCTGGATGATGGTTGGTTTAAAAATCGCAACGATGATAACGCAGGCCTCGGCGACTGGACTCCCGATGTAAAAAAACTGAAAAACGGACTTGATGGGCTTATAGAAAAGATCAACAGTATGGGGCTTAAGTTCGGTCTTTGGATAGAGCCCGAAATGGTAAACGAAAACTCCGATCTTTATCGCAACCATCCCGATTGGGCACTTACCGCTCCAGGTCGTGCGCCTATGATGAGCCGCAACCAGCTTGTGTTGGATCTGAGCCGTGAAGAGGTTCACAACTATTTATATAATACCATTTCCAATCTGCTTGAGAATTACAATATATCTTATATCAAGTGGGATTTTAACCGCTCGATTTCGGATGTTTATTCCCACGCCATACCTTCTTCACGTCAGGGCGAGGTAATTCATCGTTACTATCTAAGCTTATATAGCCTGTGTGAAAAACTGATAAAGAAATTCCCCGATGTTTTGTTTGAGGGTTGTGCAGGCGGCGGCGGAAGATTTGATGCGGGAATGCTTCATTATTTTCCGCAGATTTGGTGCTCGGATAATACTGATCCCATTTCTCGTCTTGCAATACAAAACGGAACTTCCTTCGGCTATCCTGCGAGCAGTATGGGTGCGCATGTAAGTGCTTCTCCAAACCATCAAACCGGTAGAAAAACACCCATTGGAACACGATCTGTTGTGGCTATGTCCGGTGCGTTTGGTTATGAACTTGATCTTACCAAATTATCAGATGAAGAATGCAATGAAATAAAGGAGCAGATAAAACGCTTCAAGGCGATAGAACCTATTGTTCACAACGGAAAACACTATCGATTGAACAATATAGATGATAAATCAAACTATTTCGCCTGGCAGTATGTTAACGGGGAAAAGAGCCACAGTGTTGTGAGCATTGTTGTTACCGATCCGGTTGCAAACTATATATCTGTTCATGTTCGCCTTAAGGGGCTTAAACCTGATGCATTATACTCGGTAAACGGAGAATTCAACTGCCTTGGCATTGCACTTATGCAGGGGGGCTACACCTTCCCGATGCTTATGGGTGATTACCCATCCATGCAGATAGATATAAATGAAATAGATAAATAATAAAACCGTTTGTTATAGGAGTTAAAAGAATTGAATCCGAACAAGATTATTTGGTCTGAAGAAAAAGAGAAAATAAAGCAACTATCTACAAAAGAAAAAATCAGATATATCTGGACATATTTCTGGATCCCGATTGTGGCAGTGATTTTTGTACTTGGTTTCGGCACTTTTTTGGCGGTTCGTATTGCCACTAATATTCCCGATAACTGGATCATGGTAAACTTTGCCAACACAAATGCCGATCTTGGCAATAATTCAAAACTCTGGCGGGATTTCACCAAGAAAACCGGCTATGATCTGAAAGAAAAAAAGGTTGATTTTATCGATGAATCTTATTTTGATTATCTTAAAAATCAAACGAGCGGAAACACCTATTTCAATAGGTTTATCACCCTTGCGGATTCCGGGAAACTGGATGCGATCACTATGGAGAATGATTCGCTTGCAGCCCTTGCACAAAGCGGCAGACTTATGGACCTTGATGATGAACGTTGCACCTCAATAAAGAAAAAATACGGGGAACGTTTTATCTATTATACTCCGCCAAAAGATGATAAAGATCACAAAGAACCAATTGCGGTGGGAATAGATTTGAGCGATAGCTTGCTAATGACCGAATATCATATATATACCGGCAGTTGCGCTCTTGGTATAGGGGCCAAAAGTGAAAACATAAATCAGGTGGAAGATTTTATAGATTTTGTGTTGGAGGAGGATTTTTAAGGTGCATAATTTTCTTAATTCTTTTATGAGTAATGATAGTGCTTTCGGCAAGGTAATGACCAAAATAGGTGTTATAGTTTGTGCAAACCTTATGTTTGTTTTGTTCAGTTTGCCCGTAATCACCATAGGTGCCGCCATCACGGGACTTTATCGTGTTATGCTTAAAACCCTTCGCTCAAACGGTGTTACCAACCCGTTCAAACAGTTTTGGTTGGGTTTTAAATCTTCTTTTTTGCAATCCGGCGCTGTGTGGATTTTTTATTTGATTGTGTGCGGAATAGGTTATATGGGTATAAGAGTTTGCCTGCAGGCGGGTGGATTTCTGAATAGTTTTCAGTATGCAATATATGCTGTTTTACTTTCTGCAACACTTATTGTTATTTATACCTTCCCATCAATTGCGGCATTTGAAGGAAAAATATCGGCGCATATAAGAAACGCCGTTTATTTTGCTTTTCACAAGCCGTGGTTTATTCCGATAAATTTGTTTTTCCATATTTTTCCGCTGTATCTTACATATAGCGATCCGCATATGATGCCGCTTTATGCATTTTGTTGGTTTTTCTTCGGGTTTGGTGCAATCACTATGCTCACATCCAGGCTTCTGATCAAAGATTACAACCGCTTTTTACCTCTTGTTGATAGTTACGGAGATTTTATACTGACCGAGAACGGTGAAAAAATAATGCCGGGCAGTCCCGAGGAAGAAGAACTGCTTAAAGGCGGCAATATGTCAATCACTGCAGACGATAATTATGATGATGATGAAATGATAGATGATTTAAAGAAACTTGATATGTAAAAAAATCTATGTTCCTGCTAAACTCGGGAACATAGGTCTTTTGTAATTATTGTTTAAGAATAACCTTTTTATCTTTTATAACGGAGGGTATTATGCTTGATATAATTACGATCGGTGAAATGCTTATAGATTTAACGCAAACAGGAATATCTGAAACGGGAATCCCGGTTTATAACGCATTCCCGGGAGGGGCGCTCGCAAATGTTGCAGTGGCGGCGGCAAAACTCGGTGCAAAAACCGGATTTATAGGCAAGGTGGGTAACGATGCATTTGGAAACCTGCTGGTGGAAACCTTAAAGCAAAACAATGTAAATACAGATAATATGATAATAAGCGATCAAGCAAATACTACCCTTGCCGTTGTATCACTAAAAGATGGCGGTGAGCGGGATTTTGCCTTTTATCGTAAAGGTTTTGCAGATACCCGGCTTTCGGAAAGTGAAATATCAAATAGCGTGCTGCAAAGTGCACATATTGTGCATTTCGGGTCAGTAAGCATGACCGAAGAGCCCTCCCGAACGGCAACCATCAGTGCAGTGCACAGAGCAAAAGAAATGGGCGCTGCAATCTCTTATGACCCCAATTATCGGGCAAACCTGTGGGGCGGTAGGGAAGAGGCAATCAAGATGATGAAAAAGCCCTTGAATATGGTAGATATTCTCAAGGTATCTGATGATGAATTACCGCTTCTTTCGGGTAATTCCGATATAGGAAAAGGGGCTGAGGTTTTGGCAAAAGAATTCAACATTCCGCTTGTGCTTGTAACCCTCGGTTCAAAAGGTGCATACTATCTGCTTGGTGATCATAAAGGTCTTAGTGAGGGAATAAAGGTAACCGTTGCCGATACAAATGGTGCGGGTGATACATTCCTTGGCGCATTCTTAAGCGGAATGGTAAAACTGGGCAAATATGATCCATCTTCTCTTACAAATGATGAGGTTAAAAAACTTTTGGCTTTTTCAAACAAAGCAGCTAGCATAACTGCTTCAAGAAGCGGTGCCATACCCGCTATGCCGAGTTATGATGAGGTAATCAGATGAATCAATCCCCAAAAAGAGCAAAAGAGTTTGCCGATAGGCTAAAACCTCGATATGATGAACTGAAGTGGCTTTATTGTGAGGTTTATAATAACGATCAAAAGGCGTTTGATTGGCTTTGCGGTGAGATGTATAAATACTATAAAGAACGCAAAAATGCCCTTAAAGAACTTGATAGATTGCGTGAAAAAGAGCCTGACTGGTACAGCACTAATAAACTGGTTGGGATGATGATGTATGTTGATAATTTTGCAGATAACCTAAAAGGTGTTATTTCAAAAATTGATTATATAAGGGAAAGCGGGATCAACTATCTTCACTTAATGCCGATCCTCAAAAGCCCAAAGGGAAAAAGTGATGGCGGCTATGCCGTTGCGGATTTCAGATCGGTAGAACCCTCCCTAGGGACAATGGAGGATCTTGAAAACCTAACAGCCGAGTGCCACAAGAACGGTATCAGTGTTTGCCTTGATTTTGTTATGAATCATACAAGTGATGAGCATGAGTGGGCACTTGCGGCGGCTGCCGGCGATGAGGAAATGCGCAAGCGATACTTTTTCTTTGATAACCCCGAAATACCAAACACCTTTGAAAAAACGGTGCCGCAGGTTTTCCCCACCACCGCACCGGGTAGTTTTACCACCCTTTCAAACGGTGATATTGTTATGACCACATTCTACCCCTATCAGTGGGACTTAAACTACGGGAACTGCATGGTTTTTAATGATATGGTATGCAATATGTTATATATATGTAACAGGGGTATTGATATTATTCGGCTTGATGCGGTGCCTTATATCTGGAAGGAACTCGGTACAAACTGCCGCAATCTGCCAAAGGTACATACACTGGTGCGCATGATCAGAATTATTACGGAGATAGTGTGTCCATCAGTATTGCTGCTGGGCGAAGTTGTGATGGAACCAGATAAGGTGGCACCTTATTTCGGCACAAAAGAAAAACCTGAATGTCATATGCTTTACAATGTTACCACTATGGCAAGTATATGGCATACGGTGGCAACAAAGGATACAAGGCTTTTAAAACAACAAACGGAAAAGATAGGTAATCTTCCTAAGGATTATGTTTTTATCAACTATCTGCGTTGCCATGATGATATAGGCTGGGGGCTTGATTATGGCTTCTTATCTCGCTTTGGTATGGGCGAAATCCCTCACAAAAGATTTTTGAATGATTATTTCACCGGAAAATTTCCTGGTTCCGCCGCAAGGGGCGAATTGTATAACGATAGCGAAAGTCTTGGTGATGCCAGACTTTGCGGCACAACGGCAAGCCTTTGCGGAATAGAAACAGCACTTGAGCAAAACGACCCGAGAGCACTTGAAGTTGCTATAAAATGTGATATTATGCTTCACGCATATATGCTTACTTTAAGCGGCATTTCGGTTATTTACAGCGGCGATGAAATCGGCAGGCTTAATGATTACGGTTATCATAATGATCCCGAAAAAGCGGCCGACAGCAGATATCTTCATCGTGGAAAGTTTGAGTGGGAAAAAGCAAAACTCAGAAATGAGAGAAATACCCTTGAAAACAGAATATATAAGGCACTATTATCGCTATTCGATATTCGCCGCAAAAATGCGATATTTGATACCGATGCGGATTTCAAAACCATGTTTACCGGAAATGATCATGTTTTGGGGTTGGTGCGTGATAGAGATGGCGAGAGATTATATGCCGTATTCAATTTCAGTGCAGATAATCAGGCTATAGAAACACCTGAAACCTGCATGGGAATAAATCTTGTAACAGGTGAGAAAACAAACGGAATCAGCGGCAAACTTGAGCCATATGAGTTTATATGGCTGCTTTGCAAAAGCAAAACATAATGCAGGAGTAATTTATGCCACAACAATTTTTTTATAAAGAAGCATTAAAACTCGGGCTGAAAGAGGTTCGTATCCGCACCTCAAAGGGCTTGAATCCATATCTTCCGGCACTTGATGATATTGTTTCACCAAAGCGCGCATTAAACGGCATAAGGCTTGGCATTGTTCAGATTCCCGTATGGTTTATTGTGGGAACAAAAACCGGAAACCGAACCAACTCTTTTGCCGCAAACTTTATGCCCATTCTTGAAGAAAACACCGAGTTTTCCAATAAATGGGAGGCGCTTTATCGCTCTAATTTAATCGAAGGTATTCGTGAACCGGTGAAGGTTTACGAGTATCTTAACCGTTACTATGTTGAAGAGGGAAACAAGCGTGTTAGCGTTTTAAAATTCTGCGGTGCTTATTCTGTTCAGGCAGAGGTTATAAGAATTATGCCTGAAAAGAAAGATACAAAAGAGGTTAAATTATATCTTGAATATCTGGAATTCAATAAATACAGTAAAATAAACTTTATCGAGTTTTCTAAAAGCGGCAGTTACAGAGAATTATTGCGTTTTATGGGCAAAAAAACCGATGATTACTGGACCGAGGAGGAAAGACGCCGTTTTTCGAGTACATATTACTTTTTTGAAAAAGCATACTACGAGAATGGCGGCAACGAGCATAAGCACACGGTAGGGGATGCTATGCTCAGTTATATTCAGGTTTACGGTTTTACCGAACTTCAACACGCAAACGAAACCAAAATCGGCATAAACCTAAAAAAGATGTGGGAAGAAATATCTCTTAAAGAAAAAGATGATGCCATAGAACTTAAAGAATCACCGACAGAAGGCAAAAAACCATCGGTGATGGCTATGGTTTTAAATATTGCAAAACCCACCAAATTAAAGGCGGCTTTTATTTATGATAAGCCTTATGAAAAATCGAGCTGGGTAAACGAGCACGAGATGGGGCGCAGGCATGCTCAAACGGTTCTAGGCGATAAAGTTGAAACTTCATACTATGAATGCTTAGAATATTCAGATATAGAAAAAACTCTTAAAAGGGCTATAAGTGATGGCAATAAAATCATCTTTACCATCTCGCCCAGAATGCTAAATGCTTCTCTCAGGGCGGCTATAGATCATCCCGAAATAGCAATTATGAACTGTTCTCTCAATATTTCGCACAGATATGTTCGCACATATTACCCGAGAATGTACGAGGTTAAATTTATACTAGGTGTTCTTGCCGGTTCACTCACCAAAAGCGGCAGGCTGGGTTATGTTTGCGATTACCCGATATTCGGCCAGATTGCGGGTATCAATGCATTTGCTCTCGGCGCCCAGATGGCAAATCCCGGGGCAAAGGTGTTTTTGGAATGGTCATCGGTAAAAGGGGCAAAAGATGCCGCTATTTCTTTGAGCAGTCAAAATATTCACCTTATCTCTTCACAGGATACCGCGAGATATTCTAAAGATGAACGAAAAAGTTTCGGGCTTTCGCATATAGAAAACGAAAAGAGCGAACTTTTGGCGGTTCCGGTTTGGAAATGGGGCGTTTATTATGAGAGAATTTTGCGCGCGGCACTTGATGAAACGATAAAAATCGAGTATGTAAACACCACAAGGGCGCTCAACTATTACTGGGGAATGTCGGCAGGAGTGGTAGATTTAGAGTATGCACCCGCTCTGCCTCAGGCTTCAAGACGATTTGCCGATTTTTTCCGCAATAGTATTATTAGTGGTGCCGGCAAGCCGTTTTTAACGCCATTTGCAACACAAAACGGTGATATTATCGGCGCAGGGCAAAGAGAGTTGAGCCTTGAACAGATAATCAATATGGATTATCTTGTTGATAATATTGTGGGCACTATTCCGGCCTATGATGAACTGAGTGATATAGGCAAATCAACCGTTGATACGGTGGGAATACACCAGGCAAGATTTGGTTCAAGCAAAAAGGGAGGTGCGCTCCTTTGAGAATACTTGCGGTATCAGATGTTCCATCGGACCGTTTTTATAAATACTATAAACCCGGCAAACTTGATGGTTTTGATTTAATACTCTCTTGCGGAGATTTAAAGGCGGAGTATCTGGAATTCTTGGTAACCATGGCACACTGCCCTCTTATATATGTTCACGGAAATCACGATGACGGGTATAATAGCAATCCTGAAGGGTGCATTTGCGCAGAAGATAATATAGTGGAATATAAGGGGCTTAGGATTTTAGGGCTCGGTGGTTCTCATAAATACCGAGATGGCGATTATATGTTCACCGAGCGGCAGATGTGCAATCGCATAAAAAAGCTATGGTTTACCATAAGAAAAAACGGTGGATTTGATATTCTGCTTACCCATGCTCCTGCCGGTGGATTAAATGACCTTGATACCGTGGCGCACAAAGGTTTTGATTGTTTTAATACTCTTCTGGAAAAGTATGAGCCTTCTTATTTTATACATGGCCATATTCATCGAAATTACGAACTGCATATACCACAAAAAGATAAAAGAGGAAAAACAATCGTTATAAACGCATACGATTATGCGATTATAGATACTAAGGAGCAAAATGATGAATAAACTGACCAAAAGGATTATTATGAGCACTTTTGGTGTAATACTCAGCGGAATAAGTGTGGGCATTTTTAAATTTTCCGCTTTTGGCGTTGATCCTTTTCAGTCACTTATGAGCGGCCTTGATGCGGTAATACCGATAAAATTCGGTACGCTTTATGTTATTACTAATGTTGTTTTGCTGATTGCGGTTTTTTTGCTCGACCGCAAAAAAATAGGCGCTGCAACTTTTATTAATCTTTTTTTGCTTGGGTATATAGCAGAGTTTTCGCAGTCGATCTGCGGAAAAATCATGCCCGATATCTCGCTTGGTGCGAGAGTGGCGGTTTTCCTTTTTGCAATAGTTTTGCTCAGTTTTTCATCATCTTTGTATTTCACCTCCAATTTAGGGGTTTCCACCTATGATGCAATCTCGCTTGTTTGGTCTTGCAGGCAAAAAAAAATCAAGTTTTCATATTGTAGGATGATATGTGATCTTGTTTGCGTGATGCTGGGGGTTATTCTTATGTGTTTTGCTGGATTCAATCTGTTGCAAATTTCGGGATCTGTTGGTATCGGCACTATAATAACCGCATTCTTTATGGGCCCGCTTATAGAGTTCTTTAATATTCACGTATCAAGACCGATTTTAGGCATCTGAAAAAAGAACAAAATCATATTCAATCAAAAGGAGCAGATTTTAATCTGTTCCTTTGTTTACTTATTAGGGATTTTGTAGTATAATATTAAATAAGGGAGTGAGAATTTGGCGGACAAGTTTGTTTTACACTCAAATTATATGCCGACGGGCGACCAGCCGCAGGCGATAGACAAATTAGTAAAAGGGCTTGAAGATGGCTTAAAAGAACAGGTTTTATTAGGTGTTACCGGTTCCGGTAAAACCTTTACAATGGCAAATATAATTGCTAAAGCCAATAGACCGACTTTGGTTTTAGCGCACAACAAAACCTTAGCGGCGCAGCTCTGTTCGGAATTTCGTGAGTTTTTTCCAAATAACCATGTTGAATACTTTGTTTCTTACTATGATTATTACCAGCCTGAAGCTTATATTCCAGGCAGTGATACTTATATAGAAAAAGATTCATCTATAAACGATGAAATTGATAAGCTTCGTCATTCGGCTACATGCGCACTTTCTGAAAGCAGAAATGTAATAATTGTCGCCAGTGTTTCGTGTATATATAGTCTTGGTAACCCTATAGATTACCGAAATATGATTATTTCCGTAAGACCCGATATGGAGCTTTCAAGGGACGATCTTATAAAAAAGCTTGTAAATTTGCAATATGAGCGCAACGATATAAACTTTATTCGCAATAAATTTCGCGTCAGAGGCGACACGGTTGAGGTTTTTCCCGTATACTCTCATGAAAATGCTATTAGAATTGAATTTTTTGGTGATACGGTAGAAAAAATATCTGAAATAAATCCGCTTACCGGTGAACAAAAAACCATTTTAGGCCATATCGGCATTTATCCTGCAAGCCATTATATAGTTCCTCCTGATGAGATGAAGATTGCGATTGCAAGGATTAATGATGAAATGGAAGAGCGCGTAAAATACTTTACTGAGCGCGGCAAGCTTATAGAAGCACAGCGCATTAGGCAGCGCACCGAATATGATATGGAAATGCTTCAGGAAATTGGCACCTGTAAAGGTATTGAAAATTACTCGCGCGTGCTTTCCGGAAGGGCGCCCGGTAGTATACCTTTTACACTTTTAGATTATTTTCCTGATGATTTTTTGCTGTTTGTAGATGAAAGCCACGTAACTTTACCTCAGGTTAGGGGAATGTATGGCGGCGACCGTGCAAGAAAAGAAAATTTAGTTGAGTACGGATTTCGCCTTCCATCTGCTTTTGATAACAGGCCTTTAAATTTTGATGAATTTTATAATAAAATCGGACAGGTAATATTTGTTTCAGCTACTCCCGGCGAATTCGAAAGGGAAAAGTCGGCTCAGCTTGTTGAACAGGTTATAAGGCCAACCGGCTTAATTGATCCAGAAGTAATTGTAAAGCCAACCGACGGACAGATTGATGATTTAATCGGCGAAATTAATGCAAGGATAGATAAAAACGAACGTGTGCTTGTTACAACGCTAACTAAAAAGCAGGCAGAAAGTCTTACCGAATATCTTGAAAATACCGGCATTAAAGTTCGTTATATGCATTATGATATTGATACTATTGAGCGCATGGAGATTATTCGCGATTTAAGACTTGGTGAATTTGACGTGCTTGTAGGAATAAACCTTTTGCGCGAAGGCTTAGATATTCCTGAAGTTTCTTTGGTTGCAATTTTGGATGCCGATAAAGAAGGCTTTTTACGCAGCGAAACATCTTTAATACAAACTATCGGCCGTGCTGCAAGAAATGCTAATGGTAAAGTCATTATGTATGCAGATAATGTTACAAATTCAATGTATAATGCAATTAACGAAACTTTAAGACGACGCAGCATTCAGCAAAAGTATAACGAAGATCATAACATTGTTCCAAAAACAATTGTTAAAGATGTTCGTGAAATTATTGAAATTACGCCAAAAACTACTGCAGATAAAAAATTCAGCAATAAAAAGCTTACAAAAAATGAACGTGAAAAGATTATTGCAAAATTAACCGCCGAAATGAAGCAAGCTTCAAAAATGCTCGAATTTGAGCATGCGGCATATCTACGTGATAAAATACGTGAGCTTAGAGATTAGCTGCTAAGGAGTATATATTTTGAACGACAAAATTGTAATTAAGGGTGCCTGTGAGCACAATTTAAAAAATGTTGATGTTACAATCCCACGTGATAAGCTTGTTGTGTTTACCGGACTTTCGGGTTCCGGCAAATCCTCACTTGCGTTTGATACGATATTTGCTGAAGGCCAGCGCAGATACATGGAAAGCCTTTCCTCGTATGCGAGAATGTTTTTAGGCCAGATGGAAAAGCCGAATGTCGATTATATCGACGGGCTGTCTCCGGCAATATCAATTGACCAAAAAACAACCTCTAAAAATCCTCGTTCTACGGTTGGTACTGTAACTGAAATTTACGATTATTTAAGGCTTTTATATGCACGAGTCGGAATCCCGCATTGTCCAATTTGCGGAAGGGAAATATCCCGTCAAACTATCGATCAAATTGTTGACAAGATTATGGAAATACCTTCCGGCAGTAAATTTCAAATTTTGGCACCTGTTGTACGAGGCCGTAAAGGCGAATATAAAAAAGAACTTGAACGTATTAAAAAATCCGGCTACTCAAGAGCAAGGATTGACGGAATTTTATATGATTTATCCGAAGAAATTAAGCTTGAAAAAAATATCAAGCATTACATTCAGGTTGTTGTTGACAGACTTATTTTAAAACCTGATATTAAATCAAGATTGTCAGACAGCTTAGAAACGGCATCCGAGCTTTCCGGCGGTTTAATTGAAATACTTATCGGCGAAGATGAAATATTAGAATTTTCGCAAAACTTCGCATGTCCTGAACATGATATAAGTTTGCAGGAATTAACGCCGCGTATGTTTTCATTTAACAATCCGTTCGGCGCATGTCCCAGCTGCACAGGTCTTGGTTTTCATATGAAAATCGACGAAGATTTATTAGTACCGGATAAAACCAAGTCGCTAATGGAAGGATGTATTAAAGCATTTGGCTGGGGCGGTGGTTGGCTTGGCGTTAAAACCCAAAATTCAATAGCCGGAATGTATTATGAAGGTCTTGGTAAACACTATGGTTTTAATGTAAACACGCCGTGGAAAGATCTTTCAAGTAAAGCTAAAGAAGTTATTCTTTATGGTTCAAACGGTGAAAAAATAAATATGGTTCGCAATTCCGAATGGGGCGGCGGACGCTATGTTTCATCATTTGAAGGCATCATTCCCAATTTAGAGCGTAGATATAAAGAAACTACAAGTGAATATTCAAAAAAAGAAATTGAAACTTTAATGCGCGAACTGCCTTGTCCGCATTGCCATGGCTTACGTTTAAAACCCGAAGCATTATCGGTAACTGTAGGTGGTAAAAACATTCAGGAATTAGCGGCTTTAAGTGTTGTAGACGCTTCTGAGTTTTTAAACGGCCTTAAGTTTAGTGATTCGGCCACTTTAATTGCCGGTCCGCTTATAAAAGAAATTTGCTCAAGATTAAACTTTTTATCCAGTGTTGGACTTGATTATTTAACGCTCTCAAGAAGCAGCGGAACCTTGTCCGGAGGTGAAAGCCAACGAATTCGCTTGGCAACACAAATAGGTTCGTCGCTTATGGGTGTGTTATATATTCTTGACGAGCCTAGTATTGGGCTTCATCAGCGCGATAATGACAGGTTGCTTGCAACTTTAAAACGTCTTCGTGATTTAGGCAATACGCTAATTGTAGTTGAACATGATGAAGATACAATGAGAGCCGCTGATTATATTGTGGATATTGGTCCCGGTGCCGGTGTGCACGGCGGCAAGGTAATAGTAGCTGGCACACCTAAAGAAGTAGCCGATTGCAAAGAATCAATAACCGGAGATTATTTATCCGGAAGAAAAACAATTCCGGTACCGAAAATGCGCCGTAAACCAAACGGCGATTATCTGGTATTTAAAGGCGCAAAAGAAAACAATTTAAAGAATATTACTGCTAAAATTCCATTAGGCGTTTTTGTTGCTGTAACCGGGGTATCAGGCTCCGGTAAGTCTTCACTTGTAAATGAAATAATTTACAAACATTTATCATCTGTTTTAATGCGTTCCAAAGAACATCCGGGTAAATTTTCTTCGTGTCAGGGAATAGAACACCTTGATAAAGTAATTAATATAGATCAGTCGCCAATAGGCCGCACACCAAGATCTAATCCTGCGACATATACAGGCGTATTTAACGATATTCGCGAGCTGTTTAGTCAAACTAAAGACGCTAAAATGCGCGGATATAATGCCGGACGATTTTCTTTTAACGTAAAGGGCGGCAGATGTGAGGCCTGTGAAGGCGATGGCATTTTAAAAATTGAAATGCACTTTTTACCGGACGTTTATGTTCCTTGTGATGTGTGCGACGGTAAGCGTTATAATCGCGAAACACTTGAAGTGCACTATAAAGGCAAAAACATTTATGATGTTCTTGAAATGACCGTTGAAGAAGGAATGAACTTTTTTGAAAGTATACCGCGAATTCATAAAAAGCTTAAAACATTGTACGAGGTAGGCCTTGGTTATATTAAAATCGGTCAAAGTGCGGTAACGTTGTCCGGCGGTGAAGCGCAGCGTGTAAAACTTGCAACTGAACTTTCAAAAAGAGCTACCGGTAAAACTATTTATATTTTGGACGAGCCCACAACGGGACTTCATACAGATGACGTTAAAAAGCTTTTAGAGGTACTTTCTCGTTTGGTTGATAACGGCAACACCGTTCTTGTTATCGAACACAATTTAGATGTTATTAAAACCGCAGACTATATTATTGATTTAGGCCCTGAAGGCGGGCTTCGCGGCGGTGAAATTATTGCAACCGGAACTCCGGAAGAAATAGCTAAAAACAGCAAGTCATACACCGGCAAGTTTTTAGCTGAAAAGCTAAAATAATTTACAATTTATTAATATAGATATTGTTTTAGTGTCGGGTTTTATAGTATAATTGATAAAAGGCGGTGAAGGGCTTGTTTGGATATGTCGTACCAAATAAAAATGAACTACGCATAAAAGAGTATGAAATGTACAAAGCTGTTTACTGCAGTTTATGCAAAAAATTAGGCCGGGAGTATGGCATTTTTGCCAGATTTTCTTTAAGCTATGATTTTACTTTTATGGCATTTTTAGAAATAGCGCTTAAAGACGGATGTGATAATATTGAAAGTCGTCACTGCGTGTACAACCCTTTAAAAAAATGCAAATATCTTAAAAATAAAAACAGTCTTGATACAACTGCGGCTATGGCGGCAATACTTTTATATTATAAGCTTTTAGACAATGTTAAAGATGAAAAAGGCTTTAAAAAGTTGTTTTTTATGCTTGCTTCTAAAATTTATAAGCGCTATTATAATAAAGCATCTAAGCTTTTTCCTGAGTATGACGCATATGCTTCAAATTATATTAATTTGCAAAATCAACTCGAAGCTAATAATTGCTCAAATATCGATGAAATTTCAGAGCCAACCGCAATTATGCTTGGAAACGCCTTTAAATCGATATCAAAAGATAATGAGAAGCCGCTTTATAGGCTTGGTTATTGCTTAGGCAAGTGGATATATTTAACAGATGCTGCCGCTGATATTGAAGAGGATATAAAAAAGAACAGATTTAATTTTTTAAAAAATTTGTACAAAACAAAAAAAGAAGCAGCCGATAGCTTGAAGTTTTCTTTAAACTTTTGTCAAAGTGAAGCGGCGCTCGCATTTGAAAAACTTATAATTTACAAGTATAAAGATATAATAGGAAACATAATTTATTTAGGTCTTGATTTTGCGAGAAATAACGTGTTTAAGGAGAAAAATAATGAACAACCCGTATGAGATTTTAGGCGTCGATAAAAATGCGACCGATGAAGAAATAAAAAAAGCATATAAAGAGCTGGCAAAAAAATATCATCCGGATAATTACTCTGATAATCCTTTGTCAGGTTTGGCAGAAGAAAAAATGGAGGAAATTAATTCCGCATATGACGAAATAATGCGTGAACGTAAGTCGCATAAAAAAGGTAATAATTATTCAGGTACAACAAATTTTCCGAATATTCGTGAGCTGATATCTTCCGGAAGATTTGATGATGCTCAAGGCGCATTAGATGCAGTTCCGATTGAACAAAGAAATGCCGAGTGGTATTTTTTAAACGGCACTGTTTTATATAAACGCGGATGGTTTGACAATGCTTATACCTGTTTTGCTACAGCTTGCAGAATGGACCCTCAAAATCCCGAATATAGAGACGCTTTAAACCGTATGGGTCGCTCAAGAAATGGATTTACAAGATCTAATAATCCATATGCCGCAAATCCTAATATGGGCGGGTGTTCCGCTTGTGATATGTGTCAGGCACTCTGGTGCGCAGATTGCTGCTGCGAATGCATGGGCGGCGATTTGATACGTTGTTGCTAAAATGAGACGTTCTGTTAAAATATCATTTGCGGCTATTTGCTCTGCAATATCTGTAGTTTTAATGCTTTTGGCATATTTTCCGTTTTTTACTTATTCTGTGCCTGCAATTGCAAGTCTTGCAATTTTAGTTTGCTTCTTAGAACTTGGAGGTAAGTGGGCAATTTTAAGTTATGTTGTGTCAGTATTGCCCGTTTTTTTATTTGCAGAAAACGAAGCAAAGCTTTTATATATCGTTTTTTTCGGGTACTACGTTGTTTTAAAAGCATACATAGAAAAATTAAGCATCATTTTGGCTTATATTGCAAAATTTATTTTATTTAACGCAGTAATAATTGTGTCATACTGCTTTTTGGCGGAGCTTATTGGTGTTTCTTTGAGTGATTTTGGAGAGTTAGGCAAATACGGCGGAATTGTTCTTTTAGTTGCCGCAAATTTTGTATTTTTACTCTATGATATGTTAATCGGGAAAATTGCCGCAGTGTACTTTATAAGGCTCCATCCGATAATTGATAAAATGCTAAAAAGGTACTAAATATGAGAAGAATTGCAGTAGTTGGCGGTGGTGCGGCAGGTTGCTTCGCAGCAATATTTGCAAGCATGAACGGTTCAGATGTTGTCGTTTTTGAAAAAAATTCAAGACCTTTGCGTAAAGTTATGATTACAGGCAAAGGCCGATGCAATGTTACAAATGATGCCAATTTTGATAAATTGATGTCATCGGTAGTAAGTAATCCTAAGTTTTTATATTCTGCTTTTAGCAATTTTGATTGTAAAAATACAGTAGAGTTTTTTAATAAACTCGGAGTTGAATTAAAAACAGAGCGCGGCGGCCGAATTTTTCCGGTAAGCGACAAGGCTGTAACCATTGTCGATGCAATTTATAAAGCCGCAAAAGACAATAAAGTTAAGTTTGTATTTGAAAATGTTAACAGTATTGAAGGCAGCTTTTTAATTAACGGTAAATATAAATTCGACAGTGTAATTATAGCTACGGGCGGGCTTAGTTATCCGCTTACCGGTTCAACTGGTGATGGATACAAGTTTTCTGCAAAATTCGGACATACAGTTACAGACATTTCACCGTCGCTTGTGCCGTTAGAATCTTCTGATGCTTTTTGTTCAGAACTTTCCGGCCTTAGTTTGAAAAATGTTGTTTTAAGCGTTTATAATAAAAATAATTTAAATAAAAAAGTTTTTTCAGATATTGGCGAAATGCTGTTTTGTCATTTTGGAATATCCGGTCCGCTTGTATTATCTGCATCGTGCCATTTAAACTTTAAAAAATATGAATATGTTGCATTTGTTGATTTAAAACCGGGTCTTGATGAAAGTAAGCTCGATAAACGAATAACTCGAGATTTTGCTGAAAACGGGAATAAAGCGTTAAATAATATAATCGGCAAACTGCTGCCTGTAAGTTTAGGTAAAACTGTACTTAATCTTTGCGGCATAAGCGGAGAAAAAAAGGCCTGCACAGTTACAAAAGAAGAAAGATTAAAAATATGCCGACTAATAAAAAGTTTTAAAATATCTATAAAGGGATCAAGACCTATTAATGAAGCGATAGTTACTCGCGGTGGTGTTAATGTTTTAGAGGTAAATCCTAAAACCATGGAATCTAAAAAGGTGCCAAATTTATATTTTGCCGGAGAAATTTTGGATGTGGATGCATATACAGGCGGATATAATTTACAAATTGCATTTAGTACGGGCGCTCTTGCCGGTAAGAGCGCGGCACTGAAAAAAGGGGAGTAGAATTATGAATATCAATGTTGCGATTGATGGTCCTGCAGGCTCCGGTAAAAGCACAATTTCTAGAGCTGTTGCTAAAAAGCTTGGATTTATTTATGTTGATACCGGTGCACTTTACAGAACTGTAGGATTAAAGTTAATTAATTTAAAAAACACTGCTGATAATGAAAATAGCGTAGCCGATATTTTAAAAGACACTGTAGTTGAGATAAAATTTATTAACGGCGAACAAGTTGTTTTTCTTGACGGGGAATCGTGCAATGACCAAATTCGAACTCCTGAAGTATCAATGATGGCTTCAAAATGCTCTGCACTTCCTGTTGTCAGAACTTTTTTATTAAATATGCAGAGAAAAATCGCCGAAAGCAACAACATAATTATGGACGGAAGAGACATTGGTACGGTAGTTCTTCCAAATGCTCAAATTAAAATTTTTCTTACTGCATCTAGCAAAGTTAGAGCAACCAGAAGATACAAAGAGCTTATAGAAAAGGGGACAGATGTCGACTTTGAATCTGTTCTTAAAGATTTAGAAGAGCGTGATTATAATGACTCTCACAGAAAAATTGCGCCGCTTAAACCATGTGATGACTCTATTATTGTTGATACTTCAGAATTGTCGCTTGACGAGTCGATAGATAAAATATACAATACAATTTTAGAAAACAAATAAGCGGTGATATAATGACTGGGTTTTATAGATTATGTAAGGCTTTAACTTATGTTTTTTTAAAAATATGCTATAAATATAAAGTAATTGACGCTGAAAATCTACCCGAAAGTGGCGGAATTGTTTTATGCTGTAATCATCAATCAATTCATGACGCTATTATAATTGGAAATGCATGTAAAAACCGACAGCTTTATTTTATGGGCAAAGAAGAGCTTTTTAGATTTAAACCTTTAGGTGCTTTATTTAGAAAGCTGGGTGCTTTCCCCGTTCGCCGCGGCAAAGGTGACAGCAACGCCATTGATATGGCAAAAAGCATTGTTAAAGACGGCAAGGTATTTATGATTTTTCCTGAAGGGAAAAGAAGCAAAGACGGCACTATTTTGCGCGCAAAAAGCGGTGCGGCCGTAGTTGCGGTATCTTGTGATGCGCCTATTGTTCCGGCAGCCATTAAATATTCAAGCACAAGACATATATTTTGCAAAGCCACAGTTATTATTGGTAAACCCATAGATATAAAGATGCAAGATAACAGCAGAGGCGAAATACGCAGAATAACCAATGAAATAACCGATCATATTAAGGAGCTATACGAACAAATATGAAGATTACTCTTGCTTCAACAGCCGGTTTTTGCTTTGGTGTTGATAGAGCAGTAAATTTAGTAAACGATTTAGCCTTAAAGGGCAATAAAGTTTGTACACTTGGCCCCATTATTCATAATGATCAAATGGTTGAAAGTTTAAAAAACAAAGGTGTACGAATTATTAACGATCCTTCAGAAGCTTTAAAGGATGAAGTGTTGGTTATTCGGTCACATGGCGTACCTAAAAGCTTAATTGATAAATCAGAAAAATATGCAAGTAGGGTTGTAGACGCTACCTGCCCGTTTGTCAAAAAAATACAAAAAATTGTCGATTCAAATAAACCTGTATTAGTAGCAGGCGATAAAAATCATGAAGAAGTAATCGGCATAATTGGTCATCATAGTGGAGATGTTTTTGTTTTTAAAGACTTAGATGAGCTTCAAAAGCTTACAGAAGACAATAAATTTTTGTGCGAAATACCCATAATTGTGGTTGCTCAAACTACATTTAATCGTCAAATTTGGGAAAAATGCATTCATCATATAAAAAAAGTATGTACAAATGCCGAAATTTTTGATACAATATGTAATGCCACTATAAACAGGCAACAAGAAGCTGAGCTTTTATCTAAAAAAAGCAATATTATGATTGTTGTCGGCGGACGGCACAGCTCTAATACTGCAAAATTATTTGAAATATGCAGTAAAAACTGTCCGACTTATTTAATTGAAACTAAAGACGAAATTAATTTTGATTGGTTTTTAAATAAGGATTGTGCTGGTGTGATTGCCGGGGCTTCAACCCCTGCTTTTATAATTAAGGAGGTCATTCAGACTATGTCAAATGTAAACACTGAGGAAAAGGTATTTAGCGCTGAAATAACCGACGATATGTCGTTTGAGGAGGCGCTTGAAGCCTCGCTCAGCAGTTTAAATACCGATCAAAAAGTTAAGGGAACGGTTTTATCTGTTAATCCTACCGAAATCCAGGTTGATATCGGGCGTAAACAAACCGGTTATGTGCCGGCTAGTGAGTATTCCTACGAAAATGTTGATCTTACGAAAGAAGTAAAAATTGGCGATGAGCTTGATCTTATTGTTATGAAAACAAATGATCAAGAAGGTACCATTATGCTTTCTAAACGCAGATATGACAATATTGCTAACTGGAGCAAAATTCAGGATGCGTTTGAATCCGGCGAAGTTCTTGAAGGTGTCGTAAAAGAGGTTATTAACGGAGGCATTATTGTTAATGCTCTCGGCTATAAAATCTTTGTTCCTGCTTCTCAAGCTACTCTTACTCGCGGAGAAGATTTGAATGCTTTAATTGGACAAACAGTTCCTTTTATAATTTTAGAAATCAGACGTCGTAAGAACATTATTGGTTCTATAAGGAAGGTTTTAAAATCTCAAAAAGATGAGCAAAGTGCCAAGATTTGGGAAAGCATTGCCGTTGGCGATAAATTTAAAGGCGTAGTTAAATTTTTAACAGGCTACGGTGCTTTTGTTGATATCGGCGGGGTAGACGGCATGGTACATATTTCCGAGCTTTCTTGGCAGAGAATTAAACATCCGAGCGAAGTAGTATCTGTTGGAGACGAAATTGAGGTTTATGTAAAAGCACTCGATCCTGAAAAGAAAAAGATTTCTTTAGGTTATAAAAAGGCCGATGAAAACCCGTGGGTTAAGTTTATGGAGAACTATGAAGTCGGCAACGAGATTATCGTTACTATTGTAAGCATGGTTGCATACGGTGCATTTGCACGCATAATTCCAGGTGTGGACGATTTAATTCATATTTCTCAAATTTCGTATGATCATATTAACAAACCTTCCGATGTGCTTACAGTAGGCCAAGAAGTTAAGGTTAAAATTACAGCTATTGATTCTGATTCTAAGCGTGTAAGCCTTTCTATTAAGGAAACGTTAGAGCCTCCTAAAAAGGATGAACCGGACGAAGTCGTGGCAGAAGCCGTGCCCGAAACCGAATAATAAAAAAAGCCTAAGAAAAATCTTAGGCTTTTTTATATGTTTTCTGCTCTTTTAACAGCTAAATAAAAGAAATGTGATAAATATGTGTATCCAACATCACTTGGGTGTAACCAGTCGGAATAAAATTTTTCAATAGTTTTTTCATCTTTTAAAACCTTTTTTGAAGTTGGAGTTTTTAAGTCGTTCAATATTACAGAAAAACCTTTGTCATAAAGGGTATTATAAATAGTGTTTTGTATTTTCCAAATACTCTCTAAATTGCCGAAATTTTTGTGCTTAACACTGTCATAAGAATATGGAGATAAATTAATTATAAGTTTAAAATCTGGCGTTATACTGCTTAATTCCTCAATTAAATTTATGTATTCGGTAAAATACGCAACTTTATATTTGTTGTAGTATTCTTCGCCAAAAACTTCAAAACCATAGCTTGCAACATCGGCATCATTTGTACCTAACATTATGGATATAATTATTTTCTCGCCGCGTTCATCTGCATCTTTAATTTCTTTTTTTGCCTTATTATATTCGTCAAGTGTTTTGTACTGCACCGGCCGTTTTGATGGCGTATCCATTAGCGTTGCGCCGCTTTTTCCGCAATTAATAACCTTGTATTCATCGCCTAACAGTCTTTGTAAATTCGGAGCTAATGAAAACAGCTCTGCGTTAGAGCTTCCACAGCCCTCGGTAATACTGTCACCAATTAAAACAACCCTTGTCATTTTGCACCTATTTCTTTTTAAAAATTAAAAATTTACTTAAGATATAATTTAAGATAATTACAATAATATTTGAAAGAATTTTTATAAATAGTTTATTAAAATGAAGATAATCTGCAAAAATTAACATTATGCTTAAATCAAGTAACCCTGTAAAAATTCTTGATGCATAAAAAGCGACGGTTTCGTATATAATCCTCTTTGCGCCGCTTTTTTTACTGTTAAATACGTAGTTTTTGTTTGTAAAAAAGGCAAATAGTACAGAAATTACAAATGCAATAATGGTGCTAAGCGCTAAATTAATACCTGTTTTATCGAGCAAATAGAATGCAACTATATTAATTAATGTAGTTAAAGCACCAAAAAACAGATATAAAATCTGTTCTTTATATTTAATTAGCAGTTGTTTCATCATTGTTTTCATCGGACAAAATTGATTCTATGATATATCTTGGTCTATGCTTTGTTTCAAGATAAATTTTACCTATATATTTACCAATCATGCCAAGAGCAAACAACTGAACTCCGCCGATAAACCAAATAGATATCATGACAGAAGACCAACCGGGCGCAGTTTTTCCTAAAAAATATGAAACTAATGTATATATAAAAGCGCATATTGAGAAAAACATGATAACCGCACCAAGACCGGCAATGAACGTAATTGGCTTTATGCTAAATGAAGTGATGCCTTGAACTGCAAATGACATCATTTTTCTAAACGGGTATTTAGTTTTACCTGCTTGGCGTTTAAGGCGTTTATAGTAAACCCTGTCCGTTTTAAACCCTAAATTTGTTACAATGCCCCTTAAAAACAGATTATTTTCTTTATATTCTGATAATGCTATCATTGCTCGGCTGCTTAAAAGTCTAAAATCTGCGTGATTTTTGATTGTTTTTGCACCAAGCAAATTCATAATGCCGTAAAAAGCGTTTGCTGAATTGCGTTTAAAAAAGCTATCGCTTCCGCGGTCATTTCTAATGCCATATACAATATCGCAACCGTTGTTATATTTTTCGACCATTTCAATAATTGCTTCCGGGTCGTCCTGTAAATCGGCATCGATTGTAATCGAGCAGTCAAATCTGTCTTTAGCATATTCAATCCCTGCCATAAGTGCATTCTGATGTCCGGAATTTGCGGCAAGATTGATAGCCAAGACATTTTTATTTTTATTATATAAATCGCATATGATGTTGTAAGTATTATCACGGCTGCCGTCGTTAACAAAAAGTATTTTACTTTTATTAGAAACACTGTTACTAATGATTAACTTGCATAATATTTCATTTAGTTTGTTAAAAGTGTTTTGTAGTACTTCTTCTTCGTTATAGCAGGGAACAATTATCGCTAAATCACACATTTTAACACCGCCTTTGTTTATTTATTCTATTATACAGTATTTTGGTTATTTTTCAAGCGATTGTTTCTTTTAATGATAAATAAACCTATAATTAATACTATAAATGTTAAAACATCTGCAGTTGGCTGCGGAGTTATAACTGCAAAATAACCGTTTAGAAAGTTAGAAAAAACAATAGAAGCAGGAAGCAGAAAAACGACCTGACGCGATAGCGATAGTATTCCGGCAAACAATGCTTTTTTTACACCTTGAAAATATACAGTTAAAACTTGTATAATCGAAACAATTAAAAGTGACGACGCATGAAATAATAAGCTTAATTGCGCATATATTATTACCTTTTTGTCTTGTGAAAAAAGTGAGACTATACTATTAGAAAAAATAAAGAAAACTATTGAAAAAATTGCTGTAATAAAAAGCATTGATGTTATTGATATTCGTAAACTCGTATGAAGCTTATCTTTTGCGTTCTTTCCGTATTGATAAGCAACAAACGGTAAATATCCCTGCGTATAACCAAGTATTGTTTGAAACACAAGATTATATATTTTATTTCCAATTCCAAAACCTGATATGGCTTCTTCGGATATATTGGCGGCATTTTGATTTAATATCCAAACCGATATGCTTGCTCCAAGCTGCATTAAAAATGTAGGAAGACCTATTTTAAATATTTCAAAAAATGTCATTTTAAGTTCAAGATGCTTAAAACTAAAGGCTTTATTTTTTAATAATACAATAAATGCATAAATGCAGCCTCCGGCTTGAGAAGTAATTACGGAGATAATCAAACCGATGATTTTTAACTTTAGTGCAAAAATAAATAGTGCATCAAGTGAAATATTCAATATTGCTGAAATTAACATGCTTATCATTGAATGATTTACCTTGCCCAATGCTCTTAGTAGGTTGTTAAATATCATATTATAAACGGGAAAAATTGAAAAAATTAATAAATAGAATGCGTATTCTTTTGAATAATCTAATATTTTTTCATAAGCTCCCATAAATTTTAACAGCGGATTTAATAAAAAAACGGCGAAAAGAATAAAAAGAAGATATACAACAATTCCATAAATAATACCTGAAGAAGCTATTGATTTAAAACTGTCGAAATTATCTTTTCCAAGGGTTCTGCCGCCTAAGCTTAAAAGAGATATACCAATCATTTGTCCTGCGGCATTTACAACAGTAAAAAGCGGAAAACAAACCGAAAGTGTTGCAAGAAGTGCGTTGTCATTTAACATTCCAACAAAAGCCACGTTTATTATTTGCGCAAATGCAGTTGATACCATAGATATTAACGATGGATAAGAAAGAAAAAATAACGTTTTAACTACATTTTTATTATTGAATTTTTCTAAATTTTTTTCCATAAAACACCTCATTTTAATTAAAAATCGGTTTAAAAACTCAATCAAAAAGTAATTGAAATCAGACCTAATTAATACTTGAAGTTTGAAATTGGTTTGCTATAATGTACTTGTAAAAATGAACGGGGGCTTGGTAATGGATAAAAACCATACTAAACTAAAGCATCATTTTGACGAAGAAGACATTTTAGCTTCTGAAGAAAAGTTTTTAAAGATTTATTCTGATCCGAACAAAAGCTCTATTAAAACATTGATAAAGCTCTATAACGGGCATTATATCGGGCTTTTGGTTTCCGGATTTTTCTTTTTTATTAAAAGTTGTCCAATTTGGATATTACCGATTATAACAAGCAACATAATAAATATTGCTTCTCACCAAAATAATCCTGATGGATTGTTGGAAATGCTAAATTTGTTTTTACTGCTTGTTGCTTGCGTATCTATAAATTTGCCGTCGCACATTTTACACATACATTTGTTTAGCAAAGCAAGACGAAGCGTCGAAGCCGGTCTTCGCGGTGCCATGGTTCGTAAACTTCAGGCGCTGTCAATAACATACTATAAGGCGTTGCAAAGCGGCCGAATCCAATCTAAAATTATGCGTGATGTTGAAGCGATTGAGGGGCTTTCATATCAGCTTTTTGAAACGGTTTTAGGCATTATTCTTAATGTGTCTATATCTTTAGTTGTTGTTTTACTGACTAACATACTTGTATTTTTCTTCTTTTTATTAACCGTTCCTGCTGCTGCATTGCTGACTGTAACCTTTCGCAGTAAAATGCGCGAAACCAACCGAGAATTTAGAAAAGAAGTTGAACAAACATCATCTGATGTAATGGATATGGTTGAATTAGTACCCGTAACGCGCGCACATGCAGTTGAACAAATGGAAATTAGAAAATTAACAGATCAACTAACAATGGTTGCAGAAAACGGATACAGACTGGATATTATTCAGAACATTTTTGGTGCTTCAAGCTGGGTGGTTTTTCAGATTTTCCAGGGTCTTTGTTTAATAACAACTGGATATTTGGCGTATATCGGCAAAATTTCTGTTGGAGAAATTGCACTATATCAAACATACTTTTCGCAAATTGTAAATGCTGTTGCTTCACTTATAGGACTTTTACCTACGATTTCTAAGGGTACTGAATCTATCTTCTCAATAAGTGAGATTTTAAGCAGTAAAGATATTGAAAACAACGCAGGCAAAGAAAAACTCAAAAGTTTAAACGGAGATTATAATTTTACTAATGTATGTTTTAGTTATGATGATGAACATAAAATACTGAATAATCTTAATTTAACTGTACACAGTGGTGAGACTATTGCTTTAGTAGGCGAATCCGGTGCGGGGAAATCTACCGTTTTAAATATGGTTATCGGGTTTATTATACCAACCAGCGGTAAGCTCACTGTCGACGGTCACGATATTAATTCTCTTGATCTTCGTTATTATAGAGATAAAATTGCAGTTGTACCGCAAACATCGATTATTTTTACCGGCACTATAAAAGACAATATTACATATGGCAAAGATAATGTAAGTGACGAAAAACTAAATGCTGCAATAAAAGCCGCTAATTTAAAAGATTTTATTGATTCGCTTCCTGACGGGCTAAATACAAAACTACAAGAGCATGGCAATAATTTATCCGGTGGACAAAAACAGCGCATATCCATCGCTCGTGCAATTATTAGAGACCCAAAAGTAATAATTTTTGACGAAGCCACAAGTGCACTTGACAGTATCTCAGAAAAAGAAATACAACATGCGATTAATAATTTGACAAAAAACAGAACTACATTTATTGTTGCCCACAGATTGTCAACAATTCAGGATGCCGATAAAATTGCTGTTATTAAAGCCGGCAGATGTATCGAATATGGCACTTTTGATGAATTAATGGCAAAACGCGGTGAATTTTATAAAATGAAAAAAATACAGTCATAAGGGGAAAAAGAGTATGAAAAATATTAATGAAATAATGCAGGATTATATCCAAAAAGCTATAGACGACGGACGTGAAAACGGTGTGCAGTTTGTTGTGTTTCATAAAGATAAATGCATAGTTAATGTAAATCTTGGATACAGTGATCTTACTAAGACAAAAAAGATTACGGAAGACACTATGTTTCCGATTTTTTCTACAAGTAAAGGGATTTGCGCAACAATTTGTCACAAATTAGCTGACAGAGGTTTGTTTGATTATTCTGACAAAGTATCAAAGTACTGGCCGGGATTTAAAGCTGATGTTACTATTGGTCAAGTTTTACTAATGACGTCTGCTTTATATAAAGAGCCTAAAAACCTGATTGCTTCAGATTTATTAGACTGGGATTATATGTGTTCAAGAATGGCCGAAATGGAGCCTAGTGAAGAAGTTGGAAAGACATTTCACTATCATACTGTAACATTTGGATGGTTAGCAGGAAACATTGCTTGTCTTGTTACCGGAAAAACCTTTCCCGAGCTTTTAGAAGATGAAATTAAAAAGCCCATAGGCATTTCTAATTTATATATTGGGGCTCCATCTTCAGTATTTAAAAATATTGTTCCTTTGTACGATGATACGTGCTTAAACGAAACACTTTTTGTAGGCGACGAATCAACTCGCGGAAACGGTTGTCCAATGTTTCCGTTAGGACTTTGGATGAACACCGAAAACGGATATGCAACTTGCTGTCCCGCTGCAAGCGGTGTTGGATCTGCAATGGACATAGCAAAGGTTTATGCGACTTTTGTCGGTTATAAAACGCCGTATTTTGGAAAAGACAGGCTAAATAAAGCTTTGAAAGATAATATTTTTACTCCTCAGTGGGGATATAGGGCTTATGGATATCATTTTAGATATTTATCTGATGACAAGGATTTAAGCAAGGTATTATTCGGACATAACGGATATAACGGATCTTTTGGATATGCAGACACAATGCACGATTTATCCTTTGGTTTTTGCAAAAACTATAAGACTGATAGAACCATTAATGAAGAAATATTAAATGTATTTTACAAAAATTATCTAAAATAAAAAAGCAGTCATAAGACTGCTTTTTTTAATTTTTCAAACTTTGCATTGGTGCCGGGATTCTACCGCCGCGATCTATAAATTGTTTAGGTGAATATTTGTTAATATTCATAACGGGGCCTCCGCCTAGTAGGCCGCCAAAATCAAGCTCATCACCAACGTTTTTTCCAATGGCAGGAATTAATCTAACGGCGGTTGTTTTTGAATTGACCATGCCAATTGCCGCTTCATCGGCGATTATTGCAGCAATTACTTCATCGGGTGTATCGCCGGGTATGTTAATCATATCAAGCCCTACGGAGCATACAGCTGTCATTGCCTCAAGTTTTTCAACGGTTAAGCTTCCGCATCTTGCAGCGTCAATCATACCGGCGTCTTCAGTTACCGGAATAAACGCACCGGATAATCCGCCAACGCTCGACGACGCCATAACACCGCCTTTTTTAACTGCATCGTTTAGCATTGCAAGTGCCGCCGTTGTTCCGTAAGCGCCGCAGCTTTCTATTCCCATTTCTTCAATTATGTGGGCTACCGAATCGCCGACTGCCGGCGTAGGAGCTAATGAAAGATCCACAATGCCTGCCGGTACATTAAGCGCCTTTGCAGCTTCTCTTGCAACAAGAGAGCCGACTCTTGTAATTTTAAAAGCACATTTTTTAATAAGTTCCGATATGCCTGTTATATCTAAACCGTTTGATTTTTCTAATGCGCTTCTCACAACACCGGGACCTGAAACTCCTACATTAATTACACAGTCTGGCTCACCGGTTCCGTGGAAAGATCCGGCCATAAACGGATTATCCTCCGGTGCATTGCATAGAACAACTAGTTTTGCCGCCCCTATGCAGTTTTTGCCCTTGGTTTTTTCAGCCGCTTCTTTTATTATGCTTCCCATAAGTTTGACTGCGTCCATATTAATGCCGGCTTTTGTTGATCCTACATTAACGGAAGCGCAAACGTGATCGGTAATACTAAGCGCTTTTGGAATGCTTTTAATCAGTTCATAGTCTCCGGCTGAAAAGCCTTTGCTTACAAGCGCGCTGTATCCGCCTATAAAATTAACATTTACAGCAATTGCGGCCTCTTCTAATGCTAATGCAAATTTTGAAATATCACTGTTACTGCATGCTGCCGCCAGCAAAGCAATAGGGGTTACTGAAATTCTTTTATTAATAATTGGTATGCCGTATTTTTGTTCGATTTCTTTGCAAACGGGTACAAGATTTTCAGCTTGAGTAATAATTTTATTTTTAATTTTTTTGCATGCTGTATCTATGTCGCTGTCAATACAATCTAACAGCGATATTCCCATTGTTACCGTTCTAATATCAAGATGATCTTCTTCAATCATCTTAATTGTCTCTAAAATATCATGTGTGTTATACATTAAAAACTGCTCCTAAATATTGTGCATGGAATTAAAAATATCCTCATGCATTGTGTGAATTTGCAGGTTGCAGGATTTAGCCTTATCGTCAACAATGCTTGCAAATTTCGTAAATTCTATGCTGATTTTAGATATGTCACAAATCATAATCATGCAAAACAAATTGTCTAAAACACTTTGCGTTACTTCAAGTATGTTAATATTATATTCAGCACATATTGCAGATATTTCTGCTAAAATTCCAACCTTATCTTTTCCTACTACCGTGATAACTGCTTTCATGTTATATCTCCTGTATTTATTTTTAAAATGATATCACAATATTTTTTAAAAGTAAACTCTAATTAAAATTTTTCTTTATTTTTTTTAATAATTATGTATAATAGATATAAGATTAAAAAGGGAGTAGCTGTGATGAATAAAGAAATTTTGTCTCTACTTATGAAAAATGCCAGATACACTGCCGAGGATATCTCAATAATGACCGGCATGTCTAAAGAAGATGTTATAACTGAAATTCGGGATATGGAACATGCAGGAATTATTTGTGGATATAAACCGGTAATTAATATTGAAAAAATCGACAAAGCAAATGTTTCCGCTTTAATCGAGCTAAAAGTTACGCCCGAGGCTAACAAAGGCTTTGAAGACATTGCTATGCAAATAATGAAATACAGTGAAGTTGAATCTGTTTATCTAATGTCAGGCGGATATGATTTGTGCTGTATTGTAAAAGGTAAAACATTTCAAGAAGTTGCCATGTTTGTTGGTAAAGTATTAGCGCCGATGCACGGTGTTATTTCAACCGCTACACACTTTGTTTTAAGAAGATATAAAGAGATGGATGTCATTTTAAGCGATAATTCTACCGATGACAGAGGGAGCATTTCATTGTGATTGATTACAGCAAGTATTTAAACAAAGAGGCTAATAATATAAAGCCTTCCGGAATAAGGAAGTTTTTTGATATTACCGAAACTATGCAAAATGTCATATCCTTAGGTGTTGGCGAGCCTGATTTTGCCACTCCTTGGCATATTTGTAATGCCGGTATAACTTCTTTACAAAGCGGAAAAACAAGATATACTTCAAATTGGGGCATGAAAGAACTAAGATGCGAAATTGCAGAATTTATGGACCGGAAATACGGTCTTAAATATGACGCACTATCTGAAACCTTAGTTACAGTAGGCGGTAGTGAAGCGATTGACCTTGCAATAAGAAGTCTTGTAAACCCCGGCGAGGAAGTAATAATTCCGCAGCCTTCTTTTGTTTGTTACGAACCTATTGTAAGGCTTGCCGGTGGCGTTCCGGTAATTATTGAATTAAAGCAAGATAACGGCTTTATTCTAACACCTGAGCAAATCGCAGAAAAAATTACTGAAAAAACCAAGCTTATAATTTTACCGTATCCCGGCAACCCTACGGGCGCAATAATGAAAAAGCCCGATTTGGAAGCAATTAAAGATATAATTATAAAAAACAATCTGTTTGTTGTATCTGATGAGATTTATGCTGAACTTACATACGGCGAGGACCGACATGTATCCATTGCAGAATTAGATGGCATGATTGAAAGAACGGTAGTTATTTCAGGTTTTTCAAAAACATATTCCATGACCGGCTGGCGCTTAGGATTTGCATGTGGGCCTAGAGAAATTTTATCCGTGATGAAAAAAGTTCATCAATACGCTATTATGTGTGCACCAACAACATCTCAATTTGCCGCTATTGAGGCTTTAAAAAACGGTGATGACGACATTTTGCGTATGCGCAATGAGTATGATAATCGAAGAAGAATCATTGTACACGGATTTAACCAAATTGGACTTGAATGTTTTGAACCTTTAGGCGCGTTTTATGTATTTCCATGTATTAAGTCAACAGGTTTAACAAGTGAAGAGTTTTGCGAAAAACTATTATATTCTAAAAAGGTGGCTGTAGTACCTGGCTCCGCTTTTGGCGAATCCGGCGAGGGTTATATAAGAGCATCTTATTGCTATTCTGTCGACCATATAAAAAATGCAATTGAGAGAATTTCTGAATTTTTAGGTGAAATTAAGAATGGCCGTTAAAATACGTGTTAACGCAAAAATCAATTTAACGCTTGATGTTAAAGGAAGGCTTGATAATGGTTACCATGAAATTGACACTATAATGCAGTCAATTTCTTTATACGATGAGTTGTCATTTGATTTTTCCGGTGATGAAATATCTGTAAAAAGCGATAAAAAGCTTAGCGATAATATTGTAAATAAAGCTATTGAATTTTACTTAGCAACAGCTGGAATAACAACCGGTGTTAAATGCGAGATTATTAAAAACATTCCGTTATCGTCAGGCCTTGGCGGCGGAAGCGCTGATGCTGCAGGAACACTTATTGCTTTAAATTATTATTTTAATAATCTATTAAGTAATGATCAGCTTATAAATTTAGCTAAAGAGCTTGGCGCTGATGTACCCTTTTTTTTAGTAGGCGGTACATTAAGGGCGCAAGGAATTGGTGAGGTTTTAACGCCGGCTAATCTTACGGAAAAATACCATTGTTTAATTATAAAATGTGGATTTAAACCCGGTACTAAAGAAATGTACAACAAAATTGACCGAATTTCAAATTTTTCAAGCAATTCAACAGGAGAGCTGTTTAATTCATTAAATGAAAGTGGGAAAATCAATTTAGTACATAACGATTTTCTTTGCGTTCAAAAGAGCCCTAAAATAAAAACTTTAATTTCAGAATTGTGTTCATCTGATTTTGCCGGCCTTTCCGGAAGCGGTCCGTGCGTATTTGCTTTATATAAGAGTTTTGATAAAGCAAATACTGATTATTTAAAATATAAAAACCGCTTTGATGATGTTTATTTGTGCACGACTGAAAAGAAGTCTTTTGTAATAACAAGTGAATAATAATACAAATCTCTGTCAATATTGATGATATAAATTTGACGGAGGTTTTTTATGAAACTTAAAAAAATTACGATATCTCTTACTGTAGGTCTAATTTTGAGCGTCTTTTGGACACTTGCAAGTTTTGCTTCTTCTGTTGAAGAAATTGAAGACAACGTATTAAGATTGCATATAATTGCAAATTCGGATTCTAAAGTCGATCAAGCTTTAAAGATTAAAGTTAGAGATGCTGTATTAGATGCGGGTTTTGCTGATTTTGAGCAATCGCAAAATCTGGATGAAGCCATTGCAAGAGCGACAGAATTATTGCCGGTATTTAACGAAGCTGCAAAAAAAGTAATATCTAAAGAAGGCTTTAATTACGATGTTAAAGTAACAATTGAAGATTCATACTTTAATACGCGCGTTTATGACGATTTTTCGCTACCGGCAGGTACCTATAAAGCGTTAAAGATTGTAATAGGGGAAGGCAAAGGCAAAAACTGGTGGTGTGTAATGTTCCCATCTGTATGCATATCATCATGTAAAGATCACGATATTAGCGATGCTGTAGGAAACAAAAGTACAAAAATTTGTAAAAATTCCGATGAGTATGAAATTAGGTTTAAAATATTCGATTGGTATGAATCAATAAAAAATAAAATTTTCAATAATTTATAATTTATACTTGAAATTATAAATGCTTTATGTTATTATACTACTGTTAAAGATTGAGAAAGGGGTGCTGATGATGAAAAAGGATATTCATCCGAAGTATGAAGAGGCTACTGTAAAATGCGCCTGCGGAATGGAATTTAAAACTCGCTCTACTAAAAAAGATATTCGTCTTGACATATGCTCTAATTGTCATCCGTTCTTTACCGGAAAACAAAAACTTGTTGACACCGGTGGTCGTGTCGATAGATTTAAAAAACGTTTTCAATTGGAAGAAAGCAAATAGCGTTTTACAAAATCCGCAACTTTTATTAGTTGCGGATTTTTTACTGCAAAGAGGTTGATATATTTGGAATACTATACCGTTTTAGAAGAATGCAAAGAAGAAATATTGGTAAAACGCTCTCGGTTTATTGCAACTGTGTTTCCGTGCAATACTGTTGATGAAGCCGAAGTTTATATTAAAAATACATGTTCTAAATATTATGATGCTAAACATAATTGCTACGCTTATATTGTTGGCAGCGTAATGCGCTTTTCCGATGACGGCGAGCCATCCGGTACTGCCGGAAAGCCAATACTAAACATACTTCAACATAAAAATTTAAATAATTGTTTAATTGTTGTAACTAGATATTTTGGCGGAATATTGCTTGGTACCGGTGGTCTTTTACGCGCATATTCTGACGCGGCAATAAAGGTACTGGATAGTTCAAAACTTGTTTTGTTAAAGGATTTTCTAATTTTAGCCGCAGAATATGATTATATGTTTCAAGGCTTAGTAGAAACAACGCTTAAAAGCTATAACGGAAGAATTATTGACACCGTATTTTCTGATGTTGTAAGTATAAAAGTTGCTGTACCTAAAAAAGAAGCCGAAGTATTTATCAATAGTTTACACTCAAAATCTTGCGGAAAGTTAAATTTTTCGAAAATTTGCGAAAAATTTTTAAAAATTTAAAGGATTTTGTAATATATTATCTAATAATATAATATAGATAAGGAGGCCTTAGATGGAAAATATCAGGATGGTTACAGAACATAACGAAGAACTTATTTTATCTTCTAAAGCTGTTTTGTCTAAAAATTCAAGAGGAAGAAAAGTTTTTGAAGAACCATGTGATTTAAGAACTGAATTCCAGCGAGATCGTGATAGAATTATTCATTCAAAATCATTTCGTCGCTTAAAGCATAAAACGCAGGTCTTTTTATCGCCTGAGTCTGACCATTATAGAACAAGGCTAACACATACGCTTGAAGTGGCACAAATTGCCCGTACTATTTCGAGAGCTTTAAGGCTTAACGAGGATTTAACTGAAGCAATTGCGCTTGGTCACGATTTAGGTCACACGCCGTTTGGACATGCAGGGGAGCGCGCTTTGGACGATCTCGTTGATGGTGGATTTCGTCATTATGAGCAAAGTGTCAGAGTTTGCGAACTGCTTGAAAAAGATTTTCATGGCCTTAATTTAACATATGAAGTGCTTGACGGTATAAAAAGGCATACAACCGGCGAGGAACCGATAACTTTAGAAGGCTCTGTTGTTAGAATTGCAGATAAAATTGCATATATTAACCATGATATTGACGATGCAATTCGAGCCAATGTTATTTTAGAAGAGGATATTCCTTCTGACATTAGAGAGTATTTAGGAAAAAATAAGACGCAGAGAATTGATAATCTTGTACATAATTTAGTAGATAATAGTACGGAAAAAATTAGTTTTTCCGAAGAATGCTTGCTGTATTTTAATAAGCTGCACGATTTTCTGTTCCAAAATGTTTATTTTAATCCAAAAGCAAAAAGTGAAGAGTCAAAAGTTGCAGGAGTAATTGAAGGAATATATAATTACATTTTACACCATCCGGACAAGCTGCCGAGCGAATATACCGTTATAGTAAAACGTGATGGTTTTGAGCGTGCAATAGCAGATTATATTGCAAGCATGACCGATCACTATGCCGTATCGATATATCAAAGTTATTTTATCCCAAAATTTTGGGAACTTCATATATAAAGGAGTATATAAATTGAGGATCCCTGACGATATTATAATGGAAATTAAATATCGTAATCCTATTGAGGAAGTTGTAGCGCCTTATGTTGCACTAAAAAGAGCTGGTAAAAATCTTACCGGTTTATGTCCTTTTCACAGTGAAAAAACGCCGTCTTTTACTGTTTATACTGACAGCAATTCTTATTATTGTTTTGGCTGTGGAAATGGCGGCGACGCAGTTACTTTTATTAAAAATATTGAAAACCTTGATTACATAGACGCTTTAAAATTTCTCGCTGATAAATCCGGTGTTGTCATCCCGGAAGACGGCTTTGATGATTCTCTTTCTAAACTTAAAAGCAAGATTTATGAAATAAATAAAGAAGCCGCAAAATTTTACTTTGATAATTTAAAGACCGACTCATGTAAATGGGCGCTTAATTATTTGACTAATCGTGGGCTTTCTGCAGATACCATTACCCACTTCGGCCTTGGAGTCGCGCCTGATAGCTGGGATTCACTTATTAAACATTTAAAAACGAAAGGCTTTTATTTGTCGGACGTCGAGCAGGCAGGGCTTATTGTAAAAGGAAGCCACGGCTATTATGATCGATTTAGAAATAAAGTTATGTTTCCTATAGTAGATCTTCAAAAACGAGTCATCGGTTTTTCCGGCAGAATGAATCCTGAAGATACTAAAAAAGGCGGTAAATACATAAATACCTCCGATACGGTTGTTTTTAAAAAAAGCCTCAATCTTTTTGGTATGAATTTTGCAAAAAATAATTGTAAAGACGGGCTTATTCTTGTTGAAGGCAATATGGATGTAATTTCATTGCACCAAGCTGGATTTAATAATGCTGTTGCGGCGCTCGGCACATCATTTACCGAGGAGCAAGCACGACTTATGTCGCGATACACCGACCGAGTCATTGTTATGATGGATAGTGATAGCGCCGGAATTAAGGCTACAAATCGTGCATTGGAAATTTTACAAAATGTTGGTCTTGAAACAAAGGTTGTTCACGTACCTGACGGAAAAGACCCGGACGAGTTTATTAAGAAAAACGGAAAAGAACAGATGCGGCAAGTAATTAACGATGCTGCCGGTTCTCTTGATTATAAGCTGTTAGAAGCCAAAAACGGATTAGATTTAAAGATTAATGCAGATAGGTTAACTTATTTAAAAAATGCTGCAGAAATTTTATCAGACATAGATGATATTCTTGCTGTTGATATTTACACAGGTAAAGTTGCTCAAATGTGCGGAATATCAAAATCCACATTATCAACGGAAATAGAATTATTAAAATCAAAAAAATCAAAGAAAAAGAAGAATAATGAAATTAAAAAAATTATATCTCCGCGCATTGATTTTAATGATGTAAATCCTGAAAGAAGGAATAACAAACGAGCTGTTTCTTGTGAAGAAACTCTACTTACAATATTTATTAAAAACCCCGATCTTTTAAAAGAATATAGTTTGACTGAAGATGTTTTTATAACAGATCTTTCAAAAAGGATTTATAAAAAGCTGCAAGGTATATATAACGCCGATAAATCTTTCGATATTGCATATTTTTTGAATGATTTTAACGATAAAGAGATTGGGTATATTACTGCGTTATCAATAAATAATAACTACAATAATAACACTAAAAAGATTTTACAAGATACGCTTTTATTGCTCCAAGAGGAAAAAACGTTTATAAATCCAGGTAATTTAAATTCGCTAAAAGATGACGATTGGAAAAACATAATGCAAAACATTATAGAAAAGAAGGTCAAGAATGATGCATGAAATTAAACAAGAAAGCATAATTAACGATGATGATGCTGCAAAAATTCATGATGAGCAAAATCATGAAAAACAAGGTGATTCAGAAAATGAAGATTTTGAAGTAAACGAAGAAGTTCCAAACGACTTAGAATCTTTAGAAGCTGAACCTCCTGTTTTAGATTTGGATTTTGTAGAACCGACGCTTGAAGATCTTCAATACGAAGAAATGGAAGCCGAAAATGCAGATACCGATGATTTTAATGTTGATAATATTTCTCTTGACGATCCGGTTAAGGTGTATTTAAAGGAAATCGGTAAGGTTCCGCTTTTGGTCGGCGACGAAGAAATTGAACTTGCAACACGCATTGCAAACGGCGATATTAATGCAAAACAGCGTTTAACAGAAGCTAATTTAAGGCTTGTTGTAAGTATTGCTAAAAAATATGTTGGACGCGGAATGCATTTTCTTGATTTGATTCAGGAAGGAAACGTTGGCCTTATTAAGGCTGTTGAAAAGTTTGACTATACTAAAGGCTTTAAGTTTTCAACCTATGCTACTTGGTGGATCCGTCAGGCGATAACAAGGGCTATTGCCGATCAGGCAAGAACAATTCGTATACCTGTTCATATGGTTGAAACAATAAACAGGCTTAAAAAGGTTCAAAGTCAGCTTTTGCATGAAAACGGTAAAGAACCAACAGAAGAAATGATTGCCGAAAAGATGGATCTTTCTGTTGAGCGCGTAAGGGAAATAATGCGTGTAGCCCAGGAACCGGTGTCAATGGAAACGCCAATCGGACCTGAGGAAGACAGCAGATTAATGGACTTTATTCGCGATGAAGAAGCCTTAGCACCTGATGATGCCGCCCTAAAAACCATTACCAACGAAGACATAGACAATGTTTTAAAAACATTAACTCCGCGTGAAGAAGCCGTTATTAGACTTCGTTTCGGACTTAAGGATGGACGTTGCCACACATTAGAAGAAGTCGGCAGCGAATTTGATGTAACCCGCGAAAGAATTAGGCAGATTGAAGCTAAGGCTTTGAGAAAACTGCGTCATCCTGTAAGAAGCAATAAGTTTAAAGACAGATAGTATGGTGATTAAGAATGATTTTAAATTCTGAAACAGATTATGCCATTAGAATTGTTTCTTTTTTATCTAAACAAAGTGAGCATTGCTCAACAAGCGTAATTTCAAAAGAAACAGGAGTTACGCAAGGCTTTGTTTTAAAAATTCTGCATACATTAACGGTGGCAGGATATGTAAAGTCCTACAAAGGAAAAAACGGCGGTTATTGTTTAAAACGTAATCCTGAAGAAATTAAACTTCTTGAAATCATTGAACTTTTCGGCGGTACAACATTTTTAAACAAGTGTCAGCACAACAATTGCTGCACAAAACCCGGTGGCATTTGCGAATTTAGAGATGTTTTTGAGGACGCAACAAATTATTTAAACAACCTATTTGGAAAGGTAACATTTCATTCATGAGTAATTTATACAGCTTTGTTCCCTCTGGAGTTTGTTCTAGAAAAATTGAATTTTCGGTTGAGGACAATATAATTAAATCGCTTAATTTTGTCGGCGGCTGCCATGGAAATACCCAAGGAATTGCAAAACTTGCTGTCGGGATGAACATATATGATGTAATCGAAAAACTTGAAAATATAAATTGCGGGTTTAAGGGTACATCTTGTCCCGATCAGCTTGCACGTGCATTAAAACAATATTTAAAAGAAATCGGGTGACAAAATGTTTGAAGACAACGATATCAGAATTGCCGGTGATAAGCCATCTGAAAGTTTAAATCACGAAAACAGCTATCCGTTAAGCAGCGAAGAATTTCAAAACGATCGTGCTAACGGTAATATTCATAAGGCTAAAGAGCTTGGGAAAATAACAGCGGATTTGTTAATCGAAAGCTGCAAACATCATATAAAGATGCTTGATGAATCCGAAGAAGATTCGGGAATTTCTGTTCAGCGAATTTTACTTTTATCGTTTTCTGCTACTGTAGCCTTCGAAAAATTTTGTCCTAGTACTGTAACTGCAAATATGGCACAAAATACATTTTTTGATGCTATTGAGCAGTCCGACCCCGATATTTATAAACACTCTTCAGATACAGGTGCATTTTCTTTTTATTTTTTAGCTTATAGAAGTGGAAACGATTCTGAGCGACGCATTGGCCAAACATTTGCCATGATTTGCGGTCATGACGGTGATCCTATATACCAAGAGCTTGGCGAAACGCTTTATTGCTGGTTCGTAGGTGTAATTAAAGAAAAGGCAGCCGAGCAGAACTTTATTTATAAGAAGGTTTAACATGCTTCAACTTATTTTTCAGCGTAATTTTGATTTTACGCAGTTTTTATCTATTGCAATATCAAGTCTGGCCGTTATATTTTTAACCTTACCTGCGCATGAGTGGGCACATGCTTTTGTAGCAACTAAGCTTGGCGATCCTACCCCTAAATGGCAAAACAGACTTTCTTTAAATCCTTTTAAGCACATCGACTATATTGGTGCGCTTTGTATCATATTTTTAGGAATCGGCTGGGCAAAACCGGTTGAAGTCAATATGCAATATTTTAAGAACCCAAAACGAGATATGGCTATAACTGCTTTAGCCGGTCCTTTAATGAATTTATTAATCGCATTCGTTCTATTACTTGTTTTAAACTTATTATCCTTAATATTCGAATTGAACTTGTTTATTTATTACGTATTTATCTATTTTGCATATATAAATACCAGTCTTGCAATATTTAATTTGCTGCCTGTGCCGCCGTTTGATGGCTCGAGAATACTAAATGCGTTTTTACCTGACCGTATTTATTATAAAATCATGCAATATGAACAAATAATTTTTTATGTAGTATTGTTTATTCTGTTTACTGGAGCCGGCAGCGGAGTTTTAAGCAGTATTACCAGTACTGTGTTTGGCTTTATTTACTGGTTAGCTTCTATCCTGTTTTAATTGAGGTAAATAATGGAACAGATATCATATAAACTTGAGGTATTTGAGGGGCCTTTAGAGCTTTTGTCTAATTTGCTCTCAAAAAACAAATTGAGTATTTACGATATTCCTATTGCATCCTTACTCGATCAATATCTTGCACATATTAATGCGATGAAAGAGAACAATATGGATGTTGCAAGCGAATTTATGGTAATGGCTTCTCGACTTGTCTATTTAAAGTCTGTAAGTCTACTTCCTAAACGCGAAGAAGAGGTCAATACTTTAAAAGACGAGCTTGCAGGTGAGCTTTTAGAGTATGAGATGTGTAGAGAAATAGCAAAAACGTTATCTAACATGACCGACGGTTTTGACAGATTTGTAAAGCATCAGGATAAAATAGATTTTGATAAAACTTATGCGTTGACTCACGATAGTAATAGTCTTGTTGACGCCTATTTATCAGCAGTCGGAAGCGGAAAGCGCAGACTTCCGGTTAATACCGAAGTGTTTAGTGAAATCGTTGCTAAAAAGATTGTTTCAGTGCCATCTAAAATTGTATCTGTAATGAGAAGACTTTTCAGCGGAAAAAAAGAGAAGCTTCAAGAAATATTTTTAGAATCCAAAAGCAGATCCGAGCTTGTTGCAACATTCTTAGCTGTTTTAGAGCTTTGTAAAAACAATCGCGTCATAATTTCCGGAGACAATGAAGATATGACTGTAAGACTTGTAAAGGAGAGAAACAACGATGGCAAATAATTATTTAATTCCTGCTTTGTCTGCGGTGCTTTTTGCCGGAGGAGAGCCGCAAATAATTGATAGATTATGCGAAGTATTTTCTATAAATTCAGACGAGCTTGCTGCTGCCGTTGACGAAATTAATAAAGGCATCAATCCATACGGTTTAAAAGTGTTAAAGCTTGCCAATACTTATCAAATGTGCACTGACGAAAAATACTCAGAAAATATTAAAAAAATGTTTGATATAAAGCGAAAAGCTCCGCTTTCATCGGCGGCCTTTGAGGTGCTTGCTGTTGTTGCTTATAATCAGCCAATTACAAAAGCATTTATCGAGCAAGTAAGAGGTGTTGATTGCACCGGTGTAATTTCAAATCTTGTTGAAAAAAATCTCATCGAAGAAAAAGGTAGGCTGGAGCTTCCGGGAAGACCGCTTGTTTATGGCACAACTGAAACATTTTTGCGTTGCTTTTCTCTTTCCGATTTAAAAGATTTGCCGCCACTACCTAAGGATTTAGCCGAGCAGGCAGAACAGCTTGTAATAAGCGAAGCGCTTCCAAGCGAAAATATCGATGAAGATGAATAATTATGGTTGCATTAATAGTAATTTTATCGTTTTTTTTACTTATTATCTGCTTGTTGCTTTTTCCTGTGGCATTTTCATTAGAATATCACAATGGCGGCTCTGTTTTAATTAAATACTTATTCATTAAAATCAACCTGCCTTTGTCGGACTATCAAAATAATGAGGGTAAAAAGCCCAAAGAAAAAAACAAGAAACAAGCAAGCAAAAAAGATTCAAAAGATACTTTTAAAAAGCAGGGGATAGCAGAAAGTGCAATTGAAGTATTAAAAATTATTAAAACTATTGTTTTAGAAGTTTTTAATTTGCTTGGTAAAATAAAGATTGAATTTATAAAATTAGATATTACATTCGGTCAAAACGATGCCGCAGAAACCGGTATACTTTACGGAGTTATAAACGCGGCTGTGTGCTCATTTGTTGCAGCAATTAACGCAATTTTTCCAGTCCAAAAGCAGAAGATTAATATTAATTCCGATTTTGATCACGAAATATTAGATATTAATTTTAGTTTTAAATGTCATGTAACGCCGATTAGGATAATTTTTGGTGCATTTAAAATATTATTTAAATTATTAAAGGCAAAAATATTTATTAAGGGATGATAAAAATGGCTGAAAGAGATAATAAAATTTCCGAAATCATGGAAACTGCAATTGAAGAAATCAAATCAATGGTCGATGCTGACACAATTGTCGGCAATCCTATTGAGACCTCCGGAATAACTGTAATTCCTATATCTAAAGTTACATTCGGACTTGCTTCCGGCGGTGTTGATTTGTCAACAAAAAGCAGCAACAATAAAATATTCGGCGGTGGCGGCGGAGCTGGCGTCAGCGTAGTGCCTATTTGTTTTTTAGCTGTAAAAAACGGTGATGTAAAAATTCTAAATATTAATTTGAGTGATAGTATTGCCGAAAAAGCAGTCACCTTGGTGCCTGAGCTTTTTGACAAGATAAAATCATTATTTAAATCTAAAAAAGAAATAGAAATTTCCGAGTAATTAAGTATCATATCGCCTCAATTTTAATATTAATTAAACATGTGTTTATATTTTTATTGAGGTGTTTTTTATGAAAAAAATTATTGCTGCAATAATAGCTGTTTCGGTTTTTTTATATCCTATAAATGTAAAATCTATTTCTGCTAAGGCATATATTTTAATCAATGCAGATACCGGTGCTATAATTGACGGTGATAATATAGACCTTAAACTTCCGATGGCAAGCACTACCAAAATAATGACGGCCTATTTGTTGGCCTTGCAAAACACACCAAATAAAACTGTAAAGGTTACAAAAGAAATGGTTACAGTTGAAGGTTCGTCTATGGGGCTTCTTGAGGGAGACCAAGTATCATATCATGATTTACTATACGGTATGCTTTTAGCGTCCGGCAATGACGCCGCTAATGTTACAGCATATGTACTTGCAGGCAGTCCTGCTAAATTTGCTGATATGATGAATGCAAAAGCGCTTGAACTAGGGCTTAGTAATACTCATTTTGTTACCCCATCCGGGCTTGACGATGAAAATCATTATACGACTTGCAGGGACTTAGCATTATTAGCGCGCATTGCCATGCAGAATGTAAATTTTTATAAAGCCGCATCTTCTAAATCCGCTGTACTTAAATATGGAAATCCACCTTACAGAAGAACTCTTACTAATCATAATAAGCTGTTAAATGCTTTTGACGGAGCCGTAGGTGTAAAGACCGGTTTTACCAAAAAATCCGGAAGGTGCCTTGTGTCTGCCGCAAAACGGCAGGGCAGGTATGTTATTGCTGTAACTTTAAATGACACGGATGATTGGAATGATCATTCCGAGCTTTTAAACTATGGTTTAAATCATCTTTATAATTATGAAATTGATTTGTCAAAAATCGATAAATCTATCCCAATAATTGGCGGAGAATGCGATCGTGCAGGTCTTGAAATTCCAAGTTTTAAATTGTCGCTTTATAAAGGGGAGAAGGATTTATTATCTTATGAATATAAGGTAAAGAGATTCTCCTATGCGCCGGTTAAAAAGGGGACACATGTTGGTGAAATTATTTATTATTATAAAAAGGATGTTTTAGCTAAATATCCTGTAACCATATCAAACGATGTGAATATTGACGATTCAAGCTTTTTATCAAAGTTTTTTTCCTGTTTAAAACTAATTTTAATATAAAGGATTATTATGAGTAAAGAATTAGTAAGATTGCAAAAATTTTTATCTCAATGCGGTGTTTGTTCGCGGAGAAAAGCCGAAGAACTGATTTTAAACGGCCGCGTTAAAGTAAACGGCAAGCCTGCAAAAATAGGTGATAAAATCGACCCATACAGAGATAAAGTAATGTATGCTAATAAGCGCGTAAAGCCTGCAACAAATCATATGTACATAATGCTCCATAAGCCCCGTGGCTTTGTTACTACATTAAGTGATGAAGCAAACAGAAAATGCGTTAAAGATTTGGTTCAAGACGCAGGCACCAGGCTATTTCCTGTTGGAAGACTTGACAAAAACTCAGAGGGTCTTCTTTTTATGACAAATGACGGTGAATTTGCCAATAAATTAACACACCCAAGCAGGCATGTGTCAAAAGTGTACAGAGTAACTGTTCGTGAAAAGGTAAGCGAGGATATATTGGTTAAGCTTTCGTCCGGAGTCGTAATCGACGGAGAAAAAACTGCTCCCTGCGATGTAAATATTATTGATAAATTCGATGATAGAACAGTATTAAGCTTTGTTCTTTATGAAGGAAAAAATCGTGAAATTCGCAAAATGTGCGATGCTTGCGGGCTTACGGTTATAAGACTTAAGCGCACCGAAATTGCCGGCGTAAAACTGGGAATGCTTCCACAAGGCAAATGGCGCGAATTAAATGAAAAAGAATTAAAACATTTAAGCAATGTTAGTATTGCAAAAAAGGATGAAAAAGATGATTGAAATTAAGAAAAGCCTTAACAATGATGAGATTAGAGAATATTTTACTAAATATGGACTGAAATATAACGATAATTCGCAAATGATTTTGGCAAAATCCGGCGATGAACCTATTGGATTTTGCTTATTTTATGTTTGTGATAAAAGTATAAAATTAGCTTATTGTTATCCTGATAATGATTTAATGCTTCTGGACGGGCTAGTAAGATCGGTACTTCATTTTGCATCTGAAAATTTAATTGAAGAGGCTTATTTTACTGATACAGCACCGATAGAACAACTTAAAAAGTTAGGTTTTATTGATGATTTATCTAATAAAACTTTAAAAATGCTTGGACTTTTGGGCAATTGTGAAAATTGTAACAAATAGCTTTAATTGTATTGTTTTTTATTTAATTTAATGTTATAATATTATGAAAAAATAAGCCTAAAGGAGATTTAACATGAACTGTAGTGACGCTTTGACAAGGCTTGAAAATGAAACATCCGCACTTATTAATTCCGGCGCTGTTAATAACTTTGACAAGCTCTTTGACGACGGAAATTTTACCGTTTTAGACAAATTTCAACGAAGCTCTAAAGGTGAGTGTGAGGTTCACACAGCTTTTGGGTATATTAGCGGTTGTCCTTCGTATGCATATTATCAAGATATTAATTTGTCATACGGTGCCATGGGCAGAATGCAGGCAAAAAAAATCAAACGCATATACGATTTAGCGGCCGATAACGGTATGCCTGTTATTGCCGTTTTTGACAGTAATGGCGCGCATATTGACGAAAGTATAGATGCTTTAAATGCATATGGCGAACTAATTTCTGCTGCAAGTTCATTGTCGGGTGTTGTTCCGCAAATTTCTGTAATTGCCGGTACCTGCATAGGCTCTGCAGCCATTTTAGCGTCAATTTCGGATTTTTCCATCGTATTAAAGGATTCTGAGTTTTATGTAAATTCACCAAACATTTTAGGCGATAACGGCGGATTTATCGGCTCCGGTGAAAATGCTTATAATAATGGCAATGCCTCATTTTGCGTTAATAATGTCGCTGAGGCATTTGATACTGTTAAAAACATAATGGCTTATTTGCCGCAAAACAATCTTGAACAAACTCCGATTTTTGATTCAATATCTAACGAGCTTGTTGATAACGGATCCGCTTTAAATATAATTAAAAGCTCAGTTGATAGTGGCAGTTTATTGATTACTTTTAGTGGTTACGCTAATGATATTATTACCGGATTTGCAAGAGTTCACGGCAGATCTGTTGGTATTATATCAACCGATAGTGACAATGCTGTTATATCTTCAGATGGTGCTATAAAGGCTGCAAAAATGGTAAGGTTTTGCGATGCATTTTCAATTCCCGTTATTTCTTTTGTTAACTGTAAAGGCTTTCTGGGAAAACTTGAAGATGAGAAATACGGTTATGTTAAATCTGTAGCCACGTTAGCACACGCATACGCCGAAGCTACAACACCTAAAATTTCGATAATTACCGGATACGCTATAGGCACCGGATTTGTTGCTTTTTGCTCCGGCGATTCTAACGATTTTGTTTATGCTTTGCCATGCGCTAAAATTGGCACATTAACTGCTTCTTGCGCCGTAGAATTATTTAAAAAGGATGAACTTAAAGCCGGCGCAAACAGGAAAGAACTGGAAGCATCATATGAGGATGATGAATGTTCGCCTTTTATTGCCGCTGGTTTTGGATACGTAAATGATGTATTTGCTCTTGAAGAAGCGCGCGAAAAATTAAATTTTGCACTTTCAATGCTCTCTGGAAAACGGGTTAATACTTTAAATAAAAAACATTCAAATTTGCCATTTTAGGCTTATGGGGGAAATAATATGAAACATTTAAAAGTTACTGTTAACGGAAAATCATACGATGTATCTGTAGAAGAAGTGTCTGCAAATGCTGCTACTTCTGCACCGGTTGTAGAAAATAAGGCGGCTGCACCTGCTGTTCAGACAACCGCTGCTCCGGCGGCTTCTGCAAATGCTGCTTCTTCCGGCGAAGGCGAGGCTATTAATTGCCCCATGCCCGGAACTATTCTTTCAATTAATGTAAAAGCCGGAGATCAGGTTAAAAAAGGCGATGTCTTACTTATTTTAGAGGCAATGAAAATGGAAAATGAGATTACAGCGCCTAAAGACGGCATAATTACTTCAATAACCTGCACCAAAGGTGAAAGCGTAGAATCAGGAAAAGCTCTCGCTACTATTAAATAATAGGAGTATAACAATGGCTAAAAAAATTGGTATAACCGAGACGGTTCTTCGTGATGCTCATCAATCGCTTATTGCGACAAGGATGACTACTGACGAAATGCTTCCAATGCTACCGCTTTTGGATAAAATAGGATTTCATTCTTTGGAATGCTGGGGCGGTGCTACTTTTGATGCATGTCTTCGATTTTTAAATGAAGACCCGTGGGACAGACTTAGAACAATAAGAAAAAATTGTCCAAATTCCAAATTACAGATGTTGTTTAGAGGACAAAATATGCTTGGATACCGTCACTATGCTGATGATGTTGTTGAGTATTTTGTTCAAAAATCTGTTGCAAACGGTATTGATATAATAAGAATTTTTGATGCACTTAATGATGTTCGCAATTTAAAAACAGCAATTAAAGCGACAAAAAAAGAGGGTGCACACTTACAGGCAGCGATTTCTTACACAACGGGTCCTGTTTTTAACAGCAAATATTTTTCCGATTACGCAAAAGTACTTGAAAATGAGGGTGCCGATTCTATTTGCATAAAAGACATGGCCGGTCTATTAACGCCTTCAGCTGCAACAGAGCTTGTCACAGAACTTAAAAAGTCGGTTAAAATTCCGATTCAGGTACACACACACTATACGTCGGGTCTCGCATCTATTGTTTTAATGAAAGCTGTTGAAGCCGGAGCTGACGTTGTTGATACTGCAATGAGCCCACTTGCTCTTGGTACTTCGCATGCGGCAACCGAATCTATGGTTGCAGCATTTAAAGGAACCGATTACGACACAGGGCTTGATCTTGAAGCCTTAAATGAAATTACAAAATATGTTGCTACTCTTCGTGAGAAGTACATTGAAAATGGTCTTTTAAATCCAAAAATGCTCGGCGTTGATGCGAAAACTCTTATTTATCAGGTTCCGGGCGGAATGCTTTCTAACTTAGTCTCTCAATTAAAGCAGGCCGGCAAAGAGGATAAATTAAACGAAGTTTTAGCAGAAGTTCCCAAAGTTCGCGCTGACTGTGGATATCCGCCTCTTGTTACTCCGTCGTCTCAAATTGTTGGAACACAGGCTGTATTTAATGTTATAGGCGGCGAACGCTATAAAATGACCACCAAAGAATTTAAAGGTTTAGTTCGTGGTGAATACGGCAAAACTCCATGCGCCATTGACCCAAAATTCAGAAAGCAGATTATAGGTGATGAAGAACCGATTGAGTGCAGACCGGCAGACCTTTTAAAACCAGAACTTGAGAAATTAAAAGACGAAGTAAAGCAGTGGTCCATACAAGATGAAGATGTTTTATCTTATGCTCAATTTGATAAAGTCGCAGTAAAATTCTTTACAGAGCGCAATAACAGGCTATTTGGCGTTGATGGAAAACACGCCGATGAAAAATCTGCCGTACATCCTGTATAAAACACTTGAAATTTAAATAATTATGTGTTAAAATAGTACCTACTTAAAATATTGGAGGATTATCATGCAAATTGCTGAAATTATTGTTGGAGCTCTTGTGTTATTGCTTTCAATTGTTATAATAGTTATAATTCTTTTACAAGAAGGCCATCGTCAAGGTATAAGCGGAGCAATTTCCGGTGGTGCTGATACGTTTTTATCAAAAAATAAGGCTCGTACAGTTGATGCTTTTTTAGGACGTTGGACCAAATATATTGCAATAGCCTTTTTTGTATTAATTGTTGTAGCAAACTTTTTAAGCTTAAATAAATAAATAAATTTAAAAACGCCCCAAAATAGGGGCGTTATTTTTTTATTTATATCTTGTTCTTCTTCTTTTTTTACGATTTCTGTTTATTATTACAGTATACATAATAAATATAAAAACAACTAAAGCTAAAAATCCTAAAATAAATTTAAAAGCGGTGCTTTTTAAACCTAATACAATATAATGGAAAATAAGCAATACAAAGCTTCCGTTGACGCTGTCTCCGGCAACAACCTCAATTGTTCCGATTGTTTCGCCTGCATAGCTTATTTCAGCCACACCTAAATCGTCACCTTTTTTAATAGGTGCATTAAATTTTTCTTTGCTTAACTTTAACTGTACTTTTACTGTTGAAAGGTCGGCTTTTTTTGGTAAAATAGAAGAAAGAGATACTTTTGGAACAACCGATACATGATCGCTTTCGAATGATAAATCTACTGAGGCTTCGCCTAAAATGCTTGTTGAATCATATATAGATTTGTATTCGAAATTATCAAATATCCATTCATATAACTTTTTCGACTCAGAAAATTCGTATCTTACTCTTTTGCCGTTTACCACAACGGGGCATTTCATCAATACTAATAAATATGAATATCCGTCACATTTAGCGGTCGATACAAGGCATCTTCCCGCATGGTCGGTATAACCTGTTTTTACGCCTTGAGCATATTTGTAATAATATGCGGTTGCCGGATCTTGAAGCATATTAGTAGTAACAAATAATTTTTCTTTGCTTAAGTTAGTTGCCGGCATTTTATATCTGGTGGTTTTTACTACTTCAACAAAAGCATCGTACTTTAAAGCTTCTTTGGTGAGTAACTGCATGTCATAACAAGTAGTATAATGGTTGTCATCATGCAGCCCATGCGGATTAACATAATGTGTGCCGTTCATGCCAAGCTCTTTTGCTTTAGCATTCATCATTTCGACAAAATTTTCTATGCTGCCGCCTACATGCTCAGCAATTGCAAGGGCACCGTCGTTTGCAGAAATCATTAGTAAATAATAAAGCATCTGTCTTGCGGTTAATTGCTCACCGATTTTAAGTCCTCCTATACTGCTGTCAGTACCTAAGAGGCTGTTTACATCATAGTCGGTTACTGTAATAATTTCACTATCCAAGTTTTCTATATGTTCCAGCATGATTAGAGCAGTCATAATTTTAGTAAGCGATGCCGGATAACGGCGAACATCTGCATCTTTAGAAAATACAACTTCTCCTGTATCAAGACTTACCATAATTGCACTTTCTGCCGTTATATCAAATGATGTAGGCGTATAGGCAGATGCTGATACTGAGGTAAAAATTATTGATACTATTAAAATTAAACAAAAAAAAGTTTTTTTCATGTCTTTTATTTTCCCCGAGAATAATATATAATATTACTTAGATATTATATCATGATTATATATTAATTTAAAGTATTTATTTGGAGTTTGCACATGATTTATTTGACAGGCGATATGCACGGTGATGAATCTCGTTTATATGATAGGGAATGGCGCAAGTTAAAACCCGGCGATACCCTGATTGTTTTAGGCGATTTTGGTTTTTTATGGTCTGATTCCGACCGCGAAAAATCCGCAGTAAAATTTCTAAGCACCAGAAAATTCAATGTTTGTTTTATTGATGGCACACATGAAAATTTTGATTTGCTAAACAAGTGCCGAGTAACCTACTGGAAGGGCGGCAAAGTGCATAGAATAGGGGACCATCTTTTCCATTTAATGCGTGGAGAAGTATTTAATATTGATGGCAACAGCTTTTTTGTTTTCGGCGGGGGAGAAAGCGACGACAAAGAAGTTAAAAGCGAAAGATCTAACTGGTGGCGCGCTGAACTTCCAACGCCCGATGAAATGGCTCTAGGGGCAACACGCCTTGATGAAGAGGACTGCAAGATAGACTATATTTTAACCCACGAGCCTCCATCGCGCGTAAAAAGCGCCATGCTTTTACGCAAAGGCGAGAGCGACCATATTAATAAGCTTAACGGCTTTTTTGAAGAGGTTGCTTCTAATTGTGAATTTAAACATTGGTATTTCGGTTCGCTCCACGAGGACAGGCAGGTAACGCCGAAATATACCTGTATATTTAATAAAATGATTAAAATTGAGTCAAAAAAAGGGTCTACTAAGTAGACCCTTAAATTATTTAATCATGCCGGCAACTTCGTCTGCAAAATTATCTTTTCTTTTTTCAATTCCTTCGCCTTTTTCGAAACGAACAAATTTATCTATCGAAATGTTTGCGCCGATTTCTTTTGCAACGGCATCAACATATTTTTCAACCGTTATGCTGTCATCCTTAACAAAGGCTTGCTGCAATAAGCATGATTCCGAATAAAACTTATTGATTTTACCTTCAACTATCTTTCCAAGAACAGCTTCGGGTTTATTAGCCATTTTAGGATCTTCTTTCATTTGGCTGATAAGTATCTCTTTTTCTTTTGCCAGTACGTCTTCAGGTACTCTGTCTTTATCAAGATAGGAAGGATTTACAGCGGCAATTTGCATAGCAACATCTTTTGACATCTCGATAAATTTGCTGTTGTTTTGATCAGCATCAGTATTAAATTTAACCATAACGCCGATTTTACCGCCGGCATGCACATACGTGGCAACCGTTCCTTCATATCTTTCAAAACGACGAACTTTAATATTTTCTCTAACAGCTAAGAATACTTCTTGAATTAAATCTGCGACAGTTTTACCGTCTTTAATGCAAGAAAGAAGGCTGTCAACATCTTTCGGATTTTCATTTGCAACAACTTCGGCAACTTTTTCTGTAAGTTCTTTAAAAGCGTCAGAATTTGCAACAAAGTCTGTTTCGGCGTTAAGTTCAACTACGACGCCTACATTGCCGTATACTTTAGCTAATACTAAACCTTCGGCGGCAATTCTGCTGGCTTTTTTTGCTTGTTGAGCAAGCCCTTTTTCACGTAAAAAATCGATAGCGGCGTCCATATCACCGTTTGTTTCGGTTAAGGCTTTTTTACAGTCCATCATACCGCAGCCGGTTTTTTCTCTTAATGCTTGTACGTCTTTAGCAGTAAATGACATATTATTATCTCCTTAAAATTATTCAGCGGCAGAGTCTTCTGCGGGTTCGCTGGTAGCTTCTTCTTGTGCCGGCTCTGCCTCGACTTTCTTAGGTGCTCTTTTTTTAGCGGCTGGTTTTTTAGCGGGTTTTTCTTCAGCTTCATTAACTGCTTCGGCAGCTACTTCTTCATTCTCTGTTACTTCTGCTGCCGGTTCTTCAGCGGCTTCTTCAGTTAAAGATGTTTGTTCGCCCTGGCGGCCTTCGATAACCGCTTGTGCCATAGCGCCGGCAATAAGTTTTACCGCACGAATCGCATCATCGTTTCCGGGGATAACAGCATCGATTTCGTCAGGATCACAGTTTGTGTCAACTATAGCGACAATCGGAATACCAAGCTTTTTAGCTTCTTTAACTGCAATTCTTTCTTTTCTTGGATCAACAATAAACATAGCGGCCGGAATTTTATCCATATTTTGAATGCCGCCTAAGAATTTTTCGAGCTTTTCAATTTCAAGATTTAATTTAATAACTTCTTTTTTAGGTAAAAGATCAAAAGTGCCGTCTTCGGCCATTTTGCGAAGCTGATTTAATCTGTCAATTCTGCGACGAATAGTTCTGAAGTTTGTAAGCATACCGCCGAGCCATCTGGCATTTACATATGGCATAGAGCACTTTTCAGCTTCTTCTTTAATGGCATCTTGAGCTTGTTTTTTAGTGCCGACAAATAGAATGTCGCCGCCGTCAGCCGCGATATCGCGAACAAACAAATAAGCCTCGTTGAGTTTTTTAACGGTTTTTTGAAGGTCGATAATATAAATACCGTTTCTTTCGGTAAAAATATACTCGGCCATTTTTGGATTCCATCGTCTTGTTTGATGACCAAAATGGACACCAGCCTCCAACAATTGTTTCATAGATACTACTGACATATTTTTTTAACCTCCGGTTATTCCTCCACGAACATGTTAATGGGAATTAAAAATACCGGCCATTAACTAAGCTCGCGTGTGTATTTTGCCGCATAATGCAGCTTTTTTATTCTATCACAAGTATATTTGTTTTGCAAGTATTTTTTATAATATAATAAATAAAAGCGGCAATGAATGCCGCTTATTTTATAATTGGTTGAATTTGTTCACCTAAAAGCGCTTTTTTTATTGTGTCATCTATTAAATCAAAATGTGAAACTAAAGATTTAGTTTTGTTTATCGGATCGTCTTGGCCAAAGGGAACAAAATAGACATTTTTAGTATTTAATAATTTTGCTATGCTGCGTGCAGAAGTTCCAAGGGCATCGTTTGTTGCAATAGCTAAAACTAACGGTTTATTGTTTCTTAAATGCGCTTTTACTGCCATTGAAACAGTGCTATCGGTAATACCGTCAGCAATTTTTGCCAGAGTGTTTCCGGTGCATGGGGCCACAACCAGGATATCGAATAAAGCTTTTGGGCCTATAGGTTCGGCTTTTTCTATGCTGTCAATAATATCTTTGTTTGTAGCGTTTTTTATTGCTTCTTTTGTGTCTTTGGCAGTTCCGAATCTTGTATCGGCACGGTTTACTATTTCAGAAATTATCGGAGTAATTTCATAGTTTTTTGATAATTCATTTAGTGCGTTCAACGACTTTTTCATTGTGCAAAAGGATCCGCACACGGCGTATCCCATTTTAATTTCTTTCATTATTTTCCTCCTTAGAAAAGCGGGATTATCGTTTTTGCTATTAATTCAGCTGATTTCTTTGGCGAAAATTTTCCTGGAAGCGACAAGGCATGAATCGCTTTAATGTTATTGTGATTTGCTTCAATATAATCGATACCGCCGGGTTTTGATGCTAAATCTATAATCAAAATTTCGGGGTTTACATTATTTAATAAATCTGAGTTAAACACTAAGCTTGGTACCGTATTGAAAGCATAATTAAATTGAGAAATTTTATTATTTAATTCACTGTAGGTTAAAGGAGTCAGTCCATTTGTTTCTATTAGCGCAAAATCGGATTTTTTTCTTGCGCAAACAAACACGTTTGCCTTTAGTGATTTTAAGTAATTCGATAAAATTTTGCCTATTCTGCCATATCCGGTAACAAGGCATTTTGAATTAAATAACGAGCCTTTTGATTCACCGATGGCAATGGAAATTGCGGCTTCGGCTGTAAGTGCAGCATTTAATATTGTTAAAGCTTCGTCTTTGTTGTAATCGTATACTAAAGCCGCATTTTTAAAATCTATATTTTCCGGAATATTTCCGCCAAATATTTTTGTATTAGATGTTATGACTGTATAAAGGTCCTTTATATTAATGCTTTTATTCGATAAAGGGGTATTTATTTGGTTTTCAGCGTTAAATGAAGGCAAAGGCAAAACTATAATATCCGCTATATCCGGTAAATCTTCGTCTCCCGGCAAAGCAAATTTATATGTTTCATACCCGTTTTTTTGAAGTATTTTAAATAACTCAATTTGTCTTGAGTCACCGCCGACAACCAGAATTTTTTCTTTATACATTTAAAGACCTCCATAAAAAAGTAGCAGTAAATGCTTACACACCATATTATGTTTTGTGAGGTGAAAAGTGAAACAACTTTTAAAATTATGTTGATTTTTATCAATAAAAGTTTATAATAATGATAATAGATTTGTTTATTTTCTTTGAGGTGTTATATGAAACTACATAGGGAATGCGACGATATCTTAAAGTCAGTAAAAAAAATTCATATGATTGGCATAGGCGGATCCGGTATGTGTCCTCTTGCTGAAATCCTGCATTCTAAAGGGTACATTTTGTCAGGATCGGATAACAATGAAAGTGATCCTCTAAAAAGAGTTATTGCGCTTGGTATACCTGTATCAATCGGCCACAAAGCCGAAAACGTACAAGGAGCCGAACTTGTTGTGTATTCTGCTGCAATATCAAATGATAATCCGGAACTGGTTGCCGCAAAAAAAGCATCTATTCCAACAATGGAACGATCTGTTCTTTTGGGGATTATTACACGGCAGTTTGATAACGTTATCGGTGTTTGCGGAACTCACGGCAAAACCACCGTAACAAGCATGATTACTCAAATTTTGTGCATTGCCGGTATGGATCCCACTGCTGTAATCGGAGGAAAACTTCCTTTAATCGGCGCAAACGGCAGAGCAGGCGATAGCGATATTATGGTATGTGAGAGCTGCGAATTTGTTGATACCTTTTTACAGCTTTCTCCGGATATTTCTGTCCTTTTAAATATTGATAACGATCATCTTGATTACTTTAAAACCATGGATAATTTGATTGCTTCGTTTAAAAAGTTTGTCGGAATGTCGAAAATCACATTTTTTAATGGCGATGATGAATTATCTGCTAAAGCTGTAAAAGATTTTTCCGGGAAAAAGATATCTTTCGGTTTTAATGAAGAAAATGATTTTTATCCTAAAAACATTAAAAGCACCGAGGTTGGTTTTATATTTGACGTATTTAAAAACTCTGAAAAAATCGGCGATATAGAGCTTGCCATTCCGGGCCGGCATAATATTTACAATGCACTTGCCGCTTTCAGCGTATGTAACTATCTTGGTGTTGATTTAAAGACGATTCACAAAGCGATTTCAACATTTTCCGGAGCAGGAAGAAGATTTGAAAAACTTTACGATGACGGTAAGATTTTGCTTATAGACGATTACGCTCACCATCCGACCGAAATTGCCGCAACATTAACGGCAGCAAAAAACTTAAAGCACAATCGTTTAACTGTATTATTTCAACCATTTACTTTTTCACGTACAGAAATGCTTCTTGATGATTTTATCAGAGCTTTATCTATAGCAGATAGGGTAGTGCTTACGCCTATTATGGGCTCACGTGAAACTAACAAAACAGGAATTTCTTCACAAGATATTGCAAAGGGTTTAAAAAACGCAGTTTGCGTTCAAAATTTTGATGAAGCGGCGGAATTTTTATTTAATACAAAATCAGACGGAGATATTATAATTTCAATGGGCGGTGGCGACATTTACAAAGCCGCATACAAATTGAAAGCAATGTTTTAATTAAAGGGCCAAAAAGGTCCTTTTTTTAAAAAAGTAATCATGAGGATAATTCTATATCCGTTAAGAGCATTTCCGGTAGTAAATAATCGAATTATTGTGATGAACAACCTCGATAGGGTTTATGCAGATAGTCCTAAATATGTTGCAGAATATTTGTTATCGAACTTTAATGACAAATTTGAGATTATTTTTCCTGTTGATAATTTAGAACTTTACGCAGACCGATGTATTTCTATCTACATGTAAGAAATTTTCTGATGTGATTTCTAAGTCAATGCTTCTGCTGAGAGATATTTTTTGTGAAATCGGATATGTTCACATAAAGTTTTTTAAATGCAGAATTAAATTGTTCATAAAAAAATAGTTCATCATAAAAACAAACATCCTCGCATATAATTTATCATTATTGCGGGGGTGTTTTTATGCGATATATAATTATAACCAAACGACACATTGTAGTTGCTGTAAGTCTTATATTATCTGTTGCAGTATTCTCTGTTTTTTCAATTTCCGCTATGGCAAAATCATCAAAAAAACTGCCGATTTACTGTGTAGATACAGAAGAGAAAAAGGTTGCATTATCTTTTGATGCGGCATGGGGAAATGAAGACACTGAAGAGTTGATAGAGATCCTGGATAAATACGATATAAAAGCCACATTTTTTGTGGTTGGCGGCTGGGTGGAAAAATATCCTGAGTCTGTAAAAGCTTTGTATGATGCAGGCCATGATATAGGCAACCATTCAAGTACTCATCCTCATATGACAAAATGCAGTAAAGAAACAATTATTAAAGAGGTATCAGACTGCAACGATAAAATTCAATCAGTAACCGGAATGGCTCCGACTTTATTTAGAGCTCCTTATGGTGATTATAATAATAATGTGATTGAAACTTTAACCGAGCAAAATATGTATACAATACAGTGGGATGTTGACTCTAAGGACTGGATGGACGGACATACGGCAGAAAACATTTATAATGATGTTATGAAAAAAGTAAAGCCCGGCTCTATTATTCTATTCCACAACGCGGCAGTAAATACACCCGAAGCACTGCCACGCATTATTGAGAAGCTTAAAAGCGAAGGTTATTCATTCGCAAAAATTGCAGATTTAATTTATAAAGATAATTATATTATTGATCATGCAGGCAAACAAATTAAAACAACAAATAAAGAGAGCGAATAAACGCTCTCTTTTAAAATATCCAGTCAAACATTATAGACATAAACGGCATAGTAACGGTAAAAAACAGCGTGCAGCCCAGTGTAATTTTAGCCGCTAAGTTAGCATCTGCATTTGCGGCGCTTGCCATTGCCGGTATTGCCGATGCGGTAGGCACTGCCGAAAGCAGAAAAGCACCAACAATGAAATTTGCGCTTACAAAGGGTTGAAGCAGTTTTAAGAGAATAAATGTAAAAACAGGTGTTAGTATTAATTGAATAAAAGAAACCGAATACACGCTTTTTTCGGTAAAAATTTTAACAATTTTAAAATTGGATAATTGTATGCCTAAAACAATCATCGCTAACGGCGTTGTAAGATCTGCAATATATCCGCTGAATTTTACCAATATCGGAATATTAATTTCAAAAGCAGAAAGTATTGAACCAATTACAATCGCCCAAAAAATTGGCTTTTTAAGTATTTTTAAAGGCTTTACGTCGCTTAAATCGCCGCTTAATAGATATTCACCGTATGTAAGCATTAAAAAAACACCGAAAATATTTGTTATTGAGACATAAGCTACGATTTCAGGATTATCAGGAAATGTCATTTGTGCAAGAGGTATGCACAAAAATCCGCCGTTTTGAAATATCGAGCATATTCTTTTAACATTTGCTCCGTATTTATTTTTAAAAACTACTTTTGTTATTATACCAAGAACAGACGTCGAAATTACCGGTACAACCACGCACGCAAAAAGATTAATAAGACCAAGCTTTATTATGTTCGTTTCTAATAATTTTGACAAAACTAATCCCGGTATTGCAACCATAGTAAGGATGTTGCTTAATCCCACGGATTCACTGCCGTTAACAAGATTTTTTCTGCCTAAAATATAGCCGGGAATTGCTAAGGCTGTAAACAAAATAATACTACTTACTAAGGTTCTGATATCTATCATAAATATTCTCCAAAATTTATGTATATTTCTAACTTGAAAAAAGTGTTGAGATAATGTAAAATATTCAAAAAGGGAGGTGCTGTGGTGAGTAAGACAGTTTTAATTACAGGTGCTTCAAGAGGAATTGGCCGAGCAACAGCAATGTTGTTTGCTGAAAAAGGGTATAATGTTGTTATAAACTATAACAATTCTGAACGCGACGCTGTTGCACTAAAACAATCTATTGTTGATGCAGGCGGAAGATGCTTATGTGTCGGCGCAGATGTAAGCTACCCAAACGAAGTGTTGAACATGGTACGTCAAACAGAATATGCCTTTGATACAATAGATGTACTTGTTAATAATGCAGGCATTGCGCAATATAAACAAGTACAAGATATAACCGATGATGATTGGAACAGGATGATATCTGTTAATCTCGGCGGTGTATTTAACTGCACGCGAGCAGTTGTGTCAAATATGATTAGACACCACAGCGGCAGCATTGTAAATGTGTCTTCAATGTGGGGGATTGTAGGCTCTTCTATGGAGTCCCACTATTCTGCGGCGAAAGCAGGAATAATTGGCTTTACTAAAGCGCTTGCTAAAGAATTAGGTCCCTCAAATATTCGTGTAAACTGTGTGGCACCCGGCGTTATTGAAACCGATATGAACAGAAATTTAACACTTGAAGCAATGTCCGTACTTACTGATGAAACGCCACTGGGACGGCTTGGCTCTGCGGCAGAAATAGCAAGTGCTATTTATTACTTGGCCAGTGATGCTTCGAGCTTTATAACAGGACAGGTTCTATCCGCAAACGGAGGACTGGTAATATAATAACCGTAGCATATACTACGGTTATTTTTTATTTTATTTCATTTATTGCATTTGTCAAGACGTTTTTAGCATTGTCCGCCTTATTATTATTTTCTTCAATATTTGATTTTGCGGATTCCAATGACAGGGCAATTTTTTCACTTTCAGACTGAAAATCGTCATTAAGACTATTTATTTTCTCTTTAACATCGAAAATGTTTTGTTTAGTGTCTTCCAATAGATTTAAATTCTTTTGCACTTCGGCTTTTGAAGTTTCCATGGAAGATTTTGCAGCAGACAACATTGCTTCGGCATTGCTTTTTGCCATCATATATAGCGTGCCGATCCCTTTTGAAATTCTTTCAATTTCGTCTTCTTTGCTTTTATATTTTTCAATGGTTTTTTTAGATTCAAGCAATTCGTTTTTAAGTTCTTTGATTTCATTATTAAGCGAATCAATCTGCAATTTTGTCTTTTTGTCAGATGCAGAAATGTAGTTTAAAACGTCATCGCGATTAAAGCCCATTAAACTTCTTCGAAATCCAGCCATATCAATTACCTCTGTTATTTTTCTACATTATAACAGATTCTTTTTGCAATTTCAATAATTTTATCCTTCGTAATCTTCAGCAAGTTTCATTAAATATTCTAAATTTTCAGAGACAATACCTTTTTCTATTTCTTCACGTTCCAAATAGGGAATATTATTTAGGTTAATGTTTAATAATTCGATTGGTGCATTCGAATCGTTTTTAAAAATCGCTGCAGAATCATTGTATGGCTTTAGTGTATAGTAGGTTTTTTCAACGCTTCCTTGCGACTTACTTATGGATAAAACTACAAACAATATGGCAATAATTATTATGATAAACAGTAAAAATTTTTTCAACAGAGCACACTCCTTTTTAAACTATTATAACCAGATTTTAATAGTTAAAAAATTGTAACTCGCTTTTTATTTTTTATATGTTATAATATAAAGTACAAAAATATTGCAGAGTATATTTTGGAGGAAACATTAAAAAATGAGTGACGATTATAAAAGTCCTTTTTTTGAAAGCGAAAATGATTTAAACTCTGCTGATGATATTGATTTATTTAGTTCATCAGATAATCAGCTGGATTTAAATAGTTTTGCCGACTCAAGCCGTAATACTAAAGAGCAAGCAAAAGATGAAAAAGGCTTTTTTAGTAATTTACCTTTTAATAAAAATCGCAAAAAAGCAAGGCACAAAAAGAAGAGAAATCGCCTGCAATGGTTTTTAACGGCTCTTTTAATATTTGCCATTACTTTTAGCATTTTAATTGCTAGCTTTGCAATTTATGTTTTTGGATTTGTCGATGATGTTGTGCAAGAAAATTTAAACGATTTAAAATTGGATTTTACTACCACAATATATGTTAAAAATTCAAAAACCGGTGAATTTGTAGAGTACCAGCGTTTGCATGGTTCCGAAAACAGAATTTGGGTATCATTTGAGAAAATGCCCCAATACCTTCGTGATGCATTTGTATCAATAGAGGATCAACGCTTTTATGATCATAACGGCGTTGACTGGAAGAGGACACTTTCTGCTTTTGCAAACATGTTTGTCGATATATATTCTTCTAACCAGGGCGGCTCTACCATCACTCAACAGTTGGTCAAAAACCTAACCGGGGACAAAAAGCAAAACGCAATGCGTAAAATACGCGAAATAATGCGTGCGCGATATCTTGAAAACAATTATTCTAAAGACACTATTTTAGAGTGCTATTTAAATACCGCCTCGTTTGCTAACGGCATTTGCGGCGTTGAGGTTGCTTCTAACTATTATTTTAATAAAAGCACCGATGAATTGACTATTGCCGAATGCGCCACACTTGCGGGTATAGTTAAAAATCCGGAAAAATACAGACCGGATAAAAATCCGGAAGATAACAAAGCAAGAAGAAAACTTGTTTTAGATAAAATGCTTGAGCTTAATAAAATAGATAAAGAGCAGTACGATCAGGCGATTTCAGAAGAAGTAACAATTGTTGCAGATTCTTCGATATTAAAAGAAAAAGACGTTAACAATTACTTTGTTGATGCTCTTATTGACAATGTTGTAGAAGGATTAGTGGAAAAATACAATTATGACGAAACATATGCTGCAAAAAATTTCTATAACGGCGGTTATAAAATTTATTGCACAATGGATTCTGATATTCAGGCTGAGATAGAAAAAGTTTATACTACAAGCAGTTATTTTTCTAAGAACTCAAAAGGGGAGACGGCTCAGTCCTCAATCACAATCATGGATTATTCCGGTCATGTTGTAGGTATATGTGGAGGTTCAGGCGAAAAAACCACAAACCGCGGACTGAATCGAGCCACATCGTCTCCGCGTCCCGCCGGCTCAACCATTAAACCTATGAGTGCATATGCTCCGGCGCTTGAAAACAACTTAATAACCTACTCAACCTATTTAAAAGATCAGCCGATCGGCAAAATCAACGGTAAACAGTGGCCGCCGAATTCCTACGGATATTATGGCGGTAATATGCCGATATATAAAGCGCTTGAAAGATCGGCAAATACCATTCCTGCCCAGCTTGTTCAACAGTTAAGCCTACAAACTTCGTTCGATTTTCTAACTAAAAATTTAGGACTTAATACGCTTGAAACCGGCGACAATAAAGATTTAAACTATTCTTCACTAGCCCTTGGCGGATGTTATAAAGGTATTACAACCCTGCAGGAGGCGGCTGCATTTGCTACTTTTGGCAATCTGGGATATTATTATAAACCCACCTTTTATACCCGAGTTACAGATCAGCACGGTGCTATTGTTTTAGAGTACGACAATCAAGCATCGGTTGCCATGAGTGAAGATACAGCTTATATTATGAATAAGCTTTTGGAGAAACCGGTATACGGCAGCCAGGGTACAGGTCGTTCAGCCGCATCATATGTTACAAATATGCCTCTATTTGGCAAAACCGGTACTACAGATACCAATAATGATAAGTGGTTTGTAGGTGGTACACCTTATTATGTTGCTTCTGTTTGGTATGGATATGATAATCCGTATAAAGTTTCAAACGGCGGTGCCGCTATAAAAATTTGGGGCACTATTATGGGCCGCATTCATAAAAATCTACCCAAAAAAGCCTACCCGGAAAGCACATACGTTACAACCAGGCGGTTTTGCGCCACTACAGGTCTTCTTGCTACAAACAGTTGTCCTATCGGCGGAACCGGATATTACAAAACCAGCTATTTACCTGTTTGCACCTCTCATGGCGGAAGTATTTTAGGTGAAGTATCGGTTGTTACTTCTTCTAATACTTCAAGCAATATTTCTTCTGCGGCGTCTTCTGTTCCGGCTTCATCGTCGCAAACTTCTTCAAATACTACTACTACTTCTTCTACAACTTCAAGCAATAATACTCCAAATAGTACAAACTCGTCTAATACACCAAGCGTATCGCAAAATTCTTCGCAATAATTTTTAACCCGCTGTGAATTTGTCACAACGGGTTATTTTTTTGCTCTAAATACCAGCACGAGTTTATAAGCCATAAATATATTATTGTGTTTTTTACTTTTACGGTGTATCTTATTCCTAAACCTCCGGATTTTCGGCTTATCGCTTCTTCTATATTAAGTGTTTTTTCTATTTTATATTCTTTTTCATCGTATAAAAATGTTATTGGATAAACAATACCTTTTTCAGTAAAGTTTGCGATTAGATTTATCGGTATTTTTCTTAAATACAAATATATTACCTCCTAAAGGGTTCCGGGTGTGCAACGTGATCTTTGTTCGGGTTTAAGCGCGACAAAGCGGTATCTTCAAGCATTATGGCTCGGCAGACAGAAAAATATCCGAAACGATTTCTTAAAAGATCAATATTATTTTCAAGTAAAATAAGACTGTTAAAATCTACAGCATGGTTATGATTCATGTTTTTTATTGCAGCCGAATCGGACGCTGTCAACATACCGGCTTTTACACCAATACTTCTTAACGGCTTATTTGGCTTGTTTTTTAAATAAAGATAATACGCGGCATTAAAAATTTCTGTTGTTATATTGGTAGGGGATACTTTAGATTGTCGCTCTATAGTTTTAAGTTCGTTATCTCTAAGACTGATTTGTATTAGGTTGCCTAACATTTTGTGACGCCTCAGCCTTGCAGCTACAGACTCGCAAAGCGATAAAATAACAATTTTTACATCGTCTGATTTTTCAAGATCTTTATAAGCCGTTGTAGAGTTCCCGATTGATTTTATAGGTATTGTTTCACAAAAATCTATAACTGGCGAATCGTCCAAACCATTAGCAAATTTTTTAATAAGCTGTCCGTTTTTGCCAAACAATTTTGCTAAAAGGTCGTCCGGCATATAAGCAAGATCTTTTATGGTATAGCATCCTGCTATGTTAAGTTTGTTTTTTGTGGCTTTTCCTACATATAAAAGTTCTTGGGCGCTCATGTTGTATATTATGTTTTTATAGTTGTTTTTACTAACAACTGTAATGGCGTCAGGCTTTTTATAATCGCTTCCTAATTTTGCAAATACTTTATTATACGATACGCCTATCGATACAGTAAGCCCGATTTCGGATTTTATGCGCTTTTTAATTTCCGATGCCATCTTATATCCATATCTTAAACCTTTATTATTTGCGGTAATATCCAACCAGCATTCATCAAGTCCAAAGCTTTCTACAAGATCGGTATACTCTTTATATATTTTTCGGACTTTATTGCTAAAATAAAGATATTTCTCAAAATTAGGCTCAATAAGCTTTAATTTTTGGCATTTTTTTATTGCTTCAGATACAGTGTCGCCGGTTTTCACACCAAAGTTTTTGGCGGCGGTATTTTTAGCCAAAATAATACCATGCCGTTTTTCGGCATCTCCGGCAACAGCAAGTGGTGTATTGTGAGATAGGGGAGAATCAAAGCATTCAACCGTGGCATAAAAATTATTTAAATCGCTGTGTAATATTATTCTATCCATATTTTTTCCTTAGAACAAATGTTCGATATTAATATTATATTAGATTTTTATACAAATGTCAAAGGAAAAATATTGTAATATTTTTTTATCCTTTTTCATAGTTTTTATAAAAAAGGGTGATTAAATTGTTAAAGAATAAAAAAGAGAAAACCAATAGCGAAATTACTGAATATTTGAATAAGCATTTGGGTGAATACGTTTTATGCGATTTTTTGCTTAATACAAAAAGAATAAAAAGACAAGGCATTTTAGAAAAGGTTGAAAACGATCATATAATACTTTACGATACGATATCAGATATGAAAATTATATGTTATATAAGACATCTTGAGTTTTTGTACATATTAAACGAATATTCAAGACCGAAAAACAATTATAATCAAATAGGGTAGTATATAAATAAAAAACGAGGAATCCCCGGCATGGAAAGCGATGATCGAGACGGGCGTACCACCAAAAAAAGTACTACATAACGCACAGCGGCGGGATCACTCCCGCCGCTGAAACTATTATATTTGGAGCAGTATATCAGAGAGTAACTCCGCCGCTCTATCCTCTGTAATGTCGCTCTTAAAAACCCAACGGATGATGAAAGCCGCCATGCCGACTGATTGGAAGTGCCCTCGCTCAGTTAGAAAATGTTACAGATTTTGCCCATTCTTCAATTTCTTGAAAGACTTTTTCGGAATTTGATTTTAGTGTCGCAAATTGCACTATCCAAAATGCATCATTTGTTTTGTAAACATAGGTGAAATAACGATATGTATTATTGTTCTCGGGATTATCAAAATCATATTCAAACCAAATCAGCCCGTTGTCGATTTTCTTTTGGGCAGAGTTTAAGCCATTGGCTTGAATAACCAAATCGGCGTACTGGTCTAATGTATTATTCTCAAAACCGTCAGCTAACGTGAAAGGCTCCTTTAAAGCAAATACCGCTACTTTTTTTGAATCATATGCAACGGTATAGTTTTTGACTGTCGTCTCATTAAACTCTTCGGAAAGGGTTATGTTTATTCCGTTGGAAGAAAAAACTTTTTCCTTGGGGGTTTTTGAGAAGAAACTGTTAGCAATTAAAAAACCAACAACAGCCCCCACAATAACGGCAAGAATAAGAATAATCAATCCTTTTCGCGTACCGCGCTTACGGTTTATTGAAGCTGCGTCGCCTTCGTTATTGTCAAATCGAAACGCATTTCCGTTAGCGGGATTGAAGCGGTTTTGACCTGTAAGAAAAACATCCTCCTGTCCGTCGGAAAGCTGATAAAACTCATTGCAGTAATCTTTACTGAGCTTATCCACAATGACAAAAACCTTTAATGCGTGCTCTTCGATCAGAAATGTTTTTTCTTCTCCGTTTTTCAGTTCTCCAAGCTTGCTGCAACGCGTGTTATTGATTGTGAAATCACCTGATGATGGATTTTCTACATAAACTTTTACTTTTGCAAGACAGCCCACAAAGCTCTTAGTTCTTTTAATAGTCAAATTTCGCATTGAATACGTTTTCCTTTCTTATTATTGTGCTGCAACCAACTACTAATATGAAAGACTTCATTATGCCATTTCAAATTATATCAAAGAAATATGCATATTGCAATGGCGCACTTACTTATCACCGCAGGCGGTGAAACTGTGCTGAAAAAGAAAATCGAGTATCCATATTCAGGGCGAAGCAGTAGTTTGCTTCGCCCGTTTTTTCCTTATGGAGTGTAATCCACTTGAAAATCAGCACAATATGTGCTAAAATGTATTAAATATATTATAAGAGGTTATATTGCTTGAACATTTTGGTTGTTTCTCAGCACTTTTTTCCCGATAATTTCAGAATTAACGATATATGCACTGCGCTAATTGACGGGGGACACGAGGTTACGGTTTAACCTCTTTATTAAAAGCAAGACGCTTAAAAGATAAATTCGACGTGGCGTTAGCTGCGAAAATGCGAAAATTTATATTAGATAAAGATAATCTAAACACCGCAGGGGAGAATGGCAGAGCGTATTTTGAAAGCCATTTCACCCGTGAGACGTTTATCGGCGATTTGCTTGTTTATCTAAACTAGATCGTTGCAGACAGGAGAAAATAATGAAGGTATTTCAAATAAATTCGGTTTGCGGTTACGGTTCGACCGGTAAAATCGCGGTTGATATTTATAACGTACTGGCCGCCGCCGGCGAACAATGCCGCATCGCTTTTGGAAGAGGCGCCGCCCCTGACGGTATCGACTGCGTAAAAATCGGCTGCGAAATCGACGTTCGTCTTCACGGCGCACTATCGCGTTTTACCGATAAATCGGGCTTTTATTCTAAAAAAACCACATTGCGCCTTATAGATCAAATAAAGGCGTTTGAACCCGATATTATACATCTTCACAACATCCACGGGTATTATCTGAACGTAAAACTGCTTTTCGATTTTTTGAAAGAGTATAATAAGCCGGTCGTTTGGACTTTACACGACTGCTGGGCTTTTACCGGCCATTGCGCATATTACGACGCGGCGGGATGTACTAAATGGCAACGTGGATGCAACAACTGTCCTAACCTTTCTTCATATCCTAAAAGTTTCAAAGATAACAGCCGCAATAACTATCTTATAAAAAAAGCGACCTTTTGCGATGTGGACAACCTAACCCTGGTTACGCCGTCAAACTGGCTTAAAGGCGAGGTTTCTCACAGTTTTTTATCAAAGTACCGCTGCGATGTTATAAATAACGGCGTAAATACCGACATTTTTAAGCCTTGCGATTCAAACATTAAAACCCGACTTGGCATAGAGAACAAAAAAATGCTTTTGGGTGTTGCCAGCGTTTGGGAAGAACGAAAGGGACTTGCTGACTTTATAAGCCTTGCAAAAAAACTTACCGATGACTATGCAATAGTGCTTGTAGGGCTTTCCGATAAGCAGAAAAAATCTTTACCCGAAAACATTATCGGCATTACAAGAACGTCCGATCAAAAAGAACTTGCGTTAGTTTATAGCGCGGCGGACTTTTATATAAACCTCACCTATGAAGACAACTACCCTACAACCAATTTGGAAGCGCTTTGCTGTGGAACTCCAGTTATTACATACGACACGGGCGGCAGCGGCGAACCGGTTAGTAACGACTGCGGCGCGGTAGTGCCTTGCGGCGACATTGACGCCGTAATAAGCGCCCTTAACATGCCGAAAAACACCGAAAAAATCGCAAAAATCGCGAGTAATTTTGATAAATCGGTTTGCTTTGAGAAATACTTCGAGTTGTACAAGGAGATTTTGAATGCGTGAAATAAACCTGTCCGAGCTTAAACAAATACAACTGGACATAATGAAATATTTCGACTCGTTTTGCAAAAACAACGGCCTTAAGTACTCCCTCGCGGGCGGCTCGCTCATAGGTGCGGTTCGCCATGACGGTTATATTCCCTGGGATGACGATATCGACGTTATTATGCTGCGCGGCGACTACGATAAAATGCTCGAAATTTTTAATAACAGTAAAAGTGACTACAAGGTTTTTACCCCGCAAAACTGCGATTATTATTGCTTGCCATACGCAAAAATTGCTAATATAAAAACCGTATTACAAGAAAACAGCAGCGCATTTTCGGGCAGAGATTTCGGCATAAATATCGATATTTTCCCGGTAGACAATCTACCGAATGACGACGGCGAAATCGAATCTTTTTACAAAAAAATTCGTAAACTGCGCGATATTCACGACGTTAAAATGATAAAAATATCGCGTTCGCGTTCGGTTATTAGAAATCTTATGCTGATTCTTTTTAAAATCGGCGCGGTCTGTTTTAATAAACACAAAATAGCGCAAAAAATATCTTACGCTATTACGGCTTATAAAGACAACGTACCATCTAAAAGGGCTTGTCTTCTTGGTATGTACGCCCGCCGCGAAATCTTACCCGCCGATGTATTTGAGAATACCGTACCCCACAAATTTGAAGATACACGGTTTGAAATATTTGAAAAATACGATAAGTATCTTACTTCGCTTTACGGCGATTATATGAAATTGCCGCCCAAAGACAAACAGGTTTCGCATCACAGTTTTAAGGCCTATTGGCTGTAAGGAGACAAAATATGATTTATGCCGGAATTTTGGCGGGGGGCAGCGGATCGCGCTTAAACGCCACCGTCCCAAAACAATTTCTTAAAATTGGCGGTACTCCCATTTTTATCGAAACGACCAAAAAGATGCTTAAAAGCGACGTCGACGTTATTGTAATCGGTTGCCATGCAGATTATATACAGCACGCTGAAGATGAGATAAAAGAGTATCTTCCCAACACCGATAAAGTAATTATTGTTTGTGAGGGCGGCTGCGACCGTCTTTCAACCCTCGTCGCAATAATGGATGAAATCGAAAAAAGGTACACCGTAACGTCCGACGATATTTTTGTTACCCACGATTCGGTCCGCCCTTTTGTTACGGTCGATATGCTTAATTTAAGTATTAAAAAGGCTAAAGAGGTAGGCGCCTGCAACACCGTTACCCCCGCTACCGATACCATCGTTATTTCAAAAGACGGCGATTTTATTTACTCAATGCCCGACCGCAGCGAGATTTTCTTAGGCCAATGCCCGCAAACCTTTAATTTTGTAAAGCTTAAAGGATTAATTGCAGGGCTTACGCAAGAACAAAAATTGTCGCTGACCGACGCCTGCAAAATATTTACCTTTAACAATTTACCGGTTGCGCTCATTTCCGGCGACGCCTCTAATTTTAAAATTACCACAATGGGCGACTACGATATTGCCAGCGCCATGGCAGATAAATACTTGGGGGAATTCAATGACTAAGGTTAGCGTTATAATACCGGTGTATAATGTTGAAAAGTATCTGCAAAGATGTTTCGATTCGGTTGTTAATCAAACGTTGAAAGAAATTGAAATAATTTTGGTAAATGACGGATCCTCGGATTCAAGCGGGGAAATATGTGACCGTTTAGAAAAAACCGATAGTCGCGTAAGAGTAATTCACAAGCAAAACGGCGGTCTGTCCGATGCAAGAAATGCCGGAATAGAAGCGGCACAAGGTGAGTTTTTAAGTTTTATAGACAGCGACGATTATGTAGTACCCGATATGTTGGAATATCTTTATATAAATGCCGTAAACAGCGGCGCTCAGATAGCTACCGGCACCATGATAATGGTTAAAAACGGAAACGCTAAAACCTCTTCCGATTTTACCCCGTCGGTTTTTTCACCCGAAAAGGCGCTTGAAAACGCTTTGTACGGCCCTGTCAGCTCACTGTCGGTTTGCAATAAGATTTTTAAAAAAGAACTGTTTGAAGATATTAAATTTTTAGTGGGCAAAACATACGAGGACGCATATATTGTTCCCTCTCTATTTTTAAAAGCGGACAAAATATTTATGAGCGGCAAAGCCGTATATCATTATGTTATAGACCGTCAAGACAGTATTACAAATGTATCTTTCAGCGAAAAGAATTTTAATATGGTTGACGCCTTTGAATTTAACCGTAAAAAGGTGTGTGAAAAATATCCCGCTTTATTTAACGTGTTCACTTACCGAATATACTACGCATATGTTATGCTTTTTAAAAAAATCATATTTTCGGTTGATTTTAAAAAAAATAAATACTATAATGTACTCGTCGCAAAAATCAGAAGCGGTAAAAAATTTGTTTTAAAATCAAAGTATTTTGATAACAAATTTAAGTTTTTATATATTTTACTGTGTTTATCTCCGGTCTTATACGCAAAAATCATGCGTAGACATATGAATGGATAGGTGTTATATGGAACAAACGTCTTTGCTGTCAAAAATTATCTTTTATTACAAACATCTTATTATCGTTATAAGTTTACTAATACTTGCTACTCCGCAATATCTTATTTTTGGCAAACTTGGCTTTATAATTGTAGGGTTAGGCGCGCTGTTATGTGTAGCTGACGCTTTGTTTGACCGTGAATTTTTACGGTCAAAACGCGCAATTTGGCTTGTACTGTTTTTAATTTCTTTTGCGATTACGCTTATTATAAACCGTTCTTATTTTTTGAATTTAAATTGTATGAGTTTCGGCTATACCGCCATAGCATTAATACTTTTATATCCTAACCGTCAAACAAACGCAAAAGCAACCGTAAAAGAGATGTACAGTCTTAATAATACATTTCTTATTATGACCGCGATTTTTTCCACCGTCGGCTTTGTAATGTATGTAGTTTTGTTCAGTTATAGGTATAATTATGCCGAAGGAGCCGATTATATTATCGGGTGGTCTGAAGGCGGCAGGCTATTCGGACTATACAGTAATCCGGGGCTTATGATAACCGCAATAGCTATAGCCATAGCGGTAATTCAATACGAGGCAACAATATACTTAAACGGACACATAAATAAAAAGATAAAATTTCTTTTAATATACTCCATTGTTATTAATTTTTGTTGTATGGTGCTTGAAAATGCAAGCGGTGCGTACATATCACTTGCGATGTTTATCGCCATATATCTGTTTTTAAAACTGCGCAGCCGTTTTGCAAAGCTTGACAGAATTAAATCGACATTTAAAGCATTGCTGTTTGCGCTTTTATCTGTTGCATTGCTTTATGTCATCATTTATATTTTAAGATTTTTACTTTCGTTTGTTCCCGGTATTTATTATTCTACGATAAATTTTTTCCAGGGCGGCAATGCAGGTAATTTTGACGCAATCAAAAACTTTACAATAGAGCGCAACATACCCGAAAATTACGGCGCATTAACAGGCCGTCCGCAAATTTGGGTAAAGGGAATAGAGCTGTTTCTTCAAAAGCCTGTATTCGGCTGGGGACCCGTCTCGTTTGGTCAGTTTAAAGTTTTGGAAGCCCCTCTTCGCCACCTGCATAATCTGTTTATCGAAAGTCTTGCCGGCGTTGGCTTAGTGGGTTCTGTGCTTATATTTTTCTTCCTTGCTTCTTCGCTGATTAATCTTGTAAAGAAAATTTTTTGCCTAAAGCTTATAGAAAAAGATAATTACTATATTGTCGCAGCGTCTTTTGCGTTTCTCATGATGCTTGCCGTCAACAGCCTGGCAGAGGTCACCATACTTTATATGACGCGCCTTTCGGTATTTATGTTCTGGTTATATTTGGGGTATGTCACAACCCTTACAGATGTAGGCGATCATTCTCACTTTGATAAGCCGTTTAATTCGCTTTACCGCATTTTGAAAAAGGAGAAAAATATTGAAAAGTAAAAAAGCGCTTGTAAATGCGATTTACGGTATGGTCGGTTACATTATTTTGATGGTAACCAACCTTGTTACGCGCTCATTTTTGGTTAGAACCCTGCAACTCGACCTTGCGGGCGTAGATACTGTATTTAAGAACTTTTTGTCATTTTTATCGCTTGCTGAACTGGGGCTTAGCACCGGGCTGATTTACAAGCTTTACGATCCGATTTTGCAAGAGAATAAAATCGAAATTAAAAAGATACTCAATTTTTATAAACAGGCGTATAAAATTATTTCGCTTGTATTTATGTCGGGCGCGGTAGTATTCGCCTGCCTTACATGGATTGCGATTAAAGAGTTTAATCCCGTATATCTTGGATGTCTGTTTATGCTTTACGCGGGCGATACGGTTGCCTCTTACCTTTACGCCAACCGCAAAGCGCTTATTATTGCCGACCAGCGAAACTACATAGTAAGCCGCAATGACGCGCTTATTTCGGTAGGCTCTATGGTGGTGCAGGTTGGGTGTCTTTTATATTTGCCGACTATTCTACCTATAGACCGCTTTGTAAGTTTTATTATTTTCGCGACGGTAAAAATAGTCTGCCGTGTTATAGGCGCCCTGTTTATCGGCAGGAAATTCAGACAGTTATACCCCGATATTTACGCCGATAGATCTAAAGAAACCATATCCAAGCCCGAGCGCAGAGCGCTTTATAAAAATATGGGCGCCATGCTTATGCACCGCATTGGCGCAGTTAGCGTTACGGCTTCGGGTTCGGCGATAGTTTCGGGCTTTAAGGACGTTAAAATGGCGGGCATATACGGTAACTATATGATAATCGTAAACGCGCTTAATATGATGCTTGCCCAAATTTTTAACGGCGTTACGGCCTCTTTCGGTCAACTTTCGGCTTCAAGCGATCGCAAATTTGTCCATAAAAAGTTTAACCTTTTGTACTTTACCAACTTTTTAATAATGGCGTTTTTTACTACCTCTTTTGCGGTTATTGTTCAGCCGTTTATAAGGGTGTGGGTAGGCGATGAAAGCCTTTTTGGCGATACAACCGTATTTTTGCTTTGCGCCTACATTTATATTTCGGGTATCCGCAGGGTGGTTCTTATGGCAAAAGACTCCGCCGGACTGTTTCGTCCCGACCGCTATCTTGCGCTTTTAGAAGCAGCAATAAACATTGTTTTATCCATAATTCTTATTAATATACTTGGTGTTGAGGGGCTTATAATAGCCAACTTTGCAACCATGCTTATAATACCCCTTTGGTCGCAGCCCTATCTGGTGTTTAAATATGTAATACAAAATCTTAAAAAGTTTAAGTTTTATTATTATCGGTATGTTGTTTATTTAGCCGCCGCGGCAGGCGAAGTGTTTTTAACCTTCTACCTTGCCAAAACCTTTATCGACCCGCATATTTCCAATATATTTGTTAACCTTATCGTAAGGGCGGTGCTTTGCATAATAGTACCAAACGTTATTAACCTTTTGCTGTTTATAAAAACAAGCGAAATGAAAGATCTGCTTCTGACCGTTAAACAAATTTTTCAGTCTTTCAAAAAGGCGTAGCAAGTGTTTGCGTTTCGCCCTGTTATGTACAGCTTGCTAAAAAATAACTGAAAGACATCGGTGTAGCCGTATGGCGAGTTTTGCGGCCCTGATTTTAGAATTGTGTTAAAACAAAACGGCGAAATAAAGGTGTATACGCTTTCTCAGCTTTTATCAAACGCTTTTAACATCAAACAAATATAACCAAAACAAAGACCGTGCAAGCCTTTAGGTTTGCACGGTCTTTTTATGCTGTTTTTATCTTACGATTATATTAAGATGTTCAATACCGCTTTCGATAAAAAACCGCGCCAATTCACCCCGAAAATGCAAGCATTTTCAGGGTACCCGCGCAAAAAAAATCGAGTATTCATAACGTGGGTCCGTTATGAATACTCGATATGGTGCGGGCGACAGGACTTGAACCTGCACGATTGCTCACTAGTTCCTAAGACTAGCGTGTCTGCCATTCCACCACGCCCGCGTGCACTTAAAATATTTTACTAAAACAATTCTTAGATGTCAAGAAATATTTAATTGTTCTTGCAATATTATTAATTTTATTATAGAATAATATAAATAATTTGGTTGAGGTTTGTTATGAATAGAAGGCAAGAGAGAGAGACCGTTTTTTGTTTATTATTTGAAAAATGTTTTTCTGAAGACAATCCTAGCGATATTTTAAATACAGCAAAAGATAGTCGCGAATTTGATTCGTCCGAATATATTGAAGATGTATTTTTTGGAGTGTGTTCCAAAAATTCAGAAATAGACAAGATTATTATTGAAAATTTAAACAATTGGACTATTGAAAGAATTTCGAAGGTTGCTCTTACTATTTTAAGATTGTCAATTTACGAAATATTGTATGTTAAAACCATTCCTGTGAGCGTTTCGGTTAATGAAGCGGTTGAGCTTGCTAAAAAATATTCCCTTGAAACAGATGCATCTTTTATAAATGGAGTTTTAAGCTCTGTAATAAAAAAACTCAGATGAATAATTATTTTGGTATTGACACAAGCAATTACAGAACATCTGCCGCTATATTCGGTAACAAAAATTATTCAATTAGAAAATTATTACCTGTAAAAGATAATGAAATCGGCCTTAGACAAAGTGACGCTCTGTTTTTACACACAAAGCAATTACCCGTAATAATTGAAGAGTTGTTTAATACATCGCAAATTAATGCAAACAGTATTAATGCAATTGCTGTTTCATCGAAGCCCAGAGATATCGAAGACAGCTACATGCCGTGCTTTTTAGCCGGCGTTTCAGTTGCAAAATCTTTGGCCTCGGTTTTAAATATAAAAGCATATGAATTTTCACATCAAGAAGGGCACATTGCGGCGGCAATTTACTCTTCAAAAAATATAGGCCTTTTTAATAAGCAATTTATTGCATTTCATGTGTCCGGCGGCACAACTGAAGCTTTGCTCGTAAGCCCTGATAAAGACGGATTTAATACAAAAATTATTTCTAGGACTCTTGATTTAAATGCAGGGCAGGTGATTGACAGAGTAGGGCACATGCTCGGTTTTTCTTTTCCGTCCGGTGCCGATTTGGATTTGCTTGCACAAAACCACGATGCCGTTTTTACAAAACCTTCAATAAAAGGGGATGACTTTTGTTTATCCGGTCTTGAAAATCAGTGCAAGGCAATGCTTGAGAATAAAAGCAAAGAATATATTGCAAGATATTTGTTTGATTATATTGGAGATACTATTACTGCTGTTGCAGGCAGCTTGTTAAATCATTATCACGGACTTGATTTATTGTTCTCGGGTGGTGTGATGGCAAACTATATTATTAGAAACAAAATTTTAAATAATTTTAATGCATATTTTGCTTCACCGGAGTTTTCGGGTGATAATGCACTGGGCACCGCGATTCTTGCCGCAATTAAGCATGGAGAAAATTTATGGAATTAACATATGTTTCTGTCAGACAGTTAAATATGTTCGTGCGTTCCATCCTTGAAGAGAATGCTTTGTTGAACGCCGTGGTAGTTTTTGGTGAAATATCAAATTTGCGCCAATATAACTCAGGTCATTTATATTTTACTTTAAAAGACGAAAATGCATCAATTAACGCCGTTATGTTTTCCGGTAATGTGCAGATGCTAAATTTTGTGCCACAAAACGGTATGTCTGTTATTGTACGCGCTAAGGTTACAATTTATGAAAAAGATGGCACATATCAGCTGGTTTGCCAGGTTATGACTTTAAACGGGAAGGGCGCTATTGATAATAAAAAAGCTCTTTTGAAAGAACGCCTATTAAAAGAGGGTTTGTTTGATAAAGCTATTAAAAAGCCAATTCCGGCTTTTCCGAATAAAATCGGAATTGTGACTTCAAAAGACGGCGCTGTATTGCATGATGTAATTTCAGTATTATCCCGCCGGTTTCCGATAGCAGAGCTTACATTATATTCGTCATCAGTGCAAGGTGATACTGCACCATATGAGCTTATAAATGCTTTGAATTTAGCAGATAGTGACAATAATGATGTTTTAATTATTGCGCGCGGCGGCGGATCTGAAGAAGATTTAGAGGCATTTAATAATGAAGAATTGGTAAGAGCCGTATGCAGTACTAAAACACCGATTATTTCTGCAGTTGGACATGAAACCGACTATACTTTATGTGACCTTGCCGCAGATTTGCGGGCGCCAACACCATCCTCTGCAGCAGAGCTCGCTGTTCCTGATATAGCCGATATTAAAAATATTTTAACAGATATTTCAAGTAAAATTAATACAAACTTAGAGTCTCTTATTAGTTTATATCAGAATAAAATTAACAGTTACAAACAAAAGGCTGTTTTTAAAGAAAAACATGCAGTGTTAAACAATTACTCGGAAAAGCTGCACAATGTAAAAAATCAGCTGAATTTTTACATTTCAAACATTATTTCAAAAAATGAAAATGCTTTAAGTTTATACTGTGCAAAAATCGATGCTTTAAGCCCGTTAAAGATTTTGTCGCGTGGATATTCACTGGTCCTTAACAATAATAAAGTAGTAAAAACCAAAGATGATATAAAAAAAGACGACGTTATAAACATTAAGACTTTTAACGACGATTTTTCAGTTATTATTAAAGATATAGAATAGGTGATTGTATGAACACATTTAGTGAAAAGCTTAAAAAGTTAGAGGAAATATCTAATAAGCTTGAAAGCCAAGATATCGAGCTTGAAAAAGCTATGCAGCTATATTCTGACGGCATTGCTTTAATTAAAGAATGCGAAGAATTTTTAAACGACGCTCAGCTAAAGGTAACCGAGAATGATAAATAAATATAAAAAACGTATTGAAGAAAAGCTGTCAATAATATTTACTGACAATACTGAATATTCGGTCTTGTTTGATTCAATGAATTACAGCTTGCTAGCCGGCGGCAAAAGAATAAGGCCATGTTTAATGTTAGAATTTTATTCTATTTTAAACGGTAAATCTGATATTTTGGACTTTGCGGCCGCGATCGAGATGATTCATACTTATTCTCTTATACACGATGATCTGCCGTGTATGGATGATGATGATTATCGTCGTGGCAGACCTTCAAATCATAAACAGTATTCAGAAGCTGTTGCATTATTGGCGGGCGATGCATTGCTAACAGAAGCTTTTAAAATTGCGTCTAACTGCCCTGAAAAGCCTGAAAGAGTTGTTTCTGCAATAAACGTTTTAGCTTCATGTTCCGGAGCTTGCGGTATGATTGGCGGACAAGTATTGGATTTATACGGAAATTCTTCCGATAAAGACCTCATTCTTAAAATGTATTCATTAAAAACCGCTAAGCTTTTAATTGCTGCATCTGAAATCGGATGTATTCTTGCAGGTGCTGACAGCAGATTTATCGAAGCTTCTAAGGAATTCGCACTAAATCTCGGTATTGCGTTTCAAATTCAAGACGATATTTTAGATGTTACCGGATCGTATGAAAAACTTGGAAAACCGGTTTTAAGCGACGAAAAGAATGACAAAAACACCTTTCTTTCTATTGTGGGGCTGGATAATGCAAAATCCGCTGTTAAACAGCGCACAGATGATGCAGTGAAAGCCTTAAAAATATTTGGTGATTCAGCTAATGAATTAAAAGAATTTGCTGTTAGTTTAATAAATAGAGACAAATAATTTATGAGGTGAAATATTGTACAGATATTTAGATAAAATTAAATCACCTAAAGATATAAAAAATCTCAATAATGAAGAATTAAACGAGTTATGCTCTGAAATTCGCAAGTGCCTAATTGAAACTATTTCAAAAAACGGCGGACATTTGGCGTCTAATTTAGGTGTTGTTGAACTTACCGTTGCTCTTCATTTGTTTTTAGATTGCCCAAATGACACATTACTGTTTGATGTCGGTCATCAGTGTTATACTCATAAAATTTTAACCGGAAGATTTGATCGAATCTCCTCAATAAGAAAAGAAAACGGACTTTCGGGATTTATGCGTCCGGATGAAAGTGAGTACGATCCGTTTGTTACGGGGCACAGTAGCAATTCTATTTCTGCAGCATTAGGTATATGCAAGGCAAAAGAGCTTAAAAAGGACGAAAGCTTAACTGTTGTTGTTGTCGGCGACGGTGCTATGACCGGCGGCATGATATTTGAGGGGCTTAATAATGCAGGGCGAAAAAACAACAAAATAATTGTTGTTTTAAACGATAATAAAATGTCTATTTCAAAAAATGTCGGCGGGCTTGCACGTTATTTAACTATTATTCGTTCTAAATCCGGTTATCATCGTTTTAAGCATAAAGTTGAGCATTTTTTCTCTTATATTCCTTTTATCGGCAAACGTATTAATCGTAATCTGCTTCGCTCTAAAAAAATGCTAAAAAACGCAATTTATCACAGCAATGTTTTTGAAAATATGGGATTTAGATATTTTGGACCGGTTGACGGTCACAATATCCAAAAAATTACCGAAATACTCGAAATTGCAAAAAACGAGAATCGCCCGGCGTTAATTCACGTTTTAACCCAAAAGGGTAAGGGTTATTCATTCGCCGAGGATAAGCCTGAAGATTATCACGGTGTTTCTGCGTTTGACATTGATGAAGGCGGCTCGAAAATTGTTAAAAATGATTATTCGCACACGGCAGGTGATGAACTCTGCATTTTGGCACAAAATGATGATAAAATATGTGCTGTAACTGCGGCAATGACTGCCGGTACAGGTCTTGAAGAATTCTCACGTAGATTTAAATCGCGCTTTTTTGATGTAGGAATTGCCGAAGAGCACGGCGTTACATTTTCTGCCGGATTAGCAAGTCTTGGCTTAAAGCCGTATTTTGCGGTTTACTCAACCTTTTTACAAAGAGGATATGATCAAATTATTCATGATGTGGCCATCGCTAATTACAATTTGACTTTTTTAGTCGATCGTGCCGGAATAGTTGGTGAAGATGGTGAAACACATCAGGGAATTTTTGATATTGCGTTTTTAAGAACAATACCAAATATGAAAATTTTTTCACCGTCTAATTATTTGGAACTTAGAAAAATTATTGACAAAACCGCTAAAGATAATATGGGAATAACAGCAATACGGTATCCTCGCGGAGTTGAAGTTTATTCTGATTTTAAAAATAATACCGATTCCGATTTTTCAATATTTGGCAACGAAAATTCGAAAACCTTAGTTGTTACTTTCGGACGTATATTTAATTTTGCGTATGAGCTTATAAATTCCAATGATTTTTGTCTTATGAAGCTGAATAAAATTTTTCCGTTAAGCAACGAATGTTTTGCGAAAATTGAACATTTTGATACTGTTCATGTGTTTGAAGAGGGAATTAAAAGCGGCGGTATTGGCGAATATATTGCATCAAATGTAAAAAACAACATTAGCATTCATGCAATTGAAAATCAATTTGTTAAAGCAGGCAAAATTGATTCTTTATTAAATATTTTAGGATTAGACCGTGAGGGAATTAAAAAAGTATTATGATAGTAAAATCGAGCGAAAAAGAACGCTTAGATGTATTTTTGCATAATAGTTTTCCGGTTGAAAGTCGTGAAAAAGCAAAAACAATAATTATGTCCGGCGTTGTGTATGTAAACAATCAAAAAGCTGATAAAGTTGGGTTTATTGTAAAACCCGGAGATATTGTTGAAATGCGCGAGAATCCGCTTAAATATGTCAGTCGCGGCGGCTTAAAGCTTGAAAAAGCTATAGACGAATTTAGCATTTGTTTAAAGGATTTTATTTGTGCTGATATTGGAGCTTCAACCGGCGGATTTACTGATTGCATGCTAAAAAATGAAGCTAAAAAGGTGTACTCGGTTGACGTAGGATACGGACAACTTGCATGGACCTTACGGAACGATCCTCGGGTTATAAATTTAGAGCGTACTAATTTTAGATATGTAACACATAAAGAAATACCGGATTTTCTTGATTTTGCTTCTGTTGATGTTTCATTTATTTCTTTAAAGCACATTTTACCGCCGTTACAAAAACTTCTTAAAAACTGTGCCTTTGCAGTACTTTTGATTAAACCTCAGTTTGAAGCCGGCAAAGAAAAAGTCGGAAAACACGGTGTTGTAAAAGATAAGGCCATACATAAAGAAGTAATAGAGGATGTGTCGCATTACATACAAGAAAACGGTTTTTCATTTGTTAACATAAGTTTTTCGCCAATTAAAGGCCCCGAAGGTAACATTGAATATTTAGCACTAATTCAAAAATGCGACCGAATTGCAAATAATGTTACTTGTGAAAAAATAGAAAATGTTGTAGAATTATCACATAAGCTTCTTGATTGAGGTGAGCTAAATGAAAGCTTTAATTTTTCCTAATTATTCAAAAGCCAATACTGATGAAATCATATCTAAATGCACTGACATTTTGCGTAAAATAAATATTGAATATAAGATATTTAAAGACAGCTCGGATTATAATGAGGCTGATTTTGTTATTACTGTTGGCGGTGACGGTACCATTATTCATGCAGCTAAATATGCCGCCATAAAAAACATACCTCTTCTTGGAATAAATGCCGGAAGATTTGGATATTTAGCCGGAATTGAACCGTCAGAGCTGCATTTGCTTGAAAATTTAAAAGATGGGAATTACTCTGTTGAAGAGCGAATGCTTTTAAATGTTAAAATTAAAGATAAAAGTCTTTTGGCTTTTAATGACGCCGTTATATCCAGAGGCTCGATTTCAAGAATGCTCGACATGGAAGCTGTATTTAAAAATTCTTCTTTAAATTTTCGTGCAGACGGAATAATTTGCGCAACACCAACAGGTTCAACCGCATATTCTCTTTCTGCCGGCGGGCCAATAGTTGACAGTAATTTGCAAAGTATAATTTTAACACCGATATGCGCGCAGTCTTTGTCTTCGAGAAGCATAGTTTTAAACGCGGATGAAACTTTTAAAATTCATGTTCATGACATGTTAAATTCAGAAGTTTATTTAACAATTGACGGTGAAAAAGCTATAAAATTAGCGCCTGACGATGATGTATTAATAAGCTCTGAAAAAAAACATAAAGCACAAATTATTAAAATGAACAATAAATCCTATTTAAATGTTTTATCTGATAAACTGAAGGTGGGTAAACTATGAGATTAGACAGAAAAGATGCTATAAAAGAATTAATAAACAGCAATGAAATTGAAACTCAGGATGAACTTCAAAAATTATTAATCGAGCGCGGATTTAAAGTTACCCAATCAACTGTATCCAGAGATATAAAACAATTAAATATTTTAAAAACTGTAAACGAAAACGGTAAGTATGTTTACACTACTGCTATAAAAAATATTACGTCAGAGAGCGATAAAAAACGCTTTAACAATATATTTTCTTACTCCGTAGTTAATGTAGATTACGCGTTAAACAATGTAGTAATAAAATGCCATACAGGAATGGCACAAGGCGCATGTGTTGCATTAGACGGTCTTTTTACAGATATGATTTTAGGATCATTAGCCGGTGAAGATACAATAATTGTTGTAACGCGGTCGGTTGAGGATGCACACGAACTTACAACAAAACTAAAAAGGTTAATTTGATTTTATGCTAGAATATCTTTACATTGATAATATTGCCATTATTGAGAGCGCAAGAATAAATCTTGACGCTGGTTTTACTGTGCTTACAGGTGAAACCGGCTCAGGTAAATCAATCATTATCGACTCGATTTACGCGGTTTTAGGCGAAAAAACAAGTAAAGAGTTAATTCGTTCCGGCTGTGATACGGCAACTGTTTCAGCCTGTTTTTCTAATTTATCAAAAAAGACGTTAAATATGCTGCATGATGCCGGCTACACTTTAGAAGATAAAAAGCTTATAGTTCAGCGCAAACTGTCCCTTGCCGGCAAAAACAGTTTATTCATTTGCGGGCAACCTACAACAGTTGGTTTTTTAAAAAATCTCAGTAAAACCTTGGTTAATATTCACGGTCAGCATGACAGCCAGCAGTTATTAAATCGCGATAATCATATAGATTTTTTAGACCACTATATTAATGATTCAAAAACATATGAAGAATATTTGTCTTGTTTCCATAATTTTAGAGATATTAGTCGAAAGCTATCTGCTCTTGAAACTAACGAAGAAGAAAAAGCAAAAAGGTTAGAACTGCTTAAATATCAAATTGAAGAAATTGAGAACGCCGCTATAACCGATGGCGAAATTGAGAAAATTCGTTCATACATAAACAAATATAAAAATTCCGAAAAAATAATTAACGAGTTAAATGCTGTTAAAGATAGTTTTTCAAACGAAGGTGAAGGCATTTTAAGTGCCATTCGTGAAGACGTAAAAAAAACAAACAAAGCAACCGAACTTGCGCCTGATTTAAGCGAAATTAACAATAGTTTAACTGATGTCGAAAACTCAATTAATGTTTTTTTTGATTCGCTTTGCAATTACTTAAATAACCAAAATTTTAATGAGTCGGATTATTTATCTTTAAAAGACAGACTTGAACTGCTTAATTCTGTCGTTTCAAAATACGGTGGAAACGAGCAAAAAACATTAGCATATTTAAAAAGTGCGAAGCTTGAGTTAGAACAAATTGAAAACAACGATATAATAATTTCAGACCTTGAAAATAAGCTGATTATTGCTGAAAAAGACCTTATTTTTGCCGGAGAAAAATTAACCGCATTAAGGACTAAAGCCGGAAAGCTTTTATCTGATAAAATTAAAAATGAGCTTGAATATTTAGATTTTTACAATGCACAATTTTCGGTTGAAATTAAAAAATGCAAATATACTTCAAAAGGTTGCGATGATGTTGAATTTTTGATTTCTGCTAATGTTGGAGAGCCTTTAAAACCTTTACAAAAGGTCGCATCCGGCGGTGAGCTTTCAAGAATAATGCTTGCAATAAGAAGCATATTGTCAAATGAAGATGACGTAAGTACCCTGATTTTTGACGAAATTGACAGCGGAATTAGCGGTAATGCAGCACAAAAAGTGGCAACTAAGCTACTGGCTTTATCAAGAAACTATCAGGTGATTTGTGTTACTCATTTAGCGCAAATAGCATCTAAAGCAAATAATCATTTGCTAATTTCTAAAGGTGTTCATAACGGTAAAACACTTACAGAAGTCAATTTAATATCAGGTGATGACAGAATTAAAGAAATCGCACGAATAATTTCCGGTGACACATTAACCGAAAATATTTATAATACAGCGAAAGAAATGTTAGGAGCAACAAATAATGACACTATATGATGAACTGGTCGAACGAGGACTAATCGCACAAGTTACAAATGAAGAAGAAATTAAAAATCTGATAAATTCAGGAAAAGCCACTTTTTATATAGGTTTTGACTGCACTGCAGACAGTTTAACAGCCGGTCATTTTATGGCCTTAACTTTAATGAAGCGCCTTCAGCAGGCAGGAAATATCCCGGTGGCACTTATTGGCGGAGGAACTACAATGATAGGCGATCCCTCCGGCAGAACCGACATGAGAAAAATGCTTACACTTGATGATATTAATCATAATGCGGCATGCTTTAAAAAACAGATGGAGCGCTTCATAGATTTTTCTGACGGTAAAGCTTTAATGCTAAACAATGCAGAATGGTTGTTAAATTTAAATTACATTGAATTATTGCGTGATGTTGGCGTTTGCTTTTCTGTAAATAATATGCTTAGAGCAGAATGTTATAAGCAAAGACTTGAAAAAGGCCTTTCATTTCTTGAGTTTAACTATATGATAATGCAATCATATGATTTTTATTATTTGTTTAAGAATTACGGTGTAAATATCGAGTGCGGCGGCGACGACCAATGGTCAAATATGCTTGGCGGAACCGAACTGATACGCAAAAAACTCGGAAAAGACGCACACGCTATGACTATTACTCTATTAACCGATTCAAACGGCAAAAAAATGGGCAAAACCGCAGGCAATGCCGTATGGCTTGATGCGAACAAAACAAGTCCCTATGATTTTTATCAGTATTGGAGAAATGTTGACGATGCTGATGTTATAAAATGCTTAAAGCTCCTTACATTTATACCTCTTGATGAAATTAAACAATACGAAAAGCTTTCCGGAAGCGAGCTTAATAAAGCTAAAGAGGTTTTAGCTTTTGAGCTTACAAAAACCGTTCACGGTGAAAAGCTTGCATTAGAAGCAGACTCTGCCGCAAAAGCTTTGTTTAACGGAAGTGGCGATAATAGCAATATGCCGTTTACCGAATTTAGCGCAACCGAATTTAATGACGGAATGCCTATTTTAGAAGCCATGCAAACTTGCGGAATTATTTCCTCTAAAGGCGAGGGCAGACGTTTAATCGAGCAAGGCGGTGTATCACTTAATAATAGTAAAATCAGCGACCCCTTATATAAGATTTCATTAAGTGATTTTTGTGATGAAAAATCTGCCATAATAAAAAAGGGTAAAAAAGTTTTTCATAAAATAGTTTTAAAATAATTTAGGCGCTCTAAATAAGAGCGCCTTTACTTGACATTCGCAGCATAATTTGTTATTATTATATTAATTATTGCTATTATAAAGGAGAAGTATGATTGGTTAAGAGCATGACAGGTTTCGGCAGGAGCGAAGCTAACTATAATAACATGACTATTTCTGTCGAATTAAAATCGGTTAATCACAGATATTTTGAATATAACGCTCGAGTGCCACGAGCATATTCGTTTTTGGACGACGCTTTAAAGCCTGTTTTGGCCGACAGAATAAAGCGCGGTAAAGTTGATTTATTTGTAAACATCACATCAGACGGTCAAGCAGTAACCGAATTAAAACTTAACCATACCTATATTTCAAATTATTTAAGCGCATTAAAAGAAATCCATGACACGTACGGAATAAAAAACGATATTTCCGTCATGTCTTTAGCTCAAAATAAAGAAATTTTTTCGGCCGATGCTGAAGAGGTAGATGACGACGAGCTAAAAGCGGCAGTAATAGATGTACTTAATGATGCTTTAGATGAATTCGCGAGTATGCGAGCTATTGAAGGCAAAAAGTTAGCAGATGACCTTACAAATAAAGCCAACGAGATTTTGGATATATTAAAGCAAATCGATTCATATTCTGAAAAATCGGTCGAGGAATATAGTAGTAAGCTTCATGAAAAAATTAAAGACTTTTTAAGCGATCTTGATATTGATGAGCAAAGAATTTTAACCGAAGTCGCCATTTTTGCAGATAAAGTTGCAATTGACGAAGAATCTGTTCGCTTAAAAAGCCACATTGAACAATTTATCAAAATGCTAAATTCCGATGAAGCTGTCGGCAGAAAGCTTGATTTTTTAGTTCAGGAAATGAACAGAGAAACAAATACTATCGGCAGTAAGTCGCAGTCAATCGAGATTTCCAGATTGGTTGTAGAAACTAAAGCGATAATTGAAAAAATAAGAGAGCAAATTCAAAATATTGAATAGAGGAAAAAATGAAATTTATTAACATAGGTTTTTCTAATATTATGTCTTGCGAAAAAATTGTTGCGGTTGTAGAACCGGATGCCGCACCGATTAAAAGAATGATAAAAGCCGCAAGAGATATTAATAAATTAATAGATGCAACCGGCGGCAGAAAAACAAAATCTGTAATTTTTACCGATTACGACCAAATAGTTTTGTCTTATCTTCCTGTTGATACAATTATTGATAGAATCGCTTCAAAGGAGTAGATTTATGAAAAAGGGTAGAGCATATATTTTATCCGGCCCGAGCGGTTCTGGAAAAGATACAGTTTTAGCGGCATTTTTGGATAAAAATCCAAATATAAAGTTTTCTATTTCTTGTGTTACACGCCAAAAGCGCGGAACCCCGTGTGAAGATAAAAAGTATAGCTTTGTAACACGTGCAGAGTTTAAAAACATGATTTTAAACGACGAATTATTGGAATACAACGAGTATTTAGGAAATTTTTACGGCACACCTAAAAAACCGGTTTTAGATGCAATAAATTCGGGCGAAGATATAATTATAGAGGTTGATGTTAACGGCGCAGCCAACATTCGTAAAAATTTAGATGGAGTAAAAAGCGTGTTTATAATTCCTCCAAATCTTGAATTATTAAAACAAAGATTATCTAACCGAGGCACCGAAAGTGACGATCAAGTATGCAGTCGCATGGAAAAATCCTTGCAGGAAATTTCAAGAGCCAATGAATACGACTATATTATAATTAACGACAATTTAAGCACTGCTGTAAAAGAGTTTTCAGAAATTATCGAACATGACGGCAATGTTGAATATACTTATAAAAACAGAAAAAGCATAATTGAAAGGATGTTAAATAAATGCTAAATCCAAATATCGGAAAATTGATAAAAGCTGTCGACAATAGGTATGAGCTTGTACTTGACATCGCTAAAGAAGCACGTGCAATTGCGGAGACCGATGAGGTCGAAAGCGGCCAGGTAACCGAAAAGCCAATTACTCTTGCAATAAACAAGCTTGCGGAAGAAAAAGGTCTGTAATGAAAATTGCAAGTATCGTAATTGATAAATCTGTGTACAGCATGGATTTTAAATACGATTACTTAATACCCGACGATTCTTTAAGTGTATGCTTACCGGGTTGTCGGGTAATTGTTCCTTTTGGCAGAAGTAATGCTAAACGCATCGGCATGGTTTTTGATATTAAAGAATGCGAAACTTCCGGTAAATTAAAAACTATAATCGCCGTTTTGGACGAAACTCCAATTTTAAACAATGAATCTTTGAAAATTGTTGAATTTTTAAAATCGCATTGTTTTTGCACCTATTTTGATGCAATAAAAACCATAATTCCGTTTGGAATATCAATGGTTTTAGAAAAAGAAGTGGAGCTTAGCGGTAATTTATCAAACCTAAGTTTTGATGAAAACAGATTTATAAAAGCGTTAAAGGATGCCGGCGGCAAGGCACCGTTTGTTTCTTTTTGCAAACAGCTTTTTATTAATCCAGACTCAAAATTAATTAAAGAATTGCTGTTGAATAATAGAATTAAGGTTAAGTATGTTTCAAGGCGCCTTATGAAAGACGCAGTAGAAAAAATCGTTACTATAAATTCGTTCGATTATGTTCCAAAGCTTACGCCTAAACAAAAGCTTGTATTTGAATATTGTTCAAACCAGTTAGAGACAACCGTTAAAGATATACAAGATAATCTTGGTGTATCTGTTGCAACCATTAATTCTTTGCAACAAAAACGTCTAATTACAATCTCTGAGCGCAAAGCATATAAACTGCCGTTTAGCAGTAAAGATAAAATCGACCATAAAAGCATAAAGCTTACCGTGCCACAAAATGAAGCTTATTTAGGACTAATGTCCTTATATAAAAAAGAATCCCCGGAATGCGCACTTTTGTACGGTGTTACCGGCAGCGGTAAAACCAGTGTGTTTTTAAAAGTAATAGATGATGTTATTAGTAACGGTAAAAATGCCATAGTTATGGTGCCGGAAATTGCTCTAACTCCGCAAACTCTGTCTATTTTTTATAAAAGATACGGAAGTGCTGTTGCAGTTTTTCATTCTGCATTATCTAACGGACAGCGCATGTCTGAATACGAGCGTGCAAAAAATGGTAAAGTTAGAATAGCAATTGGCACAAGATCGGCTGTTTTTGCACCTATTGATAACGTAGGAGCAATTATAATTGATGAAGAACAAGAACACACATATAAATCAGAGCAGTCACCGAGATATCACGCAAGAGATGTCGCAAAATTTAGAGCCGGTTTAAATAATGCTTTACTAATATTGTCAAGCGCAACACCAAGTATTGAATCTTTTGCCAACGCTAAAAGCGGACGATACTCTTTATTTGAGTTAAAAGAAAGATATGGCAATGCAACTCTACCTAAAGTTATTCCCGTTGATATGCGTAAAGAGGTTAAAAACGGAAATTACGGCATTTTTTCAGAAGAAGTAATAAAAGAGTTAACAGAAACTTTTTTAAACAAAAAACAGGCAATTTTGCTGCTTAACCGTCGAGGTACAAATACATATGTTTCGTGTCCATCTTGTGGATATGTTTTTTCGTGTGATAACTGCAGTATTTCCATGACCTACCATTCATCCGTCAACAAATTGATCTGCCATTACTGCGGCGCAACAAAAAAAGCCCCAATAAAATGCCCGATATGTAATAACGAGCACATAAGGTTTTCAGGTTTTGGTACGCAAAAAGCCGAAGAAGAATTACGGTTAATATTTCCAAAGATTAATATTTTGCGGCTTGATGCGGATAATACCGGCACTAAAGACAGTTTTAAAAAAGGTCTGGAAGATTTCGGCAAACACAAATATGATGTACTTTTAGGCACCCAGATGGTTGCAAAGGGTTTGGATTTTCCGGACGTTACTTTAGCCGGCGTAATATCCGCTGACAACGCAATGTATATAGACAACTTCAGAGCTTTTGAACGCGCTTTTTCACTATTTACTCAAGTAATAGGTAGAAGCGGAAGAAGGGATAATAAAGGCAAAGCTTTTATTCAAACATTTAACCCTGATGCCAAGCTTATTGAATTTGCTAAAAATCAGGACTATGATGGTTTTTATGAGACTGAAATTAAAACAAGAAAATTAATGGTTTATCCGCCATATTGCGATATTGTGGTATTAGGCTTTACAAATGAAGACAAAACCAGTACGTTTAGCGCGGCAAAATCCGCATTAAACATTTTAAAAAGCAACGCGGACAAACATCCGGAGATTAAAATGATTGTTTTGGGGCCGACTCCGGCTGCTGTACCTGTTGTAGCAAACAAATACAGATACAAAATCATTGTTAAAACTAAAGTGTCCGGTGAATTTAGAAAATTTTTACATAAAATTTTAATTGAATATTATAAAAATAACAAAGATGTAGGTATTTTTGTGGACGTTAATCCGGAAAATATTTAAAGGGGAAAGTATGGCTTTAAGAAATATTGTAAAAATTGGTGATCCGATTTTAAAGAAAATATCTCGCACTGTTTTAAATTTTGATGACAGACTTCATATTTTATTGGATGATATGAAAGAAACTCTTAAAGATGCTGACGGTGCAGGTCTTGCCGCTCCGCAAGTTGGCGTTTTAAAGCGGGTTTGCATTGTTGATATTGGGGATGAATCTGGCCTTATTGAACTTGTAAATCCTAAAATAATTGCCGCTGACGGCGTGCAACACGAAGCAGAAGGCTGTCTTTCAATTCCCGGTGAAAGCGGAATTACCGAAAGACCGATGAAAGTTACAGTTGCAGCTCAAGATAGATTTGGCAATAACTTTACAGTTGAAGGTGAAGGCCTAAAAGCCAGAGCATTTTGCCATGAAATAGATCATTTGGACGGAATTTTATATAAGGACAGGCTTTATAAATGAGAATACTATTTATGGGCACCCCGGATTTTGCCATTCCATGTTTGCAAAAATTAATTGATAGCGAAGATGAAGTTATCGGTGTTTTTGCAAATCCAGACAAGCCGGTTGGAAGAAAACAAATATTAACTGCTCCGCCTACAAAAGAATTAGCTATTAAATATGATATTCCTGTTTTTCAGCCTAAAACGTTAAAAAGCGAAGAAGCATATAAAACTATTAAGCAGCTATCACCGGATATAATTATTGTTGTAGCTTACGGAAAAATTTTACCTAAAAACATTTTGGACTTACCACCGCTTGGATGTGTAAATGTACACGCTTCGCTTCTTCCTAACTACCGCGGGGCGTCGCCCATACAGTGGAGTATTATATGCGGCGAAAAAACAACCGGTGTAAGCACTATGTATATGGCCGAAGGCCTTGATACCGGTGATATTCTTCTGCAAACTTCAATAAAAATAGATGAGGATGATACCGGCGGATCATTGCACGATAAATTAAGTATTATTGGTGCAGATTTACTTATTAAAACACTTGAGCATCTAAAGGCAGGGAAATGCACTCCTAAAAAACAAGGTGAGTGCAACGTATATGCACCTATAATAAATAAAGAAATGGGACATCTTGATTTTTCCAAACACGCAAACGCGCTGCACAATTTAGTTCGTGGGTTTAATCCATGGCCTTCGTGTTACTTTATTTTTAATAATAAGCGCATAAAAGTATTAAAAACCAAAATTTCAAATTGCACAGATGCAAATATCGGTTCTATAAAAATAATTGACGATAAACCGTTTATCGTGTGCGGTGATAATAAACTTTTGGAGCTAGTTGAAATATGCCCTGAAGGCAAAAAAATCATGAGCGGTAAAAACGCAGTATTAGGAAGAATAATTACCGATGGAAAAGCAGGATAAACAACTATATAACAGCCTTTTAAAAGAAGAAAAAGGCGAATTTTCTAATTATATTTTAGAAAAGTATTCAAATTTAGATTCTTCTTTTACTGCAGTTTTTTATGGTGTTGTTGAAAGAAAATACACTTTAGATTATATTTTATCAAAATACCTTACTAAAAATATTAATGCTCTGCCGGTTGAAGTGTTGATTGTATTAAGAATCGGCCTTTATAAAACATTATTTATGAAAAGTATTCCAACTTTTGCCGCAGTAAGCGAATCGGTTAATCTTGTAAAAGCAACGAAATTTAAGGATTTTTCCGGACTTATTAACGCAGTGCTTAGAAATGCTTCAAAATATGATATTGCAAAGCTTAACAACAAAGAACCAAGAATTAAATATTCGGTTAATGATTGGATTTATAATTCTGTTCATAATCAAATCGGCAAAGAAAACGCCGAAATGTTTTTTGAAGACGCCCTTAAGCCCTCACCGATATTTGTAGTAGTAAACACTTTAAAGACAGACGCCGAAAGCTTATTAAAAACAAACGGTTTTTCAACTACAAAATTTGATAATATTTTATTATCGAACGACCACCATATTTTATTGGATTGCATAAAAAATGGCCTGTGTTTTGTTCAAGATATTTCTGCCGCAAGCTCGATTTTTAGGCTGGATTTAAGCAACGCGACTTATGTGTTGGATCTTTGCGGTGCGCCCGGCGGAAAAAGTTTTGATGTGTATTTAAGCACAAACGGAAAGTCCGAAATTACTTGCTGTGATATTAATAAAGCAAGACTAAATATTCTTACCGAAAATATAGATAATTTGGGTTTTAGCGTTAAGACAAGACTTATGGACGCTACGGAATTTTCACCGGATTTAGGTCTATTTGATATTTGCATTTGCGATGTGCCATGTTCCGGCATTGGCACTATTAGAAAAAAACCGGAAATCAAGTACAAAAGCATTAGCAAAGTTAACGAATTAATACCTATTCAACGTTCCATTTTAAATAATGCCGCAAAATATATAAATAAAAACGGAAAAATAATTTATTCAACTTGCACACTAAATTACGATGAAAATCGCGGCAATATTGAGCACTTTATCAATTTAAATAAAGAATTTAAAATAGATTCTGAAGTTATTTATCACGCTGCTGCTTGCGGCGGTGACGGTTTTTATTCTTGTGTTCTTAAAAGGAGATAGTTGTTGGATAAAAAAGATATAAAATCGCTTTATCTTGATGAACTTATTTTTGAGTTTAAAAAATTAAACGAGCCTTCTTTTAAAGCTAAGCAGGTATTTTCCTGGTTACATAAAAAAGGTGCATCTTCTTTTGATGAAATGACCAATATTTCTAAGGATCTTCGATCGACATTATATGACAATTTTGTAATTCGAGATGTCAATATTATCAAAAAACTTGAATCTAAAGTTGATAATACTGTAAAATATCTTTATTCACTATGTGATGGTCAAATAGTTGAATGTGTAGCGATGAAATACAACTATGGTTATTCGCTCTGCATTTCAACTCAAGTTGGTTGCAGAATGGGTTGTAGCTTTTGCGCTTCGGGGCTTTTAGGTTTAACCCGTAATTTAACTGCTTCTGAAATGGTTTCAGAAGTATTATCTGCACAAAATGATTTAAATAAAAGAATATCACATATTGTTTTAATGGGAATAGGCGAGCCGCTTGATAATTATGATAATGTTGTACGCTTTTTAAGGCTGATATCTTCAACCGAAGGTTTAAATATTGGTCTTCGAAACATATCGTTAAGTACTTGCGGTTTGGTTCCTAGAATATATGATTTAATGAGTGAAAAACTGCCAATTACTTTATCGATTAGTTTGCATGCCCCAAGCGATGAAATTCGCGATAAAATTATGAAAATCAACCATACTTATAAGTTAGACAAGTTAATATTGGCATGCAAAAAGTACTTTAATGAAACCGGTAGACGTATAACATTTGAATATGCTCTGATTGCAGGAGTTAACGACAGCGATGAGTGTGCATTTAAACTAAAACAATTATTAGATGGCCTTATGTGTCATATTAATTTAATACCTGCAAATCCTATCAAAGAAAACCAGTACAAAAAACCGGACGATAAATCTTTACACAGGTTTAAAAATAAACTTGCATCATATGGTCTTAATGTAACAATTAGACGAACATTAGGTTCAGATATTAACGCATCGTGCGGTCAGTTAAGGAATTCCATTATAGGTGGGTGAGAAGATGAAATTTAAAGCTCTTAGCGATAAAGGTAAAATCAGAAAAATTAACGAAGATGCCTATTCTGTTGACTATTTAAGCGATACGGCTTTATATGCAATAGTTTGTGACGGTATGGGCGGCGCTAACGGCGGTTTGACAGCAGCAAGCAATGCTTGCGATATTATAGCAGACAGGATTAAATCTTCCTACTCCGTATCTCTTAATAAGAATTCTGCAAGACATTTAATTAATTCAGCAATTGAGACTGCAAATTCAATTATTTACGATATGTCTAAAGTAGACAAAAATTTATCCGGTATGGGTACAACGGTTGTTGCAGCATTAATAGTCGATAATATTCTCTTATTAGCACACGCAGGAGACAGCAGGTGTTATTTACTTCGCCATAATGAATTATATAGGCTTACTGTTGATCACTCTATTGTGCAAATTATGGTTGACAGCGGTCAAATAACCGAAGCAGAAGCAAATAAGCACCCGAATAAAAACGTTATAACAAGAGCTCTTGGCACAAGCAAGGATATTGATCTTGACTTTAATGAAATTGCTTTACAGCAAAATGACATTGTTTTACTTTGCACCGACGGATTGACTAATTCACTTAGTGAACAATCTATCCTCGATGTTTTAAATAGCAATAATTTTGAAGATATTCCGGCAAAGCTTGTTGAGAAATCAAACAACGCCGGCGGCGGAGATAATATCACCGCTGTGGTACTTTCGTTGTAAGAGGTAATTTTATGGACAAATTTGTTGGCAAAAGATTAGACGGCCGATATGAAATTAAAGAGATTATCGGCATTGGCGGTATGGCTGTTGTATATAAAGCCTATGATAATATTGAAGACCGCATTGTTGCAATTAAAATTTTAAAAGAAGAATTTTCTTCTAATGAAGAATTTCTGCGTCGTTTTAAAAACGAATGCAAAGCAATTGCTGTGCTTAATCATCCTAATATTGTTAAGGTTTACGATGTTAGTTTCGGCGAAATTTTTCAATATATTGTAATGGAATATATCGAGGGTATAACTTTAAAAACATATATTGAAAAACAGGGAAGCCTCCCTTGGAGAGATGCAGTTAACTTTACAATCCAAATTTTGCGCGGCATTCAACATGCGCACGATAAGGGCATAGTTCATAGGGATATTAAGCCGCAAAACATTATGGTTTTAAATGATAACACCATAAAAGTTACTGATTTTGGCATTGCCCGCTTTGCACGCAATGAATACAAAACTATGACTGACAAGGCCATCGGTTCCGTCCACTACATAAGCCCCGAGCAGGCAAAGGGTGAACAAACAGATGAAAAGACCGATATTTATTCAGTTGGTGTTATGTTATATGAAATGCTTACAGGCACACTTCCGTTTGTAGCTGAAAGTGCTGTTTCTGTTGCTATTATGCAGCTTCAAAGCGAAGCCAAACTTCCAAGCACCATCAATCCTTCAATACCAATAGGAATTGAACAAATCACCATGCGTGCTATGAAGAAAAATACTACAGAGCGCTATGCTTCCGCAGCTGAAATGCTTCGCGACTTAGAGAGATTTAAAAAGGATCCGGATCTTATATTTGAAAATCAAGTATTCGTTGATGATTCTCCTACCAAATTCATGGACGAATACACTGATCCATTTGAAGCTGAAAAGAATAACGAAACAGAAAACGAGCAGGTAAAACCGCCCATTATTCCAATACTTACAGGTGTTGCCGCAGTTCTTATTATATTTTTAATTATTTTTGGAATTTTTGCGGCAAAATTCTTGTTTTCGTCTTCAGGCGAGTCTTTCCCATGCCCGAATTTAATCGGTCAAAAATACGATTCTATTGAGTCCTCAAACGATTACAAGTTAGAGGTTATACAAGGATACAGTCCAAATACCGAGTATGGAGTAATTTATGACCAAACACCGACAGTTGGCAAAGACATTAAAAAAGGTACAATTATTAAAGTTTATGTAAGCATGGGTCAAAAAACGGTTAAAGTGCCGGATCTTACAAATTATGACGTTTCAAAAGCAACTTCTATTCTTACTTCTCAAGGCCTTGAGTACGAAATTATTGATAGGCCCGACGAAAATGTTGCTGCTAATACAGTTATAGAAACCAATCCGGGACGCGACTCTAATGTATACGTTGGTACCAAGGTGCAAATATACGTTTCTACCGGTGCACCTACTGTATATGTTAATTTGCCTTCAGTAACCGGCCTTTCATTAGAAGACGCTAAACGTATAATCGAACAAAACGGGCTTACTGTCGGCACTGTTACTTCCGTCGAATCAGATGCAAGTCACAAAAACTTAGTAGTTTCTCAAGACCCGGCACCAACATCCTCAAACAAACAGGCCGGCAAAGGAACTGCTGTCAACTTACAGGTCGGATCAGGCGAATCCACGCACAAATTCTCTTTAAAAGTTTCACTTCCTAAAAATTATTCCTCGCAGTATGGTACACTTTCCACCTGGATTGACGGCACCTCAAAAGATCAAGAATCTAAAGAATTGGATTTTTGGCACGGCAATGATTATACTTTTAACTTCAAAACTAAAGAAAGTAAGCTTACTGTTTTAATTAAGATCAGCGCTAAAGGTTCCAACAGTTACGATGATTATGTAACTTATACGATCAATTGCAAAGACGGTAGCATTATCAATACCGTAACGCATTTATACTAATATGGCTATTAAAGAAGGCTTATTAATAAAGGTTATTGCCGGTTTTTACTATGTAGAAACCGGTAATTCGCTTTTTACTTGTAAGGCTAAGGGATCGTTAAAAAACGATAATTTAACTCCTGTTGCCGGGGACAGGGTCATGATAAACACCGAAAAAAGCACCTTAGACAAAGTGCTTTTTAGAAAAAACCTTTTAAAAAGGCCGCCCGTTTCTAATATTGATAAACTATTTATTATTACTTCTTTTTCCGATCCTGCACCTAATTTAACAAACATTGATCGCATGACGGCTATTGCAGAGCACAACAAAATTATGCCAATTATTGTTTTTAATAAAAGCGATTTGTCAAGCGATGAAACCATTTCAAAAATATATTCTGATGCCGGTTACACTACAATTGTAACTTCAGCTTTTAATAATGATTGCAAAGAAAAGATTCTGCCGCATTTAAAAAATGCAATCTCTGTTTTTACCGGAAATTCAGGCGTAGGAAAATCGAGTATTTTAAACAAGATATTTGATTCGAATGATTTTAAAACTAACGAAATCAGCAAAAAGTTGGGCAGAGGACGTCATACGACGCGTCATACGGAATTATTTAAAATCAGTGGCGGTTACGTTGCCGATACACCGGGCTTTTCTTCACTTAACGCTGAGCTTATTTCAAATATTAAGCCAAAAGATCTAGCCTATTGTTTTAAAGAATTTAGTCCATATTTAGGCAATTGCAGATTTTCAGATTGCTCACATACGTGCGAAGTCGGCTGCGACATTATAAACGCCGTAAATAATGGGAAAATTTCTATTTCAAGGTTTAACAGTTACAAGCAGTTTTATAATGAACTTGTCGCTTTAAAGGAATGGTAATATGAAAAATTGTTTAATTTTTGCCGGCGGCGATTTTATCAATTATAAAAATGAAAACAATTCTTTTGTTATTTGTGCCGACAGCGGTTATTTAAATGCCGTTAAAAATAAAATAAAACCCGATTTAATAATAGGCGATTTTGATTCATATAAAGATAATCTTCCAAATGATATTAAAATAATTCGTTTGCCGGAAATTAAGGACGATACCGATTTATTCTATTGTGTTAAAGAAGCGATTAGACTTAATTTTAAAGATGTTACATTAATATCCTGCATAGGTGATCGTCAAGATCATAATATCGCTGCGTATTCAAGCCTTTTATATTTAAAAGAACACGGCGTGAACGCAAAAATTGTCGCCAAAAATCTTATTGCCTTTATTTTAGAAAATGAATCCACTGAAATTGATAAAAATGTTAATTACAAGTATTTATCAATTATTCCTATAGGCAAAAAAGCTTCAAAAATTTCAGTTTCAGGGGTTAAATATCCACTAAATAATGCAGAGCTAACTTTTAATTACCCGTTAGGAATCAGTAACGAAATTATAGAAAACAAAGCACAAGTTGCGGTTTTAGATGGTACGGTATTAATTATGCAAACAAATTAGCGGCCATATGGCCGCTTTTTTGCACACTTTTCTTTATATAAAATATAATGATAGGGAAGGGCGGTGCAGCAATGTGTAATAGAAGAGGACCGGGGCCTGTTTGCGTTTGCTTTTTTGGTGTTGGGCTAATCTTAGCATTCTTTTTGCCGCTTAAATTTTTGTGCGTACTGTTGGCTGTAGCACTCATCTATTTGGGGATTACATATTATAAGTGATTTTGGAGGTATTTTTGTGCAGGTAGTAGTATACAGAAGTCCAAAATTTTTAAAAGGTTTTTTTAGACTTATTTTTGGTATAAAAAAGAATAAAGATTAAAAAATGGGAGCTTTAAAGCTCCCATTAATTTTTCCCGACAACATTTAGTAAATGTACTGCACCAATTAAACCTGAAGAGCAAATAATCTCCGGTTTTCCCTCAGAGATTTCAGTCCTTAGATATCTGTGTGCGTGTCCGCAAAGCACAGCTTTTATTGCCTCACTTTTTTCACATAAAGAAATAAAAGCCTTTCCGTTTTTATCGGCAGTATCAGCATCAATATAATAATAAGGGTCTAGATTTTTAAGTTCTTTCTCACAATATGAAGTAACAATCGGAACATGACATAAAATAATTAACGGCAGGTTTTCATTACACAAAGCCGTAATCGTTCTTAAGTCGTTATCTGAAACCGTATTTCGACTATTATCTACAGCAACAACGGCAAATTCATTAAATTTAACGACTTTAACTCCCGGACTCCATAAATCAGCAAAAGCTGGCGCTTCATGGTTGCCCGGAACACATATTACTTTTCCTCCGTAATTATTTAGTTTACTTTTAAGATAACGTTCTCCCGCGGGATGCATTTGGTCCAAATTATCGCCTGAAAGAAGCAGTAAATCGGGTTTTACATCTTTTGCAAAGGCCATGAGTTTTTCGAATGCCTCTACTGAAGATATTTTTTGTTCTTTATTAAACTGCTCGTTAAAACATTCTGCAAAATAACTTTTACCTCTCATCCACATTTCCTCACGCCTTTTTGCAGAATTTTGTTCCTCTTCGGAACTAAATTCATCCCAAACGTTTAAATGCGTGTCTGATATGTGCATAATGGTATATTCTTTTTTTAAGCCCTTAATATATAATCGGTTTTCTTTTATCCATAAAAATTCGTCTTTTTTCATATTAATATCCTTTAAAAATTATTTAAATGGCCAAAATTGGCTTAAAAAGAAGGATAATACAAAACCTATCGGCAGCGAAATCAATATTGTTTTTGGGCTATTGTACAACACAACAACCGAACATAAGTACACAATTAGATATAAAACGCCTTTAAAAGATAAGTAAAACAAACCAATATTAAAGCAAGAAAGCGTGAAAATTGCGAATATTAATGCATCTAATAAAACCGATATCGGTTTCATGCCTTTTGAATACCAGCAAATAGCTGCTAAAAAGGGTGAAAACAGCGTAATTCCGTACCAAATCAACATATACGATTTCGGATTAAAACCACTGAAAACAATTGTATAAATATGATATGCAACGCACATTCCTGCAAAAAAAGAAAACACATTAATAGCCGCCCGCATAGCAGAATAGCTAAAAACCGCTATTGCAAGTGCAAATAACAACCATATAGCTATATCAGAAAAGAAGTTACCGAGATCCAGCCATTCAAAAATGCGATGCCACCACACATTACTGTCTAGTGCAAGATTGTCAAGCCACTTTGAAAATACACCGAGAATTGCCCCTAATAAAAAAGCAGCACATACAGTTAAAATTGTTTTTTTAAGTGCCAGTTGTTTAGGCGCTCGGATTTTATTCAGAGCTTCTCTTAGATTAATCATAATCTCTCCAAAAATTCATGTTATATTATCAGTCAGACCTGTTTTAGCAATCAAATCCAAACTTCGTAGCTAAAAAATAATTAGCATAAAGATAGAATTTACACGATGACGCACATCTCTGCATCCGCTTTCCGTCAATAAGCTTACCGGAAAAACAAATACCGGCAGATTTGTCTTGTTCATTATGTTTTTTACTTCGATATCTTTAATAATCATAATGTTCCGCGTTACTTCTGTATCGGAAGATCGTCAAATATCGTTTCCAGTAGTTCTGCCAGAAACTCCTTATTATCAACATTATCCACTAGCAGCATTTCCTTTGCGCCGTCATACGGTAGTTCCATATTTGCATTCGGCATCATTGCCACAGTGGTCTTTGTGGGCTTCAAAAGAAAGCGGTCATCATAAATGCCACCGACGACCTTGCCACGATAGTAGATTATGTATTCTCCCATCATAGCACGGTATGATATATCATCCAATTGAGAAAGCTGCTCCATGATAAAATCCAAGTATTCTTTGCTTGATGCCATCAGACATTCTCCTTTTTTACATAGCTGACCTGAATATTGTTAACCGACTTTTCAAGCATCTCTACACACACCATGGTGACAATGCTATCCTTCTTTGTAATGAGCCTGCTGATGTACGAGGCGGAAGTCCCTAATATCTTGGCAAGCTGCGCCCGGGTGGCGCGTCTATCCAGGCAGTTGAAATTTAGCAGTTTCTCGTCCTCAACACTACTGTATTAACATGCCTTGGGTGGGTAGCGTGAATAAAAAAGCCGTTATATACGCTGCCCACACGACCCTCTGCGTCAAGAATATGCCGTTGACCAATCTTTCTAATCAGCAATTATAACACGCTTGTCTGTTTTCAAATTCTTTCAACCACACAAGCCACATTTCGTCCAGATTCTTTTCTGCTCTGGACTTACTGTATTTCAGCGTTTCATCAGTCAGAGCCTTTGGCATTTTAGCAAGCCGGTCAAGTATAATCTCAGATCCCGGCCAATTTAAATCCTGCAGCCATTCAAATAGGAAAGAGAGATATGGTGCCAATTCTTCGTCAGACCTGTCTGCAATGACTTTTGCGCAGGGCTCCCATACAGACTTGCTATCCCAATTTGGAATAAACGGCTGCAAGAACGGAAATAAGTATTTCGCTCCTTTTGCAAGTTCAAGTCCTTGCTGTTCCCGCCGACTGTATTCTTCAGGAGTATAGGTGCTATCCCACGTAAACAAATCGTAAATCTCATCAATGTTCGTCATGGATTTCTTACCTCTTTCATTCACATCTAATCTGAGCCTCAACTCAGGCTCGAGTCATCAATACTACTGTCTCCACGTGCATTGTAGCAGGGAACATATCAACAGGAGTGTACTCAGCGACAGAATAGCTAAAATCATTTAAAATTGAAGCGTCGCGTGCGAGAGTAGCCGGATTGCACGAAACGAATACGATTTTTTCAGGTTTATATTTTAATGCAATTGTATTTAAAACATCCATATCGGCGCCTTTTCGTGGCGGATCAAGTATGACTATATCTATGTTATCATTAATGATTTCTGCGGCTTTTGACGCGTCGGCACAATAAAACTCAACATTAGAAATATTGTTTAATTTGGCATTTTCTTTGGCATTTGTAATTGCCTCGCTTACAATTTCAATTCCAATGACTTTTTTTGCATTTTCAGCCAACGTAAGACCAATGGTTCCTGTGCCACAATATAAATCCAAAACGGTTTTACCAAAAGGCTTTGCATATTCTTTAACTTTATTATAAAGCTTTTCGGTCATTACCGGGTTAACCTGATAAAAAGAACGTGCAGAAATATTGAACTTAAGACCGCAAAGTTCATCTGAAATATAATCTTTACCATACAAAGTTATAAATTTTTTTCCGAAGATAACATTTGTTTTATCACAATTAATGTTTAATTGAAAACTTGCAAATTTTTCTTTTAAAACTTCTTTAAGTTTTAAAATAAGATTTGAAAAATCGGGATAAGAATTGCTGCTTATTACAAGAACAACCATGATTTGACCGGTTTTAAAGGCTTTTCTAATTACCAAATTCCTTATTAAACCTGAATTTTGATTTTCATTGTAAATTGAAATTTTATTATTGATTATATAATCACTAACAGTATCTAATATCGGTTTAAATTCCACGGGCACAATTTTACAATCGTGATTTTTTATAATCCGATGTGTTTTATTAGCAAAAAAGCCAAAAACCCCATCGAATGAAACAGGGTAACTGGCTTTGTTTCTATAGTTTAATCTATTGCCAGCAATTATACTTTGTGGCTTAATATCAATATGACCAATTCTTTTAAATGCATCATATACAGATTGTTCTTTATTCTTTAGTTCTGTAGAATAATTGATTTCTCTATAAACGCAACCGCCGCAAGGAACCGATACCGGGCAATCGCTTTCAATTCTATCGTTCGATTTTGTAATAAATTCTTTGATAATTGCAACAAGATAATTTTTTTTAGCCTTAATAACGTGGCAAATTACAACATCACCTAAAAATGCTCCACGAACAAAGACCACCATATCATTATGGTGGCCAATGCCGCTACCGTCGTTAGACATAGCGGTAATTTCAATTATAAATTCATCGTTTTTATTAGGCATTATGACAATCCTTTATTTTTTGCGGATACTTCAGGTATTGTAATTACTCTGCGGGAATCATACGTTTCGGTTAAAACATTTATTTCTACATCGTTAATTAGCACAACATCGTTATTAATCCAGCTTACTATCGCATTATCTTTTCCAACGTGCCAATAAATATTTTTTGTGGTTTCTTTACCGTTTACAGTGCTTATAATTTCAGCTCTGCAGCCTTTACCGAGTGTTGCAATTTCAACCCTATAAACTTTTAACGTTTTAGACAGATCGTTTGAAAGGGAGGAAAACAAAAATTCACCCTTCGGCAGATCATCAAGGGTGTAATAAAGACTGCCTTTTATGGTGCCGGCAAGGTTTAAAAGCGTAACGATCAAAGTTAAAAAAACCAATAAAAAATTTAAAGCTTTTCGCATTTTTGCACCTCATATATTACAATACAGATATATTTTACTACAATTTTTTGTAGCTTTCAAGTGATTATATAAAATTGTTGAAATTAATGTAAAATCGATGTATAATTGATTTGGTGATTTAATGAAAATTTTAATAATTTCACAGCACTTTTTTCCGGATAATTTCAGGATTAACGACATTGCATCTGAGCTTGTAAACAGGGGACATGATGTCACCGTAATCACTTCGTTACCCGATTACGCTAACGGATACGTACCGGAAGAATACAAAGAAAAATTTGTTGATGAATATAACGGTGTAAAAGTTTTCCGCATAAAGGTTCATGAAAGACGTTCCGGCGTTAAAAATCGTGCTTTGAATTATTTTTCTTTTTTAAGAAACTCCACCAAATTTATTAAAAAAAATATTGTAGATTTTGATATAATTTTTTCATACCAAACTTCTCCTGTAATGATGGCTCATGCAGCGGTAAAAGCTAAAAAGAAATTAAAAAAGAAACTTGTGCTTTATTGTCTTGATTTGTGGCCGGAGTCACTAAAAGCATGGGGCGTTAAAGAAAGTAATCCATTATTTAAAATAATGCACAAATACTCTAAATGGGTATACAAAAACGTAGATACTTTAGCTGTATCTTCAAATTCATTTATCAAATATTTAACATGTACAAATAATGTCGATAAAAGCAAGTTAATATATCTTCCTCAGCACTGCACTCCGATTTTTTTAGAAAAAAAACATACTAATAAACCTGTATTTGCTTTTGGAGGCAACATAGGTTCGGTGCAAGATATTCCGTGCATAATAAAAGCTTGCAATGAAATTAAAGATTTAGATTTTGAAGTTAGAATTTACGGCGACGGAAGCGAGTTTAATAATTGTGTAAAATTAACCGAAAATATGAAGTTATCCAATAAGGTTAAATTTTTCGGCAGAGTGTCTCATAAAGATCTAATTTCCGCTTATAGTGATGCCGATGCTTTTTTGCTTACTTTAAGTTCAATAGGAGAAATCAGCAATACTGTTCCTGCTAAACTACAGGAATATATGTCTGCTGCAAGACCAATTTTTGCTGCAGCAGGCACAGGAGTTAAAGAAATTATTTCTAAATCCGGTTGCGGGCGTTCTGCTAACTCGGGAGATTATAAAGCGCTTTCTGGCTTTATGAAAGAATTTATTACACAGCCTGAGAAATTCAGCAATTGTGGACAAGCAGGATACGATTATTATATAAATAATTTTACTTTAGATGTTTTTATCGAGCGACTTTTAAAAATTTTTAATAACAATTTGTAGGGGAGAACGACATGATTTATGCCGCTATACTTGCAGGTGGTTCCGGTAACCGATGCTTGCAAAATATTTATTTTAAATAATCGTACGGTAAAATTAATTAAAGGCGATGCGTCAAATTTTAAAATCACAACACAAGGCGACTATGATATTGCCTGTGCAATGGCTAGTAAGTATTTAAATGATTAAGGGGATATAGTTTGCTTAATTTAATTCTCGGTCGCGCCGCAAGCGGCAAAACAACTTCAGTGTTACGTAGGATTGAGAACGACAAAAACGAAAAAATAATTTTACTTGTTCCGGATCAATTCTCGTTTGAAACCGAAAAAGCACTAATAAAGAACAATCTTCATCGTGTTAAAGTATTTGGATTTACAAGACTGTATGATACGGTGCTTAATCAGTATGGCGGCGAAGCGGGGGACAAACTCTCCGATGGCGACAAACTTATTCTATTATTGAGGGTCTTAAAGGAAGTTAAAGGCTCTCTTTCTGTTTATAAGAACTATTCAAATTCATTGGAATTTTGCAAAAAAGTTCTGTCTTTTTTTGATGAAATTAAACTTGCAGATATTTCTTTTAACGATCTTACAAACGCCAATTTATCAAGCGAAAGCACTAAAGGAAAAATAGATGATTTAATAAAAATATATTTGCATTACTCGGCGTTAGTTGACAAAAACTTTATCGACCCGGCTGATAATATGCAAAGATTATATGAAGCCGTAAATAATCACAGATTTTTTAGTGATTATTCGGTTTATATTGATGGTTTTAAAGATTTTACAGGCATTCAATTAAAAATTATCGAATGCATTATCAGGGATTCTAAAAGCACAACCATTACATTTAACTGCGATCCGGATGATTATATCACAAAGAATAAAATAATTTTTCATGATTCATACGAAAGCATTGGCAAAATTTTATCTTTTGCAAATAAATATTCGGTTAAAATTAGTGATGCGTTGCTTTTAAAAGACAATTATTTTTTAAATGAAGATTTAGCATTCTTAGAAAAAAACCTTTTTGATAATAACGGAAAGCAGTTCGAACTATTTGCAGAAAATATCAATATCATTGAAAACGACACAGCTGATAATATGATAAATAGCGTAATGCTTAACATAAGAAAACTGGTTCGCACTAAAAACTACAGATTCCGTGATTTTGTTATTATTGCAAGAGATATTTCAAAATATGAAGATAAAATATTAGCATACTCAGCTATGTACAAACTTCCTGTTTTTCTTGATCGCAGAAGAAGTTTAAAATATTCGCCGATATCTAAATTTATTTTATCGGCGCTTAATGCTGCAATTAGCTTTAAAACCAGCGAAATATTATCTTATTTAAAATCAGGTTTTAGTATTGTTTCTTCTGACGAATTATGCGATCTAGAAGATTATTGCTACATTTGGGGCATTGATAAAGGAGATTGGTTTAATGATTGGACATATAGTCCATCGGGCTTTGAGGAAAATCGTGATAAGCAAAAGGATATTAATCTTTTAAATAATCTGAATGATACACGCAAAAAAATAATTACTCCGCTTATTGAATTAAGTAAAAAAATTAAATTACCAAATGCCGATTTTTGCAAAATCGTTTATGATTTTATAATTAAGAACAATATCTCGGAAAAACTTCAAACATATTTAGACAAAACCGAAAACGAATGCGATTTTGATGAAAAAGATTATATTGTTCAAAGCTACGATGCATTTATAGATGTTTTATCCGGACTTTCCCGCATAATATATGAGTCCGATACAGATATTAAAGCTTTTATTGATTATTTAAGATCAAGTATTGAGAATACGACGATCGGAAATATACCACAAAATTTAGATGAAATATCCTGCGGCAGTGCTGACAGGATTCGTCCAGCACGTCCAAAAATTGCATTTATAATCGGTCTTAACGAAAATGAATTTCCTATGACTTACTCCGACAACAGTATTTTGCAAGCTTATGACAGAGAAAATTTAAATAAAGCCGGATTGGAAATTCCGCAAAGAGAATTGCAGTTTTATTATAAAGAAAACTTTATTTTATATTCAAATATCTGCTGTTCCAGCGAAAAAGTATTCTTATGCTATTATAAAAATGACGGCAGCACTCCTGCCTATCCGTCGGATATAATCCGCACGGCAAAAAGGCTTTTTCCAAATTGCAATCACGGAATTTCTGACAATTTTTATGATCAAATCGAAACGCCCGAAAATGCCTTTTTTGTTATTGCCTTAAATTTCTTAAACAAAAGTGATAAAGAGCCTATAAAAACAGCACTTAAAAATATACCTGAATATTCAAGTAAAATTGAAAATCTGGGCAAATCCATCAGTATTCATTCGGCTAATCTTTCAAACAATTTAATAAACAGCGTTTATAACAAAAATTATATTGATTTATCTCCATCTAAAATTGAAAGATTTTTCAACTGCAAGTTCAGTTATTTTTGCAATTATGTATTAAAGCTTAAAAAGCTAAAAAAAGCCGAAATTAATCAATTAAAAAGAGGTACTATAGTTCATTTTTGCTTAGAAAACCTTATTAAAAAATACGGATCTAATTTTAAAAGCATTAGCGACGAAGCGATTAACAGCGAAATTGATGTTTTAATTCAAGAGTACATTAAAATTCTTTGCGGTGAAAATTACAAGCTGCCGGAACCATTAAAATATACTTTAGAACTTATTTCCGCGTCTACCAAAATTATAGCAAAGCACATCGCTGCTGATTTTGCACAGTCGGATTTTGAACCTAAATTCTTTGAATTTTCCGTCGGCGAAGATATTGAGCCTTTAAAAATCAGTGACATTAAAAATATAATAATTAACGGTAAAATAGACAGGGTAGACATTTTAAACGAGTCTGAAAAATACGTTCGAATTATCGATTATAAAACCGGTACTAAAGAAATCAGGCTTGACGACGCGCTATATGGCATCAATTTGCAAATGTTAATTTACCTTTATGCATTAGTAAAAGGCAACAAAGAGTTAAATCCTGCCGGCGTTTTTTATCTTCATGCAACTGCCAAAAAATCCGATTACAAAGACGAACAAGATAAGCTTTGTATGCCCGGTGTGTTTTTAGACGATGACGCGGTTTTGTCAAAAATGACGCATGAAGGCGGAGGAAAATATATTCCGCTTAATGCGCACGGTAAAAGAATGAGCAATCCTTCAATTAAAAAAGAAGATTTTAACACTATTTTCAGTTTTATTGAAAAGAAGATAATATCCATGCAAAGGGATATTTTAAACGGTGATTTTACCGTTAATCCAAAGCTATTTAACAGCGGGACTGCTTCCTGCAAATATTGCGACTTTAAAGATATTTGTAAAATTGAAGATAAAGCAAAATATGAAAAACTCAGCAGGAAAAAATCAAATAGTGAAGTTCTTGATTTAATGGAGAATTACATTAATGAGTAAGTTTTTACCAACAAAACAGCAAGAATTTGCAATAAATTCAAACGGAGAAATTTTAGTTTCTGCTTCTGCCGGAAGCGGAAAAACTGCTGTTTTAGTAGAACGCGTTATTAGTAAAATTATCGACTCTAATAATCCAATCGATGCAGATAAGTTTTTAATAGTTACATTTACAAAAGCTGCCGCAAATGAACTTAAAGGAAGAATTAGTTTAAGGCTTAGTGAAGAAATTGCAAAAAATCCGAATAATTTCAGACTAGCAAAACAACGCATGTTGATAAACCTTGCAAATATCGGAACAATTGATTCGTTTTGCTTAAAAATTATAAAGGATTATTTTCAAGAACTTGACATTGATCCCGATTTTAAAATTATTGATGGTTCGTCTGAGCAAACCATATTAAAAGAATGCATCGATAAGGTATTTTTACAATACTTCAACGATGAGAACAGCGATTTTTTAGCCTTTGTAGATTGCTTTGACGGTATTTATTCAGATGAAAACGCTAAAAAAGTAATTCTTGAAACCTATTATTATGCGCAAAATCAAGCTTTTTTTGACAGGTTTTTAAGTTCGGCAAAAGAAATATTTAAAGAAAATGTTGGCTTTGAAATATGGATTAAAAGCTTAAATAAAGAATATATCAGGGTTTTAAACGGATATAAAAAAGACATCGAATCGGTTTTATCATCTATTTCGTTTATTAATGGCAGTGAAAAGCTTGTACCGTATGCCGATAATTTAACTGATATTATCGATAAATATGTTGATGTGTTAAACAAGGATAGTTATAAAGAAATTAAAGATGGTTTAGCAAAAATTAATTCTGAAATCAACTTTTTGAGAATACCTACAATTAAAGAACCTGAAGCCCCGGTATCTTCTGCAATTGAATATTTTAAAACCGTTAAAGAAAACATAAAAAAAATTGCTTCAAACGATCTTTTCGGATTGTACTTTTATGACGAAAAAACTGTTATTAAAAACGCGGACAATATTTCACGAATCGTAAATATGCTTGTTGAAATAACGTCATTAGTTAACAAAGAATTTATAAACAGATTAAAAAATGAGAGCTTAATGAATTTTAGGCTTGCATCAAGGCTTTTACTTCAGCTTTTAGTCGAATATAAAGATGGACAAATCGTTAAAACTAAACACTATTCACAAATAGTATCCAAGTTTTGCGAAGTACTTGTAGACGAATACCAGGATACCGACGATTTACAGGATATTCTATATTATTATTTATCCGACGAAGGAAAAAATTTATTTATAGTAGGGGATTTGAAACAAAGTATTTATGGCTTTAGAGGGGGCAACTCTAAAAACTTTAAGCAAAAACAAATCAACTCAAAACTATTGACCGAAAAAAATCTAAATGAAAATTACAGTCGTAAGGTTTACCTTACAAATAATTTTAGAAGTAAAAAAGAAATTTGTGAGTTTGCAAACAGAGTTTTTGGTCTTATTATGTCTGATAATGTAGGTGATACCTCTTACGGAAGCACTGAAGCGTTAGTTCCGAAAAAAGAATTTCCAAAGGTAAATGAGAACGCTGTAGAAATAGATATTCTAAATAAATCAGACAATAACATAGATAGCAACGAAGAATTTGGTTTGTATTTAGCGGATAAAATCAATGAATTAACAAGCAAAGAGGCCTTTTTAAGCAGTAATAACGGAAAGCTAAGAAAAGCCGAATATAAGGACATAGCAATACTTGTCAGAAAGAGTATCGGCATTGTTGATACCGTAACAAAAGTTCTTGATAAAAAAGGTATTCCGACAATTGAAATTTCTGATAAACCGCTTATAAGTTCAGAAGTTGTAACTTTAGTTTCATTTTTAAAAGTGTTAAATAATAAAAACGATGAAATAGCATTGATTTCTGTTTTAACAAGTCCGATATTTGGATTTGATTTTGAAGAAATAATGACGTTTAAAACTAAATATGATATATCGTTATATAAATGTTTAACTTTAGAAGCCAAATCAGGAAACATCAAATGCAAAAAAGCAATTGAGTTCTTTAAAAAGATTGAGAATCTGTCATATTTGCATTCGGTATCAGAAATAATTGAAATAATTCTAAGATTAACATATTTTAAGCAAATTGTAACGTCTTTACCGGGCGGAAATTACCGAGCAAAAAATATAGATGAATTTATAAGATTTGCAAAAGGCTTTAATACTTCTTTTGACGGATATATTTATTCGTTTTTAAATTCATATGAAGCTATTAAAGAATCCTACACCGTTAAAAACGAGCTGAATACCGATTGTGATGCTGTTAAAATTATTACGATTCATAATTCTAAAGGTCTTCAATTTCCAATATGTATTGTCGATGTATCGCACGACATAATTAACAGAAACGAAAAAAGCGCAATCGTTAATTTTGACAGCAACTTAGGCATAGGATTTAACTATTACAACAAAAACAAAAATATAATTTATCCAACTTTTTCTTACGAAGCAATTAAAAGAAATACCGAAAAAGCTACGCGCGATGAAGAAATGCGCTTACTTTATGTTGCATTTACTAGAGCCGAAGAAAAATTGATCATAGTTTCGCGCAATCCTTCTAAAAAATCAATTAAAAGCACCGCAAATATCGTTGATTCTTTAGGAGCGGTTCAGGGTTGCAAACGCGTTGCAGAAACAGCATCCAATGTATCTTCATGGGTTTTATCCACTGTACTTACCACCGACGAATCTAACACCATAAGATCACTTTACGAATTGAGCGAAATAAGTAACGGTCATTGCGGACTGTTTTCTGTAAAAATCAAAACGATTAATTTAAAAGAGGACAATGGTTCCAATTTTGCTTCTTCAAGCGAAAAAGTCAGCTATAATTCTGATATTTTAGATGAAATTAATAACCGATTTAATTACTCATATCCATACAGTAAAATCAATTCGTTAGAAGCTAAAACTTCAGTTTCAGCATTAACTAAAAAGGACGCCTCTAAAAAATATGCCTTTACCAGCATCCCTTCGTTTGTAACTAAATTTAAGCTTACAAATACCGAAATGGGCACGGCACTGCATAAATTTATGCAGCATGCAGATTTTTATAAGGCTAAAAGCAATTTATCCGAAGAATTAGAAAGACTTTATGAATGGAAGTTTTTATCAGCAGAAGAAATTAATTCTTTAAACAAAGAGAGCATTAATATATTTTTATCCAGCGAGCTTTTAAAGCGAATGTTAAAATCGGATAAAGTGTTGCGAGAAGAGCGCTTTATGTTAGATATTAACGCGCGAGAAATCGATAAATCATTAGACGAGAGATACGATGATGAAAAGATAATTATACAAGGTGCCGTTGACTGTGCCTTTTTTGAAGAAGACGGTATAGTTTTAATCGATTTTAAAACCGACAGAATAAGCAAAAAGGAAGATCTAATTAGTTTATACAAAGAGCAATTAGAATATTACTCAATGGCGCTTAAAAAAATTTATGGAAAAAATGTTAAAGAATGTCATTTGTATTCAACTTATTTAAATGAAGATATCATAATTTAAATAGCAGGCGATAAGCCTGTTATTTTTTATTTTTTTATGCATATATATTTTTGAGGTGTTTATATGTGCTGTAGAATTGCTGATTTGAAAGACAAACAAGTAATTTGTATTAAAGACGGGGAAGTATTAGGCTATGTTTACGACGTTGAAATAGATACTTGCAACGGTAAAATTGTGTCGATAATCGTGCCGCAAAAAGCAAAATTTTTCGGGTTGTTCGGTAAAGAAGAAAGCCTGATAATCCCTTGGTGTGCAATAGATGTAATTGGAAGCGACACAATATTAATCGGTATAGAAATAAAAAGACCTCGAAAAAAGAAAAAGAGATTTTTTTCAAGTTTTTACGGGGAATAATTCCTAAATTTTTCCTTAAACGCGTATTTTATTTCAAATATTATTTGGAATAATAATAAAGTATTTAAGGAGAATATTTATGCGAATTAAAATTAAAAAACTTATTGTGCCAATATTTACTCTAGCATTTATTTTTTCGACAGTTACATTAAGTTATATAGGATTTTTAAACACACAATTACCAAAAGATTATAATGTATTTAACGGAAGTCGATTAGTATTAAATTCAACTATACCTATAAGCGCCGAAAAAACATCGGCAGAAACAAACGAAAAATACAACGTAACATTAAAAATTCTAGGTGTCATTCCGGTTTCTACTGCTACGGTTAATGTAGTCAACAAAAACACAGTAGAAGTTTTAGGCAACGCGTTTGGAATTAAGATATATACAGACGGAGTAATGATTGTCGGCATTACCGATGTTGATACCGATTCGGGTAACCAAAGACCTGCATTGTTATCAGGCTTACAACTAGGCGATTTAATCATATCAATAGACGGAGAAAAGGTATTATCCAACGAAGAGGTGGCAGGTATTATAGAAAAAAGCGAAGGAAGGAATCTAACATTTTTAATTAAAAGAAACGACAAAACTTTTAAGACAAAAATAAAGCCTTTGCTTTCTGTTTCATCTAATAAATACAAGGTTGGAATATGGGTCCGGGATTCAAGTGCAGGAATAGGAACTGCGACATTTTATAATCCAAACAACAATATAATAGCAGGTCTTGGACACGGAATAAACGATGTAGATACAGGCGAACTTTTAACAATAAACGACGGGGAAATAGTGTCCGCAGATATAATCGGTGTAGTGAAAGGACAAGCAGGCTCTCCGGGTTCGTTAAGAGGCAAATTTACAGATAATTTATTAGGCAAACTTGTTAAAAACAGCGACAGCGGAATTTACTCAATAGCAAGGAAATCTAAGAATGAATTCGAAAATTTAAAAGAAATAGCATTAAAACAGGAAATTGTTGCAGGAGATGCAAAAATATTTACTACAATAAACGGTTCAATTCCAAAGTATTACAACTGTAAAATTGAAAAAGTTATTTATAACGACAGCATAACCAAAAATATGGTAATTAGAATTACCGACAGCGAGCTTTTATCATCTACCGGCGGAATAGTACAAGGCATGTCCGGAAGTCCGATATTACAAAACGGGAAGCTTATAGGCGCGGTAACACATGTCTTTGTTAATGATCCAACGCGCGGATACGGAATCTTTGCCGAAAACATGCTTTATACTGCGAATGTTACCGCAAGTGAACAATCTAAAAAGGCATCCTAAGGGTGCCTTTTCTTATTTATATTATATAATTAAATTTGACATAAAATATTATAAATGTTATACTATACAATATTATATTCAGGAGTATATTATGACTAAAAAAAAGGGAAAAGCTGCAAAAATAATTTTAGCTGTTCTTTTTACTATACTGGTTTTTGCTGCAACATTATTTTTATCTTCTTCCATTTGGTTCGTTTCAATTTACGGTAATGTCGGTTTTGACGCTGTATTGTTTACGTTATCAGCCGGCTTTGCATCTACAGAATCCGGTATAATCTTTTCGTTTTGTTTATGCGCGCTTTTACCGGCAATTGCATTAACAGTTATAATTGTTCTTTTATATCTTTTAAAACCTAAAATAAAGTTTTTTACTTCCTGCATTTCGATTGTATTATCTGTTGTTTTTGTTATTATTGCATGTAACAATTTTGGAATTAACGAATATTTAGTTAACAGCAATACAGAATCTGAATTTTTTGAAGAAAAATACATATATCCTACAGATGAAAATGTCATTTTCCCGCAACAAAAGCGCAACTTAATTCGCATATATGTTGAATCTTTGGAAACAACCTTTCTAAGCGAAAAAATTGGCGGCGGAATTAAGCACACATGTATACCTGAATTAGCTGATTTAGCAAGAAATAATATTAATTTCTCTAATACTAAGGGCATTGGCGGTGCTTTAGTAACTAGCGGATCTTCATGGACCATTGCCGGTATAGTTTCACAAACTTCGGGTATTCCTTTAAAACTGTACGGTGTAAACAATGATTATTCCGGATACTCCGAATTTTTACCCGGAGCCGTAACTTTGATGGATATTTTACACAATCAAGGCTACAGACAAGCCTTTATGTGTGGTTCTGATGCGTCGTTCGCAAGCCGGGACAAGTTTTTTACACAACATGGCGTTGATTATATATATGATTTAAATACCGCCGAAAAAGAAGGCATTATACCGCACGGATATCATGTATGGTGGGGTTATGAAGATAAATATCTATATAAATATGCTAAACAAAAAATAACAGAAATGGCAAAATCGGATAGACCTTTTTCATTTTCAATGCTTACTGTAGACACGCATCATATAGGCGGATACGTTTGTTCAAAATGCGAACATAAATATAGCGAGCAATACGAAAATGTTTATGCCTGCGCCAGCAGACAGTTAAATGACTTTGTTTCGTGGATTCAATCACAGGATTTTTACAATAACACAACCATCGTAATTACCGGCGATCATAATTCAATGGATGCCGAATATATTTCAAGAAATATGAATAAGAATTATACGCGAAGGGTGTACAACTGCATAATTAATTCCGCAGCTCCAGCAAAATTTACAAAAGTGCGTGAATTTACAACAATTGATTTTTTCCCGACTACCCTTGCAGCTATGGGGTGCGAAATAGTGGGGGACAGGTTAGGCATTGGAACCAATTTGTTCTCCGGCAGAAAGACATATGCTGAAATTATGGGCTTTGAAGAATTCTCAAACGAAATTTCAAAAAAGTCTGAATTTTACACAAAAAAGCTCGAAAATGTAACTAATTAGTCGTTTTATTGACGAATTTAGTATTATTTTGTCGAAATATTTAGAAAAGTTTTTACATTTTTTGGTAATTTATGTCTTGCTTTTTTTTACAGAAAATGGTAAAATATAGCAAAGCCAACAAGGAGTAAAAACAAAAAATGGAAAATAAACTGAAAATATTAATCGGCGATAATAAAACTGAATTTGCTGAATCCTGCACAAAAATTTTAAGAAGTTACGGGATGGAAGTAATCAAATGCGAAAAAGACGGTATTAAAATCCTCGACACAATTTTAGCTCAAAATCCTGACGTTTTATTAGCGGATATTTTTCTGCCGTCTTTAGATATAATCGGAATTACTGAAAAATTAAGACATGAAAATCGTGATATTTTAATTTTTGCTATGTCTTCTTCGGATAACCCAAAGCTTGAAAAAGAAGCAATGCACGCCGGCGTTTCATATTACTTTTTAAAGCCGTTCGATATTGGTATTTTGGCAGAAAGAATAATTCAAATGTCCGGCTGGAACAGCAATAAAGAACCGATTAAATCCATTAGTAATTCTGTTATTGCCGATCCTGACCTTGAGCTTATGGTTACCGATATTATTCATCAAATCGGCGTTCCGGCGCATATCAAGGGTTATCAGTACCTTCGTGAAGCAATAATTCTTGCTGTTAAAGACAGTGAAATAATAAATTCAGTGACTAAAATTCTTTATCCAACCATCGCAAAGTCCTACAAAACCACATCCAGCAGAGTCGAAAGGGCAATTCGCCATGCAATTGAAGTAGCTTGGGATAGGGGAGATATTGATATATTAAACTCTTATTTTGGTTATACAATAAGCGCCGGCAGGGGAAAGCCCACCAATAGTGAATTTATTGCAATGATTGCAGATAAACTTCGTTTAAGATTAAAAATTGCATAAAAAAAGGAGCCTTACTGCTCCTTTTTTTTATTTTCAGTTTTAATTTTTGCAAGTGGATTTAGATTTATTGCTTTCTCGATTTGTTGGTTAGAAATATGAGTATATATTTGCGTTGTATTTAAATTAACATGACCTAAAATATCCTTTAAAACTCTTATATCTACATTACCGTGCTGATACATCAGTGTTGCGGCTGTATGCCTTAATTTATGTACCGAGTAACCTTTGCCTCCAAGCCCTGATTTATCTATAAATTTGTATACAATATGTTGAACAGTTTTATTAGATATCCTTCGCCTTTGCTGGCTTATAAATAACGCATTTTTATCGGTAGCCGGTATACCATCTACCGGGCGAACCTTTAAATATGCGTCTATAGCATTTTTACAGGCAGAATTTAAATAGACAATACGCTGCTTATTGCCTTTACCGGTAACTTTTAAAGTGTCATCTTTTATATCCGATAAATTAATTGCACATAACTCACTCAAACGGATGCCACAGTTTAAAAATAATGTAATTATGCAATAATCGCGCTCATAATTTTTGCCGTCAATCGATGACAATAAATCAACACTTTCTTCAAGTGACAAGAATTTTGGAATTTCTTGTTGGGTTTTAGGAGTATCTAAAAGTGCGGCAGGGTTAGTGGATAATACATTTTTATTATTTGTTAAAAATTTAAAATATGTTCTTATCGTGGAGCATTTACGTGCTCGTGTTTTTGCAGAATTGTTTCTAACGTCCTTACAAAAAATTAAGAACATATAAATATCATTCAATGAAACACTTTTAAGAATTTCTTCATTAAATTCTGTAATATCTATTTTTTCAAAATCAATAGAAGAATCTACCAAACCACGAGACAATAATAAATAGCGATAGAAAGTTCTTATATCTAAATATTGTTCATTTACAGTAAGCTGAGATTTATTTAAAATTGAAGAGCTATAAATTAAAAAATCACGAAGATATGCCGGCATAGAATTATAATCAAGCATTTTCATTTATAACACCTCTTTTTATTATTATATAATGATATAACATAAAAATCAATTAAATTATAAAATCGCTCCCCTAAATTATACAAAATATTCATTTTGTATAATTTTATTAATATTTTAATAGGGTGTTTTCCCTATTAAAATGCAACTATTCGCTTCTAAGCGCATCAACCGGATTTAGATTTGATGCTAAAATTGCCGGATATAGCCCGAATATTGCGCCAGCTATTATTAAAAGCAATACAATAAATACAACAAATGTTAAACTAATTACAAAATTTAAATCAAAAAATATTTTGCAAACAGTTACTATGCAAAATGATGAAACTATTCCTATAATGCTTCCGATTAACGATATAATTATTGATTCTGATATAATTTCTTTTATTATATCCCCTTTTGTAGCACCTAATGCTTTTTTTATGCCAATTTCTTTTGTTCTTTCATTAATTGAAAAACTCATAATTGTCATGTTGCCTATTAGCGATACGATTAAAGATATGCCCCCAATAAATGTAAATACAATTGATACCATGTTTAGCGTTTTATTTAATGACTCTCTTTGTTTTGTTAAATTTTGATATATAATTCCTTGACCTTTTTTATTATTTAATAAGTTCACTATTCTGCTTCCTACATTATCAATATTATAATCGGCGTTCACATTTACTGCTATCTGACTTATTGTTTTTATTCCGGATAATTCTTGGAGTGTTGAATAAGGAATATAGATAATTGTTGGAATTAATTCGCCAACTGACGCTGAAAGCAAGCTACTCTCTGAATGAACAATGCCCTTTATTTTAAATTTTTCAGATGAACCGCCAATAAAGATCTCGATTTCCTTATTTATAACTAATTTTTCATTGACAAATAATGATTCTGCTGTGCTTTCATCTATTAAACAAACTTTTTCTTTGTTGATTACATCTTTTTGTGAAAATCTTTTACCTTTGACGGTGTCTAAATCTATAATTTGATCTGTTCCGTAATCAATTCCCCACAATATAATATTATTGTTACTGGATTGTGTTTTTAAATATCCACCATACATGACTAACGGAGTTGCATTTTTAACATAAGGGAGTTTATTTATATAAATAAGATCATCATTATTTAATGATGTATACGGATATTGCGAATCGACAGATACCGAAATTCCCTTTATGCCGATGCTTTCCATCTCAGAATTTATAATTTTTTTACCCGTATTTGCGATAGAGTTAATTATTATTACAGAAAAAATGCCAATTGACAAACTAAGGACTGTAAAAAAAGTCCTTAGTTTTCTTCTTTTTAGGTATTTAAAAAAGTATTTTACGTGTTCCATTAGTAATCTACTCCATTAACTACTTCGGATACTTTTATTGTGCTTTTTGAATTATCCCTTATTGCACCGATGCAGATTTTTGATACGGGAGTAATACTATTGGATGATATAATTATTCCGTTTTCATTTTCCGCTATTAATGAAACGCTTTCTTTTACTGCGTAAGAATTATTTGAAATTTTGTAAACAAAATATGATCCGTTTTGTTCATACAAAGATTCTACAGGCAACTGATATAAATTATTTATTGTATTTGTGACAATTTCTGCTTTAATGTTATAACCGCTTTTTAAATCATTGTCTGCGTTATTTATTCTTACAGTAGCTTTTATTACTGTTTGTTTTGTACCGGATTGCGTATCAGTAGTGGCCTCATCGGAAATATAAATTATTGTACCAACATAGCTTTTTTTCGGAAAAGCTACGCCAAATATAACAACATTCTGTCCAAGGGAAACCTTTGAAATATCACTTTCTAAAATGGAAATTGAGGCGTTATAATCATTTAATCCTTTTATTGTGCAAAAGGATTCCCCTTTTTTAAGCATTTTACTATTGTTTGAAAAAACTTTTGTAGCAATTCCGCTTTCTGTAGACGTTACTTCATATGGAATCTGCGAAGCAATATCTTGTGCTGTTATATTTTCTGAAAAGCTGCTTACATTATTTTCAGCGGTTTTTAAACGGTCAACTGTAAAAAGTACATCACCTGCATTTACCGCATCATTCTCTTTAACCAAAACCTCATCGATATATAGGTCATAATCATATTTAATGCTGATGTTTTTACCGCTTACAATTTTACCTGCGCATGTTATTTTTTCATCATATGATACAATTGTTGGATTTACTGCAGAAACCTTTACAACATTATTTGTAAATATGTTATTTAAAACAAAAATCAGCGTTATGATTATTGCAGTACTAATTAAAAGAATAGAATATTTTTTCAACCAATCACACCCTAAAAGAACTTAATTTTAGTTTGTGACATTTATAAAAGAATATTAAAAAAAGCCGTTAATAAAAGCGGCTTTAATTAATCATATTAAATAAATCATCTTCGGAAATAATTTTAATATTCAGTTCTACGGCTTTTGTGTATTTGCTGCCGGGCTCCTCACCTGCCAAAACAAAACTTGTATTTTTGGATACGGAAGAAGAAACATTTCCGCCGTTTTCTTCAATAATTTTTTTAGCTTCATTTCGTTTTAAATTCGGCAAAGTGCCGGTTAATACAAATGTTTTTCCGCTAAGCAAGTTGCCGCTTGTGACATTTTTTGAAACCATATTTAAACCTAAAGATTTTAATTCGTCAATTAAATTTTTTGTGGCTTCTAACTGAAAATAATCATAAACGCTTTCAGCCATAATTTTTCCAAAACCTTCAACATCTTCAATATCAGATATCGAAGCATTAAAAATATTGTCAATATTTTTAAATCTATTTGCCAAGAGCTTAGCAGCCTTGTTTCCGATATGACGAATGCCAAGGGCAAAAATCAGATCTGACAAATCATTATTTTTACTGTTATTAATGCTATTAATTAGATTATCGGCAGACTTTTCTCCGAATCGGTCAAGCGAAGAAATGCTTGAAGCATTAATTTTATAAAGATCTGCTACATTTTTTATAATACCCTTTTCTAAAAGCACATAAACAACCGCGGGGCCTAAGCCCTCGATGTCCATCGCATCGCGTGAAGCAAAATGAATTATATTTCTTGCAATTTGTGCCGGGCAATCGGTATTTAAGCAACGGATTGCTGCGGCATTATCTTCACGAAACACCTTAGATCCACATGAAGGACAAGTATCCGGAAAAGCAAAGCACCCGGAGTTTTCCCCTTTTTTTGCTAAAGATACTACTTCCGGAATGATCTCCCCTGCTTTTCGAACTACAATTGTGTCTTTAATATTTATATTTTTTTCTTTAATAAAATCACTGTTGTGAAGAACCGCTCTGGATACTGTGGTTCCGGCAAGAGTTATCGGTTTAAATACCGCAACCGGTGTCAATGCACCAGTGCGACCAACATTTATTTCAATATTAATAATTTCTGTTTCTTTTTCTTCGGGAGGATATTTATATGCAACAGCCCAGCGAGGCGATTTTGACGTACTGCCAAGTATACTGCGAAGGTTTAGATCATCAACTTTAATAACTGCGCCATCAATATCACAGTCGAGTTTTCCCCTATGATCGCCTAACTCTTCGATTTCTATAATAGCTTGGTCAATGTTTTCGACTTTTTTATAAAACGGCAATACAGAAAACCCTAGTTTTTTTAAAAAATCCAAAGACTGAATATGGGAATCAAAGGTTTTATTTTCAATTTGTTGAACATTAAAAACGTAACACGATAATTCGCGTTCGGCAGTAATTTCAGGATTCTTTTGCCGCAAAGAACCCGCCGCGGCATTACGGGGATTTTTTGCCGGTTTTAAACCTTCATCCTCTTGCCTTGCTACAAGGTTGAGAAAATTGTCTTTAGACATATATACTTCGCCGCGAACTTCAAGATAGTCGTCAAATTCAATTTTTTTGGGTATGGATTTAATAGTTTTGATATTATCTGTAACGTCTTCGCCGACAACACCGTCACCTCTCGTTGATGCACGGTAAAGAGAGCCGTTTCTATATTCTAACGATACTGACAATCCGTCAATCTTAGGCTCGAAAGAAAAAACGACTTTTTTGTTTGCTTTTTCTAAAACACGTTTTTCAAATGAATATAGCTCTTCATACGAAAAAGCATCCTGCAAGCTTTCCATTTTAACTTCATGAGTTACAGGTGAAAACTTTTCGTTTCTAGCCCCTCCGACTTTTTTTGTAGGAGAATTGAGCAATGCATATTCAGGATACTTGTTTTCTAACTCAACCAGCTTCCTTAAAAGCATATCATACTCATAATCGCTTATTTCAGGGCTGTCATCTTCGTAATACTTAGATGAATAATAATTTAACTTTTCCGTTAAAGATTTTATTTCTTCTTTTACATCCATAGTTTATTTTAAGTATTCTCCTATATTAATATCGGACAAAGAATTGGGCACAGTGCCTAACAAAACGGTTTCAGCGACAATATAATCATTTTCAACCACTTCACTCGCGGACGCCCACGGCAACACTGCAGAAACATCTGAAGATATTTTTAAGTGAATTTTATGAAGCGTCTGATTATAGCCGGCTTCAGAAAATTCACTGTAAAAATCAATCAAAAACACACATGACATATTAAATTTATAAGTTACATGCGGACCTATTCCGATAGTATACTCACTGCCAAATAAAGTACCTAACGGCACAGAAAACTCAACTTCGCCGTTATCTTTTACGTATGATGAAATTATACTATTCATTTCGGCTTTTATTTTGCTTAGTTTAACAGTATCACACGTAACAGATGAAGCAGTTCCGTCCGGCTTATAGGTTATTTTTGCAAATTCTTCGTAATTGAGTTCATTAGTATTTGCAATCTTATCAAAAGCGAGATTGGAAATATAAATAAATTCGTTGGAAGCTGCAATTTTCATGTTTTCTATTAAGTACGGCCTTAGATGATTAGCCGCAACTATAAAAATCACAGAAATGCCGCATATTACTAACAATACTGCAATATGTACTCTAAATTTATTCTTTTTCATAAATACACCTTATTTCTTTATATCTTACTCTAAATAAAGAAAAAAGGTGCAAATATTACTTTTCTAATGCACTAATAATAACATCAGCAGTCTTTTCAATGCCTATTTTACTGTTAATGCAAATATCGTAATTAATGGCTTCGCCCCATTTTTTGTCAGAATAAAAATTATGATAATTCGCACGGCTTTTATCGGTTTTTTTAATAAGGCTTTCAGCTTCTGAACGGCTTATATTTTGAATAGAAGCAATGCGCCCAATTCTATTATTTAAGTCATTAAATATAAAGACTTTAAATACATCCGGGTCATCTGACAATATTTCATCAGCGCATCTTCCGACAAGTACGCACGAGCCGTTTTTAGCTATATTTTTTATAGTATCACTTAATACCATAAAAATCTTGTCAGTAAGCGGAAGTACATAATTTGCTGAAGTGGATCCGCCTAAAGAAAAAGCGCCAAGCGACAACGAATACAAAAAGCTATTAGTCGAACGCTCGTCATATTCGTCTAAAAGGTCTTTGCTGTAGCCGCTTTCTTTAACCATTTCGTTTATTATTTCTTTGTCATAAAAAGGAATATTCAGCTTAGCCGATATCAATTTTCCTATTTCATGACCGCCGCTTCCAAACTGCCTGCCTATACAAATAATTGTTCTTTTCATAATCGTTTTTTCCTTTAACTTTTATATAGATATTGTACCACAATTCATTAATAAATTCAACGAAAAATAACAAGTGTGAATTTTTGTTAAAAAGTGTGAATTTTTGTTAATTTATAATTGACACTACATTAATAAAATGATATAATTAACAAAATTGGAGGTGACTTGTTTGACCTTTAACCGACTTGAAAAAATTAAAAACGAATTGATTGACAAAAAGTATTTATCTTTTAGTGATTTAGGAGAGCTTTTCCCGGATGTTTCGGGAATGACATTACGTCGAGATATTGACAAATTAGAAAAAGCCGGCTTTGTTACAAAAATACGCGGCGGTGCTCGAATTAATGAAAACAATCTTTATACTAACGAAGATATTTATTCACTGAGAGCAGCAAGAAATTTAAGCTCGAAAAAATATGTTGCTAATAAGGCGCTAAAGTTTATTGAGACAGGCCGAAGCGTATATCTCGACTCCGGTACTACTGTTATGGAGCTTGCACGCATTTTGCCCGATATGCACCTATCTATTATAACAAGCGGTCCAAACATTGCGCTTGAAATTGCAAAACGGAATAACCCAAGTGTAAATATTATCGGTGGTACTTTAAACTCAAACAACTGCTCGGTAGCCGGTAGCATTGCTTTATCAAACATTAAACATTATAATTTTGATATTGCTTTTATGGCACCATCCGGTTATTCGGACAATTTTGGGTTTACGATTGGCAATTCCGATGAAGGCGAAGTAAAAAAATCGATTATTAAAAAGTCAAATAAAGTTATAATGCTTATGACTAAGGACAAACTCGGCAAAATCCTGCCAATTACTTTTGCCGGTCTTAAAGATATTGATGTGATTATAACTGATGCCGAGCTTTCAAATGATTTTATTTTAAATGCAGAAAAATTCAATGTTGAAATATTAAATATTTAGAGGAGAGATTTTATGAAAACAACCGCTCTTAGAATGTATGGAGCAAATGATTTAAGGCTTGAAAGTTTCGATTTGCCTGAAATCAAGGACGATGAAATTCTTGCCAAAGTCATATCTGATAGTATTTGCATGTCATCCTACAAAGCAACAATTCAAGGCGCTAAGCACAAAAGAGTTCCCGACGATGTTGCTGAAAATCCGATTATTATCGGTCATGAGTTTTGCGGTGAAATTGTAAAACTCGGCAAAAAACTTGAGGGTAAATATAAAATCGGCGGAAAATTTGTAGTGCAGCCTTCGATGAACTATAAAGGCTCGCTTGCCGCTCCCGGTTACTCATTCCCCTATTACGGCGGAGATGCTACATATATAATTATACCCGGTTTTGTTATAGAAAACGGTTTCTTTTTACCATATGACGGAGACAGTTTTTTCTACGGTTCCCTTGCAGAACCTATGTCTTGTATAGTTGGCGGATATCATGCTAACTATCACCACAAAGTCCAGGGTGAATACGATCATGAGATGGGAATTACCGAAGGTGGCGCAATGGCCATTTTAGCAGGTGTAGGTCCAATGGGACTAGGCGCTATCGATTACGCTATTCACTGCGACAGAAAGCCTGGAAAAATAATCGTTACCGATATTAATCAAGAAAGAATTAACCGGGCAAAAGAAATTCTTCCTGAAAGTGAAGGCAAAAAATACGGAGTAGATCTTAAATACATTAATACTGCCGATATTGATGATCCGGTAGCTTATTTAAAAGAATTATCCGGGCAAGACGGCTATAATGATGTATTTGTTTATGCTCCTGTAAAATCGGTTGTTGAAATGGGCGATGCGCTGCTTGCAAAAGACGGTTGCTTAAACTTCTTTGCAGGTCCTACAGACAGCTCATTTTCAGCCAACTTTAATTTTTACAATGTCCATTATAACTTTACTCATATTGTTGGAACTACCGGCGGCAATACAAATGATATGAAAGAAGCTTTAAGGCTTATGGAAACAGGCGCTATAAATCCTGCTGCAATGATTACACACATCGGCGGACTTGACTGTGCAGGTGAAACTACCAAAAACCTTCATCATATTCCCGGTGGCAAAAAATTAATTTATACACATATCTCTCTCCCGCTTACTGCAATAGCCGATTTTAAAGAACTTGGAAAAACCGATCCTTTGTTTGCAGAGTTTGACAAGATATGTGCAAAACATAAAGGTTTATGGTCCGGCGAAGCAGAAAAATATTTGTTAAAAAATGCAAAAGCATTAGATATAAAATAAAGAAAGGAAAACAATATGGCAAGTTTAGTATTAATGCCTAAAGTCGGTATTACAGTTGAAAGTTGTATTATAACTAAATGGCACAAACAAAAAGGCGATGCAGTAAAACCCGGCGATATGCTGTTTTCGTACGAGACAGATAAAGCTTCGGTTGACGAAGAAGCCAAAGAAGAAGGAATATTATTAGATATTTTCCGCGGCGAGGGTGACGATGTCCCCTGCCTTACAGGTGTTGCGGTCATCGGAAAAGAAGGAGAAGACTATAGCGATCTTATTCCTAAAGACAATTCTGCTCAAAGCGAGCAAACTGCGGAAGTTAAAGATGAAATAGCCGATAAACCTAAAGAGGTTGAAGTGCAAGTTGTTGCTACAAGCAATGCTTCGGAAAACTACAAAGCCTCTCCACGAGCAAAGAGCTACGCTAAAAAACATAACATAGATTTAACAAATGTTGTCCCTTCGGGCCCTTATGGCAGAATTGTAGAAAAAGATGTGATTAATGCCGAAAAATCCGGTGCCGCTATGACTGGTGCTGCCATTTCAATCGGCACATCTAAAGGTATAGAAGGCACAGGCATCGGCGGTCGCATTACGACAGCCGACTTAAATACAACTTCTATTGAAAATATTGAGCAAGAGAATGAAGTAGAAATCGTAAAGCTCAGCAATATTCGCAAAGTTATTGCAAAGTCTATGATGAATTCGTTGACAAATTCCGCCCAGCTTACAAACAACACAAGCTTTGATGCAAGCGCAATTTTGGCTTACAGAAAGCTTTTAAAAGAAACCGACGAATCTTTAGGTTTAAGCAAAATTACCATTAATGATATTATTTTATTTGCAGTATCGCGCGCACTTAAAAACCACAAGGACTTAAATGCACATTTAATCGGCGATGAAATGCATTACTTTAAGGGCGTTCATTTAGGCATTGCCGTTGACACCCCGCGCGGTTTACTGGTTCCTACTCTATTTAATGCAGACAAAATGTCGCTTGCAGAAATATCTGCCGATACTAAAAAGCTGATCAGTCAAACTAAAGACGGCACAATTAAGCCTGATCTTCTACAGGGTGCTACATTTACAATTTCAAACCTCGGCACACTGGGTGTTGAAAGCTTTACCCCGGTAATTAATCCGCCGCAAACAGGTATTTTAGGCGTTACAACAATTCAAGATAAAATTAAAGTTGTTGATGGCGAGATTAAGCCCTATAAGAGCATTACACTGTCTCTTACATACGATCACCGCGCTGTAGACGGTGCTCCCGCGGCTCGTTTTTCATTAGAAGTAAAGCAAATACTCGAAAACTTTACTGCATATCTTGCAAAATAGAGGTACGTTATGGAAAAGATTTATGATTTAATAGTTCTTGGCGGAGGCCCTGCCGGTTATCTTGCCGGCGAGCGCGCAGGTCATGCAGGCCTTAAAGTTTTAGTTATAGAAAAAAGAGCTTTGGGCGGTGTTTGTCTTAATGAAGGATGTGTACCTTCGAAAACATTTTTAAACAGCGCTAAAATATATAACTATGCAAATGGTCACGGCGAAGCTTACGGCGTAACCACAACCGGTGCTAAAATCGATCAAAAAAAGGTTGTTACACGTAAAAACAAGGTTGTAAATACACTTGTTTCCGGAATTGGTATGCAGCTTAAGAAAAACCATGTTGAAGTTGTAATGGGCTTTGGAGAAATTATAAACAAAGACGAAAACGGCTTTAATGTGAAAGTTGATGATACTGTATATACCGGCAGAAAACTTCTGATAGCTACCGGAAGTGAAGCGGTTCTGCCCCCTATTCCCGGTCTTCACGAGGCTTATGAATCCGGCTTTGGTCTTACTAACCGTGAAGTTCTTGATTTAACCGAAATACCGGAAAATTTCGTCGTTATAGGCGGCGGTGTAATCGGACTTGAAATGGCGTCTTACTTTAATTCGGTTGGCAGTAAGGTTACCGTAATTGAAATGTTAGATCATATTGCCGGCAATACCGACCGCGAAATAAGCAATATTCTACAAAAAGATTATGAGAAAAACGGCGTTACATTTAAGCTTTCCTGCAAGGTTACAAAAATAGGCACGGATTCTGTTGAATTTGAAGAAGCCGGCGAGTTAAAAATGATAAAAGCAGATAAAGTGCTGTTTTCAATCGGCAGAAGACCTGTTACAAAAGGTTTTGGACTTGAAAATTTAAATCCGGAAATGGATAGAGCGGCTATTAAAACCGACCGTTTCGGCAGAACAAACATATCAGGGCTATATGCCGCCGGCGATGTTAACGGCATATTAATGCTTGCACATACAGCCTACAGAGAAAGCGAAGTTGCAATAAATAATATCATAGGCAAAAAAGATATTATGCGTTATAACGCCATTCCCTCAGTAATTTATACAAATCCTGAAGTAGCTTCCGTTGGCCTTACCGAAGAAGACGCAAAAAAAGCAGGTTATGACATTAAAGTTAATACCGTATCGATGATGTTTTCCGGCAGATATGTTGCAGAAAACGAAGGCGGAGACGGTATTTGTAAAATAATTATCGATAAATCAACCGATAGATTATTGGGCGTACATATGATTGGCAACTATTCCTCTGAAATCATTTACGGCGCCGCACTTATGATCGAAACCGAAATGAAGGTTGACGACATAAAAGAACTTGTTTTTCCACATCCGTCAGTTAGTGAAATAATACGCGAAGCGTTATTTATGTAATAAAAAGGAGTAATAAAAATGCCAAAATCACAATTTGTCGACCCTAAAGAGATCCGGAAATCCGGAACAATTAAATTTGAAAACATTCCTTCTAACCAGTACAAGAAAACGATGGAGGACGAACTTAAAGAAGGCAATTTTTCTAAAGCAGATTTAAAAGGCATATATGAAGATATGCTTGCGATACGCGAATTTGAATCTATGCTTTTAACAATTAAAGTAGAAGCAAACTACAACGGCAAGTCCTTTACATATCCTGGTCCTTCTCACCTTGCTATCGGTGAAGAAGCAACTGCGGTAGGTCAGGCTTATACATTAGACGATAACGATTTTATTTTCGGTACTCACCGTTCTCACCATGAAGTTATCGCTAAAGGACTTTCCTGCATTAGAAAATTGAGTGACAAAAGACTTAAAGAAATAATGGAAACCGTACAAGGCGGAAGACTATACGAGCTAATTAAATCTAAATCTACTGCTAAAAACACAAAAGATTTAGCGCGCGACTTCTTTATTTACGGACTAATGGCTGAGCTTTTTGCAAAAGATAACGGCTTTTCTCGCGGTCTTGGCGGATCTATGCACGCGTTCTTCTTGCCTTTCGGTATTTTCCCGAACAACGCGATAGTTGGCGGTTCTGCTCCCGTAGGTACCGGTGTTGCGCTTTATAAAAAATGCAACAAGAAAAAAGGCATTGTTGTAGCAAACGCAGGTGACGGCGCTGCTGCACGTGGCCCTGTTTATGAATCAATGAACTTTGCAAACATGGATCAATTCCGTGAATTATGGCCCGACGATTACAAAGGCGGACTTCCAATTATATTCAACTTTAACAATAACAGCTATGGCATGGGCGGCCAAACCAAAGGCGAAACCATGGCTTACGGCGAACTTGCCCGCCTGGGTGCTATGGCCAAAAACCAAATGCACGCAGAAAGAGTTGACGGCTGGAATCCTCTTGCAGTAATTGATTGTTACAGAAGAAAAAGACCGATACTTGAAAACGGCGACGGTCCTGTGCTTCTCGACGTTGTAACATATCGTTTAAGCGGGCATTCCACAAGTGACGTAAGTTCGTATCGTACAAAAGAAGAGCTTGACGAGTGGTATAAATACGATCCGATCGTTGCATATCCTAATGAACTTATCAAATATAAAGTTGCAACAAAAGCCGAAGTTGAAAACATGAAAAAAGTGGCTGCTGCAAGAAACAGAGCAATGTTTGAACTTGCAAGCGACCTTGAAATATCTCCTTATGTCGACTTTAAAAAGAATCCCCACTTTATTGAAGACCTGATGTTTTCTAACCAGAGAGTTGAAAAGATGGATGACAGACCCTGTGAAACCCTCACGGCTTTAAAGGATAATCCACAGATTCAAAAAATCGCTTTAAAAGCGCGCTACGCATTTGATGAAAACGGAAAACCATATTCAAAAGCAAAAGTTTACAATATTCGCGACGGTATTTTCGAATCTATCATTAATAAATTTTACACAGATCCTACACTTATTTCCTACGGTGAAGATTTACGTGACTGGAACGGCGCTATGGCGGTTTATCGCGGCCTTACAGAGGCATTACCTTACAACAGGTTATTCAACTCCCCTATTTCAGAATCTGCAATTGTAGGCACCGCTGTTGGATACGGTATGGCAGGCGGTCGTGTTATAGTTGAGCTTATGTATGCCGACTTTATCGGCTGCGCCGGTGATGAAATATTTAACCAGCTCGCAAAATGGCAAGCTATGAGTGCCGGCGGATTAAAGATGCCTGTTGTTCTTCGTGTATCAGTCGGTTCAAAATACGGTGCACAGCATTCGCAAGACTGGACATCTTTATGCGCACACATCCCCGGACTTAAAGTTGTTTTCCCGTCTACTCCTTACGATGCAAAAGGTTTAATGAATGCTGCATTAATGGGCACAGATCCTGTTGTATACTTTGAAAGCCAGAGAATTTACGACATGGGCGAAAGATTCCATAAAGGCGGCGTGCCTGAAGGATACTATGAAGTAGAAATCGGCGAACCCGATATTAAACGCGAAGGTAAAGACATAACAATTCTTACAATTGGTTCTACCCTTTATCGCGCACTTGAAGCGGCTGACATACTTCAAGAAAAATATGGCATTTCTGCCGAAGTAATTGATGCGCGCAGCGTTGTTCCGTTTAATTACGATAAGGTTATTGAATCCGTTAAGAAAACCGGAAAAATCATCTTAGCGTCTGACGCTGTCGATCGTGGATCCATTTTACATGACATGGCTTCTAATATTACCGAAATTGCATTTGATTATTTAGATTGCCCGCCTGCTATAGTTGCAAGTGAAAACTGGATTACACCTGCATTCGAATATGACGCCGAATTCTTCCCGCAAGTATCCTGGTTCTTAGATACAATCAACGAAAAATTCATTCCTTTAAAAGACTATGTTGCAACTAAAAACTACACACCAAACGAGCAGCTTCGTAAGGCACGGCTTGGAGTTTAAATGTATTTAATAAACAACGAACATTTGCAGCCTTCTTTCAATTTAGCACTTGAAGAATACTTGCTTAAAACGCTAAAGCTTCCCTGCATAATGCTTTGGAGGAACAGTAAAGCAATTATTATCGGCTGCAACCAAAATGCCTTTGCGGAAATTGACCGTGAATATGTTGAGCAAAATAATATACCCGTTATCCGCCGCCAAACAGGCGGTGGAGCGGTATATCACGATTTAGGCAATATTAATTACACTATCATTTCAAATTCAGTAAACAATATCGGAAATTATGAGGTTTTTTCGGCCGATTTATGCGATTATTTGGAAAGCTTGGGAGTAAATGCTCGTCTTTCCGGAAGAAATGATATTTTAATTGATAATAAAAAAATCTGTGGCAATGCACAAAGCGTTAATAAAAACATGATGATTCATCACGGATGCATTTTGTTCGACACTGATCTATCGGTTTTAGCGAAATCTCTTAAAGCTAATAATTTAAAAATTGAAAGCAAAGGCATAAAAAGTGTTCGCTCTAGGGTTGCAAATATAAAAGAATTTTTGCCGGAATACACTGTTGAAGATTTCCTTAACAGATTTAAGGACTTTATAATTTCAAAATATTCGCCTGAAATTTACGAATTTACTAAACACGACATTGATTGTGTTAATAACTTAGTTTTCGAAAAATACGGCAAATTTGAGTGGAATTACGGGCAATCTCCAAAATCAAATATTGTAAAAACTCTAAAATTCGATTTTGGTTTAATGACAATTTATTTAGTTGTTGAAAAAGGTATTATTACAAGCATTAAGATTTGCGGAGACTTTTTTTCAAAAAGAGAAATTTTATATCTTGAAGAAAAAATAATAAATGCAAAATACGATTTTAACACCATAAAAAGCATTTTATCAAATATAGATATTCAAGATTATATTATTGGCGCCTCATGCGAAGATTTGTTAAAAATTCTATTTTAAAGGAGAAAATGCGATGAAACTATTTATTGATACGGCTAATATCGAAGAAATTAAATCTGCAATTGACCTTGGAATTATAAGCGGTGTTACAACAAACCCCACCATTATCTCGCGCGAAAATAAAAAATTCGAAGATGTAATAACCGAAATTGAAAAGCTATTAAAAGACGGACCTATTTTTGCAGAAGTAACTTCTACTGACGCAGAAGGAATGGTTAAAGACGGTAAAAAGCTTGCAGCATTCAGCAAAAGAATAGTTGTAAAAATTCCGATGTGCAAAGAAGGACTGACAGCCTGCAAAAAGTTGTCCGATGAAAAAATACCGGTTTGCATGACCCTTGTATTTTCCGAAGCTCAAGGTCTGCTTGCAGCAAACGCCGGCGCCAGTTATATTGCTCCCTTTGTTGGACGTGTTGACGACTGCGGCTGGGATGGAATTGGTTTAGTTGCCGGAATGCGCGAAGTTCTTGACAACTTTGACAGACCGGTTAATATTATCGCCGCATCCACAAGAAATCCCGTACACATTATTGAGCTTTCTAAAATAGGTTGTGATATTGCAACGGTACCATTTAAAGTATTACTTCAAATGATCGATCATCCCCTATCAACATCGGGACTTAAAAAGTTTATGGAAGACTGGGAAAAGGTTCCTAAATAAAAAAGGCTTGAAAATTTTCAAGCCTTTTTTTATTACAGGATAATGCAAATAAGTCCGCTGCAACCTTCATTAATAACCCTTTCGATTGTTTCTTGTATTCTAATTCTTGCATCCTGAGGCATTCTTGAAAGTTTTGTATGTAATCCCTCGTTTACAAGCTCGTGTAAGCTTTTGCCAAAGATATTCGAATCCCAAATTTTTAATGGATTTTCTTCAAATTCTTTAAGCAAATACATAACCAGGTCCTCTGATTGTTGCTCACTTCCAACAATTGGGCTTACTTCTGTAGTTATATCTGCCTTCATTAAATGAATTGACGGTGCGCTGGCCTTTAGCCTTACGCCATACCTTCCGCCCTGTTTCATAATTTCCGGCTCTTCTAATGTAAGCTCTTCAATTGACGGCATTACGATTCCGTAACCGGTGGCTTCCACTTCATCTAATGCGTCTTTTATTTGCATGTATTTGTTCTTAATTTGCGATAATTCCACAAGGCACGATAAAAGCCCGGCTTCGTCATTTACCTTCGTCCCTGCCGCATCACTTACAACATTATAATAAATATCTTTTTTTAGATCGACATTTACATTTGCAATGCCGTTTCCTAAGTTAATGTTCGCGCTTGCGGCATTTTCTACCTCGTCACACGTATTTAATTCATCTATTATTTTATTGATCTCATTTATTTTACTTACATTAGAAGCTGACTTTTTTACGGCTGAAATAAGCTTATTTCTAAGCGGATGTGAGCTTGGAAGCGCGCTGTACCACGAAGGCATTTTAACTGATACTTGTTTTACAGGAAATTCAAACAATATTTTTCCTATTATTTCCTTTATATCGTTTTCAGTTAAGTTTGCGCAATCCGATGGAATTACTGCAACACCATATTCATCAGATAAATTACCGGCTAAATTTATTGTTGCTTCGCTATCGGGATGTGTGGAGTTTAAAAGCACAATAAACGGTTTATTGATACTTTTTAATTCTTCAATTACGGTTTTTTCGGCTTCAACATAATCTTTTCTTTCAATGTCGCCGATACTCCCATCTGTTGTAATAACAAGGCCAATAGTTGAATGCTCATTTATAACCTTACGTGTACCTATTTCTGCCGCCATATTAAACGGAATAGGATCTTCATACCAAGGTGTTTTGACCATGCGCGGATTTCCATTTTCAATATATCCTAAAGATGATGGAACAATATATCCGACGCAATCAATAAGTCTAACCTTTAAAGACGCATTGCCGTCTAGTTCTATATTAACACCGTTTTCAGGAATAAACTTTGGCTCCGTAGTCATTATTGTTCTGCCGGAAGATGACTGTGGAAGTTCATCTAAAGCTCTTTCCTTTGCAAAATCGCCGTTAATATTTGGTATTACAAGCGTATCCATAAATCTTTTAATAAAAGTTGATTTTCCTGTACGAACAGGACCGACTACGCCAACATATATATCGCCGCCGGTACGCTTTTCTATATCGTTATAAATACTCATAAAACCTCTCCTTAAACAGTTGGAATAATCAGCATTGTCGATGTTTTAATTTCATCTTCAGTTAGGTTGTTTTCATTTTTTACATTAGATAAAGAAGCAGAAAATCTCTTTGAAATGTCCCAAAGGTTTTCACCAACGTCAGAAAAGTATACAACAATTGCATCATCCGATTTTGTTTTTTTATCAAGCAGCTCTAAATCTACTACAAATGAAATATTATTGTTTTCGTAAATGTTAGATAAAACGAATATTTCCACTTGTACATCGAGTTTTGAGCCACCCGATAATACAGTATAAGACGCATCAACAACGTATAAACTTGTTTCCGAGCTTAATGTAGCTACTTCTGAATTTATCTTTCGTTTATATTCAAAATCGAACTGCTTTTCAAAGAATTGAACTGTACCGGAATCGGTTTCGGCCAAGACATTTACGTTTATATCTCCTGAAACGATCATTTCACCACTTTCAAACTTAACATCATAGTTATTTATTATGGGCCACATATCGATTACAGAGAGCAGTTGGTCGTTGTCAAAATTAAATTGCTTTTTAAGCATTAGTCTTTCTGATACTGTGTCAATTCTTTTTCTGGTATATAAATTATCAAGAACTACATTTGAATCATTTGTAGTTGAATATGCATCAAGTATTATTGGTATCTCCGATTCGCAATAAGTCGACACAGACAAATTAATCATAGCGTTTACAGTAATTGTAGTAGTCATTCCATCGGTATTTGTAATGGGTCTTAAATCGATTGAACAAATATCTGCTTTAGCGTCTGCGGAACATTCCTCGCCGTTAGAATCAATATCTAAAATTTGACTGTACTGAATACTATCTTTAAAACATACCGGTCGGTCTTCATTTGAACAGTATAAAACATTAATATTTAATGTACCTTTAACGACCGCTTTTTCTGAGATAATTTTACATTCATTAACCGTTGGCACAGCGTCATATCGTAAAATGTATTTTATTTCCGGCATTCCTTGAGATAAGTATAATTCTTCATCAATGTTTAATATTTTTTCATTGAGTGATATGTCTGTTGTAGCAGGTACTGTTTTTCGAAGCATTTCAAGATCTGTGTCGTCTACATCTAATAAAACAGTCTTTGTTTCAATATTTAGCCCCGATATTTCAATAATAACAGATCCTCTAATTTCTATTCTTCTAGGCGAAGTTTCACGCGCAGAACATTTGCCTTGCCTTAAATATATTTGAATGCTTGACAAGCTTTCGTCGATATCAACAGTCTTTGAAAAATTATATTTTGTAAATGCAGAAGAAATTACGCCGTTTTCTCCCGAAAACATAACAGATATATCCGCATAGCCTTCGGCTGTTAATGCGTTTCCTATCGTGCTCTTCGTAAGAAGTCTCGGCGTTATACTGCAGCAAAGCACCTTAACAATATCCGGACAATATTCCGGTATTAGTATTTCAGTTTCTATAGGTTGTTCAATCGTTTTAATTATATGTCTTTTACCGCTTGTAACTGTATTTGTTTGTTTTTCACTCATAAAGAAAAGCTCCTTTATAATAAGAATTTCTAATCTACAACATGTCTAATAAATGTTATTCATAAAAAATGTTCATTATTACAAAAGATAAAAAAAGCTGAAACTAAATCAGTTTCAGCTTAAAATTTATTCTTTTTCAGTTGTATAAACCGCAACGCCAAAGGACGGTATTTTGTCGATTAAACATCCGTTTATATCTACTTCTTTGTCAATGCCGGGCACCTTCATTTCCATATCCGGTACCACATATTTAGGATCGCATAAGTGTCTGTAGAATTTACCGCTAAATATTTCATTTAAGTTAATTTTAAACTCTACATCATCTTCGGATTCACTAACTACAATAATGTTTTTAATACCGTCAGGCGTTTCTGTAAGCGTGCAATAAACACCATCGCTTCCACCGCCGTCGTAAACCTTGGTACCACTTCCGCCGGCATATTTAATTACCAATGAAAACGGATAGAAGGACGGATACGGCGGAAGATATCTGGATATTTTAGGCACAACACCGCAGCGGTGATCGCCGTTCACGAAATTATCGGCTCCGTTTCCAATGCTTCTTGGCCACTGCTGATCAAGCACTGTCCAAACTAGCGATGTTTGGCATCCCGCATTCATTAATGAAATGGCTCCCATTGCCATAAGAGTTCCATGCTTTGGATCGGTAAAGCGTGCATCATACTGAATATTATATTCATCCCACCAAAATGGCTTTCCGCTTTTAATTAACGCCCTGTTCATTTCGGTCCACTCACGCCAATTGTTATAGGAGTCTCCCCTTTTAGTAGACGCAACTAAAAACTTCCATCCTTCCAAGGTTTCAAAACTACTGTCTTTAATTATGTTCTTATCGGAACCTACTTCGGTCATGGTAAAATCGTCTACAGAAAGCGCCCCGTGTCCGTAATAGGAATCCTTTGCATCAAAGAACACACCAACAATGCTTTTTCCACCTTTGCCGGAATTAAATTTAAGCTTGTACTCGGTGTATTCATCGGGGATTTTTGCAAGTTCCAAAAGCTTAGTGCTGTAACGATTAATTCTGTTTGTGGGCTCGCCGCCGGAATCAATAGTCGGGCGCTCATCACGATAAGTAAAACCACCGAAAATCGCATAACCGCTCGAATGAAGTTTGTCGTCAAATTTGTACTTTAAATATATGGAAATTTCGTAATCTGTATCAGGCTTTAAATCAACATATTGCAAGCATCTTCCGCCGGGAGTAGAAATATTAACGGCGCTGTTTCCGGTATGAACGTCATTTTTTTAAACATTACCGGACCAAATATATGTGTGTGACGAATAAATATCAATAAAATCATCACAATTCTCTGCAACCCATTTTAGCATTTCCGGAGTATCGCGAAATGCTTCATTAGGACCTACAAACTTTACAAGATGACGCCGATTGTCGGCAACAAGCTTCTCATGCGCCGCTTTTACGGCATCACGCCACATTTCAAAAGTTTTTACGTTATATGTTCCACCCTGAGGTTCAGTAAAAAATATAAGATATTTTATATTGGTAAATCCGCGCACTTCAATTAGTTCATGTACGGTTTCGCTAACCCAATAGGCATAGTTTTCACAGCTTTTTTGCCAGTCACCTTCAACGGTAAAGGGACTTACTCCATTCCACGAATTAGAAAGAATATCGCCAGGGCTGTTCCAGCCTGCCTGTAATGCTATGTCTACATTTCTATCTTTAAGGCGTTTGCACCAGCGATAAAAAATTTGCATATCATTATTGTCCCAGTCGTAAACACCTTTATCGAAATCGTATGAATACCAGCGAAAATATGTTCTTGCAATGTGAAGCCGCATTGAAGCAATAAGATCTGCTTCTTTATCGCATTCTTCTTCGGTATACTTATGCCCAAATCTATCGGTAAAACCGGCATAACCGTGATATACTGCATTATTGCCTAAAAAATTATCCTGAACCGGCTTTTCTAATTTAGGATTTAATTCTAACATATTAGCATCTCCCAACTTTAATTATCACACTGTGCTACTGACGAAGCTACGAATTCCCAAGCAGTATCGCCGCTGCTAAAACAAGGATCTTTAATAAGATTATTATCGCCGTTGCACTCTTCAAGTTTAAAGTCGGTTGCAAATAACGTTCCTTTTACACCGCGCGGATCGTAAAAAACACCAACAATAGCATTTTTATTATTTTCACTATTAAAAGTTACACTAAATGTTTTAAATTCTTCCTCTATTTCAGACAACTGAATCATATTTGTGCTTGAAATATTTAACCGGTTAGTGGGTTCACGGCCTGAATTAATGGTTTGTTCCGAAGAATCAAACGCGCCAAGTAAGGCTATGCCACTAATTGAAACAGAGTTGTTTGAGATGAGTTTTAAACTTGCAGATAGCTTGTACTCTGTAAAAGGCTTTAAATCAACATACTGAAAGCATCTACCGCCTGCGGTAGAAATATTGCATGCATTTTTTGAAATACACATATCGAACCTCCAACAATTTGTTTAATTATAGCATATTTTCATTATAATGATAGGTTAAAAAACACATGAATTCTGTATTTATTTTTAAACCGAAGCACCCCTAAAATATCAGGACGCTTCGGTTTATATATAATAGGGAGTTTTTTCTCCCTTTAATTTATTATATTATTCTTTTGTTTTTTGGTGCACTATATACTTTATAAATATAAATAACAAAATAAAGTTGAAAGTGCCTAAAATTGAGCCGGCAAAATCAATAAAAACATCAACTAAAAGCCCGCTTCTGCCAGGAATAAACAATTGATGAATTTCATCGCAAAAAGCATAGATAAGCGAAATACCTGCTGAAAACAATCCGCAAACATATATTTTCAGTTTATCCGACAAAACAAAAAACCCGCAAAGAGAAAAGCCTAGTAGTGCGTAAATAGAAAAATGTGCCATTTTTCTAAACAGCAACTGATATGAAGATATTACAAAGTCTCTTAATTCAGAAGGCGCATTTTTAAAACCGTCAATAAAAAATTCAAGCAAGGTATTAATAAATCCTCCGGAAACGGCATCACTTTCATTTCCGCTTTGTCCGGAAAACAAAAAAATACATACCATTATGGACACGCTAATTATTAAAAATAGATATTTTATAATCTTTTTAATCATAATAAAATTACCTTAATTAAAGAGATTTTTAGCAGCAATAAATGACGCGTCATCATTAATTGGTGAAAGATAATATGAAGCGGTTTTTGAGGGCTGTTCGTCTTCTAAATCAGGCAAAATTCCAGTCTTGTGCCAATTATTCTTATTAGGACTATAAAATTTACCGACCGTTAGTTTAATTGAACTTCCGTCTTTTAAGCTAAAGGTGGTTTGCATAACGCCTTTGCCGAAAGTCTTTTTACCTACAAGCTTTGCCGCACGTTTTTCCCTTAAAGCGGCGGCAAACAACTCGCTCGCAGAAGCTGAATTTTCATTTATAAGCACAACCGACGGAATATTTACATAAGAACTATCCGAAGTATAGAGCACTTTTTCGTTTCCATTTTTAAATTTTACCGAAATAATATCACAGGAGGGCAGAAGCCTATCAAGAATTTTACAAACAGCCTGTACAATGCCGCCCCTATTATCCCTAACATCAAAAATAAAACCTTTTACATTTTCATATGTCAATCTATCAATAGCTTGGTTAAACTGTTCAACAGTTGAATTTTCAAAATGAGTAATTCTTATATATCCTAAATTATCAATTTTTTCATAAATTACGGACTGACTAACAAACTCGCCAAAAATCACATCGACATTTATAGTTTTATTGTCTCTAAATATGCATAACTTTAACGTATCTCCATCTTTTTTTCCGGTTATGTAAACATATAATTCCTTATAACCGACCTCTTTGCATACTTTATTATCGCAAGAAAGTATAATATCACCTTTTAAAATACCGGCTTTACTCGCGGGACTGTTTTCATGAACGAATACTACCTGCATTTCGTTTTTTTCAGTTTCAACTATATTAATACCGATACCGTCACCATTTCCATTATATGTATTATTAAACTCCTCGGTTTCTTCTGCTGAAAGGTATTCGGAATAATCATCGTTCAGTGAATTAATATATGCCGAAAAAACAGCAGAATCGATATTTTTATCATCAATTTTCCCGTCAAAATTGTCATTTACTATTTTTTCAATTTCTACAAACTTTTTGGTGAGTTCATTTTTATCGGAGAAAATCAACCAACCGGTAAAAATACCGATAATTAAAAAAGCTGCGGAAAATATAGCAATAATTCTAATTAAAAAAGACTTTTCCAACATATTCACCTCAAAAAATTAAGGCGACAAATGCCGCCTTAAACTTAATACCAATTAAGCGGGTTTTTAGCTGTACCGTTAACAAGAATTTCATAATGCAAGTGCGGACCGGTCGAACGCCCGGTAGAACCGATATAGCCTATAACCTGCCCTTTTTTAACATTTTGACCTGCAGAACAAGCAATTTTAGACATATGACCATACAACGTGGTATAATAATTGCCGCTGCTGTCTTTTCCATGATTGATAGTAACATAGTTACCATACCCGCCGGATGACCAACCTGCAACTAAAACTTTACCATCTTTCGCGGCAACAATAGGTTTGCCGTATATTCCGGAACCCGAAATATCAATACCTTTGTGCAGCCTGCCCCAACGAGTGCCGTAATTTGATACGACTTTATAATATCCCGGCACAGGCCAGCCGTATTCACCCGAATTATACTTTATATTTGCATGATCGGATGATTTCATTCCTGCATTAATTTCATTATAAAGACGTTTTATTTCGGCTTCAACCGCCTTATTGTCTTTTTCAAGCTGTGCCTGATCGCTGCTTAACGACTTAATAACCGAATTAATTTCGTTCTCTTTTTGTTTTAAAGCGGCTTGTTTAGTATCAAGTGCCGCCTTTGATTCTTTTTGCTGTGCAATTTTTGCATCGATTGACGCCTTATTTTTTTGAATTGTATCAATTGCCTTATTAACTTCATCAATTATGCTGTTATCTTTAGCAGAAATACTTCTTGCTATACCGCGGCTTGATAAATAATTGGCAACCGTGTTGCTTCCGAGAAGCAAAAACAAATCGTCGTTAGAACTGCCGCTCATATAAATTGCGCGAATTCGTTGTTTTAAAAAGGTCTTAGTATCTTCAATCTCTTTTTCTTTTTCTTTAATTTCTTTTTCTAAAGATGAAATTTGAGATTTTAAAGAACCTATCTCATCATTATAAATATTTATTTGTTCTTGCAAATTGGTTATCTGCTGCGACAAATAATCCTTAACCTGCTGTTGCTTAGATTTGTCTGATTTTATTGCGGCAATCTTTTTTTCAAGCGCCTGAGACTTGCTTTCAAGAGAGTTTATTTTACTTGAAGTAGACGCGGCAAAAGTGCCCGAAGAGCTAACCAACAAGCTTATACAAAAAATAATACTTATTAACAGAGAAATTTTTTTAATCATAAAAACTCCTAATTAAAATACGACATAGGATCGGTCGTATCTCCTGAAAGTCTAACTTCAAAATGAAGATGATTGCCGGTAGAAGCTCCTGTAGAGCCAACATAACCTATAACATCACCGCGTTTTACTGATGCACCAACCGAAGTAACATAAGAACGCATGTGCGCGTAGTGCGTAGTCATCAGCTTACCGTTATAATATCCGTGAGAAATAACTACATAATTTCCGTAGCCACCAGTGTTAAAACCGGCGGTAATAACCGTGCCGTCTGCCGCAGCAAGAACAGGTTGCCCGCCAATGCCGCTTCCGGCGATATCTATGCCCTTATGTAATTTATTAACTCCCGTAATCGGATGAATTCTATATCCGTATTTACTGCTTAATTTATAAAACCCTTTTACCGGCCATAACAATGCTCCACCGGTATATTTTTCGTCAGTTGATGTGCTTTTTTCTGATTCTCTAATAATGCGTTTAATTTCATCTTCGTATTTTTGAATAGCAGCCTCAATAGAGTTTAAATCATTTTGCAAGGACTTTTTATTGGAATAAAGCTGATTCAATTCTTTATTTATAGCTTCCTCTTTAGAGCTTAAAGCAGCTTTTTTCTCGTCTAAAGTAGATTTTGTAGCCAATAAATCCTTCTTTTTTGAGTCAAGTTCTGATTTTCTGGCTTGAATTTCTTCAATCGCTTTATTAATTTCATCAATTAACGATTTATCGAAAGTGGAAACTCGTTTTGATATTGCCTGCTTATTTAAATAGTCTGAAAAACTGTCTTTGCCGGCAAAAATCGATGATTCATTAGCGCCGAACATCACTATCGCTCTTACTCTTTGTTTTAATAAAATCTTTTGATTTTCAATTGAATTTTCTTTTTCCTTAATTTGTGTTTCAATTGCGGTAATTTCTTTTTCAATTCCATTAATTGTACTTTCACAAACGGAAATTTGTTCTTGCAAATTTGCGAGCTGCTTATCATATTCGGCTTTTATGGATGTTGTGTCGGAAATATCGCCTTTTAATGAAGAAATCTTTTTTGAAATTCTTGCAGCTTCGGTTTCAAGCTCGCTGATTTTTTTATTAAGATCATCATAAGAAGCTGCAAAAACAGTACCGCTGTAATTAGAAGTTAAGCATATAGCAACAATAAGTATTATGCCGATTATTCTTTTTACATTCCGACTAAATAGCACGGAACTCGCTTCCTTCCTTCTTTAGATATTTAGAAAGAATAATAACACTGCCGATAATACCGGCCAAAATACCAATACCTAAAAATACGAGAACCAATGTTAAAACAATGGATCTAAACGGCATAAGTGAAGAAGTTTCGAGTGCCGCTTTTATCTTCTCTCCGGCAAGCGAATAAATCGCATATGTTACTCCTATTGAAATTACCGCAGAGATAATTCCAAGCATCATGCCTTCAATCAAAAACGGCCACCTGATAAACCAGTCTGTAGCGCCGATAGCCTTCATTATGCTGATTTCAAGCTTCCTGTTATACATAGTAACACGGATAGTATTACTTACAATAACTAAAGAAATAATCATTAAAATAGCAATAACCCAAAAACCGGCAATTTCAACGGCATTTCTTATGTTTACAATGCGCTGAGCAATGTCACTCGAAGACACTACTAAATTTACGCCTTCTACTGCTTCAATAGATTTAATTGTAGCATCAAAATTATCAAGGCTTACAAGTGTAACTTTAGCGCCCATCGGCATTGGGTTTTCATCGCCCTCAAAATACATTAAATATTTTGCATCGTTATCAACAAAATTTTCTTTATAATTTTCAAGGGCTTGTTCTGCGGAAATATACTCTACACTTTCAACATTTGATAAGGCTTTAATTTTATCACAAATTGCTAAAGCTTCCTCTTCGTTGTGTACTGAATATGCAGAATCAGGTATATTTTTATCGGTTGGTACACTCGAGCCGTCAATAGGATACAAAACGCTGTTTTTGTCTTCCATATAAACCATTACAACGTTTTCTTTTTCAAGACTGTTCATTGCAATATTAAAATTAGAAGCCAAAATAATGGCGATACCAATAATTACCATGCAGGCAACAAGAACGCCGATTGAAGCAAATGACATTAGTCTGTTAGCCCAAATATTTTTAAAGCCTTCTTTTGTAAGATATGAAAAACTCTTATTCATTGGCAAGTCCCTCCGCATTGTCAGCCACTATTTTGCCTTTTTCAAGCATTATTACCCTGTGGTGGAAATCCCGAACAAGGTTATGCTCGTGAGTTACCATAAGTACGGTGGTACCTGCTCTGTTAATTCTGTCTAAAAGCTCAACAATTTCATATGACATATTTGGGTCAACGTTACCTGTCGGCTCGTCGGCAATAAGAATTTTAGGTCTATTGATAATCGCTCGCGCTAAACCTACTCTTTGCTGTTCGCCGCCAGATAACTGATCGGGCAATGCTCGGGCACGGTGTTGAAGTCCAACAAGATTTAAAAGCTTTGGAACTTCACGACGAATTGTAGTTTTATCTGCGCCTACAACATGCATAGCAAACGCAACATTATCAAACAAATCCATCGTAGGAATCAATCTAAAATCCTGGAAAACAATTCCCATTGTTCTTCTGTAATAAGGAATTTGTTTATGCTTCATGGTTGTAAGATTGTAACCGTTTACGATTATCTGACCGGAATTAGCTTTTTCTTCGCGCATGATTAGTTTTAAAAATGTGCTCTTACCGGCACCGGAAGCGCCAACAACAAAAACAAATTCACCGGGGAATATGCGGATATTTACATCACTTAAAGCATGTGTGTTGCCGGACGTATATGTTTTTGAAACGCCCCTAAATTCTATAAGAGGCTTTAAGTTTTCTGTATTATTCAAATTAGATTCATCATCGCTAATTGTCGGCACAACGATTTTATCTGCAGTTTCATCCATATTAACAATATTTATATTTTGTTCTTCTATGATGTCCAACTTCTTTCGGTTTAATATTTTGTCGGGTTGTTTTTTAAATACTTTTTAACCATTAATGCAATTTTAAAAACTATTGCATGGTCAAATTCCCTAAGATCAAGTCCTGTAATTTTATTGATCTTTTCAAGTCTGTATACAAGAGTGTTGCGGTGAACAAACAGCTTTCTGGAAGTTTCAGATACATTAAGGTTGTTTTCAAAAAATCTTTGTATTGTAAATAAAGTTTCCTGATCTAAGCTTTCAATAGATCCGCGTTTAAATACCTCTTTTAAAAATGTTTCACAAAGTGTTGTAGGAAGCTGATAAATAAGTCTTGCAATTCCTAAATTATCATAGCTTATAATGCTTTTTTCAGTGTCGAAAACCTTACCGACTTCAAGTGCTACTTGCGCTTCCTTAAATGATAAAGCTAAATCTTTAATGTTGTTTACAACATTACCGATTCCGCAAATAGCATGCGTATAAAATTCACCCGATAAAGTATCTACTATGCTTCTCGCAAGTTTTTCAAGATACTTAGTCTCAATATTGGATTTGATTTCTTTAACGATTGCAATATCCGTTTCATTTATATTAATAACAAAATCTTTAGACTTGTCCGGGAAAAGATTGCTTAAAACGTCATAAGCAGAAATATCATTTTTAGATAAAAGACGAACAAGCAAAACAACACGACTCACTTCATTATCAAATCTAAGCTCACGTGTTTTAATATAAATATCACCGGGCAAAATATTATCAAGAATAATATTCTTAATAAAATTGCTGCGATCGTATTTTTCATCGTAATACTGCTTAATATTTGAAAGTGAAATACATAAAACAGACGCAAATTTTTCTGACTGTTCATCATCTCCGTCAATAAAAAGTATGTATTTTGAACTTCCCGGCGCACCAAACTGCTTGTATGTTACACCGTCATTAACAACAAAATCACTGTTATTGACTATGTCCAAATTTGACAAGTCTAAAGACTCGCCAATTCTTGGCAGTTCGCTGCACGCAATTATGGTGCCGTTTTCATCTAATACACCAATCGTTTGATTGATAGCTTCCTTCATTTGATGTACAACACCTTGAAATAACCTATTAGACATAATGATACTCCCACATGATATTAAATATACATATATTTTACACAAAAATTACAGTTATTTCAAGTTATATTTTAATATTAATACAAAAAAGTTACAAAAAGGTAACATTTTTTAAAAAAAATATTTTTGATGCAGAGTTTTTGTTGACTTTAATATTTAAATATGATATAATTTGAAGGCTTTACGGAGAGGTGTCCGAGCGGTTTAAGGAGCTGGTCTTGAAAACCAGTGACTCGCAAGAGCCAAGGGTTCGAATCCCTTCCTCTCCGCCAATACACTTAAATTTGTTACCATACGGAGATGTACTCAAGTTGGTGACGAGGCGCCCCTGCTAAGGGCGTAGGTCGGGAAACCGGCGCGAGAGTTCGAATCTCTCCATCTCCGCCAAAATGCCACAAGATCTTCTTGTGGCATTTTAGATATAAAACAAGCTCTAAACAATTATGTTTAGAGCTTTATTTATTTTCCATTGGATGGAAGCGTTTATATGCTTTTGAATATTTAGTTTTAAAAATTTCGGAATAAACTCTTGTTGATGACATATCTGCGAAACCGAGAATATTCTTAATATCGTCTAATCCGGCGCCGTTTTCAACCAAATGAGCAGCAAACGAATGGCGCAAAATATGCGGAGTTATATCTTTTTCGATTCCGGATTTGTCGGCATATGATTTAATTATTTTCCATATCCCCTGCCTTGTAAGCGGTCCACCACTCATATTTAAAAACAAATGGTCGTCGTCGGTAACAGAAATAACATCGCGTGAAGTTTTTAAATAATCAGAAACAGATTTTATCGCTTGTTTGTACATTGGAATAATGCGATCCCTATTTTTGCCGGATATCTTAATATAACCAAGTGTTAAATTAATATCGTAAATTCTTAAAGAAATAATTTCAGATACTTTAAGCCCGGTAGCATATAACGTTTCTAAAATAGCCTTGTCCCTTAAGCCTTTATAATCTTTTGTATTCGGCGCTTTTAACAATGCCTCGATTTCGGTATGAGAAAGGACCTCGGGAATTGGATGTTCTTCTAATTTTACTGCAGTTTTTATTTCAGGAAAACAATCGATGTACTTTTTTTCCGTAAAAATAAATAGTAGCATTTTATTGACGCATGAATGCGAGAAACCGTTGCGGCGCTTTTACCATTGTTAAATAAAAACAATTCATAATCACTAATATCGGAATCAACAGGAAAATCTGTGAAGTTTTTAAAATTTAAAAAATATTGAACGTCTCTTAAATAATTAGACAATGTATTTGCAGAGACTTTTTTATCGTTTTTTAAATATTTTTCAAATTCGTTAAAATAAAAATTCACATTTTCACCTTCTTATAAATCAAATAAATTAATGAAAGATACAGATAGAAGCGCATCTAACAGACAGGATGACGCATACAAAATCAAAACAAACAATTGCCTTTTACAATATATTTTAAAGTCGCCATATAAGTTGCGAGTAATTACTGCACCGGGAAAAACAAGTCTTGTAAGCGCAATGGAAAAGCCAAACGACTCACGCGAAGAGAGCATTATTGCAAAAAAAGAAATGCATGCAGGAGCAATTACAATTAAAATATTAAATAGCATTCCCATAAGCCCCATAGATACAAACATTTCGGATAAAATTCTTCCAATAAAGATTCCTCTGTAAAAGCAAACAAGTATTGAACCAAAAGTACCAACCATGCATGTACCAAATAAAAACAAAATTGCTATATAAGGCAATATTTCTAAAAAAGATCCGTATAAAACCACTAAAAAGCTTTTGCCCTTTCTTGCTTGAATAAAACTTTGAAGAAAGCTATCTGAAAAAGCAAAAAAATTAAATCGCGTACTAAGGCATCCAATAATAATGCCTAAAATTATAGTGATAAAAATAAATATTAAGCTATTATTATTAACTAAAACATTAAGTAATTTTTTTGAGTTTTTATCTTTTATATTGGTTGTCCTTTGCATGACATTTCCTCCTCTTTGTAAATAAGTATGAGGAAGAAAAAAGAATTATGCAAAATTACTTGGACAATTCTTGTGATCTTTTAAAAGCGCCATTAACAGCGGCTTTTACAGATGTGTCAAAACCAAATTTATCCATCTCGGCAAGGCCGGCAACAGTTGTGCCGTTTGGTGATGAAACCATTTTTATAAGCTCATCCACAGAATAATCCGAATTAAGCATCATAGAAGCGCTTCCTAATAATGTTTGCTTGGCTAATAAACCGGCTGATTGTTCATCCAAACCTAACGAAACAGCTTCTTCTATAAGCTTTTTGCAAAATCTGAAGCAAAAAGCCGGGCCGCTTCCGGACAAAGCCGTAACAACATCAAACATATCTTCAGAAACTGTAACGGTTTTACCGCAAGAATCAAAAATCCCTTTAATAAAAGAAAATTCATCATCATTGCAGCCGCTATTATAAAGTGCTGCAGCGCCTGCATTATACATTAAACATACATTCGGCATCACTCTGATAATTTTAGGTTCAAAAGAAAAATAACTGCAGATTTTACCTGTGTTTACACCGGCAGCTATCGATACCAAACAATGATTAGATGTTAGCGATTTTGATAATGTTTTTAACACATCATCAATCACTTGCGGTTTTACACACAAAAACAAATAATTACACTTGCTAGACAGTTCTTCAATAGAATCAACTTTATTAATTCCAAGCGAAGAAATCTTATCAGCAATCAAATCAAATGCAAAAATATTATCAGGTTTTATGTAACCTGAAATAATCGATCCTTTGATTATTGCAGAAGCCATGTTGCCACAACCGATAAATCCAATATTATTAGCCATAAAAACACTCCTAATAGTTTATATAGTTTACCATTTATTAGCCTTATTTGTCAATTACAAGTTTGTAATTTTTTGTTTTATGTAAAGTTATTATGTAAACCACATTATTTAGTATTCAGGTGAGTGCTAAAGCACAAAATTTGGTGTAAAAAAAGACGGCCCAGCCGTCTTAAATAAATATAATTTGTAAAATCAGCATGCTGATCACCGCCGGTATGCCCCCTACCGATGCCGACACAACCGTATAAGCATTATATGTGATCCCTATTCCGATATATTTTCCTATAACATTAACAAGCACCAAACTTACAATACCTACAATCGAATATAAAAACAGATATGTAACAGGTTCTTTCGTCTGCAGTAAAAAAACAGCATAAATCAACAAATAAATTATGGCTGTTGCAATAACAAAATAAAAATATACATTCATAATAATTGTCCTTTTAGGTTTTAATAAAATATATTGAACCTTGGACAAAATTATTCTTACTTTTTATATTTTTGAACCGCTCGCTCCGACTTTACTCTTACCTCTTCCCTAAGATACGGAGGTGTTAATACTTCAACCTCGTCTGAAAATTGAAGCAGCCAGTTCGTAAGTCCGGCACTTATCATGGTTTCTGCAATAAATTTAAAATGTTCATCATCGTGTTTTTTTACGTTTATTTCTCGCCCGAACCGATCAATTGCTTGTTCAATAAAAGAATTTTTACAAAGAAGCTCTACGCTTGCTTTTTTCCCTCCAAACATGTTAAATACCTTATTCATATAGTCTGCCACATCAAAATAGTTTTTATATGCGCTAACTTCACTAAAATGGCGCGACTTTTCATTGGTAATTTTGCAGGAACGTATTCTGTCAATTCTTAAATGGATTAAATTATTATATTTTTCGTTGTTACCAATAAGATAGTATTTATCTTCAACCCAGGACAGCGCATACGGGCTTATCTTAAAAGTCTTATATTCCTCTTTTATTTCGCCAAAACTAAACGAATGCCTAATGTAATTAAATTTAATTTTTTTATTAAGTTCGATCGCATTTTGGATGTTAAAAATTGTATAGTAAATTTCTTCGTTATCACTTTTATTTCGCTTATCTATAAAAGTGTGTTTATCAAGTTTTTTTGCGTCATAAACACTTAAATATTTTTTAAGCTTTACTATTATTTCTTTTGTCTTTTTGTTCGAAATAAATCCTGCCGATAAAACCGCATCAATAAGCAAGTATATTTCCGGAAGCTCAAAATCGCGCTCTGCTAAAAAATAGCCCGCTTTTGGAGAACGGGTATTTATAATGTCAAATCCCGCTTGAGTCAGCACAAAAATATCATCATAAATCGCTTTGCGGTTGACTGTTATTCCATCGGAATAAAGCATGTCAATTATTTCCGACGACGATAAAGGATGATTCTCGTCAGAATAGGTCTTTAATATTTCTAAAATTTTTAACAGTCTTGCTTTGCCGCCGGTAGATGAACTCATTTTACTTTCCCCTAATATAGTCGCAAAAAGTGTAATATTTATCGGTATTGTTAATTATTTCCAAAAGCATAGTAGTTGAAATATTGTCCGGCAAATCCAGTTTTTTTAAAAGTGTTTTGCGTAAAGATTTAGAATTATCTTTACCGTAAATGCCAAGTTCATATAGATCGTACTTAGAAACATTGCCATACTGCTTTTTGTCACCAGTGGCACCGCACGAAACTAAAACATCGATTATGATTTGCCTATCTATGCCTTCAACGCCAAGAAATCCTTCTTTTGAAAAACTGCTTTTCCTCTTTTCTTTACCACGAATTTGAGGGGTTAAAGCTTGAATGATTTTTTTATTAGGCAATATCGATTTAATATGATTTCTAATAATTAAACCTGCCGAATCACTATCGGTCAAAATTATTATGCCTTCGCTTGAAACTTCTTTTAAAAGAGCTTTGGTTTTATTGTCAGAAAACACCCCAAAGCCGTTGACCGGTATGATAATACCGTCAATAAAAGAAGATAAAAAGGCTTTATCGCATTTGCCTTCAACAATTAATGGGTATTTTAATTTTAATTTTTCCATATTTATAAACAAGATATGATATTAATTACCATTATTTCGATTTCAGTTTCCGCATTGTTGCCCTTTATGGCAGCGTCAAATTCAAGTGCGGTAGAAATTATATTTTTTAAACTATACAATTCGATACGCCTAGCTGAATTTTTAGCATTTTTTATTCTAAACGCTCGGTTACTTGGTATTTCAAAATCTTGTAAAATATCACTATCTTTTTTTCTTGCAATTTCTGCACACTTACAGTAAAAAATATCGAGAAAACAGCTGCAAATTTCATTATATATTGCAGGGATAGGTACTTTTTGATCTATTAAGCGACGAAGCAATAATAACGCATTATTGGCATCTTTTAATAGAATATACTTAGAAATATTATAAATACTGGACTCAAACGATTGTGAACAAACGCTAAAAATATCCTCTTTTGTTATTTCTCCGCTTTGTTTATATGAGCAAAGTTTTTCTAATTCGTTTACAAGTATATTTATTTCATCAGAACAATAATCGACCAAAAAATCAGCGGTTTGTTTTGAAAGCAATACACCGCGTTTTTCGGCGCCTTTTATAAGCATGGATGAAAGTTCGCTTTTGGTTTTATGAGCAATATTTACTACAGCAAAGGAATTATTTTCGAATAAACTAATTAAAGTTTTTAACCTGGAGCTTCGCTTTACTTCAATAACATTTGAATCAAAGGTTAAAACTAAAACGTTATCATAATTATAATTTTTAATTAATTCTTTTAGTTTTGAGAAATTCTCAGCAGACATATCGTCAACTGCTATATTGGACGCAACAATGCATTTTCGTCCGTTTAAAAAAGAGAACTGCAAAAGAGCATCGGTAATATCGGATATTTCAATATCATTATCAAACTTAATAATATCAAAATCTCCGCCTGTTTCGGTAACTTTTTCCGAAATCTTATCTGAATAATTTTTAATTAAATAAGAATCATCACCGTACAGCAAATACGCTGCTTTAGTACATCCGTTTTTTATATCTCTTTTTAAATCTAATTCCGAAAGCATAACATCACCTTCTATCAAGAACAAACTCCGTTGTGTTTTTTATCCAAATAATCGAATCGTTGTTTTCAATTTCTTCTTTTTCTTCTTTATTTAAAGAACCAATTATTAAATTAGCGCCGCATTTACTTATATCGTTATAGTAATTATAAGTTATCAGTACATCACAAGAAAAGTCGATATAAGATAAATTATAATCAAATATAATTTTACTGTCGGGCGTAAATATTACAATATACTCGCCGTTATTTTTAACTGATATGTTGCCATATGTAAAGGCTTTATCATACAGCGCCAGCTCGTTTACGTTTAAATACTTAATAACATTTTCAAATCCGCCGTAAAAGGCTTCATCATCATTCGGGATATACAGCAAATCTATATAGCGCTTTCCTTTATATAAAAGCATAGAATTGATTTCATCGTATTGGTATTCACTGCTTCCGGATCCTACCATTACGCTATCATCTTTGTAGGATACCATAAAACAAACGCCGTTACCGGAAGAAACAAAATCTATGACAGTCTCAGGTTCGCTTATAGCATATGGCACGATCGCTACAGCAAGCGCTATAATCATTAAAGAAATTACGATTTTAAGCGATACTCTTCTAAAATTAATATATTCTTTAAAATTATGGCGAATAATAAAAAGTATTAAGGCTAAAAGAGCAATTATCCACGCCACAAAAATTTGCGGACGAATCTCAATCGATGCAAAAGGCAATTCACCAAGATTGTTTACAACAAAATAGATATACTTTGAAATAATTGATATTCCAAACATAACGGGAATCGCGAGCATAGCCACAAAAGGAATTAAACAAATTATAATACCAATAAGTGTTAAGATTAAAAGTAGTGTTACCGCAAATGAAACAAGAATATTTGTTATTGGAGCAATAACTGAAATATACCCAAAAACAAATATCGAAATCGGCATTATTGCAAAAGAGGCCGAAACAGTCTGAGCAAATATCAGTGCAAAAACTTTATATACATATGCAAGCTTCCCTTTTAGATGTACCTTACATAATAAATCGTAAATGTATGGACAAATAAATATAATTCCAAATGTTGCACCGGCAGAAAGCAAATAACCGACATTTCCAAACGAAAATGGATTTATAATTAATATTATAAAGGTCGCAAGACCCAATGAATTAAGTGCGTCACTTCTTCTAAAAAATATCTTTCCGATAAAATATACTATGTAAGTTAGTCCGGCGCGCATTATGCTTGCCGAAAATCCGCATATTCCCATTACAGCAAAAATGGAAATCAACGATAAAATGTTTTTGGTTTTATAAGACAGTTTAAGTTTTGAAAACAACTTCATTAAAAACTGAACAATTATCGACAAATGAAGTCCCGATACAACAAGCATGTGCGTTATACCGGCCGTTTTCGAATTAGTTAAAAACCGCAAAGAAAGATAAGTTTTATCGCCGAGAATTACAGCACTGTCAAGCGATGCGTCCTCATAAGATAAATTTTTAAATAAAATGTTTTTAATTCTATTGGCAATTATTTGAAAATAGTAATTAACGGGGTAATGCTCAGTTTTTTCAGCAGATAATACTTTTATTTTTCTTGCAGTAAGAAAAATATTATTAGAATAATTATAGGCTTTATAATTACTGCTTTTTAATGATTCAAACGAAAGATTTAATTTTACTTTCATGTATGGGGCAAATTCAATTCCCGAAATATTCCCAAAACTAATTTTAACTTTGTGTTTATCAAAATAACTGCCGTCGTTCAGTTTAATTTCATCAAGATCCAACGTGTAATAATTTCCGTGCTCGTTAGTATAATCAACGTCACTAATAACACCGGAAACTATAGCCTCTTTATCATCCAGAGATTGAATTTCACTAACCTTATAAAGATTAAAAAATCCAACAGACATAAATACAATCGATAATGCAAGGCATACAATTATATTAAACCGCGACTTAATTTTAATAAAGCTGAAAATTGCAAGTAAAATAAATAAAAGAATAATTTGAACAACTGCAATTTCAACCGGAAAATATAAAAAGGTTGCAGAAGCTAGCAGAGCAATTATTCCGGTGTAAAATAAAACTCTTACCATATCGTACAACCCTAAAAAATTATTAGCCGGCCGGCCACCCGAATTTACGTTTTCCCATTAAGTGAAAATGCAGATGCATAACGGTTTGTCCTCCGTACTCTCCGCAATTATTTACCACCCTGTAACCTTCGCTAAGATCTAAATCAGAAGCTACTTTTGCAATCGCTTTAAAAATGGCCGCAACATAAAATGCATTATCATCGTTAATATCATTTGCGCTTTTTATGTGCTTTTTCGGCACAAATACCACATGCACCGGAGCTTGAGGCTCTATATCGTTAAATGCATAAACATATTCATCTTCATAAACCTTTGCAGACGGTATTTCACCTTTGATTATTTTACAAAACAAGCAATTTTCGTTCATATTTACTCCTTAAATAAAATCAAAAACAGATTTTAAAGCTTCGTCCGCTTTAGTTACATCTTTACCGCCGGCCATTGCAGTATCAGGTTTGCCGCCTCCGTTGCCGCCGGCAACTTGTGCAACACTTTTTACTATTTTTCCGGCATTCGCTCCGTTTTTAACGGCATCTTTGCCGCAAGAAACTAAAAATGTAAGTTTATTTACGTTAACTGCCGCAAAAACTACAATAACATTAGAGCACTTGTCTTTAATTAAGTCGCTTATTTGCCTTAATTTATCAACTTCAGTGTCTTTAAACTTATGGCAAATCACATCAAAACCATTAACATTTTTAGCAGATTTAATAAAATCATCAACAGAACTCGACGCTAATTTTTGTTCAGCAGCAGCAAGTTTTTTAGAAACAGACTTTAACTCTTCTGCAAACTGGAGAGCTTTTTCAGGCAGTTCAAAAACATTTTGAACCTTTAAATTTGCAGCAGAATTTACAGCAATGTTTTTATAGTTGTCTAATAATGAAATAACTTCAGCACCCGTTACAGCTTCAATTCTTCTAACGCCGGAAGCTACAGATGATTCGGTCAAAATTTTAAAAAGACAAATTTTTGATGAATTGTCCACGTGCGTGCCGCCGCAAAATTCAACAGAATAATCACCCACGCTAACAACACGAACATTTTTGCCGTATTTTTCGCCAAACAAAGCTATTGCACCTTTTTTACGTGCTTCTTCTATAGGCAAAACTTCAGTAGTTACATCGACACCATTTAAAATAATCTCGTTAACAGTATTTTCAACCGATTGAATTTCATCTGAAGTTAAAGCAGAAAAATGAGTAAAATCGAATCTTACTGTTTTTTCGTTTACATATTGCCCGGCCTGCTCTACGTGATTTCCTAATGTTTTTCTTAGTGCTGCCTGCAATAGGTGCGCCGCAGTATGATTGCGCATTATTGCCTGTCGTTTTTTAATGTCAATGTTTAGTGTGCAACCTGCACCAACTGTCGGCATATCGCCAACAAAACTTCCTTTATGAATAAACACACCGGAAGGAGTTTTTACAACATCGGATACTTCAAATCTTCCACCGGAAAATTCAATAACTCCGGTATCTGCAACCTGGCCGCCGCTTTCTGCATAAAAGCAAGTTTTATCCACTACAAGACAATCATCAGAAAATGCAAGTATTTCAGCGGAATCGGTAAATTTTTCGTAACCCGAAAATAATGTTGGTTTAATGTCCTTTAAAAAGTTGGACTTATCTTTCCAGCCCTCAATATTACTGTTTTTACGGGCATCTCTGGCTCTTTGCTTTTGCTTGTCCATAAGGCTATTAAACTCTTGCTCATCAACAGTAATACCCTTTTCTTCCAAAATATCTTTGGTAAGATCTAACGGAAAACCATAAGTATCATAAAGTTTAAACGCGTCAACGCCCGAAATAGTTGTTACATTTTTTTGCATTAACTCATTTAATATATTAAGGCCCTGATCAATGGTTTTGCCAAAGTTTTCTTCTTCGTTAAATATTATCTTTTGAATAAGTTCCGACTTATCTTCAAGCTCCGGGTAAGCAGATTTGCTCTCACGAATTACAGAATTACAAAGCTTATACAAAAATGGCTCGTTAATTCCGATTAATCTGCCATGACGAGCGGCTCTTCTTAATAAACGACGAAGAACATATCCTCTGCCTTCGTTAGAAGGTAATACACCATCAGAGATCATAAATGTTGTTGATCTTATATGGTCGGTAATAACCCTTAGAGAAATATCATTCTTTTCATCTTTTTTATATTCCACTTTTGCCATTTCAGACAGATCGGACATAATGTTTTTAATCGTATCAACCTCAAAAAGGTTATCTACTCCTTGAGATATGCATGCCAGTCTTTCAAGACCCATACCGGTATCAATATTTGGATGAGCAAGCGGGGTGTAGTTTCCTTTTCCGTCCGAATTAAATTGTGTAAAAACTAAATTCCAGAATTCAACATATCTATCACAATCACATCCAACACCGCAAGTAGGCTTATTACAGCCGTATTCTTCACCGCGATCATAATATATTTCGGAACAAGGGCCGCACGGACCTTGGCCTAATTCCCAAAAGTTATCCTCTTTACCAAGCCTTACAATATGCGAAGGGTCGACTCCAACATTCTTTGTCCAAATATCAAACGCTTCATCATCGTTTTCGTAAATGGTAATCCACAGTTTATCAACAGGCATTTCAAGAACTTTAGTTACAAATTCCCACGCCCAAGCTGTAACTTCCTTTTTAAAATAATCACCAAAAGAAAAATTGCCGAGCATCTCAAAAAATGTGCCGTGACGAGCAGTTTTACCAACTCTTTCAATATCCGGCGTACGAATACATTTTTGGCAGGTTGTAACTCTCTTTTTAGGGGGCGTCACCTCTCCTGTAAAATACTTTTTTAAAGGTGCCATACCGGCATTGATTAATAATAAAGAATTATCATCTTTCGGAATAAGCGGAAAACTATCCAATCTTAAATGATCCTTACTCTCAAAAAATGATAAAAATTTTTCACGCAAAGTGTTAAGCGAAAGCCAATCCATAAAAAAAGTCTCCAAATAAATAAAATAACATATTTATTATATATAAGTACACTAAAAATGTCAAATAAACAAATAAAAAAATTCCAAGCAAAGCTTGGAATAATCTTAATGTATAAAATAATCGCTGGTCCACCCGGAATTATTATTTACATTGTTTCCGCTGCCGGAACCGGATGTTGTATGGCTACTATTATTGCCGGTTGAAGAAGTAACATTAGAACTAGTTGGAGAAGATACCTCAACACTTATTACAAATTCTTCATCGCCATCTTTAATTACAGCAGAATTGTCTGATGTGCCATTATTAATATTTGAATTAACAGATGAACTTCCATCTTTGTGATCGGTCGCCGACACGGCATCACTGTTAATTTCGGTTCTGCTGTTAATTGATCCGCCAGTTGATTTGCAAGCGCAAAAAAGCAATGACACAACAACAAAAAAACCGCAAATTAAAAAAATCGGTTTCATAAATTATTCAACTTCGATATCTACTTCGCTGCCCTTGTCAACAAAATCTTCCATAATTTCGGTCTCAAACTTTTCAACCAGGTCTACTTCAGGTGCTACATAATTTTTCATTATAATATCCTCCCTAAAAAAAATCTAAACCTAAGAATATTATACATATATTTTTGTCTTTGTCAAGTGTTTTTTATCAATAATTATTTTTCCAATATTTGAAAATATTGATTGAAAAAATTGCCATCATGTTTTATAATAATTGTTATATTGAATGGAGCAAAACTATGAATTATCAAAACCTTTCAAAAAACGAATTAACTCGTCTGCACAAAAAACTCATAAGTGAATATAACGCGATATGCGATAAAAAACTATCGCTTGATATGTCACGCGGCAAGCCCAGTTTTGCACAAGTAAAAATAAGCGACGACTTTTTTTCACTTGTAGGTAAAAAGGCCGGGTTTAAGACTCTTAACGGTGTTGACTGCCGTAACTACGGCCTGCTTGACGGAATTCCCGAACTTAAAAAGCTCTTTTCTGAGATGCTTTCAGTCAGCGAAAATAATGTTATTGTCGGCGGTAATTCTTCACTTAATATGATGTATGATGTAATATCTCAAGGTATGACTACCGGTTTTGGCGAAAAGCCTTGGCTGTTACAAGATGAAATCATCTTTTTGTGCCCTTCTCCCGGATATGATCGCCATTTTGCAATTTGCGAGCATTTTGGAATTAAAATGATTCCAATCAAAAATTTAAGCACCGGTCCCGATATGGACGAGATTGAAAAATATATGTCTGATAAAAGGGTGAAAGGCATTTGGTGCGTACCGAAATTTTCAAATCCGGAAGGTATCACATATTCGGACGAAACGGTAAAAAGATTTGCTCGTTTAAAACCTGCTGCAAATGATTTTAGAATATTTTGGGACAATGCGTACGCTGTTCACTGCATTGATGAGGACTATGATTTAGTAAATATATTTGAAGAATGCAAAAAGGCGGAAACTAAAAATCTTGTCATTGAATTTACTTCAACTTCAAAGATCACCTTCCCCGGCGGCGGTGTGGCAGCTTTAATCGCAGATGATGAAGATATTGAAAGAATTAAAAACAGAATGCAATATCAAACCATAGGCCCGGATAAATTAAATCAGCTTCGTCATGCAAGGATGTTCCCTACTTTAAGCGCATTAAAAGAACATATGAAAAAGCATTCGGCTATATTAAAACCTAAATTTGAAATAGTTCTCAATGCTTTTAGATCGGAACTTAACGACATTGCAACCTGGACAGAGCCTAAAGGCGGGTATTTTATCAGTCTTACAGTTATGGACGGAACAGCAAAAAAGATCCATAAGCTTTGTTTAAATGCAGGACTTATAATCACCGAAGCCGGAGCAACATTTCCATATCATGCTGATCCAAACGATAACAATTTGAGAATTGCTCCCAGTTTTCCGCCCGAAAGCGAACTTAAAATGGCATCAAAAATTTTGTGTCTTGCCGTAAAACTTGCGGCCATTGAAAAACTTCTTGACATATAATTTTTGTTGACTTTAATTATAAAAGAAATTATAATATAGAATATATTGCCAATATATATTCTTATTTTGGAGGTTACAAAGTGAAAAGCAAGCGTTCCAGAAGAGTAGGCAAACCGGTATTTTTTATAATTTTTATACTTATTTTATTGCTTACTTATGTTACATTTTTTGGAGTCAGCAACTATTATGGTGACACAAAAAACGTTTATATTAAAAGCGTTAATGACATCCGTTGGGGAATTGATATCCGCGGCGGTGTAGAAGCTATTTACAAGCCGGACATTGCAGATACCGAAATAACTTCAAGTAACATGGATTCGGCCAAGCAAATTATAGAAACGCGTCTTGTAAGCAAAAATATAAGCGACTATGAAGTATATGTTGATAACAGCAATCATCAAGTTATTGTACGTTTCCCTTGGCAATCGGACGAAGCGGATTTTAATCCTACTACCGCAGTAAAAGAGCTTGGTGAAACTGCAGTTTTAAGCTTTTGCGAAGGTTCTGAGAACAACAAAACCGTACTTCTTAAAGGCTCGGAAGATATTGCTTCAGCCGAACCCGGATATACTCAGGAAAACGGATATGTTGTTCAGCTTAAGCTTACAAGCTCGGGCACAAGCAAATTTGCCGCGGCAACCGAAAGGCTTAAAGGAAACGTAATATCCATTTGGATGGACGATACAATGCTTTCCGCGCCTACAGTTAACGATGTGATAACTTCCGGCGAAGCAATTATTTCCGGTTCTTTTACATCGGATGAAGTAAAAGAACTGTCAGATAAAATCAACGCCGGCAGCCTGCCGTTCTCGCTTACGGTTGACGATTCAAAACTTCAAATTATAAGTCCGACACTCGGCAGCGAAGCCTTAACCGTTATGGTTTACGCCGGTATAATCGCGTTTATAATTATTGCTGTCATCATAATTTTAAAATACAGAGTTCCCGGATTTGTTGCAGTCGTTGCTTTGCTTGGACAAATTGTCGGCATTTTAGCTGTAGTTTCAGGATTTTTCCCAAATGCAAGCGGCATGACAATGACTATACCAGGAATTGCCGGTATTATTCTTTCAATTGGTATGGGTATTGACGCAAACGTTATTGCGGCAGAACGCATTCGTGAAGAATTTAAAAAAGGCAAAACAATTGATGGTGCTATTGACGCAGGTTTCCAAAACAGTTTCAGCGCTGTTCTTGACGGAAATATGACGGTTTTAATTGTAGCCTGTGTTTTGATGGGCGCGTTTGGTTCGCCTGATAATATATTGGCAAAGATATTCAGCGTGGTTATGTTTATGTTTGGATCATCTGTAACCGGTATTATTTATTCGTTTGGTTTTACCCTGCTTTTAGGTGTTATCTTCACATTAATAATGGGTGTATTCGCATCAAAGTTAATGCTAAAGAGCATTTCGCGCTATCGCCTGTTGCGTAAACCTTGGCTGTACGGAGGAAAGAATAATGCTTAAAAAATCAATTGACTTTTTTAAAGTTTCCAAGATTTCTTTAATAATATATATTGCTATTTTTCTTGTCGGTATTATTTTGTTCGCTATTTTTGGAGTTGATATGGACATTAACTTCAGCGGCGGTACAAGATTTACCTATACATACTCGGGCGATATTGATGTTAAAGCCGCTCAAAGCATTATTGAATCTAACTTAAGCGGCAAAAAAGTTAATGTTACCACAAGCACCGGTTTTAATTCAGAATCAAAAAAGCTTGTTGTAACACTTGCTAGCGCCGATGCCGTTACTGTTGAGGCTCAGGAAAAGGTTTTAACCGGTCTTCAAACCAAATTTAAAGACAATAAGATTGAGCTTGGAGACTCAAATACCGTTAACCCGTCGGTTGCAGGATCGTTCTTTGCAAAAAGCTTGTTTGCGGTAGCAATTGCAAGTATTTTAGTGTTAATTTATGTAGGTTTAAGATTTAGGAAAATCGGCGGTATTACTGCGGGTCTTACAGCTCTATTAGCACTTGTTGTTGACTGTTTTGTAGCATTTTTTGCTTGCGTATTCTTTAGGCTTCAAATCGATACGAATTTTATGGCAGTAATATTAACTATTTTAGGTTATTCATTGAATGATACAATAGTTATTTACGACAGAATTCGTGAAAATAATCAACTAATGCCTACAGCCTCTTTGGATGAAAAGGTCAATACAAGTTTAAATCAGTGCTTAGGCCGCACATTTATGACTTCCCTTACAACATTAATTGCCATTCTTACTGTTATAATTGTATCGGAAATATTCGGTCTTACAACACTTAGAAGCTTTGCTATACCTATGTCCGTCGGCATTGTTTCCGGTTGCTGCTCATCACTTTTAATTGCTGTACCGATTTGGTGCAAAATTCAAAATAAAAAATCGGCTAAAGTAAAAAAAGCTTAAATTTAAAGGCACAGTTAATTCTGTGCCTTTTTTTATTGCATTTTAATAATTCATTTGTTATAATAAATTAACTTGAGGTAAAAACGAGGTGTAGTTTGTGGCAAAAAAATGCAGACGTCGTTTTGGAGATAGGTCTGACGGAAGAAAAATAAGGTCCTTGCAACCGCTAAATTATTTAGTTCCCTATATAATGAAAACCAGAAACAGTGCAAATAACCATCTTAAAATTACCGTAGATATTGAAAATATGGAAAAATACATTGCACAAAAGCGTGAAAGCGGGTTAAAAGGTTTTGGTGCGTTACACGTAATATTAGCTATATATGTTAGAGCAGTGTCCAAAATGCCGGGGCTTAACCGATTTATCAGCGGACAAAAAATATATGCCAGAAATGATATTCAGTTTATGATGGCCATTAAGAAAGAAATGAAACTAAATGCCGATGAAACGGTAATTAAAGTTTATTTTGATCCGAGCGATGATGCCAACACCGTTTACAACAAATTCGTAAACGAAGTAAATCAAAACAGAAAAATTGATGAAAACAGTTCTGTAGAATCAACTGCAAAAGCTTTTCATTTTATCCCCGGAATTCTTTTAAAATTTGCAATTTTTTTAATTAACCTGCTTGATTATTTTGGTATATTGCCTAAGTCGTTGCTTAAAGTCAGTCCGTTCCACGGTTCAATGTTTATCACTTCCATGGGCTCACTCGGTATTCCGGCAATAGTTCACCATTTATATGATTTCGGCAATTGCCCGATTTTTATGTGTTACGGTGCAAAGTACTATGTCAACACGCTTGATAAAGATGGAAATGTAGTTCGAAAAAAATATATGGATATTACATTTAACCTTGACGAAAGAATTTGTGACGGGCACTATTACGCATCTGCTTTAAAGGTTATGTTAAACTATTTAAAACATCCGGATTTATTGGATAATGAAGAGATTATAGTAACAGAGGACATCGATTGATGTCCTCTGTTTTTATTTACTGAATACAAATTCATCGTCTTTAAAATCACACAAGATTTTATCGCCGCTTTTAAACTTTCCTTCTAACATTTTTTCGGATAGCGCATCCTCGATTTTATTGCTTATTGCACGTCTTAGAGGCCTTGCTCCATAAACCTTATCGAAGCCTACTTTAGATATGGCTTCAATGGCCGCATCGGAGAATTCGATTGTAAGTCCAAGATTTTGCAATCTTACATTAAGGTTATTAAGCATATTTTTAGCGATGTTTTTAATGTTATCCTGATTAAGCTTGTGGAAAACAATAATATCATCAACGCGGTTTAAAAATTCCGGCTTAAACTCTTTTTTAAGTTCGTCTAAGACCTCGTTGGCAACATCGCGCTCTGCTTCATCTTCACTACCAAAACCAAATGAAACCTTTTTATCGGTTATAAGTCGTGCGCCAATATTCGATGTCATTATGATGATAGTATTTTTAAAATCCACACGCCTGCCGTTTGAGTCTGTTATGTGACCATCCTCTAATATTTGTAAAAGAATATTAAACACATCCGGGTGGGCTTTTTCGATCTCGTCAAAAAGAACAACACTATAGGGTTTGCGTCTGACTTTTTCAGTTAACTGGCCGCCGTCTTCATATCCAACATATCCCGGAGGAGATCCTATCATTTTTGATACAGTATGCTTTTCCATATATTCGGACATATCAAGGCGAATCATAGCACCTTCGCTGCCAAACATTGCCTCAGCAAGGGCTTTGCAAAGCTCTGTTTTGCCAACACCGGTAGGTCCTAAAAAAATGAAGGAGCCAATCGGTCGTTTTTCATCTTTAATTCCTACTCTACCTCTGCGAATGGCTTTTGCAACCGCGGTGACCGCTTCATCCTGGCCGATTATTCTTTTATGAAGAATATCTTCCATTTTTAATAGTCTTTCGCTTTCAGCTTCGGTAAGCTGCGTTACAGGCACGCCAGTCCATTCGGAAACGATTTCCGCAATATTTTCCTCGGTAACTTCACCGGAAAATTCACCTTTGCTTTTGTTGTGCTCGGTTTTTAGTGAATCAAGTTTGCTTAAAAGCTCTGATTTTTTGTCCCTAAGCTCAGCGGCTTTTTCAAAATCCTGGTTGTTAACATATTTGGCCATTTCTTCGGATACTTTTTTAATTTGTTCTTCGATTTCTTTAACATCATCAGGCGGTGTGCTATTTCTAAGCCGCACTTTAGATGCCGCCTCGTCAATTAAATCTATGGCTTTATCAGGTAAAAATCTATCTGTAATATATCTGTGAGAAAGTTCAACCGCTGCATGAAGTGCTTTATCTGTAATTTTAACTTTATGATGCGCTTCATATCTGTCTTTTAAGCCTTTTAAAATTAAATAGCTATCTTCTGTGCTCGGCTCTTTTACCATAACAGGCTGAAAGCGTCGCTCAAATGCCGCATCTTTTTCAATGTTTTTTCTGTACTCGTCGATAGTAGTAGCTCCTATTAGCTGAAGCTCTCCTCTTGCGAGTGACGGCTTTAATATATTTGCGGCATCTGTTGAACCTTCCGCAGAACCTGCTCCTATAACAGTATGAAGTTCGTCAATAAATAATATTACATCATCTGCCGCAATTGCTTCGTCAATAGCTGATTTAATGCGTTCTTCAAAGTCTCCGCGGTATTTTGTTCCCGCTACCATTCCTGTTAAATCAAGCGAAATAATCCGCTTGCCTTTCAACGTTTCAGGTGCTTCATTGTTTGCAATTTTTAAAGCTAAACCCTCGGCAATGGCGGTTTTACCAACACCAGGCTCACCAATTAATACCGGGTTGTTTTTATTTCTGCGGCCCAAAATTTCGATTACTCTTTCAATCTCGGAAGCTCTGCCTATTACAGGGTCGAGTTTTCCGTCTTTGGCCATTTTTGTTAAATCTTTTCCGAATTTTTCTAAGGTTTTAGTGCCCTTTGCGGCTTTATTTTTGCTTTTTACGCTGTTGTTTTGATTAAACGAATCTGCGCCGCCGTCCGACATTTGAAGCAGTTCTTCTGCCAATTCATTTAAATCAACAGATAGTTTATGCAAAAATCTGTTTGCGTAATTATCGCCTTCTTTTAAAATGCCAAGAAGGATATGCTCTGTGCCAACATATTCATTACCGGATGCGTGCGAAATTTCTATCGCATCTTCTAAAATTCTTTTTGCTCTCGGCGTTAAATGTTCAGGCGTAAGCCGTGTGGGATTTCCGCGGCCGACAACTTCTGCAAGGAGTGTTTCAATATTTTCGGCAGTTATTCCTTTTTCGTTTAAAACTGCCGAAGCTACTCCGTTACTTTTTAAAATTCCAATTAATAAATGCTCACTTCCAACATAAGTATGTCCAAATTGCTCGGCTGTCTCAATTGCCGTATTTAGCGCTTCTGTGCCGTTTTCCGTAAAGCCGTTAAAATTGTATCTCATATAAATCACTCACTTTATAATTTTTTTCGTACTAAACTCGCTCGTGCTATATCGCGATCGGTCGGAGTCATTCTGCCGTTCTTTTGTTGAAGCATATTCGGCTCACATTCAATTAAAAGTTCTGTTACCGTACTTTGTTTTATATCTTTTATTATGCCCATCGATATTCCAAGTTTAATCAAAGATAATAACCCCATCATTTCGCTGCTTGTTAAAAGTCTTGCGTATTTTAAGGTGCCGTAAGCGCGGTAAATCTTGTCTTCGAGCAGGCTTAAATCGAGCTCATCACGTGAGTGACGTTCTTGATTTATAATCTGCTTTGCAACATTTTCTAAATTATTTAACGCCTGGCTTTCTTCAAGGCCTAATGTAACCTGATTTGAAACTTGAAACATTGAGCACACCGCATTACTGCCCTCGCCGTATAGGCCGCGGACGGTAAATCCGATTTTTGAAAGCGAATCACTTATGGTTTTAATGCTTCCAAAGCTTTCAAGCGCCGGCAGATGGAGCATTAAAGAAGCTCTAAGACCCGAACCCAAATTTGTGGGGCATTCGGTTAAAAAGCCAAGTTCATTGCTTACCGCAATATCTAATTTTTGGTTTACTGCTTTATCAACCTCGGACGCTATTTTATAGGCTTCTTTAAGGCGGTCACCGCCAAGCAAAACCTGAATTCTAATATGATCTTCTTCGCAAAGCATTATACTTACGCTTTCATCATCCGATAGTAATAGTCCGCGCCCTCTATTATTTTTTAAAAACTGAGGGCTTATTATGTGTCGCTCTACCATTGCAGCCGCTTCTTCAATATGTTCTTCTATTGGAAGATAATGAAGCTTGCCAAAGGAAAATTCCATATCTATTAAATTGTTTTTAATAAGATCTGTAATTTCTTTAATTTTAGTATCGGAAAGCTTATGCGGAAAAGGCACAGAACGCAAATTTCTTGCAAGTCTGATTCTTGAGCTTACAACAATGTCAGATTCTTCTTTATACCACGGTTTCATTCTTGCTTTCCTTCTTTCTTTTTAATTTCATCGCGAAGTCTTGCGGCATCTTCAAAGCGTTCTTCTTTAATGGCTTTTTTAAGATTTTGCCGCAATTCAGTTAATTCGTCCGGTTTTTTATTTATTACTGAATGTTTTGTAGCGCCGTGCATCATTTTTAGTGAAGGTAAAATCTCCTCATTAAATGTATTATAGCATTCGCTGCAACCAACAAATCCCGTCTCGGCAATCTCGTTAAAAGAGCTTCCGCAGCATGGACATCTTTTTTCTGTTTTAAGTGCAGGCTTTGCTCCAAATATGGAAGAAAAGGCATTAAACAATGGGAAATTATTTATACCCTCTTCGTTTGCACATTGACCGCATAAATGCTTTTCGGTAACCTTTCCGTTTACATATGATTTAAAATGAGTTGTAGCGGTGTTTTTTCCGCATTTTTCACATAACATAATTTATTCCTCCTTAAATTTGCGTCATTAAAATTTGCTTAAATACCGAAGCTCTAAACGTGTTTTGCTTTTCGACCGGAATTTCACGTATAACGGGACTTGATATAATTGCAAACATTATATTGGCTGTATTTTCATCTATTAGGTCCATATCAAGACTGTTTTCAATTATCATTCGAGCTGTTAAATTATCAATAGAATCACCAATCGAATTAATAATATGCATAATTGCTGATGATCTATCAACCACTACTCGCGTAATTCGTATAAATCCCCCGCCGCCGCGACGGCTTTCAATAATATATCCTTGCTCTGGTGTAAAACGTGAAGATAACACATAGTTAATCTGACTTGGAACGCATCCTATTAAAGAAGCTAATTCGTTCCTTTGTATTTCGGCAGAGTTTTCATCGGAGTCGTGTATCATTTTTAAAATGGTTTTTGTTATAATATCAGACATTTTCATAAAATAATCATCCTTTAAAATTTGACTTTCCCTGACCTTTTAATTATATTATACTCAAAGGTCAGGAAAAGTCAATACCTTTTTTAATTTTTTTTTTTTTTTTGTAACAAGATTTTTCATTTTATCATAATATGGCTTGAAAGGAAGAAAGGAGGATGCGGCATGTGTTCTAACTTATTTGGCGGTAATTGTTGCTCGTTAATACTTTTAGTACTCGTTATTTTACTTCTCTGCAATTGCAACAACGACTCCGATAATGGGTGCGGCTGCGGCTGTGGCAACTAATCATAACTCCATAAAAAATTTCGGGCGGATAAGAATATTATCCGCCCGAATTTGCTATTTATCAAAAATTATATCCATGAGTTTATTTAATCTGTCATATTGCTTATTAATAAACAAATATCCATAAAGCGCCTCAAGTCCGGTTGCTGTATGATATTCAGCTACAGTAGAATGTTTTGGAATGTTGGAGGTCTTTGTATTTCTGCCTCTTTTAAATACAGCCAATTCTTCTTCGGTTAAAAGATCTTTAATTTTATTATATGCATCCGACTGAGATGAAGCGTTGGCAAAAGCCACACTTTGTTTATGTAAATCTTTAAGCGGCATGTTTTTTGCGGCAATTCGTTCTCGTATAAGCAATTCGAAAACCGCGTCGCCTAAAAACGCAAGTGCCGCGCCATTTAAATTTTTATCTTCCATTTTTACTCCACAAAATCAAATTCGACATCATAAACAGAAACAGTATCACCGTTTTGTATTCCGTGTTCTTTTAAGGAATCTATAATTCCACTCTCCCGCAGCGCTTTTTGAAAATACTGCATGGATTCAAAATCATCGGGGTCGGTATTGTTCATGATTTTTAAAAGCCATGGCGCTTTAATGAAATATACGCCGTCGTTTACGGAAATTTCAAACTCGTTTCTGTGCTTTGTTACATCTTCCGGCGCTAAAGGCTCGGCTTCATATATTTTTAAGGGAGGAAGTTTTGACAGCCTTTCAGCTGCAGATTTTATAATAACATCTGTACCCTCGCCAATGGCCGCAATGCAGCTAAAAAAGCTATAGCCCTTGTTTTCAAAGTATTCGCGGTATTTTGACAGCTCATCATCACTTAAAAGGTCGCACTTATTTGCAACAACTAATTGTTCTTTTTTTGACAATTCCGGAGAAAACTTTCCAAGCTCTTCATTGATTTTTTTAAAATCTTCTATTGGGTCTCTGCCTTCGCTGCCGGATATATCCAACACATGAATTAATAATCTGCAGCGTTCAACATGGCGCAAAAACTCTTGCCCTAAGCCAACGCCCGAAGCCGCGCCCTCAACTAAACCCGGTATATCGGCAATTACAAAACTTGTTCCGTTTTCAACGCGAACTACGCCTAAAACAGGAGACAAAGTGGTAAAATGATAATTACCGATTTTGGGTTTTGCTTCACTAACTACCGAGACAAACGTGCTTTTCCCAACATTAGGAAATCCAATAAGCCCGACATCCGCTAAAAGCTTAAGTTCTAATGTAACATTATATTCTTCTCCAGGATTACCCTCTTTTGCAAAACGAGGAATTTGGCGCTTAGGCGTTGCAAAATGTGTGTTACCCCAACCACCGTTTCCACCGCGAGCAATTGCAACAGGCTTATCTTCCGAAATATCGGCGATAATTCTACCTGTTTCACTATCTTTAACCAAAGTACCAAATGGAACCTTAATAATTAAATCCCGGCCTTTTTTGCCGTTACAGCGTTTAGCTTTACCGTTTTCTCCATTCTCGGCATGATATTTACGCTTATATCGAAAATCGGCTAAGGTGGAAAGATTACTGTCGGCAATAAAAACAACGTCGCCGCCTTTTCCTCCATCACCACCGTCAGGTCCGCCATTTGCAACATATTTTTCACGCCTAAAAGAAACGGCGCCGTTGCCGCCGTTACCAGCTTTTATAAAAATATTTGCTATATCAACAAACATATTTACTCCTAATAATTATAAAGTGACAATATAAAACTAAAAACTAAAGCAATAATTGCAAAAGCTAAAACCCCGCAACCAATTAATAAAGCAATTTTAAAATAATTCGACTTAACATCATTATTTTTGGTATTGCCTTTATATTCATCGATAACCGCAAACGCCTTATCGGCATCTATATTAGATGCCGTTACAATATAGCTATTGCCGGATATATTATTAAGCATTTGCAGTTTATGTTTTTTTGGAGAATAGAGTTCTTTTTTTGCACTGCTTACTCCTGCGTTTTGCAAAAGGCTTTCAATATACTCAGCGTCGAAAATACCGGTAGGTCCGTATACAATCATTACATCTTCCATATTGTTAAAAAAATAGCCCGGAAATTCCCGGGCATTAATTAATTAGTCTGCTACTATGCTGACTTTTTTGCGATTTTTACCAAGACGTTCAAATTTTACTCTGCCATCAGATAAAGCAAACAAAGTATCATCTGAGCCTTTGCCAACATTTTCACCGGGATGAATATGTGTGCCTCTTTGACGTACTAATATGTTGCCAGCCAAAACGAACTGACCGTCGCCTCTTTTAACACCAAGTCTTTTTGATTCGCTGTCTCTGCCGTTTTTGGTAGAGCCAACACCTTTCTTATGCGCAAATAAAGTAATGTTTATTTTTAACATATTATTTTTCCTCCGATTCAATATGTATAATGCTTTTATACTGGTCATAAAGCCCTTCGATATGAAGTTTAAAACCCCTTAAAATATCTTGAGCATCATCGATTTTATTTTTTAAGCTTATGCTCATAAAACCGTCTGAAACAGACACATCCGCATCAGCGCAAACAACATCGGTCACAGTATTAACTGCCATATATGCGGCGCTTGAAATCGCCGTGCAAACAAGCCTGCCGATATCATCGTGCGCATTTTTTGTAGAATGCCCACAAACGGTAAAACCTACTATCTGATTATCACAGTAAATAAATTTTACCGAAGTCATTATTATTCGATACTCTCAATCTTAACTTTTGTATAGGGCTGTCTGTGGCCGAGCTTTCTGGCGCTGCCCTTTTTAGGCTTATAAGTAAAAACTGTAATTTTTTTAGATTTTCCGTTTTTTACAACAGTTGCGGTGACTGTGGCGCCTGCTACATAGGGCTTGCCAACCTTAACAGCACCCTTGTCGGGGCTTAATAATACAACCTTGTCAAAAACTACACTTTCATTTTCGTTGGCGTTTAGCTTTTCTACGAAAATTTCATCGCCAACTTGTACACGGTGCTGTTTACCGCCGGTTTCAATAATTGCGTACATATTTCATCAACCTTTTTATAGACTCGCTATTTTAGGCGAAAGATATATTCTTTACTTTAAAAAGCCCAAAATACGCGGCTTAAATAGTTTACCACTAAATGTCAATTAAGTCAAGTCTTTTTAGAATATTAATATTTTATTCATTGACAAATATTATTAAATATAATATACTATTTTCAAAATTCGCATTTTGGGAGCATGCCATGGCAAGAATAAAACTTAAAGACCGCCTGCTTCCCTCATACACAAGAGGTGAAGAGATTTTTAACATGGTAACCCATATTGTGGGAGCCGCCATTGGAATTATTGCGCTTGTTATGTGTGTTATAAAATCAGCGTTAAAAGCAGACGTCCCTGCAGTATTATGCAGTATAGCTTACGGTATTAGCTTTATAATACTGTATACAATGTCAAGCATATATCACGGCCTTAAACCGCCAAACGCGAAAAAGATTTTTCAAATAATAGATCACTGTACAATTTATTTTTTGATTGCCGGCACCTACACACCGATAACGGTTCTTGCATTAACGAAAACAGCGCCGGTTGCTGCGTGGATTATTTTCGGCTTGGTTTGGGGGCTTACGGCACTTGCCGTAACTTTAACTGCTATCGATTTAAAAATGTACAGATATTTTTCATTTACGTGCTATATTGTGATGGGCTGGTGTATAATTTTTGCAATAGGTCCGCTTAACAAGGCAATCGGATCTATGGGGACATTTTATTTGGTTTTAGGCGGAGTTTTATATTCTGTAGGTGCAATATTTTTTCTTGTAGGAACTAAGATAAAATATATTCACTCAATATTTCATATATTTGTGTGCTTAGGAAGCATAGCACAATTAATTACGATTCTTTTTTACGTAATTTAAAGCTCTTAACAAAAGTTAAGAGCTTTTTTATTAGTCTATATCCGGAAATGAAAATTCAGAAGAATTATAGTTTGATTCATTTTTATTTGATGATTCGTTAGCATTATAGCTGCTGTTTCCGCGGTCAGGCATCAATTTTATAGATGTATTTATTGTGGCGCCATCTGCAGTCACTGCTGTAATACTAATGCTGTCGCCGGGTACCGAATTTTCTATAACATCAAGCATAACATTAGAGTCGTAAATTTCTCTTCCGTTTACTGTAGTTATTATATCGTCTGCTTTTAGCTTACCATATGCATCACTGGTTTCATCAATATTTATTATTTTCATTCCGCGAACAGATTTATTAACTTCGGCTGTAACTTCATCAACGAACTGATAAGTAACACCTATTTTGGCTCTAAAATTCACATAACCGTTTTTAATAAGAGATTCTGCAATTTTTATGGCTTTAACCGATGGAATGGCATAACTAACACTTTCGTAATCATCACCTTTTAGTTTTGCAGAAGTCACTCCAATTACCTGACCGTACATATTGCAAAGCGCACCACCGGACGAACCGGGATTTATAGCGGCGTCTGTTTGGATGAATGTCTCGGCATACGAAGTTGTAGTTAAGCTTTCGGCAGTGGTCGCACTTACGCGAACACTTTTTGCCGAGATAATGCCTTTTGTAATTTTTGAGTCGTCATATACGCTTCCGAATCTGCCGATGGCTACAACTTCTTCGCCATTAGTAATTTTTGAAGAATCTCCAAAATTAGCGGCAGTTAAATTTGAAGCCGAAGCTTTTAAAACAGCAATATCGCTGCGTGAATCACCAGCAATGTACTTTGCATCTAATGAAGAAAAATCATTCAAAATAATTTTAAACTTAGCGTTTTGTATGCCGGAATATATATGATCGTTTGTAATAATATATCCGTCGGAAGAAATAACCACACCGCTTGCAAACGTTTTAGCACCGGAATCGTTATAAACAACGATACCGACTATACTTTTATCGACAGCATTAAAAACTTCATCTGCAGTCATATAGCTATACGAATTATAATCGGCTATTTCCTGTTTAGGTTTAAAATTTGAATTCAAATATTCGCCCGCATAATAACCGCCGCAGCATACTATCAATAATGACAGTGCCACTACCAAAATTGTAATATAAAGTTTAAATTTTGATTTTTTCGCAGGCGTTTTTTCTTCTAAAGAAACAACTGTATTTTCGGCGTCGGGTTGTATCCCCGGATTTTCCTCGGCGTTGTTAATATCTTCTAAAACGGCCTCGGATTGGTTTAAAATTTCATTATTTTGCTCTTCTGACATTATTATTCTCCTACTGTTTTATAACATTTTTTAATACAAAATCAAACTCAGTGCACTGAGCATCATTTATTTTAACAGCAATGCTGCCGTTATTAAGCTCTAATATTGTCTTTACTATATAAAGCCCAAGACCTGTACTGTCCTTTACATTTGAACGCGCCTTATCGCCTTTATAGAATCTGTCAAAAATAAAAGGTAAATCATCTTTTTGAATAGTTTCGCCGCTGTTTACTATTTTAAAATAAAAATCATTCTTTTTAATGTTAAAATCTATTTTAATAAAACCGTTATCTTCATTAAACTTAATCGCATTATCGATTAAATTATATACAACCTGAAAGATTAGATCGTAATCGGCGAAAATGTTTATACTGCTTGTTTTATCTAATCCTTCTATTTTAATGTTCTTACTTTCAATAACCTTTTCCTTGGAAAAAAGAATATCAAAAACCATTTTTTGTATATCAAATGAAGTGGGATTTATTTCCCTCTCGCCTGCTTCAAGCTTCGCAATATCAAACATCGATTCAACAAGCCTTGTAAGTCTTTTTACTTCGTTAGATGCAATAGTTAAATATTTTGTTCTATCGCTTTTGGGAATTGTTCCGTCTAATATGCCGTCAATAAACCCGCCTATTGATGTCATAGGAGTTCGCAATTCATGAGAAATATTTGCAACAAAATTTTTCCTTGTGGACTCGTTTATTACAAGGGCTTCAGTCATTTCATTAAAGCTTAGTGCAAGTTCTCCGATTTCATCCTTAGAAACAACAGGAATTCTTTTAGAAAAATCTCCTGCGGCAACACATTTTGAAGCGTCGGACATAAGCTTTAACGGCAAAACAAATCTATAAGAAATAAAATATTCCATGATAAAAAGAATCACTAAAGGGAAAATCATTGAAATGCCAAAAATTTTAACAACCTCTGAAAACATATTTTGAATGTTTTTATAGGGTGTAGTTACAAAAACGGCACCGAATGTAGATCCACCTTGCTTAGAAAGCGGTATGGCGCAGGTAAAGCACGGTTCGTCATAGTATTCGGTAAATTCGGAATCACTCTCGTATTTTTCAACCGTCGCAACTTTCATAATGCCGTTTGGAATATAATTGTCCACATGTTTACAGCTGCCTGATGTATACCAATCGTCGCAACCGCAGGCTAAAGGCTTTCCATATGTATCAACTATTAGAATATAACTTCCGTTGGAGTTTTCCATAGCATGAATAGCATCGCTTAGTTCATCGTTTATAGTAGGAAAAACACTGTTATACGAAACAACAGAAATAGAATGGCAATATTCATACATCAGCTGTCTTTTAGCATTAATAAGATAGTCGTTTACAAAATATCCAACAACACACATTATTATGGTCATAGCAAACACTATTAAAACCACTGTGGTTAGAAAAAATTTCCTAAAAAACCGGGAACGTATCATTTATAAAACCTCAAACTTGTAGCCAACACCCCAAACGGTTTTTAAAGACCACAGTTTTGAAACTCCGTCAAGTTTTTCACGTATTCTTTTGATATGTACGTCTACAGTTCTTGAATCGCCGTAATAAACAAAACCCCACACATCGTCTAAAAGCTTATCTCTTGTAAAAACTTTATTCGGATTATTTGCCAAATGAAACAAAAGCTCCAATTCTTTAGGCGGAGTATCCACCTCTTTCCCGTTGACTATAAGCTGATATGTGGTTAAATTAATGCAGAGTTTATCATAATTTACAACCTTTTGATCATCGTAAAAATTCGGATAACTTCTGCGCAAAACAGCTTTAATTCTGTACATAAGCTCTTTTGTGTCAAAAGGTTTTGAAACGTAATCATCAGCTCCAAGTTCAAAACCTAATATTTTATCAAACGTTTCGCCTTTTGCCGTCAGCATGATAACGGGAGTTTTTGCAGTTTTTCTTATTTCCCGCAAAACCTGCCATCCGTCAAGCTTTGGCATCATAACGTCGAGTAAAATCAAGCTTGGCTTATATGAATTAAATAATTCAAGCGCCGCCTTACCATCATTAGCTACTGCTAAATCAAAATTTTCACGTTGTATATACAGCCTTAAAAGCTCACAGATATTATTATCATCATCAACAATTAAAATTTTTGTATTCTCCATATACAGCCTCCCGGGTATAATAATATCATAAAAAAGCTTTAAAATTATGAATGATGTGTTAACAATTATAAAGAAAAGACCGTTCAACACATTCTGCGCTGAACGGCTAGACAAATTATAATAATTATGCCTCTTCTTTCATTTTTGCAAAGCATTCGCTACAATAAACCGGGCGATCATCGCGAGGAGCGAACGGTACCTTTGCTACACCACCGCAAGCAGCGCATGTTGCTTCGTGCATTTCCCTAGGTGCTCTGTTTGCGTTTTTACGCTTGTCACGGCAAGCCTTACAACGCTGTGGCTCATTTACAAAGCCTTTGGATTCGAAAAATTCCTGTTCATCGGCGGTGAAAACAAATTCTTCTCCACAATCTTTGCAGATCAGGGTCTTGTCTTCAAACATGTTTTGTACCTCTTTCGATTTGTTTTTTGCCCTTGCCGGAATTGCACCGTCACCTTAGGAAACAAAAGTCTTCTAATCAAAGCTACTTAGGGCATATATTATTATTTACGACTTTTTAGTGATTTTTTTCTTTATACGCTGCAATGCATTATCAACAGACTTTTTAGAGATTGAAAGTTTTTCAGAAATTTTTTCATAACTTTCGCCATTAAAATACATAAAAAGGACTTCACGTTCTAAGTTAGAAAGTCTATTAAACAACTGTTCTTGCAAAAACTTAAAATCTTCTTTGGCTATTATTATCCTCTCAGGACTTTCTGACACATCGGAAATCTCTTCTAAAGGGACAATATTTCCGTTTGGAATTTCTTTTTTACGCAAGGATTTTTTTAAAACGCCGATAAGCATCCTGCGCATACAAAGATAACAAAATGTCGAAAAATTGGTAACACCAAAATTATACGCATTTATAGCCGTAAAAAAACCGATAGTAGCTTCTTGCACTAAATCATCAATTTCATAGGAATAACCCTGAAACGAATAAGACATTGTTTTAATTTTAGGCAGATATCGCGAATATAAACAATTAAAAGCATTATCATCGCCGTTGCGAACCATACGAACAAGTTGTTCATCGCTTAAATTATTGAAACAATCCATGAAATACCGCCAAAAAATTTTTCATACGCTTATATTTATTATAAGTATATAACAAAAATTATCCATTGTCAAGTCAAATCATTGACATATTCTATAAAAAAAGATATAATTATTAAAAAACACAGGGAGCAAATAATATGGTTCAAAAATTATATGATGAATGGTTAAACAAAATTAAAAATGAAGAACTTTTAAAAGAGCTCATTGAAATAAAAGGCAATCAAGAAGAAATAAACGACCGTTTTTATAAAAGCTTACAATTTGGAACTGCAGGACTTCGCGGAATTATCGGTGCCGGAACTAACAGAATGAACATATACACTGTGGGACACGCAACTCAAGGTCTTGCAGATTATGTTAATTCAGTTAATAAAAACGGTTCTGTAGCAATTGCATATGACTGCAGAATTAAATCTTATGAATTTGCGAAAACCACCGCCGAAGTATTTGCAGCAAACGGTGTCAAGGTTTATATTTACAAAGAATTAATGCCAACACCTATGCTTTCTTTTGCAGTTAGACATTTAAAATGCGATGCCGGTGTAGTAATAACCGCAAGCCATAACCCTTCAAAATACAACGGATACAAAGCGTACGGCAGTGACGGCAGTCAGTTAGGTCTTAAAGAAAGCGCTTATGTTACTGACATTATTGAAAAGGTTGATATTTTTACAGGCGTTAAGAAAGTTGATTTTGATAAGGCTTTAAGCGAAGGAATTATCGAATATATTGGTGACGATGTAATCGAAGCATATTTAGACGCTGTTCAAGCTCAATCGGTAAGCGACAGTACTTACGATTTTAAAAATCTGCATGTTATTTATACTCCCCTTCACGGCACAGGAAACAAACCGGTTCGCGCCATACTTAAAAGAATAGGCGTTAATAATGTAACGGTAGTGCCCGAACAAGAAAAGCCTGACGGAAGATTTCCAACACTGCCATTTCCTAACCCCGAGTTTAAAGAAGCGTTTGACTGTGCATTAAAGGTTGCTGAAAAAACCCCCGCTGATTTACTTCTTGCAACCGATCCGGACAGCGACCGCGTTGGTATAGCTCTTTTTGACAAAGGCGAATACAAACTTATTTCCGGCAATCAAATGGGCGCCTTACTGATGAATTATCTGCTTGAAAGAAAAACCGAACTTGGAATTTTGCCCAAAAACCCCATAGCCGTTAAAACAATAGTATCTACAAAGCTTTGTTATCCTATTTGCGAAAAATACGGATGTAAACTTATTGATGTTTTAACCGGATTTAAATTTATCGGCGGCGAAATATTAAAACTTGAAAACATAGGCGAACAAGAAAGATTTATTTTCGGTTTTGAAGAAAGCTACGGTTATCTTGCCGGCGGTTATGTAAGGGATAAAGACGCCGTTGTAGGCTCAATGCTTATTTGCGAAATGGTTTGCTACTACAAAGCTAAAGGTCTTACTATTTTAGATGTACTAAACAATCTTTACAAAGAATTCGGTTACTGCTTTGATATGCAGCGCAGCATTACCTGCGAAGGCCAAAGCGGCATGCAGGATATGCAAAACGCCATGGCTCGTTTGAAATCTGAATATCCAAGCGAAATTGCCGGTAAAAAAGTTGTTACGGTAAAAGATTATTCCGCACAAATTTCAACCGATATTACCACCGGAAAAACGTCAAAAATCGATCTTCCCGCTTCCGAAGTTTTAGCTTATGAGTTGGAAGATAAATCCTCGGTTACAATAAGGCCCTCGGGTACAGAGCCTAAAATTAAAATTTATGTTTCAGCCATTAAAAAAGACGAACAAACTGCAAAAGCTTATGCGCAAGAGCTTGTAAAAGGCGGCATAGAAATATTAGGACTATAATTTTTGATGGCTCTGAAATAACAGAGCCATCATTTTAATTTTAATCAAGGCGGTGAAAACATCGAAATACTTTAAAATAATTGCATTAAAAGACGGCAGAGAATGCATTTTGCGAAACGGGACGGAAAACGACGGCGCTAATGTTCTTAAAAACTTTATACTCACACATAAGCAGACAGATTTTCTTCTATCCTACCCCGATGAAAACACCATGACAGCCGACGGTGAAGCCAAGTATTTAAAAGAAAAAACAGATAGCAAAAATGAAATTGAGATTGTAGCTGTTATTGACGGAAAAATAATCGGCACTGCAGGAATTGACCGCATTGGATCTAACTATAAAGTCAACAAAAGAGCAGAGTTTGGCGTAAGTATTGATAAAAATTACTGGGGGCGTGGAATAGGCCGGGCGCTTACACAAGCCTGCATCGAATGCGCTAAAATCGCAGGCTATGCGCAATTAGAGCTTAGCGTGGTTGCAGACAACAAAAATGCAATCGCTTTATATAAAAGCGAAGGGTTTGTAGAATACGGACGCAACCCGAAAGGTTTTCGTTCACGCACAAACGGCTGGCAAGAGCTTATTCTTATGCGGCTTGAATTAAAATAAAAAGGATTGCTGTTATTACAGCAATCCTTTTTTTGGTGGACCTGGTGGGATTCGAACCCATGACCTCTCGGATGCGAACCGAACGCTCTCCCAGCTGAGCTACAAGCCCTAATCAGCAATAAATATTGTAACATATTAAAAAAAAATGTCAAGCATTAACTATTTCTATGTGAAATTATGTTGTTTAAAAGTTTTTCGCTTGTGTTTACATATTTTTCAACCGATTTATTTCTTTCGATAATAGTGCCTTTAACTATTCTTTCCGATATATATAACGGTTCAACCGGATTATAGAAAAGGCTGTTAAATTCGCGTATAAATGCGTAATCGGCAATATTTAAAGCTTTTCCGTTTTTATCCGGCAAATGTTTGTTAATAAAAAAGCCGCCGTCTTTTTTAACGGAATCGCAAAATTCAAATGAAGCGTCGTCTGTAATATATAAAATGCATTCAGCTGAGCCCATTGCGGACATTTGAAGCTTTTGCTTAATAGCCAAAACATTATTTTTATCTGCCGAATTTTCATCATATGAGCAATTCATTATAAAAACATTTATCTTACCGTCGCCGTTTACATCTTCGCCAAAGTTTTTTAGCCCGTCAGCAAGTAACGAGGCTTGTTTATCTGTAACAGCGCGGTCATTAAGTACTAACACAAGGCTGTAATCATATTTGGTTTTAAACGCGCATTGCGCAACGCTTACGGCAATTGTAAAGGCACATAATAAAGCGATAATCGTGTGCCATTTGTAATAGTACCAAAAATTTTTGAGTTTGTTTTTCATTAATGCTCCAAAATTTTAAATTTTAAATATTCTTGCGGCGTTTTCACCGAGAATAAGTTTTTTATCAGCTTCATTAATTGACAAATTGCGAATAAAATTAAGTGGTTTTGCAGGATCGTCCCATGGCGAATCCGAGCCAAACAAAATATGATCCGCGCCAAATTTGTTTAAATAGCGAGTAAACTGCTCAGCCTTCATAAAATTGCCGGTTTTACCGTACGCTTTAATAATATCCTCGGAACGATTTTCGTCGTTACGATAAATATATTTATCAAGAGAAAATGAAGTGTCAATATATAAATCATCATAAATCGGAAAATCTTCAAAATTATTCCAATTTTCCCAGTTGCCCATATGTGCTAAAACAAGTTTAAAATTACCCACTGCTTTTATTGCATTCTCTATTTTTTCGTATAGAGCATGCTCAATATTGGGAAATCCGATATCGTATCCGGCATGGGTTATAATGAAAAGGCCGAGTTCTGAAGCGCGTTCAAAAATTCTAAGATACCTTATATCATCAAAATCAACACCTTGATACACAGGATGGATCTTTACGGCTTTTATGCCGTTTGCGGCAATTCTTGCAAGCTCTTCCCTATAGTATGTACAATCGGGATGCATGGCGCCCATAGAATAAAGCCCGTTTTGACCGTTAAATGAAAAAGCAAAATCATTTAAGTGGTCAACCTTTAACGGATTTGTTGCAACCGGCAGAATTACTGATTTATCAATACCGGAGATCTGCATGTTTAACAGCAGCCCTCTAGCAGTGCCGTTTGACGAAGGAGTAAGGCCGGTAGGTGCAGAAAGCTTTTGAACAACGCTCTCTGCAATTTTATCAGGATATATATGAGCATGTGCATCGATAATCATTATTATACCTCAAAATTTTTATAGTAAAATTATATCAATAGCTTTTTTGGTTGTCAATATTGCAAAATATTTATTGTTGAAAAATATTTTTTTATGATATATAATATAAATACAAATTTATAGGAGGGTTTTTATGAAGTACAGAATTGTCGGCGACAGTTTTCCTGCAGTGGAATGCACACTCGAACCTAACGAGGCAATGATCACAGAAGGCGGCGGAATGAGCTGGATGAACGCAAATATGAAGATGGAAACAACTTCTAATGGCGGCATCGGTAAAATGTTCAGCCGTGCATTATCCGGAGAAAAGATGCTTCAAAACCGCTATACCGCAGTTGGCGGCGAAGGTATGATTGCATTTGCAAGCAAATTTCCCGGAAGCATTGAGGCATTATCTTTATCACCTGGCGTTGAATACATTTGTCAAAAATCTGCATTTTTGGCTTCTACTGAAAATATTAATCTGTCCATAACCTTTAGAAAGAAATTCGGAGCAGGCTTCTTTGGCGGTGAAGGCTTTATTATGCAAAAAATCAGCGGCGAAGGTACTGCCTTTATCGAAATTGACGGATCTGCTATAAAATACGACTTAAAGGCCGGTGAAAAAATCCTTATAGATACCGGTCACCTTGTAATGATGAGTTCTACTTGCAAGATGGATATTGAATCAATAAAGGGCGTAAAAAATGTTTTATTCGGCGGCGAAGGACTATTTAATACAGTAGTTGAAGGCCCCGGCGAAGTTATTGTTCAAACCATGCCTGTTCCAAAGGTAGCTTCAGTTATACAACCTTTTATAACAACTAAAAGTAATTAAAAAAACTGCCGAAAGGCAGTTTTTTTACACCCAATTTCGCAAATTATACTGTTTCAATACGTATAGTGTTTGTATGGCCGGAATCGCCGGATGTCCCGCCGGTTATAACCAGGCGGTCGCCCGGTTTTAAATTAAGCTCTTTTACGGCAATTTGTTTAGCGGTATAAAACAAAACTTCTACCGACGGATAAACCTCGCACATAACGGGTTTTACGCCCCAGGAAAGCGCAAGCTGATGGTATGTCTTTTCGTTTACCGAAAGGCCTAAAATATCTATAGGAGGTCTAAAACGGGATACCATCCTCGCCGTCATTCCGGAAAGCGAGCAAACAACAATGGCTTTTGCCCCTATATCCATTGCCATACCGCAAACCGAATGAGAAATGGCGTCCATTTCGTTTTTAATAATAAAATCTGTATTTAAAAAGCGTTTGCGGTAATGAATAGAGTTTTCGGTTGATTCCGCTATTTTAGACATTGTTTTAACGGTTAATACAGGATACTCCCCTGCAGCTGTTTCGCCTGAGAGCATAATCGCGCTTGAGCCGTCGTATACCGCATTTGCGACGTCGGAGGTTTCGGCCCTAGTCGGTCTTGAATTATGCATCATTGACTCGAGCATTTCGGTCGCTGTTATTACCCTTTTGCCAAGAAGTCTGCATTTTGTAATAAGTCGCTTTTGAATTGCGGGAAGTTCTTCAAACGGCAGTTCAACGCCCATGTCGCCTCGGCCGATCATTATGCCGTCGCAAACAGAACAAATTTCTTCAATATTGTCTATACCGGACCGGTTTTCAATTTTAGCAATTATACCGATATTTTTTGCGTTGTTAGCTTTAATAAAATCAATTACGTCAACAATGTCCTGTTTGCACGAAACAAAAGAGCAGGCAATATAATCGACGTCGTTTTTTATTCCGAAAAGCAAATCAGATTTATCTTGTTCACTTAAATACGTTTGCTTTAAAACTCTGTCCGGAAAGCTCATGCTTTTGCGGTTGGAAATTTCGCCGCCAACGTCTACTCTGCATACAATATCGCTGCCTTTTATGTCAATAACCGAAAATTCCAGCAAACCGTTATTTACAAAAATTCTGTCGCCGATTTCTAATTCTTTTGATAAATTTTTATAACTTACAGATACTTTAGAACGGTCACCTATTATTTCATCGGTAGTAAAGGTAAAGGTTTCACCCTTATTAAGAATATGTTTTTTATCGGCAAAAACACCTATACGGTATTCGGGGCCCTTAGTGTCCAGCATTATCGCAAGCGGCTTACCCTTTTCTTTGCGCACTTTTTTTAATAAATCGATTTTTTCACGGTGCTCCTCTTGCGTGCCGTGAGAAAAATTCAATCTCGCAACATTCATTCCTGCGTCAAACATTTCGGATAAAACTTTTTCGTTGTCGCAAGAAGGCCCTATAGTACATACAATTTTGGTTTTTCGCATTTTATTTTTCTCTTTTCAATAAAAGATTCAGCGCTTGAATTATAACATTTTAAGCAAATAATGTCAATTTTTATATAATAAAAAAGCAATTCAAATTGAATTGCTTTTTAACTGAAATTAATCGAGCGGTTTCATAGTGGGGACGAAAGCAGACATCATTTACTTGATGTGCTGTGACATCATATTTTTTACTATCGCAGCAATTTTCGTGCTTTTGGGGTCGCTCGCAAGTCTTCGAATAATATCGAATTTGATTGCGATTACTGTATAAATTGGTGTAAATGGTGTAAGCACTTTATCCTAAAACGAATAAACCGCTAAAAATCAATTCGCTTTATTATACTCATTTTTGAAGTACGAGTCAAGACCTTCAAATTCAGACCTTCTTAGCTCCTTCGTTACATCAGTATAAATGTTAAGGGTGGTAGAAATATCTTTGTGTCCAAGCGTATCCTGAATAACCTTTACATTTACACCTGCCTCACACATTCTTGTCGTGAATGTATGCCTTAATGAATGGCAGCTAAAATGAGGAAGCAAAACCTTTGCATTTTCATCTTTCAGGAGCTGTTCATCATTGCAGTCACGGATAATACGGCGGATAGCTTTGTTAAGAGTTGCTTGATGTTGCGGCTGTCCAAAACGGTTAAGAAAGATAAAATCAGTATATCCGTCCACAACAGCTTCGCAATGAATTTCAAGCAACTCCTGTCTTTCCTTTTCCATAAGGAATGCTTCTTTGACGAAATCCAACATCGGGACTTGGCGTTTGCCAGCCGGAGTTTTCGTGGTATTGATGTTAAAATAGCAGCCACGCTTACTTCCCTCGGTACGGTGGTCATAATAAACCAGTGTGTGGTTCACATCAATTATACCTTCTTCCAAATCAATATCGCACCATCTGAGACCCGTCGCTTCTCCAACACGAAGCCCTGTTCCAATCAACACTGCAAAAATCGGATACCACAAACTTGCAGACGGTGTATTCTTCAGATAACTTAAGAGCAGTTCCTGTTCCGGTCTCGTTAAGGCTCTGCGTTTCTCCGTTTGAAAACAATGGGACTGCTTTAACTCTTTCAGCACATTATTGGAAGGATTATTTCTGAGATAATCATCATCAACTGCCATATCTAATATCTGATGAAGAACCGTATGGATATTATCAATAGTCGCTGGTTTCAAATGGCGTTCATCTGCAAGGTAGTTGTAAAACCTCTTAATATCCGATTTTTTCAAAGAAGAAACGGTCTTTGAGCCAATCTGTTGGCGGACGAAAGTCTCATACATATATTTATAGTTTTCGAAGGTGTTGTTTTTCAAACCACGCTTCAAATCTTTCCAAAGCTCATACATATCGTTGAGGGTAGTATATCGAGCTTCGGCTTTTATGCCGTCTTTCTTGTCTTTTTCTATTTGTTCTTCTTTGTAACGAAGTTCGTCAAGAGTCTTGGCATATACATAACGCCTTTTTCGGTTGGCGTCCGTCCAACAATAATGATATGTACCGTCTGCTCGCTGTGATTCGCCTGTTCGAAGAACAACTCTTGATTTATCTCGTCTTTTCGTCTTTGCCATTATCTTTTCCTCCTATACCTTTTCTGCTTTATCCATATAAGCATCGAACTTTTCTCTGACTATCAAAATCTGTGTCCCATTTGCAACAGCAAACGGACAGCCCTTTTTCATTGTCATACTTCTTAATCTTGCAATTCCTATCCCGGAATATGCCGCAGCTTCATCACAGGTCAGAACTTTGCGTTCCCATATTGGCAAATCGCTTTTTCTGTTCTCAAGTTCTTTTCTGTAATCAGCGATTTCCTTTCCTTCTACTTTTATCATTAGTAACCTCCTAAATCGAATATAGATTTTCGAGATATTTCTCGAACCGAACACGCTTTATCATTGTTCTTCGACCTACTCTCAGGGCGAAATTACAATCTTCCTGCTTAATAAGAGAGTATATCGTTTCTCTCCCAAGACCTGTATAAGCACAAGTCTCCTGTACAGATAAATTCTGCCTGTGCCATAAAGGTACTTCTGAACTCCTGCTTTTGAAACGCTCTACAATTTCGCTATTGCCCATTACTAACACCTCCCGTCATATTGAGTAGCATTTTTCAATGTACTCATCGAAAACCCTTCTTTTAATCATTCTGCGGTTGCCAATCCATAAAACGAAAGGGCAATCTTCAGGGTTTGTCAATTCATAAAGTTTATCTCTCCCTATCCCCGTGTAAGCAACAGCTTCCTCTATTGATAAGAATGGTTTTCTGTAAAGCGGAATATCATATTTTTCTTTACTTTTTCTTTCGGGCATTGTACCAACCTCCTTTATTTTTCTGTCTAAAAGGATACAGAAAAAGCAGCGATGAGCCAATGATGCGAACTGACTCATCGCACACTTGACTTTTGAGCTAAATTGAGTATTGCCTTTCAAGATACTCAACGAATGGCTTTCTTTTGATTACTCTCCTTGTGCCAACCCAAAGAACAAACGGACAATCTTCTGTATCTGTCATTTCATATAGTTTTCCTGTCCCTATTCCTGAATAAGCTGACGCTTCCGCAATGGAAATGGTTGGTCTGTGCCACATAGGAATATCATATTTGTCTTTGTTTCTCACTCGCTTACTCATTCCTGCACCCCTTTCCTTTGACCGAGGTGCGTTTGTCATAAACGATATAATCCCAACCGCTGTTATTGCACTTGTCGCAATGGTCTTTGCTTTTCGCAAACGGGTCAAGACGCCTGACAACATAATTCGGGTCGTGGATATAGTCGCTCAGGCACTTGGGGCATAAGCAACGAACATCTCCGTTTCTGTCTGTGTTGTAAATCCATAAACCGAAAGTCTTTTTAAGAGCTGCGTTAATATGTTTCCAAAGCCTTTCATCGTTTACCGAACCAATGTAGTCTGTTAGTTCGTCCTTATTGACGGTTTGTATCTGTTCAAGAAGAACCATTGACGGCTTCTTCAGACCGAAGTCCTCACCCAAAATGATGTGTGAAGGAAGATACTTCTTTTTCATCACAGCCGTAACAGCCGCAACAATAATTGTCGGAGCATTGGCATTAAAGTTGTCTGCCTGAATTACCATTACGGGTCTCTCTCCCGACTGGACAGACCCTTCTCTTTTTCCAAAATCGTAGTAGAATAAATCTCCACGCTGAATTTCTTTTCTCTGCATATATGTATAACCTCTCTGTTCATTTAGTATCGAAAGTGCATTTCGTATCCGGATTTGAAATAACCCCTTCACTCATTTGGACAAAGGGGGTCAAAATGCACACCCAAAATCAGAGGTTTTCATAAAATTTCTTGAAATTTTTTCTTGCAGTGGCAATCGACTTATCTACAACGCTGTAATATACGCCTTCTTCCTTTGCGATTTTTCTTGAACTCATACCTAACAGAATTGCTTTTATCAGTCGTTCTCTCTGAATTGGTTTAAGCATTTGCAATACCTTTCTGACTTTTGCAATTTCTAACTGGCGGAGCTGTTCCTTTTCTTCCTCAATCCGTTCTTCTTCCGCTTGCTCAAACGGGTCAACAAACGGAGTAATCAGTTCCCGGTGGAACTGTTCAGAGATGTCATCTTCATATCCGTACACATCGATTGTTCTTTTTGCTCGCTTTTCGTACTTATCATTGTTTCTGTATGACTCGTCAATCACTTCGCCCTGAGCCATAGAAAGCAGAATGAACGGGGTGTACCGACGGATAACATCAGGGTATTTAACCCACAATTCTTCTTCCGCCAATTCTGTTACAATCGCCCATTTCTCCGTGCCGGTGTACCCGTGGTATTCATACCGCAGATTGATGAGTTTGCAGTCGTTCGCAAATAATAATTCCTGTTGTTCTAATGTAAGTTTTGTCATTGTCGTAATCTCCTTGAATTTGAATTTTTGAATTTGGTTGAAATCAAAAATTCGGAGATTACGGATACTTGGCGATATATGCCAGCCACTTATATGTCACGGTCTTGCTCCTTTCGGGAGCGACAAAAAAGCCGGACACCAAGAACATTAGGATATTTCTATCCCACAATTCTCAGCGTCCGGCAATTTGATGACTCAGGAGCTTTCGCTCAAGGACTCGTGGCTCGGTACATCTGCCCGATATTTAATTGTTCGCTCTGTTACTGCTTCTTGTTAATCTGTATTTGACCGTTCCTTTGCGGAGGGACAAGTCAACCTCTACTACTCTGTGGCAGTTCGGACATTTCAGTTCAATAACGCCTGTTGTCATTGTTACCTTGTCAAAAATACGCCAGCCACAGTTTTTGCACCTTACGATTATCTTTTGTTCCAACGATTTCATAGCTCGCTCACCTCCGGATAAACCGTAACCAAATCAAAAGGATTATCAAGATACTCCTTTTTCAAAAGTCCGAGCTGTTTCATTCGTATGGCAAGAGCCTTTTTGGAACACCCTAAAAAATCCGCAAGTGCGTCAAACCTTTTATATACACTCGGATAGTATATCTTGTTCAGGCATTCAATCTTTTCGCCGAGACTGAACAGATACATTCCTTGTTTTATGAGGTTTTCAGGAAGAAGAATAGCAGCTCCAAGCGTGTTTGCCTGCCATTCCTCCCAATCAGATATTGGCTTATTCCTCTCGGAATTTACCTTGTAATAATGTACTCCGGCAGATTTCTGTGTTACACCGTAATCATTCGGGAACAACATCTTAAATATCTGATGGCTGCCCTCGTGCATTAAGGTGAAATTCTTTCTGCCTTTCAGCTTGCTGTCAAAGTTCAAGTCCTTTTCCACGAGAACGGTTTTCCCGTCCAAAAAGAAAAAGGCTTCGTTATCATCATCTTCAAATACCTGAACACCCATTTCCGTAAATGAGGTCATCCCGAGAATACTACCGTCATAGGATAGGTGCTGGTATTCGACATTCAATCCGAGAACCTTCTCCAAGAGAAGCTCCGGGTCAATTCTGTATATTTGTGTGTTACGGACATCGGGAAGTGCCATATATGCCTGAACATACTTGTCGGCTATCGCTTCGATGTCAAATCTCGATAAATGTTTCAAGTTACAAAACCTCCTACCATTAGGATTTTGCTTCTACAAACCACTTTCCGTTTTCTTCGTCGAACAGAAATGTGGGCTTGCCGCAAATCTGTACCGTGTAGCGGATACCGGTTCCTCCGACTTTAGTGGAAGCCGCACGGCATTTCTGAATTACACGGTCTATCTCATATTTTTCATCATTCTCAAACTTGACGAAATTCGGACGAGCCGTTCCATCAGGTCTGTGTGTTACATTTACTTCAACATAAACTTTTCTTCTATCGGATTCCATTTCTATACCTCGTAATTTCTCAAAGTC
>CABUFC010000002.1 GCA_902490735.1 uncultured Oscillospiraceae bacterium
AATTGGTGGGAACAACAGGGCTCGAACCTGTGACCCTCTGCTTGTAAGGCAGATGCTCTCCCAGCTGAGCTATGCTCCCACAGTTGCCGCCAAACGATTAGCGGCGAATGTTATCTTACCATAATATTTGGAATTTGTCAACCTTAATTTTAGATTTTTTTGAATTTATGAACCAAATTATTGAAAAATATTTATTGACTTTAATTTATAAAACTTGTATTATATTCTTATAATAAGAAGAAGGAGTAACATTAAATACTAAATGGATCTGTTAATAAAACTGGTAGTTTTATTGGTTCTTATCCTTATAAATGCGTTTTTTGCAATGAGCGAAATTGCTATTATTTCGCTTAATGACAATAAAATTAAACGCATGGCGGAAGAGGGAGACAAAAAGGCTTTAAAGGTTTTAAAGCTTACTGAGGACGCCGCGGGCTTTTTATCCACCATTCAAATCGGCGTTACTTTGGCAGGCTTTTTGGCTTCCGCTGCTGCGGCAAGCAATTTTGCCGAACCGCTGGCGAACGCCATTGCCTCGTTGTTTAAGCTTGAATCCACGTCTTCATTTTTGTCAGGACTTTCGATGGTTATCGTTACAATACTTATTTCGTTTGTAACGCTTGTTTTTGGCGAGCTTGCTCCAAAGCGCATTGCCATGAAAAAAAGCGAAAGTGTAGCTTTTAATGCGGTTGGTGTTTTACTCTTTATTAGAATGGTTATGAAACCTTTTGTAAAAATATTATCATTTTCAACTAATCTTGTAATAAGACTTTTTGGAATTGACCCAAACGAACGCGATGAAGAGGTTACCGAAGAGGAAATACGAATAATGCTTGACGCTGGTGAAGAAAACGGCGTGTTAGATGAAAGCCAGAGCGAAATGATAAACAACATTTTCGAGTTTGACGATGTTGTTGTTGCTGATATTATGACCCACAGGACCGATATGGAAGCGGTTGAAGTGACCGACAAAATTGAGGATGTTGTAAAGATTTCAATCGCAAAAGGCTTTTCAAGAATCCCTGTTTACGAAGATGAACTTGACAATATTGTCGGCATAATTTATATTAAAGATCTTTTGCCTTTTGTTGGCAAACCCATACCTGCAAATAAAAAGATAAGCAAGCTAATGCGCGAGGTTACCTTTGTGCCCGAAAGCAAAAAATGCGGCGACCTTTTCGAAGAGATGACCGAAAGCCATGTGCAGATGGTTATTGTGTCTGACGAGTACGGAGGCGTTGCAGGCCTTGTAACTTTAGAGGACTTGGTTGAGTCTATTGTCGGCAATATTCAGGACGAGTATGATAAAGAGGAAGAAGACGCGGTTCAGCTTAACGAAACCACTTTCGATATAGACGGTACTGCCGATATTGAAGAGGTTGAAGAAACTCTCGGCATAGAATTCCCCGAAGGTGAATATGATACTATCGGCGGATTTATAATGTCCGAAATAGGGCATATCCCGGAAGAGGACGAAAAGGTCGAAGTTTATTTCGGAGGTTATAAGCTTACGGTATTAGAAGTTGATGAGCGTCGAATTGAGCGCATTCGTGCCGAAAAAATGGAAGAAACAGAGAAAAAAGAAGATAAACCGGAAAACCGAAAAGAATAATCTTTTCGGTTTTTAAATTTTTTGCTTGATTTTTTTAAAAATAGTATTATAATGATATTGGAAGATTGTTAAAAAAATAACAATTATAAAGGAAAGGTGAATGTTATGAACAAATTTATGTTAAACGAAACTTCGTATCACGGCAAAGGCGCAATTTCGGCAGTCCCCGAAGAAATCAAGGCGCGCGGGTTTAAAAAGGCATTTATAACAAGCGACCCTGATCTTATTAAATTTGGCGTTACTGACAAGATTACCAACCTTCTTGACAAAAATAATATTGAGTATTATGTATATTCCGAGATTAAACCAAATCCTACAATCGAAAACGTTAAAGGCGGTGTTGAAGCCTTTAAAAAATCTGGAGCTGATTGCATTATTGCTATCGGCGGCGGTTCTTCTATGGATACTGCAAAGGCTATCGGTATTATCATTGCAAACCCTGAATTTTCCGATGTGCGTTCACTCGAAGGAGTAGCTCCTACTAAAAACCCGAGCGTGCCGATTATCGCCGTTCCAACTACTGCCGGCACCGCCGCGGAAGTTACTATAAACTACGTTATTACCGACGTTGAGAAAAAGCGCAAATTCGTATGTGTTGACGCGCACGATATTCCGATTGTTGCGGTTGTTGATCCGGATATGATGTCCACCATGCCAAAAGGCCTTACAGCGGCTACCGGCATGGACGCTCTTACACACGCTATTGAAGGATATATTACAAAAGGCGCTTGGGAGCTTTCTGATATGTTCCATTTAAAGGCGATTGAAATAATTGCACGCTCTTTGCGCGACGCGGTTAACGGCACCGATACCGGACGCGAGGGCATGGCGCTTGGCCAGTATGTTGCAGGAATGGGATTTTCGAATGTAGGTCTTGGCGTAGATCATTCCATGGCGCATACTTTGTCCGCTTATTACGATATGCCGCACGGTAAGGCTTGTGCAACTCTTTTGCCGGCGGTTATGGAATATAATGCAGATGCAACGGGCGAAAAATATCGCGAAATTGCCCGCGCTATGGGTGTACAGGGCGTAGATGCAATGAGCGCACCCGAATACCGCGCGGCCGCAGTTAATGCAGTAAGGAAGCTTGCCGAGGACGTTGGCATCAACGTAAGTCTAAAAGGCATAGTTAAAGAGGAAGATTTAAAGCAGCTGTCTTTAGATGCTTATAACGATGCCTGCCGCCCGGGAAATCCTAAGGATGTTACAGTAGAAGATATCGAAGCAATTTATCGTTCGCTTATGTAATTAAAAACACCAAAGAGGGAATTTGCCATAGCAAATTCCCTCTTTTTATTTTTTATTGCATTTTTTACTTTTTACTAATATAATGTTTTTAGGTGATATTATGTCGAATCTTATTTTTTATATTTTAGAGATTATTGGCATTGTGGCGTTCGCAATTTCCGGAGCTATGGTTGCCGTTAGTAAAAAAATGGATATGTTCGGCGTTGTTATGCTTGGGATTATTACTGCCGTTGGCGGCGGTGTTATGAGGGACCTTATTTTGGGCATTACCCCTCCGGCAATATTTATTGATCCTATTCTTGTCGGAGTGGCGGCAATATCGTCGCTGTTGGTTTTCCCAAAATGCATAAGAAATTTAATGTTAAAAAACGAAAAGGCATATGATATTTTTATGCTCGCGTTTGACTCTATTGGCCTTGGCCTTTTTACGGTAGTAGGCGCAAACATTGCTATAACTTCGGGATTTGGGTCAAAACCGTTTTTGGTAGTGTGCGTAAGTGCCATAACCGGCACCGGCGGCGGGGTTTTAAGGGATGTGCTTGCAGGCGAAAGGCCTTATATATTTGTAAAACATTTTTACGCGCTTCCGGCTATAATAGGCGCTGTGGCAACCGTTACCGTGTGGCATTTTTTCGGAAAAACATCGGCTATTATTTCAGGTACTGCAATAATTATTCTGCTTCGGATTTTGGCGGCGACATTCAGATGGAGCCTGCCAAAAGCTAAAGAAATAGAAAAACCGCAAGATTAACTTGCGGCTTTTTTTATCTTGAGTACATTTGATTAAGCCTTTTAAAATAATCGCGATTAATGTTTTTCAGCTGATCCTTAGTCACTCTGAATCTCCAGTTGTTATCAGCCTTTCCGGGAGTGTTCATCCTTGTGTCCGCGCCAAAAGCTAAAATATCCTGAATAGGTAAAATGACGAGATTTGCGTTAGAACGCATTAATGTTCTTATAATAGCGTCTACGGAAAAATCCAAATTATCGGATTTCATACCTATATAATCCATTACAAAATTCTTGGTAGCAGCATCTGCTTCCCACATAAAACCAAGGGTTGTGTTGTTGTCGTGTGTGCCGGTGTATGCTACAAGGTTTTGCTTATAGTTGTGCGGCAAATGCGGATTGTAAAAATTACCGTCAAACCCAAACTGGAATACCGCCATACCGGGAAAACCGCTTGTATTTACAAGCTCTCGAACGCGGTCGTCAATAGTTCCAAGATCCTCGGCTATAATAAGCTTGTTTTTTGCAAGGCTATTTATAATGCCGGTAAGTTTTGTTCCGGGGCCTTTTATCCATTTTCCGCTTTTTGCGGACTCGCTGTTAAACGGCACCGCATAAAAATCCGAAAAGGCTCTAAAATGGTCAAGCCTTATGCCGTCAAACATATTTAATAGATGTGTGAATTTATCTTTAAAATACTTAAATCCGTTTTTCTCCATTTTCTTAAAATTATAGAGCGGGTTTCCCCAAAGCTGGCCGTCTTTAGAAAAATAATCCGGCGGCACGCCCGCAACCGCTTTCGGAGTATAATCTTTATTAAGCAAAAATTCATCTTTGTTGTAATAAACGTCTGAGCTTATCGGCGCTACATAAAAAGGAAGATCTCCGATAATTTTTATGCCGCGGCTTATTGCATAATTGTGCAGTTTATTCCATTGCGTGTAAAAAACATATTGTATAAACTGCTGATCAAAAAGTTCTTCGTCAGAAACATCGTTTATTTTCCACTCCGAAATATTTCTGCCGTTGTTTTTAAGATATAAGCAGTAAAAATTAACGGCTTTTTTTATTTCAGGATTTTTTTCTAAAAAAACTTTAACCGCATTTTTGTCTTCCGTGCGCAAAGCGGCTTTTTTTAACAGCATGTTACGCGTTAATTGAAGTTTCTCAAATTCACAGCATGTATAGTTGCTGTTTTTTTCAAGTAATAATTCTTCCGATGTTATTAATCCTTCTTTATTTAAAGCTTCAAGGTCGATAAAATACGGGTTTCCAAGGTAAGAAGATATTGGCATATAAGGCGAAAAATAATTGTCAGGCATAAAAAAGGGCAGTACCTGCCAGTATTTAAAACCGGAATCGGCTAAAAAATCGACAAATTCGTATGCAGTGCGCCCGAAATTGCCGCAAAGATAATCATTTGGAAGCGAGGAAATATGCATTAAAACTCCCGCTGAACGATCCATAAAAAAACACCTCTTGTGATTATTTTATATTATTTTACAGAAAAATACAAATAAAATAAGATTTTTATAATATAAACATAAAAATATATTGTAAAATACAAAAATCATTGTATAATATAAATAAAGTTTTACTAATAATATTATAAGAGAGGAACCAATGGCGCAGGATATTTATAAACGCATGGAAGATTTTTATATAGGTGAGAGCCGAGACTGCTACTTGTATATGGGGTGTCATAAAGACATTAAGGACGGAATTGAGGGTTTTACTTTTCGTGTGTGGGCTCCGAATGCAAAAAGTGTAAGCGTCGTCGGCGACTTTAATTTTTGGAACACCGAAGATCTGTATATGCAAAAGAATCCGCACGGTGTATGGGAAGCTTTTTCAAAATATGCTGTCTTAGGCGGCAAGTATAAATTTTTAGTCGAAGGCAGTAACGGAAAAAGGGTTTATAAAAGCGATCCTTACAGTTTTGCATATGCCGGCTTGCCGGATACTTCGGGTATAATTTATGATATTTCGGGCTTTGACTGGCAAGACGGGGAATACGCAAAAGAAAAGAAAAAAAGAAACGTTTTAGAAAAACCGGTTAATATTTACGAAATACACTTGGGCTCGTGGAAACGCAAAGACGACGGTGGCTTTTATAATTACGACGAGCTGGCCGATATGCTTATACCGTACATTAAAAGTATGGGATATACGCATGTTGAACTGATGCCTGTGACCGAATATCCGTTTTACCCGTCGTGGGGGTATCAAGTAACCGGATATTTTGCGCCGACACATCGTTTTGGCACGCCCGAGCAGTTTATGAGCTTTGTAAACAAGCTTCATATGGCGGGCATAGGCGTAATTTTAGATTGGGTGCCTGCTCATTTCCCTAAAGATGAAAACGGCCTTATTGAGTTTGACGGCAGCTTTTGCTACGAAGTGCGCGACCCTTCAATGAACGAGCACCCCGAATGGAATACCAGAATTTTCGATTATTCGCGCCACGAAGTACGCTCATTCTTAATTTCGAGCGCCTGCTTTTGGCTTAAAGAGTATCATATTGATGGTATTAGGGTCGACGCGGTGGCGTCAATGTTATATCTTGACTATGGCAGAGATAGTTATACACCCAACAAGTACGGCGGTAAAGAAAATATTGACGCGATCGAATTTTTGCGCGCACTCAACCGCCACGCATTTGCTACAGATCCAAACGTTTTAATGATAGCTGAAGAGTCGACAGCCTTTCCGCTTGTTACAAAACCTGCGGATGTAGGAGGACTCGGGTTTAACTTTAAGTGGAATATGGGCTGGATGAATGATATGTTAGATTATATGTCCGCCGATCCGTATTTTAGAAAGGGCAGACATAACGAGCTTACGTTTTCACTAACTTATGCTTTTTCAGAAAATTTTATTCTTCCTCTTTCGCACGATGAAACGGTGCACGGTAAACGCTCGCTTATAGAAAAAATGCCGGGCAGCTATGATGATAAGTTTAATAACCTAAGGGCTTTTTACGGCTATATGATAGCCCACCCCGGTAAAAAATTAAACTTTATGGGCAACGATTTTGCCCAGTTTATTGAGTGGGATTTTAAAAAACAGCTTGACTGGTTTTTGCTTGATTACGAAAAGCACAAAAAATTTCATAACTATATAAAAGCGTTAAACTTCTTTTATTTAGAAAATCCGTCGTTTTATGAAAATGACCTTAGTTGGGACGGCTTTAAATGGATTAGCGCCGACGATAATTCCCAAAGCGTAATTGCGTTTAGGCGCATCGATACTAAAGGCGACGAACTTATTTGCATCTTTAATTTTTGCCCTGTAAAACGCGAAAAATACAGAATAGGCCTTCCGCAAGAAGGTACCTATAAGCCGGTGTTTTCAAGTGACAGGAAAATTTACGGCGGCAGCGGCACAAGGCTTAGATCCGTAAAAACAAAAACAAAAGAAATGCACGGACTGCCGTTTTCCGGCGAATTTACAATTCCGCCTTTGTCGGCTACATTTTATAAACTGGTAAAATAATTTAGGAGGGTTTTTATGTTGTTCCAAAAAAAAGATTGTATTGCCATGATTTTGGCGGGCGGTCAAGGCAGCAGATTAAAAGTTTTGACCGAAAGTACAGCAAAGCCCGCAGTTCCGTTTGGAGGTAAATACAGACTTATAGATTTTCCATTGTCGAATTGTGTAAATTCCGGCATTGATACTGTAGGTATACTTACCCAGTATCAGCCGCTTCAGCTTAATGAGTATATCGGAGGCGGACAACCATGGGGGCTTAATTCCAGCCGCGGCGGCATTCACGTTTTATCGCCCTATTCAAAAAGCGAAAGCTCCGAGTGGTACAAAGGAACCGCAAATTCCATTTTCCAAAATATTTCCTTTATGGATCGCTATAAACCTACACACGTTCTTATTTTGTCGGGCGACCATATTTATAAAATGAACTATGCACAAATGCTTAGATATCATAAAGAAAAAAATGCCGATTGCACAATAGCTGTCTTAAACGTTTCTTTAGAAGAGGCTTCGCGTTTTGGCATTATGAATACCGACAGCAAAGAAAGAATCATCGAATTTGAAGAAAAACCGGAGCATCCTAAAAGTACAAAGGCCTCCATGGGTATATACATCTTTAAATACGATATTTTAAGAAAATACCTTATTGAAGATAATGAGGACAGCGAATCGCACAATGATTTCGGTAAAGACATTATTCCTAAACTTATAGCTGATAAGCACAAGCTGTTTGCCTATGGCTTTAACGGATATTGGAAGGATGTCGGAACAATCGAAAGCCTTTGGGAATCCAATATGGATATTTTAGGTGAAAATCCGAAACTTACATTAAACGACCCGAAAAGTAAAATTTATTCCCGTAACTACGCGCATCCTTCAAGCTATATATCGGAAGGAAGCGTTATTGAGGACTCTGTTGTAGCAGAAGGCTGCGAAATTTACGGTAAGATTTATAACTCCATTATTTCAACCGGATGCACAATCGGCAGAGATGCGGAAATACACAATTCGTTTATAATGCCAAACAGCGTTATTGAAAGCCGTTCGGTTGTAAGATATGCGATTGTCGGCGAGGATGCCATAATAAACGCCAACGCTAAAATCGGAGACGATCCCGAGTTTTATGATAAATCCGATTGGGGCATAACGGTTGTCGGTAAAGATAAGGTTGTACCGAAAAATAAAATACTTCCTCCTAAGGAAATTTATTAAGGGGTGATTCGGCATGAAAACAATGGGCGTAATTTTTTCAAATATTTACGATAGCTCTTTAGGCGAGCTTACAAATTACCGCACGGTAGCATCTCTTCCTTTTGGCGGAAGATACCGCCAAATAGACTTTGTGCTTTCAAATATGTCGAACTCCGGCATAAAAATGGTAGGCGTAATAACAAAGTATAATTATCGTTCTTTAATGGACCACGTAGGTTCATTATCTGACTGGGATTTAAATCGAAAAAACGAAGGTCTTACCATTATTCCGCCTTTTTCAAGCGGCAATACTATCGTATATAAAGGAAAACTTGAGGCGCTTTATTCCGCTGTTCATTTTATTGACAATAAAAACTATGATTATGTGCTTTTATCGGACTCGAATGTTATTTGCAACATTGATTACAGACCTATAATCGACGCACATATTCGTTCAAATGCGGATGTAACTGCAATAACATTAAAAACAAATTCTGAAAGCAAAAAATATCCGTGCGTTTTCACTACCGATAAAAAGGGCAAGGTAATATCTGTATTGGTTGATAGTCCGGCCGAAAACGGCACGCATATCGGCATTGGTATGTTTATTATTAAAAGAAGTGTTTTAGTAGATGCGATAAAATCTTCGTATGCTAAAGGATATGTTCATTTTGAGCGGGACTATATACAGCACGAATTTAACGAAAACAACCTCTCATTAAATATTTATGAATATAACGGCGTTGTACTAAGAAATGATTCCATACAAAATTTTTATGCCAATAATATGAAGCTATTAGACGCCGATATAAGAAACGGCATATTTAACGATGAATCCCCCATTTTTACAAAGGTTAGGGACGAAATTCCGACCATTTACAGCAAAGGCTCGAAGGTTTCAAATTGTCTTATAGCTGACGGCTGCAATATTAAAGGTGAAATAAGCGATAGCCTTTTGTTTAGGAATGTTACTGTAAGCGATGGTGCTAAAATTGACAAAAGTATCATCATGCAAGGATCAAAGATTGGTAAAAATGTCACTTTAAAAAGTGTTATCCTAGATAAGAACGTAGTTGTACGTGACGGGGTTGAATTAATAGGCACACCCGATCATCCCGTAATTATTAAAAAGGGAGAAATAGTATGAAAATAGTTTTTGCCGCAAGTGAAGCTGCACCGTACTGTAAAACCGGCGGGCTTGGAGATGTGGCCGAAGCTTTACCGAAAGAACTTGCAAGAGTGGGCACTAACAGCGTCACACTCTTTTTGCCGTTTTTTAAAAACGTAAAATACAATCCGGAAATTAAAACTAAATTTGTAAAAAGCTTTTTTGTAGATCTTTCCTGGCGGCGCCAGCATGTAGGGCTTTTTAAAGCCGAAAATACCGATAATAACTTATCGGTATATTTTATTGATAACGAGTATTATTTCGGAAGAGACGGGATTTACGGCTATCCGGATGACGGCGAGCGGTTTGCATATTTCAGCAAAGCAATACTTGAATCTCTGCTTGAATTAAAAATAGTTCCGGATATTATTCACTGCAACGACTGGCAAACAGGACTCGTTCCGATTTTTTTGCATTCGTTCTATCAAAAAAAGCTCGGACGAGCTAAAGTGGTATTTACAATACATAATATCGAATACCAAGGAAAATGCGACCCTTATTTTCTCGGTGATACACTGGGTTTAAGCGAAGCTTACGAAAACACAATGATGTTTAATGGCTGTGTTAACTTTTTAAAGGGAGCAATTCTTTCGTCAGACGCAATAACTACGGTTTCCAATACTTATGCACAAGAACTTTGCTATCCGTATTTTGCACACGGACTGTCCGATATTATCAGTGCTCATGCTTTTAAAACACATGGCATAGTAAACGGCATAAATCAAGAAATAAACGATCCTAATACCGATAAATATTTATTTGCAAACTATAATCTTGTGAATTTTGCAACAGGAAAAGCAAAAAATAAGCAAGAGCTTCAAAAGCGCTTAGGCCTTGATGTAAGACCGGACGTTCCGGTAATAGGCATGGTTACAAGGCTTGTCTCGCATAAAGGACTTGATCTTATTTGCTCGGTTTTATACGAGCTGATGAATTGGGATATACAGCTTGTGGTGCTCGGCACGGGGGACAAACGTTACGAGGAATGCCTTAAATACTGCTCTGAAAGATATCACAATAAATTTTCGATGAATTTAAAATTTGACCCGGCGCTTGCCAGCATGATTTATGCTTCAAGCGATTTGTACTTAATGCCTTCTAAATCTGAGCCGTGCGGACTTTCACAGCTTATTGCAATGCGTTACGGCACGGTTCCTATTGTAAATGCCACGGGTGGGCTTAAGGATACTGTCGAACCATTTAATCCGGAAAGTAAAACCGGCACGGGCTTTAATTTTCAAAGCTATAATGCCGATGATATGCTGGGGGCCATTCGTCGCGCGCTTTCTATTTACGGTGGAGATAAAAGTGCATTTAAAACCATTATTAAAAATGCCATGTCAAGGGATTCGTCTTGGGCGGTTCCGGCACAAGAGTATTTAAAATTATATAAATCATTAAAATAAAGCTTAGGAGAAAAATATGCGCAACACTAAAACAGAAGAGATTAAACAGTTGCTTAACGACACCTGCGAAAGACTGTACAGCGTTGGTCTTAAAGAGGTTACCGAAAAGCAGGTGTATAAAGCAGTATGCACTGTAATACGCGAAATGCTTGCGAAAAAGAGAAAAGAATATAAAGATTCGTATTTAAAGCAGGGCAAAAAACAGGTTTACTATATGTCTATGGAGTTCCTTGTGGGAACCAGTCTTAGAAATAATTTGTACAATCTTGACCTTGAAGACGCTTTTCGTGAGTGCCTAAGCAAAGAGGGCTTCGATATAGACGCTATATACGACCTTGATCCGGACGCGGGACTTGGCAACGGCGGTCTTGGAAGACTGGCTTCTTGTTATATGGATTCGCTAACCGGACTTGATTATCCTGCTACAGGCTTTTCAATAAGATATGAGTTTGGTATTTTTAAACAAAAAATTATTGACGGCTGGCAGGTGGAATTTCCCGATAACTGGCTTGAACGCGGTGAAGTTTGGCTGCAGCCGAGAGAAGACGAAAGCTACGAAATAAAATTCGGCGGCACGGTTAACGAATGGTACGACAACGGTGTTTTTAAGGTTGCACAAACCGGTTATCAAACGGTTACTGCCGTTCCTTACGATATGTATATATCCGGATATAAATCTAAAGCGGTAAATAAGCTTGTTTTGTGGTCTGCACAGCTTCCAAGCTTTGATATGCGCGCTTTCTCGCGCGGAGAATATGTACGAAGCCTCGAGCAAAACACTATGGCAGAGGTTATTTCAAAAGTATTGTATCCGGCGGACAATCACATTGAAGGCAAACGACTTCGCTTAAAACAGCAATATCTTTTGTGCTCCGCTTCACTGCAAAGTATATTAGCTAAGCACTTAAAAAAATACGGCACACTTGACAATTTAGCAGACATGGTTGCAATTCACATTAACGATACCCATCCGGCACTTTGTGTTCCGGAACTTATGCGGCTTTTAATGGACGAGCACGGCTATAGCTGGGACGATGCATGGGATATCACTTGCAGAACGCTTTCTTATACCAACCATACCGTAATGAGCGAAGCATTAGAGCGCTGGAGTGAATGGCTTTTTTCTGAGCAATTGCCCAGAATTTACTCTATCGTTCTTGAAATTAATCGCAGGCTTGTCGATAATTTAAATAAGGTTTATCCCGGAGATTACAAAAAAATCGAATATATGGCGGTTATTTCAAAGGGTGAAGTGCACATGGCAAATCTATGCCTTGCGGCGTGCCATAAAATTAACGGTGTTTCTGCGCTTCATACTGAAATCCTTAAAAACAGCATTTTCCACGATTACTATGTACTCGATAAAGATCGCTTTTTAAATGTTACCAACGGCATTGCATACAGAAGATGGCTTGGGCAAGCAAACCCCGAGCTTACGGGATATTTAAAAACATTAATAGGCCCTTCTTTCTTAAAAAACTGCAAAAACTTAGAAAAACTTCTCGAATATAAGGACGATAAGCAGGTTTTATCGGATCTTGCAAAAATTAAACGGCAAAACAAGCTGAATCTTGCCGATTATATTGCGGCTAAAAACGGAATAAACGTTGATCCGGATTCGATTTTTGATGTTCAAATAAAAAGACTTCACGAATATAAGCGCCAATTATTAAACGTGCTTCATATTTTATATTTGTACAATTATATTAAAGCAAACCCCAATGCGGACATTACTCCCCGTACCTTTATTTTCGCCGCAAAGGCTTCCGCCGGCTACGACCTTGCAAAACAAATTATAAGTTTAATATCTGCAGTGTCTGATATGGTTAATTCCGATCCTGTTGCACACAATATAATTAAAGTGGTATTTCTTGAAGACTATAAGGTATCACTTGCAGAAAAAATAATTCCGGCAGCGGAAATTTCCGAGCAAATCTCAATTGCCGGTAAAGAAGCGTCGGGTACGGGCAATATGAAACTCATGATAAATGGCGCGGTAACGCTTGGTACTTTAGACGGCGCAAACGTAGAAATATTAAAGCAGGTCGGCAAAGAAAATATGTTTTTATTCGGCATGAATGTCGATGAAGTTGAAGCGCTTTGGAAAAGAGGATACGATCCGAACGAATTTTTAAATAAGGATCAAAATTTACGCGAAGTAGTATCAATGTTAACATCAGGCGTCTTGGGCCGCAATTTCGATCTTATTGCACGCTCACTTTTAACTAACGATTTCGGCGCAGCAGACCAGTATATGACGCTTGCCGATTTTGATGACTATAAACGTGCTCAAAGTGAGGTAGCAAAAACCTATTCAGATCGCGACAAATTTATGCAGATGTCCTTAATAAACACTGCAAAAGCGGGACTTTTTTCTGCTGACCGAGCCGTAAAAGAATATGTAAAAAACATTTGGGAACTTTAAAATGCGAATACTTTTTGACAGTAAAGAAATTGAATACAAAGAGCCGTTCGGAACAGTTGAAAAAGGGAAAGCCATAAGGCTTTCCCTAAAAATTCCGGCAAAATGCAACACAAGAAAAGTATATGTTGTAATAACCTATGAAAACGGACAAGACTATAAAAGCGTGCCGCTAATTAAATGCAATGAAGCAGAGTTTTACGAGCAATACGAATGCACGTTTTCCATAGATACGGCCGGACTTTATTTTTATCATTTTTATATAATTACCAACATCGGCGAATTCCCGCTTTATAAAGAAAACTACGGCGATACTTCCATGAACAATGGTGCAAGTTTTCAGATTTCGGTAATAAATAAACCGTATAAATTAAATAAAAATTATGCCGGCGCGGTAATGTATCAAATTTTTCCCGACCGTTTTTATCAGTACGGCGAGTGCGATACCTCCGCTAAACTGCAACCTTTTTATGTGCACGAAAACAAGGACGACATCCCGAATTACCTGCCCGATTCTTGCGGCAAAGTACAAAACAACGACTTTTTCAAAGGAAACCTTAAAGGCATTACAAAGAAAATTTCTTATTTAAAGGATCTTGGCATTTCGGTTATTTATTTAAATCCGGTTTTTAAAGCCTATTCAAATCATCGTTACGATACCGCCGATTATAAAAAAATCGACGAAATGCTAGGCACCGAAGAGGATTTTAAAGACCTTTGTTGCGTTGCGCATAAAAACGGCATAAAGGTTATAATAGACGGTGTTTTTTCACATACCGGCTCGAACTCGCTGTATTTTGATAAAGAAAATCACTTTGGCGGCGGGGCGTATAACAATCCGGATTCTAAATACAGAAGCTGGTACGATTTTAAAGAAGATGGCACCTATACCTCTTGGTGGGGCATTGATACGCTTCCTTGTATAAACGAGCTTGACGACGGGTATTTAAAATATATAATAGATGACGACGATAGCGTTGTTGCTCACTGGTTAAATGCGGGTGCAGACGGCATTAGGCTTGACGTTGCCGATGAGCTCCCCGATGAATTTATTGCAAAATTAAAAAAGCGAATGCACGAAATTAATCCCGAATCTTTTTTAATAGGCGAAGTCTGGGAGGACGCATCTAATAAAATAAGCTATAATAAAAGAAGACGCTATTTTGTCGATAACGAGCTTGACAGTGTTATGAACTATCCCTTTAAAGATGCAATTATTAGGTTTGTGACAGGCGAAGATAACGGAGCCGAGTTTAAAAATACAGTTATGACCGTAGCCGAGAACTATCCGAAAGAAGTTCTGCTGTCATTAATGAACATTTTATCAACTCACGACACGGTTCGCATTTTAACTGCGCTTTATAAATCTCTTCCGGCATCAAAAGAGGAGCAAGCTTCCTTTAAAATACCAAATGAAGAAATAAACAATGTATTAAACAAATTCTTCTGCGCGGTGTTTTTGCAGTTTATGCTGCCGGGAATGCCCTCGATTTATTATGGTGATGAAATAGGAACCGAGGGTGCGGCCGATCCTTTTTGCCGAAGTTTTTTTAAATGGGAAAAGGTCAATGATGAAAATGAAATTTTATCATTTTATAAAAAAATCATTAAATTAAAAAATACCAATCTTGCTTTGCGCTTTGGAGATATTAAGTTTTTGCATGCCGGTGAAAACACCGTTGTGTTCCAAAGGAAGATTAAGCATACCGCAGTTCAGGTAATATGCAATATAGGAAACGAAGATTATACAACAGCCTTGCCTTTTGCCCCGCTGCTTTCAAGAAATATTGAGGTTGACGGCAAATTAATAAAAATTAAAAAATACGGATTTTTGGTTGTAAAAGAATAAAAGGAAGCGCAAGGGCGCATTCACAAAAGGAGAATAAGCCGCAAAGCGGGTCTTTTGCACCATACTTTGTTAAAATAAGCGGGAATCCGACAGGATGCCCGCTTATTTTATGCCTTGTATGGCACAAAAATCTTTGCTTTTGCGGTGCACGCAGTTTTGAGCGAGATGTTTTTTGTTTAGGGCATTTAAAAACTGCAGGGCATCCTGTCGGATTCCCTGCAGTTTTTATGTGGCTTAAGCGGAAAACAACCGCTCAAAACCTAATCATCCTTATGTGAATGCGCCCAAAGCGCTTCCTTTTATAATATTTTGGGTTTTCCTAACGGTTTGCGGCCGTGATTGTAAAGCTTTCTGTCAAGATAACCTATTCTGTTTGTAAATTCGTGAGCGGCTATGTCGGTTAATTCTTCGGTTACCTCATATAATAATGCGTCTAAATTGTCGGCAAAGTTTAAAACTATAGCTTCAAAAAACTCGGGTCTTACAGAAGAACCATATTCCGGTTCGCCGTGATGCGATAGCAGCATGTGCATTAAAAGGGTTACACACTCGCTGTCAATATTAAGCTTTGACGCGGTGTTTTCTATAAGCGACGCTCCTTTTGCAAGGTGCCCTAAAAGATTGCCTTTTATTGTGTATCCCGTAGAAATTCCGGAGTTTTGGGCTTCAAGTTCTTCGGTTTTGCATACGTCATGAAGTATTGCGCCTGCAAGCAAAAGGTCCTTGTCTAAGTAAGTATATATCTCGCAGAGCTTTTCGCAAATGCGCACAACCGACAGCGTGTGATATAACAGCCCCCCGCGCATTACGTGGTGAAGTTTAAAAGCCGCCGGCCAAATCAGTAGTTTTTCTTTGTATTCGTTAAGAATACTTTGAGTTATTCTTTTAAGGTCTTCGTCTTTAAAACCTTCCGATATTTTAACTAATTCATTAAACATATCTTCGGATGAAATATCTGCCGTTTTAACAAGTTTAGACATATCAATTTCGTCCCGCTCGTTTACAGGGCGAATAAGATCTATTTTTAGCTGGTCTTTGCCATTATAAGGCGATACGGTTCCGCGAATCTTTACTATATCACCTGCGGAAAATTCACCATGAGAAAGCTTGTTATAATCCCAAAGTTTCGCATTGATACTGCCGGTGCTGTCTGATAAATTTATATCAAGATATTCGCCACCGCTTTTAGCAGAGCGCACAGAAATATCCTTTATAACCGCAAACGCTTCAAGGCTTTTGCCGACAATATTAAACTTAATCATAATATACTCCGTAGAATTTTTATTTTATTATAAACCATACCGTTTATTTTTTCAATCTTTCTTTAAAAATATTGAAAACTAAGGGCATAAAGTGTATAATATAAAAAAAAGAGCCAGAGGTGTTATATGAATATTTTGGGCTTGGACATAGGCGGAACAAAGTGCGCCGTAATAATCGGCAAAAGTGAAAACGGCGAGCTTACGGTTTTTGAAAAAGAGGTTTTTAAAACCGATACTTCGATTTCGGCCGATAAAATGATTTCCGGGTTTTATCCTATAATGGAAAAATATATAAAAGAATATTCTCCTGAATGCATAGGCATTTCTTGCGGCGGCCCGTTAGACAGCGGCAGCGGTACCATTCTTTGCCCGCCGAACCTTCCGAATTTTAAGGATTTTAAAATTGTAGAAATTTTGGAGAAAAAATTTAATATTCCGGCATATTTGCAAAACGATGCAAATGCCTGCGCGCTTGCGGAATGGATTTTCGGCGCAGGAAAGGGCAGTCGTAACATGATTTTTATGACCTTTGGCACAGGCCTTGGCGCCGGTCTTATTTTAGACGGCAAGTTATACGAGGGCACTAACGGCAACGCCGGCGAAATAGGTCATATAAGGCTTTCCGAGAACGGTCCTGTAGGTTTTGGTAAACGAGGCTCTTTTGAAGGCTTTTGCTCGGGCGGCGGTATTGCACAGCTCGGTTATACTTTAGGCCTTGAAGCACATCAGCGCGGCGAAACACCTCTTTATTTTAATCCCGATACTGCGCCCGACGATATTACTGCAAAATCGGTAGCTATTGCCGCCGAACAACACGGCGATAAAACCGCAATTGAGGTTTACCGTCTTTGCGGCGAATATCTCGGCAAGGGGTTATCCATACTAATTGATTTATTCAATCCCGAAAAAATAGTAATAGGCAGTATTTTTACTAGAAGCCGCAACGGCCTTTGGGAATCCTGCAAAGAGGTTATAGATAAAGAAGCTTTAAAGATATCTGCGGATGTTTGCGAAGTTTTACCCGCCATGCTTCACGAGCAAATAGGTGACTTTGCATCTCTTACAGTTGGTCTTTACGGGCAAAAGAAAGGTGAAATAAATGAATAAATTTGTCAAGGAAATGGTTAGACGATATCCAAAACTTGCTGTTTGCGAAAAAGAAGTGGAAAGTGCAATCGATTTAATTACCGAGTGCTATAAAAACGGCGGCAAAGTAATGCTTTGCGGAAATGGCGGCTCTTGTTCTGACTGCGCGCATATAGTAGGAGAGCTTATGAAAGGCTTTTTAAAAAAGCGCCCTACAGGGTCGGATCATCCGGTTATTTCAAAACTGCAACAGGGCCTTCCGGCAATTTCACTTTGTGAAGCAAGCTCTTTATTAACCGCTTTTTGCAACGACGTAGATCCAAATCTTATTTTTGCACAGCAGGTTTTAGGCATAGGTAAAAAAGGCGACGTGCTTATAGGAATTTCCACTTCGGGTAATGCCGCTAATGTTGACGCCGCAGTTGAAACCGCAAAAGAACTTGGGATTTCGGTTGTTGGTCTTACCGGCAAAGACGGGGGACTTCTTGCTAAAAAAAGCAATATTGCAATTATAGCTCCCGAAAACGAAACCTTTAAAATTCAGGAATGTCATCTTCCTATTTATCACGCAATATGTGCGGCAGTTGAGGAAAACTTTTTTAAGGAATAATTAAATGGCGATTAATTTACATGAAGGTCACAGACAAAGAGTTAAAAAAGAATTTTTGCAAAACGGTTTTAATGACAGTACCCCTGATCATAAAATTTTAGAGTTGCTTCTTTTTTATTCAGTGCCGAGAAAAGATACTAACGAAATAGCACATAACTTAATAGAAGCTTTCGGCTCTTTTTCGGGAGTATTTAATGCTAAATACGAGGATCTATTAAAGGTTGAAGGCGTAGGTGCACAAACAGCAAGCCTAATAAAGCTGATACTTCCCGTTGCAAAACGCTATTTAGAAAGCGAAAACAGCCTTGGTATAACCTTTAAAAACCGTGAAGACGTAGCAAAATACATAATGCATAAATATATCGGCGATAAAAAAGAGATTGCCATGATCTTGTGCTTAGATAATAAGCATAAGCTTATCTGCACGGAAATTCTCGGCGAGGGCGAGCTTCATACTGTAAATGTAAGCGTTAGAAAAATTGTCGAACTCGCTTTAAAGCATCATGCTTCAAGTGTTGTTTTGGTGCATAATCACCCAAACGGATTTGCCGTAGCCAGCAAAGAGGATTGCAGTACCACCATTAAAATTCACCAGGCACTTTTATTTGTGGGCGTTAAACTATACGATCATATAATAGTGGGCGGCGGCGAATACTCCCTAATGTCTAATCTGCCGGATTTTAAATTTGTTTTTAAAGATTAAAAGGCGGGCATTTGCCTACCTTAGAACGTATAAAATATGTTAAAAGAGACGGGATATCCCGTCTCTTTTATTTTTCTATCGCATTTAATAGGTCTTTTGTTTTATCGGTTTTTTCCCAACGGACGTTTAAATCCTCGCGGCCCATGTGACCGTATGAAGCCAGGTTTTTATAAATGGGATTTAATAAATCGAGAGTTTTAATAATGGCGGTCGGCCGCATATCGAAAACCTTTTTTACGGCGTTTGCAATTTTTTCGTCGCTGTATTTGCCTGTGCCGTAAGTGTTTACGTTAATCGATACGGGACTTGCTACGCCTATTGCGTACGCAACCTGAATTTCCGCTCTTTTTGCAAGGCCTGCCGCTACAATGTTTTTTGCGGCATATCTTGCCATGTATGCGGCGCTTCTGTCAACCTTTGACGGGTCTTTGCCGGAAAACGCACCGCCTCCGTGACGCGCCGCTCCGCCGTAGGTATCAACAATAATCTTTCTGCCGGTAAGTCCGGTGTCGCCCGTAGGGCCGCCGATTACAAAACGGCCGGTTGGATTGATGAAAATTTTTGTATTTTCGTCGCACAAACTGCCTGCTATTGGCATTATTACATGCTCTTTTATGTCTTTTTGAAGCGTTTCTAATTCAACCGAAGCCTTGTGCTGGCTGGATACTACAATTGCATCAATTCTTTTTACCTTATCGTCTTCGTATTCAACGGTCACCTGGGTTTTGCCGTCCGGGCACAAATAACCGAGCGTGCCGTTTTTGCGAACCTCTGTAAGCCTTTTTGCAAGCTTGTGTGCAAGCGAAAGACTAAGCGGCATAAATTCGGGCGTTTCATCTGTTGCATAGCCGAACATAATGCCCTGATCGCCGGCGCCGTTTTGGTTTAATTCGTCGCCTGAATTTTCCTTGTTTTCGAGTGAATTGTTTACGCCCATTGCAATATCGCTTGACTGCTCGTCAATAGACGTAATTACCGCGCAAGTGTTGCCGTCAAAACCGGCTTCTGCATTGTTGTATCCAATCTCGCATACGGTTTTGCGCACGATTTTCGGAATATCTACATAGCAAGATGTAGATATTTCGCCCATAACAGTAACAACGCCGGTTGTGCAAAATGTTTCGCAGGCAACGTGCGCGTTTTTGTCCTTTTTTAAAATTTCGTCGAGTACCGCGTCGGAAATCATATCACAGACCTTGTCCGGATGACCTTCCGTTACCGACTCAGAAGTAAATAGCCATTTCATAATTTTCTCCTTAAAAAATTCCGCTTACCAAAAGAAGCGGAATTAAACCTCATCTTTCGGATAAACCGCAGGATTTGGCACCTTGAGTAATCAGGTTGCCGGGCATCAAAGGGCCTGTCCCTCCGCCGCTCTTGATAAGGGAATATTTAATTTGCTAATATATTTTAACACAAAAAAACCGTTTGTCAATAGGTTATTGCTTTTTAAGTATGGGGGACAGTTTTTTGTAAATTAAAGCGCATATTACCGAGTCGATCAATCCTTTGGCAAAAGTAAACGGCATATTAAATATTATAAGTGATTTTAAAAGGGTATCGGAAGCCGGTAAAATAAGTTTATACATTCCTACTATTGCTTCCATGGGGAAACCTATTTGCTCGTATAACGGATAAATAATTAAAAAGTTTGATAGTACGCTGAATACCGCCATTGATAAAGCACCGATAAGAGAACCGATTAATGCGGTTTTTTTAGATTTGTTTTTCTTATAAATAAACCCTGCCACCAGTACAAAAACCGCGCCAAGCATAAAGTTGGACAGTTCTCCTATGCCGAGAGTTGAAGTGATTGTAAGATGTAAAAGATTTTTTACAAGGCAAGCAAGAACCCCGTATATCGGGCCAAAACAAAAAGAACAAATAAGCGCCGGCAGATCCGAAAAATCAAATTTAATAAACGAAGGTATTAAAAACGGCAGAGGAAACTCCAAAAACATTAAAATAAAACCTATTACGCCAAAAAGAGAACTTACAAGTAAAGCTCTGGTATTTTTCAAAATAAAACCCCCAAAAAAAGCCCCTACTATTTGTAGGGGCGAAAATTTACATAAAATCTTCTTTCATCCGGACTGTACCGTCGGTTTTGGAATTTCACCAAATCAGCTTGCGCTCGCAGACTTTAACTGCCGGTGGGGAATTGCACCCCGCCCCGAAGATATATTTCTATTACAGTATATAACGATGTACGCCTTTTGTCAACCTTAACCGCCGAAAAAGCTGTGTTCAATAAGAATTTTGGCGCCGATTATTATTAATATCAAGCCGCCGACGATTTCAGCTTTGCGCTGCAAACGCTCGCCGAACTTTTTACCGATAAGCACACCCGTGCTTGACAATAAAAATGTTATTATGCCTATAATTGCGGCGCTTTGGTATATACTTAAACCTTTGTTGTTTTCTAAAAATGCAAAGGTTATTCCAACGGCTAAAGCGTCAATGCTTGTAGCTATACTAAGTAAAAGCATTTCTCCAACCTTTAAAGAGTCGTTATTGCCGCTAAAATCATCTTTTAATGCTTCGTAAATCATTTTACCGCCTAAAAACACAAGCAGTAAAAAGGCAAGAATATGGTCGTATCTTTTTATGTATTCGGCAAATGTAGTTCCTAAAAGATATCCGATTATCGGCATGCCCGCCTGAAAAATTCCAAAATAAAGGCCAACGGTAATTGTGTTTTTAGCATTAATCTTTTTAAATGACAGCCCTTTGCAGACCGATACCGCAAAGGCGTCCATAGAAAGACCAATACCGATAAAAATAACCTCTACAAGGCTCATAAAGCACTTCCTTACATTGATTCAGGTGCGTCGATTTTTAAAATAGAAAAACAGTTTTTAAGAACAATTTGCGTCGCTAAACAAAGAGATAGTCTTGCCATCATAAGCTTTTCGTCATCGCACTTTACGCGACAAGCATTATAGAATTTATGAAAAAGCGTGGCGGTTTCGTAAGCATATTTTGTGATTTTTGAAGGATCCAAAGCGGCAGCAGAAGCCTCAATTTCGCCTGTAAATGCCGCAATATGCCTTATAAGGGCGCGCTCGTTTGTATCGTTTAGCAAATTAAGATCATCCTGTTTTGGACGGATGTATGATATGCCGTCTGCTTTAAGATTTTTAATAATGCTGCAAATTCTTGCATGGGCATACTGAATATAGTATACCGGATTTTCGCTGGATTCTTCCACGGCCAAATCCAAATCGAATTCCAAGTGTGTGTTTGGCTCTTTAGAATTAAAAAAGTAGCGTGCAGCGTCGAGCGGAACTTCGTCTAATAAGGTGGATAAAGTTATTGCCTTTCCGGAGCGTTTTGATAATTTGTATGTCTCACCGTTTTTAATAAGGCGAACCATCTGCATTATTACCGGTTTTAAATTATCTGCAGGGGCGCCAATGGCAGTAAGCGCCGCTTTAAGGCGCGGCACATAGCCGTGATGATCGGCTCCGAGAACGTCAACCGCTAAGTCGAATTTTCTTGTTACAAGCTTATCATAATGATATGCAATGTCCGGAACCAAATATGTTGGAATACCGTCTGCACGTACTAAAACCCTGTCCTTTTCATCGCCAAAAAGCGAAGATTTAAGCCACAAAGCTCCGTCCTCTTCGTAGGTATAACCGCTTGCAATTAGCTTTTCGATAATTTCTTTAACCTTACCGCCTTTGTGCAGATTGCTTTCAAAATACCAGTTGTCGTAAACTATACGGTATTTTAAAAGATCGGCTTTTAATGCGGCAATGTTTTTCGGAAGCGCAAAGTCGCAAAGAGCGTTTCGTCGTTCTTCAACGCTTGAATTTACGTATGTATCACCGTAAATCTCTTTAAACTCTTTTGCGTGCTCGGTTATATCTTCGCCTAAATAACAATCCTCGGGCATTTCAACCGAGCTGTCAAACAACTGCAGGTAGCGGGCTTCCAAGGAAACCTTAAATTTGTTTATCTGATTGCCAAAATCGTTAACGTAAAACTCCCTTTTTGTATCGTACCCTGCATAACTTAACACAGAAGCAAGGCAGTCCCCTAAAGCGCCTCCGCGGGCATTGCCTATGTGCATGGGGCCTGTGGGGTTTGCCGATACAAATTCAACAAGTGCAGTTTTTCCTTTATAAATATCGCTTTTTCCGTATTCGTCTTTTTTGTCAAGACAATCATCTATAATCGATGAAAAAAAGCTGTCGTTCAAAAAAAAGTTTAAAAAACCGGGGCCTGCGGTCTCTGCTTTTTTAATAAGGCCTTCATTGTTTAAATTTTCAATTAATATGTCGGCAATTTCGCGCGGGCTTTTATGAAGCGGCTTTGCCCAAACCATGGCCACATTTGAAGCATAGTCTCCGTTTGAAGTGTCCTGCGGCACTTCAATATTAAAGCTTGGAAGCGGGCTTTCTGCTAATTGCCCGTTTGCAACGGCGCGTCCGGCAGCGTCCATAATTATAAATTTTAATTCTTTTATTGTATCTTTAACTATTAACGACATTTTTAATTGACCGCCTTGATGTTTATTTCTATTTCGTTTTCACTTATTAGTCCCGAATTTATATCTAATGTGTATTTCATAAAAATATCGCCGCCGTCAGGCGTCAACCGGTTATCAAGCTCAACGCCGAAAACACCGACAGTCATATTCCCGTAAGGAGTAGTGTAAATACAAAGATGTCGCTTGTCTTTTTCGACCATAAGCTTGTGTTCGAGTATGCCCTTTCGCTCGATAGTCACTAATCCGTTATAAAAAGCTTTTAAGGTTGCGGTAACGCCGTTTACTCCGACGCTCATGCTGTCGTCATATGTAACCGACACACCGTCGGTAGCGCTTTTTAAGCTTCCTATGGCGCACACCTCTGTTACGTCAACATCTTTGCCCTCGGTAAAGCTTTTACCTTTTATAGTCACTACTACATTCTTCATTATATGCTCCGTTAATTAATATCAATTAATAAAGCGCCGCCCGTTATATCTTCGCCCAAAATAGCCTTTGCTTGGTCGCAAAAAGCATCCGGATGGTCGCTGACATAAAATTCTGTTATGCCGTCGGTATTTTCGCTATTTAACATGCTGTTCTGCTCTAAATACTTTTTAACAACAATGCTTAATTCTTCGCCGGGATTAATTAGTTTTACAGAATGTTCAAAATAATCGTCAATAGCATCATATAACGCCGGGTAATGGGTGCAGCCTAAAATAAGCGTGTCACATCCAAAATCTTTTAAATCTTTTAAATATCTTGAAACGATTTCTTTTACTACAATGTCGTCTTTATTGGTTAAACCGTTTTCCACAAGTGGCACAAAAAGCGGACAGGAGGCAGCCAAAACATCGAATTTCCCAATCTTTAAAAGCTCTTTTTTATGGGCGTTTGAGTTTACTGTGGCAACGGTGCCGATAACCCCGATTTTTTTGGTGCGTGTGGCTTTTGCCGCAGCAATAGCCGCAGGCGTTATCATTTCGAAAAAAGGAACCGGCAAATTTTTACCGCTTTTATCTGTTAAAGACGAAACCGTTCCGCACGCTGCAATTATAAGCTTAACATCTTTAGTAAGTAAAAAAGTCTCATCTTCTAAGGCGTATTTTAAAATGGTTTCTTTACTGCGATTGCCGTAAGGAACACGGCCGGTGTCGCCGAAATATATAAAGTTTTCATTAGGCAAAACCTTTTTTAGCTCTTTAAATACCGTAAGCCCGCCCAGTCCCGAATCAAATACGCCGATAGGCTTGTTGTTACTCATATTACACCGCCTTGCTATTAACTAATATATAATACCATAAATGACGAAATTATTCAACCAAAATTAGTCAAATGTTCATTTCTTTTTTGTCGGTGCGCTCTAATAAATAATCCAGTGATACGTTAAAATAGTTTGCAAAAGCTATTAAGGTTTTGTAATCGGCCTGGCGTTCACCGGTTTCGTATCTGCTTATGCTGTTTTGATTCATGCCAAGATCCATTGCAAGTTTAAGTTGTGAAATGCCTTTAGATACTCTAAGGTCTCTTAATCTCATATTGTATCCCCCTTGACTTTATTATCCCAATTTGGTATAATGAAAATATCCCAAATCGGGATATATAAGGAGGAATAATATGGAAAATCAAAATTCAAACAAAAAAAGCGGGTTTGCGGTAACATCTTTGGTACTTGGAATTATTTCATTGGTTTTTTCTTTTGTGCCGTTTATTAATTATGTGAGTTACGTATTAGGCATACTGTCAGTCATCTTCGGAATAGTGGCATTAGCAACGAAACAACGACTGGGATTAAGTATAGCGGGCTTTGTAACGGGATTTTTAAGTTTAGTAATTGCTATTTATATGACTGTTGTTGCTATAAATGCCGTCGGTGCTATAAAAGACGTCGTCCCAGAAATCAATAAAAGCTTGAATAACCTTGACGGCTCAAACACAAGTGAAATATTGGAAAACAATGTTAATGTTGTTTTTGGTGAATTTAACGTTAAAAACGATAGTTTTATTACAAACACATCTTTGCCGGTTACAGTAAAAAATATATCCGATGAGAAAAAATCATTTATGATACAAATTGAAGCAGTTAACAGTGATGGTTCTCGAATTGCAGATGACACAATTTATGTTTCTGATTTAAATAGCAATCAATCACAAAAATTTGAAGCATTTACTTTAGTATCAAGTGATAAGGTTGACGCTTTAAAAAAAGCAACATTTAAAGTTTTAGAAGTTTCAATGTATTAAAGGATAAAAAAGCATTTTTTAAAAATATATAATAATCCGCTCTTGACAAAGGGCGGTTTTTTTTATAAAATATATATGACAATTAAATTATCGGGGAGCTGGGCAACCGGCTGAGAATGGTTTTTACCTAAACCCGTGGCTTTTGCCTGAACCTGATGCGGATAATGCCGCCGTAGGAAATGATAATGTTTTACGGACGGAATTTTTCGTCCGTTTAATTTTTTTAGGGGGAGAAAAAATGATAAACACAAAAAAACTAACGCTTAGCGCTATTTTTATAGCACTTAGCACCGTACTTAGCTTAATTACTATTATTAAAATGCCGATGGGCGGCACCGTTACGCCCTTTTCGATGCTTCCGGTAATTTTGCTTGCAATTATTTACGGCACGCCGTGGGGTCTTTTCTGCTGTTTTGTTTACGCCATAATTCAACTTGCATTAGGCCTTTCGGACATACTTTCCTGGGGACTCACACCCGCAGTATTAATCGGCTCGATAATTTTGGATTATCTTGTGCCGTTTACGCTTTTAGGCCTTGCCGGAGTTTTTAGAAAGAAAGGAGCTATCGGCATTATAGGCGGAACAGTAATGGTCGTATTTATAAGATTTTGCTGCCATTTCTTATCCGGATATATCTTGTTTGCGACCTTTGCCGATAATATGACTCCGTTTGTGTATTCGCTTGTGTATAATGGAAGTTATATGCTGCCGGAGTTAATTCTTACAACCCTTGGCGCCTTTGTTTTATATCAAACCAAAGCGCTTGAAAAAATATTAAACTTGACTGCACAATAAAAATTTTGTAAAATAAAGCCAAAGCGAATTGCTTTGGCTTTATTTTAGGATGTGAAAACATGGCAATAGTTAAACCGTTTAAGGGGCTTCTTTTTAATGAAAGCGTCGGCAAAATCGAGGATTTTGTTTGTCCTCCGTATGATATCGTCGATGATAAAAAGTACAAACAGCTTTTAAAAAAGGACAAGAATAATCTTATTCAAATAGAGCTTCCAAAAGGCAAGGAAGATCGTTATTTAAACGCCGAACAGAAATTAAATTCTTTTATTGAGAGCGGCATTTTAAAGTTCAGCGATACCGATTGTTTCTATATTTACGAAGAGAAGTTTTTTTATAACGGTGAAGAAAAAACCTTAAAAGGCATAGTGGCAAAAGTACAGATTGAACCTTTTGAAAAAAAGATTATTTTGCCTCATGAAAATACGCTTTCAGCCGCAAAAGAGGATAGGTTTAAACTTATGTGCGCCACAAAAGCAAACATAAGCCCTATATACTCGCTTTATTTTGACGGCGGCAAAAACACCCTTAAAACCGCCGAAAAAGGCGCAAAAAAGCTGTATTCGTTTAAAGATGAAGACAATATAACTCATACGCTTTATAAAGTTGCGGCGACAGATAATATATCTAAAGATTTCGAACATAGACAACTTTTTATCGCCGATGGTCACCATAGATACGAGACCGCGTTAAGGTATAAAAATGATGTTGACGCTAAAAATGGTAATTACATAATGATGTTTTTGGTGCCGTTTGAGTGCGATGGGCTTGTTATATTGCCAACCCACCGGGTTTTGCATTCGATGAATAACTTTTCTGGAAAAAGCGTATTAAAATATGCTTCGAAGTTTTTTGATATCATGGGTGTTGACACAAGGGCGCAGGCCGACCGCCTTTTGGACGAATTATTTAAGGACGGGGAAAAGAGCTTTATTTTTTATTTTGATAAGCAGTTTTATGTTTTTTCTTTAAAGAAAAATATCCCGCTTTCAAGAATAATACCAAATACGGACCCGTCTTTATTAGAGCTTGATGTAACAATTCTTCATCGTATAATATTTGAGAATATTCTGCATATTGACAGTAAAAAGATCCAAAAACAAAAGAACCTTAAATATTACAAAGATGAGACCGAAGCCTTGCTTGCTTGCGATGAAGGCGCAAACTGTGCGTTTATATTAAACCCGACTAAAACTGAAAATTTGGCGCAAGTTGCGTCATCGGGATCCAAAATGCCGCAAAAGTCCACATATTTTTATCCAAAGCCTATAACGGGACTTGTGATTCATAAGTTTTAAAATTTAACACCTTGCGTTTTTAAGAATATACTGGTAATAAAAACGAAGGTGTTAAAATGAATAACGAAATTTATTTGCGCGACTATTGCGGTGAGCCGTCGGTTTTTAATATTAATGCGCTTTCTATGGCAAATAAAAACTACCGACTTGCTCTTTGGACCGGGAAATACCTGCAGGTTACTTTAATGAGTATCCCTGTAGGCGGCGAGATCGGCTTAGAGGTTCATCCCGATACTGATCAGTTTATAAGAATTACCGGCGGTATGGGGCTTTCGCTTTTAGGGGACCGTAAGGATAATCTTACAAAACGTGTTAGAATTAACGGCAATTATGCAGTGGTTGTGCCTGCCGGCACTTGGCATAACATAAAAAACATCGGCCGCACGCCTTTAAAAATCTATACGATATACGCTCCGCCGCACCATCCTGAAGGAACCATTCAACGCACCAAAGCCGAAGCCGATAAAGAAGAATAAAATAACGCGTTCACTTTATGTGAACGCGTTATTTTATTGAACCTTGGTTTTTTGTACGAACAATACGCCAAGCGTGTTAGCTCCACAGTGAACCGATACAGTAGCACCTGCTCGTGTTATAAGCACTTCTTTAAAGGGTAAAAGCTCCTTTACTTTAGCCGCTGCTTTTTCGACAAGCTTCGGATCACATCCGGCGTGGGTTATAAACACCCTGTCCAGTGAAATATTTTCGGCATCCATGAGTCTGTCGGGAATATAATTATTTAGAAGAACATCTTCAAAATTTCCGTGGTATTTTTTGCCTACCGACATAGTTCCCTCTTTAACTTCAATGCAGGGCTTTAGTTTTAATAAATTAGCTCCTAAAGCCGCAAGAGAAGAGCAACGGCCGCCTTTTCGAAGGTATTCGAGACTGTCAATTACAAATGACGCATTAACATAGTCCGTAAAATCATTGTTGATAAAATCGGCGATTTCTTTTCCGCTTTTGCCACTCTGTGCAAGCTCTGCGGCCTTTATAACCGAGTGCCCGCAGCCGGTTGAAAGGTTTTTACTGTCAATAATATAAACTCCGTTTTTGCCTGCTGCAGCATTATTTATATATTGGTTTGTGCTTGACATTTTGCCGCTTAAAGTAAATAAAATCAACTCGTCGCAGTCTTTTTTAAGATCGTTTATTATTTCTTCCGCTTCGGCAAAATTTATTGCGGCGGTTCTCGGCAGCTTTCCTGTTTTTTTATGGTAAGCATAAAGCTCATCAGGAGTGATATTCACACCGTCCTTGTATTCCTTATCATCCAAAACTACTGTATACGGAATAATCTTTATATCATATTTTTCAACAAGCTCTTTTGAAAGGTCGCAGCTTGAATCACTGGCAATTACAATTTTTGACATAAACACCCATCCTTTAATTATTAAACACATTATACATTATATGCAAAAAGTTTGCAAGAAAAATATAAACCGGAAAAATCCGGCTTATATTTCGGTTAATATGTTATTGAACACCTTTTCGCAATATTTGCAATTATAACAGTCTTTATTGCAGGAGGTTACCTTTTTAAACCATTCGTCCGGTATTCGGCGATTGCTTAAATATTTGCCGTTTAAAAGGCCTGAATGGTTTGGCTCTAAAAGATCTAAAAGATTACCGTTAAAGAATTTATTTATATATGCGTTAACCACCATTAAAGGCCGGCTGGTGCTTCGTGTTGCAAGCTTTACACAATCGAAATACGGTTCATATTTTTCAATATCCTCAGGTCGTACAAAGGTGTTTGTCAGAATTTCCCACTGGTTTTCAGTATTTTTATAATAATTAAAGCAATGCGCAATTTGAAAATCAGTGCGATTGATTTTTTCCATCATTTCACGCTCGTGCGCAAGAGCATTATCGTGAAAACTCTGTGCCGAGCAAAATGACATACATCCGCTGTTTGCAAGCATAAAAAGCTTTTTGCCGTTGTCGTTTAAAAAGGCTTTAATTTCTTTAATATATTCAAAATTCCGGTTGTAATCACGCTGGAGATAAAACCCGTCAAAATTGTCAAACAGGTAGTGCATGCCTTTTTTTGTGCCTATTCTCATGTTAACCGATGCTCTTATTTCCACTTTTGGAAAATAGTGCTTTATAATTTCCGCTAAATATGGACTTGTTGTAGTAACGGAAGGAAGCTCTGCAATATCTTCAATATGCTCAATTAAAGAACAAATTTGGTTTTGAAGCCTTGTGGATATGGCGTCACTTCCATAACAAGCGGCATTTAACAAAAGATTAAGCTTAATGCCGTTTTGTGACAATAGTGCAAGATCGCTTTCAAGGCATTCCTGCGCCTGCCAAAACTTTTCGCCGTGGTCATCGTTAATAACAGACCTTCCGCTTGGCATATCGAGCCACGGAAAGTACACCTCCGCAATATGCTCTTTTAATTGAACAAGTTCTTCACAAAGGCTTGTGCCGTTTTCGCATGAAAATTGATACCCAACACTGTATTTCAAATCATTTCCTCCAAAATTTTTAAAAAGAACCCGATAAAAATCGGGTTCGAATATTAGTTGCCTTTAGGGCCGTAGTCGGTGATGTGGTCAACGTTAGACTGGTCGCCGTAAATCTCTTGTAATAGCTTTTCGGTATCCAGCTTCCATGGTTTTCTGATTCTAAATTTGTTATGAAACTTTCCGGTAAGTTTTCCTTGCTGCTCAAGATGAATCATACACTCTCTTTGACAGGCGGCTCCGCACATGGTTCCCGGATGCTTAAAGTTGTTAATACCTGCAGCGGAAGGTGCGTGCATTCTGTAAATATTATCCCGGGACGCCCAGCGGCTGTGAATTTGACGCTGTTTTAAATATTTTGAATCGTCGTTATATATAGCTTTCATCAAAAATCTTACAAGCTCAGTTTCGTCGCTGCCATCCCATAAGAAGGGGTTGCGGTCTTCGGTTCCGCACTGGAAACCGACTTCGCATTTTTCCTCGTCAAGTTTTGCGTAGGAATAGGTTTTGCCTTCAACTGTAAAGGAAACGGATTCGTCTTTGGCTATAGCTCCCGACGAGCATTTTGCAACGCAGATTTTGCACTTATCGCAAAGATGCGGCTCCATTATCGGATCCGGCTCAAGCTCGGCGTCTGTAAAAATAAAGGCAAGCCTTACGCGCGGACCGAATTCCGGATGCAAGAAAATATTCGACCAGCCGATTTCACCTAGGCCGCATATTACGCCGGCAATTCTCGCATGCAGGAATATATTTGATTTTGGATAGCCTTCTCTTACCGGAACACCGGAATTTATGTTGTATCTTACCGCCGTGTTATTGTAAATTACAGCTTCGTAGCCAAAGTCCTCAATAAAAGAACCGAGTTCACGCATAACTACAGGCATATGAACATCGTTAACGTTGGCATATCCTACAGAAGAGTACATGCCCCAATGTGTTCCTTCTTCCATTGGTCTATATAGACCGCGATGAACGCGGAAAATTAAGCCTATACATGATTTGGCTTCAGGGAATAGATACCTTGGATCATTCTCTTTCGGAGCATTAGCAAAACGATCCATAGAGCCAATTCCGCAAGCGTCCGCACCACAGTTTAAGGCGGCTTGCTTTACCATTTCGGAAGTTAAAGTTTGACCAAATTTAACCATACATATCCTCCATAAATAGAAACGATTCTATAAATAAAATATCATAAAATATTGATTTTGTCAATACAAAATAAATGGTAAAATTATTTTTACAGAGTCCGATTTTTCGGACTTAAATGTTGTTATAATATTTTTGTAAAGGGGCTTGACAAACCCGAAAAATGTGCTATAATAGAATAAAAGAACAAATGTTCGGCAGGAGGAAAAAACGTGTTATTACCGACGATTATTGAGTTTCTAATAGGTGCTTTGCTTATTTTAGGCCTTTTTAATGAAAAAAAGGTTGCAATGTTCGAAAAGAAGGTTTTTGCTAAAATTCGCCGTCGCAAATTTAAAGTTATAAACGGCGGAGATTTTAACGGCGCTAAAAAGCATTGCGTTTAAATTGAAAATTTGATACAATACAAAAAAGAGAGGTTTTTGTATGTATCAAGATTTTGCCAAGTACTATGATGAATTAAATGAATTTGCCGATTATAAAAATCGGGCGGAATATGTACGAAAGCTTTTTAAAAAATACGATCGTCTTCCGACCCTTCTTTTAGATCTTTGCTGCGGCACCGGCTCGTTTACTAAAGAGATGTTAGATGCGTCCATAGATACTGTCGGTGTTGATGTTAGCGAAGAAATGCTTAATATTGCAATGAAGAAGTGCGAAGCTCTTTTTATTTGTCAAAAAGCGGAGGAGCTTGATCTATTTGGCACGGTTGATGGTGCCATTTGTATGCTTGACAGTGTTAATCATATAACCGACAAGAAAAATCTTAAAAAAGTATTTAAAAATGTCCGTTTGTTTTTAGAAAAGGATCGTCTTTTTATTTTTGATATAAACACTAAATACAAGCACGAGAATGTTCTTGCAGATAACTGTTTTAATTATTTTTTGCGAGATGATTTTATAGCATGGACAAACTGCCGAAATAAAAAAGGAACCCATATTTATATCGATATCTTTTCAAAAGTAGATTCACTTTATAAAAGAAGCTCTGTTGATTTTTTTGAGCGCGTGTACAGTGTTGAAGAACTGAGCGAAATGCTTAATAAAAGCGGATTTTCGGTTGTGGCTGTTCACGATGATATGACATTTTCGCTTCCTCATGATAAGAGCGAAAGGCTTTATATAGTTGCAAAAGCAAAATAAAAAGCACTGATTTTCAGTGCTTTTTATATTTCTTCTAAAGATTTTTGTAAAAAGGCTTTTAGTTTTGCCGATTTTGGGTTTAAAAATAGTTCTTCCGGTGAACCAGTCTCTTCAATTACGCCGTCCGCCATAAATACAACCTTGTCGGCGACGTTTTTGGCAAAATTCATTTCGTGGGTTACCACTATCATGGTGGTGTCGTTGCTTTTAAGGCTTTTTATAACCTTAAGCACCTCTCCGGTAAGTTCGGGGTCTAAAGCCGAAGTCGGCTCGTCAAAGCACAGAATATCCGGCGATAATGCTAAAGCTCTCGCAATGGCTACGCGTTGTTGCTGGCCGCCCGAAAGGGTGCCGGGGTAGGCGCCGATTTTATCGGATAAACCTACCTTATCAATCAACTTTTTCGCCATGCTGTTTATTTGCTCGATTTTTTCTTTGTCTTTTTTAACATCGTTTAAAAGCTTTACAGCAAGAGTTACGTTTTCTAAAACGGTATACTGCGGGAAAAGATTGAAATTTTGAAAAACAAGGCCAAAGTGCAAACGGTTTTTTCGGATTTGCTTTTCGGTTAAAGTGTTTAATATTTCTTCGGAAAAAAGGACTTCGCCGTTTACTTCAATGCTTCCGCAAGTTGGCTCCTCTAAAAAGTTTAAGCACCGAAGCAGCGTGGTTTTGCCGCTGCCTGACGAGCCTATAATTGCTAAAATTTCTCCTTTTTCTAAAGAAAAATTAATACCCTTTAAAACCTCGTTGCCGCCAAAGCTTTTATAAAGATTTTTAACTTCTAATAATGCCATATTATACCCCTTTAAAAATAGGAAAGCTTCTTTTCAAGCCTTGAAAAGAGTGCGGTGAGTACTCCGCTGAATACTAAATAGTATATTGCAGTAAAAAATAACGGCCAAATTTGTCCGGATATTCCTTGAGAACCTTTTAAAAAGGCTTGGCCGGCCCAAATTACCTCCTGCAAAGCGATAATACGAGCAAGCGACGTATCTTTTACAAGAGTGATTATTTCGTTCGCAATAGGAGGTACTATTCTTTTTATCATCTGTAATAGCGTAATTTTAAAGAAAATTTGGTTTTTAGAAAGACCTAATACTTTTCCGGCTTCCTCTTGGCCAATTGGAACACCCAAAATACCGCCTCTGTAAATTTCCGAAAAATAGCAGGCATAGTTTATAATAAAAGCAACCGACGCCGCTATAAATCTGCCTGTTTCGCCGCTGCCCCAAACAGGTGTTTTAAGCACTAAACCGGGAAAATAATAAACGATTAAAAGCTGTATCATAAGCGGGGAACCGCGAACTATCCATACTATAAATTTAATAAGCAAGGATAACGGTTTAAAACGGCTCATAGAACCAAATGAAATTAAAAGCCCCAACGGTATTGCTCCAATTAGGGTAACAAAAAACAGTTTTAAAGTTTGTAAAAATCCGGAATTTAGCGCAGATAGCACTACCGGAAGTTGTTCGCTAAATGTATTCAAAACGATCTCCTCAGAGAAACAGGTGAGAGGATATATCTCTCACCTTTATTTTTATTTATTTTATAATTGCAGCCGAAACATCGTACTTAGCGGCGATTTCATCAACCTTGCCGGAAGCTACGGCATCTTTATAAAAGCTGTTGTAAAGAGCAACTAAATCCGAACCTTTTCTAAAGCCAACGCCATATTCTTCGCTGTTGAGTTTAGCAGTGTATGTTAAGTTAGCATAAGAGGTGCCTTCACCTATCATAGCGTCTGCCATAAGAAGGTCTATAATAGCGGCGTCGCTTGTACCGGAAGCAATTTCCATTAAAGCAGTTGCCTGATCTTTAACTTCTGTAAACTTAAATCCGTTTTCTTCGGCTATTTTTTTGCCTGCAGAACCGGCTTCTACTGCAAATTTTAATTCTTTACAGGATTCAGCTGTTTGATATTTATCGGCAACATCAGATTTAACAACTACAACCTGTGCGTTGTTGCAATAAGGATCTGAGCAATCCATAGAAGATTTTACTTCGTCGGTTAAGGTCATGCCGTTCCATACGCAGTCAATTGTTTTACCGTCAAGCTCCATAACCTTGTTGTCCCAGTCAATTTCAATGAACTCGGCTTTAATTCCCAAAGATTCGGCAAAAGCCTTTGCCATGTCTGCGTCAAAGCCGATCCACTCGCCGTTTGCATCCTTGTAATCCATAGGTTCGAAATCTGTAATACCAACAATAAGTTTTCCGTTGGATTTTACATAAGCCGAGTCGGTTTTAGCTGTACAACCGGCAAACGATAATAACATAATAAAAGTTAAAAATAAAGCAATAATTTTTTTCATAATTTCTTCCTCCAGATGTTTTATTGATTTACTGCTTTATCATATTAACACGCTAAATTAAATTTGTCAACCTTTTTTTTAAATTTTTTTAATTGTATTATTATTTTTGCTATGATATAATATTTTTTGGTGAAGAAAATGAAAAAAATTGTTGTTATTGACGGTCAGGGTGGAAAGCTCGGCGCCGAATTAATTAAACGGCTGACGGAATCTTTCGTTGCAGCAGAAATAACAGCTATAGGAACAAACAGCATTGCAACGTCCGCCATGTTAAAAGCTGGAGCAAAAATGGCGGCTACCGGTGAAAATCCCGTAATTATAGCCAGTAAACGTGCAGATATAATTATAGGACCTATAGGAATAGTGCTTGCAGACTCGCTTTTAGGGGAGATAACTTCCGCAATGGCAAATGCAGTAGCATCGAGTTCAGCGCAAAAAATATTAATACCGATGAATAAATGCTCTACATCGGTTGCCGGCGTCACAATTAAGAATACCCAAGAGCTAATAGAAGACGCGATATTAAAAATTAAAGAATTGATATAAAAGAAGACAGGCACAAGCCTGTCTTCTTTATTTGCTATCGTTCTTCTCTAAAGTATGGAAGCCCTAAACTTTCCGGTGGCTGGTTTTCGCGTTTTTTGCGAAGGCTTATAAATATAAGCACAAATATTGTAACAGCATAGGGAAGCATTTTAATAAGTTCCTTGGCGCTGCTTGAAAGACCCGGAATATATACGCAGATTATGTATAAACCGCCGAATAAAAACGAGCTTAAAATAGCGGACGCCGGTTTCCATACCGCAAAAATAACTATCGCAATGGCAAGCCATCCGCGGTCTCCAAAGCCGTCGTTTGTCCAGGCGCCTGCGGTATAATCCATAACAAAGTATAATCCGCCGAGTCCCGCGATCATGCCGCCGATAAGTGTTGATACATACTTATATTTTGTTACACTTATGCCTGCGGCGTCGGCAGTTGCGGGATTTTCGCCGACGGCTCTTAAGTTTAATCCAACCTTAGTCTTATTTAATACATAAGAAGCAACAAGTGCGATTATTATGCTTAGATATGCTAAAAATCCAAAAGATAAAAATGTTTCGCCGAAAATGCCTAAATTTTTTGCAAACGGAAGCGAAGCTTTGTAACACTGGCCGGTAGTGTAAAGAGAGATTGAGCCGGTCTCTCCGAAAAAGCTAAGTAAACTGCCTCCGAAAAAGTTGCCTATACCAACGCCGAAGGTTGTAAGTGCAAGGCCGGTTACGTTTTGGTTTGCCCTTAAAGTGATTGTAAGCACGCAGTAAATAAGTGACATTAAAAACGAACCCAAAAGGCAGGATAAAAGCGGTATTAAAATGCATAAAAGCGGCAAAGGTGCGGCCGTAGATTTTTCGTAAATATAACCGCCGATAATTCCGGAAATTCCGCCAACATACATAATACCGGGGATGCCTAAGTTTAAGTTTCCGCTTTTTTGCGTTATTATTTCGCCGGTGGCGCCAAACAACAGCGGAACGCCTTGAATTATGGCCGCATTAATAAAATGGAATATCGTTGTCATTTAGGCCACCTCCTCTTTTTTGCGGAAATTGATCTTATAATTTATAAAGAATTCGCAACCGATTATAAAGAAAAGTATTATGCCTGTTAAAATGTCGGCTACGCTTTCATTAAGACGAAACGCGGTAGCAATTTCCGAGGCGCCTCTTTGTAAAAAGACAATTAAAAACGAAGTAACTACCATCATAATGGGATTGAATTTTGCAAGCCAGGATACCATGATTGCGGTAAAGCCCATGCCGCCGGCAAGATCTTTTGATATAGTGTGGTTGGTGCCGGAAACCAGTAAAAATCCGGCAAGGCCGCATATGCCGCCCGATATCATCATGGTTCTGATAATTACCTTTTTAACGTTTATGCCAATATAACGCGCTGTATTTTGGCTTTCGCCTACAACTGCTATCTCATAGCCTTGTTTGCTGAATTTTAGGTAAATAAACATACCAATTGTAAGCAAAGCAACTAAAAGCACGTTGAATAAATACTTTTGTCCGAAAATATCGGGTATCCAGCCGGCTTCGGTAGATTGATTTATAACGCCCATAACACTGGAGCCGCTTGGAACCCATACCATAATAAAGAAGGAAACAAGCTGTATTGCAATATAGTTCATCATTAAAGTAAACAAGCTTTCGTTTGTGTTGAATTTTGCTTTAAATACAGCCGGAAGCACGCCCCAAATAATGCCTGCCGCAATGCTCGCTACGAGCATTATTATAATAAGTACAAAATTCGGAAGCGCGTCTTTAATGCAGAACATGCAGGCCGCTGCCGCAAGACCGCCTACTAATACCTGCCCCTCGGCGCCAAGGTTCCAAAACTTCATTTTAAAAGCCGGAGTAACTGCAAGAGAAATACATAAAAGCATTGCGACGTTTTGCAGCATAAACCAGAATTTTCTTGGTGAACCAAAGGAGCCGCTAATCATTGACTGATAAACTTCCAAAGGATTATATTTAGTTAAAATTATTATTATAACAGCACTTACGATTAACGCCGCTATTATTGCTATACCCCTAATTAACCACTGCCTTTTAAGGCTCATTGAAGAGCGTTTTGTGATGTGGAAAAGCGGTTCACGTGCGTTTTTATCTATTTGGTTACTCACTGTCGACACCTCCGGTTTTGGTCATAAGTAGACCGATTTCTTCTTTTTTAACGGTTCTGCCGTCGACAATGCCTGTAACCCTGCCGCCGCCGATAACCAGTATCCTGTCGCAAAGCTCTATTAAAACGTCCAGATCTTCGCCCACAAAAATAACCGCAACGCCGCGCTTTTTTTGTTCGTTTAAAAGATTATAAATTAAATATGAAGAGTTTATATCAAGTCCTCTTACGGGATATGCCGCCATTAAAACGGTAGGTGACGCCGCTATTTCACGGCCGACAAGTACCTTTTGCACATTTCCGCCGGAAAGCCGTCTTACAGGCGTGTTCGCGCTTGGAGTTACAACCTCAAGCTCGCTTATAATGTGTTCGGCAAGGTTTTTAGGCTCTTTTCTTTCCAAAAAGGCGGATTTTCCTTTTCTGTAGCTTCTAAGAAGCATATTATCCACAATGTCCATATTGCCTACAAGCCCCATACCAAGCCTGTCCTCAGGTACAAAAGAAAGCCTTATACCGAGTTCCCGTATTTGAAGTGGAGTTTTGTCTTTTATGCTTTCGCTTTCATCAGTCTTAGGATTGTTATAAAGGATATCGCCGCTTTCAACATGCTGAAGACCCGCAATAGCCTCTAAAAGTTCGCGCTGGCCGCTTCCGGCTATGCCGGCAATGCCAAGTATTTCGCCGCTTTTTGCGGTGAACGAAATATCGTCTAAAAGTTTTACGCCCTCTCGGTTTTTGCAGCTTATATTTTTAATTATAAGCCTGTCCACCGGGTTTTCCGGTGTACTTCTTTCAATATTAAGGTCAATCTTTTTACCAACCATCATCTCCGTAAGCTCCGCTTCGGAGGTTTCTTTTGTGTTTAACGTGGCTATATATTCGCCTTTTCTTAAAACTGCAACCCTGTCTGATACAGACATAACCTCGTGCAGCTTGTGGGTAATTATAATAAGCGCTTTTCCATCGTCACGCATGCGGCGGATAACATTAAATAGTTTTACCGTCTCCTGAGGTGTTAAAACGGCGGTTGGTTCATCTAAAATAAGGATGTTTGCACCACGGTAAAGCACCTTTAAAATTTCAACGGTTTGCTTTTCGGATACGCTCATCTCATATATCTTTTTAGCAGGATCAATATTAAATCCGTACTTATCGGCAATTGCCGAAACCTCTTCGGTAACCTTTTTAATATTGAATTTTTCTTTTGTATCAAGGCCTAAAACAATATTTTCGGCAGCAGTAAACACATCAACCAGCTTAAAGTGTTGATGTATCATTCCTATTTTATGGTCAAAAGCGTCCTTAGGGGAACGAATAACAACCTCTTCGCCGTTTATGTATATATGACCTTTATCCGGGAAATATATACCCGAAATCATATTCATCAGTGTGGTTTTACCGCTCCCGTTTTCACCAAGAAGCGATAAAATTTCACCATTATTTACAGTAAGATTAATATTGTTGTTTGCTATTACGTTTCCGAAGCATTTGGTTATTCCTTTAAGTTCAATTGCCGGAACCTGTTCCAAAAAACCGCATCCTTTCTTTACCGTTTAATTCTGAAAACAAAGCCTTTTTTAGGCGCTCTTTTCAAAACTAATCTTAAAATTAATAAGGCGGGGCATTATACTCCGCCTTATTATAAAATTTAAATTATTCGCTGATACCGTCGATGTATTTAATATCGAAGTAAGGAGCAGATCTCTTAGATGATTCACTGAATTCGCCGTTAATAACAACTTCGGTCTCGGGAACAAAGTCACCTGCGTCGTCAACGTCAGCAGTGTAAGATGTAAGAGCTTTACCCTTATAGGTGAATGCAGAGGTATCGAATACCTTGATTTCGCCGGAGATGAGTTTTGCTTTTATCTCGTCGAGTTTTTCTTGAGTACCGGGGGCAGCAACCTTAGTGTTGAGTTCAGTAAGCTGAACATAATCGTCAGCCATTGTGCCGCAGAAATCGGTAGCGATTGCAACACCGCTTACAACGCTGTTGATGATGAGTTTGAAGTAAGGAGTCCAGTTGATTTTAGAAGAGATAAGAGCGGTGTTAGGTCCCATGGAGATTGTGCTGATGTTGTAAGCAACATTAACAATGCCTTTTTCTTCGCAAGCCTTAGGAGCGCCTTCACTGTCAGCGTGCTGGCTGATAAGAACACAACCGGAGTTGATGAGTTTTAAAGCAGCTTCTCTTTCAAGAGCGATATCAAACCAGGAGTTTGTGTAGGTAACCTTCATTGTAGCGGAAGGGCAGATAGAACGAGCGCCAAGGAAGAAGGAAGTAAGACCGGAAACAACTTCGGCATAGTTGAAAGCGCCAACATAACCGATAACTGCTTTGTCAGCAGTGATTTTGCCGGCAGAAATCATTTCGTTTAATTTCATACCTGCGGCAACGCCTGCAAGATAACGGCCTTTGTAAATTTCGGCAAATGCATTGTGATAGTTAGCAATGTTTTCCGTGTGAGCTTTAGTACCTGTTGCGTGGCAGAATTGAACATCTTTAAATTCTTTTGCAGCCTGGATCATATAGGTCTCATGACCGAAAGAATCTGCAAATACAATGTTGCATCCGGCTTCGGCAAGCTCTGCAGCTGCATTGTAGCAAGCGTCATTTTCACCGATGTTTGTTTTGATAAGTACCTGATCGTCTTTAAGACCAAGCTCAGCTTGAGCAGCCTTTAAAGCCTGGATAAAGTTGTTGTCATAGGTGGAGTTTTCATCGTGTAGGCATATAAGACCAATCTTTACGTTGCTGAGATCTTTTTTACCGTCGGCAGCTTCGTTGTTGCCGTTGCATCCTGCAAAAACTAAAACGGTCATGACAAGAGCGAGTGCGAGTGCAAAAATCTTTTTCATTTTTTTTCCTCCAAAATTTTGTTTTTAGCTTCAAGCCCAAACAAAGTATTCTTTAAAGAAAGAATAAAAACAAAAAAACAGACCAAAAAATCAGTCTGTTTGCCAATACCGGAAAAACACTACAAGAATGCATGTGTTTTTTAAACCAATAGTCGCATCTTTTTGGCGTGCGGTAGAAACGATTGAACCATTATACTCAATCCTATATTGGCAAATTGAATTGTTTTTACAAATTCGGTCAAAAGAAGACTTAATTTGCAACTCTATAAATATTATAGCCGATTAATTAAAACTTTGCAATAGCAAAAACCAAAAAAAGAATAAAAAAAACAATTAATTTTTATTAATTTTTACTAAAATTTATTTTTTGGCTTTAAAGCCTGCATTTTTAATTGCCTCTATAAACGGCTTTTCATCCAAAAGTGAAGAACTGAAGGTTGCCGTTTGCTCTTCAAGAGAAACCTTTACGTCGGCGGCACCGGCATTTATTAATGCATCGGTAACTGCTTGTACACAGTGCGCACAATGCATACCTTTAACTTTTAATTGGTGTTCCATAATATGCCTCTACTGTGAAATAATCTCGACTAATCTTTCTTCGGAGATAAGGCCTACCGAAGTTTCAACCGCTTCACCGTTTTTAAAGAAGATCAAGGTAGGGATGCTCATAATGCCGAATTTTTCGCATATTTCCGGATTTTCGTCAACGTTAAGTTTGCCGAAAGCAATGTTGTCATATTTTGCGGCAACCTCTTCAACAATAGGGGAAAGCATTTTGCACGGGCCGCACCAATCTGCATAAAAATCAATAAGCACAGGTGTGTCTTTCGAGATGATTTCGTCAAAGTTCTCAGAATTAATTTGAATAATATCCATGGTTTTTTCCTTTCATGTGTTAATATATAATAAATATAGCACATTTTTCGAATTTTTACAACCTTTACTCAATATTGCCTTTTTTTTAATTTTGTGATATACTGTTTTAAACTCATTTTAAAGAGATGTTGAAGAAAATTGAAAAAAATTGGACTTTCAATAGGTTTTATAGCCTTAATATTTTTGCTTTTATTAGGATATATCTTTTTTATTGATGATCCGCAAAATTTGTATAATGCTATCAACACAGCCAAGTTTTTACCGATGCTTGCCGGTGTTATTATGATGGTGCTGTACTGGGTGTTTGAAACGCTTGCCCAATACATTATAATAAAAAAAGGTGACGGTAAAAAGCTTAGGTTCTCATCGATTTTGCGTGTTACCATGATAGGCCAGCTTTTCAACTGCATAACCCCGTCGGCTTCCGGCGGCCAGCCCATGCAGACATATCAGCTGACTAAATACGGGCTTTCGGCCGGCGAAGGCGCCTGTGTTCTGTTGGTTCGGTTTTTGGTTTATCAAGCGGTAATGGTTTTATATTCTCTTATAGTTCTAATTGTTAAACTGCCCTATTTTAACCGGAATATAAATGCTTTCAGCTCTTTGGCGATAATAGGCTTTTTGGTAAATTCCGGCGCGCTTGCGGCGCTTATTGCGGCTTGCTTTTTCCCGCATTTTTGCGCTAAAGCCGCAAACGCGATAATTAAGTTTTTAGGGAAAATAAAAATATTAAAAAATCCCGATGACAAAATTAATAAAATCAATGCCGAGATCGATAAATTTCATGCAAATTTTCAGTATTACAGAATGAATTTTAAGGTTATGTTATGGCCGGCAGTTTTTTCGGCGCTTCAGCTTACCTGCTTCTTTTTAGTACCTGTATTTATATGTAAAAGCCTGTCGGTTAATATTTCTTTTGGTGACGCCTTTGGGGCGGCGGCTCTTACTTTTATGATTTGCTCGTTTGTGCCTTTGCCGGGCGGCTCCGGTGGTGCGGAAGGCGGATTTTTATTGCTTTTCGGCTCGGCGTTTGCGGCGTCCGGTAAAAGCATAGCCGTTGCCATTTTATTGTGGCGCCTTTTAACTTTTTATATGCCGATTGTCGTCGGGAGCTGTTTTATATTTAAAAACAAGCACGAAGTTAAAAATTATATGAAAACCGGAGGCGCCGAATGATTAATCTAATAACGATAGATGAAGAGCTGCTTTTAAAAAACGGTAAGCTTTTAAAAAGTACAGAGGAATTGATTTCTTCGCTTGCAAAACAAGGCATAAAAATTGCCGTTATTTCAAGCAAATCTTATCATAGACTTCATAATTTGTTTAGCGGTTCGCTTGAAAATATTTGTTTTGTTTGTAACGACGGCGGCCTTACCGTTTTTGAAGATAACGTGATAGACAGCAAAGTTATAGATCGGCATACTCTTGTAGCTTTTAAAGATACGGTATCGCGGCTTCCCGGTTCCGAAATTATATTAAGCTTTAAAGACAGTGATGAAACGATTTCCGAAGACGGTATTTCACTTTTTATTAAGGATATTACCAAACTTACCCTGCACCTCGAGAATGCCGGAATTGCGCTGTTATCGCTTACGCCGGATTTACATAAAAACGGACTGAAAATTTCAAATTACGATGAAAATTCTGTCGAGCTTGTCCGCAATGACGCCGCGCGTGCGGCGGCGGTTGCCTATATTCGCAGGCGCTTTGGCATATTTAAAAAAGAAACTGTTTCGTTTTTAAAAAGTGACAAAAGCGCCGATCTTATTTTGCACGCCGAGGTTGCGATTGCTTCGTTTGATGCGTCGCTCGAACTTCAAAAAAAGGCCGGCCACGTTACCGAATCCGCTTTAGATGACATGAAGTTAATTCTTAAAGCATTATGTAAATAAGTGCTAAAATCAGTAGTTCGTCGGCCTTTTCGGCCGATAGAATTAAAGCGAGCGCAAGAATTATTATGCGGTCGCCGTCAAGCTCCATATTTTTAAAATTTAATAGTTTTAAAATATCAAGGCCGGACTCGTTTTCCGGCTTTTTATCGTGCAAAGATATCGGCGCAGGTTGCGGCGGTTTTATAAACGGAGGGCCGGGGTCGTACATATCTTTAAATTTTTGCACGGCGATATTTTTTTGCCGCTCGAATTCACGCCTTTCAAAATCAGTCACCTAAAAGTCCTCCTAAAAGATTGGTTTCTTTAAGTAAGGGTATTACCGAATATAAGCGCAGTATTTTTACAGCGCTGTCGAGCCTTTTTTGACGGTTTTCTGAAAGATAAGGTTTAAGTGACATTAAAAGGTTGATGCGGCTGTCGTTTGGCTTTTTGTTTATCATACTTAATGTGCCGGCGAGCTTTGCCATATCTATGCCGTCTAAGACGGAGGGCCCCTTATCAGGCTCTCCTTCGCCTTTCAAAAGCTGCTCCGCTATATTTTTAAGCGCCGCCACGGAATTCTCGTCCTTTAATATCTCGGACAAAGTGTTATTTATGTCATCCATGGCTATTTTCTTTTTAAGTCTTCAATTATAGACTTTATTTTTTCGTTGGCAAGAATTTCATTTATCGCCTTTTTATCCTTTAGTATTTCGCTGATTTTTGCGGAATCCTCCGGGCTTAAAGACTGCAAAATTTTGTTTTTATCACCTGTTTTTATTGCCGATTCAAGGTTGCTGTTGCCCCCTAAAGTTGCCTTTATCTGCCTTAAAAGTTTGTCTTTGTCTATCTCCACATTTATCACCTCTTTAACATATTATTCAGTTTATAAAAAATTGATAACAAAAAGGAATGTGTCTTATGCGTATTTTGGTTTTTTCGGACAGCCACGGTAAAAAGGATAACTTTAAAAAAGCGCTGATTGACGAGAGCGCAAAAGAGGTGTTTTTTCTCGGTGACGGGCTATATGACGCAATAAAATTAAAGGATGAGTTTAAAAACAAGAATTTTCATATTGTAAAGGGAAACTGCGACATTGCAGACTTTCAAACGACAGATATAATTGTAATAAACGGCGTTAAAATTATTTATACACATGGTCATGAGTTCGGTGTAAAATCATCGCCGGAAATACTTGCATTAAAAGCGAAAGAGCAAGGGGCAAAAATAGCTTTATACGGGCATACGCATAAAGCTAAAATTGATTTTATTAATGGCGTTTTTGTTGTGTGTCCGGGAAGTATTAAGCCTGATTACAACGGCGTTTCAACCTATGCGGTAATCGACATAACAGACAAGGGTATTTTACCGGCCGTAAAAACGGTCAAATAAAATATTTGGTTATTTTAACTAAAAAAATATTTGGTTTTTTAGATTTAATAAGACACGCATTTGACGACAAATTCGATTTGTATTTTGCTTTTTGCAACAAAAAAAGTATTAACAATTTGTTAATTTTTACTTCGTTTTGTTAATTTTCTATTTATTTTTTTAATAAATATTGTGTTTTTATCCGCAAATTAAGCGCACATTTGGTATTTGGTTTAATTTTTTATAAGTTCCCGAGAAAAATTTAGACTTTATAAAAAATGTACTTATGATAAAATTGAACTGGACGTTAATATATAATAATATAGTTTTTATATTTTCGTTGCAAAATGTATGATAAAATTTGACTGAGTGAAAGGCGAAACCTGCCTTTTGCTTGGTGCTTTTTGTCGGTAAAACCGATATTTTAAAAGGGCATTAATTGGAGGAGATTGTATGAAAAAAAGCTGTGCGCTGATACTTTCTGTTGTCGTGCTGGTCGCTTCGCTGTTTACAGCCGGCGTTTCGGCGGACACTGTAAGTGGAGGCGCTGTCGTCGCATCTTCGGATTTGCAAAGCTATAAAACATATCGCTCGGCTATATCCGATAGTGCTGATGCCACAACAAGCGTATCTAAAAAAGGCGCTGATTTTGCTTCTTTTTCCGGCAGTGTGGAAAAAGCAGACAATTACGAAGGGAAAGCAAACGTCGCAAAATTTATTACTGAAAAAAGCTCTGCGAGCTATACGATAAACGTATTATTTTCAGGCGACTATAACATCGAGCTTACCTATATCGGCTTAAAAGGACGCAACAATCCTATAAAGCTCGGCTTGATGATCGACGGAGCGATTCCTTTTGACGGCGTTCAGGAATTTGAAGTACCGCGTTTATGGAAGGATTCCGGAGATGTACGTGCGGACGGCATGGGAAATGAATTTTCTCCGTCTCAAGAAGAGGTTTTCCAGTATAACACAAAAAGAATTGTGGATGCATCCGGCCTTGAGGATATGCCCTTTAAATTTTATCTCACATCCGGCAGCCACACCATTACCATTACTTCAGTAGCAGAACCCGTAGCTATTGCGTCTATCGATTTGGTAGCGCCGTTAACGTATAAAAGCTATGAAGAGGTTAAGGCTTCGTATGGCAATGAAACAGCTGAAAATACGATAAAAATCGAAGGCGAAAATGCTGTTTTAAAAACTACAAACTCTCTTGTATCGAAGGCCGACTCGTCAGATCCGAGAATGTCTTCTAAAAACGGTCAAAGCCCGTATCTTTCCCGTGTAAACTATATAGGTAACACCAACTGGCAGATGCCGGGCGAAATAATAACCTGGAAGTTTACGGCAGATAAAGCGGGACTTTATAAAGTGGGATTCCGCTATCGTCAAAATTATGTTTTAAACGGTTCAAGCTACCGCAAACTTTTAATAGATGGCGAAGTTCCGTTTGCCGAAGCCGCAAATATTAAATTTAACTACGGTATAAACTGGGATTATAAAGAGTGGACCGATGATAATAACGATCCGTATTTGCTTTATCTTGACGCAGGCGAACATACCATTTCTATGGAAGTATGCCTTGGCGAGATGACCGCCCTTGTAAACCGCCTTCAGGCTGTAATGTATGACGTTGGAGTTATGTACAGAAAAATCGTTATGATAACCGGTGAAACACCCGACGCCAACCGCGACTATGCATTATTTAACCAGATTCCCGATTTAGAAGAAGTGCTGACTTCTTGTGATGAGGAGCTTGAAAGTATAGCTTCGGGCATTGAGGAGCTTGCAGGCGCGAACGGCGGTTCTTATGCGTCAAGCATACGTTCTATGAGCAACGTACTTGAAAAAATGCTTGATTTCAGACTTGCGGCACATACTTACAAGAGCCTTTATTATACAAACTATACTTCTGTAGCAGCGTTAGTTTACGATATGATGAAGATGGCTCTTTCAATTGACTATATCGAGCTTGCTCCGACTGAAGCCGAATTTGATCACAACAGAGCCGGATTTTTTGAAAAAACATGGTTTTCGATGCAAAGATTTTTAGGCTCGTTCAGTGCAAACTACAACAACATTTCCGGTGATAGCGACGCCGACGAAACCATAACGATATGGATTAACTGGGGCCGTGATCAGGTACGTGTTCTTAACGATCTTATTCAATCATCTTTTACACCAAAAACGGGTATAGGCGTAAACCTTAAAATATCCAACGCTTCGTACATACAAGGTATACTCTCGGGCAACGGACCCGACTGCTCGCTTCATATGGCGAGAAGTACACCTGTAAACCTTGCTTTAAGAAGCTCTATGTACAACCTTGAAAACTTCCCCGATTACGAACAGGTTATTAAACGGTATATGTCGGAAGACGCGGTTTTGCCGTTTAAATTCCAGGGCGGCACTTATGCTCTTTCCGATACAACCAGTTTCTATATGCTATTTTACCGCACCGATATTTTAGGTGAGTACGGACTGAAAGTTCCTACCACCTGGGAAGAATATATTGAAGTAGCGTCATTTTTGATGCGCCATAATTTGCAGTGCTCGCTGCCGTATATTAAGTTAACTCAGATAACTCAGGTAGATTCCGGTGTTGCGGCGTTTAGTATATTCCCGTCAATGCTTATTCAAAGAGGCGGATCTATTTATAAAGACGATCTTTCCGCCACCAATCTTACAAGCGCAACCGCACTCGAAACATTTGAGTTTTGGACCAATTTCTATAATGAATATAAATTCCCCATAACCGCGGACTTCTTTAACCGCTTCAGAATAGGCGTTATGCCTATGGGTATTCAGTCTTATACCGAGTATATAAGCCTTACGATGGCGGCGCCCGAAATCAGCGGCAAATGGGCGATGGCGCCGATCCCCGGATATGTTGAAGAGGACGGCACTATTAATAACAGCCAGGCAGGCTCCGGTACCGGTTGCGGAATATTAAATATTTCCAAAAACAAAAAAGGCGGCTGGGAATTCCTAAAATGGTGGACATCCGCGGAAACTCAGCTTGCATATTCCGATAACTGCGAATCCATACTCGGCGTTTCCGGACGTGTTGCGACAAGTAACGTTGAAGCCTTTAAGCAAATGGGTTGGGACAGTGCAAGTCTTAATGCACTCATTACTCAATGGCAGCGCCTGCAGGAGATTCCGGAGGTTCCGGGCGGATATTACACAGCGCGTGTAATAGACCAGGCTTACTGGAATGTTGTAAACAACAGCAAGAACAGCAAGGATATGCTTGTAAAATGGGCAGGTATTGCCGACAATGAGATTGCACGTAAGCGTGCGCAATACAATGTTAAGTAAAGGAGGGTGTAAAAATAATGGAAAATTCCATGCTAAGCAAAGAAGCGATTGCTTTAAGAAAGCAGTCCAAAAGGGATAAAAGAAATCAAAAGCTTACATATATTATTATGATTGCACCTTTCTTTATCCTGTTCTTTATATTTACGGTTTTACCGGTACTTTCTTCTGTAGTATTAAGCTTTTTCGATTTTGATGCCGTATCGATGCCGAAATTTACGTTTTTAAACAACTACAGCCGAATGTTCTTAGAGGACGATATATTCCCGGCGGCTTTAAGCAATACTTTGGTATTTGCGATTATTACAGGACCGATAGGCTTCTTCTTGGCGTTTATGCTGGCCTGGATGGTTAACGAGTTCGGTCCTACAATCAGAACCGTTCTGTCATTCCTGTTCTATGCGCCAGCTCTTGCCGGTAACGTATATTTTATTTGGCAGATACTTTTTTCCGGTGACTCTTACGGTTACATAAACAGCACGCTTATATCTCTGGGTCTTATTACCGACCCGATTCAGTGGCTTAAGAGCCCGCAATATGCGCTTACCATTATAATTATAGTTCAGTTGTGGATGTGCCTTGGCGTAACCTTCTTAGCCAATATTTCGGGTCTTCAAAACGTTAATGCCGAGCTTTATGAAGCCGGCGCTATCGACGGTATTAAAAACCGCTGGCACGAGCTTTGGTATATTACTCTTCCTTCAATGAAAGAGATATTGATGTTCGGTATGGTTATGCAGATACAGTCGGCTTTCTCTGTTTCGGCTGTTCCTATGGCGCTTGCCGGTTTCCCGAGCGTTAACTATTCAACAGAAACAATAGTAACGCTTTTAACGGACGTTGGCGCTACCCGTTACGAAATGGGTTACGCCGCGGCTATAAGCGTAGTGCTGTTTATATTGATGTCGTTAACAAAACAGCTTTTAGGTAAGCTTGTCAATATGGCGGGGAGGTAAGAGTAATGGAAAATACAGTAAAAGCACCAAAAAAATTAAAACTCAAAGCTCCAAGCCGCAGCCAGTATAAGCGTTACACAAGAAGCACCGGAGGAAACATAGTTTATACTCTGTTCTTGTTGATTTTCGGCTTATATTCGGTTTTGCCGATGATCTATTCAATCGTAACAAGCTTTAAACCTTTAGACGAGCTGCTTGTATTCCCTCCGAGATTTTTCGTAGTACGTCCTACAGTTAGCAACTACACCGTACTTCCAAGCTTGCTTGACAATCTTTCCGTACCGCTTTCAAGATACATTTTTAACAGCTTATTTATTAGTATAGTAACTACAATACTTCACGTGTTTGTAGCGTCTATGGCGGCGTTTGTACTTTCAAAATCAAATTTAAAATTCAAAACTGTAGTATTTGCATTGGTTCAATTCTCACTGTTATATAATGCATATACCCTTGAAATTCCGAGGTACATTATTTATTCTTCGCTGCACATGATAGATACTTACTGGATATATATATTGCCTGCGATACCGTCTTCTATGGGCGTATTCCTTATGAAGCAGTTCATGGATGCAAACGTGCCCGATCCGCTTATTGAAGCTGCACGTATTGACGGTGCAAGCACTTTAAGGGTTTTCTGGCAAATAGTAATGCCTATTGTTAAATCCGGTTGGCTTACACTTACGCTTTTCTCCTTCCGTGATTTGTGGGCAATAACACCGTCGGGAACAATATTCAGCGAAGAGTTAAAAACACTTCCGTATGCGGCGACGACTGTTGCCGGCGGCGGACTTGCTCGTTCAGGTTCGGCGATGGCTATTACGGTAATAATGATGATTCCGCCGATTTTGGTTTATTTAATTTCTCAGCGAAGCGTTACCGAAACCATGAGTAGCGCGGGTATTAAGTAAAAGGAGTGAAAAATTAATGGCTTTTTTAAAAAATAAAAAAACAAGCCTTGTTGTAACGGTTTTTCTGCTCCTTGTGATGGCGTTTTCGGTTCTTGCGGTTCCGGCTGCTGCGGCAGACGATAATTATCCTACAGAACCTTATCAGTCGTATACTTATTGGACCGGCATACAACAATCCACGCCTTCAAAACTTAAATCATTGTATGATTTTAAATTGACGGTAACGGGTGCGGACCTTGGCATTGGAAACTTTGCCGATCCGCAGGATGTTTACACAGACAAAAACGGATTTGTATTTATAGCGGACAGCGGTAACAGCCGTGTTGTAGTGCTTGATAAGAATTTTAAGCTAAGCCGCGTAATACAAAATTTATCCTATAACGGCGAAGCGCTTGACTTTACCGGATTTATGGGCGTATATGTAAGAGACGATAATAATGATATTTACATTTGCGATACAGAAAATGCAAGGATTATCGTTTTAAACTACAACGGCACGGTAAAAACACTTTTAAAAATGCCGGATGCTGATGTTATTCCGGACACGTTTATTTATCGTCCGGCACGTGTTGTCGTTGATAAAGACGGAATTACGTATGTAGTTAGTGACGGCTCGTATTTCGGCGCTGTTATGTACGACCAAAACGGTGAGTTTTCGGGCTTTTACGGCGCAAATACTGTAAAGGGCAACCTATTAAGCGCGCTTACTAAGCTTTTTGAAACACTATTTAGAAACGATGTAAAAAAAGCGAACCAAGAACAGAGTCTTCCGTATCAGTTTAACGATATAGCAATGGACGAAGACAATTTTATTTACACGGCGACAGGTGCTACAAGCACATGGATAAGTTCAACCGGGCAGCTTCGTAAGCTCTCTCCCGGCGGAACGAATATTTTAAAGGACAAGACAAAAAGGAATGTTAAATCCTCCGAATCCTTTAACTTTTCCGATGGCAGCTCCGTAAGATATTCCGATAAAAGCGGAATGTACGGTTACCGTGTTACGGATATTCGTTCGGTTGATGTTGACGAGTATGGCTATATGTACACCGTTTGTCGCAATTACGGACATATATTTATATATGATCAGGAATGCAGACTTTTAGGTGTTGTCGGCGGAGGAACACAGGACGGATATCAAAAAGGTACTTTCGTAGCTCCGATTTCGTTAAGATACAATAGCCTTACCAAAGACATAATAATCGCCGATAAGCTTGGCAATACCATTACTGTTTACAGTGAGACTGAATTTGGCGCGGCATTCAAAAAAGCACAAAGCTTAACAAGCACCGGTGCATATGTTGAGGCAAAGCCATATTGGGAAAAAGTAATATCCATGGATCGCGGATGTCAGTTAGCTTACGACGGGCTTTCTAAAGCCGCCTACATGGAAGAGGATTACGAGCTTGCCATGGAATATGCCAAAAATGCTTTCGATCAGGATGCATATGCAAGCGCCTTCCAGTATGTTAGAAACGATTATTTATCACGGAACTTTGTGTGGATCTTTTTAGTGGTTTTAGTTGTAGTAGGCGGACTTATTGCTTTCCTTGTTTATTCAAGCAAGCACGAGCTTACGCTTATTAAGAATCAAAAGATTAAAACCATGTTCGGATGTATGTTCCATCCGTTTGAATCATGCAAGAAGATTAAATACGATAATCAAGGCTCTATAATACTTGCAACAATTGTTATGTTGTTGTTCTACGTTGCCACAGTAGTAAGCGACATTAACGGCGGCTTTATGTTTGTAATATTTAACAAGAGCAACTACAACGCCGCTTATGTAATATTGACTACCATAGGGTTTATAATTTTAATGTCAATAGTAAACTGGGGTATGGCAACACTGTTTGAAGGAAAAGGTAAAGTAAAAGAGGTATATACAATAGTTTGCTATTCGTATGTTCCGCAAATTATTTACTTAATTCTTTTCACCCTTTTATCTAATGTATTAACGCCCGAGGAACAATTGGTAATTACAGCGATTCATACAATATTTATGGCATTGTATTACATTATACTTTGCGTAGGTATGATGACCGTTCACGAATTCGGCTTCGTAAAATTTATAGGCATTATGATAATAACGCTTATAGGAATGCTTATTGTGGTATTTGTGGCGTTTATGGTTGGAATCCTTGTTTCTCAGTTGATAAGCTTTATTGAGACCTTGGTTCAAGAAGTAAAATACAGGTAGGAGGAGAGAAAATGAAAAACACAGTTAAATTTATTTGTTTGGTTTTGTGCATAACATTACTCTCCACTGTATTTGCCGCCTGTAAAAAAGATGAGGATGACGGTATCTGGACTACACAGTTCGATGTTGTAACCCAGTACGATGAAAGCATTTATGATTTAAATGCCGATCTTCCCGAGCTTGAAAGCAACGATAACATGTTCGAAAACAGCAACTATACTCTTGGTTGGGACGCCGAACATTATTCCGTTGTTGTCACAAGCAAAAAGGACGGCAGAAAATGGGGCACAAACCCAAATTCCTACGATACACTTGCCGAGAATAATAAAAATCAAGAGTTTGTAAACTCAGCCATAACCGTAAAATATTCTTTAAATTCAAACCCGATTGATATTATGTCGGGCTCCGCGGCGGTTCAGTCGGGACGTGTATCAAGTGAAGCTATTGAAAACGGCATTAAGGTTACCTACTGGTTCGACGAATATTACTTTGCTATTCCCGTTGAGTATTATCTTGACGGCGAGGCTGTAAGTGTTAAGGTTGATCCTAAGGCAATAATCGAGGCGAGCGAAAATATCGTTGTGTCTGTAGGCGTTGCGCCGTTTATGTGCTCCGCTAAAAATACAGCTGCGGGTTCTAAAGACTCTTACCTTGTAATTCCTTCCGGTTCCGGCGCTATTATGTATGCCGACGAGCGAAGCGAGGACACGCCAAGAGAATTCAGCGGCAAGGTTTACGGCGATGATACAATAACCGATAAGTATAACGACTACGATGTAAATACCGCCGTATCAATGCCCTTCTTCGGTGCTAAAGACGGAAATAGCGGCGTAATGGGCATAATCACCAACGGTGCCGAATATGCAAGCATTAAAGCGCAGTCGGGTAATACAACATTCGGTTATTCTTCCGCTTATGCATATATTGATGTGCGTGGCCAAGATGTTATATATTTAAACGGTATATGGAGAAATAAATATACCGAAAAACTCAATGATGTAGATCCGTTTGTCGTAAGTTATTACGCTTTATCCGGGGATGAAGCCACCTATAGCGGCATGGCTAAAAAGTACCGCGACTATTTAGTTAAAAATGAAGGACTTATAAAAACAGGCTCCAACAAGCTTTTAAATGCAACACTGATAGGGTACTATATGGAGGACGATCTGTTTTTAGGTTTTCCGATTACCACCGCAAAAACGCTTACTACTTATAAAGAAGCAGAAAGCATTCTTGCCGAACTTAAAGATATTGCTGACGGCAGCATGTCCGCCATATTAAGGGGATTCGGCGAAGGCGGCGTAAACGCAAAAAAGGTTGCAGGAAATTATAAAATAACCGGTGTATGCGGCAAGAAAAAAGATGTTGAATCACTAATATCTTTTGCAGACAGCGCAAATATCGATACGTATTTTAATTTTGATGTTCTGTACCTTCAGAAGAGCGGCGGCGGAATAAGCCGTTCGTCCGGTACAGCACTTAACAATACCGGCATTACCGCAAGCATAAGACAGTATTGGATTTCCACAGGACAAAGACTTGATTTAGATAACGGCGGCACAATAAGCGCCCTCGTTACAAGAAGCAAAATTCAATCTGTCGTTGATAAAGCGGTAAAAGCCGCCAACGATATTGGATTTAAGAACATATCCTTTAATACACTCGGAAATACCTGCTATTCCGATTATAGGGATAACAAATACCCAAGCAGATATAACATGGCTAAGGATATTACCGAGATTGTAAGCAGCGTTAAAGAATTAGATAACAAGGTATTGCTGCAAAATCCCGTAAGCTACGGCGCAACTGCGGCGGATGTAATTGTGGGAGCGCCTATTGCTTCCCAGCGCGACAGAGCTTTTGATGTGGATGTTCCGTTATACCAGATAGTCTATCAAGGTTATAAAGAACTTTATTCTACAGCAATCAATAAAGCTAACGATCAGCGCAAAGCGTTCTTAAAGGCTATAGAATGCGGAAGCGGATTATCGTATGTTGTTATGGAAAACTACGATATAGAGCTTCGCAAACAGTATAACGAAGACTACGGTGCATATCTTTACAGCGATAAAAAAGATCAAATTAAACAAGATATTGCCGAAGCCAAAGATTTACTTGAAAAAGTTAAAGACAGTACAATAGCCAATCATACAATTTTGGTTGATGATGTAACAAAAACAGAATTTGCAAACGGCGTGGCGGTCTACGTTAATATGAGCGACAGCGCAGTATTAACCGAAATCGGCACGATACCGGCAAACAGCTTTAAAGTAAAGGAGGGATAAACAATATGGACGCAGCGGCAAATAAAAATCTAAAATTAAAGCATAAACGCGGAATTGAATCCAAAAAAAGTCTTTACGGCCGTATGTTTATCCTGCCTTGGTGCATAGGAATGGCGTTGTTCTTTATAGTCCCGCTTATACAATCCTTTATTTTCTCACTTAGTATCGTAACGGTTGAGCCGGGTATGATGGCTACTGAGTTTGCAGGATTTGAGCATTATAACTATATTTTAAATATCGACCCGGACTATACAAAAAACTTAAGCAATGCTTTAGGCGAGTTCTTCAGGTCACTTCCTATAGTAGTAATCGTAAGCTTAATTCTATCCTTGGTGCTTAACCAAAAATTCCGCGGAAGAGCATTTTTTAGGGCGATATTCTTCCTGCCGGTTATAATTGCTACCGGCGTTGTAATGGAAAAATTAACCCAAAGCTACGGCGGTATAGGCGCCATCGTTCAAATGTCTACCGAATCTACAAACGTTTATACCGAAACAAGCGGCGGTTTCGAGTTTACAACCATACTTAACAATCTCCACTTGTCCGAAGAACTGACAAATGAGATGTCGAAACTCATAACCAATATATTTAATACCCTTTGGTCATGCGGTATTCCGGTAATACTCTTTATTGCAGGTCTTCAAACCATCCCGGAACAGCTTTATGAAGCTTCTCACGTTGAGGGCGCTACAAAGTGGGAAGAGTTTTGGTACATAACCCTTCCGATGCTCTCACAAACAGTTCTTTTGGTAATTGTATTTACGATGATAGAGCTTTTAACACAAAACTCCAATCCGATTTTAAGTCAGGCATATGCGCTTATGAATGACAGTGCAACCTACGATATAAGTGCGGCGATGCTTTGGTTCTTCTTTGCAATAATCGGTGCCGGCATCGGACTTGTACTGCTGCTGTATTCTAAGCTCTTGCTTAAAAAGTGGAATTAAGGGGGATTAAAAATGACACAAGATAATACAAAAATAATAATCCCCGAAAAGTCCGCCAATGTAAAAAGATTAAATCGCAGCAAAACGCAGGCAAAGATTAAAAATGTTATTGTAACAATTGCAAGACTGGTGTTTTTAATCTCGGTAGGATATATAATTATTTATCCTCTGTTTGCCATGATATCTTATACTGCACAGTCTGTAAGCGATCTTTATAACCCTTCGGTTATCTGGATACCAAGAAATCCAACTTTAAATAATTTAATAATCGCTTTTAATTCGCTCGATTATTTAAACAGCCTTAAAAACACATTACTTAACGGTGTTGTTGCCGCACTTATTGAGGTTTTAACCTGCGCTATTGCGGCTTACGGTTTTGCAAGATTTGATTTTAAAGGTAAAAATTTCTTGTTTGGCTTAGTTTTGCTTACAGCAATAGTTCCCGTCCAGGTTTTAGCAATTCCGCTTTATCTTAATTTCCGTTTTATAGACTTTTTTGGTCTTACAAAACTTATCGGCGGATGGTTTGGAAATCCTGAGCTTGTAATCGATGTTACAAATACTCCGCTTACATTCTGGTTACCGTCACTGTTTGGCGTGGGACTTCGCTCGGGTATATTTATCTTTATTTACAGACAGTTCTTTATGGGACTTCCAAAAGAACTCGAAGAAGCTTCTTGGATTGACGGTGCAGGACCGTGGAAAACCTTCGTAAAGGTTGTAATTCCGTCCTCAGGCGTCGTATTCTTAACGGTAACCATATTCTCGGTAATATGGCATTGGAACGAATACTTCTTGTCAGTTCTGTATTTTAAAGATCAGTTCCCGTTGGCGGTTGCTCTTGCCAACATAGGAACGGTACTTCAAAGCCAGGGACTTGCGTACGTTACAGCCGCAGGACCTACTTCGGCTGCATGTTTGTTATTTATTGCCCCGGTACTGATTATGTTCATGTTTTTACAGAAGAAATTCATTCAAAGTATTGACAGAGTCGGTATTGTCGGATAAAATAAATATGGTAAAATTATTTATCTAATTTAAAAGGAGAAAAGTCATGAAAGCATTAAACATTGCAAAAAAATTCAGTGCTATTTTAGCTTTATTGCTTGCAGTTGTTATGGCGTTTTCTGCTTGCGGCGGCGATGCCAACACCGCAGATGGCGAGGACAATAACGATCCTACTGTAAGCGATAACGAACAGACAGATAGCAACGACACTCAAAGCGGCGAAGATGCTAACAACAGCGGAACAGCATCCGGAACCACGAGCAAATCCGGTAATTCTACCGGTGGATCCACAAAGTGGGAATCCAACTATTTAAACAATATTTCTGCTGCGCTTAAAAAGAAAGAAATCCATGTAATTATGTGGCGTAAATATACAAAGACAGAAAAAAGTCTTGTAAATTCTTTCCAAAGCAAAACAGGAATAAAAGTTCGTACGACTGTTACAACCGAAAATGAGTACGGCACCAAGCTTGCTTCTCTTATCGCCGGTAAAGACTCTCCCGACGTATTATGCTGCTCATCCAACAACTTCCCTTCATTCGTTGTAAAATCGATGCAGGCGCTTGATACCAAGGTATTCCGTCTGAATGACAGCATCTGGTACAAGAATTATATGAACTATTTGAAAGTTAACGGCAAATACTTCGGTGTTGCCATTAACGGCTGCTGGTCTTGCGAAGACTGTAACTATGTAACCTACTATAATAAAACAGCACTTTCCGGACTTTCTGATCCTTATTCGCTTTATAAGAGCGGTAAATGGAACTGGGCAGCTGCTAAAGACATTGCTTCTAAATTCTCTAAAAAGAGCTCCAACAACACAGGTATGTCATTACAGAGTAAAGACCTTTATATGCTCTCTGCCGGTGTTGACCTCATTAAATTTGACGGCTCGAAATTTACAAGCTCGCTCGACAATGCTAAAACCACAAAAACAATTACAGATGCTTGGAACGAAGTATCAAAACTCGTTGGCGACAACCTTGTTAAAAACTGGGATCCTACAGGTATCTCTAAAGGTACAACAGGTTTGTTCTCTGCAATTTCTTACGGCCTTTACAACGAAGGCGGCTGGTTTGATAATGTTTCCACAAAGGGCGGCATTAACGACCTTAAAGCAGTTCCGGTTCCCGGTCCTTCTCAATCAGGTGCTTATACACCTACACGTCCGAAGGCTTGGGGTGTTGCAAAAGGTGCTGATAACGCAGAAGGCGCTGCATATTTCTTAAGATATTTCTTAGATCCTTCTAACTGCAATATGAATTCTACTTTCTATAACAGTCAGTTTAAAGAAGTATTTTATACAATTTGCAGCAAATCTGCTAAGAAACAGATTATTACCTCAAGCGGTGTTATCGACTATATCCAGTCCGGCGCATACAGAACTATGTGCGAAGACCTTGCAAACGCAGCTTCCGGTCAGCAAACTACAATTCTCAACCAAAAGAAGACTACCATCAATAACGCTGTAAAACGCGCTAACGGTGAGGTTAAGAGAGTTAAATAAGCTTATTCAGGCGGATAGCGCAAGCTATCCGCCGTTTTTTTAAAAAACCGCTTGACAAACAGAATTTTTGTGATAAAATAAATATACAATAAAGTAGACTATGGTCTCACCCCAAAGTTTCGTCTTAAAGGGTCAATAAGCTAAACGGTATTGTTATACCGTTCTTGTTGCACGGACGAAATTTTTCGGACCGTGTTTATTTTTTGATTTTTATTTTGGAGGTGCTTTAGCATTAGCAGAAAACAAGAATTACCGATTAATGAGGAAATCAATGAGCAGGATATTAGAGTCATCGGAGCAGACGGTTCGCAGCTCGGCGTTATGAAAACGTCAGCGGCTTTAAAAATCGCAGAAGAAGAAGATCTGGATCTTGTTATGATTGCCCCGAATGCTTCTCCTATTGTTTGCAAAATTATGGATTACGGTAAATACCGTTTTGAGCAAACCAAAAAAGAGAAGGAAATGCGCAAAAACCAAAAGGTTGTAGAAACCAAGGAAATAAGGCTTGGTCTTTCAACAGACGTACACGATTTTAATACCAAGGTTAACCACGCTTGCAAGTTTTTACAGAGCGGTAATAAAGTTAAGGTTTCGATTCGTTTTCGCGGCAGAGAACTCGGGCATCCGGAAATCGGTACTGACAATATGGAGCGGTTCGCCGAAGCCTGTTCAGAATACGGCACGGTAATTAAACCCGCCAAAATGGACGGCAGACATATGCTGATGTTTTTAGCCCCAAAGACCAATAAATAGTAGAAAGGAAAAGTAAAATGCCTAAGATTAAAACACACAGCGGTGCAAAAAAGCGCTTTAAACTTACTAAAAACGGCAAGGTTAAAAGAGCACATGCTTTTAAATCGCACATACTTAACAAAAAGACTACAAAACGTTTAAGAAATTTAAGAAAAACAGTTGTTGCCGATGCTACCAACGTTGCAGCGGTGAAGAAAATGATTCCATATAAATAAACAACGGAGGTAACATAAAATGGCACGTATAAAAGGCGCTGTAACAACAAGAAAAAGAAGAAAAAAGACTTTAAAGCTTGCAAAAGGCTATTTTGGCGCTAAATCCAAGCTTTTTAAAACCGCTAAAGAAGCGGTTATGAAATCCGGTCAATATGCATATATCGGACGCAGACGCAAAAAACGTGATTTTAGAAGACTGTGGATTACACGTATTTCTGCTGCTGCAAAACAAAACGGAATGAACTATTCAACATTTATGAATGGCCTCAAAAAATCCGGCATTGTAATCAACAGAAAGATGCTTGCCGATATGGCAGTTAACGATCAAAAAGGCTTTGCATCCTTAATTAAGGCTGCACAAAAAGCTTTAGCAAAATAAATTTTTCGCCCGATATGCATTATTATCGGGTGAATTTTTTTAGAAGGTTATTATGATTACCAGTAAAGATAACGAAAGAATAAAAAGAACTGCAAAGCTTTTTAAAAGCGCTTCTTTCAGAAAAGAAACGGGCCTTATAGTGTTAGAAGGCTTAAGGCTTTGCAAAGAAGCGGAGATAATCGAGGAGCTTTATTTTAGCAAGGACTTTAATGAAAGCGAACTTTTAAATAAAAGCAAAGAAAGCTTTTTAGTGTCCAATGAAATTTTAAAAAAAATAACGGATACGGTAAACCCGCAGGGAGTTGTAGCTGTTGTAAAACGGCCAAAGCTTAGTTTAAATCTTAAACCTTATGGCAGGTATTTGGCGTTCGAAAATATAAGCGATCCTTCAAATTTGGGAGCTGCCGTGAGAACTGCCGAAGCGCTTAATATGGACGGAATTATTACAAGCGGCACAGATCCGTTTTCACCAAAAGCCATTCGCGCTTCCATGGGAGGAATATTACGTCTTAATGTTTTTGAGCCCGAAAATATCCTTGAGTTTTTGACGATGCAAAAACAAAGAAAAATCGGCGCCGTAGTAAAAGGCGGCATCGATATAAGAGATTTTTCCTTTAAAAATGATATACTGCTAATAGGAAATGAAGCTTCGGGGCTTACAGAAAAAGCAAAAAGTATTTGCGACGAACTTATAAGCATTAAAATGCCAGGTAAAGCGGAAAGTTTAAACGCCGCCACTGCCGCCGCGATTTTCATGTGGGAGATGTCAAAATAATTATTGGTTATATTTTGCAGCAAATTACATATAAATAAAAATAACTTGCACAGCACATATAGTTAGTGTATAATACAGTAAGTTACTTTAAGATGATACTTTGAGATAGGGTAAGAAGCTAAGGAGTAAGTGAAGCGAATGTCTAAGTTAGTAATAGTTGAGTCTCCTACTAAAGTTAAGAGCATAAAAAAATATCTTGGCAGCGATTATACGGTAATGGCCTCTATGGGACATATAAGGGATTTGCCTAAATCGCGTTTTGGTATAGATGTAAAAAATAATTATAAAATAAATTATACGAATATGTCCGATAAAAAGGACCTTATTAAAAAGCTTAAAGATAAAGCCGCCGAAAGCGACTTTGTTTATCTTGCAACCGACCCTGACCGCGAAGGTGAAGCCATAAGCTGGCATTTGGCTCATATTTTAGGCCTTAGCTTAGACGACGATAACAGGGTTTGCTTTAACGAAATAACAAAATCCGGTGTAGAAAACGGAATGCAACACCCGCGAAAAATTAATACTAACCTTGTAGACGCACAACAGGCACGCCGCGTGCTTGACAGAATTGTGGGTTATAAAATCAGTCCGTTTTTGTGGAAGAAGGTAAAAAGCGGATTGTCGGCAGGGCGTGTTCAGTCTGTAGCACTTAGGCTTATTGTGGACAGAGAACGCGAAATTGAGGGCTTTATTCCGGAAGAATACTGGACGGTCGACGTATCGTTGGCTAAAGGCAAAAAAGGATTTGTCGCAAGATTTTACGGCAAAAACGGTTCTAAAATCGAAATAAAAGATGAGTCCGAAGCTTTAAAAATAGTTAAGGATTTACAGACAAAAGAATTTGTAGTTGAAAATGTGACTACCGGCAATAAAAAGCGCCAGCCTTCTCCGCCGTTTACTACATCAACACTGCAGCAAGAGGCTTCGCGCAAACTAGGATTTACAGGCCAAAAGACAATGCGCGTAGCACAGCAGCTTTATGAAGGCGTTGATATTAAGGGATTTGGCATGACCGGTCTTATAACCTATATGAGAACCGACTCTCTTAGAATTTCCGAAGAAGCCCGAAAAGAAGCTACAGAATTAATACAGGCAACATTCGGGAAGAATTATTTGCCAAGTAAACCGAGGTATTTTAAATCAAAAGCTTCTGCCCAAGATGCGCACGAAGCAATCAGGCCGACTGATCCAAAATTACTGCCAAAAGAGATAAAGCAAAGTTTAACTGCTGACCAGTTTAAACTGTATAAGCTTATTTGGGATAGATTTATTTCAAGCTTAATGGCAGAACAAAAAAATAAAGTGGTATCGGTTGATATCGGTGCGGATGAATATAATTTAAAAGCAAGTGAAACAAGCGTATTGTTTGACGGATTTACCGTTCTTTATGAAGAAGGCAAAGACGAAGCCGAAAATGATGCCAAAAAGCTTCCGGAACTTACTAAAGGCGATAATTTAACCTTTAAAAAAGCGGAACCGCTGCAACATTTTACACAACCACAGGCACGGTATACCGAGCCAACGCTTATAAAAGCGCTTGATGAAAACGGTATCGGAAGGCCATCTACTTATGCGCCTATACTCGCCAATATTTTAACCCGCGAGTATATCGAACGTGATAAAAAGAGTTTAAAACCGACTGCACTTGGTATGGTTGTATCGGACTTATTAACAGAGTATTTTGGTAATATTGTAGATGTAAAATTTACAGCCGGCATGGAAAGTGACCTTGATAAGATTGAAGACGGGGCCATAGTATGGACCTCGTCTGTAGATAAATTTTATAAAGATTTTGAAAAAACTTTGCAAAAGGCGGAAAAAGAAATGGCTGACAAAAAAGTTGAGATCCCTGCTGAAGAAACAGACGTTGTTTGCGAACTTTGCGGCAAAAAAATGGTTATTAAATCCGGCAGATTCGGTAAGTTTTTAGCATGTCCCGGATATCCGGAATGTAAAAACACAAAGCCCTTGCCTCAAAATGAAATTAAGGAGCCCTGCCCGGTTTGCGGCTCGAAACTTGTAAGCAAAGTTTCTAAAAAAGGCAAAAGATTTTACGGCTGCAGCAATTATCCGGAGTGTAATTTTGCAGCGCCCAGCCTTCCTACAGGCGAGAAATGTCCTACTTGCGGAAACTGGATGTTAAAAGGAACCCGTGGCAGAACCTACTGCCTAAATTCCGAATGCCCGACCCGCAAAGAGTGGCAAAAGAACAAAGAAGACGGGCAAAAGAAGGAATAATGCAATCTTTTATTACGGTTATAGGTGCAGGACTTGCAGGATGCGAGGCGGCTTATCAAATAGCAAATCGCGGTATCCGCGTGCTTTTGTATGAACAAAAACCGTTAAAATTTTCACCGGCGCACAAAAACGCAAATTTCTGCGAGCTTGTGTGCTCTAACTCATTAAAAGCACAAAGGATTAATTCGGCTTCCGGACTTTTAAAAAGAGAGATGGAAATTCTCGGCAGTATTACCGTGCCTATAGCAAAAAAGCATTCGGTGCCTGCAGGCGGTGCTCTGGCAGTTGACAGAGACGCCTTTTCTGCCGCTGTTACCGAAAAAATTAAAAGTCATAAAAATATTACCGTTGTAAACGAAGAACTTGCCGAAATTCCAAAGGGTATAGTGGTAGTCGCTACCGGCCCATTGACCGATGGCGCTTTTGCTGAAAAGCTTTTTACTCTATGTGGGGACAGACTGTTTTTTTATGACGCCGCGGCGCCAATTGTGGATATTGATTCGGTTGATTTTGACCACTGCTTTACCGCTTCACGGTATGAAGCATCTGAAGGGGATTACATAAACTGTCCCTTAAATAAAGAAGAATACGAGCGGTTTTACAATGAAATAATACAAGCAGACATTGCTGTACTACATGATTTTGATAAAATATACGAGGGTTGCGTTCCTATTGAGGTCTTGGCTAAAAAAGGTAAAGACACCATGCGATTTGGCCCGCTAAAACCGGTAGGGCTTAAGGATCCTAAAACGGGGCACAGACCGTATGCTAATTTACAGCTTCGTAAAGAAACCGCTTTTGGCAATATGTATAATTTGGTAGGTTTTCAGACAAACCTTAAATTTGCCGAACAAAAAAGGGTTTTTTCGCTGATACCGGCATTAAAAAACGCCGAATATGAGCGCTATGGCGTTATGCACCGAAATTCATTTATTAACGCGCCTAAAGTTATTAACGCAGATTTTTCGCTTAAAAGTGATGAAAATATTTTTATTTCGGGACAGCTTTCCGGTGTTGAAGGCTATATGGAAAGCGCAGCAAGCGGAATAATTGCAGGTATTAACGCGGCAAGAAGATTTAAAAACGAACCGGCACTGGTTTTGCCAAAGATTACTATGATCGGCGGTCTTAGTTCTTATATTACCACTGAAACTAAAAATTTTCAGCCAATGGGCGCGGCATTCGGGTTACTGCCGCCAATGGATATAAAAATTAAGGATAAAAAAGAAAGATACATGGCTTTAGCGGAACGTTCGCTAAAGTTTTATAACGAAAGTAAGGTGTTTTAGATGAGAGTGGCACTTGATGCTTTTGGCGGAGACAATGCGCCTCTTGCGGCAATAAAAGGGGCCGTATTAGCAAAAGAGGAATTTGGCACCGAAATTATTTTATGCGGCGACAGTGAAAAAATTAAATCTGTTGCATTGGAAAACGAAATCGATATTTCGGCATTTACCGTTTTAGACGCCGACGGTACAATCGAGATTGAGGATGATCCTGCAGATATTTTAAAGAAAAAGCGCAAATGCAGTATGGGCGTAGCGTTAGATGCTCTGTGTGACGGTACCGCCGATGCGGCCGTATCGGCAGGAAGTACGGCGGCCTTAGTAGTTGGCGGAAGCCTGATTGTTAAACGTATTAAAGGCATAAAACGGTGCGCGCTTGCAGCGATAATTCCAAGCTATAAAGATCCGTTTTTAATGCTGGATGTAGGCGCTAATATTGATATTAAACCCGAGTATCTTTTGCAGTATGGTATAATGGGATCTTGCTATTATGAGCTAGTAATGGGCAAAAAAAATCCTGCGGTTAAGCTTTTAAATATAGGTACGGAAGAATGCAAAGGCGGCGAGCTCCATACCGAAGGCTATAAGCTATTAAAAGACAGTACGCTTAATTTTTGCGGCAACATAGAAGGTCGTGAAATTATGGACGGCGATTGCGATGTTATAGTAACCGACGGTTTTTCGGGCAATATAGCGTTAAAAACCATTGAGGGCGTCGCGGGGACCTTTTTTAAAATGATTAAAGAAATTTTCTTAAAAAGCACATTGACAAAACTAAGCGTCTTACCGCTTAAAAACGGACTTAAAGGGTTAAAGAATAAAACCGATTACACGGCTGTCGGCGGTGCACCGCTGCTTGGTACGTGCAAGCCGCTTTTTAAAGCGCACGGATCCTCAAACGAAGTCGCCTTTAAAAACGCAATACGCAACGCGGAGCTTTTTGCTGAGCGCGGCGTAATAGAAAAAATCGAAGGTAATTTATAATGGAATTCGGATATGATTTTAAAAATAAGGAATTGCTTAACACGGCACTGTCGCACTCGTCATACGCCAACGAACACAAATGCCAAAGCAACGAACGGCTTGAGTTTTTGGGAGACAGTGTTTTAAGCATTATAGTAAGCGAGTATATTTTTAAGAACTGCCCCGATATTGATGAAGGCAAGCTTACAAAACTAAGGGCCTCGTTAGTATGCGAAGAAAGCCTTGCTGAGTTCGCGCAGGAAATAAAACTTTACGATATGATAAAGCTTGGCAAGGGTGAAAGATCGTCCGGCGGAGCAAACAGGCCGTCAATTTTGTCTGATGCATTTGAAGCGGTTCTTGCGGCCATTTATCTTGACGGAGGCATTAAACCCGCTAAAAAGTTTGTTCTTAGATTTATCGAAAATCATTTGTCCGGCGGAAACTTTAAAGATTACAAAACAGCGCTCCAGGAGATTATTCAACAAAATCCGGGAGAAGAGTTAAGTTATATTCTTATTGACGAAAGCGGCCCCGAGCACGACAAAAGCTTTACTGTTGAAGTGCATCTAAACTCCAATGTTATTGGCGTTGGAGTGGCCGGCAACAAAAAGCATGCCGAACAACAGGCGGCAAAAAAGGCTTTGGAACTAATGGGTCTTGAAATATAAATATAGCTGGCCGCCGAAAAATCGGTGTGCCGGTTTTAATTTTTATAGGGGGTGTAAAACTTGCCCGGCGGAAATATATCTGTATTTATACCGCACGAAGGCTGCAAATTCAGATGCAGCTTTTGCGATCAGCAAAATATCACCGGCCGTATTGATACAAGTAACATTGTTGATGCGGTAAAAGCCTCAAAAAGAAAGGATAACGAAATTGCCTTTTTCGGCGGCAGTTTTACCTGTCTTGAAAAGGATTATATGATATCTTTGTTAGATACCGCGCAAAAAGAGATTAATAAAGGAAATGCCATTGGAATTAGAATGTCCACAAGACCCGATGGAATATCTTACGATATTATAAACATATTAAAAAACTATACAATTTCCTGTGTGGAGCTTGGGGCACAGTCTATGTGCGATGAATGCCTTGTTGCAAATCGTCGCGGTCACGACGCAGCCTCGGTTGTAAACGCAGTAAAACTATTAAAAGAAAACGGATTTAAGGTTGGCCTTCAAATGATGTTAGGCCTATATAAAAGCGACTTTAAAAAAGACTTGTACACAGCGCGCGAAATAGCAAAGCTAAAGCCGGACTGCGTAAGGATTTATCCGACTGTCGTTTTAGAAAACACCCTGCTTTATAGGTTGTATAATAAAGGTGAATATCGGCCGCTATCATTAGAAGAGGCAGTCGAGCTTTCGGCAGAAGTGCTTGAAATATTTTTAAGCGAAAATATTAATGTAATTCGTGTGGGTCTTCATAGCGTTGAAAGCTATGTTTCGGGTCCTTTTCATCCCGCATTCGGCGAAATGGCAGAAAGCCGGGTTATGTTAAAGCGTGTTTTGCCGCTTTTAAAAGAAAAAGGTCGGTATAATTTGTATGTAAACAAATCTTTTATATCAAAAATGATAGGACAACGACGTATAAATATTGAAATTTTGCGAAAAAAAGGTTATAATTGTAAAGTATATGAAAAAGATTTACCTAATTATATCGTAAAGGTTGAAAAAATCGATTAAGGACTCTTAAGGATGTGTGTGAATGCTAATTAAATCTGTTGATATACAAGGATTTAAATCCTTTGCCGACAGAACTTCGTTACGTTTTTCAAAAGGTCTTACCGCAGTAGTAGGACCAAACGGCAGCGGGAAAAGTAATATTTCCGATGCAGTGCGTTGGGTTTTAGGCGAGCAGTCAACAAAACAGCTTCGCGGACAAAGCATGGAAGACGTTATATTTTCCGGCACAGAGCATCGCAAAGGACACGGATATTGCGAAGTAACCATTAATTTTGATAATACCGACCGCGCCCTTGCGTTTGATAATGACTCGGTTGCAGTTACAAGACGCTACTATCGTTCGCATGACAGTGAGTATTTAATAAACGGCAATTTTGTACGCTTAAAAGACGTACACGAGCTTTTTATGGATACCGGTCTTGGCCGCGATGGTTACTCAATGATAGGTCAGGGCAAAATCGATACGATTGTAAGCAGTAAATCCGAAGAACGCCGCGATATTTTTGAAGAGGCGGCAGGCATTTCCCGTTACCGCTACCGCAAAGAAGAAAGCGAGCGCAAGCTTAATTTAGCGGAAGACAATCTTGTTCGGCTTCGCGATATTGAAGGCGAGCTTAAAAGCAGAATAGATCCTCTTAAAAAACAAAGCGAAGCCGCAAGCGAATTTTTGTGCCTTTCCGACGAAAAAAAGGAGCTTGAAATCGGTGTTTGGCTTAATATGCTTGAAAGCTCCAAAGAAAAATTTAAAAACCACGAAAATAAAATTGCTTTAGCTAAATCTCAGTATGCTTTATTAGAGCAAAAATTTGAGGAATCCGAAAACGAGATTGACAAAAACGCCGCTTATTTTGCATCCCTTACAGCCGAAATAGACGATCTTCGTAAAAATGCAGGCGGAACAGACCAAAAGGTTGCCACCCTTATTGGTGATAAAACCGTTTTAAATACAGAAATTAATTTTAACAACGAAAATATAGTTAGACTTGAATCCGAAAAAGAAGCAATTTTAAATGAGAAAAGCGATTCCGGAAATACAATTGTAGAGCGTGAAAACGAAAGAAATGCGCTTGAAGAAAAAAAGGTAAACTTAGACAAAAAAATTGAGACTTTAACAGCCGAGCTTTCACAGCTTATGCTGGATAACGCATTAAGCATTAAAAGCCGCGAAGAGTTAAATTTCAGGCTTAACGAAATTGCGATAAAACTTTCCGAAAATCGCGCAACGATTGCGGCAAATCAAAGTAACGTTGAAAATTTAAAAACCACAATTAAAGGTTTAATTGAACAAATAACCGGTTTAAATGCTGAAATTGCATCTTATGATGAAGAAATTAAAACCTTAAACAAAGAGTTAACCCGGTGCGAAGAGGACATTTTATCTTACGAAAACAGCCGCAAAGGATATGTTCTTAAAAAGGAATCTCGTTTAAGCGCTGTTAATAAACTTACCGATGAATTAAACGGCGCTGTACGCGAGCGGGATGATTTTGTTCGAAGGGCGGAAATGCTGAAAGAGCTTGATAAAAATATGGACGGTTTTTCTTATGCGGTAAAAGCTGTTACTGCAGCTTCCGAAGAAAAAAGGCTTTCCGGAGTGTTTGGAGCCGCAGGAAAACTTATCGAGGTTGACAGTAAGTATGCAACTGCCATTGAAATAGCGCTTGGATCAGCCGCCGGTAACATTATTGTTCGTAACGACGGTGACGCAAAGCGCGCCATTAGATATTTAAAAGATAATAAACTCGGTCGTGCCACTTTTTTACCTATAGATTCGCTTAAAGCAACAGCTTTTAACGAAAAGGGCGTTAAAAATGAAGAAGGCTTTATAGGCATGGCGGACAGCCTTATTAAAGTGGATAATCAGTACAAATCTGTATTCGCGTGGCTTTTAGGGCACACCGTAATTTGCGAGGATCTTGACAGTGCCGCAAATATTTCTAAAAAATACAAATATCATTTTAAAACTGTATCGCTAGACGGTCAGGTTGTAAATCCCGGCGGATCCCTTACCGGAGGATCTGTGTCGCGTACTGCCGGCACATTAAGCCGAAAATACGATATTGAACGGTTAAATAAAAAAGCTGACGAAAAGCAAACTCAAATAAAAGAACTTGAGCAAAAGCTTAGCGCGGCTCAAACCGCTTTATCGGAAATTAATGCCGATATTTTAAACACCGAATCGGTTATGATTACCGCAAACGAAGATAAAATTCGTTTGCTTATGGAAATAAAAAGGGTAACCGAGCTTAAAGATTCTCTAAATTTACAAAAGTCTGAAAAAGAATCTGAAATGGAAAATCAAAAATCCATAAAATCTTTGCTTGAAGAACAATCAAAGAATTCAGAGGATTTAATTGTTAAACTCTCTGCCGAAGAAAACACACTTAAAAATTCAAGTACTCAAGAACCGGAAGAGATTTCTAAAAAAAGAGAAACTCTTAGTGCCGAACTATACGATACCCGCCTTGTTTTAGGCGACACGGCTAAAGACATAGAGGTTTTAAACAAGATAATTTCCGACTTAAATTTAAGCGCCGGCGAAAAGGACGAAAAAATTAAAGCAATTGATCGTCAAATTGAAAACTTAAGAAGTAAAAATGACGACCTTGCGCTTAGGATTAATGCTTTAGACGAAAACATTGAGGCCACAAAAAAAGAGGGTATAGATTTATCCGGCAAAGGCGAACAGCTTGTACTTGAACGCAATGAAATCGAAAGCAAGAATAAAGAACTAAGAGAAGCCCAAAAGCAAATTAATACCGATAAAGAAAATCTTTCCGGAGAAATTGCGCGATTAAACGAGCGCAAAGAGATTATGCTTAACGAGCTTGAATCGATCGTGGCAAAGCTTTACGATGAGTACGAACTTACCCGCACCGAAGCCGAAGCGCTCAATATACATATAGAGAACATAACCGAAGCCAAAAAGCGCCTATCTGAAATACGCGCAAAGATAAAGGCTTTAGGCACCGTAAATCTTTCGGCAATTGAAGAATATAAAGAAGTTAAAGAAAGATACGACTTTTTAAGCGGCCAAATTGAGGACGTTGAAAAGTCTAAAGCGGAGCTTATAAAGCTGATTTCTGAACTTAACTCTCGCATGGAAACCATGTTTACCGAAGGCTTTAAACGTATTAGCAATAATTTTTCAAAAGTATTTCGTGAGATGTTCGGTGGCGGCGAAGGGTCACTTAAACTTACAGACCCGGAAAATGTGCTGTCTTCAGGCATAGAAATTATCGCTAAACTGCCGGGCAAAAACGTACCAAGTCTTGAAGGCCTATCCGGCGGAGAAAAGGCGTTAATTGCAATTTCCATATATTTTGCCATAATGGAAGTAAATGCACCGCCTTTCTGCTTTTTGGATGAGGTTGAAACTGCGCTTGACGAAATAAATGTAGACCGCTTTGCACGGTATATTAAAAACAGCACACTGCCAACACAGTTTATTTGCATTACGCACCGCCGCGGAACAATGGAATGTGCGGACATGCTTTACGGTGTAACCATGCAGGAAAAGGGCGTAACAAAGCTTATTGAGCTTGACGTTGAAAAACTAGAAAAGCAATTAAAAACATTAAAGGTTGAAAAATAATGGGTTTATTTTCTAAAATTGCAGCAGGGCTTAACAAAACGAGGGACGCAATCGGCAACAGCGTTGGAAATGTAATAAAAGCATTCAGGCATGTGGATGAGGAATTTTTTGAGGAACTCGAAGAAAGCCTTGTAATGTGCGACGTTGGTATTCAAAGCGCACAGCAGATATGCGCTGCGCTTAAAGACAAGGTTAAAGAAAAAAACATTAAAGACAGCGGCGAAATAACCGAACTTTTAAAAGAGACTATTTCTGAAATGCTATCCGGAGGCGAAGAACTTGAGATTAAAACAAGGCCAACGCTAATACTTGTGATAGGCGTAAACGGAGCCGGCAAAACTACTACTATCGGAAAACTCGCTTTAAGGCTTAAAAACGAGGGCAAAAGTGTTATTTTAGGTGCGGCCGATACTTTTCGTGCGGCAGCTATTGAACAGCTTGAAGTATGGGCAAAGCGTGCGGATGTGCCAATAATTAAATCTGCAGAAGGCACCGATCCTTCAAGTGTGGTATTCGATACTATCGCGGCAGGAAAAGCAAGAAAAGCCGATGTTATTATTTGTGATACGGCAGGGCGACTTCATAACAAAAAGCATTTAATGGATGAACTTGCCAAAATTAATCGCGTAGCCGAGCGAGAACTTGCCGGTGCAACAAAAGAAGTTTTTTTAGTACTTGATGGTACCACAGGGCAAAACGCCGTAAACCAGGCGCGCGAATTTAAAAAGGTTACGGATATTACGGGTGTAATTATCACCAAGTTAGACGGTACTGCCAAAGGCGGAGCGCTTATAAGCGTGAAAGCGGAGGTGGACGTTCCGATAAAATTTATCGGTGTCGGCGAAGGCATAGACGATTTACAGCCCTTTTCCGCAAAGGCTTTTGCAGACAGTCTTTTCGAAAAGGAAAATGAAATATGAAGTTTTGTTTAGCAACACATAATAAGCATAAAGTCATAGAATTCAAGCGGATACTAGAGCCGCTTGGAATTGAAATTGTAACGCCAAACATTCCGGATGTTGAAGAAACCGGTTCAACTTTTTTAGAAAATGCCATTCTTAAAGCTAAAAGCGCATATGTTGCGACGGGACTTCCGTCTATAGCAGATGACAGTGGGCTTTCGGTGGACTTTTTAAATGGCGCTCCCGGTATCTATTCGGCACGATTCTCCGGCGAAGACGGAAACGACCAAAAAAACATTGAAAAACTTTTAAATCTTATGGAAGACGTGCCCGAAGAAAAGCGCGGAGCAAGATTTATCTGCACTATTGCCTTAGCCGACCAAAACGGAATAATTTCTGCTGAAGGCACCTGTGAAGGGCGTATCGCAACAGAGGCAAAGGGCAGTAACGGATTTGGCTACGATCCGGTCTTTATTAGCAAAATCGGTTGCTTTGGCGAGCTTCCTTCCGGCAAGAAAGACAGTATAAGCCATCGGGCGGTTGCTTTACAAAATTTTATTAATAAACTAAAGGAAACAGGATATGTTAACAAGTAAACAAAGAGCCAAATTACGCGGGCTTGCAAACAAACTGAATTCGGTTTTTCAAATCGGAAAAGGCGGAATAAACGATATGCTTTTGTCGCAAACAGCCGAGTTGTTAGAACTTAGAGAGCTTGTAAAACTAAGCGTTTTAGAAACGGCGCCGGTTACCGCCAGAGAAGCGGCGGATGAAATGTCAAAAGCGCTTTCCTGTGACGTCGTACAGGTTATAGGCTCTAAATTTATTTTGTACAAAGAAAGTAAAGATCACAAAACAATTAAGCTTTAGAGGTACAATATGAATATTATTTTCGGAGGAAGCTTTGATCCCCCACACAATGCGCATGCCGATATGATAAGGCAGCTTTCATACCGCAAAGATGTGGACAGAATAATTGTTGTTCCTGCTTTTTCGGCGCCTCATAAAAAAGAAAGTCACGCGCCATATTATTGCAGACTTAACATGGCAAAGCTTGCCTTTTTAAATTTAGACAAAGTAGAAATTAGCGATATAGAATCAAAACTTGCGGGTAAAAGCTATACATATAACACTATTAAAGCTTTAAATTTAAATAGCCCCGCGCTTCTTATCGGTGCAGATATGGCCGAAAGTTTTAATTCGTGGTATAAAGCAGACGAAATAATAAAGCTTGTAAAAATTTTAGTATTTAAAAGAAACAATAGTTTAAATACCGGCGCTTTAGACGCTTTAAGCGCCGATTATGAGGTTATTGATTATGCACCTTCAGGAATTTCTTCGACAGATATAAGAAATAATAATGGTAACGGCGAAATTTGCAGTGAAGTTTGCGATTATATAAAATCTCATTCGCTATATAATACGGATGAGGAATATAAAAAGATTTTAAAAAATAATTTAACTGAAAAAAGATACGAACACTGCCTAAATGTGGCAATTGAAGCGGCACGTCTTGCCGAAAAATACGGTGCGGACAAATTGCTTTGCTATACAGCCGGCCTTCTGCACGATATTACTAAAGATTTAGATACGGATGAACAGTTGAAATTAATGTCGGAGTTTGATATAATACTGAGTGATCTTGAAAAAAATGCCATAAAACTCTGGCACGCAATTACAGGCGCCTTTTATGTACGGGAAAAAATAGGAATTAAAAACGAGGATATTTTTAATTCAATAAGATATCACACGACCGGCAAAAAGAATATGACTCTAACAGAAAAAATCATATATTTAGCCGACTATACTTCAAAAGATCGAGATTATAACGGTGTTGGTGAAATGCGAAAAGCCGTTGATAAAGATTTAAACGCGGCTATGAAAATTGCGACTAAGTTTACAGTGGATGATTTATCTTCACGCGGCATTGCAATTCATCCGGACAGTTTGGATGCTTTTTACGAATACAATTAGCACTTATTAAGGGGAAATAAAGATGGATAACGAATTTAATTTTAGTAAAATGCAAAAAGGTCAGCGCTCACTAAAAAGGAAAAAGCGGTTAAGAAAAACCGTTAATATTGTTGCTTCTATTATATTAGTACTTTCTATTTTAATAGGTGGTGCTATGGGCGCATATATTTTTGGAATAGGCAACATTAAAATTAATCAAGAAGCCGATGACACCGAAAGTTATGAAGAACTTTTAAAAAGTAACCACAGCGGCGTAAGTTATATTTTGGTTTGCGGTTTATGCCCCCCTGAAGAAGGCGGCAAACTTACGGACACAATAGTTGTTGCCTGCATTGACCATACCAATAAAACCCTTAATTTTTTACAGATACCTCGCGATCTTTATATAGGCGATGAGGACGGCAGTATATATAGCGGCGGTAAAATAAACGCTGTTTACGGCTCTCCGAGAAAAGGTGAAAGCAATATAAATGCGCTTCGCCGCGTAATTGCAAAGTATTTAGGAATTCCTCTTGACCACTATGTTATATTTAACATTCCGGCAGTTATCGATCTAATTGATGCCGTTGGTGGGCTTACCATTAATATAGAGCAGAAAAACGGAATCGATATAAGAGAATATTATTCCGGAATTCATCAAAGAGTAGGCCCCGGTTGGGTTACATTAAAAGGCTCGCTTGCAATCGGCTTTATTAGAAAAAGAACCGGCGTTAAAGAAGGATATATAAGAGGCGACGCTGACCGCGTGCAAGCCCAGCAATTAGCCTATGTAGCGCTTGCCAAAAAGCTTAAAAATATGAGCATGAGTCAGATGGTTTCTGTCGCTACTAACTGCTACAAAAATATTTCCACCGATATTTCTCTTAATGATATTTTGGGATATGCTCTGGAAGTTAAGGGAATGTCTATGAACAGTATGGGAGTTTATGCAGTGCCCGGTCAGTACAGTCACTACAATAGATCGTCTGTATATTGTGTTCATAAGCAGGAATATATAGATTTATTTAACGAGCATTTTAACCCGTTTGGGCCAAAGATCGGTGACGAAATACTAATATATGAATGGTATAAACAAATGGGTGCCAAGTATGACGGCAGCGATGTTATTTCCGGCGGTACGCTCGCATCAATAGCAGAGGATAAACAACAATGACAGCAAGTGAAAAAGTATGTCTCGCGGCAAAGGCTTTAGCGGATAAAAAAGGTAAAAAAATATCCGCAGTTAAAACCTCTGACCTAACTACAGTTTGTGATTATATGATTTTTGCCGAAGCCACTTCTAACACGCACGTTAGGGCTTTGTCGGACAATGTTGAAAAAGTCATGACCGAAAACGGCATTGAGCCGCATCATATCGAGGGTAAGGCGACCGGCTGGTACTTGCTTGACTATACGGACGTTATTGTTCATGTTTTTACACCGGATACTTACGAATTTTATAATCTTAATAAGATTTGGTCGGATGGCGAAGAAGTCGATTTGTCCGATTGTATAGAAGAAAAATTAGGAGAGTAATATGAGCTACGACTTTAAAGAGGTTGAAAAGAAGTGGCAGGATATTTGGGACGAAACCGAAGCTTTTAAAGCCGAAAACGGAAGCGATAAACCAAAGTATTACGCACTTGTTGAATTTCCATATCCGTCAGGCCAGGGACTTCACGTTGGGCATCCGCGTTCCTATACTGCTTTAGATATAATTGCCCGTACAAAGAGGCTTCAAGGGTACAACGTTTTGTATCCAATGGGTTGGGACGCTTTCGGACTTCCTACCGAAAACTATGCTATAAAAAACCACATTCACCCTGAAATTGTCACAAAAAACAACATTCAAAACTTTAAAAAACAGCTAAAAATGCTCGGTTTTTCGTTTGACTGGTCCAGGGAAGTTAATACAACCGATCCCAGCTATTACAAGTGGACTCAGTGGATTTTCTTGCGTCTTTTTGAAAAAGGCTTAGCCTATAAAAAAGAAATGGCGGTTAACTGGTGCACTTCCTGTAAATGCGTACTTGCTAACGAAGAGGTTGTAAACGGCGTGTGCGAGCGCTGCGGCAGCGAGGTTATACGCAAGGTTAAAAGTCAGTGGATGTTAAAAATTACAGATTATGCCGAAAAGCTTTTAAACGATCTTGACGGACTCGATTTTATTGATCGCGTTAAAACCCAACAGCGCAACTGGATCGGCCGTTCTACAGGCGCCGAAGTTAAGTTTAAAACTACTGCCGGCGACGAACTTTTAGTATATACAACACGACCCGACACCCTTTTTGGCGCAACATATATGGTTATAGCCCCCGAGCACCCGTTTATTGATAAATGGGATATTGAGAATAAAGAAGAAGTTTTAAATTACCGCAACGAAGCCGCGCATAAAAGCGATTTTGAGCGCACCGAAATGGTAAAAGATAAAACCGGTGTTGAAATTAAAGGAGTACGGGCGATTAACCCTTTAACAAATAAAGAGATACCGATTTTTGTATCGGACTACGTTTTAATTTCTTACGGTACAGGCGCTATTATGGCAGTACCGGCACACGATACAAGGGATTACGATTTTGCAAAAGCCTTTAACCTTCCAATAATTGAGGTGGTTGCAGGCGGTGATATTGAAAAAGAAGCCTTTACCGACTGTGAAACCGGCATAATGGTAAACTCCGGCTTTTTAAACGGCCTTAGTGTTGAAGAAGCAAAAGAGAAGATTAAAGAGTATTTAACTGCAAATAATTTAGGCCGGGAAAAGGTTAATTATAAGCTTCGTGACTGGGTTTTTTCCCGTCAGCGTTACTGGGGTGAACCTATTCCGCTTGTATTTTGTGAAAAATGCGGATGGGTACCGGTGCCCGACAGCGAACTGCCCTTAACCTTACCTCATACCGACAATTTTGAGCCGACAGACGACGGCGAATCTCCGCTATCAAAAATCCCCGAATTTGTAAATACTACCTGCCCTAAATGTGGCGCTCCCGCTAAACGTGAAACCGATACAATGCCGCAATGGGCAGGCTCTTCCTGGTACTTCCTTCGTTATTGCGACCCGCATAACGACAAGGCGCTCGCATCCGAAGAAGCACTTAAATACTGGCTTCCTGTAGACTGGTACAATGGCGGAATGGAGCATACGACACTGCACTTATTATACAGTAGATTTTGGCATAAATTTTTATACGATATTGGTGCAGTACCTACAAAAGAGCCCTACGCCAAGCGCACTTCGCACGGTATGATATTGGGTGAAAACGGCGAAAAAATGTCCAAAAGCCGCGGCAATGTTGTAAATCCGGATGACATTGTAAACGAATACGGTGCAGACACCATGCGCCTTTACGAGATGTTTATAGGCGATTTTGAAAAGGCGGCTCCCTGGAGCAGCAGTTCAATAAAGGGGTGTAAGCGTTTTCTTGATAGAACCGAAGGCCTTATGTATATTTTAAAAGACGGCGACGAATACTCTAAAGAACTTAAGGTGCCGTTCCACAAAACCATAAAAAAGGTCACAAGCGATATTGAAGAATTAAAAATGAACACAGCTATTGCGGCGCTTATGTCTTTGTTAAACGAAATTTATAACAAAGGCGAAATAAACAAGGCTGAACTTCGTGATTTTATTTTATTGCTTAATCCTTTTGCGCCGCACCTAACGGAAGAAATGTGGCAGCGCGCGGGTTTTGACGGTTATCTTCATTCTGCGTCTTTCCCTAAATTCGATGAAAGTTTCGTTAAAGACGATACCGTGGAAATAGTATTTCAAATTTGCGGCAAAATTAAAGCAAAGGCAGTTATTAATGTTAACGCTTCTAAAGATGAAGTTATATCTTTGTGCAAAGAAAAATTAGCGTCTGAACTTGCCGGCAAGCAAATAATAAAAGAAATTTACGTGCCCGGAAAACTTGTAAATATAGTTGCAAAATAAAAATAAAGCCGTTTTTTTACGGCTTTATTTTTTATTGAATTCATTTAATGGTTGAGTTATAATTTGATGTGGTGATCGTCATGAAAAAGTTTTTAGTGGTGCTACTAAGTATTATAATGGTTCTACAAGCATTTATGATAGTGCCTGTAAGCGCTGTTACTGCTGCTGTTTGGCAGGAAGATTTCGAAAGTTACGCGGTAGAAACGAACATAACTGCTGGAACGGGTAACGTCTGGAAAGTTTACGAGGAAGACAAAAACGGTTACTATAAGGGCGGCCTTAATGCGGAAAACTGGATGGCAACGGGCAGCGGAAATAATTTTACTGCTGATACTTCGTCTGTCGGCGGAACAAAGGCGCTTAAAATTACCGCTTGGGGAACAGTAGGCAAATATTTGGAAGTTTCGCCTAACACGGAATATAAACTAACGTTTAAATATTACGGAACAAACAGCGCCGCAATTGATTTTAGCGGATATGATTCTACCGGTGTTAATAAATACAGTTATCGCGCATATACCTATGATACTCCGGTTTTAGCGGCCAATCGCATTAAAGCATACAACAATGATTTATTAACGCGCTTTTTTTATGACAGATCAAACAGTTTCACGGTAAACAAATGGATAGATAAAACCTTTGAGTTTGAAACGGGCGAGGACACCGCCGCGATATTGCTCGCGTTTTCCTGCGAGTCTGCTGGGGACTTTTATATTGACGATATCGTTTTAACTTCAAATGTTAATCCTTCTGTTAAAGTTATAACCGAAGGAGAAAACTCGACCCCCGGCGGCGTTGTTAATATTGAAACCAATCCGGAAGACGAAACCGACGTTACATATAAAGCGTTCCCTTATGAAAACGCCCGCTTTACAGGTTGGTATAAAAACGGAAGCTTAATAAGCACTGACCCGGTAATTAACGATACTTTAAACGGCAACAATAATATAGAGGCACATTTTTACGGCTTTACTAAAAACTATATTCAAGACGGCAGTTTTGAAACAATTCCTGTAGGAACGAATTATTTATACAATACGGCATTCCACTGGATAAGCGGAGGCGACCAAAAGCCTCATACGGTTTTAGACGCCGAAAATATGGTGGCTATGGAAAGATATGCTACTTCTCACAGCCCTGTTATATCAAGTGAAATGGCATATTCCGGCAATAAATCTTTAAAAATCGGAAAAGATACTGCCGGCGGCAACAATGCGCACAGATTTTTCAAGCTTGTAAATATTGAAGCAAACAAGATTTACAGTTTAACGTATTATTACTACCAAGATAAGCAAATTTTATTCGGCGACGACACCGGATTTCAGATTATAGGGCTTAATATGGACGCAATAAAAGCGCTAAAAAACCCGGATCCGGCGGGCCCGGAAACCGGCGAAGAATTAGTGCTTACCACCGATGCTAAAAGCGGTTATTATGTTGATTATACCGCAAAAATCGATGAAGAAGATGTTGTAGTACAACGGATATTAAACTATCAGTACTATGACAAACTTGGAGTTGGCGGAGTAGTCGGCAAATGGACTAAGGCGACAATCAAGTTTTCCTCCGAAAACTTTACGACAATTGCTATACCCTTAGGCATTTTAAAAGCTGAGGCTGAGGGCCATGTGTATATTGACCATATGTCATTATGCGAAGAAGAGGATTTTGAACCTGCGTATACAATTGCCGTGGTAGGCGACACGCAAAAAGTAAATTATCTGCACAGCGAGCGGCTTCACGAAATATTTGACGATATTATAGCAACAAAAGAAGAACGCAACACTCAATTTGTTATGCACATGGGCGATATAACAGATAATAATGTCGAAGCTGAATACCTGCGCGCGGCGGATGAATTTAAAAGACTTACTGCGGCAGATCTTCCTTATTTATTCGTTCGCGGAAATCATGACTTTTTAAATAATTACACAAAATATTTAAAAGCCGATGATCTATGCCCGACTGCTATAGAATGTTATGACGGTATCAGAAACTGTTACCAAACACTTACTGTCGGGTCGACAAATTATCTGTTTTTAGCACTGGACATGGGTGCGCCGGACGATGCTATTGCATGGGCGAACAAGATTATTTCAAGGTATCCCGATTACTCGGTAGTTATAGCAACCCACGCATATTTAAGCGACAAAACCCAAATGTTGGTTACAGGCACGCATAACAGCCCGACATATTCAATATACGACGGTTCAAACAACGCTGAGGTGTTGTGGGAGGATTTATTTGCAAGGCACGAAAATATAGTTATGGTTGCCTGCGGCCATGTTAACGCCATGACCGGCAAGGTTGCAATAGGCAATAACGGCAACGATATTTTACAGGTAATAGTTAACGGCCAAAAGTTTGATACGAGTGATGACCCTGCGGGCCTTGTTGCATATTTCGGTTTTTCTGAAGACGGCAGTAAAATTTCAATTGAATATTATTCGACTTTGCAACAAAAGACATGGGGTAAAGTAATATTTAATTGTCCTACTTATAATAAATCCTTTAATACCGTAACAGCCAAAGGTTGCGGCGGCAACGTGCAAATTAATAACGATTATATAGATAGTACTGCAACCTGTCGCGGAAATGCTGACGACGAAGTATTACTTTCCGCCGTACCTTTTAGCAGTGAAGATAAATTTTTAGAATGGACGGACGAAAAAGGCGAATTTATAAGCGCCGAAAAGAGCATTACGGTAAACCCCGAAAACCAGACTGTTTATGCCGTTTTTGAAAACGCTGAAAATACGGTTTTGCAAAACTTTGAAAATGACAGTATTGCAGGCGACGGCTACCGAACGGTTAACGGTGTAGAGTACGTTGTTAGGAATTCAGAAACATCGGCCTATTCGGGACATAGAATGTTGGCGCTTTTAAACCAAAACACAAACCTTAAGGTATTGAGTTTTGACGTGGCAAAACATACAAATTACCGTTTGGCGTTAAAATGGTTCTTGCCGTTTGTTGACGGCGCGGCGTCGAAAATAAAAGAAATTTCCGTTGTAGACGCAAACGGCGCATCGTTAATAACAAAATCAAACGTTGAAAGTTCCGGCAAATGGAGCGATATTGTATTAAGCTTTAATTCCAACAATACTAATGAAATTTCACTTATTTGTGAATACGAAGTTGAAGAAAAGGGAGTTTTTGGAACAGACAGACTGTTTATTGACGACGTTTCGCTTTCAAAACTGACAACGTTTACCCCGGGCGATATAAATGACGACGGCGCGGTCGACGACAAGGATATTTCCACTTTAAGCAAATATTTGGCAGGCTGGGATGTGTCCGTAAACGAAGCGGCGCTCGATATCAATAAAGACGGTTTGATTGACGATAAAGACATTTCGTATTTAGCAAAAAATCTTGCCGGCTGGAACGGATTTGAATTGAATTAAAAAAAGTTAAAAACCGGAGGCATATGCTCTCCGGTTTTGTTTTATGATTTTAAAAAAGTACTTGCAAATAAATGATAAAAACAGTATAATAATAATGAATATAGAAAAGGAGTAATTATCTTGGAACGTGACGCAATTTTTAACGGACCGGGTTCGGTAGGCTCTGTTGCCGAGATTAAAATACTCATTTGCTATATATTAAAGAGTATTAACGAGCCTGTTCCGGAGGTGGAACTTACTCAACTGCTTCATTATGAGGGCATAGCAAATTATTTTGATGTATCTTCTGCAGTATCCGAGCTTATAAAATCCGGTATTATCGTAGAAAATGAAAACGGATTTACCGTATCGGACGAAGGTGCCGCTTATGCCGAAACCCTTCGTACTTCAGTTGCTTTGGGTATTAGAAACAAGGCTATTAAAGCCGTAGCTAAAATGATGACGCGCCGCCGTCACGAACGCGAAACCGATATCGACGTTAAAAAAGCAAATACCGGTTACGATATTTCTTTTGCCATTAACGAGCAAGACAGGACGTTAATGAGTGTAAAATTAAATGTTGCGGATAAGGTAACGGCGGATTTTATTAAAGACCGTGTTTTAGACGATCCTTCTTATGTGTATGCCGGACTTATCGAGCTTTTAACGGATGAAGATCTCGGATACCGCAAAAACGATGAAATAATTAAGCCGTAAAATAAAAAAACCGATTCAAAATGAATCAGCTTAAATTAATGGAGCTGGTGGTCGGAATCGAACCGACAACCTGCTCATTACGAATGAGCTGCTCTGCCATTGAGCCACACCAGCATTTCATTTGAAATTATAACATAATAATTAATTTAAAGTCAATACTTCTTTGGAGGCAATTATGAAAAATAAAGAATTACCAACAAAACTAGCGCAAAATCTTTATAAGCTTCGTAAATCTATGGGACTTACTCAAAAGCAGGTAGCGGATGCCGTCGGCATAAAACGTTCTACCTATGCTTATTATGAGCGCGGCACAATGCCGAGCATAGAGCTTATTGAGAAGTTTGCCCAAATCTTTAATGTTTCGGCTTCTTATATTGTTTTTCCCGAGGATATTGATAGAAGTGACAGAAGTTCATTAAGCGACGGATACGAGCCCGGCACAATGGGATTTTCCACTTTGTCCGAAATAGAACAGGGATTAATTCTTAAATTCAGACTATTAAGCCCTGAATGTAAACAAGAGCTTGATACTATTATAGATGAATTATTATCACGTTCGGAGTAGTTTTTAAATATTATTGGCGGCAAATTTTTGCCGCCATTTTTTTATTTTATAGTATTAAATACCTTTATCCATTCGCGCTTTATAAGCTCGTGCCCCATGGCCGTTGGGTGTACCCCGTCAATCGTCCAATAGGTGCTCGGAGCCTTGCTTAAAGCATCGTCAAATATTTTTTGCAACCTAATAAAAGGCAAATTGTACTTTTCTGCTACTTTAGCTGCCGCTTTGGCATGTTCGTAAACATCGGCAGAAAAACGGTCAAAATAATCAGGTTTCTCTTCTGTACTGTCTGTTGCCGAGCCGTGTAAAACATATGGTTCAAGAAGAATGATTTTAATATTCGGAAGCTGTTCGTAAATTTCGTCAAGAAGCATGCAGTAAAGCTTTTCATACTTGTTTGCAGGTACGCCGTTTTGACGGTCTAACTCGTGCCAGGTATCATTAACACCTACTAAAAGGCTCATGTAGTCAGGTTTTAAATTTAGAATGTCGCATTTAATGCGAGCGTACACATCCGAAATACGGTTGCCGCTGATACCACGGTTAAAAAACACGTATTCGCCCGGAAATTCCGCGCCTAATTCGCCTTTTACCATAGTTGCGTATCCATGGCCCGAAAAATTATCGTTATTATAATCTCTTCTGGCGTCGGTAATAGAATCGCCTTGAAATAATATGGTTTTCAATATAACACCCTCCGTAATTCAGCATTCCGGCGGTGGAATACCACCGCCGGAGGTTATTATATCATGTTAAAAAATCAATTGCAATATAAAAAGTTCTTGACATATAAGTTTTATTAGGGTATACTACAAGTGTACTAACAGTTATAGTACAGATGTGCGAGGTGATTTAATGATACAAATAGATTGGAAGAGTGGTGTACCTGCATACGAACAGATTGTCGATTCGATAATAAAACTTATTGCCGCCAAAGCTTTTAAAGAGGGCGATAAGCTGCCAAGTGTGCGATCACTTGCTTGCAAAATGGGAATAAACCCCAATACCGTGCAAAAAGCGTATATAATCTTGGAAGCACGCGGCATAACCTATTCTGTTAAGGGCAAGGGTATTTTTATTGCTGAAAATGCGGGTGCTTATAAGCAAATCCAAGCCGACGCAATCCAAAAAATAAAAGAAGCAATTACCTATGCCAAGCTTGTGGGGGTTGCAAAAAACGAGATAAATGCAAGCATTAAATCTATGTTAGAGGAGGATGAATATGATATCAGCACAAAGCCTGAGTAAAAATTTTGATTCCGTACAGGCACTGTCAAAACTTAATTTAAAAATAAAAGAAGGCCAAGTCTTTGGGCTAATAGGCTCAAACGGCAGCGGGAAAAGCACACTTTTAAGAATAATCGCCGGAGTGTATAAGCAGGACAGCGGAAAAATGTTAATAGACGATCAGCCGGCGTATGATAATCCTGCGCTTAAACATAAAGTTTTCTTTTTAAGCGATACCGCATTTTTTTTAAACGGGTCAACACTGATGGAAATGGCGCTGTTTTACGAGCAGATATATCCTGATTTTTCAATGGAAAGATTTTATGAGATGAATAAAATTTTTCCTATAAATCCTGCTGTGGCAATCGGTAAAATGTCTAAAGGTATGCAGAGGCAGGCGGCGCTTATTTTAGCTTTTTCCGCAAGGCCTAAATATCTGCTTTTAGACGAAGCTTTTGACGGACTTGACCCTGTAATGCGTGAGTCACTAAAAAGAATAATCGCTAAAGACGTATCCTCGCGGAATATGACAGTTATAATTTCATCTCACAATCTTCGCGAGCTTGAGGATATGTGCGACTGTATGGGTTTACTTCACAATGGTAAAATAGTTTATACCGACAGCATTGATTCGATGAAAAATTATATGCATAAAATTCAGGTTGGTTTTTCAACTCCAAAAACCAAAGAGGATTTTGATCTTAAAGATATAATTCATTTTGACAGTATAGGTTCGGTCATAAGCATAGTTGTAAAAGGTGACTTAAGTGAAATTTCAGAAAAAATAAAAGCTATGAACCCTCTGTTTATTGATGTATTAACCCCAACTTTAGAGCAATTATTTATTTATGAATTAGGAGGTCTTGGATATGATGTCGCAGAAATCACAGAATAGTTTTTCACGAACTTTAACGCATTTTAGGCTAACGTTTAAACAGGATCTTCCGATGATAATAATAGCAAGCGTTATTTCACTGCTGATTATGCCTGTACAAAATATCGTTAACGAACTTAAAGAGGGCTTTGGACCTCAGTCGGCGATTATTTTTGCGTTGTCGGTTATAACGGTAATTATTACAGGAGTTGTAAATCTTGGATTTTTACATTCTAAAAATTCTTCGGATTTTTATTTTTCGCTTCCTGTAAAACGCTCTGAGCTTTATATCGCAAAGATATTAGCTTCCTTTGTTTCAGGGATTATTCCTTTATTCGTGTCGATAGCGGCAACTTCGGTTTATATATTGGCGGCGGTTAAGAATTTAAATCTAATAAACAGTCTTTTAAGCTTTTTTGGTATAGTGATATTAATAGACGCGATGGTAATAATAATAGGCGGTTTTTTTATGCTGTTTACGGGAAGAACCTTCGATGCCATCGTTACCGCTTTGACATTCTGCTTCGGGTTTTCCGCAATAATGTTGTTTGGCATGCTTTTTGCGCGTGAAGCCCTTTACGGATCTACCGAAGAGATAATTAAATATCCGTTGATTGGCGGACTGTCCCCGATAGTAAGCTTTATTATTGTTGTCATGTCTTTTTTGCCGGAAGGCGAGCCAATACTTGGAATGAGCACCGTTTTAACATATATAATCGTGTGGGCGGCAATATCCATAATATTATTAATATTAAGCATAATTTATGTTAAAAGGCGCCGCACCGAAAAAGCAGGCGAAGCCTATTCTGAAAAGATCATGCCGATTATTACCTGTGCTATAAGCAGCATTGTGTCCGCTTTTGTATTTGGTCTCTTGTTCAGCGGATTTGCATTTTTTAACAAGGTTTTCTTTGTTTTTTGCATTGCGGGCGGAATAATTTCGGCTATCATTACCGAGGCAATTATTAATAGAAACTTTAAAAAGACAGCTAAAGGTGCACTTATCGGCGCCGTTTGCGCGGCAATTTGCATTTCGTACAGCATTATTCTGGAAAGCGATGTAATAAATTACGTGCACTATCAGCCATCGGTTTCCGAGATTGCAAGTGCGGAGTTTTCATACGACGGCAACAACGAAATTCAAAACTTTAACCGATATGCCACTACAGAGCTTAAGAATACCGCAAATATTGAAAAATTGCTTAGTATTCAAAGACAAGTAATTGATGCGCACGAAAAAGAGCAAAACAGTTATAATAATTTTGCAAACGTTGATTATTATGAATACCGCGAGTTGTCAATGATATATACGCTTAAAAATGGAGTTAAAGTTAAACGCACGTATGGTATTGACAGCAGTATAGCAGACGAAATGATTTGGTCGATTTATAAGTCCAACGAAGGTTTAAATAAATATACAATCAAAAACAAATCAAAAAGTGAAGAAATAACATTAAGGCTTGGAATTTATACCGAACAAGCCATTATAGTTAAAGAAAGCGTAGCTAAAAAAATATTTGACACATATATTTCAGACCTTCATGATATTGCCGTCGAGAACAAGCCCATGCCGGAATCTGAAATTTCCACTTATCTTACAATTGAGAATTTTAAAATTGAATTTTCGGATCCGATTTTCGGGCCAAGTGAAGACGATTGCAGCTTGTATATTACATCGCACCATACAAAAACCATTGAGCTTCTAAACGGCTTAGGGTTGGATGTTCAAAAAGCATTAAGTGATGATAACAAATAAAAAACCGGTACTTGGTTTTCCAAGTACCGATTTTATTTTAAACAAATTATTGCACAGTTATTGCCACGGTTGCCGCCGGTTGCTCTGTGTGAATGAAAAATGTGCGAATTGCAGTTTGTGCACCAGTCTGATATTTCAATATTTTCATTCGGCACGCCGGCTAAAACCAGTATTTGCCTGTTAAGCTCCTTTAAGTTAAGCTGGTATTTGCCCGAAATTTTCCTTGTAAAAACCATATTAAAATCAATTCCGTCAATTTGCCGCACTCTGTCAATAACTGTATCGTCCACTTCGTAGCAATTCATGCAAATGCTTGGTGCTATAGCAACCAAAATATCCTTGGCATTGCTTTCAAAATCTGTTTGCATACGCTCTATCGTTAGCCTTGCAATTTCGCCTACCGTGCCACGCCAGCCACCATGGGAAGCGGCGATAACCTTATTTTTACTGTCGTAAAAAAGAAGCGGCACACAATCTGCAAATTGGGTTACAAGACCAACACCTTTTATATTTGTAATTAGCCCATCAACGTCGTTGTAGTCTAAAGGCTTTACAATGCCTTTACCAATATCATTATTTGTCACGGTTTTAATATTTACGGTGTGCGTCTGTTTTGAAAATACAAGCTTTTTATAATCAATTTGAAGTTCATCGGTTATTCGTTTAAAATTTTCAATCACTGCGCTTTGTTCGTCACCGTTCGAAAATGACATATTCATCGAAGCGTATTTCCCGCGGCTTACACCGCCAATTCGTGTGGTAAATGCCGCAGTAACTTCGCAGTGATTTTTAAAGATAGGGAATTCAACGTATTTTACAGATCGCCCCGAAAGACTATTAATATCGCATTTCATATTTTAACCCTTATAATTTATTTTTTCGCCATCGCTTAAAAAAACAATATCTCCGTTTTTGTCCGTCCTATAATACTTTATGTCAAGCGCATTTAAATTATCAATAGTTTCGGTATGAGGATGTCCGTACTTATTGCCTTTTCCACATGAGATTACTGCAAATTGCGGGTTTACAGCCCGTAAAAACTGAATTGTAGACGAGCTGTGACTTCCGTGATGACCGACCTTTAAAACGTCTGCGGATACATTATAATCTAAAAGCTCCTCTTCAACTTCGCTTTCTGCATCTCCCATGAACAAAAAGGATGTATCACCAAAAATAAGCTTGATTACAACCGAATAATTATTAAGCCCTTCGTTTTCATCGTGCAAAGGTGCAAGGCATTCTGCCGTATATTCGCCTTCGGAAAACAGGGTCATTCCGGCTTTCGCGGCAGAAATTTTAAGGCCTTTTCCTTTTACCGCTTCCAAAAAACGCTCGTAGGTTTTTGTGGTGGGCGTGTCCTTATATGCTATTTTCGGAGCAAATATTTTTCCTATTTCAAAATTATTAATTATATAATCCATGCTGCCAATATGATCTGCATGCGGGTGAGAAGCAACCAGATAATCTATTTTTGAAACGCCCGCAGCCTTAATTTTATCGGCTATAATTTTGCCGATGCCGTTTTCACCGGCATCTATTAACATGCTTTTTCCGTCCGGCAGCACAACAAGTTCGCAGTCGCCTTGACCAACATCAAAAAAGTAAGCTTTAAGCCCGGCATTATCGGATACCGCCGGTTCGACAGACGACGAGCCCTCAACAGACGAATTTGCAGTCGAAGGCAAAATCCGGCATCCGGTCATACTAAGACACAGTATTAAAGCAAGTATTATTGTTATTATTCTTTTCATAACCAAATTATACCATACAAATATTTTTTATTCAATCTTATTAAAATGATTTTTTCTTAGACTTTTTGGCAAAAATAATTTTAAAAGAGTATCGCACTATGCTTAAGGAGAAGATTTTTTTGCAGTACAATAAGGTTGAAATATGCGGAGTAGATACAAGCAAACTTGTAGTTTTAAAGGAAAAAGAAAAAATTACACTGATAACCGAGCTTAGAAAAGGCAATGAATCGGCAAGAGACAAGCTAATAGAAGGAAATTTGCGCCTTGTGCTGTCTGTGGTTCAGCGGTTTAAAAACAGGGGCGAGGCGCCGGACGATCTTTTCCAAATTGGTACAATCGGTCTTATAAAAGCGATAGATAATTTTGATGTTTCGCAAAACGTGCGTTTTTCCACCTACGCAGTGCCGATGATTATAGGAGAAATAAGGCGGTTTTTAAGGGACAACAGTCCTATTCGAGTTAGCCGTTCAATAAAAGATTTAGCCTATCGTACTATGAAAGCTAAAGAAGATTTTATAAATACCGAAAAGAGAGAGCCGACAGTTACAGAGCTAAGCGATAGAATGCACGAGGATCGCACAAATATAGTTATGGCGCTTGAAAGCATAGTATCACCCATGTCTATATACGAACCCGTTTATTCCGATTCGGAAGACAGCCTTTATGTTCTTGACCAACTCGGCGACCGCAACGAAGAACAAAACTGGCTTGATGAAATATTCTTAAAAGAGGTTATAAAATCACTGTCCGACAGAGAACAAAAAATAGTAAAGCTTCGCTTTTTAGAGGGCAAAACGCAAATGGAAGTATCCCGCGAGGTAGGAATTTCTCAAGCGCAGGTATCGCGCCTGGAGAAAGGCGTAATCAAACGCATCAGAAGTTAAAAAACGCATCCATATGGATGCGTTTTTTTATTATTTTTTATTCTTCTTGAAGCGGCGTTTTGGTTTTTCGTCGCCGCCATCGTCCTCAACGGTTTTGCCTTCAACTTCAACAAGTGCATCTCGTCTTGAAAGATTAATTCTGCCCTGGTCGTCGATCTCGGTAACTTTTACGATAACTTCGTCGCCAATAGATACTGCGTCCTCAACCTTTTCAACACGCTTTACGTCAAGCTTGGAAATGTGCACAAGACCTTCTTTTCCGGGAGCTATTTCCACAAAAGCGCCGAAGTTCATAAGCCTTGTAACTTTGCCTTTGTATATAGCGCCTACTTCCGGATCTTTTGCTATTGTTTCAACAATCATTAATGCGCGTTTGGCATTGTCCGCGTCAATAGCCTGAATAAATACCTTGCCGTCGTCATCAATATCGATTTTGCACTGGCAGTCTGCCTGGATTTTTTGAATTACCTTGCCGCCTGAGCCTATAACTTCGCGGATTTTATCCGGGTCAATTTTGGTTATAAGCATTTTAGGCGCGTATTTAGAAAGCTCTGCACGAGGTTTTGCTATGGCCTTTAACATAACTTCGTCTAAAATATAAATGCGGGCTTTGTAGGTTTTTTCAAGAGCTTCTTTAATTATTGCCGGAGTAAGTCCGTGCACTTTAAGGTCCATTTGAATGGCGGTAATACCCTTGTGAGTTCCCGCAACCTTAAAGTCCATATCGCCGAAGAAGTCTTCAAGGCCTTGAATGTCAACCATTGTTAAGAATTTGTCGCCTTCGGTAATAAGACCGCAGGAAATACCGGCTACAGGTGCTTTTATCGGAACGCCGGCGTCCATAAGGGCAAGTGTTGAGCCGCAAATCGAACCTTGCGAAGTAGAACCGTTTGAAGAAAGAACTTCGGATACCAGTCTTAAAGAATATGGAAATTCTTCTTCGCTCGGAATTACCGGAACTAAAGCGCGTTCTGCTAATGCACCGTGGCCGATTTCACGTCTGCCGGGACCTCGGGACGGTTTTGTTTCGCCAACCGAATAGCTCGGCATATTGTAGTGGTGCATATATCTTTTGGATTCTTCGTTATCAATACCGTCTAAAAGCTGAGAATCTCTAATAGCTCCAAGGGTTACAATTGTTAAAACTTGTGTTTGACCACGGGCAAACAGGCCGCTTCCGTGAACTCTCGGCAAAAGTCCTACTTCTGCGCTTAACGGACGGATTTCGTCGATGCCTCTGCCGTCAACACGCTTGTGCTCGTGCATAAGCCAGTGGCGAACGATTTTTTTCTGAAGCTTATATAGGCATTCGTCAAGCTGAGCTTCGTTTTCCTCATATTTTTCGGCGAGCTTTTCATGCACCATGTCATATATGGGACGCAGCCTCTCGTCACGAACGCGCTTGTCGTCAGTATCAAGTGCGGCTTCAACCGCTTCTTTAGCAAGCGCTTCAACATCGCTCATCATTTCTTCGCTCGGGTTGGTGCTTTCGTAGGTAAATTTTTCTTTGCCGATTTGCTCTTGTATAGATTTAATAAAAGCTACGATTTTTTGATTCTCTTCGTGGCCTTTCATGATGCCGTCAAACATGGTTTCGTTATCTACTTCGTTGGCACCCGCTTCTATCATGGCAACAAGGTCGGATGTAGAAGCAACGGTTACCTGCATTTCACTTTTTTCTTGCTCTTCGGCGTTCGGGTTTAAAACAATTTTGCCGTCAACAAGGCCAACAGATACACCGCTTATAGGTCCGTCCCACGGAATATCAGAAATGGAAAGCGCAATTGATGCCGCAATCATTCCGGTAATTTCAGGTGAACAGTCCGGATCAACCGACATAACCGTGCATACAACAGAAACGTCGTTGCGCATGTCTTTAGGAAAGAGCGGTCTTATAGGCCTATCAATAACGCGGCTGGCTAAAATCGCCTTGTCGGTAGGTTTTCCTTCGCGCCTTGTAAAAGAACCGGGGATTTTTCCTACAGAGTAAAGTTTTTCTTCAAAATCAACGGAAAGAGGTAAAAAATCTATTCCGTCGCGCGGTTTGGCACTGGCAGTAGCGGCGCAAAAAACCGATGTTTCGCCATAGTGTACTAAACATGAGCCGTTTGCAAGCTGTGCCATTTTGCCGGTTTCAACAACAAGAGGCCTTCCGGCAAACTCTGTTTTAAAAACCTTAAAATTTTCGTACATTTTAATTCCTCCATTTTTTGGCTTTGGAGGTTTAAGCAATAAATCCAACGCTAAATTATTTAACGCTCGATTTACCGCTTTAGCCCGCCAAAACCGTTAATTTTCTGACAAAAGCAAATCAAGCGGCAGGAATTACTCTGCCGCTTAAATTCATTACTTTCTTAAGCCCAAACGGGAGACGATGCTTCTGTATCTTTCGATATCGATCTTTTGAAGATATGCCAACAGATTACGCCTGTGACCAACCATTTTTAAAAGGCCTCTTCTTGAGTGATGGTCGTTCTTGTGGATTTTAAGATGCTCGGTTAAATCGTTAATCCTTTTTGTGAGCACGGCAATCTGTACTTCCGCCGAACCGGTATCGCCTTCGTGGGAAGCATATTCTTGCATAATTTGGTTTTTTTCTTCTTTTGTCATATTTTTCACCTTCATAAATTTCTATCGAATTTTCTGAGAAAAGGCAGGTGACGCCCAAATCCCGGAAAACCGACGCTTTAGTATTATAGCACGTCTTTTTTAAAAAGTAAAGAGTTTTTACAAATAAAAAATATTGAAAATAATATACTGTTGATGTATAATATTTGAAATAGTAATAGTATTTTCGCGGAGGAAGAAACATGTCATTAAATTATATGTTTAAAAAAGCAGTATCGGTATTTCTTGCATTAGTGCTGATTATTCAGCTGCCTGTTTTTAATTTAGGCTCTGCTGCTGCTTCCTTTGATATGGACGAGGATGATATCCAGGTCTATAATATTAAGAATATTTCTGATAAGTATACAACGTTTGGCAGAACCGAAGTTAAAACCGAAACTGTTAACGCGGTGCAGTACGGCCGGCTGTATTTAAATAATATAGGCTCGGGGCTTGAATTCAGTGCAAACTGCTCCGGCGATGTTTCGTTAAGCTTTGATGTAAAAAGTATCGGAGAAGATGCTTTTTGCGGATTTGACGTTTATATCGATGGCGTTTTACAGCCTAAATACTCCTGCTACATAACAGAAACCGGTAATTTTGACTCTACTATTGCTACCAATCTTTCTAACGGCACTCATACTTTTAAAATTATAAGATATAACGACCCTTCGTGCGGTAATATAGCTCTTTCTTCAATTAATTTGTGCGGAACTTTAAACAATGCTGCGTCTTCGGAGCCGGGGTTGTCCTTTGCGCTTTTGGGTGATGATATTTTTACGGGTTACGGCATAAATGCAAAATCCGATTCTACAGACACGGCTTCAATTTTAGAAGACGGTCTAAAATCCTTTGGATATTTAGCATCAAAACAGATGAACGCTAATATTGATATTGTTGCGGCAAGGGGCATTGGCGCTTATACCGGTGCTATTAACTACAACATGGTGGATGCTTTTGGATATATTTCCAAAGCTTATTCAAGCACAATAAAGCTCGCAGAAACTTATGATGCAATAATAATAAATCTTGGCGATAACGACGTGTTAAACTACAATAATAACGGGGTTACGATAGGTGCCGCAAAACAAGGGTATATTGATTTTCTTTCCGATTTAAGAGCAAGCAATCCCGATGCGGTTATTATCGTTACATACGGAATGTATACGGATTTATCGGTGCCATACATTGAAAGCGTAATTAGTTCCGTAAATAATACAGACGCCAATATTATTGGCTTAAGACTTGATAAAAACAATGACGGCGAGTACGGTTATCCTTCGCTTGAAGCCCACGAGGCGGCGGCGGAGAGCCTTGTTAATGTGCTTAACAGCAACTTTGATTCAAGTGCGGCGGCGCCTACTATAACCGTGAATCCAAGCACCCCTGATGACGGCGAGTATTATACAGATATGCCGACCGCCTCGTTGTCGGGCGCAGGACTTAATACAATTTATTATAAAGTATGGAAGGATGGTTTATTAGAACCGTCTGATTACAGCGTATACAGCGGCGATATTACATTTTCCGATTACGGAATTTATTACATTAAAACGTATGGCGTTGATGCGCTTGGTTACAGCACTCAAATTACATCTAAAACTGTTAAAATAAAGTTTAAAAACAGAAATCTTTATACCGACGGCGATTTTGAAAATTTAGATACCGGCACGGATGTATGCAGTGGCGCTGCTGTAGAGTCGAATATCGCAACGCCTAACAGTGACGGTTATTTTAAAGGCACCGGCGCTTTAAGGACGGAGGTTACAAGCGATTATTCTTCTACCGGCAATCATTCGCTTAAGGTTTTTAATGCATGGAACAATTTCGCAAGAGTAATCGAAGTTGAACCAAGCACGACCTATACTTTTTCATTTGATTATTATTTCCCGGGACCTCTTGAAGGCGAAGAATCCAAGAAAAGCAATTTTGGATGGCTTTATTTAAGGCTGTTCGGCACTGCCTATACCGATGATACTTATTTGGTTGACGGATTTAACCATAATATACGTACAAACGAAGACGATATTTGGAATTATCCCACAAGTAACACGAACGCTTTGTTTAGAGAAGGCCCTGCTTCTGCCGTGTATGACACTTGGATCCATAAAACTTATACAGTAACCACAAGAGCGGATTCTCATAGATTAGCTATAAACTTCTTGGGCGAATATCGTCAGTTTGCCAATCAGGCGATGTATATTGACAATATTTCTTTTGTAAAAAGCAGCGATGTTTTATCCGACATCAAAGGCTTTACAGCAGAAAACCAAGAAGGTGTAAGACTTGCCAACAGCCTGATTAGCACGACAAATCTTGATTCGAAATTGTATATCGGCGCGCCTATATCAGCTACGGCGGTCGAGTCTTCTTATGATGCTGAGTTTATCGGCTGGTATAAAGACGATCAGCTTTTAACAGAGGACTTAGAGCTTAAAATCAATTATGACGGTTTAAACTATGTTGCAAAGTATCAAACCAACAATCTTATTATTGACGGAGATTTGGAATGTTATGCCGATGCGCTCGATCCTTTAGCCAACGCTGTTCATATTTGGGGCACCGGACAGAATAAGATAGATTTTTCTAATATTGACAGTTATTGGTCATGGTCGCGCTCTCCTTACGGCAGAGGATATATTACCACCGATATGGCGCATACCGGTGAAAAATCCTTAGCTCTTACAAGCCCAAGCAGTCACACCGTATTAAAAATTGCATACGTAAAACCAAATACGGATTATGTATTTTCGTTCTATTATTATCAAGAAGCTAAAAACTTCGACATAACCAATACTGCTATTTACGGCATCCAAGAAGATGCCAAGGTTATAGTATGCAAAAATAATCACCTGATATTTGATACTAACGGCGGCAACAACGGCGGTAACAACGATGCAACCGCATATCCCGCACAGCATGCTGTTTCAACCGTATGCGTAACAAACAATATAGGGGATAATGCCGTACTAAACGAATGGACTAAAGTCGAATTTACATTTAATTCCGGCGAATTTTCAAGGGTAGCACTTCCGTTTGCACACACAGGCGGTGAAATCACTTATATTGACGATATAGCTTTATACGAAGCGTCTAAAGGCGATGGCATTGAGCTTGTCGTAAATACTGTAGGTAATTCGCAAGCGGTAGGCGGTGTTGCGGCTATAACCTATGTTTACGGACATGATTATATAGGCGCAAAAATGAATTTTTCAGCTACACCTTCAAACAGTTCTTGTGAGTTTTTAGGCTGGTACAGCGACAATAAGCTTATCTCGAGCGAGCAAAGTTTTACAGATAATTTATATATTTCAACAATAGAAGCGCGCTTTAGAAGATTAAACAAAAACCTAGTTTCCGACGGTACATTTGAAAACTATTCAAACGGGACAAATTTAGGCGGACTTTATAACTGGGTGGGCACCAGCACAAATAAGGTATCATTCTCTAATATCAGTGCAAATAATTGGACGCAGTCAGCATACGGCCGCGGCTCGGTATCAAACGAAAAAGCGCACGGCGGAGAACTGTCACTAAAACTTACTTCACCGGGGCACACGATGTTTAAGGTTGTGGACGTTGAAGCAAATACCGATTATGTATTTTCTTTCTGGTATTATCAGGACGTTGCAGCATTAACTGCAGGGGCGCGCAATGTTTACGGAATTGATCCGGACGCTACGCAGGTTGCAATTTATAATACCAATAACATTTATACAACAAACGGCGGAAATAACGGTGGGGCTGACTCTGCTACTGCCTACAGTTTCCAACAGCCAATATCTTCCACAACAAGCGGATACGGTACAACCGGCGCGTGGTCGCAGGCTACGATAAGCTTTAACTCCGGCATTTACGAAAGGGTAATTATACCGCTGTACACTACTAATGCAGGTGCGGTTTATGTAGACGATTTAATGCTTTATATAAGCGAAATGCCCGAAGTTGAAATTCAAATTACAGGTGCCGGCGGAAATGCCGGAACAGCATTTATTTTATGCGATACATTCGCTGAAGGAGCGGAACTAACCTACAAGGCAGTGCCAAATACTGATGTAGCCGATTTTATAGGTTGGTTTAAATACGGCGAAAATGAACCTGTTTCTACCGAGCTTTCATTTAAAGAAACTTACAGTATTTTAACTTCGCAGACATATATAGCAAAATTCCATGCAAGATGCTATAACTATATAGACGACAGCAATTTGGAAAAATATACCGTAGGCGACAATATTTTAAAAAATGCAAAGCTTAACTGGATTACCTGGCCTTCTGGCAAGGTAAAAAGAATAGGATTTACCGATATTGATACTACAAATCTTTGGGGTATGTCGGCATATGCGTCCGGAGTAGTTTCAAACGCTAAAGCGCACAGCGGCGAGCGATCGATTCACCCCGTTCAGCCGGGACACACCTTTTATAAGATTGTAGACGTTGAAAAAAATACCGATTATGTATATTCTTTCTGGTATTATGAAGACGGATACTATGTGTCCGACGCTAATGGCTGGGGAATTTATGGAATTGATCCTAATGCTACTAAGCTTGCAATTTATAATAACCATGTGTTAATTGCAACCGAAGGCGGCACGGATGGCGGCTTAAATGAAGATCAGCCGTATACATACCAGCATCTTCTTGATAAAACCGTTCTTACCAATAACACAGGTGAAAATGCTGTATTAAACAAGTGGACTAAAGTATCAATAGCCTTTAACTCCGGCAATTACGAAAGAGTAATATTGCCCTTTAATTCCAACAGCAAATATTCGGTTGATGATAAAGCCTATTATTATGACGATTTCTTTGTTGATGATTTAACCTTAATACAGGGTATTGTTCCTTCTGTAACGGCAGAAACTACCGGTGCGGGAGGCATGGGCGGCACAGCTGGATTTAGAACTGCAAGTGGCGATTTTGCCGGAATTGGCGACGAGATTACTTACTATGCTAACGCATACTCGGAATTTGCTTCTTTTGCAGGTTGGTATTACGAAAACGAAGATCTTCCGATAAGCTTAGATCCGGAATATACCATTACATATACCGGCGGCGAATTAAAACCGATAATTGCAAGGTTTAATTCCTTTATGGCAAATAGCTTTAGCGGATTAAATGCCGATGGACTCGATCTTAATACGGTATTTTCTTTTGGAACCGCTACAAACAATATAATGAATTTTGACGGCACTTCACCGCTTTGGTCTGTTTCAAGCCTTGCTTCTTCGTGGGGTGCAATGACGGTATCAAATGATGTTGCTTACGACGGAGAGCATTCGCTTAAATTTAAAGCGAGAAATAACTCTGTCGGTACTAAAATAGAAAATCTTCAAACCAATACATTTTACAGCTTGTCTTTTTATTATTATGTGCCGGCATCGGCTGACGGATATGGAAGCATTTATCAGGCCTCGGTAACAGAACCGGGTTATCAATACGCGGGCGGTACCGGTGCAACACTCGATACCGGTGAAGAGGATGCTAATGGTAAAGAGGTACTGAAAAACATTTATATAACAAACAATACAGTTTTTGGCGAATGGACTAAAGTAACCTTAAACTTCAACACAAAAGACAATACCGAAGTATGGATGCACTTTAAATACGATTGCAGCAGTATCGGCGAGGGTGATAATGAGGCATATTATTTCTACCTTGATAATTTTAGGCTTTTTGATGAAGATGTTCTTTATTCCGGCGCTTCAATTGCCATGAAAAACGATGTTGAGGACATTGGCGTAGCTATCCGTACCGACGGCATACAGGCTTTAAGATTTAAATCAAAAATTTCTTGGAGCAAGCTTGAAGCGGCCGCGCTTTATGATACCTACACGGTTGTAGAATACGGCTCGCTTGCAATGCGCAAATCTTATCTTGGAAACAACGAACTTACGCTTGATTATGTAAGCAGCGCCGGCAAAAAGCCAAGCCGCGGTATAAATTACAGTGCGGATAAAGGTGAACATTGGATATTTGCTTACAACAGTTCCGATATTATTTTCTCGGCGGCACTTACCGGTATTACCGAAGAGAAATATCAGATAGATTATAGCTTGCGCGTTTATTGCATACTTGAAAGATCTGACGGTGAGCGCATTACGGTTTATGACGATCAAACAAGATATGCTAATATTTATCAGGTGGCAGAAAAAGCATACGAGCAAGGAACCGAAAAAGCAGAAACACTTAAATACATTTATGATAATATTTTAAGCAAAGTAAACCCGACAAAATATCCAAAGGCGTAAAAAAAGAGGCAGAAAATGTTAAATTTTCTGCCTCTCTTTTATATTGCAAACAATAATATATTTTGCTATAATAAATATATATTTTTATTATGGGGTTTAGTATGAAAAGGTTACTTGCAATAGTTTTATCTGTTTTATTATTACAATCATTATTTTTAAATGCTTTTGCAGCCGAAGTAAATATTTCTGATATTTCACCGAGTATTGTAACTTACGGCGCCGGAGGACTCGGCGGTACTGCATTAATAAGCAATAAAACCGGCACGGTAAAAGAAAATGACACTTTAGAATTTCAGGCAATTCCATATCGCGATTTTTCGAAATTCTTAGGCTGGTTTGATGATAAAGGCACTCTTTATAGCTATAATAAAAACATTCAGGTTACATACCATTCAAAAACATTTAAACCTTTAGAAGCAAGATTTAATGCGACTCGTCAAAACATTTTAGAGGACGGCATGTTTGAAAATACAGCCGCCGGCACAAATGTTGCAAGTGCAAACGAATATCATTGGATAAACACCAGCGTTAATAAAATTTCTACGGTAGATATAAATGCATACGGATTTACAAAAAGTGCATACGGAAACGCTACCGTTACAAATGAGCACGCTTTAGACGGTAAAAAATCATTAAGACTTCAAAGCCCCGGGCATATTGTTTATAAAAAAGCCGCAGTAGAAAAAAATACCAATTACGTTTTTGGCTACTACTATTATCAAAGAGGCGATATTTCCTTAACAACCTTTAACACTAACTATTATGTTTGGGGAATAGACGAACGTGCCACAAAACTTGCCATATATAATACCAACCGTTTAATGGACACCGATGGCGGCAGTAATGCTGGCGCTGATTCCAATGAGGTATATTACAAGCAGCACGCAATTGCCACAACCTGCACGGTTGATACTTTGGGAGACAACGGAGTGCTTGACAGTTGGACTTATTGCGAATTCAGCTTTAATTCCGGCAACTATAATACCGTTTTGTTGCCATTTTATTCAAAAACGGCTTCTATTGAATGCTATATAGATGAGGTGTCGCTCTATCCGTATTCAACCGTTTTACCGGAAAAACAAGTAGATCCAATATTGGAATCTAAAACCAATACCTCGGTAAAGCTTAAAAGCGTATCCGGTTATCAGTATAGAATGGATGACGGAGCTTGGCAATCAAGTCCGCTATTTACAGGTCTTACCCCCGGTTCCACCCATGTTTTCTATCAAAAATTGGCTATATACGGCATAGTTGAAACATCTCCTTTAACTGTTACTTTAGATAAAATATCGGGTCCTTCGGCACCGTCCGCACCAAAAATTGCGTCACAAAGCGGTAATGTGGTTATTTTAGAATATACCGAAGGACAAGAATATAAAATTCAGGGTGGAGACTGGAAAACATACCCTGTATTTTCCGGACTTAGCCCTAATACTTCGTATAATTTTTACTGTCGAATAGCCGAAACCGCCACAACTAACGCTTCAGCTGCAAGCGCGGCGTTAAGTATTAAAACCGCAAATTCTGCTTCGGGCTCGCACGAAAGTGAAGCCGGTGTATTTGATATGGACGAAGACGGTTATTTAACCTATAGTATTTCGGAAATGGCGGGTAAGTATAAAACTTACGGGCGCACTTATATAGATTCTGACGAATTGTTTGTTGGCTATAGCGCATCAGGCATTGAATTTCGCACATACTCATATGGAGATATAATTGTAAATTTTGATGTTAAACGTGTGGTTGACTCGTACGGTGGCACATGCTTTTTTGCGGTGTATGTTGACGGCGTTTTACAAAGCCGTTCGTCGCTTATATTAAAAGGCAAAGGTAATTGTTCAATGGTTGTCGCTACAGACTTAGAGCTTGGAATGCACGACATAAAAATTATCCGCAAATCCGAGCTTGAAGTTGCAAATGTTTTTGTTAGTTCTGTAGCTGTTTGCGGCTTTATATTAGATAAGCCCGAAGACAAGCCGGTTAAAATTGAGTTTTTAGGTGATAATATCACAACCGGTTATGGAGTTTTAAAAGAGGGAAATACAAGCTCAAACAGATTTGTGTATTCGCAAGACGCCACAAAAACCTATGCCTATAAAACAGCTGAACAGCTTAACGCGGATATAAGTATAATTGCACGTCAAGGAATAGGCGCATATATCGGCACGCAAAACTATAACATGAATGCCATTTATCCGTATACCGCATATTATTACAATAAAAATCTGTTATACGATTTTAATTATTCGCCGGATATTGTTGTTATAAATCTCGGCACTATCGATATACAGACTTACGCGTCTAAATCTGTCACCCTCGCACAGTTAAAAACAGGGTTTTCAGAATTGCTGTCGACCGTAAGGCAACATAATGAAGATGCATATATTATTTGGGCGTACGGAATGATGACAAACGAAGCCGATGATATTATTAAAGAGGTTATCGCAGATGCCGGCGGAGAAGCTGAAAAATACTATAGTGTTAAGCTTCCAAAGAGCACTAACGGCGATTATGGATATCCCGATGAAGCGGGTCAAGCGCAAGCGGCAGATGCGCTCGTGGAATTCATAAGAGAAAAACGCCTTATTAATAATTCCTCTGCAGATATTGTTTTAAATCCCTCAAATCCGGACAGTCCGCCGTTTTATACCGAATTTCCTAATATTACCTTACAATCTTTAAGCGGTAAGGATATTGTTTATAAAATGTGGGTAGGATCGGAAACGCCGAATGATTATACGCCGTATTCAGGAAGTATTCCTAAATATTCGCAGGTTGGTAAATACAATATTTTAGCTTGCACCGTCGACAATTACGGAAATTATTCCACTGATGTGTATGCTTCTTTTAATTATTACCCGTTATTAGATGCTCCGGACATTCCCGAAGCAGTAACTGTAACCGATAATAGCGTTGTGCTCAAAAAAACCACCGGTTACGAATACAAAATGGGCGACGGTTCGTGGCAGGACAGCCCTGAATTTATCGGTCTTAACCCGGTGACTCAATACGATTTTTATCAACGGATAAAAGCTGCTGAAACACATCCTTGCAGCAAAACAAGCGAAAAACTGAGCATCGCTACATTAAAAACTACGCCTAAAGCTCCGTCAGAGCCGAAAGTAAGCATTGTTGAACAAAACAGAGTAGTACTTGAAGCAAAAGACGGTCTTGAATACCGAATTGATGACGGTGAGTGGCAGCAATCCCCTGAATTTACAAGACTTACCATGGCAACCGCTTACACGTTTTATCAAAGATATGCCGAAACTGAGACGACAAGCGCCAGCCCTTCAAGTGAAGGCCTTATAGTTTTAACCAATAAAGGCCATGTTTCTGCTCCTAAGTCTCCGGAAATTCTTAATATTTTACCTAATGGCGTTGAACTTGTAAAAGTCAGCGGCAATCAGTATAAAATGGATGACGGCGCTTGGCAGGACAGCAATATATTTTATGTAAATGGCGGCGTACATAGTTTTTATCAGCGAAAATCTGAGACCGAAAAATTTTATGCAAGCGAAGCTTCTGATGCCTTAACGCTTGATTTAAACTATATTCGTTTAAAGGCTACAGACGATTCTTGCGCAGTAGCTCAAAAAGCAATAATTGCCGTATCCATTGAAAATAATGAAGGCTTTGGAACCCTTTCTTTCATTATGCGTTTCGATAAATCGGTATTGCAGCTTACAAATGTTATTAAAAACGATATTTCATTACCCGATAATTACAAGGATGTTCATATTGATTCTACAATAACTTCTGCCAATAATAACGGTTGGTATAAGTACGGCTTTGCGCCCGATATTATTAACGAAGGAGAATTTAGCGATCCTGTAAAATATAACGGTGAAATTGTGGTTTTCGAGTTTAAAGTTTTAGATTCTGCTGATGCCGGCGATGAGCTTGAAATTGTAATTGAGCCTTTTTGCTGTTATAGAGATGATGAGCAAGAAACCGATATTAACCTTTTAGGCTGTACTGCAAAAATTTTGGTTACCGATTATTTGCCGGGTGATATTAATGGAGACGGGCTTGTCGACGATAAGGACGTATCTACTTTAAGCAAATATCTTGCCGGTTGGAGCGTAAGCGTAATAGAAGCCGCGCTTGACTGCAACGGTGACGGGAATATCGATGATAAAGATACTTCTACTCTTGCAAAACATCTTGCCGGTTGGTCTAACACAGAATTACATTAATATAAAAAGACGGTTGAAATTTCAACCGTCTTTTTAATCAAATAATTCTTTAACAAACCAAATATTGTGGACTTTAAAGCTTTGTCCTTTTAAGTAATTTAATATTCCTGCGTCGGTTTTAAAATTAAAGCTAAGCATATAAGAACATAACGCCTGCTTGTTGTAGCCTTTTTTTGTTAACTTGCCATATTTGCCGTCCCCAAGAAGCGGGTGGCCAATCGACGCCATGTGTGCTCTGATTTGATGTGTGCGCCCGGTATGAAGTATTATTTCTAAAAGCGATAAGCCGTCTTTTTCTTTTAAAACTTTGTAGCTTGTAGTAATCGTACGGTTGCGCTCGGTTTTTTTATTGTCGATAAAAACTTTGTTTTTAGACTCGTCTTTAAATAAATAGCCGTATAAAGTGTCTTCTTTTTTCGGAGGCTTTCCGTGAATAACGGCTAAATAACGTTTTTCGATTTCACGGAGTTTTATTTTATCGCATATTATTTTAAGGCTTTCTGCGTTTTTTGCCGCAATCACTATACCGCAGGTATTACGGTCTATACGGTTGCACAAAGAAGGTCTAAAGCTTTGTTCGTTTTCCGGGTCGTATTCTTTAGTATTGTAAAGATGATGTATAATGCGTGAAAGCAGAGTGTCTTTATATTCGTTTTTATCGGGATGGCACAAAATGCCTTGCGGCTTGTTTACAAGCATAATGTTTTGATCTTCGTAAACTATATCAATTTTATCCGGTGCCGATAAAAAATCGTAGTTTTTCGGCTTTTGCTCCGCGAATTCATCGCTTATATAACAAGTTATAATATCATTTTCTACCGGTTTATATGATATTTCAGTTCTTTTGTTATTAACCTTTATCTTTTTTTCGCGAATATATTTATACATAAGCGAACGGGGAAGTAACGGCATTAAATGCGTTAATAATTTATCCATTCTCATGCCGGCATCATTTTTATTTACAACAAACTTAAGCAAAAAACTCCCCCCTTTTTTAATTTATCTTTTTTTATTGTAACAACGGAATGTTTTTATTCGTTTTGCGCCATTCCGTTGCCGTTTTGCCCATGCGCTTTTTAAACAGCCGCATAAAATGCGCCTGGTCTTCGTAACCGCATGAAAAAGCAACGGAATATACGGGCATATCGGTTGTTTTCAGCAATTCACAGGCTCTTTTTACGCGCTTTTCAATAAGGTACTCGACGGCGGTAATGCCGTATGCCGATTTAAATTTTCTGCACATTTGCGCATGGCTTAAACCCGCCTCTTTGCAGACTAATTCTATCGAAAACTGCGGCATGGTGTATCCTGCGTCTATAAGTTTTTTAACCTTGTTTATATCGTCGTATGTTTGCGGCAGGTCGTAGGATATTAACGAGTGCAAAATATCGTAATAAACGGAAAGCATTTCGTAATCGCTTACAAAATTATTTAAAAGATTTTCAAGCAGTTTTTTTATGTGTTCCCTTAACGATAACGAGTCGTTGGTTATCATTAAGGGATTTTTGTCATTTAACCCGACATCGGCGCATGAGCGTGCCATTTCGTCGTTAAAAGACGAAAACCAGCAGTAAACCCACGGGTCGTTTTCGTCAGGGTAATACATCATTTCCTTGTTGGGCGGCAGATAAAAAGCCTGCCCGGACTTAATATGATAAATTTTATCGTTGGTATGCAAAACACCTTTTCCGCTCAAAACAAAATGAAGCGTATGAAAATTTTGCACCCTAAAAGTTTTCTTCATCGGCTTTGTAACGTTAAAATCATCGTATCCCACAAAGCAGAAAGGCAGCGGCCCGCGCATTGAAAGCGGCACCATAATATGTGTGGCATTAATAAAATCAGTCATAATCGTCACTCACCAAATACAGTATAATACAAAGTTTATAAAAAGTAAATGATAAAAATAATCATAAAAACAATATAAAAAGTCATTGAGAAACAACGCTTAAATAATTATTATATGTAAAAAGGAGTTGAGCGTATTATGAAAGCTGCCGTTATCGGTTTGGGTAAAAGAGGAATCTGGCTTTTAAGGGACGTTTTAACGCATATAAGCGGTCTTGAAATAATTGCCGTGTGCGATACCGAAGAAGATCGCGCCTTAAATGCCGAAATAATAGTCCGCGAAGCGGGCGGAAGCGCCAAAACGTTTTTAAACTACCGTGAAGCTTTAAACACGGCGGGATTAGACGCTGTTTTTATTTTTACTTCCTGGGAAGCGCATACCAAGGTCGCTTTATATGCTTTAAATAAGGGTATTGCCGTAGCCAGCGAGGTCGGAAGCGAGGGCAGCATAGAAAATTGCTTTAAGCTTGTTAAGACGCAGGAGCGCACCGGCACACCGTATATGTTTATGGAAAACTGCTGTTATGACCGCAGTGAACTTTTGGCGACTGCCATGGCGCGAGACGGACTTTTCGGTACAATAGTACACTGCGAAGGTGCCTACGCCCACGATCTGCGCAAAGAAATATCATACGGGCTTATTAACAGACATTATCGGTTTAATCATTATAAAACCAGATGTTTGGACAATTATCCCACTCACGAGTTGGGCCCTATCGCCCGTTTGTTGGGCATAAACAGGGGCAACAGGATGATATCCTTAACCTCCATGGCTTCAAAGGCCGCGGGGCTTGAAGAATTTATCGCCAAAAAGGACGACCTGCCGGAAAGCGTTAAAAAAACCCGTTTTAAACAGGGAGATATTGTTGATACTCTAATTAAATGCGAAAACGGCGAAACCATACATATAAGATTAGACACAACGCTGCCCCGGTTTTATAACAGAAACTTTACAATTCGCGGCACAAAGGGATCGTATTGGGCAGCAAATAACGCCGTATTTATTGACGGCGTAACCGAAGAAAACATTTGGGACCCGGTAAAATCCATAACAACGCTGGCAGACAGCGCCAAACAGTACGAAGAAAAATATTTGCCTCTAATTTGGAAAAGGGTTACCCCCGAAGCGATTGAAGCCGGTCACGGAGGCATGGATTACATGATTTACAACGAATTCGTAAACGCTCTTACTAATAATAAACCCATGCCGATAGACGTGTACGACGGCGCGGCATGGATGGCAATAGGCGCGCTTTCGGAATATTCTATTGCGCATAAAGGCGCGGCGGTTAAAATACCCGATTTTACGCACGGCTTATACAAAACACGCAAAAATATTGACGTAACCGAGTTGTAAAATTATTTAATAATATTCCTTGACAAAACCTCCTGTTGTGTTCATAATTAAAAGGCACATAGGGGGTTTTAGTGTGAATTACGGATTTTTACTGGATATTGCAATAATTTTAATATCCACAAAAATTTTCGGACTTTTTTCCGGCAAATTTCATATGCCGCAGGTTGTAGGCGCTTTAGTTGCGGGACTCTTGTTCGGCCCGGCGTTTTTAAACATTATTTCCTCAAGCCAGGTTACATCCTCATTAGCCGAGCTTGGCGTTATAGTAATAATGTTTACAACCGGCATAGGCACAAATTTTGAAGACCTAAAACATGCCGGCAAGCCCGGGTTTTTAGTAGCGTTTATGGGTGTAGTGATTCCGCTCGTTATGGGTACCGGCGTAGGCTTTGCATTTGGCGGTCAAGATGCTGTTAAAAACGCATTTATCGGAGTAATACTTACTGCAACATCAGTAAGTATTACTGTAGAAGCATTAAAAGAAATGGGAAAGCTTTCTACAAAAGTGGGCAATACAATTTTGGCCGCCGCTATTATTGACGATGTTTTGGGATTAGTAGCCTTAACATTAATAACGTCGTTTGCAGGCGAGCAAGTTAATATTTTTGCTGTAATTATAAAGATAGTTCTTTTCTTTGCAGTTGTAACGGTTCTTTACTTAATAGTGCCGAAGCTTTTTAATAAATATATAGATTATAAAAAGCAAAAAAGTCTTCACAGGTATCCGGTGGCGGCATTTGTTGTTTGCCTTATATTGGCTTATATTGCCGAAGAAGTTTTTGGTGTGGCGGATATTATCGGGGCTTTTGCGGCCGGACTTATGATGGGAGCTACAAAAAAAGCAGAATATATCGCCTCTAAATTCGAACCTGTTAAATATCTGTTTTTAACGCCCATTTTCTTTGCGTCTATTGGCCTTAAGGTTAAAATTCCGGCTTTAAGCGCAAGTACTATACTTTTTGCCGTTGTTATAATAGTTGTTGCCATATCCTCTAAAATTATTGGATGTTCAATTGGTGCAGGTATTTGCAAATATAAGTTTTCCGAGTGCATTCAAATAGGCACAGGTATGGCGTGCCGCGGTGAAGTGGCGCTTATTGTCGCCAATAAAGGACTGGTTTTAGGCCTTGTTTCTAACGATATTTTTGCTGCGATAATAGTTATGGTGGTATGTTGTGCTGTAATAACGCCTGTTTTGTTAAAAATTGCGTTTAAAGGTTCTAAAGATATACCCGTACAAAACGAATTGCTTGATAAAATTGAAAGTAAAGATCAAATTGAGATTATCAGTGACAGTTTAATTGACCGCGATAAAGAACTAAAGACTAAAAATTGACAGTATAATTCTACTTTTGTTTGCAGATAATAACCTAAAAGGAGGCTATTGTATGCAGAAAAAAGCGATGAATCTTGTTAAGGGATTAGGCATAGGAATGGCGGTAGGCGCGGTTGCGGTTACAGCCGGTAAAATGGCTATGAAAAATAAAAAGTCTTTTACAAAAACAACATCTAAAGCTTTTAAAGCGGTTGGCGATTTTGTTGACGGCGTAAGCTCAATGATGAAATAAAAAAAGACGCTTATGCGTCTTTTTTTATTTCTATTTTGCAGTTACACGGCATAATTGAATCTGAAGTAATAATTTCGCCGATGCTGTTTGCCGAGATTATGCCGCTTTTCGGGTTTTTAACAGAAATAATGTTGCCTTTAATGTCTGCCTTAACGGAAGAATACTCAAACGCAAGATCTGCATCTTCCATTACACAGTTAATAAGGTTTAGATTTTCGCAATAGCAAAACGGCTGAGTCCCTTTTATTTTGCAATTTATTAAGGTTAAATTTTTTGAATACCAGCCGCAATATTCACCTAAAATCTCGGTGTTTTCAATTATGCTGTTTTCTGTGTGCCAAAACGCGTCTTTTGTATTAAGAACGCTGTCGCTTATTTTTAAATTCTTTGTGTATTGAAAAGAATATTTTCCAAAAAGCGTAAAGTTACTCAGTGTCAAGTTTTTGGAATGATCGAAAATATATTCACTTTCAACGGTGCTGTCTTTAATGTTTAAATTGTTACAGTACCAGCCAAACTCTTCGGACTTTGCCGTTAAATTTTTTATGTTGATATTATCACATTCTCGTAATGCCTTTACGCTTTGAATGTTTGTGTTTTCGATTAAACCGTTTTTGCAGTACCAAAAACCTGCGCGCGAAGTATTTTCTAATTTTGAATTTAAAAATTTAAATTTATTTACATGCCACATCGGATAACGCAGTGCAAACACGCAGTGATCAACAGTAATATTACGGCCTTCCTTTAAAGAAGATTCTCCGTCCTCTTCGCCGCTAAATGTGCAGTTTTTTACAACTGAATCTGTTAAATTATAAAGGGCACGTTCATTAGAAAAATTTTTGTTTTCTATAGTCATTATATCACCTTTAGTATTTTAGCATACAAATATTAAAAAGACAATATTGACTTGAATGTTTAAAAAAACATTGGTATAATAAATTAAGTTAAAATATTTTAGGAGAGATTTTATGCTTTTGGTAATTAAAAAATTGATTAAAAAAATCGTGCCGGAAACATTTTGCGGGACAGGCTCACTTGTACCGCTTAAAACCGAAGAAGAAAGCGAAGATATTATAAAGCTTAAAAAAAGCGGCTCACTTTTGCTTTCGGACAGTACAATTAAATACGGCATTGTAAATTCCGAAAGAAAAATTGCGGCACCGATAATTATCGTCGCGGCATTTTCTTTAATTACTGCAGTTTTATCAATCATTTTAGGCACAGTAAATACCGAAGTTTCAAAGTATTACGGATATTTCGGAGCCGGCGTTTTGGCGTTTGTTACATATCTTATTTTTAAGTATGCATCTTCCAGCTTTAAATCGGCTTCTAAAAAGAAGGATTTAAAAAGCTTTATTATTGTGTCGCTTATAACCTTTTTGTGTACCTGCGGCATAGGTTTTTCCACTGTATATTATCAAATTTTTAAAAGCAGTTTTGCAGGTGTATTTTTGAATGTTTCGGCTTTTGCCCTTCTTTATGCGCTGGTTTTTGGCGTTGTATTTTCAAAAAACGGCAAGCGTGGCCGAGTTTATAATATTATTACAGTAGCAATAATTGCACTGTTTGTTGCGTTTTCCGCCAGATGGGTGGCAAATTTTGCATCGTTTTTATGGCCGGTTAAATACTGCCTTGCCGCCGTCATGCTAATACTGATGGTCGTTGTTTTAGTACTTGACTATAAAAAAAGCAGAGCAAAAAAAGTGAACCTTTTAAAGCCCTTTATAATATTAGTTGTTTTTGCTGCAGCGGCGTCGGCGCTTGCCTTTAGTATAATGCTGCTTCACGGTGAAAAAAATCCCTTTCTTTATACTGCGAGCACTTTTTGCACTTCGATTTTCGGAGGAGATTTAAGCTCGTTAGGAATTTTAAATAACACAGCAGTAAACAGCATGCTTTCCGCAGAAACCATGTTTGTTTACATATTGCCGCTGGCATTTATTGTTCCGGGAAGTTTAATTTCCAATACCATAATAGGTTCCGGCACTTATCTTGGATTTATTGAAAACGGATTTTTAGGAGCATTTTTGTATTATTTGCTAAGCCTTGTTGTAGTTGTCGGAGGATTTATAACACTATTTAGTTTTGTAAAGTGCTATGTTGATGCCGGCAAGCGTACCGAAAAAATAATAGCCGTTAAAAAATGGCTAAGTCCGGTACTAACCGGATTAATGCTTTCGGCTGTGTTTAACTTTGCGGCGGCATTTGTCAATATTCTTAATATAAGCTTCCCCGGTATTTTCGGTATTGCCCTTTTTGCGGTACTTTGTTTTGTATGCCATTATTTAAAAACATATTACGATATTAAAAATTACTATTTAGTTTTAATCTGCGGCTTAGCTGTGTCTTTACTTATGTTTATGTCCGGCGGCCAAAGCTGGTTTTAAAAAAGACCCTCATGGGTCTTTTTTTTAAATTACGCCGTTTTTATATAAAGCTTTAGTGTAACCTTTATTGTTTTTAAATTGACCGCTTTTGTACTGCAAAATTATGTCTTCTGCTTCCGCGCGGTTTTCAAAAGTAAAGTTTAAAAAAATATGGTCATTTTTTGGCTTTGTTTTTATATTAGTAATATCGCTGTTCAAAATTTCAGAAAAACCGCCGCAACATATAACCGGAAATTTTTTATTCATGCGGTCTGATATAAAATGGTTGCACTTTTTGCAGCCAACGCCGTTTTTTATGGGGCAGTTCCGTGTTATCATAAGCGGTAGTCTCCCGTAGCAAAATATGCCCTCAGAACGTTTTATATCTTCGCACTCATAATTTTTAAGCTCGGGAGATTTTACCGTAAGCTTTACGCCCATATCATAAAGTGCGTCTACGGTTTTGCTGTTAAAAATGCCAAGGCTCCAACTGCCGATAATTTTAAAACCGTGCTTTTTAAAAAACGGAAGCATTCCTATGTTTTCCATAAATGCATATTTAAAACCGTTTTTCTTCGAAAGAGCAACCTGTTCTTCAAAAAGCTTTTCATTTAAAATACCGGCGCTAAAACGCGCAACGGGAGTGGTGTTTAAAATGCTGTTTGCATTACAGTCATATGGAATAATCGTATAATCCGCACCGCTTGGAATTTCTGATTTATTATAAATATTGGCTATTATTTTTTGTGCTAAGTCGCTTTTTTTAATGGGTTTTTCAATCTGTATATTTATTTCTCTGTTTTCTAATATTGATCTATCTTCATCTATGGATTTTACCATTAGTTTTTTTAACTCGTTTAGTTTGTTTGAAAAAAGCCCGTTTTGAATTTCATAATTAAATCCGTTTAGATAATAAACGGTTCCTCCGAGTTTCGAAAAGGTTTTTTTAACGCGTTCCGGTGTAAGCGGTGAAGAAATTGCTTTTTGTGAAGCCTCGGCACTAAAACGATACTCTTTTTTTTCGCACATAGCTTTTAAAGAAATCGGTTGGTTTTCTTTTATTGTGATATCTATATCAAGCGGTATTTTTTGCAGCTCGTTTCTGTAAAGTTCTTTAATTTTACTTTGCGCGGCACCGGATTTTTGTTTATCTTCTTCACTTCTTATTCCAAACATGGAGTGGATGTTGCCGGTAAAATACCCGTCGGTAAAACCATCCCTTGAAAAAATGTCCTTTAAAAGATTAAAAATTTCGTCGTCGCTTATACTAAAGGTTGCTTTTTTAAGTGCCGAAGCATAAGCCGCCGTGGACGCTGCAACATACTGCGCGCTTTTCATTCTGCCTTCTATTTTTAGCGAGTCCACCCCGATTTTTTTTAGCTCTTCTAAATCATTAATTAAGCATAAATCCTTTAGTGAAAGATCATATCCGTTGCCGCCTGCCGCTTTAAAAGGAAGCCTGCAAGACCCGGCGCACATTCCGCGGTTGGCGCTTCTGCCGCCTAGGGCTGCGGACATTAAGCATCTGCCCGACATTGACATACAAAGAGCACCATGTACAAATACTTCGGTTTTCATATCAAGCTTTTTTGCTTTTTCGCATATTTGTTTAATTGTGTTTTTATCGCATTCTCTGCCTATTACAACCTGTTTTATGCCAAGTGCCTTTAGCACATCAAGCGCGGCAGGATTATGGACCGTCATTTGGGTTGAAGCATGCAACTCAATTTCGGGAGCACATTTGTGCAATATTGAAATAAGGCCAATATCTTGCAAAATAATTGCATCTACGCCGCGTTTATATGCTTCTGCGGCTAAATGCGCCGCTTCTTCTAATTCGTTTTCTTTAATTAAAACGTTTAGTGTTAAATAGCATTTTGCGTTATATTTTCGGCATAGTTTGGTAGCATAAGACAAATCTTCAAGAGTAAAATTTTCGGCGCGCTGTCTTGCATTAAAGCGGTCTAGTCCAAGATAAACGGCGTCTGCGCCGGATCGTAAGGCTGCGAGTAACGATTCCTTATCGCCTGCAGGAGATAACAGTTCCATAAAAAACCTCTTCGTATTATTTACAATCGTTTTTTGGTGAAAAACCGAATTTTTTTCGATATGCTCTGTAAAATGAGCAATAATCGCTAAAACCGCATTCTAAAAACACGTTTGTAGGTCGACTGCCGTTTTTTAATAGCTCTTTTGCAAGAAGCAGCCGTTTTGTAATTATGTATTCCCACACGGTGGTACCTGTTATTTTTTTAAATCTGCGGTTTAATTGCGACTGGCTGATATAAAACTTTTCGCTTATATTTTTTAGGTTTAGCTCTTCCGCCAAGTTTTCATTTATAAAAGTAATTATATCTATAATATTGTCTTTAATGTCATATTCGTAATTTAATGAAGGGAAATGCTCTTTAAGCTCTAATAGCAACAATGTTAAATAAATGCGCTTTTTATCCGTGCTTTTTAATGAACATATTTTTTTAAAATAATATATCCAGTTGGTATTTCTTACAATATTTGAAGGAAAAATGTTTTTTGTTCCTAACGGACGGCTGTCTAAAAAGCTTATTATTTCCGACTTGTAATCGTCTACTATCGCGTTTTCGTTAAACATAATAACAATGCGCTCGTAGGGCAAACTTTGGTTTATCATAAGTCTGTGAGCTTCTGCTTTTTTCATTAATACAATGTCGCCTGATTTTAGATGATACACTGTGCCTTCTACAAAAAAGCTTGCAGAGCCGGACAAAAAACAAAATAACTCATAACATCCGTGAGTACGCATCTGAAACATGGTAGCTTCGGGAGATTTTGTTAATTTGTGCTTTGAGTCAAGCATTATTTCCGACATCTAAAAACACCTCTAAAAAATTATAATATAACATGCGCATTTTTTCAATATTTTTCTGATTTTATTTTCTATGGAATTAGAAATATATATAATATATAATCAAGATATAGCAAACTTTGAAAATAAAGGATGATAGTTATGGAAAAATGCATACCGGTTGTGGTAATTAAAGAACTTGAAGAAACCGATAAAATTATGAAGGCGCTGGCTTTAAACGGCATACACTGCGCGGAAATCACCTTTCGTACAGCTGTTGCGGCAGACGCCATTAAATACGCGTCACAACACTATAAGGATATGCTTATAGGAGCCGGCACTGTTATAAATGCAGAGCAGTGCGAAAAAGCGCTGAAAGCCGGAGCAAAATTTATTGTGTCGCCCGGCCTTTCCGAAAATGTTGCAAATATTTGCAAAAAAAATAACATTCCGTATTATCCGGGATGTGTTACTCCTACGGAAATTATGAAAGCGCTTGAACTTGGAATTACCACCGTTAAATTTTTCCCTGCTAATATTTACGGAGGGCTAAAAGCATTAAAAGCGCTTTCGGCGCCTTTTCCGCAAATTAAGTTTATTCCTACAGGCGGCGTTAACCGAGATAATATCGACGAGTTTTTGGCTTTTGATAAGGTGGCTGCTATTGGCGGAAGCTTTTTTGTAAAAGAATCACTTGAAAAAATGGAGGAAAAATAAAATGGCAAGGGTTGTAACTTTCGGTGAAATAATGTTAAGGCTTGCACCGCCTTTATATTATAGATTTTTCCAGAATGATCAAATGCAGGCAACATTTGGCGGCGGTGAAGCAAACGTGGCGGTTAGCCTTGCTAATTTTGGACTTGACAGCAGATATGTAACAAAACTTCCTTTAAATGCAATAGGCGACGCGGCAATAAACAGCCTTCGTTATTTCGGTGTGGATACTTCTAAAATTGTCCGCGGAGGTGAAAGAGTAGGTATATACTATCTTGAAAAAGGTGCCTCTCAGCGCGGATCCGTCTGCGTTTATGATAGAAAATATTCCTCAGTTTCAATGGCAGAACCAAAAGATTTTAACTGGGACGAAATTTTTGAAGGCGCCGACTGGTTTCATTTTACAGGTATTACTCCGGCATTAAACCCACAGCTTGTAGATATTTGCATCGAAGCCTGCAAGGCCGCTAAAGCAAAAGGCGCAAAGATTTCATGCGATTTAAACTATCGCGGCAAACTTTGGACCAGAGAGCAAGCTAAAGCCGCTATGACAAAGATTTGCAAATATGTCGATGTTTGCATTGCAAATGAGGAAGATGCGGCCGACGTTTTCGGAATTAAGGCAGAAAACACAGATATAACCGGCGGCAAGCTTGATGCAGAAGGCTATAAATCGGTTGCGAAACAATTGGCTGATACCTTCTCTTTTGAAAAGGTTGCTATAACGCTTAGAACGTCAATCTCTGCAAACGATAACGACTGGGCGGCTATGCTTTACGATAATAAGGATTATTATTTTTCAAAAAGTTATCACCTTCATATAGTCGATCGCGTAGGCGGCGGCGATTCTTTTGGCGCAGGCCTTATTTACTCGTTGATAAGCGGCAAAAAACCGCAAGACGCAATAGAGTTCGCGGTTGCAGCTTCGGCGCTTAAACACTCTGTTGAGGGCGATTTTAACAGAGTAACTGTAAGTGAAGTTGAAAAATTAGCTGCCGGCAACGCTTCCGGCAGGGTTCAAAGATAGGGGTTATTATGAAATTATCATTTAGGTGGTACGGTAAAGACGATCCTATAAGTTTAGAGTATATAAGTCAAATCCCGAATATGCGCTCGGTTGTAAGTGCGGTTTACGACGTAGCACCCGGCGAAGTTTGGCCGGAAGAAAGCATTGCTGAATTAAAGCGCCAAGCCGAAAGTGCGGGACTTTTATTTGACATAGTAGAATCTGTTCCTGTTCCCGAAGATATAAAGCTTGGAAACGAAAATGCAGATAGGCTTACCGATATTTACTGCGAAAATATTCGCCGGCTTGCAAAATACGGAGTAAAGTGCATAACATACAACTTTATGCCCGTGTTTGACTGGACAAGAACATGCCTTGATAAAAAAGCGGCGGACGGCTCTACAAGCCTTGTGCTTTATCAAGACGAGCTTAAAGGGTTAGACCCGTTAAAGGACGATATACAGCTTCCCGGTTGGGATGCAAGCTATACAAAATCTGAAATCCGCGAGCTTATTTTAGCTTATAAAGAGCTTAAGGCCGAAGGACTTTGGAAAAACTTAGAAAGATTTTTAAAAAAGATAATTCCGGTGGCGGAAGAGTGCGGCATTAAAATGGCTATTCATCCGGACGATCCGCCGTATCCGATTTTCGGTATTCCGAGGATTATTACTAACGAAACAAACATTGACCGCTTATTAAGCATTGTGGACAGCGAAGCCAACAGCCTTTGTTTTTGCACCGGGTCTCTTGGAAGCGCGGATTTTAATGATATTCCTAAAATGGTTCGCAAGTACAGCGCTAAAAACAGAATTGCTTTTATGCATATTCGCCAGGTAAAACTTTTGCCCGACGGCAGTTTCGAAGAAAGCGGGCATCTGTCGTCAAACGGCAATATCGACATGTACGAAGTGGTTAAAGCCTTGGTCGATAACGGCTTCGACGGTTATGTGCGGCCGGACCACGGAAGAATGATCTGGGGCGAAACGGGAAAACCGGGATATGGTCTTTACGACCGGGCGCTCGGCGCGGCCTATATAAACGGATTATTCGAAGCCTGTGAAAAAGCTAAATAGGAGATTATTATGAAAGAAAACGTTTTAAATACCGATTTATCGGGTAAGGTTGCAGTTGTAACAGGTGCCGGCGGCGTGTTGTGCTCGGCTTTTGCAAAAACACTTGCAAATGCAGGCGCAAAGGTTGCTTTGCTTGATTTAAACGTTGAAGCGGCAACCCGCTTTGCAGAAGAAATTATTAAGGAAGGCGGCATCGCAAAAGGCTATAAATGCAATGTGCTTGATAAAGCGGCCTGTTTTGCTGTTGCCGACGAAATTGAAAAAGACCTTGGAAAATGCGATATACTAATTAACGGTGCCGGCGGTAACAACCCTAAAGCTACAACAGATAAAGAATACTACGAGCCCGGCGATATCGACGCAGACATTAAAAGCTTTTTTAATCTTGATGCCGACGGAGTTGGCTTTGTATTTAATTTAAACTTTTTAGGCACTTTAATTCCAACACAGGCGTTTGCGCGTCAAATGGTTGGAAGAAGCGCCTGCAGCATTTTAAATATTTCGAGCATGAACGCCTTTACTCCGCTTACAAAAATCCCGGCGTATTCAGGCGCTAAAGCTGCTATATCCAATTTTACTCAGTGGTTAGCTGTTCATTTCAGCAAAGCAGGTATAAGAGTAAATGCCATAGCACCCGGATTTTTTTCCACAAAACAAAACGCGGCGCTTCTTTTTAATTCCGACGGTACTCCAACGGCTAGAACCGGAAAAATTCTTGCAGCAACTCCGCTTGGTCGTTTTGGGGAGCCTTATGAGCTTGAAGGTGCGTTATTGTTTTTATTAAACGAAAAAGCGGCAGGCTTTATTACAGGTGTTGTTTTGCCGGTAGACGGCGGTTTTTCAGCCTATTCCGGCGTTTAAGGAGATAATATGGAAAATATAAAAGTTGCGGTTATAGGCCTTGGCAATATCGGATCAGCTCACACAAACTGCATTGCAAACGGTGAAATAAAAGGTTTTGAGCTTGCGGCTGTTTGCGATATTAATCCTAAAAAACTTGAAGAATTTAAATTTTTAAATGTAAAACAATTTTTAGATTATAAAGAGCTGTTTAGCGAAAACATTGTAAAGGCCGTAATTATTGCGGTGCCGCATCCGCTGCATGCGGAAATCGCTATAGAAGCCTTTAAACACGGACTTCATGTTCTTTTAGAAAAACCGGCCGATATAACGGTTTCAAAAGTCGAAAGAATATATAAAGCCCACAAAAAAGCCGGAACTGTTTTTTCTATGATGTTTAACCAGCGGACAAATCCCGTATTTATAAAAGCGCGAGAGATAGTAAAAAGCGGCACATTAGGGGAATTAAAACGCTCTGTTTGGATAATCAACAACTGGTTCAGAACCGAGTTTTACTATAAATCCGGCGATTGGCGTGCAACCTGGCGCGGTGAAGGCGGCGGCGTGCTTATAAACCAGGCGCCGCACAATTTGGATTTGTGGCAGTGGATATGCGGTATGCCGAGTACGGTAACTGCTTTTTGTGAAATAGCAAAACACCACGATATAGAAGTTGAAGACGAAGCTACTATTATTACAACCTACAAAAACGGTGCTTCCGGCGTATTTATAACTTCTACCGGTGAATATCCCGGAACAAACAGACTGGAAGTGTCGGGCGATTACGGCAAAATGGTGCTTGAAAACGGCAAGCTAAAGCTTTGGAAATTAAAAGAGTCTTTATTAAAAGTTACTAAAACCAGCAGTGAAAGCTTTGCCGAAATAGATTACGATTATAGCGAATTTGAGGGAAAGCCCGAAGGCACCGGTCACAAAGAGATAATTCAAAATTTTGCAAATGCCATTTTAAACGGTGAACAGCTTATTGCTCCCGGAACAGACGGTATTTTCGAGCTTACAATATCTAACGCGGCATATTTATCATCTTGGAAGAACAATACGCCGGTATCAATACCGTTCGATAACAAAGAATTTGACAGTTATTTAAATAACCTTAAAAAAACATCTAAATATAAACAAAAAAGCATTTCCGAAAAAGCATCGAATTCTTATAAAAACAGATGGAATGTTAACTGGTAAAAACGGAGGATTATTATGGAAAAATTAAGAATTGCAATTATAGGTCAAGGCAGAAGCGGCCGCGATATTCACGGCAAGTTTTTTAAAAGTGAAGACAATAAGTACTGTGAGGTAGCTTATGTTGTTGAAGCCGATAGTCAGCGATTAGAAAGGGCGTTAAACGAATATCCCGGATGCAAGGGGCTTAAAAGCCATACCGAATTATTTGGCATTAAAGATATCGACCTTGTAGTAAACGCTTCGTACTCAAAATATCATTACTCTGTAACTAAAGATCTTCTGGCACACGGGCTTAACGTGCTTGTGGAAAAACCGTTTGCGAGAAATTATTACGAATGCACCGACCTTATAAAAACGGCAGAGGAAAACAATGCCGTATTGGCTGTTTTCCAACAGACATTTTTAGCCCCGTTTTATACCGAAACCAAAAAAATTATTTCTAGCGGCAAGCTTGGCGATATCAAGCAAATCAATATTCGTTACAATGGCTTCGCACGCCGTTGGGACTGGCAGACACTACGCTCTGAAATGGGCGGAAATGTATATAATACCGGTCCTCATCCGCTTGGCCTTGCCATGGATCTTTTAGAGTTTGACGATAACGTAAGGGTTGTATATTCAAAGCTTGACCGTTGCTTAACTTCGGGAGACGCTGAGGATTATGCAAAAATTCTTCTTACAGCCGATAATCGACCTCTAATTGACCTTGAAATAAGCTCAAATGATGCTTTTAGCGACTATAACATTAAAATACTCGGCTCAAAAGGCACATATAAGTGCACAACCGACGCCTTTAAGATGAAATATATAATTGACGGTGAAAATCCCGAAAGACCGGTTGTTTTTGGCTCTTTAAAGGACGAAAACGGATATCCGATCTATTGCGGCGAAGATCTTAAAACTCACACAGAAGAAGGCAAATTTAACGGCACTGCCTTTGATGTCGGCGTTAAAAAATTCTACGAAATGATGCAAAGGGTAATTAAAAACGGCGAAGAGATAGAAATAAAACCCGAAAATATTGCAAAAATGATTGCCGTTATTGAAACCGTACACGGACAAAATCCATTATCTCTTAAATTTAACTAAGGAGAAACATCATGTTTAAAGTTGCAATTCTCGGTTGTGAAAATTCGCATGCTAACGCATTTTTGGAAGCGGTAATTGAAAAAAAGATATATAGTGATATAGAATTCGTAGGCGTTTACAGTTACGATACGGAAGCCGCGAAAAAAACAAGTGAACGCTTTGGCGTTTATGCCGCTAAAAATTATGATGAATTTGTAGGGAAAGTGGACAGTGTTATAATTACTGCACGCCATGGAGATAATCACTATAAATACGCTAAGCCCTATATTGAAAGCGGCATACCTATGTTTATCGATAAACCGATAACCTGCAGTGAGAAAGATGCAAAGGATTTTAAAGCCGATTTAATTAAGCATGGCATTAAGGTTACCGGCGGGTCAATGTGCATTTTTGACAAACAGGTACAAAGCTTAAAGGCAATAGCGAAATCTAAAAAACACGGCGAAATCGTTGGCGGTTATTTAAGGGCGCCCGTAATATTTGATAATCCTTATGGCGGGTTTTTCTTCTACTGCCAGCATTTAGTTCAGGTTACAACTGAACTTTTCGGGGCCTATCCTAAAAGTGTAAAAGCCGTAAAAAAAGACAATATCTGTTCTTGTCTTGTGCGATTCGACGATTATGATGTTTCATTGTCCTTTGTGGACGGCAGCAATGTTTATTACGCCGGTATCGGTTTTGAAAATGATTTTTGCGGTGGCACTTACGACCTTTCCGGTTGTGCCGATGCTGAGGTTGAAATGTATCACGATTTGCTTCTCGGTAAAATAAAAGATATAGATTACGATAAGTTTTTTGCACCGGTTTATGTTTTTAATGCAATAAAACGCTCGATGGACAGCGGTCTTGAAGAGCCGGTTTTAAAAGGATAGGTGGATTATGGCTAAATATTTATTATCCGCTTTTGCCGATGAATACGACAGCGATATTGATATTCAGATTAAAATGCTTCGTGAAAACAATATCGAATATTTCGAGCCGCGTTTTATTAACGAGAAAAACATTTCCGATATATCTAAATCAGATTTATATGAATTAAAAAACAAACTCGACGGCATAAAAATTTCATCTATAGCTTCTCCTCTTGGGAAGATCAATCTTAAAGACGATTTTGCCGAGCATTTGGAAAAAACAAAAAGGACATGCGAAGCTGCCAATATTTTAGGCACAAAAAACATAAGGGCTTTTAGTTTTTATTTACGGCCGAACACCACAAAAAAAGATTGTCGCAACGAAGTAATTGACAAATTGGGTCAAATGATAGAAATTGCAAAAAGTGCCGGCGTATTTTTGTGCCATGAAAACGAGGCCGAAATTTACGGTGAGTCGCCCGATGCATGCCTTGAGTTATTAAAAGAGTTTGACGGCAATTTAAAATGTGTATTTGATATGGGTAATTTTGTGCTTGATGGATATAATCCTGTAAATTCGTATAATATGCTTTGCGAACATATTGAGTATTTTCATATTAAAGATGCCCTTTATAAGGGTGCTGTTGTGCCGGCAGGGCGCGGCAACGGCTGTATAAAAGAAATACTTGAAACACACATGAAAAAATATCAAAAAGATACAATCATCACTCTCGAGCCGCATCTGCAAACATTTAGCGGGCTTAATTCGCTGGTTGGAAAATCATTTGATAATCCTTATAAATACGAAACCCAGCAACAGGCCTTTTTAGATGCGCTGAAATGCATACGAGAAATATTGAATTGAAGGTGAAAATATGAGAACCTTTTATGCTGATAAATTAAAGGTGAATATTTATAACAACAGAAGCGAAATGGGTAAATTCGCCGCAGAAGACATTACGAAAAAAATAAGGGATTTGCTTAAAGTTAAATCCGAGATAAACATGATTTTTGCTGCAGCTCCTTCGCAAAACGACGTTTTGGCGTCACTTGTAAAAAGTGATGTTGACTGGTCGAAAGTTAACGCATTTCATATGGACGAATATATTGGTCTTGACAAAAATGCGCCCCAAGGATTTGGAAACTTTTTAAACGATAAGATTTTTTCTAAGCTTCCGTTTAAATCTGTTAATTATATAAACTGTGAAGCAAAAGACGCTGCCGCTGAATGCGTGCGTTATCAAGGACTTATTGAAAAAAATCCTCCGGACCTTATAGTTCTTGGTATTGGCGAAAACGGACATATTGCATTTAACGATCCGTGGGTGGCCGATTTTAACGATAAAGCCAAAGTAAAGGTTGTAAAACTGGACGAAACCTGCCGTAGGCAGCAGGTAAATGACGGGTGCTTTGCAAATATTAGTGAAGTTCCCGAATTTGCCATGACGCTAACCTGCCCGGTATTTATAAATGCACCGCATCTGTTTTGTATAGTACCGTCAAAACTTAAAGCAAACGCCGTTAAAAGAACGGTTACCGGCGAAATAAACGAAGAATGTCCCGCAACCGTTTTAAGGGAACATAATTCTGCAGTGCTTTATCTTGATGACGAAAGCTCTTCATTGCTATGATAACTAAAATAAAAAGTGATAAAATAATTACCCCTTGCGGTTTATTTGACGGTTATGTTTATTTTGAAAACGGCAAAATAAGCTCCGTAACGGCAGATGATATTCCGGCCGATAAAGAGTACGACAGAACATCTTACTATGTTTCTCCGGGCTTTATTGATCTTCATACGCACGGAGGAGCCGGCCACGAGTTTTTTGGTGAAAGCACGGATATAGTCGAAGGCTGTAATTATCATTTAAGTCACGGAACAACCACTATTTTACCCACCATTTCCGCGGCGCCGCTTGAAATTATGCAAAAGTCTGTCGACTCGTTTATAAAAGCCAAAAACAATCCAAATTTAAAATCAAACGCTTTGGGGCTTCATTTTGAGGGACCGTATCTTTCAAAAGCGCAGTGCGGCGCGCAAAACACCGACTTTATCACTCCGCCGATAAAAAGCGAATACGAGCCTTTAGTGAAGCGTGCCGGCGGATTTATTAAACGCTGGACATACGCTCCGGAAAACGATAAAAACGGCGAATTTTGCCGCTTTATTACTGAGCACGGCATTTTAGCCTCGGCAGGCCATACCGATGCTATTTATGACGATATGCTATTAGCCGAACAAAACGGATGTAAGCTTATAACCCATCTTTATTCCTGTACATCCACTATTACAAGAAATAAAGGTTTTAGAAGACTTGGCGTTATTGAGTCTGCATATCTTTCCGATGACTTATACACCGAAATAATAGCCGATGGCAAACATTTGCCTGCAGAGCTTATAAAACTTATTGTTAAAATAAAGGGAACCGACAAGGTAAGTCTTTGTACAGACAGTCTTGCCCTTGCAGGTACGGGACTTAAAAAAGGAACCACATTAAACACCGAGTTTATTATTGAGGACGGGGTTTGCAAGCTTGCTGACAGATCTGCTTTTGCCGGAAGCATTGCCACAGCAGACCGGCTTGTAAAAGTGGTATACAAAGATGTTGGCCTTTCTATTGTCGAAGCCGTTAAAATGATTACCGATGTGCCCGCAAAAATTATGGGTCTTAATAAGGGAAGGCTTGAAAAGGGCAAAGACGCCGATATTGTAGTCTTCGATGACGATATATCAATTAAAGATGTATTTGTAATGGGAAATAAGCAATAAAAAAGACCGCATTTGCGGTCTTTTTTTATTTTAAAACATCACTGCTTGTCCCGGTTGTATTTTTTTGTGCAGATTTATTTACAATGTTTTCTGAAAATGGACAGGTAAATACCGCCAGCATCATTTGCGGATCAGGACCAAACAAAAACCTTTCTATTGCACAAAATTCGGGCCCGTTTTTGTTGCCGGTCTGATATACCCAGTGGTAACCATTTTTGTAACCGGCATAAATGCATACGTGCGAGCATTCTTTACTGTTTGGTTTTTCAGCATCATGGAAGCATATAATAGAGCCTATCGGTATTTCTTCTTTTTCAACAAACTTCATAAATGTTTTAATGCTTCCGCTCGCTTGAAACTCAATTTGTCGTGAATATCCTTTTTTAACCCAGTCTTTGCATGCGGCATACCAACAAGGAGCCAGATATGTTTTTGTGGGCCTTGTAAGATACGAAGTGTCTATACCTGCAACATTAGGCAAATAGTTAAAATATACATAGCATGTAAACGAAGCACAGACAAGGCCGCCGCGTTTAAAGGCCGCAATATCGGGTTTTCCGTTTTTGGTTTCAAGGCCTGTACTGCCGCCGCCAAAGCTTATTCCGGAAAGCCATCCGGTATTCCTTTTGTTTGCTGAAAGCACGTATTTCCACATCATACCGTCTGCTCTGTGCTTGGCAAGATTATATCCTGTGTACCCAAGAGCATCCATAAAAATATTATCGTCCATATCAACATTGCCGTTGTGCGGCACTCCGGCGTGGCTCCAACTTGGAGCCGGTTCCGCATTTGGAACCTTAGTTTTTACCGTGGCTTTAACCGTGCTTGAAGTGGCTGTTTTTGAAGAAGTGATTTTTGACGAGCTGGAAGGCGCGCTTGCGACGCTTGATGTTTCACTTGAAATTTCACTCTCGATCTCGATAACCGTGCTTGTATCTTCAGTTGCGGAAGATACGTCAACAGTATTGTTTTTTTTGACAGCCGCTTATTGTGCCTAAAAACAATGCAAGCACTATAAAAAAAGATACGATTTTTTTCATAATATCTCCTTAAAATAAAGTCCGCCAAAAAGGCGGACTTGTTGGCGTGCCAGAAGGGATTCGAACCCCCGACCTTTTGGTTCGTAGCCAAACACTCTATCCAGCTGAGCTACTGGCACATTCAATGCCAAAATATAATAACACAAAAAATTACTAAATGCAAGTATTTTTGTAAAATATTTATTTTGGTAAAATGTTGAAAAGTTTATTATTTTATATTAAAATAATAAAAAACGATTAGGAAGTGCTATATGAGCAGATTTATAAACTCAGACGATTGGCAGAACCCAAAAAAACTCCACTTTGGAAGACTTTCCGAAGTATCGCATTTTTTTGCATACAGTAATTCTGAGGACGCAATAATCGGGAACGAAGCTTTTTCCGACCGCTACATGCTTTTAAACGGCGAGTGGGACTTTAAGTTTTTTAATAACTGGTATGACGTACCCAAAGATATAATTAGTAAGCGAACGCTAAAAGCTGACAAAATTGAAGTTCCCTCAAACTGGCAGATGAAAGGGTACGGCGCGCCACCGCAATATGTTAATTATTGTTTTCCGTTTAATGTAAATCCTCCGTATGTGCCAAACGAAAACGAAGTTGGCGTATACAACAAAGATTTTGCGCTGCCTTTAAGCTTTAAAGGTAAAGAAGTTCATATTAATTTTGAAGGCGTAGATTCCTTTTTTTATCTTTTTGTAAACGGTGAATTTGTTGGCTTTTCAAAAGGTTCGCACTCTTTTGCCGCATTCGATATTACAAAATTTATAAAAAACAATCATGCAAGAATAACCGTTCTTGTATTTAAATATTCCGACGGCAGTTATCTTGAAGATCAAGATTGTTACCGTTTAAGTGGTATTTACCGCGACGTGTACCTTACAGCGCGCGATGAAAAATCGGTTAGGGATATTAAAACCGAAACGCGTTTTTTAAATGAAGACGACGCTGAGATTTCATTTTCCGCCGATAAATCAGTAACAGCCGAACTTTATTCTGATTCCGGCGAACATTTGGATACGGTTAAAAACCGCAAAAACGGAAAATTTACCATTAAAAACGCAAAAAAATGGTCTGCCGAAACTCCGAATTTATACACGGTTTTATTTTATAGTGAGCGTGAAGTAATACCTATTCGTGTGGCGGTTAGAACAATTGCGACCTCAAATAAGGGCGAGCTTTTAATAAATGGCACACCGGTAAAGCTTTACGGCACAAACCGTCACGATACCAGCCCCACAAAAGGAAGGGTGGCTTCCCGCGAGGACGTTGAAAAAGATATAGTTTTGATGAAGCAATTTAATATAAATACCATTCGCACTTCGCACTATCCTAATTCTTACTATTTTTATGATCTTTGCGATAGGTACGGCATGTACGTAGTAGCCGAGGGGGATATGGAATCTCACGGGTTTGGTATTTACTCCTATAGGCATAAGGAGATTATTGCGGATGATAATCTATGGCTTAACGCTCATATGGAACGCGTTACAAGAATGTACGAGCGCATTAAAAATTACGGCTCGATTATTATGTGGAGCATTGGCAACGAAAGCTTTTACGGTAAAAACCATGTTGCTATGCTTAAATATTTTAGAGATAAAAACGACGGCAGGCTTGTTCATTACGAACAGGCGCAGTCTTTTGTGCCCGGCGACGAGGGATTAATTGTTACAGAACACTGCAAGTTTCATAGAAAGACTTTTCCGGATACCGTTACAGTTAGAAGCCTCATGTATCCGTCACCTGAAGAGATTGCAATATATCTTGATGAAGACGACAAAAGGCCCTTCTTTTTATGCGAATACTGCCACAGTTTAGGTGCATCTCCGGGTGACTTTAGAGAATACCACGAGCTTTTAGAAAGCCGGCCCAACTTTATCGGCGGGTGCGTGTGGGAATGGCGCGATCATGCGGTGGAAGTTACCGGAAAAGACGGCGGAAAATTTTACACATACGGCGGCTATTTCAACGAATTTCCTAATGATGGAGATTTTTGCTGCGATGGCGAATGTTTCCCCGATCGCACACCAAAAACTGCCCTGTATGAATTTAGAGAAGCCGTTAAGCCGGTTTTTGCCAAAATGCTTAACAAAAACAACGGAACGGTAAAATTTACAAGCAGGTACGATTTTACTACAACGGAAAATGTTTATGTTCGCTGGAGTCTTTTGCGTGAAGGCGAAACGGTTGATGGCGGCAGATTAGATGATATTGTAATTCCGGCGCGCTCAAGCGTTATAAAAAAGCTTGGTTATAAGTTGCCGGAAGGTGCAACGGAAGAGTACACACTGTATATAGAATACCGGTTGAAAAAAGCCAACCACTATGCAAAAGCCGACCATTTGCTTGGATTTTCCGATTTTGTTGTAAAGGAAAAAAAGATTTTGCCTGCAGCTTTATTTCCAAAAGGTGCAATAGGTTTTAAAGAGGACGACGTTAGGATTACACTTTTTGGTAAGGGCTTTAAGTATACATTTTTAAAACCGAAAGGAATTTTTGAAAGCGCCATAGTAAACGGTAAAGAAATGCTGGAAAAAATTCCCGAATTTTCGGTTTTCCGCGCACCTATTGACAATGACGTATACATTAAAAAAGAATGGTTTAAAAAGCATTTACACCATTCTTATTCCACCTGCATAAAAAGCGGAGTATCAGAGCGTCAAAATAATGCGGTAACGCTATATGCCACACTTTGTATCGGACCAAAATCTGCTATGACTGTTGCTAAAACCAAGGTTATTTATAAAGTGTACAGCGACGGCACTATTGAAATTAAAACCGCTACAGTTTTAGGTGAAGATACCAAAGACTTTTTGCTTCCTCGTTTCGGACTTGAAATGTCGCTTAATAACAGCCTTAAAAACATAACGTATTACGGCATGGGGCCAAGAGAAAATTACTGTGATATGAATTTATCTTCATATATGGGTAAATTCAGCACTACACCGCAAAATGAATTTGTGCCCTATATTAAACCACAGGACAACGCAAACCATACAAACGTTTTATGGGCGGAAATCGTCGATGACGCAGGTGTAGGATTTAAAGTTTCCTGCAATAAAAGGTTTAATTTACAGGTGTTGCCGTATTCTAAAGAGGAATTAATGAATGCTAAATATGTGGGCGAACTTAAAAAGAGCGATTCGGTATATTTGCGTGTAGACTATAAAGAGCTCGGCGTTGGTTCAAACGCTTGCGGCCCGGAAATTCTGCCTAAATATACAATTCACGAAAAAAGATTTAATTTTGATTTTACTATATCTTTAATTAAATAAAGCGGCGTTTTACGCCGCTTTATATTTTTACCGTAGAACCTCGTACGGTTAAGTGGTTAGATATTACCATGTCGTATAAAGGAGATTTTTTTCCTTCGTATATTTGAAGCACAACGTCTACTGCCGCTTTTGCAATATCGGAATAATTATACGAAATGGTGCTTAAAGCAGGTGTTGTGTACCTTCCTACAGGAAGATTGTCGTATCCTATAATTCCAACTCTTTCCGGAACTTTTATATTGTTCTTTTTTAAAAGGGACAAAATATTTACCGCAAATAGATCATTGTAACAAAAAAGACCAACTCGCTTTGTTTTTTGAAGCTCTCGAATTTCATTAATAAAATGCGAAAGATTAATCTCCTTATCAGGTGTAAATTTAATTATTCTATCACTGTTAAACTCTATTCCTTTTTGATTAAGTTCATTTAAAAATCCGGAAAGCCTGTTGTTTTCGTTATCGTCGTAGTAGTCTGGACCTATATAAAAAAGCTCGGTATAATTAAACGACAATAGATGATCAACTAAATGTTTGCCTGATTCATAATTGTTTATTCGTATATTTGGCATATTTGTATCGCCGATTTTACGGCCAATAAAAGCCATCGGCAAAGGATATCGTTTATAAAAATTGTAAAGCTTTCGGTTCGTTGTAGCAAAGTTAATTACCGCCATAGCATGCATATTTATAAACTCATTCAGAATTTCCCGTTCTTTTTCAGCCGCATTACCGCTTACGGAAATAATTAGTTTAATTCCTTTTTCGCTTAAATATTTGCTTATTTGTTCAATTATTTTCGAAATATAATCGTTGTTTATTTCGCGCGCGTGGAATCCTATTATTTTGTTCGTCTTGTTTTTTAACAGCGCCGAATTTTTATCTGCAACACCATAAGTTATGTACCAAGTATTGCCAAGTAAATATAAATATCCGTCGTTCTTTAATTCGCAAAAAATCTTATAGGCTGTTGCAAACGCGATATTGTTTTGTTTTGAAAACCGGCGCACAGAAATAAAACGGGCTCCTGAAAGCCCGTATTTTCCGGCTTTTATATCTTCTTTTGTGATTTTTTTAATATCAGCTTTTTTATTCATATTTTAATTTTGACACAAACGATAAAAAAAGTCAATAATTTTATATCAAATTGCGTTTGATATATAGAATTTTTAAAAAATATCGCCACAAATTACAAAAATAGTTATACAATTAAGACGAAATAAAGGAGGAAAGCTTTATGGCAAAACATACAATGGTAAGTTATTACGGACTTAATTACGAAGAACACGCAGAGAAAGATTTTATTGAAATGAAGGAGCACGGATGCGATACCGTTCTTCTTGCAATTACAGAATTCGATATGGATTTTTGGTTCCCTAACATTAATAATATAATTAAAACCGCGCACAAAGTGGGACTTCGCTGCATAGCCGACCTTTGGGGTATAGGCAAATATTTCGGCGGCGAGCAGGTTTCGCTGTTTTTACAAAACAATATTCACCACAGGCAGGTTTCTGCTTACACAGGCGAAGTATTAAATGCTGCATGCTTTAACACAAACGCTTTTCGCGATTATTTTACAGGGCTTTGTATGAAGCTTGCTAAAAACACCGAGATTGACGGATTTTTCTGGGACGAACCGCATTATTTGTATCCGAAGTCCTATGCGTCTATTACAGGCGGTTCCGGCGATGACTGGGCATGTCGCTGTCCCGAATGCATGAAGAAGTTCGAGGAATATTACGGTTACGAAATGCCAAAATTTATGAACGACGATGTTAAGCAGTTCCGCTGGAGAGAGGCTTTAAAAACTCTTGCAGATTGCTCAAAGGCTATTAAAGAGTATAACAAAGATTTAGAGATAACATGCTGCGTTCACGCAACCAAAAACACTTATTATGTAACAGAGCTTCGCGGATACGACAATTGGGATATGGTAGCGGCTTGTCCGTATTTTGATGTATTTTCTTCCACAATAATCGCTTGGGGACTACCGGATAATTTCTTTAAAGACATTACCGAAAGAACTGTTGCCATGGCTAAAAAGTACGGCAAAGAAAGCGAACGCTGGATAATGGGCTACAATATAGCTCCCGACGATTACAGCCAGATAGACCACGTTGTTGATATGTATGAAGACTTAGGCGTTGACAGGCTTGCCACCTGGACCTACCGCGGCGGTTACGGAACGGTTGTTGCCGCAAAAGATCCGCTTAAACTGTGGGACAACATCGGCAGAAACTTTAAAAGAGTTTTAAAAAAATAGGGTAAAATTATGAGTGAATATTTAAATAATATTATAGGTATTTTACAAAGCATAGAAGAAACCGAAAGCGAAAAAATGGACGAAATATCCGAAAAGGTTGCGGAAGTTATTAAAAACGACGGCCTTATCCACGTGTTTGGCTGCGGTCATTCGCACATTCCTGCGCTTGATACATTTTACCGCGCAGGTGGACTTGCAAATGTTTCAGCCATGCTCGATACTGACCTCATGCTTCACAACGGCGCGGCAAAATCAAGCCGTATGGAGAAAATGAAGGGCATAGGCACTGAAATTTTCAGGCGCTATAAGGTTGAAAAAAAGGATATTATTTTTGCATTTTCAGCTTCGGGCAAAAATGAAGTGCCTTACGAACTTGCAACTGCCGCTCGTGAAAACGGCATATTTACCGTCGGAATTTCTTCTTCAAACTATTTTGACAATGGCGGCAAGCTGCATAAAGTTGTCGACCGTCATATTGACTGCAAAATCCCTTACGGAGATGCAAGTATCGACGTAGGTGAAGCTAAAATGGGAGGCCTTTCAACAGCGGCATTTTGCTTTATTTTAAACAAAATACTGATAGACGGCGCAAAAAAAGCCGAAAGTGATGGATTTAAGCCGCCAATATATTTAAGCGGTAACATCGACGGCGGCAGAGAGCACAATATTGTACTTGAAAATAAATATCTTGGAAGGATCAAACATTTATGAGAAAAATTACAGTTATCGGTCTTGTTGGTAACAGCGTATTTTTAAATGTTGATAAATTTCATGTCGGCGGCGAAACGGTTGAGGCGCACGGTATTCACCGCGAGCTTGGCGGAAAAGGCTTTAACCAAGCCGTTGCGGCCGCAAGGTTTGGAGCAGATGTTTGCTTTGTTTCTGCTGTAGGAAAAGACGAATGCAAAACCGAATGCGAAGCCTTTTTAAAAGACGAAGGCATAAAACCGATATTATTTGCAAAAGAAGAAGGCTCGGCGTTTGCGGCAATTATTACCGATGCTTCGGGCGCTAACAGAGTAACCGAATATATCGGTGCAAAGCTTGATATTCAAGATGTAGAAGCTATTCGTGATGAAATTGCTTCGTCTGACATTTTAATGCTTTCAAACGAGGTCCCGCAGGAAGTTAACGAACTGGCGGCAGATATAGCATATAAAAACGGTGTTAAAATTATTCTGAATCCGGCGCCGTACCGCAAGGCAAATAAAGATTATTTAGATAAGATTTTTCTTTTCACACCTAACGAATACGAAGCGAAGGATTTAGACGACTATAAAAACGTTATTCAAACACTCGGAGCCAAGGGCTGTTTAATTAAGGAAACAGGTAAAATTGTTCCCGGGCTTAATTTAAAACCGGTAGATACAACCGGCGCAGGCGATACCTTTAACGGAGCTTTGGCGGCTTCACTTGTTTTAGACGGCGATATTTTAAAAGCGGTTGAAGTTGCAATAAAAGCTTCGGGTATAAGCGTAACAAAAAAAGGCGCGGTATCATCAATCCCGCGTAAAAATGAAATATAAAAGGGGATATTATCATGTTAAGAATTCCACAAAAGTTAGAAAAAAAAGATGGACAGTTCGATCTGTCCGGCAAAAGCTTAAATCTTGGTTTTTCAGCAGAGCTCGACTATAGCTTTTTAGCAGAGCTTGCAGGATTAAGCTCGGTAAAAAGAGAAGAAGGCAAAGAAATCGTAGCATATGTTGGCGAAAAAGCTAATCTTTCCTGCGAATACGATTCAGAAGAAGCCTATGCTTTAAATATTGACAATAACGGCATTACAGTTGCGGCCAACACCGAAAAAGGTCTTTCGCAAGGCATAAAAATGTTGGCTGTTTTATATAGAAAGTACGGCAGCAACATTCCTGCACTTAATATTCAGGATGCTCCGGCAATTAAATTCAGAGGCACACATATTTGTATTTTTAATCCGCTTGACGGCACCGAAAAAGACGACACTTCGCCGGCTTCTGTTAAAGAGCTTATTTTAAACGTCGCACTGGCCGGATATAACTATGTGTTTTTAGAGTTTTGGGGAATGTTCCCTTACAAAAAAATGCCTTATGCATGCTGGCCTCACAGTGAGTACACAAGACCTGTAGTAGAAGACCTTATCTCTTATATAATAGATAAGCTTCACATTACGCCTCTTCCTTGCCAAAACCTTACAAGCCACGCCGGCTGGAGCCGCATTGCATCCCGTAAGCACGTTGTATTAGATCAGCGCCCGGATCTTAGCGATATGTGGATCCCCGGCGGTTGGTGCTTTGCTACGGAGAATCCAGACACAAAAGAGTTTTTAAAGAATGTTATGGACGATCTTATCGAAACATTCAGAAATCCCCCGTATTTCCATGTTTCCTGCGATAAATGCTTTGGCTTTGGCTCAACCGAAGAAGACAGAACTAAACCAGCCGACGGACTCTTTATGACCCACCTTTGCAATCTTAACACTTACTTGCAGTCTAAGGGCGTTCGCATGGTTATGTGGGGAGATATGCTCTATTCTTCAATGGATTCACTTTACTGGAAACCCAACCCGATTATTGCCGATCAGCTTCCTAAAAACATCCTTATCAATATTTGGACACACAATGATGTTGGCGAATATTGGGCAGATATAGATTATTTTGAAAGCAGAGGCTACGAAACCATCTATTCGCCTTTCATCAATAAAAAGGGTACCGAAAGCATGGTTAAGCTTTGCGCTAACAAAAACAGCCTTGGTATTCTTCAAACCACATGGCACAGACCAAAACTTGCTTTACCTAACGTAATTTACTGTGGCGCGCTTTGCTGGTGCGGATACATTCCTTCTGACAAGGAGATAAAAAAACATGAAAGCATGTTTTAATGCGTGTGCCGAACATGATTTGCGGCTGTTGCCGTTTAGCCCCTGCTACGAGCGAGACAATCTTGAAATAAGAGCAGCGGCTTACAATAGCGGCGCATATGGCAGTATTACATTTGAGTTTTATTTAGATGACGCAAAAATAGGAGAAAGCACGGTTGCCGCCGAAAGCGGCAGCTATGCTTTCGCTAAGGCTCAAAAAGAAATGGCGGGCCTTGCAGGCGAACACACCGTAACCGTTAAAATGAGTTCCAAAGACGGTGAAGTTATAAATACCTGTATGACAAAGCCGCTTACTGTATTAAAAAAGAAAAAGCCGCTTTTAGACGGCGGATTTATAATGATTGGTCCCCCTAACGACAGGGAATTCTGTATGGACTATAAAGACGATTTAAAAAATATGACCGACGATGATTGGCGCCGGTATATTTCAGAAATGTATAAATACGGTCAAAAGGTAATTATTATAAATGTTGCTTGCCAGTATTTAACTATTGAAAGCCGCGAAATCGTTGCGCACTATCCGTCAAAGCTTCACAAAAAGTCGGACATAAAAGCGTATGACCCGATAGAGGCAATCTTCAGCGAAGCTGATAAAAACGGCATGGAGATTTTTCTTGGTATCGGCAATAATTACGGCCATATGGGAACACCCGATGAAGTAGACGAGCTTCTTTTAAGATATAATAATCATAAGTCGTTTTATGGCTGGTATTTAGCATACGAGCATCCGTGCGACGATGATTTTACTGCCGACGCCTACAAAGAGCAGATGAAGCTTGCCCGGCACATAATAAAAGTCGATCCGGTAAAACCTATAATGCTGTCCCCTCACGGTATGCCGGCAGACTGGGTTTTGGACATTTTTGCCAACACCCCCGAAATTGACATCTTTATGCCGCAGGATTGTGTGGGTCAATCAAGACTTGACATTAAAGGAAGCCGAGAAATGCACGAAAAAATGTATAAAATGTGCAAATCTTCCCATAAACATTTGTGGGCCAACTGCGAAAGCTTTAATATTAATTTTGACGTTAAAAGACTTTGGCCTAGATACAAAAACGGCGGTATGGATGGCGAAGAAGGCTTTGTTCAGCAAATTGAAACCGTTACGCCATATACCGAAAAAACACTTAACTTTATGTTTACCGGATTTTTTACACCACCTGATTTTGAGCCGAAAATCGGCTGTGATTTAGCAATAAAACAATATAATGAATATAAAGCCTACGCAGATAAAATTAACAAATAAAAAAATACCGAAGCTTTAATCGCTTCGGTATTTTAATTTGTCTTATTTATCTTCAGCCGCTTTCTTCTTTTTGCCGCCTAAGATTAAGTTTAATATAATGCCGAGAATCAAAGCGCAAGCAACTGATGTGATTGTGATTGTGGTGTCTTGTCCAAATGTGAATGTCAAGGAAAGGCCACCGATACCGGCTATTAAAATTGAGGAGACTACAAAGAGGTTTTTATTATCTTCGAGATCAACTTTTTGGATCATCTTAAGACCGCTAACAGCGATAAATCCGTAAAGTGTTATACATACGCCGCCCATTACACATGAGGGGATTGAATCAAGCAGTGCAACGAAGGGGGATACGAAAGATATAAGCATTGCAAGTATGGATGTTGCAAATATTGTAAGTACGGAAGCATTTTTTGTAATAGCTACGCATCCAACGGATTCGCCGTATGTTGTGTTGGGGCAGCCACCAAAAACGGCACCGGCCATTGAACCTACGCCGTCACCTAACAGTGTGCGGGAAAGGCCGGGATCTTCAAGAAGATCTCTTTCAATAATTGACGAGAGGTTTTTGTGATCTGCAATGTGCTCGGCAAATACTACAAATGCAACCGGGATGTAAGCTGCTGCGATTGTTCCGACATATCCGGCATTTAGATGCTTAAATCCGTCCATTGCTTTCACAAAGGTGAATTCAGGTAATGATATAAACGATCCGAATGTTACACCGTCTGCAAAGAGTGCTTTAAAGGGAGCAAAATCAATTATCTGTAATGAAGCGTTTCCGGTTTTGATGCCGATAAATGTAAAGATTAATGCAACTATGTATCCGCAGATAATACCGATAATAAAAGGTATAAGTCTTACGCCTTTTTTTCCGTAAACAGAGCAAAGAGTTACTACTAATAATGTTACAAGTCCGCAAATTAAAGCAATATAATTTGCACCGGCGTCTGCGGCTTGAGTGTCGGTTTTTAACATATCGCCTACAGCATTGCCCGCAAGAGAAAGTCCGATTATAGCAACAGTAGGGCCAATTACAACTGCCGGCATAATTTTGTTAATCCATTTAACTCCGGCAAGTTTAACGATTATTGCTATTAAAACATATACAAGACCGGCAAATATAGCACCGAGAATCAGTCCTAAAAACCCAAGGGCTGCATATGTGCCGGCACCTGCAAAGGCCGAGAACATCGAGCCGATAAAGGCAAACGAAGAACCTAAAAATACAGGGCTGTTAAACTTGGTGAAAAGTAAGTATACAATTGTGCCCACGCCTGCACCGAATAATGCTGCGGAAGCAGTCATTCCGTTGCCGACAATTGCAGGGACGGCAATTGTTGCAGCCATTATGGCTAAAAGCTGCTGGAACGCGAAGATGATAAGTTGTCCGAATTTTGGCTTGTCTTTTACATCGTAGATAAGTTTCAAAACCATCTACCTCCTCATAAAAAATTATATTTCAAAGCAAATGCTTTAAAAAACATAAAAAAATAACCTTGCCTCACCGACAAGATTTTACACAAACTAAACGCAAGGTCCTTGCGCATTTATGAACATTTGTCGGCATCTCTGTACCGTCTTAAAACTGTTTTTACAAGTATAACACACGCATTCCAAAAAGTAAAGAGTTTTTATTAAAAAATTTCAAAATTTATTTTTTTAGACATTTTTCATGAAAAATCGATAAATATATTAAAAAAGCAATCACGTTTCAATTGTTTTTTTCGTATTGACAAAAAAAGAATATTAGTATAAAATATATTTTAGAATATTATATAAAGCTATATTATACTTTGTTTTACGGGAAGTTATTCATGCCAAAACAAAAAGAGCTTAAAGCGAGCACAATTAAAAGCATATTTCTTTGGTCAAAAAAAGAACATAAATATGTTGTTTTTTTAACCCTCGGCAATATCGTTATATCGTTTTTAGGGCTTTGGTTTTCGCTTGTAACTCGCGATGTTGTTGACAGTGCGGTGGCAGGTTCCAAAACGGGCGATATTAAAAATGTGATTATAAGTTCTTTGTTGCTGCTTATTATCATATTACTTGAAATTGCTGTAAACTACGCCAACAAGAGGCTTGACGTATATGCTAAAGCTTCTTTATATAAAAACTTGCGCGAAATGGTTGCAGGCGCCATTTTAAAAAAACAATACGGCGCTTTAAACCGTTATCACAGCGGCGAGCTTATTAACAGGATGTTTTCTGATATTAATGTTGTAACTGAGGGTGTAATATCGGTTATACCTCCGGTTTTTAATGTTGCCACAAAAGTTATAGGCGCAACCGTAATTTTGGCGGTTCTCGATTGGCGATTTGTTTTAATAATGCTTACTGTAGCTTTAGCCGCGTTTTTTACTATCCTTACTTTTAAGAAAAAAAGCAAGGCGCTTCACAAAAAAATGCAAGAAACAGAAGGCAACGTGCATATTGCGCTTCAGGAAACACTTACCAATATTCGGTTTGTTAAGGCTTCCGGAAATGAAGATAAGCTAATTGATAAAATAAGCGACGCAGGCGGCTTGCAGCTCGACGCTCAAATTAAGCGCAACCGTTTCGGCGCGGCAGCTTCCGCAGGAATTAACTTTATGTTTAGAACAAGTTGGCTTTATGCTCTTGTTTGGGGATGCCTCGGTATTGTTAATAAAAGTATTTCCTACGGTACTTTAATGGCCATTATGTCGCTTGCAGGCCAAATACAAGCTCCGTTTGTAAGTTTGTCGGGCGTTGTAAGCAAGGTTTATTCTGCGATGTCCTCCGCTGAAAGGCTTCAAGAAATTCTGGATTTAGAGGAAGAAACAAAAACAAAAGCTGCAGATGTTAAAAAATTTAAAGCGATTGAGTTTTGCAATGTGAGCTTTTCATATGACCGTGATGAAACGGTTTTAAACAATATATCCTTTAAAATTAACAGCGGCGATTTTGTCGGCATTACGGGAAGTTCCGGAGTGGGCAAAAGCACCATGCTTTTATTAGCACTTGGCCTTTATAAACCGGATAGTGGTAAGATTAACATTTATGCGGATAATATTTGCGATAATAATTGCTCGTCTTTTAGACATTTGTTTGCATATGTTCCGCAGGATAAAGCAATTTTTTCCGGTACTATCAAAGATAATATTTCATTTCTAAATCCAAAGGCTTCAACGCAAGAAATTATTGCCGCGGCAAAAATTGCCTGTGCGTACGATTTTATTGAGTCTTTAGAGCAAGGCTTAGATACAAAAATCGGTGAGCGCGGCATCGGCTTAAGCGAGGGTCAGACCCAGCGGATAGCTGTCGCAAGAGCGATTTTGTCCAATGCTCCGGTACTATTATTAGATGAAGCCACAAGTGCATTAGATGAACTTACCGAAGAAAAGTTGTTAAAAGGAATATCCGCTTTAAAAGACCGAACCTGCCTTATAGTAACCCATAAAAAACCTGCCCTTAAAATTTGCAATAAATTTTTACATCTTAAAAACGGAAGAATAGAAAATAATAAGGAGAAAGTTTAATGGAATCAAGCAACAATATTTTTGATAATATTGACTTAATAAGCATTGCTAAAGCACTCTGGAAAAGAGTCTGGCTCATTATTTTGTCGGCTGTTGTCGGGGGCGCATTGATGTTTTCTTATGCAAAGTTTATGCTCACTCCGCGTTATTCTTCAAGCATAATGATATATGTTAACAATTATTCTTTATCTCTTGGAGGCAGCAAGGTTACATTTTCTTCTTCGGAAATATCTGCTGCTCAAAAACTTGTTGATACTTATATTACCATACTTACAACTTACGAAACCATGGCAGGTGTTATAGAACGCTCGGGCATTCACTATACGCCAAATCAGCTTATGGGAATGGTTTCGGCGAATCAGGTTAACGAAACGGAAATTTTCCGCGTAACGGTGCAGTCCTCTGATCCAAATGAAGCGGCTATTGTTGCAAATGCGTTTGCAGATGTTTTGCCCGATCAGATTTCCGACGTTATAGAGGGCAGCAGCGTTAAGGTTGTATCGCGCGGTCGCGTTTCGTATGCAAGGGTATATCCAAGCTACACTTCACATACCCTTATAGGCATTTTGCTTGGCGGTATATTGAGCGCTGCGATAATTATAGCTATTAAGCTGTTCGATGATATTATTCATGATGAAGATTATCTTCTGCAGAATTATAAATATCCGTTGCTGGCTTCAATACCAAGCTTAAACCATCTAGATTCTCAATCCAAATACACGTATTACTATTATTCTTATGATACGATAAACCGTAAAACGGAGGATAAAAAATAATGGCTGAAAAAAATTCCAAGCAACGTTCACAACCGATGCTTTGTGGTGATTTATCCTTCTCTGTGGCAGAGGCTTACAAACTTCTTCGTACGAATTTAATGTATTTAATGCCAAATCTTACTTGCCGAATTATAGGCATTACTTCGGCTATATCCGGTGAAGGTAAATCTTCAACAGCTATAAACCTGGCTTATACAATCGCCGAAGCCGGAAAAAAGGTGTTGCTTATTGACGGAGACCTCCGTATGCCGACAATTGCGAAAAAATTAGGCATTACGCGTTCTCCCGGGTTTTCTAACCTGTTAGTTGGACTTTGTGAATACTCCGATTTAATAAAAGAACCTCACTTGCTTCCAAGTTTATATGTTATACCGGCCGGAGATATTCCTCCAAACCCATCTGAGCTTTTAGGTTCTGAGCAGATGGGCAAGATTTTGGATTATTTTTCTAAAAGCTTTGACTTTATAATTGTCGACCTTCCGCCTGTTAATATAGTTAGTGACGCTTTGGCGGCCTTCAATTATTTGCAGGGAATACTCGTAGCGGTAAGGCAGAATTATTCAGACAAACGCACTTTGTCGGAGTGTGTACAGCTTTTAAGTGTTTTACAATCTAAGTCCATCGGCTTTGTAATGACCGACGTAGCTCCAACGAATAAAACATACAGAAAATACAGAAGATACGGTAAATACAGCAAATACGATAAATATTACAGCAGATACCGCTATGGATACGGATACGGTTACGGTTACGGTTACGGGAACAGTAACAGTAACAGAAACAAAAAAGAGCAGGGAGATAAATCTTAACTTTTGTTATGATTGATTTTCATTCTCATATATTACCGTATATTGATGATGGGAGCAAAAGCATTCAACAAAGCGACGCAATGCTCGAACTGCTTTGTGCATCAGGCGTAAAAAAGGTTGTTTTTACACCTCATTTTTATCCATACAATGATGATCTGGATAGGTTTTTGCACCGCAGAGACGAAGCCTATAAAAGGCTTTTAAACGAAGCGGCTTCGCACAATTTGGATTATGTTTTAGGAGCGGAAGTTTTATATTATAAAGGTATAAGCAGAAGCCACAACATTAAAAAACTTTGTATAGAAGGCACCGATTTACTTCTCCTTGAAATGCCTTTTTTCGGTTGGAACAGCAACGAGAAAAAAGAAATAGAGGGTCTTGTCGAAGAAATGCCATATACCGTGATATTAGCACATATAGAACGATATATGGATTTTGAAGATAATTTTGACTTTATTCTGGATTTAAAAGCCAAAGGGCTAATAACGCAAATAAACGCTTCGTTTGTAGCAGAAAAACGTACAACTAAAAAGGCTATAAAACTTATAAAAAACGGCTGTGTAGATATTATCGCTAGCGATTCTCACGATTTAGATTCAAGGCGTCCGCAGTTCAACGAGGCATTTTCTATAATAGAAAAAAAGCTAAATGTTTCTGTAGTCGAAAGACTGATGGAAAATAGCGATATCATTTTTAGAGAGCATTCCAAATAATGAAAAAAACATTTATTATTATAGGATCGGTGTTGCTTGCACTGGTTTTACTTGCAACTTCGTACTTTTATATAGTACCATTGTTTTATAATTTTGAAAAACCATTAGCCGGCGTTTCAGGTGACGATAATAAATACCAAAGTCCTATTGATTTTCAAAAACTCGAAGCACAAAATCCCGATATTTACGCATGGATAGAAATACCGAATACCGAAATAAGCTATGCGGTTGTTCAACATCCTAAAGACGATACCTATTATTTAAGGCGAAACGAACAAGGCTTTTATATGTACAGCGGCGCTATTTTTTCCGAAGCTTCTTACAATAAAAAAGATTTTAACGATCCGGTCACTATCCTTTATGGGCACGCAATGCTTTCCGGCAAAATGTTTGGAAGACTGCGACGGACATATTCCGGCGGTAAGCATAATGCAGATGATATAGTGATTTATCAAAAAAACCAAGAACTGCATTATAAAGTTTTTGCTTCGCTTCCATATAGCGACCAACACATATTATATAGTTATGATTTTTCCAATCCGTCGATTTTTAACCTGTTTTTTGATCAGATTTTATTTAATAAATCATTAGGGACTGTGATAAATAGCGACGTGTGGCCCGATTATTCCGATAAAGTTATTATATTATCAACCTGTATGTCAGGTGGGAATAAAAGATTTTTAGTAATGGCAAAACTAATTAAAAAAATTTCATAAAGAGAGGATTTAACCATGAAAAAAGCGTTATTATCAACACTAACCCTTCTTGTTGCAGCAGTCATATTAATGACTTCCGCCATGGCTGCAAACTTTGTTCCGAGTATCGAACAAAAGGGTGCGCCAACTGCAACTGTTGTAACCGACGACCCGGATAATTGTGTCGTTTGGCTGCAAATTACCGCATATAAAGACAGAGATACGCTCCCCGATAGTGGAGCAATAGCAGAATTTGAGGAAGCGTATAATTCTATAAACTCTGCAAGTAATTTAGGTGATATAAGCAGCGAGTTTGCCACATATATTAAAAACAATAAAATTAATGTTAAAGATTTAGTGGTAAGAGATTTATTTGATGCTTCAATATTTAGTAGCGACGGACATGCAGCGAATAAACATGCCGGACTTAATGTTGCTTTAAAAACAGATCCGTTGTACGATAGTTTTGTAGCTCTGCTTTATTATTATAATGGCAAATGGTCTATGATTGACAGTGATAATAATTTACAGATAAGCGGTACCAATAATGATACCATTTCTTTCCATATAGATACTATTGACGGACAATTCGCAATCATTACTAAAACTGCAAGTTCTGTTACACCCGAACCGAAACCGAACGAACCCCACTCTCCTAAAACCGGAGATATCGTTATGGGTGTTATTGTCGTTCTTGCTATAGCGGCTATCGGCGGCATATTCTTTATAAGGAAAGGCCTTAAGCAAAACTGATGTCCGATAAGAGTACTAACAACACAAGTGAGAATCAACAACAGCAACAACAGCAACACCACCATCACCACCATCACCATCATCATCACCACCATCATCACCACCACAAATCAAGCAAAAGATTAAGCAGGAAACAAAAGGTAACGATAATCATCATCGTTGCTATCATTGCTCTTATACTTTTAGGTTATCCGATACTGAGATATTTTGAAGAAATGCACAAATTAAATGCTAATAGTGATAGTATTTCAAATACCGATACTCGTGTGTTTTATAATGGAACATGGTACGATAAAAAGGATATTTCCTGCAATTTAATAATTGGCACAGATGAATATCAAGTTGAAACTTCGGAAGACAAAAACGGATATAACAACAGTAAACAGGCTGATTTTTTGGGACTTATTTGCTTTGATGATGAGAACAAATCAAGTTTTATTTTGCAAATCAACCGTGATACCATGACTGAGATTAATATTTTAGGTATTGGTGGAGAAATTGCCGGCAAAATGCGCGCGCAAATAGCCTTAAGCCATACTTATGGCAGCGGCAAGGAAGATAGTTGCCGCAATACGGTCAAATCGGTTGAAAGCCTTATTTACGGTATTGATATCGATCGATATTTGTCATTAACAGTTGAGGGCGTTAAGATAATAAACGATAGCATTGGCGGAGTTCCGGTAACTGTCGATGAGGATTTGACTGCTGTAGACAGCACTTTAATAAAGGGTTCAACCGTAAATCTTATGGGCGATCATGTAATAAACTATATTCGTGCGCGTAAGGGCTTAGAGGATAGTTCAAACCTTTCCCGAATGAACAGGCAGAAAACATATCTTGAAGCTCTTAAAGAAAAAATCAAGACTGAATCGGCAAAAAGCAGAACAGCGGTAGCTGATGCCGCCAATAAAGCTGCCAAACAAATAATTACCAACGCGTCGTCCGGTGAGATTTACAAATTTGTTCAAAAGTTAAATGACTATGAATATAAAGGCATTTATAATATTGAAGGAACATTATTACAGGGCGAGCAGTATATGGAATACCATGTTGATGAGCAAAAACTGCAAGACATGATAATAAAGCTTTTCTATAAACCAGTTGATTAAATTAAACCGTAGCTTTTAGCTGCGGTTTTTTGTATATCAGGGCATAATTTGGACATAATATTCAAAAGGAGAATTAAAAATGTCCAAAAGAAATATTGTAAGAATTGCATCGTATATAGCGGCAGCATTCGTGGTTGCAGTTGGATTTGCCATAAAGTTTAAGTGCGAAGCCGGCGCTTTTAAGCTAAAAGCGACAAATAATTATATGGCGCGGCTTTCGGGGCTAACCGAAGATATTGAGACACTTAAATTTTCGCTTGAAAAAAGCATGTACGCAACCTCCAGTGAAACACTTGTGAAGCTTTCTAATGAAATCAAAGGGGCTGCAAATTCAGCAATGGCCAACCTGTCGGAACTGCCTACAAAAAACAGCAATCTCTCAAGAATTAGCAAGTTTTTAACCCAAACAGGCGATTATTCGGCTTATTTAGCATTAAAATCCGTAAGAGGAGAACAACTTTCAAAAACCGATACTGATAATCTTAAAGGTTTAAGCCAAACCGCTAACGAAATTTCCGATTTAATAAGCAATACCGAGGCTGTTTTTAATAATAAAGACACGTGGGACGGTATCCTTGATGAGAAAAATCTCGGTAACGACAACCTATATTCAAACATGGCTAAAACCGACGAAACTTTAAAAGATTACCCAACCTTAATTTACGACGGACCTTTTTCTGATCATATTTTAGAACGAACCCCAAAAATGACGGAGAATGTTACCGAAGTAGATCGGGCAAGTGCAAAACTTGCAGCGGCTTTATTTTTAGGCATTGAAGATGCAGACAAGCTTAGCTTTAAAGGGGAAGAAACCGGAAAAATGCCGTCGTATTTATTTACGATAAATCAAAGTGAAACAATCTCTGTAACTAAAAACGGCGGATTTGTGGTGTATTTTAAAAACGACAGAGAAATCGGCACCGAAACTATAGCCTATGAAAATGCCGTGCAAAAAGCGGTCGATTTTGCTAATTCCCGCAACTTTTATTCGTTTTCCAGTACCTATTATTATGTAGAAAACGGCATTTGCACTGTAAATTTGGCGTTTACGCACGACGACGTGATTTTTTACACCGACTTAGTTAAAATTGGCGTAGCACTCGATAACGGTGAGATTGTAAGTTATGAGGCGCGCGGATTTTTGGTTAACCACGAGGACAGACAATTGCCCGAAACTATAGTATCCGAAAAACAGGCATATACAAAAATAGCAGCTGCTCATAAGGTTAAAGCTACTAAAAAAGTTGTAATTCCAACCGACAGCCTCGGTGAAAAATATTGTTATGAATTTACTGTAGAAGGCGAAAACGGCCATGATGTATTAATATATATAAACTGCGAGACCGGCCAAGAAGAGGACATTTTAATATTGTTAAAACAGGATGGCGGAAGTCTTACAAAATAAAAATAACCGGAAAGTACTTTTCCGGTTATTTTTTATCTGCAATTTCTATTTTGTTGTTAATATAACCAAGCACATAGTTGCTGTCATATAAACATATGGATGAATATTTTTTTTCGGATATTTTAGTTTTGGATTTATTTTTAATATCTATTTTCCATAGGCCGTTTGAATCTGCGGTACTGTCGCCTGCTTTAGCGTAGGATAAATAAACAAAGTCGTCGTTTAATGCGATATTAAATTTATCATATTCGCTTGCCTTGCCGGTTATCGCAATATCGTACACTTCTGATGTTTTTAAATTTTTTAAGCTTAAAGTACCTTTTTGATAGTATATAAGGTACTCGCTGTTTACTGCAAAATAAAATTTATCTGTATATGCGTCAACAGAGGATATTCGCTGTTTTTGCCCGTCGGTAATTTTAAAAACATCACCGCTGTAATCGAGTGCATAAATACTGCTTTCGTCGATAAAAAGTTTAAAGCAGTTAATATCGGTTAACTTTTTATCGGGGGCGCTGTTGTTATAGATATTTACCAAGTCGCCGTCTTTTTTAGTATATATAATTTGGTCGTTAAAAAAGGCAAATTCCAACACTTCTTCATTGATTACTTTAGTGACACCCGATGTTGACAAATAAAGATTGTTGTTCTTTTTATATAGTAATTTTGAGCCGTTAAACTTAAAAGAATCGGCATTTAAAATCACTGTGGAAATATCATCGCTTACAACGCTTAGCTTGTCTATACCAAAAAAGCTTGTTTTTATTGCGTATCCGTTTTTCGAAAGAGTAAACTCGGAATTTGTTAAACTGTCAGAGCTTTTGCCGTAAGGTAGGTTTAAAGCTTTTACCGGATTTGCTACAGGACTGTAAAGATTAGTTATAAAAAGCGCCGCAATTAACAAAAATGATATAAAAATAGAGGCGGAAATTATTATTTTTCTACTCATTTATATTTATCCTTTAATATATAATCTATAAGACCATTGGTGCCTAATAATATTTCTTCTTTGGTTTTTTCAAAGTCATCCGTAAACCAGGGGTCGGCAATATCGGCGTTGCTGCCGCAAAAAGAAAGCAATTTAAAAATCTTTTTATCACTGTCACATGGCCAGGTTCGCATAACATCCCTGTAGTTTTGATCGTCCATAACTATTATGTAATCAAAATTTTTATAGTCAGAAAACTTGATTTTTTTAGCGTGCTTTGCACTGCAGTCAATACCCATATTATCAAGGATTTTTTTGGTTTTAAAATGCACGGGATTTCCCACCTCTTCACTTGAAGTGGCGGCAGATTCGGCGCACATAAGGTTGTTAATTCCTCTTTTTTCGGTAAGATAATTAAAAATAAATTCTGCCATGGGGCTTCGGCAAATATTGCCGTAACACACAAATAATACTTTTACCATAATAAATTAAAATTAAGCCCTAATATTTTATTATTAGGGCCTATTATTTACATTTTTTCTAAATTTTCTTTAAGAGTGTTCAGCTGTTTTAGAAGCTCTTTTGGCAGTTTGTCGCCAAATTTTTTGTAGTGCTCTTCAATTTCGTCCGCTTCTTTAAGCCATATATCTTTATCGACCTTTAATATATCTTTAAGTGTATCAAGATCGATATCAAGACCTGTCAGATCAATGTCTTCAGGGTTCGGGACAAAACCAATCGCGGTTTCTTTTGCATCGGCTTTGCCTTCACAGCGATCAATTATCCAGTTTAAAACCCTTGCATTGTCACCAAATCCGGGCCAAATGAAGTTTCCTTCGTCGTCGGTTCTAAACCAGTTAACATTAAAGATTTTCGGAGCTTTATCTCCTAGTTTTTTACCCATATCGAGCCAGTGTTTAAAGTAATCGCCCATGTTGTATCCGCAGAAGGGAAGCATTGCCATAGGATCGCGCCTTACAACGCCGACAGCACCTGCAGCCGCGGCTGTCGTTTCAGATGCCATAGCAGAGCCTACGAACACGCCGTTTTCCCAGCTTTTGGATTGATATACAAGCGGAGCGCATTTTGCGCGCCTGCCGCCGAAAACAATGGCGGATATACGAACACCGGTGCCTTTATTGAATTCATCTGATATGCAGGGACAATTTTCTGCAGGCGCAGTAAAGCGTGAATTCGGATGTGCGGCAGAAGTGCCAACCTTATCAGCCTTGTCGTATTTAGTATAATCCCATTTTTCGCCGCGCCAGTTAAGTGCGTTTTTAGGCGGATTTTTGTCAAGCCCTTCCCACCAAACCGTATTGTCGTCTAAATTAAGGGCTACGTTGGTAAATATGGTGTTTTTCTTTGTAGACTGGAGTGCGTTAAAGTTTGAATGCTCGTTTGTGCCGGGTGCTACACCGAAAAATCCGTTTTCAGGGTTAATGGCATATAAATATCCGTCTTCACCGATTCTCATCCATGCAATATCGTCGCCTACAGTCCAAACCTTATAGCCCTTTTTGCGCAAATATTCCGGCGGGATAAGCATAGCGAGGTTGGTTTTGCCGCAAGCAGAGGGGAATGCGGCCGCGATGTATTTAATTTCGCCTTTAGGATTTTCAAGCCCTAAAATAAGCATGTGTTCGGCCATCCAGCCTTCTTTGTAACCTTGATAGGAGGCGATTCTAAGTGCAAAGCATTTTTTGCCAAGCAGTACATTGCCGCCGTATGCAGAGTTAACTGAAATAATAGTGTTATCTTCGGGAAATTGACAAATATAACGCTTTTCGGGATCAATATCGCAGGAAGCGTGAAGTCCGCGCACCCAGTCGTTACTGTCGCCTAGAACATCCAATACTTTTGAACCAACCCTTGTCATAATAACCATATTTAAAACAACATATTTAGAGTCAGTAACTTCTATTCCGATTTTTGCTAACGGAGAACCGATTGGTCCCATAGAATAGGGAATTATATACATTGTTCTGCCGGTGTAAGAGTTGCGTGCAATATCATACAACTTTTTGTACATTTCATCGGGATCACACCAGTGGTTAGTGGGGCCTGCATCCTCTTCTTTTTTAGAACAGATAAAGGTGCGGTTTTCAACACGCGCTACGTCGTTTGGCTTTGTTCTGTGTAAATAGCATCCCGGAAGCTTTTCTTCGTTAAGCTTGTGCATTTCACCGGTCTTTACAGCCTCTTCTCTAATTTTTTCAAGCTGGATTTCGCTTCCGTCAATCCATTCAACCTTATCCGGATTTAACAGAGCTTTCATTTCGTCGATCCATTTTAAAACTGATTTATTATTGGTCATGTTAATTCTCCTTTCAAAAAGTCCAACTTCTCACAAATACAGTATATCACAAATTGTATGTCTTTTCAATTGTCAAAAAATGAAAAAATAATGAATTTTCTTGAATTATTATGTGTATAGTGTTATTCTATTATTAGTATATTACTAATATTTGAGGTGCGATATGACCATTTTAGATGTAAAAAATATCTTGAACGCTAAGGTTTTATGCTTAGAAGAAAACCTGAATAACGAAGTACATACAGCTTGCGGATCTGATATGATGAGCGATGTTTTGGCGTTTGTAAAAGATCAATCGGTTTTAATTACAGGGCTTTGCAATCCGCAGACTGTACGAACTGCAGAGATGATGGATATAGTCTGCATATGCTTTGTAAGGGGCAAAACTCCAAACGAAGAAATAATAGAACTGGCAAAAGAACGCAATATCGTTTTAATGGCAACAGACGAGCGCATGTTTACCGCTTGCGGCAAGCTTTATGAAAAAGGCTTAAGCGGAGGTACTGCGCAACTATGATACTTAGTTTACATCATGAAGTTTCTGCGGACGATTTTACAAGAGCCGGCGAAGCGTCCGGTCAGGTAAAAAGAAAACTTAAGCAGTTAGGGATAGACCCCGAGATTGTAAGGCGCGTATCTATTGCACTGTATGAAGGTGAAATTAATATGGTAATTCATGCGGGCGGAGGAGAAATAGATACATACGTTGACGAAAACTGTATTACTATGGTATTAAAAGACCATGGCCCCGGAATTGTTAACGTAGATAAAGCTATGGAAGCGGGTTTTTCTACAGCTACTGAAAATATTCGCTCTCTTGGTTTTGGAGCCGGCATGGGACTTCCCAATATGAAAAAATACAGCGATGAAATGCATATTGAAACCAAGTTAAACGAAGGTACTACTATCACAATGAAAATACATTTTGATAAGTAAAGGAGTAAAGGTATGGCCGATTTTTCAACTTCGGTATCCTTAAAAACAGAGCTTTGCATGGGTTGTACCACCTGCTTAAAAAGGTGCCCAACCGGCGCTATTAGGGTTCGCCAGGGCAAAGCGTCAATAATAAAAGAATTTTGTATAGATTGCGGCGAATGCATAAGGGTTTGTCCGCATCATGCAAAGATTGCTATATATGACAAACTGGAAGTACTGAACAATTATAAATATACCGTTGCACTTCCGGCACCTTCATTTTATGCACAGTTTAATAATTTAGAAGATACGAATATTGTTTTAGACGCGCTATTAAAAATGGGATTTGACGATGTTTTTGAAGTGGCTGCAGGTGCTGAACTTGTAAGCGAATTAAGTCGCAGATATTTAGAAGCGCACCCCGAAGGAAAACCCTTTATATCAACAGCCTGTCCTACTATTGTAAGGCTTATTAGAGTGCGCTTTCCTGAGCTTATCGACCATTTGCTGCCGATAAATGCACCGATAGATTTTGCCGCGGAAATAGCCGCTAAACGTGCCATAGAAAAAACAGGCCTTAAAAGAAAGGATATCGGTATAATTTTTATTACGCCTTGTCCTGCTAAGGTTACGGCAATTAGAAATCCACTGTGGCAAGATAAAAGTGAGATAGACGCCACTGTTGCCGTAAAAGATGTTTATCCGAAAATTCTTCCTTTTATGAAAAAAGCGGCGGAAGAAGGCGCCGAGGATATTTCGCTGGCTGGAAAAATCGGAGTTAGCTGGGGGTCTGCCGGCGGCGAAGTAAGCGGACTTTTAATTGACAATTACATTGTTGTCGACGGCATTGATAACTGCATAAAAGTGTTGGAAGACCTTGAAGACAGTAAGATTTCAAATATAGACTTTTTGGAACTCGATGCTTGCTCCGGCGGATGCGTCGGCGGGGTTTTACAGGTTGAAAACCCGTTTTTGGCAAAGACAAAGCTTAAAATTTTAAGAAAGTACATGCCGATAGCGTCTATTCACTTGTCTGATTACGAGCCGAAAAATAAATACTGGGATAAAACTATTGAGTACGAGCCGGTGTTTAGACTTGGCTCAAGCGTTAAAGAAAGCATGATGCTTTTGCGTGAAGCGGACGATATAGAAAAAAGGCTTCCGGGGCTCGATTGCGGTTCGTGCGGAGCGCCCACATGCAGAGCCCTTGCCGAGGACATTGTAAAGGGCCTTGCAAAAGAGACTGACTGCGTGCCGTTGTTAAAAAAATATTTACATAAAATATCCGAAGATATGAGTAAGCTGTAAAAAACACCGTTGAGTTTAAGCTCAACGGTGATTTTTTATTTTATCCATGTAGTTTCGGTTTCGTCGCAAACAGGTCTTGTCATCAAGTGCTTTACAGCATCTTTAACAGGCATTCCTTCATACATTACCTTGCAGCATTCTGCGGTTATCGGCATTGTAACATTGTATTTTTTTGCAAGCTTCATAGTAAGCGCCGCGGCGTGATATCCTTCAACAGTACCCACGGTTTTTAGCGCTTCGTTTACATCCATGCCTTTAGCCACAAGCTCGCCAAATCGGTGATTTCTACTGTGCTTTGATGTGCAGGTAACTATTAAATCTCCAAGCCCCGAAAGCCCTGCAAACGTTTTTTCATCGGCGCCCATAGCAGTACCAAGTCGGGCTATTTCAACTAAACCTCTGGTTATAAGTGCGGCACGGGTGTTATCACCAAGCTGTAAGCCGTCACAAAATCCGCCTGCTACCGCAATAACGTTTTTTAAAGCTCCGCCAAGCTCAACGCCGCACTTGTCATTAGTGCTGTAAATTCTAAGTGTTTGGCAGGAAAAAGTCTTAATAACAGTATGAACATCGTCGTAATTATTGCCTGCCGCTACAAGGCTTGTAGGCACTTTGCGCGCCACTTCTTCGGCGTGGGACGGACCTGATAATACAATTACCGGAAGCGTCGTTTCTTCTTCTATTGTTACCGACAACCGCTTTAAACTTTCTTTTTCAAACCCTTTAGCTACGTTTACTATTATTCCGTTTTTCTTATTTTTTAATAGCTTTGCAGTCTCTCTTACGGCAAAGCTCGGTACAGCCATAACTGCAATATCACAGGTAAGAATGCTTGAAGTGTCCGTAGTAATGGCTATTTCTTTTGGAATGGTTATCCCGGGCAACAATTTGCTTTCGCGAGCGGCGTTAAGACTATTTGCCTCTTCTGAAAACTTTGTCCACAAAGTTACATTGTGACCGTTTTCAAATAATGTTAAACCTAATGCAATGCCCCAGCCGCCGCTGCCGAGTACTGTAATATCAGCCATGGTTTTTTCTCCTTAAAGTTAACTTTTTTTCGGTGCCGTTTAGTATTCTTTTAATATTATCTCTATGCATACAAATAACTATTATTGCCATTATTAAAGTTAAAATAAAAATTTGCAGCCGCCCGCAAGATGAATCTCCTAAAGCAAACTGATATCCGTCTTTAAAGCTGAACAAAAACGCGGTTACTGGTACAGATACCGACGCCATTATAGACCCGATTGAAACAATTCTTGTGCATAAAAAGCAAATAATAAATACTGCTAAAGCGATAAGTCCCGTCGGCCAAACCGAGGCTATTAGAACACCTAACGAAACAGCCACGGCTTTTCCGCCTTTAAAACCGAAGAATACGGGGAAAATATGACCTATCATACAAAAAATTCCGCAATAATAGCAGCCGTATCTTGGAAACAACAAATCTATCGGTGCAATTTTAAAACAGTACGCAAAAATATAAAAACCTATCGTGCTTGCAATAAAGCCCTTAAGGACATCGCATAAAAAAGTGAGTGTTCCGGGCACGGCACCGGATACTCGCATAACATTGGTCATGCCGGCGTTTCCGCTGCCGTAATTTCTAACGTCCTTTTTTGTAAATATTTTAGAAAAAATAACGGCAAAACTGATGCTTCCTAATAAATATGAAATTATTAATGATAAAACAATTAAAAAAACTACCATTTATATTACTCGCTTATATTATTTGTTGCTTTGTCTTTCCCTTATAATAAATTTTATGGGAGTTCCTTCCATGCCGAAGGTTGAACGTATTTGATTTTCGATATATCTTTGGTAAGAAAAATGAAAAAGCTCTTCCTTGTTGCAAAAAATTACAAATGTTGGCGGTTTTACTGATATTTGAGTCATATAATAAATTTTAAGCCTTTTTCCGCGGTCGCTCGGTGGCTGCACACGGGCAATGGCATCCGCCAAAAGATCGTTAAGCATACCGGTGGATATTCGAAGCGTGCTCTGAGAATATACAAAATCAATAAGCGAAAAAAGCCGGTCAATGCGCTGGCCTGTTTTTGCAGACAAAAATATTATCGGCGCATAGCTCATAAAGGAAAAATCCTGCATGAGTTTTTTCCTGTATTTATCCATGGTGCCGCCGTCTTTTTCAACAATATCCCACTTATTAACCGCAATAATGCAGGCTTTGCCGGCATCAAGAGCCTTAGATGCCACCTTGCTGTCTTGCTCGGTAAAGCCTTCGGTACCGTCTATTAAAATTACGCAAACATCTGCTCTGTCGACTGCAAGGTCAACGCGAATGTTGCTGTATTTTTCAATTTTTTCTTCAACCTTGCTTTTACGGCGCAGCCCCGCGGTATCAATAAAAGTGTAATGCTTGCCGTTATTCTCTACGTTTATATCAATTGAATCCCTTGTAGTTCCTGCTATGTCACTTACAATTGCTCGTTCTTTGCCTGCAATTTTATTTAAAAGCGAGCTTTTTCCGGCGTTGGGTTTGCCGATAATTGCTACCGTTATGCGGTCGTCCTCGCTTAATGAGGAGTCGTCAAATTGTATATATTCGCAAATTTTTTCAAGTAAATCGCCCGTGCCGTGCCCGTGAACCGAAGACACGGCTATGGGGTCGCCAAGTCCTAAATTGTAAAATTCGTAAAAACCGGGATCGGTTTCGCCTATAGAATCGCATTTGTTTACTGCAAGAATTACCGGTTTCCCGCTTTTTTTAAGCATTTCGGCAATTTCAAAATCGGTAGCAACAGGACCTGTTTTAAGGTCTGTTAAAAACACAATAACATCGGCGGTATCAATTGCTAAAAATGCCTGATCGCGCATTTTTTTAAGCATAATATCGCCCATATCTTCTTCAATACCGCCGGTGTCAATTAAAAGCATTTTATGGTTTTGCCATTCAGCTTCGCCTTCAACGCGATCCCTTGTTACACCCGGAGTATCGTCCACAATGGATAATCTTTTATCTATTAATTTGTTAAATAAAGTGGATTTACCTACATTTGGCCGTCCTACTATTGCTATAACAGGTTTTGCCATAATTTCTCCTATCTTAAAAGTGCCTCAATAAAAGCATATCCGTCCAAATTAATAAATTCGGTTTTAATATTAAGCTTCTTTTCAAGTTGTTCTACAGATACATCGTCTAAAAACACGTCGTTAAGAGCGCTTAACATACTGCTTGGAAGTAAAACAAGATCTCCAAGATGCTTATTGCTTGTTTGATTAATAATGTCGGTTCCGGTAATAAGACCTGATACCGTAATATTTTTACCGAAAAATTCGTTTTCTATTGCTATTACCTTACACTTTAAATTATGCCATTTTGATCTTGCTTTGTCAACAATATTAATAATAAGTTCTTCGGCAAGTTTTCCGGTTATTACCGTTTTTTCGAGCGTTGGGCTAAAATTTCCGGTTTCTATCGCATCGTATGCTTCGCTTTTAAATAAAGAATACATCCCAACGCCGTTTTCAAGCTGTAAAAAATCCCCGTAAAAATCAGGTTCTTTAATAGGAAGCCCTGCCTTTAAATAGAATTCGTCTGCGGCAAAAGCTCTTTTAGAGTCGCCGCTTTTTTCCTCAATAAGTTCTACCACGCTTCTTGCTTCGCCTTTTGTAAACGGCATTAACGGGTACAGCCCTTCGCGGTATTTTGTAAGCCCGACCGGAACTGCGGCAATGCACTGAACGTTTTCAAGCGACAACAGTTCATTAAGACTTCTCTCAAGCTCGGCACCGTCATTAATACCGGGCATAAGTACGAGCTGGCAGTTTATTTTTATGCCTGCATCATTAAATTTGTAAAGGTATTTTAACGATTCACCCGCAAAACGGTTATTCATGATTTTGCACCGAAGCTGCGGGTTTACCGTGTGCACTGAAATATTTATTGGACTTATATGCATTTTAATAATTCGGTCAACCTCATGCTCGGTTATATTTGTAAGTGTTATATAATTGCCGAATAAAAATGACAGTCTTGAGTCATCATCCTTAAAATATAAGCTTTCGCGAAGCCCCTTTGGCAGCTGGTCTATAAAGCAAAAAATGCATTTGTTTTTGCAGGAATGCTGCTTGTCCATTAAATAGGTTGAAAAAAGCAGACCGGTTTCTGCGTACTCGGGCTTTTTAAGTTTTATTGTTTTGCCGTTATTTAGCTCGATATTAAGCGTCGTGTCCATGGAATAAAACCGAAAATCAAGCACGTCGACAATTTCGTGCGAGTTAATTTTTGTTATGATATCGCCTTTTTTTATTCCGCTCTTTGCGGCATAAGAACCGGGTTCAACATCAAAAACCGTTACCACTTTTTCACCGCCTTATAAAAAAATAAAGAGAGTGCTTTTTTACACCCTCTTTTTAATACTGTTCAAAGGGCCGCCTTTTAGGACTCCACTTTGACAACCTCACGACCATTATAATATCCGCAAGCGGGGCATAATCTGTGAGGTCTTTTATATTCGCCGCAACGTGAGCATTTTACAAGTTCAGGAGCGCTGATTTTCCATACGTTGGAACGTCTTTTATCACGACGGGCTTTGGATACTTTTCTCTTTGGTACTGCCATTTTTGGCACCTCCTAAAATTATTTGGCGCAGTCGCAATGGCCTTCGTTAAGATTCTTTCCGCAATTTGCGCAAATTCCAAGGCAATCTTCGCTGCAAAGGTGTAAAAAGGAAATGTGCAGCAAAATCTCGCTGCGACAGAGTTCCTTAATGTCAAGTCGATAACCAGGTATTAAAATATAATCGTCATTATCTTCTTCCGATTCTGTTACCAAAACCTTGTTTAGGGGAATATCGTACTTCTTTGTTGTTAAATTTAAACAACGATCACACGGCTTTGTTATTTCGGCAGAAATTTCTGCTTTAAGCTTTAATACATCGGCAGAAAGAAAAACTTGGCCTTTAATACTTACCGGCTTATCACAAAAAATATTTTCTTTCGAAAGATCAATATTTTCTGAAATGTCAAGTTTTTTTCGGTTGCCCGACACAACCTCTCTTAAATCGAGTTCCATAACTGTTTGCTAAGGCTTTAAACCGCTCTTGTAACCTTACCGGAGCGCAGGCAGCGGGTGCAAACGTTTATTCTGCACGGCGTGCCGTTAACTATAGCCTTTACACGCTTTACGTTGGGTTTCCAAGATCTGTTGGACCTTCTGTGAGAGTGGGAAACAGCAATGCCGAAACGGATCTCTTTGCTGCATATATCACATTTAGCCATATCTTGCACCTCCTTAAAAAATTCGATAGCCATATTATAATATCACTATTCGGAGCAATTTGCAAGTATTATTTTAAAATATTTTTATTGAAGCCGTGATTTAATTGTAGTATAATATTTTTAGTATATGATATTTTAATTTTGCAACGAGGGATTTATATGAAAAGAAACGGATATATATCTTGGGATGAATACTTTATGGGCATTGCACTTTTATCTGCAAAACGGAGCAAAGACCCTAGTACGCAGGTTGGCGCATGTATTGTAAACGATGAAAACAGGATTATGTCCGTTGGATATAACGGAATGCCAAAGGGCTGTTCGGATGATGAATTTCCATGGGAGCGTGACGGCGGCACGCTTGACACTAAATATGCATTCGTGTGCCACGCAGAGCTAAATGCAATATTAAACTTTAGGGGTGGCTCGTTATCGGGCTGTAAAGTTTATTGTACACTGTTTCCCTGCAACGAATGTGCCAAAGCAATTATTCAATCCGGCCTTAAAGAGATTATTTATCTTGAAGATAAATATGCTGATACAGACGGTGTTAAAGCCTCGAAATTAATGTTTAAAAATGCCGGAGTTGTGTTTAGGCCTTACAAAAAAAGCGGTAGAGAGATTTTATTTTCTTTGTAAAATTTTTAAAAATAGTTGTTATTAATTTTATTATATAGTATAATGATATATAATTTTTTGGAGGATAACGGAATTGTTCACCCGAGATATTGGAATTGATTTAGGAACCGCCAATACCCTTGTTTGCGTTAAGGGTAAAGGAATAATTATGCGCGAGCCGAGCGTAGTAGCTTACGATGTTCGCAATGATGTTGTGCGGGCAGTGGGTAAAGAAGCAAAAGAGATGATAGGACGCACCCCGGGCTCTATCGGCGCCGTAAGACCGCTTAAAGACGGGGTTATTGCGGATTTTGATTTTACTGCGGCTATGCTTAAAAAATTCATACGCCAGGCGCTTCGCGGTACATTGTACACAAGGGTACGCGTTATGATTTGCGTTCCTGCAGGCGTTACCGAGGTTGAATCTCGCGCTGTATTTGACGCGGCAAAACAAGCGGGTGCTAATTTTATTGAGCTTATAGAAGAGCCTATGGCCGCGGCTATTGGAGCAAATCTTCCGGTTGACGAAGCGGCAGGCTGTATGGTGGTTGATATTGGCGGCGGCACAAGTGAAGTTGCTGTTGTGTCATTGGGCGATATTGTAACGGCACAGTCGGTGCGTGTTGCCGGCGATAAAATTGACGAAGCAATAGTAAATTACATACGCAAAAAGCACAATATGTTAATTGGCGAGCGTACTGCGGAACAAATTAAAATCGAGATAGGTTCTGCCGAACCGGATCTTACAGACGGCAGTATGGAAATAAAGGGAAGGAACCTTGTTGACGGCCTTCCGAAAAATATAATAATCACCGCTGCAGAAATACATGAAGCTATTTCCGATACGGTTGATCAAATAGTAGACGCAATTAAAACCACTCTTGAAAAAACTCCGCCGGAATTATCTGCCGACATACTGGATAACGGCATTACTTTAACCGGCGGCGGCGCACTTCTTCGCGGGCTTGATACGCTAATTGCCAGAGAAACGGGCATGCCTGTAAATATAGCGGACAATCCTATGGACTGCGTAGTGCTCGGCACAGCTAAAAGGCTGGAAGAAGCCGAGTTTAACGGCAATACCTTCCGCAGGTTTAAAAGATACAGATAGGAGATATATTTCTTGCGTTTTTTCTTTAAAAGCAGAAGATTTAAAATAATGGCATCTATCGCGAGCGTAATAATAGTTGTTAGTATTATTTTTGTTACGGTCGGCGGTATCGCTTCGCCGTTATCAAGTTTAGCCGGGGCGGTTATCGCACCGGCCGAAAAGTTTTTCAACGGTATTAGTGACAGCATCGGCGACTTTTTTGAAAAGCTTAACGATGCCGATAAAATTATGCTTGAAAATGCCGAACTTAAAGAAAAGATAAACGAGCTTAATTCGGATATAATCGATTACGAAAAAATAAAAGATGAAAATGAGTTTTACAAGAATTATTTAAATATTAAGGATGAAAACCCGGACTTTGAACTTTTAAAAGCAAGTCTTATTTCAAAAAATGAGGACGATATTTACGGTTCTTTTTTAATTGATAAAGGTTCTTTGTCGGGGGTCGCTTTATACGATCCGGTTATAACATCTGCAGGACTTGTAGGTTATGTTGGTGAAATTTCGCCAAGCTACAGCAAGGTTATTACGATACTGGATCCGAAATTATCCTGCGGCGCGTTTGACCGCAGGACTAAGGATGTTGGTATTGTGTCGGGCGCTGCCGAAAATGCCAAAGCACAAAAAACTCGCATAAAAAACATATCGCGTACTTCAAGCGTCGCTATTGGCGATATGATTGTAACGTCCGGCGGCGGCGTTTTCCCCGAAAATTTGCTGATTGGCACCTTAGAAGGCTTGCACAGAGAGGATTACTCTTCTTCTGTTTACGGAACAGTAACACCGGCGGTGGATTTTGACGATATTTCGGATGTTATGATAATCACTTACTTTAACGGCCAGGGCAACCTGCTTACAAGCGGAGATTAGTATGGAAAACAGTACGTTAAGGCTTATTATAACATATTCTATATTTTTAGACATTTTTCTGCTTGTATATCTTATGGGCAGAACACCCTTTTTAAGCTTTAAAATAGGCAATATTGCGCCATTTTTATTGCTTTCGGCACTTATGGCGCTCTGCATGTTTTTTAACGAATGGTACGGGTTTATTTTTGGCATTGTATGCGGCATTTTAAAAGATTGCTCGGCTGTCGGTACGGGGTGCTTTAATACCATTGCGCTTATGCTTATAGGAGCTGTCGCGGGATTTGTTGCATCGAGATTTTTAAATAAAAACTTTAAAGCGGCGGCAATGCTTACTTTTGTGGCCGCAATTTTGTATTTTGCATTGCACTTTACCGCCTCGGTTTTGTTTTCTGCCGAAGTAAATAAGCTTGGCTACTTTTTAACTATCAGTTTGCCGTCGGCGGTATATTCGACGTTATTTATTATTCCGTTTTATTTTTTATTTAAATTTTTATATAAACGGCTTAGCGCTGAAAATTAAGGAGATCGCTTTTGAAATCCAAAGATTATTTAAAAACGGTAAAAACACGTAATAGACTGCTTGTGATTATCCTTGCGGTTTGTATTGTTGTATTTACTGCGCGTGCGGTGGATCTTCAAATTATAAGCGCCTCTAAAAACAGCGCTCAGGCGGCCGGTCTTTCTTACAGAACAGCCGTTATTAAAGCTGCCAGAGGCGAAATTATAGATTATTACGGAAGGCCGCTTGCTACAAACCGCGAAGGTTACAATATAGTCTTTTACAGCGCGTATATCGATAAAGATAGTTTAAATGATACCATATATTCGCTTATGGGATTATTAAGTGACAAAAACTTGACATGGCGCGATGATTTGCCAATATCTACAGGCAAAGTATTCAGCTTTATGGATAATGAATCGAGGGTTAAAAGCCTTAAAAAACTTTTGGGACTTGCAAATTACGCGACTGTTGAAAACTGCATGGACGAGCTTGTTAGCCGCTATCAGCTTGAAGGAAGAGATCCATCTGTACAGCGCCTTATAGCCGGTGTTCGTTATACTATGGAGGCGGCGAGCTTTTCTGTTTCGTATCCTTATACATTTGCCGAAGATATTAGCGACGAAGTAATGACTATTGTTTCGGAATCGGGGTATTCGTTAAAGGGTGTGATGGTTGAGGTTGCACGGTTTAGAGAATATTCTGCAGGGTCTGTAGTGCCGCACATTGTCGGAAAAGTCGGTCCTATTTACGCCGAAACCTGGGATGAATACAAAAACGACAATTATTCGTTTGGCGATAAAGTCGGGATTAGCGGCATAGAAAAACAAAGTGAAAAATATCTTCGAGGCGAAGACGGTGAAATCACCTATACTTTAGACAACAAGGGGCAGGTAATATCTTCACGCGTTACAAAACCTGCCAAAGCCGGAAGTACAATAAGACTAACATTAGATAAAAAATTGCAAACCGCCGCGCAAAGCGCGTTAAAATCTGTAATTACTCAGTGCAACAATGCGGGTATTTACGTCAATGCCGGAGCGGGAGTGGTGCTTAATGTTAAAACCGGCGGCGTATTGGCGTCGGTAAACTGTCCGACATATACGTATGAAGATCTGCAAAATAATTACGAAAAACTTGCTAAAGACAGCGCAAAGCCTTTGTTTGACCGCGCTTTTAACGGGACATATCCGCCGGGCTCGGTTTTTAAACCGATGGTTGGCCTTACCGCTTTAAGGCTTAATAAGGTTACGGTAGGCGAGTCGATTTACTGCAGCGGCAGATATACCCATTTTGACGATTATCAGCCAAAATGCATGCACGTGCACGGATCCATAAGCCTTAATAACGCAATAGCAAAATCCTGCAACGTATATTTTTATGAAATGGGCAGGCGTATCGGAATTACAGAGCTAAATAATAATGCACGTAATTTTGGATTCGGTGAAAAAACCGGAATAGAACTTACCGAAAGCGCGGGAATCCTTGCCGGCCCTGATACAAGAGAAAATTGGTACGAGGGATATACTATTCAGGCGGCTATAGGCCAGTCGGATAATGCGTTTACTCCTTTGCAGCTTGCAACCTATGTTTCTACTGTCGCAAATTCCGGCACAAGATATAAAACCACGCTTATTGATAAAATTGTAAATTACGAGCAAAACGAGACGGTAATTGAAAATAAGCCTGTAGTAGTAAGCCAAATTGAATACAGGCAGTCGGATATTAATGCCGTTAAAAACGCTATGCTTTCAGTAACCGAGGACGGTACCGGAAGCGCGATATTTAAAAGTTATGCAATCAAGGTCGGAGGTAAAACGGGTACGGCACAAAACCAGCAGGGAGCAGACCATACCGTGTTTGTAGCTTTTGCACCTTTTGATAATCCCGAAATTGCTGTTGCTGTAGTAATTGAGCATGGCAAATACGGAAAATACAGCGGTTCTTTTGTAAAGGCGTGCTTGGATTCGTATTTCTTTACTCAAATAAATACATTTACAGCACCTGAAACAGGCAAATTACTTTAAAGGAAGATGAAAATGAAAATTGCAATTGGAAACGATCATGCTGCATTTAAACTTAAGAAAATAATAGTTGAGTATTTAAAAGGGAAAAACTATGAGGTTTTAGATCTTGGTACCTATACAGAGGATAAATGCGATTATGCTGTATACGGTGAGAAGGTAGCAGAAGCTATTAAAAACGGCGAAGCCGATCGCGGAATTTTAATCTGCGGCACGGGCATAGGCATTTCGCTTGCGGCTAATAAAGTGCCCGGTATTAGAGCGGCTGTATGCTCCGATGCGTATTCCGCTAAAATGTGCAGAGCCCACAACAATGCGCAAATTTTAGCCTTTGGAGCACGCGTGATTGGTGAGGATACTGCAAAAATGTTAGTCGATACGTTTTTGTCAACCGAGTTTGAAGGCGGACGCCACACTCACCGCGTAAACCTAATAAGTGAAATCGAAAAAAAGTACAACAAATAAAAAAGCCGGACTTTTTAGTCCGGCTTAAATTTTATTTATATAGCGGAAACTCCTTGCAAATTTCTGCTACACCATCTATTATTGCAGATTTATGGGCGTCAAAATCAAAAACGGCAGCCTCTATAAATTCTGCAATTTTTTTCATTTCCGTAATTCCCATATTTCTGGTTGTAACAGCCGGAGTTCCTACGCGCAGTCCGCTTGTTATTGTAGGTTTTTCGGTATCAAACGGAATGGAGTTTTTGTTTGCGGTAATTTTTACAGAATCAAGCCTTTCTTCCAGTTCTTTTCCGGTAACTCCAGTTCCTCTAAGGTCTAAAAGCATTAAATGATTGTCCGTACCACCGGAAACCAAGTTAATTCCGTTGTTTAAAAAGTGTTCGCTCATAGCTTTTGCATTATTTACTATATTTTGCTGATATTGTTTAAATTCATCTGAAAGCGCTTCTTTAAAGCACACGGCCTTTGCTGCTATTATATGCTCGAGTGGGCCGCCCTGGCAACCGGGGAAGATAGCTTTATCAATTGCTTTTGCATATTCTTCTTTACATAATATAAGGCCGCCGCGAGGACCGCGCAAAGTTTTGTGGGTTGTAGAAGTTACAATATCTGCGTAAGGCACAGGGCTTTGATGAAAACCTGCGGCAACAAGACCTGCAATGTGAGCCATATCCACAAAAAATATCGCGCCAACACGCTTTGCAATATCCGCAATAATATCAAACTTAATTTCTCTTGGGTATGCGGAAGCACCTGCGACAATCATTTTCGGCTTTGTCTTTTTTGCAATTGCTTCAAGCTCGTCATAATCGATAAAACCGTCTTTATTTACTCCGTAAGGAACAAAGTTGTAGGTTTTTCCGGAAGCATTTACCGGGGAACCATGGGTTAAATGACCGCCTGCTGAAAGACTCATGCCCATAACAGTATCTCCGCTTTTAAGTACTGCGCTGTATGCTGCCAGATTTGCTTGTGAACCCGCATGAGGCTGAACATTGGCATGCTCGGCTTTAAATAATTTGCAGGCTCTTTTTCTTGCAATATCCTCAATGCCGTCAACATTTACACATCCGCCGTAGTATCTGTGGGCAGGGTATCCTTCTGCATATTTATTTGTTAAAATACTTCCCATGGCGGCAAGTACTGCCGGAGATACAAAATTTTCACTTGCTATAAGTTCAATTCCGTTTTGCTGGCGTTTAAGCTCTTGTGCCATAAGCTCGCCGATTTCACTATCGTATTTTTTAACAAATCCGATACTGTCCAACAGATCTTTGTACATTTCTTATCAGTCCTTAAATCTTTTTCAAATATTATAAACCATAGAGCGCTTTTTTTCAACAAAAAAACTATTTTTTACGGCTTTCCTCTAAAACTTTTTGCGCGGCAGTTAAAATGCCGTATCTTCCGCTGTCAAAATTAATCGAGCCCTGTAAAAATACGGCATATGGTTCTTTTAGCGGTGCGTCCGCTGAAAGCTCTATTGAAGAGCCCAAGGTAAAAGCGCCGGCAGCCATTATTATTTTATCATCATAACCGGGCATTTCTGTAGGCGTTGGAACAGCAAAACTGTCAATAGGTGAAGCACTTTGCAGCCCTTTGCAAAAAGCGATAAGGTTGTTTTCGTTATTAAGTATAAGGGTTTCAATAATATCAAAACGCTTGTCCGAATACCGCGGAGATGCTGAAAACCCTAAAATTTCGAATAAAGCCGCTGCGTAAATTGCAGTTTTTAAGGCTTCGGTTACTACATGCGGAGCCGAAAAAAGTCCCATAAACAGTTCGCGGTTATGCCCGAGCGTTGCACCGATCTCGCGGCCAACTCCGGGAGCTGTCATACGAGCTGCGCATTTTTTTATAAGTTCGCTTTTTCCTGCAATGTATCCGCCGCAAGGTGCTATGGCGCCTCCCGGGTTTTTAATTAAACTGCCCATCATAATATCAGCGTCCGGTTCGCTTTCTTCAACAAATTCACCGTAGCAGTTATCAAGCATTGTAATAATATTCTTATCGGCTTTTTTTGCGCTTTTAAAAATATTGTTTATTTCTTCTACCGAAAGCGTCGGGCGCAGACTGTATCCCCTTGAGCGCTGTACATATACGGCCTTGTATTTTCTTTCACATAACAGCTTTACCATTCTGTCGATATCAACCTTTTGGTTTTTAAGCGGAACTATGTCAATACCTACATTAAAGTCGGTTAAGGAACCATCGGTAGGGTTGTTGTGCCCGAGTACTCCTTGTAGGGTGTCATACGGCTCGCCGGTAACTATCAATAGCCGGTCGTGCGGCCTTAATATTCCAAAAAGCCCCACCGTAATAGTGGCGGTGCCGCTTGCAAACGAGTGCCGAATTATAGCGTCCTCCTTGTTAAAACAGAGCGCTAAAACCTTGTCTAGCGTGTCTTTTCCGGCATCGTCGTATCCGTAACCGGTACTTGCGGCAAAGTGATGAGAGCCAACACCGCATTCTCTAAAAGCAGATAATACCTTCCACTGGTTTTTGCGGCCGGTATCTTCAACTTTTTTAAAGTATTTTTCGCACGCCTTCATTGCTTCTTTATCGGCTTTTATTATTATTTCTTCAAATTCAGACATCTTTTTTTTCCTTTATTAAAAATTTGACCGCAGACTTTGCGGTCAAAATATTATAATTTTAAAACCAGTTCTTTGTAATGATCTCCGCGAATAGCAAAATTGGGATACGCATCAAAACTGGCGCAAGCCGGGCTTAGTGTAACTATATCGCCGGGCACTGCGGATGCTTTTGCTTTTTTAACGGCGTCTTCCATATTTTCAGCATGCAGAACATTCGGTTTGCCTTTGTAATCCTTATGATTTATTAATGCACTTTCAATAATGCTTGCCGTAGGGCCCTGCAAAATTAAAGTTTTTACATGATCAATAATATACGGAATCATGGGGTCAAACGGAATGTGCTTGTCATAACCGCCGGCAAGAAGCACAATAGGTTCGTTAAATGATTTTAAACCCGCTATCGTTCTTGTTGGGCTTGAAGCTATTGAATCGTTATAATATTTAACACCGTCAAGCTCTCGAACAAATTCAATTCTGTGTTCAACGCCCATAAATTCTTTTGCAACTTTTCTGATTGAATCGGCCTTAACATAACCCCACACTGCAGAAATTGCCGCAAGATAGTTTGCAACATTATGCTCGCCTATAATAGATATATCACGCTTATTCATTAAAGGAACCTGCATGTCGCGGTATGCTACATAAATATCTCCTTTATTATCAACATATGCGCCGTTTTTAACTGCACCGTTCATGCTAAATCCCATTAGCTGGCCGCGTACATCCTTTTTAAATCCAAGAGTAATGTCGTTGTCGTAATTAAGCACCGATCGCGAAAAAGCATTTTGGTGGAGAATAATATTCCTTTTTGCTTCGATGTACTCGTTCATATCTTTGTGCACATCTAAATGATTTGGCGCAACGTTTGTAACAACTGCAACATCCGGACTTTTTCTCATGGATATTAGTTGGAAAGAAGAAAGTTCCGCTACAACAAAATCATCTGGCCTTATATCGTCAAGCTGTGGCAGTAAGGGTCTTCCGATGTTTCCGCCAAGGTGAACGCGCTTGCCGTCCGCTTCAAGCATTTTTGCAATTAATGTTGTGGTTGTTGTTTTACCGTCAGAACCGGTAACTGCAAAAATTGTTGCAGGACAAAGGTCAAAAAACACCTCCATCTCGCTTGTTACGGCAATTCCGTTGCGTCGGGCTTTTTTAAGCTCCGGAATATTAAAATTCATACCGGGCGTTCTAAAAATAACGTCAACTTCTAAGTTTGAAAGATATTGTTCGCCAAGCCTAAGTTCTGCTCCGGCTTTCTCCAGCCTGTCTGCAAGCTCGCCAATAGCACTGCGCTCGCGGCGATCGCAAACAAAAACCTTTGCACCATCCTCTAAAAACTTTAAAGCTAACGGAGTATTGCTTATGCCAATGCCGCAAATTGCAATGCGCTTATTTTTTACCGAACCGAAAAATCGTTTACAATCCATAAAATCACCCGTATTTAGTATATTAATATTATACTTACTAATTAATTAAATATCAAATATAAATTTATTATTCGCCGTATCTTTTTATTCCGGTGCGTTTATGATTACTTGTATTATGAAGCTTGTCGATTTTTTCTTTAGATATTTCGCTAATTTCCTCGCCACGGATATATGCGTCAAGCTCTTTGTATGTTACACCCATCTCGTGCTCATCGGTTTGCCCGTCAAAAAGTGCGGCCGAAGGCGCCTTTTTTATAATATTTTCGGGGGCTTTTAAATATTCTAAAAACTCAAACACTTCGCTTGCTGTCAGATCCGCAATCGGGTTAAAATCGTGGGCGCCATCGCCCCATTTTGTAAAATATCCTACAAAATACTCGCTCGCGTTTCCTGTGCCGGCAACAAGCCGGTTTTCTGAAGCGGCAATAGAATAAAGTGTTATCATTCTAATGCGCGGAGCCATATTTATAAGAGCGTTTTTATTAAGCTTTGTTATGTTGAACAGCTTTTGTATAACCGCGTCCTTAATAGATGAAATATCAACCACGCGCGTTTCTATACCGTACTGGTTTGCAAGAACGATGCCGTCGTCAAAATCTTCGGTAAAATTGCGTTTTATGCCACATGGCATAATTACACCAAGCGTATTATCACACGCGGCCTTGCATAAAATGCCAACAAGCGCCGAATCTTTTCCGCCGCTGTTTCCGAAAATAATTCCATCAGCACCGGATTCTTTTAAAATGTCTTTTATAAATTTTACTCTTTTTTCAAATTCTAATTTATAATCTCGCATTTTTATCCTTTCAAAAAATCGGAGACCGAAGTCTCCGATAGTAAATTAGTTGGTATAGTTGTCAAAATAACCTTGTACCAAAACAACCGGAGTGCCTTTATCACCGGAACCGCTGGTAAGGTCACAAAGAGAGCCTATAAGATCGGTAAGCTGGCGAGGTGTTGTCCCTTGTGAAGCCATATTGCCTTTAAGATCCCCGTCTTTGGCTTTAATGCTATCGGAGATTGCCTTTTTAAGCTCGTCGCCTGATAAATCTTTATAGTCGTTATCAGCCAAGTATTTAAGCTTAAGCTCGTTGGGTGTTCCTATTAATCCGTCAGTAAAAGCGGGGGATACAACCGGGTCTGCAAGCTCCCAAATTTTGCCCTGTGGATCTTTAAAAGCACCGTCACCGTAAACCATAACTTCAACATGTTTACCGGTCTGTTTGCTAATGCGGCTTTGAATGTCAAGCACAAGGTCCTTGCACTCCTTCGGGAAAAGCTTAATTTTATCTTCTGTAGATTTGTTCGAACCCAAAAGACCGTATTTTGCATTGTAACCGCTGCCGTTTACAGGTGCGTTCATAATATCGTCAAGGCCCAAAACAACCTTTGCGCCGGCATCCTTTAAAATGCGTTTCGTGCGTGCACGAGTATGAATATCGCAGGTTAAAATATGGTCGGCATAAGGAAGTATAGCTTTTGCCTGGTTGCCGAAAATAATTTCAACTTCGGCACCACTTTCTTTAATAAGTTCACCATAGTACTCAACATAGTCAACCCCTGTAAACTCATGCTTGTTAACGCCAAACAGTTCACGGTATTTTTCTAATGTTAAAACATCGGAATAGGGATTTACGCCGGCATTATCAACCTTATCTAAACTTACAAGTTCATTACCGACTTCGTCCGACGGGTAGCTAAGCATAAGCACAACCTTTTTTGCGCCTTTTGCTATACCGCGAAGACAAATAGCAAAACGGTTACGGGAGAGTATCGGGAAAATAACACCTATAGTTTCTCCGCCGAGTTTTGCTTTTACGTCTGCCGCAATATCATCTACCGTCGCGTAGTTTCCCTGACTGCGGGCAACTATTGATTCGGTAATTGATATTACGTCCTTATCGCGAATTTCAAAGCCCTCATATTCCGCCGCTTCAAGTACGCTTTTGGTTACTATTTCCGCCAAATCGTCACCTTCGCGAATAATAGGACAACGAATGCCGCGAGATACCGTTCCTACCCGTCTTTCTTTTTCCACAGTGGACACTTCCCTTTAATTGAATTTTTTACCAGACAATTATATCACAATATTAATTCTAATGCAATAAACTAATAAAAAAATGTTTAATATTTAACTATCGTGCGAAATCTTACAAAATAATGAAAAAAGGCGATAACACACCGCCTTACATTATAAAATTTTAACAGCCGTTCCGTAGGCAATTACTTCTGCGGCGCCCTGCATAATTGCAGATGTAGTATAACGTACGTTTACTATAGCATCGGCACCTAATTTTTCAGCGTCCATTATCATGCGGTCTGTAGCAATTTTTCTTGCTTCGTCCATCATTTCCGTATAAGCTTTAAGCTCGCCGCCGACTATCGTTTTAAAACTTGCAGCTAAATCTTTGCCAATGTGCTTAGACTGCACGGTACTGCCCTTAACAAGGCCAAGCATTTCAAGATTTTTGCCTTCAATGTAATCGGTGTTAAAAAGAATCATAATATTTCCTCCAAAATAATTTTATATTTATTTTAGTATATTGCGTTATCTTTATCAATATGTTTTTATAAATATGTTGACATTTTTTCCAGATCTTGTGTGTTGAATAACGTCGAGAATTGCATTACAATACACTTGAAAGGAGAATTTTATGAAAAAACTTTTATCTTTCATTTCTGCTATTGCCGTTTTATGTGGATCCATAGGGGGATATAAAACCAATGCTCCGGTTAATAATACGAAAACCGTGAATGAGCAGGCAGTAAGCTGTGTAAAACCTGACAACCGTACAACAAACAATACGGCTTGCGAAGCTTCTAAGGTAAACAATCAAGAAAATTCTTGTGTTTCTTCAAAACAAACTTCAAACGGCAATAAGGAGAACACAAAAGAAAATACTGCAAATATAAATACTGAAAAATCAAATAGTGTAAATAGCGAAAAAACATGTACGCTGACAAATAATGAATGTAATACTTCCGGTGCTATAAACAGTGAAAGATCTTCAAGTAATTCAAAAACAACCGAAACCGGCATTGATTTACAATCTATAATTAAAGAATTATTATCCTCAAATAATTCAAATGCAAACAATAGCGCTAATCAATCTTCTAAACCCTCTTCAAATATTACGGTAAACGATGAAAGAAGCAGGGTAATAGAGCTTGTAAACGAACAACGTAAAGCCAACGGATTATCGCCTCTTGAATACAGATCGGACCTGCAAAATGCGGCTGATATTCGTGCAAACGAAATCGTAACCACTTTTTCGCACACAAGACCGGACGGAACATCCTGTTTTACGGTTTTAAAACAAACAGGTGTATCATATCGCGCCGCAGGCGAGAACATTGCTTACGGACAAAGAAGTGCCGAAGAAGTTATGAACGGATGGATGAATTCATCCGGGCATAGAGCCAATATTTTATCCCAAAACTATACCGGAATAGCCGTAGGTCTTGTAACACGCGGCAACGTAAAATACTGGGTACAGATTTTCGTAAAATAATTATGTATTTATAGCAGCAAAAAGCCCCGTCATGTAACGGGGCTTTAAATTTATTCTGTAACATTAAGCTTTTATAATTCGTACCCGGTCCACCCGGCAAGGTACTTTGCAAGATGAGAAGCATCCTTATCATCAACTATGCCATCGCTGTTTATATCTAACTTCGATTCAAAAACTATTACGCTCCAACCGGCTAGATATCTTTTTAATGAGGTAATATCCTTGTCATCTACACTGTTGTCGCCGTTAATATCTCCGCTATCTAATCGGTCTTCATTAATTTGTCCGCAAATATTGCATGAGGGGTCGTTTTCATCATCATAAACATGTCCGGTATTCTCGCACGTAAAGTGTACGGTCCCCTCCGGTTTGTTTTCTAAACTGTTCCACTGTGTTATAGTACCAAGATAATAGATATCTTTAATATTCGTGCAACTTGAAAAAGCATATTTACTTATTGAGGTTACACCGCTGCCCATGGTTATAGTATGCATATCATAGCAACCGCTAAAGGCAAATAAACCTATTGATGTTACGCTGTTTGGTATATTGATGCTTTTAAGATCGCTGCTGGATTCAAACGCGTAATCGGCAATACATTTTGTGCCTTCTTTAATAGAATAATCACCGGATATTATTCTTGCATCTATTAAACTTTTACCTAAATATAAAACACCGTTTTCCCAATTAGATTCATCATTATAGTAAGCTGTGTTATAAAAAGCTCCTCCACCCATGTGTGTTATGTTGTTTCCAATTATTATATTTTTTAAATTTTGGCAGTTATAAAAGGCGCTCCATCCAATTGAAGTAACGCTGTCCGGTATAGTGATACTATGTAAAGCGCGATAGTTAAAGGCATCATTTGCAATGCATTTTGTTCCTTCTTTAATTGTATAATCGGTTGTAGGTGATTTTGTGTCAATTAAATATGCGCCTATATACAAAATGTTATCTTCCCAGTTGGATTCATTGTTGTAATATGCGGTATTACTAAAGGCATAGGTGTCTATCGAACGTACGCCATTTCCTATTGTTATACTTTCTAAACTTGTGCAATCACAAAAGGCGCCGTTTTCTATCGTTTCTACGCTATCCGGTATGACAATGCTTTTTAAACTTTTACAGCTGGAAAACCCGCCTAAATTTTTTAGCCCGTTACCTAAGGTTACACTTTGCAAACCGGTGCAGCCTGAAAAGGCAGCTGCACCAATGGATATAACATTATCACCAATATTTAAGTTTATTAAATTGTAGCAACCATCAAATGCAAAATCACTTATTGATGTTATGCCGTTACCTAATGTAACTTTCTGCAAGTTGCTGCAACCTGCAAAGATATTTTGGCCTAATGATTTTACACTGTCCGGTATTTTGATGCTTAATAAATTCGAGCAATATTCAAAAGCTCTTTCTCCAATGGATATTATGCTATCCGGCAATTTTATGCTTTGCATAGCTGTGCAAATACGAAAGGCTCCTTCGCCTATAGTCTTTACGCTGCTCGGGATTACTATGTTCTCTAAATTAACACAATTATCAAAGGCATTATTACCTATATTTGTTACGCCATCATAAATAATAACAGTTGTAAAACCGTACCAAGGGTGCGAACCAATATGCCCATCTGATGAAAAATTTGGCATTTCACCATTACCGCTTATTGTTAGGGTAGTACCGATTACTTTCCATGTGCAATCGCCGGAAGTCCCGGATAAGGCAAATGCGGGAATGCTGATAACACTAAATAATGTAGTTATCATAATTAAACACAAAACAATACTTAATATTTTTTTCATAGCAAACCCTACCTTTTTAAAATTTACCAATTTTATACATTTTTATTATATATTGTTAACTTTAAAAAATCAACAAAAATTTGAAAATTTTCGACATTTTAAATCGCAAAAAATAAAAGCCCCAAAAAGGGCTTTTATTTTAGACGTCTTTTATAATTTTTTGCGAGAAGCGTACGGCTTCCATTGCGTCTTTAGCGTATTTGTCCGCTCCGATTTTTTCGGCGTACTCCTTGGTTAATACCGCGCCGCCGACTATAATTTTACACCAAGGCGCATTGCTTCTTAACTGCATTATGGTCTTTTCCATACTGGGAACGGTGGTAGTCATAAGCGCACTCAAACCGACAAGCGGGGCGTGCAGTTCTTTAACTTTATTAACTATTATATCAGGCGAAACGTCTTTGCCGAGGTCTACCACATTAAAACCATAGTTTTCAAGAAGCAGCTTTACAATATTTTTGCCAATATCGTGTATATCTCCTTGCACTGTGGCAATTACAAATGTTTTGCCATTTTTACTTTTTTCACCCTGAGGCAGTGCACTTTTAATAACCTCAAAAGCGCTTTTGGCCGCTTCGGCACTCATAAGCAGCTGCGGTAAATACACCGTTTTGTTTTCAAAGCCCTTGCCCACAACTTCCAGCGCCGGGATAATCTCATTATTGACAATATCAAGCGGTAATTGTTTGGACAACATTTTGCTTGTTTGTGCTTTAGCTTTATCTTTTAAACCCTTAATTATGGCTTTTTTTAGGCCGGCTTTTTCTTGTTCATTGTCATCTTCATGTAGACTTTGCGAAGCAGCGTCTGAAAACTGCTCTAAATTTGCGATATAGTCTGAAAAGTTTTTGTCTATGCCCTTTATCGCGCGGTATGCATAAAAGGTTTTCATCATATCATCTGAATAAGGGTTCATAATAGCGGCAGATAGTCCGTTTTCAAGTGCCAGCGCAAAGAAAGTGCTGTTTATTGCTTCGCGCTTAGGAAGTCCGAAAGAAACGTTTGATATGCCAAGAAGTGTGTGAACGCCAAGTTCATTTCTAATGGTTTTAAGAGCTTTAAGCGTAACATTTGCAATACTGCTTTCGGCGCTTATGGCCATAGTAAGCGTATCAAAGACTATATCCTTTTTTTGAATTCCATAGCTTTCTGCCACACGAATAATGTTTTTGGCAATTTGTACGCGACCATCGGCGGTATTCGGTATTCCGTTGTCGTCTAAAGTTAATGCAACCACAACGCCGCCGTATTTTTTTACAAGCGGAAAAACGGCTTTCATACTTTCTTCTTTGCCGTTTACCGAGTTTATCATTGCTTTTCCGTTGTAGCGGCGAAGAGCAGCCTCCATAGCGACGGGATTTGAAGTATCTATCTGAAGCGGCAGGTCAACCACTGTTTGAAGGGCTGTTACAGCGCTTTTAAGCATACTTATTTCATCAATATCCGGCAGTCCCACATTAACATCAAGAATATCCGCTTTTTTATCCTGCTCGTTTATTCCTTCAGATAGAATATAGTTTATATCGTTTTCATAAAGTGCCTGTTTAAATCTTTTTTTGCCGGTTGGGTTAATGCGCTCGCCAATAAGAACAGGCGACTCGCCAAATTGTACCGCTTTACTATATGATGATACCATAGTAGTATTTTTAGGCATAATCGGCACAGGGCTTATTTTTGAAATCTTTTGGCTTAATAACTTTATATATTCGGGCGTGGTTCCGCAACAGCCGCCGGCTATGCGCACGCCTTCCTTTATAAGCGACAAGACCTCGTTACAAAATTCCTCTTTTGTAACATCAAATACCGTTTTCCCGTTTACAGATTTCGGCAGACCGGCATTTGGTTTTAGTATAACCGGCACAGATGCGTAATTTAGCAACTGCTTTATTACCGGATTAAGTCCTTTTGGACCCAGTGAGCAGTTGGCGCCAATGGCATCAGCACCCATACCTTCAAGAAGCGCCACCATTGCGGTAGGGGTAGCGCCCGTCATCAGTTTGCCGTCTTCACCATATGCGTTTGAAACAATTACGGGTAAACTGCTGTTTTCCTTTGCCGCCAAAAGCGCCGCCTTGGTTTCATAACTGTCGTTCATGGTTTCTATTAAAATCAGGTCAACGCCATATTTAACGCCGATTTTTATCGTTTTAGCAAAAATACTTACGGCATCTTCAAAATCAAGGTCGCCAAGCGGCTTTAACATCTTGCCCGTAGGACCTATATCAAGCGCAATAAATTTTTCTTGCGGGGCGCTGCTTTGCTCTTTTGCGGCTTTTGCATTAAGTATGCCTGCCTTAATTATCTCTTCAAGCTCGTCAATTGGAAAATTTAAAGTGTTTGCGCCAAATGTGTTGGTGCAAACCACGTTGCTTCCGGCGTCAAAATATGCTTTATGTAAACCGATTAAAATATCAGCGTGTGTTAAGTTCCAATACTCAGGCTGTTCGCCGGGTGTAAGGCCTTTTTCCTGCAAAAAGGTACCGGTGCCGCCGTCAAAGCAGACAATATTATTGTTAAGATAATCAGTAAAATTCATAGTTCACCTCTATATGCACAGTCGGTATTTTCGCACGCTTTACATTTATTATAGCTTTTGCCCTGCGGCTTTTCACAAAGGCCCATTATTGCTGTAACTGATTTTGTCGGCGACATAAGCATACTGTCCGTAAGTGTAAGACCTATTAACTTTTGGCAGTTTAAAACAGAAAAAAGGTCTTTTTGAACTGAAAGATCAAAATCGCCGTATCCCGGACTAAACCGCGGACGAGCATAAAGCCCTGTTTTGTCGCAAATATCGTTGCAAAAAGTATTGCATAAAGCCTCTATTCGCTCGGCACCGATTGCTTGAAACAGGACTGCTTTTGAAGGGGATACCGCACTGTATTTTGATATAATCCGGTCAATTCCAATACCTACAGTGGCGGCAAAAACCAATGCTTTATTGCAACCGTTAAGATTGTCGGCGAGCATCTTGGATTTAACCGAAAAAGCACCAAAATTACAGTTGTCACCGAAAGTATTTATATCAAGTAAAAGATAACATACTTTATAAGTAAGCATATCTCTTGCTTCATTTAAGCAATTTTCTATTATACCAAGGGGCAAATCTCTTTCTTGTTTGCAGCCGGCATAGCGCAAAATTTCATTTTTGCATATTGGCGGAGCACTGTATGTTTTAACAAAAGCCATATAATCTATTTTCCTATCATATCAGACAGATTTGTCTGTATTTTTTCTGCCACATCAGGCTTGTTCATCGAGTATACGTGCACTTTATTAATACCGTTTGCATAAAGATCTATTATTTGGTCTGTGGCATATGCAATTCCCGCTTGTTTCATTGCGGCAGGGTCGCAGCCAAATTTGTCAACAAGGCTTTTAAATCTTTGCGGCATAAACGAGCCGGATAGCTTTATTGCGCGCTTTACCTGATTGGCGTTGGTAATTGGCATAATGCCGGGTATTATAGGCACGGTTATGCCTGCCTCGCGAATTTTATAAAGAAAATTATAAAGCAAATTGTTATCAAAAAACATCTGTGTTGTTAAAAAATCACAACCTGCTTCCACCTTTTCTTTAAGATGTTTAATGTCCTCAGATTGATTTACGCTTTCGGGATGAATTTCGGGATAGCAAGCGCCGCCGATACAAAAATCGGGATCTGCCGCTTTAAGCGCTAAAACTAAATCTATTGCGTGTTGATATTCCAAACTTTGCTTGTACGTATTCTCAAAATCGGTTGGTATATCTCCGCGAAGCGCCATAATGTTTTTAATGCCTGCCGCTTTAATTTCGGATATCTTTTGCGCCACGGTTTCTTTTGTTGATGCTACACAGGTAAGATGCGCTAAAGTAGGCACGCCGTATTTTTCATTGATATTTTTAGCAATATCTAAAGTATGCTTACTGCTGCCGCCGCCTGCACCGTATGTAACGCTCATAAAAGCCGGATGCAATTGTGCAATCTGTTCGGTAGCAGATTTTACGCTGTCAAACCCGGTTTCGTTTTTAGGCGGAAACACCTCAAATGAAAGTGCCAGTTTATTGTCTTTTAGCAAATCAATAATTTTCATGGCGCGCTCTCCTTATAATTATATTTAATTTATTATACACCTTAGCGCTAGTCTAAATCAAGCATTTTGAGAGGTCCCAAATTATAAATAAAACCGGCGTTCTTCGGTTGTTACCGAAGAACGCCTAACACTTATTATTTAAAAAAAGAAAAATCATTCCCATTCGATAAAACTTAACTGATTTCGCTTAGGAAATATTGTCCGTCCTGTTTGTGGTTCCTTCGATTATTTGATGTATCCATATTATCCAGCCTATAATCCTTTCTGTTATCATTTTGTTATCAGCGTTGATAACAGTGGACGGGGTCTGATGCGGATAATCACGAACCTATTATACTTGCTTGAACGCTGTTATTCAAGATTTATGTGCTTGTTGTCATTCCGGAAAGCGATCCATTTATTTATTGGATCCTGTGCAGAATGGAGGTGTATTTCCGTTTTTGTATTGCCTTGCTGATTGGATAAAACAGGATACCGGCTGCAACTCCAATGATCCACACATATTTCCAACTGATAAGAAATCCAACCAGAAGGATGGCGGCGATGGTTATCGCCCAGTATATGAAGTGGAATCTCACTGTCGATTTATTCAGCTCACCAACAACATCTGATCCGTTCGATGTATGCGGTGCATTCTCGATAAACTCCGCTGCCCCGGCAGCACCTGAACAGGAACGAAAATCTGTACTGCACACCTCTGCGGCTTTCGCGTAGGCGGAGTTGCGCAGAATCTCCTGTACAGACGCCCGGATCCCGTCAATGGAATCGTCATTTAAAGCCGTGCCGGCACCAATTTCCATTACCCTTCTCGCTACTGCTTTCTGCTCGCTTGTCTGGGGATAGAGCACCATCGGCGCAGCCATATAGAGACTTTCGGAAACGCTGTTCATGCCACAGTGTGTTATAAAAACGTCCGCTTTGGAAAGAATATCGAGCTGATCCACGTAGGGATACACATGGATGTTGTCAGGCAGCACTCCCAATGACGCGCGGTTTACCGCATTTCCGCACGAAATGACGACGTCAACCTTCTGATCTTGCAACGCCGCTATGCATTTTGTGTAGAAATCGGGTCTGTCATTGATGACGGTCCCCAGAGAAATATAAACAAGCGGGCGGTCCTTCGCTTTTTTCGGAACGGCATCTGAGAAAACAGAAGGTCCTACAAATGCGTAGTGATCCGAAAAGCTCTCTGCATAGGGCTGAAAACGCCGCGAAGTATAGACGATGCTATCTGTCTGATTGTCGCTCTGTACCAGAGACAAAGCCCCCTTCACACGATAGCCGTATGGTTCGAGCTTTTTCAACTCCTTAGAGATCCTCGGCAACCCGAAGATCATATCTGCCAGTTCCTTAGGCGTGTTCTTCATATACTGGGATGACAATTGATTAAAAGCAAATGTGCTGGTAGAAATAACCATCGGCACATGGTGTTTCCATGCGTTTAATTTTCCCCAGAAGCAAACGGAATCCGTATATACGACGTCAGGCCGGAAGGTCTTGAACTCTTCGTCGAGAAAGCTGTCCATGCTGAGCGTGATCCGAATGTCCTGAATCGTCATCTCTGTAGTGGAAACATTCTTCAGTCCGGCTTCTTCCCGCTTCGTGAGTTTCGGCAGAAAAGCGTCGCAGGAGATAAATTCTGCGCCTGTTGCATTGATCTTCTCTTCAAATTCGTTGAACGAATAGAATCGTACTGTATTCCCCCTTTTCACCAGTTCCGCTGCAACCGGGAGCATGGGATTTGTATGACCGTGCGCAGGAATACAGAAAAAGGCAACCTTTTTCATACCTTATCACCCTCCTGATCCTGAAAAACTATCTTAAACCATTCTGCAAAGGCTTGTTTCGGAGGGATGGCGATCCCCCTCGCCTCATCGCCAAAAAGCAGCAGCGTATCTCCAGGCTTGATTCCAAAAATATCACGAGCCTGTTTCGGGATTACGATTTGTCCTTTTTCTCCGACGGTGGCCGTCCATGCATATTTTCCTTCAGGTGCTTTCATTATACCGCCTCCAAAGTATGATTTGTATAACATATTATACCGTATGAATTCGAATATGTCAAGGAATAATGGGCGGCGAAAATTGCTTTCAGCTACCGTAATGTTATCATTTCGTTATCAATATTGATACCAAAAACAGCAGGCATTCCGTAGAATGCCTGCTGTTTCAAGCTATTCAGGATAACTCAGCACATTTCAAGATAAAATGTGCTTTACTCCCACTCAATAGTGCCTGACGGTTTTGGTGTAAGATCATACAGTACGCGGTTTACACCGGGCACTTCACTTATAATGCGGCCGGTCACTTTATTTAAAACTTCATATGGAATTTCTTCAATTGTAGCCGACATAGCATCCAAAGTATTTACGGCACGGATAATTACCGGCCATTCTTCAACCCTTTTATCGTTTCTTACACCAACAGATTTTAGATCCGGAACAATTGTAAAGAACTGCCAAACCTTTTTATCAAGACCGGAATTTTTAAACTCTTCACGCAAAATCGCATCAGATTCGCGGACGGCTTCCAGCCTGTCTCTTGTAATAGCTCCAAGGCAGCGAACACCAAGACCGGGGCCGGGGAATGGCTGACGGTAAACCATACTGTCGGGAAGTCCTAAAGTTTTGCCAACCATGCGAACTTCATCTTTAAATAAGAATTTTAACGGCTCTACAAGCTCAAATTTTAAATCTTCAGGCAGTCCGCCAACGTTGTGATGTGCTTTTACAGGACCGCTTTCGAGTATATCAGGATAGATAGTGCCTTGTGCCAAAAATTCGATATTTTCAAGTTTTCTTGCTTCTTCTTCAAATACACGAATAAATTCCGCGCCGATAATTTTGCGCTTGTTTTCCGGGCTTTTTTCGCCGGCAAGTTTATCTAAAAATCTGTCAACCGCGTCAACATAGATTAAGTTGGCATTCATTTGGTTTTTAAAAACCTCAATTACTTGCTCGGGTTCGCCTTTTCTTAAAAGGCCGTGATTTACATGTACACAGGTAAGGTTTTGGCCGATTGCTTTAATTAAAAGGGCCGCTACAACCGAAGAGTCTACGCCGCCGGAAAGCGCAAGAAGAACCTTTTTATCCTTGACTTGCTTTTTTATAGCATCTATTTGTTCGTCAATGAACGCGCTGGCAAGCTCTGCGTTGTTTATACGCTTCATATCATTTGGTCGTACATTGTTTTGCATAAATCTATCCATCCTTTTTATATTTTATATGATTTCCGGAATGTTTTTGCCGTCAATCATTTTTTGAATATTTTGGGTAAAATTGTCGAAATAGGTATAATTTATAACGCCTACTTCATTGCCGTCTATTTTTACAATATATTTTCGCGCGTTGTAGTTGTAAATTTCAAGCACAATTTTACCTTTAGCCGTGTTACGGTAGGTAAATGTTGCTGAAAAAGCCAATCCGTTTTGTTTTGCGTTTTCGTCCAAAGTCGGTTTTAAATAAAGGAAATAATCGAAATAGGTTCTAAAAATAGTATCATTAATATCCTTATCTCCGTATTTTTCAGAGGTCAAGTTTTTCTTTTCGTCATAACTTATATCAAACGAGTAGGATTTTTTTGTATCGTTTAAAGTAATATTTTTAAAACTTGATATTTCCTCTAAAAATACATATTGGTTGTAAAAATCGTTTAGCCGTAAAGCAATAAAGGGAAGTGCGTCTGCGTCGATTTTGTACACGGCGTTCTTTCCGGATATCATTAAACTATAATAATTAGTGCCGACATCATCGGTTTCGTATTTTGAAAGCGATAGTTTAATTGTTTTGCCGGCATAGGACATTTCGACAATCATATCAGGCTTGTCCATACGGTATTTTTTTATATCCGCACTATTTGGCAAAAGCTTATAGCAGTCGGTTGCAACAAGTCCGTTATTTAAAATTGAAGTAACATTGCCAACATTGTCAAAATTTGCATATCTTTCAATCGGGGCGATAACTTTATAGCTCGCAAGCGGATTATCGGTGTGAATGATCGAAACGGGTTTTTCAAAAAACTGTCCGGAAATTTTAAGGGTATCAACATGATCGAGATTGTTGTTATTGCTCAAATACTGCTCCGGCAATGTGTCGCTGCTTTCGGGGGTTATCAGCGAATTGTTGGCGGTTATTTCCGGAGTGGCATTAAAAGATTCAATAGTAGAAGCAGCAACAAGATAGACCTTGTTGTTTAATGAGGTTGTGGTATAGTTTCCGGAACCGTCCGGCGATTTGTTTCCGACCATTATTTTATAATCGCTAAGACCGTCTCTTCCGGTAACAGAAACAATAATTATAGGAGAGTTTAAACCGTAAACCGCGTCGCTGCTGTCACCGCTCATTTCGCGAATTGCCGAAAGGGAAGCAACTTTGTCGGCTACGCTGCTAATATATGCGTCGGAAATAAGGGAGCTTGGATAGTTGTTAAAATTCCAAGAATAGGTGGTAGATCCGCTTTCGTCTTTACCGGTTACAGAGGTAAAGTTTAATATGCCATATTCATTTTTGATATTAAATGCGGCAATGTTTTTTGCGTCAAAGTTAAATACTTCTACGGTGCTCGTTTTATTGTCAACATCCGTAGTAGGAGTATTTTTTGTAAAAAATACAATTATACTCGAAATAATGCCTAGCACAAGCGCTAAAGACAGCATTATTACTATTGTTTTTTTGCTGCCTTTTTTAGCAGATTTTTTATAGGTTACCTCTTTTTTTGAAAAAACAGTGGAATCCGAAAAATCCTCTTCCGGTTTTATTTTCTTATTCTCAGGATCCAAATTACAATACCTCCGGCTAAAGTAGCTAAGGGAATAACAAACATAAATATAATTAAAACGATCATTTTTACAGCCGCACTGCTAGGCGTAGCAATTCCTGTAGTGCCTGTAACTTTAGGCGTAAAGTACAGTCCTCCGCTTCTGCCCGAAGCTGTATTTATAGCTAATGTAGCAAGATCCATGTTTCCTATATCGCTGTACTGACTGTAATTTTCAGAAACAAAGTCGTTTCCTGCAAATACTATTACCGAGCTTTGAATATCGTTACCGTCGGCGTCAGTATCAATATCGGTGGTAAGAACGATAAGCGGATAAGATTTTGTTGTGGCATTTGCCGGCGGAGTATATCCGGCACCGCTGCCTTTGGGTGCGGCAAGAGTAGTATCGCTCGAAGATAAAAGGATGTTTGTGGTTTTAGATCCGTCTGTCGAATAGGTTACGGTAAGCGGAGAATTCGCGCCGGACCAATAATTTTTATTGCTGTTTTTAAGACTTGAAACGTAGCTGTTATCTGCAAGGGATTGTAAAAATATTGTCGGATTGTCGCCGCGGTTTAGGGAGTTTGTTTCATATAAAACTCCGCCGCCAACCGAAATACCCCATTCCTCTAAAAACGCATTTAAATTGGGCGTTTCGGGGCTTGACTGACTTGCAAAATAGATAAGCGATTTGCCCTTTTTGCCTTCGTTGTTTAAAAACTTGTCAATCTCTTTTAACGAGTTTACGTCAAAATCGTTTGTAACGCCGGAAATTAGAATGGCGTCATAACCTTTAAGGTTTTCGTAGGTTACTGTTCCTTCGTAGGTTGTAAATTGATAATCGTAACTGTTAAGCGAAGAAGTAAGATAGCTAAGAGTATCCGGAGTGCAGTTATTCTTTAATACTGCAGCGGTTTTGGTTATGTCCATAGCCACCTTGTTAAGCGCGCCGGAAAGTGCATTTTCGAGATTGGATACGACTATAGTATAGCTTGACGAATAACCGTAAGAATCGTACGACGCCTGCATTTCATAAATGTCGTTAACTGTTAAAACGTCACTTTTTGTACTACCGTCTGTTTTAAAGCAGCGCACAAGAATATCACCGTAGGTAATGTTAATAGAACTTTCACTTTGAAGCTTTGAAAAGTCCGGCTCTTGCGGATCGTGATATTCAACCGTTATTTTTGAATTGTATTTTGGATATTCTTCTAATAGCCTTACAGTTTGATTAAAATAACTGTATGGTGTGTTATTTTCCGAAACACCGTAATAGTTTGCCATGTAGTTAATCATTTCGCTGCCGGTGTAGCTGGCTTTTGTGGCGCAAACGATAATAGAAATTTCCTTAATACTCTCTTGCTCGTTTAAACGTTTTAAATAATCAATATTTTCGGCAGTAAGCTTGCTTGAACGGTCAACGGTAACATCAATAGCCGTAGAAAATTTAGAAGCAATAAGGGTAGATAAAAAATTAACCGCAACTAAAAGCACTAAAAATACCGAGATTAATATAGCCGTAGTAGAACTGTATCTAAATACATTTGAGCGCTCTTTTCTTTGCTTTTTAGGAGAAATAACTGTATTTTCTTGTTTTTTCATTTTATTATCCTCCTTAAACCCAGCGTTTTTTCTCAAGCGAGCGCATTGTTAAAAACAGAAACAGTGAAATAACGCTCAAAAAGAATACTATATTCGAAAAGTCTATAATGCCCGAAACAAAGGTGTTAAATCGGGTATTAAAGGAAAGAAAATCGCATATTGCTGTTACCACACCGTTATTAATAATGGTGGCAAAATAATCAATCATTAAAACAAAAAGCGATGCTATAATTCCAAGAACTGCTGCGATTATCTGACTGTCAGTTAATGATGATATAAACGTTCCGATAGCAATTATTGCCGCACCCATTAAAAATACACCTAAAAGACAGCTTAAATACAAAAGTAAATTAACATCTGTCACTGCCATAAGAACAAACTCAAAAATTAAAGTAATCGAGTAGCAAAGCATAAACAGAGTCATCGCGGCAAAAAACTTGCCTAAAACTATGTGACTTACTTTTACGGGACTTGTAAGCAAAAGCTGATCGGTTTTTTGTCTTTTTTCTTCGGAAAAAAGTCGCATTGTAATAAGTGGAGCCACAAGCATTGCATAGGTGTTTACTGCAGAGAACACAAAGGCTAAATTACCGTAATCGGCAATATAAATGCTTGAAAATCCCTGTCCTAAAAAGAAAAACATAATAGCTATTATTACAAAGCCTAACGGGGTGGTAAAATAGGATTTAAATTCTCTTTTAAAAATTGCACTCATTTTACTTCTTCCTCCCCGTATACCGTTTCAATCGCCTTATTGCGTGCGGATTTGTTTGTCTTTTTTACAGGAGCTTCATCCTCTTTAATTTCGGCAATTCCTATGCCCTCTGTAAGCTTTAAAAATACCTGCTCTAATGTAAGGGCATTGGTTGTAAGCTCTAAAATAGGGAAGTTCCTGTCTGCCATTCTGTTAAAAATATCACGGCGGATATCTAAGCCGTCATAAGGCTCAATATTATAATCGTAAGCACCCGATTCAACAACTCCAAGGCTCGAAATTTTATCTACACCTTTTATTGATTTAAGTGCTTTTAATACGGCCTCTTCAGGTCCTTGCACGCGAAGCTTTACCGCGTGATCCGAAGACATTGATTTTGAAAGGTTTTCCGCTAAATCATCGGCAACGATTTCACCGTTGTTAATAATTATTATGCGTTTGCAAACGGCCTGTATTTCGGACAGAATATGCGACGACATAATTATTGTATGGTTTTTGCTAAGCCGTTCTATAAGCGAACGTACCTCTATAATTTGTTTCGGGTCTAAACCAACTGTCGGCTCGTCCAAAATCAGCACATCCGGGTTTCCTATAAGCGCCTGCGCTATACCTACACGCTGCCTGTAACCCTTTGAAAGATTGCGAATAAGGCGGTTTTGAACATGATCGATTTTTACCAGCCTGCAAATTTCGCCGATATGCGGATTTTTTTGAAAGGGCGCTTTTTTAAGATTAAAGCAAAAATCCAGATATTCCTTAACTGTCATATCAAGATACAGCGGTGGTTGTTCCGGAAGATATCCAATATGTTTTTTAACCTCTTCGGGATATTCCAAAACATTCATACCGGATACCGTTGCACTTCCGGAAGTAGAGGATAAATACCCCGTTAAAATATTCATAATCGTGGATTTACCGGCGCCATTAGGCCCCAAAAATCCAACGACTTCACCTTCGCTTATAGTAAAGCTAACATCTTTTACCGCGAGGTTTGTACCGTATTTTTTGCAAAGGTTTTTTACTTCAATCATAAATTACCTCCGATAATTATATCTTACTTCTTAATAATTTAGTATATCATATAGAAATAATCAAATCAATGAATTTTTTGTAAAAAAAGGATAAACACCGCTTGCAATACCGGGGAATATTATATATAATTAGTTAAAGAATAAACTACGAAAGGCTTAAACTTATTATGCAGCTTAAAGATAAAAAAGGCTTTATATGCGATATGGACGGTGTTATTTATCATGGTGACCGTCTTTTAGAGGGCGCTAAAGAATTCGTTGAATGGTTAAGAGATTCGAATAAAAACTTTGTGTTTTTAACGAATTCAAGTGAAAGAAGCCCAAAAGAACTGCGTCAAAAGCTTTTAAGAATGGGCCTTGATGTTGCGGAAGAGCATTTTTATACAAGCGCTCTTGCAACAGCCAGCTTTTTAAAATCGCAGTGCCCGGGCGGAAGCGTATTTGCAATAGGCGAGCCGGGGCTTCTAAACGCTTTATACGATGCCGGCTTTACCATGAACAACATTAACCCCGATTACGTGGTAATGGGTGAAACCCGAAGCTTAAATTACGATATGATCGAGCACGCCACACTGCTTGTTCAGCGAGGCGCTAAGCTTATTGGCACAAATCCGGATATTACAGGGCCTACCGAAAACGGCATTGTTCCCGCAACAGGAGCCCTTATATCTCCAATAGAAATTGCAACGGGCAAAAAGGCATATTACATAGGAAAGCCCAATCCGCTTATGATGCGTATTGGTCTTAATATGATAAATTGCCAAAGCGGCAGCGAAGCGTGTATTGTTGGCGATCGTATGGATACCGACGTAGTATCCGGCATTGAAAGTATGATTGATACAGTGCTGGTGCTTTCAGGTGTTACATCAAAAGCCGATATTGATAATTACCCGTATAGACCGAGTTATGTATTAAACAGTGTAGGAGATATATGTAAAGGAGAATGTAAATGAGCGAATGCACACATGATTGTTCAAGCTGTACCGAAAACTGCGAAAGCAGAGATTTAAAGGAAAGCTGTAACGAATTTTCTTCTATTAAAAAGGTAATCGGCGTTGTTAGCGGAAAAGGCGGCGTCGGCAAAAGCCTTGTAAGCGCTCTTGCTGCTGTAACAAGTAGCAGGCTAGGGTTTAAAACCGCTATTTTAGATGCCGATATTACAGGGCCTTCAATTCCTAAAATGTTTAATCTTCACGGCAACGCAGACGCTGAAGAAAACGGTATTATTCCAATGCAAACTTCTACCGGAATAAAGGTTATGAGTTTAAATCTTTTAATTAAAGAAGAAACCGATCCGGTTTGCTGGCGCGGTCCCGTTATTGCAGGCACTGTAAAACAGTTTTGGACCGATGTTATTTGGGGCGACGTGGACTATATGTTTGTAGATATGCCTCCGGGAACCGGCGATGTATCATTAACCGTATTTCAAAGTCTTCCCTTAGACGGAATTATTGTAGTTACAAGCCCGCAGGAATTGGTTTCTATGATCGTTGAAAAAGCGGTTAATATGGCAAAGCTTATGAACATTCCAATACTCGGCGTTGTTGAAAATATGAGTTACGCTATATGCCCCGACTGCGGCAAAAAAATAGAAATTTACGGCAAAAGCCGCATAGAAGAAATTGCAAAACAACATGGATTTTCGGTGCTTGGTCGCATTCCTATTGATCCAAAGCTTGCCGCAGCCGCCGATAAAGGCATGATAGAGCTTTTTGAAGGCGATTATATTAAGCCGATTGAAGAAATCTTAAAATAAAAAGCAGGAATTAATCCTGCTTTTTATTTTATGGTTTTTTGCGGACAAACCGAAATGCATTTTCCGCAAGCGGTACATTTTACGGGGTCAATAATTGCCAAATTGTCGCTTAAAGTTATGGCGTCGTTCGGGCAGTTCTTTTTGCAAAGACCACATCCTATGCAAGAAACCGAACAAAGTTTTCTTGCAATTGCACCTTTATCTTTGTTAAGACACATAACAGTTGCTTTAATAGGAAGATCAAAAACTTTAATAATATGTTTTGGACAGATATTTACGCATTTGCCGCAGCCAATACATAGCGAATGATCTATATGTGCTATTCCGTCAGTTATTGTAATGGCATTATAGTCGCATACTAAAGCACAGTCTCCAAAGCCCATACATCCAAAGTTGCAAGCCTTAGGGCCACCTTGAACTAATGCGGCAGCCGCACACGAAGGCTTTCCGCTGTGCTCGTATTTTGTTTGCGCTTTATCGCAGGTTCCATTACAAAGTACAACCGCGCGTTTTTCCTTCACTTCAACTGCTACGCCCAAAATTTCACCGATTTTTGCAGCTGTATCTTTGCCGCCGGGGATACAAAGCGAAGGCTTAGAAGAACCGTCTGAAACGGCTTTTGCATAACTGTCACACCCGGCAAAACCGCAGGCACCGCAGTTGGCACCGGGTAAAGCTTCTCTTATTGATGCTTCTTTTTCGTCTGTTTTTACAGCAAAAATTTTTGAAGCAAGGCTTAGAAGAAAGCCAAGTAATAAAGCAGCTCCGCCTAAAACAGAAACGGCAATTAATATTTCCATGGCTGTTCCTCCTATTTTATAAGATTATCTACTACGCCGGCAAAGCCTAAAAACGACAGACTTACAATGCTTGCCGAAATAAGCGTTATAGGAAGTCCCTTTAAAAATTCGGGGATATCCGATTTTTCTATTCTGCCGCGTATGCCGGCAAAAATAATCATTGCAAGCATAAATCCAAGACCTGCTCCAAGTGCATTTGCAAGCGATTGGACAAAATTAAGATTATCCGTAAAATTAAGCAATGTAATGCCAAGAACCGCACAGTTGGTGGTTATAAGCGGAAGGTAAATGCCGAGCGCGTTGTATATAGGCGGCAAGAATCTTTTAAGCACAATTTCAATCAGCTGTACAAGTGCCGCGATTACTAAAATAAAAGCGATTGTTTGTAAATAATCCAAATCATTAGGCAGTAATATGTATACATAAAACGGCCAGGTTACGGCGGTTGCAATTATCATAACAAGTGTTACCGCAACGCTCATTGCAAAGGCGGTGTTAAGTTTTTTTGAAACGCCTAAAAATGGGCAGATCCCCAAAAATTTTGAAAGCACCATATTGTCGGTTAAAATACCGGCAAGAATTATAGCGACTATAGATTTAATCATTTACGGTGCCTCCTTCACACAGGGCACAACCTTCACAAGTCCCGTTGCAGCCGGCCTCTTCTTTAATGCTTTTGCCTTTTTTCTTAGCAAGAGCATTGGACGCCGCTACCAATATACCGAATACAAAAAAGCCTCCCGGCGGTAAAATAAGAATAATCATCGGCGGCAAAAATCCTGAAGTTACGGGAAGACCAAAAATTGTGCCGGCCCCTATAAGCTCGCGTATTGCGCCCATTAAGGTTAAGGTTACCGTAAAACCTATTCCCATGCCAAGCCCGTCAAGCGCGGAGGCAAGCGGCGGGTTTTTAGCCGCAAACATTTCGGCTCTTGCTAAAATTATACAGTTTACAACTATAAGCGGCAGGTAAATACCAAGCGCTTCATCAATTGACGGCAAATAAGCTTTAACCACCATTTGCACAACCGTAACAAAGCTTGCAATTATTGTTATGTATGCCGGAATTCTAACCTTTGAAGGAATGATATTTCTTAAAATCGATACCATAATTCCGGAACAAACGAGTACAAAAGTCGCCGCAAGCCCCATGCCGATGCCGTTTATCGCCGCTGTGGAAATGGCTAAGGTTGGGCAGGTGCCAAGAACAAGTCTTAATACGGGATTTTCATTTAAAATTCCGTTTGTGAGTGTTTTTACATATTTACTCATTTTCTTGACACCTCCTCGTATTTACTGAAAGCGCTTTCAACTGCACGCTTTATTGCGTTGGAAGTAATTGTAGCGCCCGTTTTAATTTTTGGAATAGTATCGGTACTGCTAAGACCTGCAAGGCTTTTTGTATAGCTTTCTTTTTTGGCGTCTTGACCAAGCCCCGGAGTTTCGCCCGATACATCAATAATTTCAACGGCGGTTATTTTGTCATCCGCTATACCGATAATTACCGAAACCTTATCACCGTAACCGTTTTGTGTTGCCTTAAAAGCGTAACCTACCGTCTCGCCGCTTTTGGTTGCTTTATATGTAATAAGGTTTTCCTCTTCTAAAACTGCTTCAAACTGTGCGCCCTTAATAACGCTGTTTAAAGCCGCAGCCTCTTTTGCAGCCTCTTTTTCGGCAATAGTGTCACGTGTAAGCAAGTTGGTGCCTGCAAGTATGGCGGTTAAAACCGCACAAAGCACACAAAGTATAATTGCAGGTAATATTACCGTTTTTATGTTCTTCATCCTTGCGCCTCCGTATACCCGAATGGTTTAGCCCCCGGAATGCGGTCAATAAGCGGTGTTAAAAGATTCATAATTAGCACACCAAACGATACGCCCTCAGGCAGGTTGCCATAGGTCCTTATAAGTACCGTTAGTACGCCGCAACCTATGCCGAAGATAATTTTTCCAACCGTTCTTTTTGGGCTTGTTACATAATCTGTTGCCATAAATACGGCCGCAAGCATTATTCCGCCTGAGCAAACAGCAGATAACGATCCTACAAAATTGCCTGTTAATAAAAATGTAAATAAAAATGCGGAGCCGCAAAAAGATAGGGGAATTGTAATAGAAATTACTCTTCTTAAAACTAAATACAGTCCGCCGAATAAAATAAGAAGTGTAGATGTTTCACCGATACAGCCGGGATAATTACCTAAAAACAGGCGCAAAATTCCGTATTCGCCAGTAGTGCCGCTTCCAAGAGGAGTGGCGCTTGAAATAATTTCACCGCCGGTAAATACCTTAATAAAATTAGTCATTTGAGATGGGAAGGATACCATAAGCACAATGCGCGCCGCAATGGCAGGATTTGCGAAATTATGGCCAAGTCCACCGAACATCTGCTTTATAACTACTATTGCAACAATAGAACCAAGCGCTGCAATCCACAGCGGAATTGTAGGCGGAAGATTGTATGCAAGCAATAAGCCTGTAACCACAGCGGATAAATCACGTAAAGTGGTTTCTTTTTTTAATGCTTTGCACCACAAATACTCGGCCGCAACAGCAGAAGCAATACACACGGCAATAATAAGCGCTGTGTAATAGCCGTACATTACAATTCCAAAAATTCCAAGCGGTATTAAAGCAATAATGACATCGAGCATTATTCCGCTGGTAGAATCTAAGCTTCTAATGTGCGGAGATGAAGAAACCTTAAGCATTTTTTGCACCTGCTTTCTTAATTTCCAGCTTTGCAAGGCGCATGGCCTCTACAAGGGAACGCTTAGCCGGACACGCATAAGCACAGCTTCCGCATTCAATGCAGTATTCGGCAAAGAGCGATTTGTATTTTTCGGCGCCTTCATTAAAGTCAATTGCCGATTCAACTGCCCTTGGAGCTAATCCCATCGGGCATGCCGCAAGGCACTTGCCGCAGTTTATGCAATTTGTCGGCGTAAAACCGTTGGCTTTTTTACCGGAAAAAGCAAGTATAGCATTGTTTTGTTTTAGCAACGGAATGCTTGTATCTGTAATGGCAACACCCATCATAGGGCCGCCCATAATTAGTTTTTCGGGTGCTTCGGCTTCGCAGAAATCTAAAATCTCTTGAATTTTAGTGCCTATTGGAACAATAAAGTTACCCGGCTTTTTTACTGCGTTTCCAGCTACGGTTATTCGTTTTGACACAAGTGGCATACCGGTTTTTATGTATCTTGCCAAAACCGCCACACTGGTAACGTTCATTACTATACAGCCAACGTCGGCCGGCAATTTTCCAATGGGCACCTTCCGGCCTGTTACAGTATAAATTAAAACCTTTTCGGCGCCCTGCGGATAATGGGATTTTAGCTTCATAAGCTTTACTTCGTCGTTAATGTCTCTTTTATCCGCCGCAATGTCGTAAAGTATCTTAATGGCTTTTGGTTTGTTGCTTTCAACAGCAATTATAACGCGCTTTAATTTTAAAATATCTTTAATTAAATATATTCCGAATAAAATATCTTCCGGGCTTTCTAGGCATTCCCTGTAATCGGATGTTATGTACGGCTCGCATTCCGCGGCATTAATAATTAAAGTGTCTATAGGGCGGTTTTTGTCCGCTCTTAGTTTTATGTGCGTCGGAAAACCTGCACCACCAAGACCTACAAGCCCCGATTCTCTTGCCGCAGTGTAAAGATCCTCTTCGCTTTTTATGTCGTGTGCTGAAAGAGAAGGATCAACGGTTTTTAAATGATCATTTTCAATTACTATAGCCTCACCAAAACCACCGGTAGCGGTTTTGATTTGTACAATATCTTTAACCGTTCCCGATACGCCCGAATGAATAGGCGCGCTTACAAAAGCTTCGCTATCCGCCACTTTTGTGCCTACAAACACACGGTCTTTCTTATTAACAACAGGTGTGCAGGGAGCCCCAATGTGTTGCTGCATTGGTATTACTATTTCGTCGGGCTCAGGAAATATAACGGTATCGATTTCCGCAGTGCCTTTTTCGTGCGGAAGATTTGCGCCGCCCCTTAAATTTTTAAAAGGTTTCAAAATTCCCTCTTTCATTAAAATCACCTTTTAATTGTTATTTTCGGCTAGACGGCGTCCCATTAAAACGCCCATTGCAGATGCCATCATTAGCCCTCTTGTCCAGCCGGAAGAATCTCCTAAACAGTATAAACCCTTAATGTTGGTTGTAAAATCTGCGTCCATTTTAACTCTGTTAGAGTAAAATTTAAGCTCCGGCGAATAAAGCAGGGTTTCGCTTGAAGCAAAGCCGGGGACTACCACATCCATAGCTTTAATAAAATTGATTATGTTGGTCATTGCGCGGTAGGGCATAGCCGCAGTAATATCACCTGCAACAGCGTCAGGAAGGGTGGGCTTAACGTTTGATTCCGAAAGTTCCTTATCCCAAGTGCGTTTTCCATCTAAAATATCGCCGTATCTTTGTACTAAAATGTGATTGTTAGCAAGCATGTTTGTAAGTTCGCCTATTTTTTGAGCATACTCTATCGGTTGATTAAAAGGATATGTAAAGTTATGAGAACAGAGAATGGCGAGATTTGTGTTGTTGCTCTTTAAATCCTTGTACGAATGTCCGTTAACAACCGCCAAATCATTGTCGTAATTCTCTTGGCTTACAAAACCGCCCGGATTTTGGCAAAACGTGCGCACCTTGTTTTTAAACGGAAGCGGATGCCCAATAAGCTTTGATTCATAAAGGACATCGTTGATTTCTTCCATAATTTCATTACGCACTTCAACACGAACTCCGATATCAACCGTTCCCGGTGTGTGCATAATTGCGTGTTTTTCGCATTCTTTTTCAAGCCAGTCCGCACCTTTGCGGCCGGTTGCAACTATTATATCGTCTGCAAAAATCTCGGTTGCGTTTGCGTTGTTTGCCGAGTCTGCAATAATAGCGCCGATGCAGCGGTCATCTTCAATTATTATGTCCGTGCAGTTTTTCTTAAACAGTATTTCAACGCCGTTATCAATTAAATATTGTTGTAAGTCAGCATAAATTTTTTGTGCCTTTTCAGTACCTAAATGGCGTATGGGACAATCCACCAGCTTTAAGCCTGCACTTATTGCTCTTTTGCGGATTTCTTTAACTTTTTCCGGATTTGAAATGCCTTCTATATGAGTATCCGCGCCGAATTCAAGATAAATTTTGTCGGCATAGTCTATGGTTTCCTGAATTTTTTCTGCTCCTACAAGATCGGGCAGATTGCCGCCGACTTCATAGCTTAAAGAAAGCTTTCCGTCCGAAAACGCACCTGCACCCGAAAAACCTGTCGTTATGTGGCAATAAGGCTTGCAGTTCATGCAAACCTTCGTTTTTGCTTTTGGGCATGATCTATCATTAATGCTGACGCCCTTTTCAATCATCAATATTTTTTTATTAGAGCCTTGGCGAATAAGTTCAACAGCCGTAAAAATTCCGGCAGGGCCGGCGCCGATAATTAGACAATCGTATTTCATAATTATTCTTCCGTATAAATAAATTCTTTGATTTCATTTTCCAGTTGATCGTCGCCCTCGTTGTGGGCTATTAACGATACTGGCTTTGTAAGATCTAAGCTGAAAATGCCCATTATGCTTTTTGCATTTACTACATATTTGCCGGATACAAGATCCATCTCATAATCTTTAAGCATAGCAAGATTTACAAATTTTTTAACGTCTTCTAAAGTTTTAAAAAAAAGATTTGCTTTTAACATTTTTTTGCCCTTTCAAATAAGAATTGACTGTATTTTGTCATACTCAATTATTATACACTATAAGCTATTGATTTGCAATATTAACATACATTATAATAGCGCAATATTTTGCACAAAAAAAGCATGTTTTTTTCGGTGCTTTTAACAAGAAATTTATTCTTAATTTGTTCATAATCGTGTGTTATAATAACCTAAACTCGGCGGCGGAGAACCACCGCCGAAATGCTAACGCATTTAAAGTTTGGGCTTTGTTTTAAAACATTGAACCATTAAAACCGCCGTGCGCAGCACGGCATGCGGCTAAGCCGCTTATAAAAGCTACCGCTTTTGGTTTTATGGTATAATAAAGCAATATTGATTGAAGGGGCATATTGTATGGATAAAGATATTTCAGTTTTGCGCGCGGAAGCGTCAAGTGTTATTGAAGAGGTAAAAAAGGTTATTATCGGTAAGGACGAAATAATTAAAAAGGTAATGACTTCAATAATTTCAAGAGGGCATATTCTTCTTGATGATATTCCGGGTGTCGGAAAAACAACCATGGCGCTTGCTTTTTCGAAAGCCATGGATTTAAAATATAACCGCCTGCAGTTTACGCCGGATGTTTTACCTACAGACGTTACGGGCTTTAATGTTTATAATAAAGAAAAAGACGAGTTTACATTTAAACCCGGAGCCGCTTTGTGCAACCTGTTTTTAGCCGACGAAATTAATAGAACGTCCAGCAAAACCCAGTCGGCACTTTTAGAAGTTATGGAAGAAGGAAAAGTAACAGTAGATGGTGTTACCCGTGAGCTTCCAAAACCCTATATTGTAATTGCAACACAAAACCCGATAGGTTCAGTAGGCACACAAATGCTTCCGGAAAGCCAGATGGATAGATTTATGGTTAAGCTTTCTATCGGGTACCCTGACGTTAAAAGCGAGGCCGCTATACTTTCATCTAAACAGGCAGCAGATCCGCTTAGTACAGTAAAGCGTGTATGCACGGCAGAGGATATTGTTGCTATGCAGAATGCAGCAGAAAATGTTACGGTTCACCCTGCAATATATGAATATATTGCAAAACTTTCGGATTCTTCGCGCCATCACGAAATGCTCGAGCTTGGCATGAGCCCCCGCGGAGCAATCGCTACGGCAAGGCTTGCCCGCGCAAATGCATTTTTATCCGGCCGTGATTTTGTAATACCCGACGATGTAGCGGCAGTGTTTTTTGACGCGGCAGGGCACAGGGTTATTCTCAGCCCTAAAGCCAGGGTTAACGGCGCAACAATAGCAGATGTATTTTTAAGCATTTTAAAAGACACACCCTTACCGCAGATTGAGTAAAGGAAAAAAATATGGCATTAGTTAGAATTTTTTATGCAGTTTTAATTGCGATTATCGGGTTGTTTTTTATCTTATATTCCGATCCGCTTTCGCTTATTCTGCTTTTAACGGTAGTGCTGTTGCCGGTTATCCTTTTTCTTTTGCTTTTAGTTGCAAGGCTTTTGCTTAAAGCGGAAATTGAAGTATCGGATACCGTTGCGCAAAAAGGCGAATCATTAAAGGTTATAATTACGTTAAAAAACCGCTCGTTTGTATCACTTCCCGGTGTTAAAGTAAATGTTAAGGTTAGCAATAGATTTTTAGAGACAGACGATATGCACGAGCTTATTTTAAACGCTCCTGCTTTTTCTTCGGCAAAGGCCGATTTTTCAGTTAGTTCCGCGCATATCGGTATTGTTGATATTTCTTTTGATAAGCTTGTGGTTTACGACTATTTTAAGTTGTTTGCATTTTCTAAAAAGCTTAAACAAAGCTATTCAATCAGCTTTTTGCCAGAGATTGTGCCAACGCCTGTAACAATAAGCAATAATCCGTACGTAATTACCGAGTCTGATGTTTTTTCAGATTCAAAACCGGGTGATGATCCTTCGGAGGTTTTTAAAATACGCGAATATATCGGCGGTGATAAGCTCAATCGCATTCACTGGAAGCTTTCATCTAAAGCGGATAAGATGATGGTTAGGGATTTTTCTTTGCCGCTTAATACTTCTATACTTATTTTACTTGAGTTTAATGCCGATATAGGCGATACTTCGGCGCTTGACAGAATTGACAGTATGATTGAAGCCGCTGTTTGCTTGTCTTCCTTTTTGGCGGACAGTAATATTTTACATAAAATAGGATTTTTTAATACAAGTACCTGCGAATGGCAGTCGTTTTTAATTAAAGGCAGAAAAGAACTATACGAGGCTTTAAGCCAAATGCTAAAATGCAAAATGGCTAAATCGGACGCCACCCTTGATTATATGAAACACAAGGGTGATGATTATTCGCATATTGTCTATATTACATCAAAGCTGAGCGACGGTATGTCCGACGGGCTTAAAGAGGTTTCGGCACTATCATTTATAACTGTAATTAGGGCGGCAACAGAATCCGACGAACAAGAAGCTGTAAGCGGTAAATTTAATTTGCTTCCCGTTTTTAGCGGTAGAGTTGCTTTGTCAATTTGCGACGCAAGGCTTTAGGGTGGCTTATGAATAAAGAAATAAACGACAATAAAATATATACTAACGGCATAAGCTTTGTCGAAACCGACATTCGTTTTTCAGGACTTGGCGGTAAAAATCACCCAGTACTTTCCTATTTTTTTGGCGTGATTATTAACCTTCTTTTAACGTTTGGCGCTTTATTTACTGCGGCGCTTATGTTTAATATTGAATTTAACTACTATGTAATATCCGCTGCAATTGTTTTTTGCAATGTGGTTTTTCCGCTGATTTTTTTACTTGATCGTAAAATAAAAATCTATATTTCCATAGGCCTTTTCGCAATAGTTTTAGCTGTTTGCGCGCTTTTTTACGGAAGAATTGTCGACGGCGCCGTAAATTCGTTTTTGTATGCTAAAGACGCGATATTTGATTCAATGTACTGGACTAAAAATGCGACGGTTGATTTTAAATCTTTAGATGCCGCGTCTACTACCTTTTTCTTAACAGTAGTTTCGGTAGTTCTCTCGTATTTTGTGTGTGCTTTTAATAGCAAAAAGGTTAATTTTATCGGTCTTTTTTTGGTGACGTTCCCGTTTTTCGAAATCGGAGCGGCGTTCGGAGTGGTTCCGAATTACCTGGCATTTGCTCTGCTTTTGTCCGGGTGGACCTCTTCGTTTGCGCTTTTTATTACAACATTTATAAAAAAGAAAAAAGGCCAAAAAAAGAAAAAAACGCTTAAAAAAACATCTCTAATCAGTATGGTTTCTGTTTTTGTTGCAATACTTACGCTTGCCGCGTTTTTAGGCGTTAACACGCTGCTTTCTTATGGTGGCTATAACCGGCCCGACGGTGTAAAAGATCTTCGCACGGCAATAAAAGAAGGTTACAGCAATATATATGATCTTATAACCGGAGAAGATCACGACGCAAGTTTAAAAGAAGGCAAGCTATATAAATTGTCAGACCGTATTGTAAAAAACAGACGGTATATGACGATAAAAACTAACGGTGTTGACGCCGAAGCCGGTATGTACTTTAGAGGATATATAGGCTCTCGATATACCGGCAGCGAATGGCAGGATTTTAGCGATAGTGTATATTCTGATTATTCCACTATGTTCGGTAATTTTGAAAATAACAGTTTTTATCCTCAGCAGTTTATAGGAGCTATGCTTAACGAGATTTATACTACAGGGCGAGATTCATATTTAGGTGTTACCGCAAAAACGGTTGAAATATCTAATCTTCGCAGGAAAAAAGCATATGCATATACGCTTGACAATACTTATTTTTCAGACAATTACAAATATAAATATGATACTTCAATAATCCCGTCAAGCCGGTCAAGGTATAGTTATACAACATTTTTAAATAGTATGAACTACATAAAAGTTACCTCGTCGGACATCTGGCTTGACAGTAATTATCAAGCGCTTTTAACCCAGTACGATAATTTTGTAAAGGCAAATTATCTGCAAATGCCGAAAGGCACGGAAAACCTTGCAAAAATAGTATCAGGCATAAAAAAAACAGCCGGCGATAATTTTGAAATAGCCGACTATATTAGGTACTATTTAAAGGATCACACTAAAGTGTCCAATAAATATCCTCAGCTGCCGGATGGCGCCGAGTTTATAAATTATTTTTTAAGCGAAAGTAAAAAGGGTCATTCTGCGCATTATGCTACGGCTTCAACCATTCTCTTACGTGCCGCGGGCGTTCCCGCCAGGTACTGCGAAGGCTTTTTAATTAACGCTGAAACGTTAGACGGGGTCACACCGGATTCCGACGGTAATTACAAAATAGACGTAACCGACAATGAATCGCACGCATGGGTTGAAATTTTTAACAGAAACTACGGTTGGCTTCCGGTAGAAGTAACTCCGGGTTATTATACGGGGCACCTAAATAAGCCACAGCAAAACAACACTTCAAGCACAAGTCCTTCTGAGTATGAAATTGATCCTAACGACGACAATGTAATTATTTTACCTCCACCGGATACCGAACAAGAAAGCGCTCCGGAAACATTTTTTGAAAAAGTTTCAAAATGGTTTAAAAACAATTTTGTTAAGTTGCTTTTAAGGATCCTTTATGTTATTGCTTTAATGTTATCGGTTGCGGCAATAGTTGTTTTGGTTTTGGTTTTGCGAATGCTGATAAAAAGGAATATCCGCAAAAAACGTACAAATCAAAGTAATACCACCGTAAGTGCAATCGAAGTTTACAAGTATTTTTGTGCATTGCTCAGGTTTTTAAATATTGAAAACACCGAAAACCTGCCGTATTTATCTTTTGTAAAGCAAGCGGCACAAAAGGCTTCGGTTATAGATAAAGAGAAAGCCGATTACAGCATGAATGTATTTTTAAAAGCGGCTTTTAGCGAAAAGAAGGTAGAAGAACAAGAATTATCGTTCGCACGGATTTTTGTTGAAAATACCGCCCGAGGCATTTATAAAAACAGCAGTTTTTTAAATAAATTTAAATTTGTATTGGTTAAATGTTTACTTTAAATTTAAGGCGCGCCAAAGGGCGCGCCGCTTTTTTAATCTATATTTATTAGCTTTTTAAGTTTTATAACCAGAAAACCGCTTAATAAAATTTTTGCAATATCAGGTATTATAAACGGCACAACGCAAATGGTAAGAGAAGATATTACGTTTTTTAGCGTTATAGCTCCAAAATAGTTAAACGAGAACCACAGTGTTCCAACCGTGTAGCAAACTATTAAACCGGCCACCATTCCTAAAACTAAAATATAAAATTTCGTGCCGAAAAATTTAACAAACAGCCCTTCAATAACGGCAAAGAATATAAAGCCGAAGATATAACCGCCCGTAACTCCGAACAAAGCGCCTACTCCACCTGAAAAGCCCGAAAAAACCGGAAGTCCAACAAGTCCCAGTAAAATATATACTATAACAGAAAGCGTTCCGTATAAAGGACCAAGTAAACCTACTGCAAGTCCAATTGCAAACACCTGCAGTGTAAACGGCACGGTAAAGGGTATTTGTATCCACGAAGCAATAACAATAACCGCGCTGAAAATTGCGGCCAACAGCAATTTTTTTAGTTTGAGATTATCCAATTGATTCACCTTCCAAAAATTTCAGATACAATATTATCATAAAATTATAGATTTTTCAATAAAACTGTACAATTAAGAAAAAATATGTTACATTAAATAAAAAACGGAGCGGTACTATGGATATATTTGACATTCTTGCAAAAATGCGAAAAGGCGTTGAGCTTACAAGCGCCGAAATCAGCTTTTTTGTTGACGGTGTAGTAAACAAAACCATTCCCGATTATAAAATAACCGCCTTTTTAATGGCCGTCGCAATAAACGGACTAACTAATCGTGAAACGGCCGACCTTACAATTGCAATGGCAAAAAGCGGTAAGTCAATAGCATTAAATGATATAAGCCATACGCTGGATAAACACAGCACCGGCGGAGTAGGAGATAAAACCACCTTAATATGCTGCCCCATTATGGCGGCGGCCGGGGTTAATATTTATAAGCTAAGCGGAAGAGGCCTCGGCCATACCGGCGGCACGGCAGATAAGCTTGAAAGTATAAATGGCATAAATTTAAACCTGGATGAAAACACACTTAAAGAAATTGTTAAGGAAAACCATTTTTCCATAGCGACAAGCGGTCCCGATATTGCCGCGGCCGATAAAATTTTATACGCGTTGCGCGATGTTACCGCTACAGTAGATTCTATTCCGCTTATTGCTTCAAGTGTAATGTCTAAAAAACTGGCTGTAGGAGCAGAAAATATATTAATAGATGTTAAAACCGGTTCCGGCGCTTTTATGAAAACCTATAAAGATGCTCTAACCCTTTCACGCCTTTTAATAAACATTGGAAAACTTGCCGGTAAAAATGTGCGCTGTGTAATTACCGATCAGTCTGCACCTCTTGGAAGGGCAGTTGGGAATTCGCTTGAAATAATGGAATGCCTCGATATACTGGATTTAAAGGTTAAAAATGAATTGTCCGAGCTTTCGCTTTATTTAGCGGCAAAGGGTATATCCATGGCGCTGAAAATTCCGTATGACAGCGCGTATAAAAAAGCGGAAACCGCACTTTTAAGTAAGAAAGCCAAAGAAATATTTTTATCTACCATAAAACTTGAAGGCGGTGATATTTCTTCCTTAAAACCTGCCAAAAACAAATATGTAATCAAAGCAGATGCTTCGGGATTTTTATATGCGATTGACGCTTATAAAATAGGTCGGGCGGTAATGATGCTTGGCGGCGGCAGAACTAATCCTGACGATATAATAGATCATGAAGTAGGTGTAAATTTTTTCAAAAAGCCCGGTGACAAGATTATACCTGGCGAGCCGTTAGCGGAACTTTTTTATAATGAAGATGAAAGGTTGAAAACGGCGCTTTTGGAGTTTTCGGGTGCCATTCACATAGAAAAACGAAAGCCTAAAAGAAAAAAACTAATAATAAAAGAAATAAAATAGACCGACAAGGTCTATTTTTTTTATATACTTCATAATCTTTATTAGGACAAGTAAAGGAATGATGAAAATGCATAGACTTACAGAATTCGACGGAGCTTTATATGGTATGCCGGACAGAATAAAAAAAGAGCTTAATGCACTTCCTTTCGAGCTAAAGCATACAATCGAAGAGGTGCGTATAAGGGCCGATTCTCCGATTTACATAACCACAAAAGGCGAAAATATAAGACTTCCCTTAAATGCCACCGCCAAAGAAACCGAAGAAGCTTTTTTCGGTTATTGCGATCACTCTGTATATTCGCACGAAGAAGAAATAAAACAAGGCTTTATTATGCTTAAAAACGGACACAGGGCCGGAATTTGCGGCAGAGCCGTATACGATAAAGGCAAGCTTAAAAGTATATGCGATATAACATCTTTAAACATTCGTATCAGTAGGGAAGTAAATGGCGCTGCCGAGATGATTGTAAAGGAATTTTGCGGACGCGGCATACTTATTTTTGGACCGCCAAGCTCGGGAAAAACCACTTTGCTTCGCGATACCGCAAGAAGCTTAGAAAAACGCACTGTAATAATTGATACACGCGGAGAAATTGCGGCAGGCGATGTTGGTCCTATGACAGATGTGCTTTTAGGTGTGGAAAAAGCCGACGGCATCCAAATGGCGGTTAAAGTATTAAACCCTGAAGTAATAATTTTTGACGAAATAAGTACCACCGAAGAGGTTCGTGCTGTAGAAGAGGGCTTTAATTGCGGCGTACCTGTAATAACTACAGCCCATGCCGGAAGCATTAAAGAGTTAGAACAAAGACCGGCTACAAGTCTTTTGTTAAAAAGCGGTGCAATAGATACCATTTATTTTATTAACAACCGCAAGGTGATTAAAATATGAAGATTTTAGGTGCTTTGCTTGTGGCCTCTTTACCGGCATTTTACGGTATAAACCGGGTGATATTTTTACGAAAGCAAAAGGTTGCAATAAAAGCAATATACGAAAAATCAAGGCTTGCCGTAGACACTGCTTATATGACTAAAAAAGAGATAAAGGAAGTTTTAAAAAGCATCGAATATCCTTTTTTAGATTTTAAAGAAGGAGTAGTAACGTTAGACGAAAATCAATGCAAAGAGTATGGCTTAAATTCATCCGAAATACTTCCTGCAAATAATTTTTTAAATGCATTACAGCATGGCGATACCGATTTTTTAATTAATCAAAGCGAAATTTACATAAACGAAATAAAAGCAAGTTTAACTTTAGTTGAAAGCGGTTATAAGAGGTCTGCTAAAACCAGTCTGAGTTTTGCTTTTTCGATATCTCTTACAGTATTTTTGCTGCTTTTATAGAAAGGAATAAAAAATGGATGTCGATTTTATTTTTAAAATAGCTGCAATAGGCATAATAGTTGCGGTATTAAACCAACTGCTAACAAGATCCGGTCGCGAAGAACAGGCGCTTTTAACAACTCTTGCAGGTCTTATTGTTGTAATGCTGATGATTGTAAATATGATAGGCGAGCTTTTTTCAAATATTAAAAGTGTGTTTGGCTTATGAACGTTTTTGCGGTTTTAGGGATACTGCTTATTACTCTTTTTTTAGCAGTGTTTATAAAAAATTACCGTGCGGAGTATTCGCTTTTATTGGGACTTGCCGCATCCGCAATGGTGTTTATTTGGGTAATTTCTACGGTTTCACCGATTTTTAGCGATATTAAAAATCTGTTTTTATATGCAGGAATTAAAGAAGAGTATTTTTCAACGCTTTTAAAAGCCGTTGGCATTTCGGTTGCTACCGGTTTTTGTGCCGATTTATGTAAGGATAACGGCCAAAATTCGTTGGCAGTCAAAGCTGAGTTTGCCGGAAAGGCCGCGCTTTTGGTACTTGCTCTTCCGTATTGTAAGGATTTATTAGAAATAACGATGCAAATTTTAAAGGAATAACAATGAAAAAGATTTTTTATTTTTTGTGCATAAGCTTTTTGCTTGCCAATATGTTAACGTTGAATTGTTTTTGCGAAAGCGCAGACATTTACAGCGAAATTTACTCAGCCATACCGAAAACGCAAAACGAAAACAGTTTATTGGAAGAAAACGGCATAAACGGGTCAGACCCCGAATATTATAAAAATTTTACATTTGAAAATGTTTTAAATACTATCACATCGCTTTTTAACGACCGCTTTAAAGCGCCCTTTTCGGCTTTGTTGTTTTTTTTCGCGGCAATTCTTATTATTGCTTCTTTTAAAGAGTTTTTACGGGACAACCATTATTTTGCCGTATTTTGCAGTGTTGCGGTATTTTCTTCTATGCTTATTCCCTTGTTTCAGCTTTTTGTCGAATGCAAAACATCTGCAGAATATGCATCGGATTTTATGCTTAGCTTTATTCCGGCATATTTTGGGGTTATGCTAAGCGCCGGATATATTGGCACGGTTACAGCAACAAGTCCTGTTTTAATGTTTGCCGCAAATGCTACGGCGCTTTTTTCAAGCCACGTATTGCTTCCGCTTATGTCTGGATATCTCGGTATTACTATAGCATCAAGCGCATCCAAAGAAATAGGCATTAAAAAATTGGCTTTAGGAATAAATAAATTCGCTGCGATTATCGGCGGAGTGATAGCAACGCTGTATTCGGGATTTTTGTCTATAAGCGGTACGCTGGCTGCATCTTCTGATACACTCGCATTAAAAACGACCCGTTTTTTTATTGGCGGGGTTCCGATTGTAGGAGGGGCTATCGGAGATAGTCTTTTATTTGCAAAAACCGCTACTGAAACGGTAAAAACGACCTATGGATTATTAGGCATTATATCTGTTGCCGCCTACTTGCTTCCTACAATAATAAGCCTGCTTTTTTGGAAACTCTGCCTTTTTGCTTCGTCGGCTTTTGCAGGAGTTTTAGGGGAAAACGACCTGTCGGATTTTTTGCAGAATGTGTCAAGCGTTCTTTCTGTAACAATAGGAATTCTGCTGTTTATTGCATTGCTTTTTATAGTGGGACTGTCGGTTCTTATTATGATTAAAGGCGGTGCGGCGTGAAAGATATGATTTATTCGCTTTCGGCGGCGGCAATTATAACCTCATTAATATATATCTTTATGCCGAAAAAGGATAAAATGCTTAGGTTTGTAATAACGCTTGTTTTTATAGTAACTGTTGTTTTACCAATGATTTATACGGTGCCAAAGTCGGTAGATATTAACACTGATTATATTGATAGCACAAACGACGTTTTTTACGAGATAAAAGTTAAGCAAGCCGAAGCGATGATTGCGGACATACTTTTAAAAAACAATATAAAATTTAAAAAAATTTATGTTTTTGCTAATACTTCGGAAGAATACAACATATCTATTAATAAAGTAATTATTGAATCAAACGACGATGCAAACAAAATATACTCTTCTTTGGCGAGTCTTGATTTTTTAAAGGTAGTACAAAAATATGAAGAATAAAATAAACGAATTATTAAAAAATAAAAAATTTGTAAATATTGCCGCAGCTTTGCTTGCAATTGTTGGGTTAATATTGGTTTTTTCTGCAAGCCATAAAACAAGCACAACAACAAAAGCAGAAGAAACCTTTAACAGCGATGAGTACGTAAAAGCTCTTGAAGAAAAGATTAAAACGATATCCGAGTCAATTTCCGGAGTAGAAGCTAACGTTTCTATAACTATAGAAAGCACCAATGAATACGTTTATCGCGATACCCAAAAAACCGCAAGCGAAAAATCAGAGCAGGACATTGTCATTGTAAAAGATGGCAGCGGCGCCGAAGAAGGACTTATAATCACAGAAAAAATGCCTCAAATAAGGGGTGTTGTGGTCGTCGTAAAAGGAGCGGACGAAAGCTCTGTTAAAAAAATTGAAGAATCCGTAGCGGCATTATTAAATATAAGACACAGCAAGGTTTTTGTTACTAAATAATTTATAGGAGGACATTATGAAAAAAGGTAAAGTTTTTCACAAAAAACAAATAGTTATAGCGGCAATGGTTTTAGCGCTTGGCGGGGCTATATGGCTTAATATGAAGTATTCCGCCGGAAGCGGTGGGTTTAACACTGTAAGCAGCAGTAATAAAAACTTAGGCGATACCAAATATGTTATGGAAGAAGAGGCCGTTGAAACCGCGGCAAACGCCGATTATCTTGCAGAATACAAAAGCCAACGCGAAACGGCAAGAAATGAAGCGATAAAACTTGTGGAAGAAACCCTTTCAAAGACAAATCTCTCTGCCGAAGAAAAAAAGGCGGCTACAGAAAAAATTGAACAAGAAGCCCAAAATGTTTTAAGCGAATCCAACATTGAAACAACCCTTAAAGCTAAAGGCTTTAATTCCAGCCTTGTAATGATAAGTGGCGAGAATGCAACGGTTATTGTAAAAAGTAGTGACGGACTTACGTCTAGCGAAACACTGCAAATCCAAGACGCGGTAATTGCCAACAGTAAAATTGAACTTTCAAACATCAAAATAGTTACGGTAAAGTAGTTGCAAAAACCAAATCCGTTTGATATAATAATTAAAATAATATTATATTAATTAAGCGGGAGGTTTTAAAGTGGACCGAAACGATAATTCTCTTACTATTGATAATGAAGTCGTTGCAAAAATGGCGGGTATGGCCGCACTTGAAATTGACGGTGTAGCCGGCCTTGCGAAATTGCCGTCGGATGTAAAAACCATCGTAAAAACAGGTGAGTTTACCCGCTCTGTTAAGGTAGACAGCACCGACGGAACCATAAATCTTGAAGTATTTATTAAGATTTTCAGCAACGCTAAAGCTACCGAGGTTGCCGAAGCTGTTCAGGCAAAAGTTAAAGAAGACATTCAAAATATGACAGGAAGCGCGATCACCAAGGTCGACGTTGTAATTGCAGATGTTGAATTCGTTGAAGAAGAATAATTATTCAATGCTTTTGGACTTGTACGAATTTACAATGTCCAACGGTATATTAAATTCAGAAGAACGCGATAAAATTTGTTATTTTGATATGTTTTTCCGCCGCATCCCGGATGACGGCGGCTTTGCCATTATGGCAGGTCTTGAACAACTTATTGAATATTTGCAAAATCTGTCGTTCGATGATGAGGATATCGCATATCTTCGTTCTCTTAAGACGTTTTCCGAAGAGTTTTTAGACTATTTAGCAAACTTTAAGTTCCAGTGCGATGTGTGGGCTATTCCTGAAGGCACTCCTATTTTCCCGCGCGAACCGATTATTACTGTCCGCGGCCCTGCAATACAAGCATTTATAGTTGAAACAATGGTGCTTTTAACCATAAACCACCAATCGTTAATTGCAACAAAAGCCAACCGTATTGTGCGTGCCGCAAACGGCAGACCCGTTATGGAATTCGGCGCAAGACGAGCGCAGGGTACTGCCGCCGCAATATATGGTGCACGTGCCGCGATTATCGGCGGGTGTGTAGGTACTTCATGCGTACAGGCGGCGCAGATGTTCGATGCGCTTCCCATGGGCACAATGGCGCATAGTTGGGTACAGCTTTTTAAAAGTGAATACGAGGCTTTTTGCTGTTATGCAAAACAGTATCCAAACAACTGCTTGTTGCTGGTTGATACATATAATGTTTTAAAATCAGGCGTGCCAAACGCTATAAAAACCTTCGATAACATTTTAAAACCACAAGGCATTCGACCTGCAGGTATTAGAATTGACAGCGGCGATATTGCATATCTTTCTTCAAAGTGCCGCAAAATGTTAGACGACGCCGGTTACAGTGATTGCAAAATATGCATAAGCAATTCGCTGGATGAATATCTAATTCGAGATCTGTTGCTTCAGGGCGCCGCAATTGATAGTTTCGGTGTTGGCGAGCGACTTATAACGGCTTCAAGCGAAGCGGTGTTTGGCGGGGTTTATAAGCTTTGTGCAGTTGAAAACACTCAAGGTGAAATAATTCCAAAAATTAAAATCAGCGAAAACACCTCAAAAATCACCATACCCGGGGTTAAAGATATTTACAGGCTTTATGATAATGATACAAATAAAGCATTGGCAGACGTAATTTGCTTAAAGGGCGAAGAGATAAACAGTCCATACGAATTGTTTGATCCGGAATACACATGGAAAAGAAAAACGGTAGATGATTTTTATGCGGTGCCAATAAGAAAACAAATATTTAATAAAGGAAAACTTGTTTATAATTGCCCAAAACTTGTTGAAATTGCCGAATACTGCAAAAAATCAATAGACGGTCTTTGGGACGAAGTTAAGCGTTTTGAAAAACCACACAATTATTATGTTGACCTAAGCCAAAACCTTTGGGATTTGAGGGACAGGCTGTTAAAGGGTGATAAAAAATGAAAAAAATAATCGCTGTTTTGCTTTGTTTTATGTTTGCCGTACTGTTTTGCGGCTGTTCAAATAAAACTAATAAACCACAGCCAAAGCTAAATACTAACGATATAGCGAGTGATCTTGCGGCTGGCAAAATAACCGAAGCGGAATTTGCTTTAGGAACGCCTGTTGATACAGTCAAACAAAAATTTGACGAGCAAAATGAAGACGGTCTTGAAATAACACAAGAAAAAAACGGCTGTTCTACCATAACAATCGGTGAATATAATTACGTTTATTCGGAAGAAGAGCGCGCAGACGGAATAACAGCAATTTATACGTTTGATACCGCTTATGGATTTACTGTTGGCAGTTCGTCTTCTTTTACCGATGTAGTTCCGGCTTTTGATAAGGCGTTTAATTTAACGGAGACGTCTAAAAGTGTTATACCTACGGAAGACGATGCATTCTTTGTTCCGGGCGGACTTCCAAGCGGTGCGCAGATGGTCGTTTATTCAAACGAGAAATGCACTTTAAAATGCTTTTTTATCAGCGACTTTCTATTTGCTGTGATTTTAACAAAATAATAAAGAAGGGAGGATTTCACTTTTGCTACTTACTGTAGACATTGGAAATACCAATATTACCCTCGGTGGATATGTCGGCGAAAAACTTGAAGTTTCAGCTCGAATTGCTACGGACAGTCGAAAAACGAGTGATCAATATGCGGTTGAGCTTAAAAGCATTTTGGATTTAAACGATGTGGCACAAAAGGTAAACGCTGCAATAATAAGCAGTGTTGTGCCGGAAGTTACTACATCGATAAAATTCGCCATTGAAAAGCTTTTTAATATTGAAGCTCTTGTGCTTGGCCCAGGCGTTAAAACGGGGCTTAATATTCGCATCGACAATCCGGCGCAGCTTGGAGCCGACCTTGCCGCAGGGGCAGTGGCCGCAAGCGTTAAATACGAATTGCCCGCAATAATAATTGACATGGGCACGGCTACTACAATAAGCCTTTTAAATGAAAATGGAGAATTTTTGGGCGGCGCTATCGCGGCAGGTGTGTCTTCAACACTCGAGGCGCTTACCAAAAACACAACTCTTTTGCCTTCAATAAATATTGAAACGCCCAAAAAGGTTGTGGGGACAAATACGGTTGAAAGTATGCAGTCCGGGCTTATATTCGGAACAGCATCTATGATCGACGGCATGATTGATCGCTTTAAAAAGAATTTAACAAAAGAGCCGACCGTTATTGCGACGGGCGGCAGGGCAAAGGCCATTGTAAAAGAATGCAATCATAAAATAATTTATGACGACAATCTTTTGCTTGACGGTTTATTGTTCATTTACAAAAAAAATTTTAAATAATCAAAATTTGAACTGTATCAAAAAAAGAACAGTATCGAGGTAAAAATTATGAAAAACAGAAAAACTGCAGTTTTAGGTTTATTTGCGGCACTTATTGTGGTGCTTCAGTTTTTAAGCTATATGGTGTCTATAGGCGTGTTTAATATATCGCTTGTGCTGGTTCCTGTTGTTTTGGCGGCAGTTATGTACGGCAAATGGGCAGGCGGAGCCATGGGCTTTATTTTTGGAGTTGTAGTTACCGTATGCTCGGCTATAGGGCTTGACAAAGGCGGATTTATTCTATTTTCTGCAAATCCGTTTTTAACTTCATTGATTTGTCTTTTAAAGGGCTCTGCGGCAGGCTTTGTTGCCGGCATTGTTTATAAAAGCTTAAAGGATAAAAAACCGTATGTTGCGGTATTGTTGGCAGCCGTTGTAACACCTGTGGTTAATACCGGCATATTTATTATCGGAATGCTAACATGCTTTAGTGATATTTTGTATTCCTGGGCAGGCGGTACAAATATAGTTACTTATATTGTCGTGGGTCTTGTAGGAGTTAATTTTTTAATTGAACTTGTAGTAAATGTAATCTTATCAAGCGGCATTCATACAGTAATAAAATCTTTACAAAAATAAAAAAAGGACTTATCTAATGATAAGTCCTTTTAATTTATATCGAAATTGTGTTTGCTATTTCGTAAGTATGATATTCAAAAGGTTTTTCCATATTTAAAGCTTCAAAAATATCAAAGTTTACGATTTCATTTTTAATGCTTCCTATAACCCTGTTGCCCTGGCCGGATAACAGCAGTTGAACGGCTTCGTATCCCATGCAGCTTGCAAGTGAACGGTCTCTTGCTGAGGGTGTTCCGCCGCGCTGAACGTGGCCGAGTATCGTGCAGCGTGCTTCAATGCCGGTTTCTTTTTGAATGGCTTTAGTAATTTCTTCCGAGTGCCCAACGCCTTCGGCTACTACTATAATATAGTGCTTTTTGCCGGTGCTTTTGGTAAATTCTATTTTATCAAGAATGTCTTTTTTAAAGTCATACGGAATTTCAGGCACTAAAATTGATGTAGCACCTACGGCAATGCCGGTGTGAAGAGCTAAATATCCGGCGTTTCTGCCCATTACTTCAACAACCGAGCAACGAAGATGGCTTTGCGTTGTATCACGCAGTTTGTCAACCATTTCAACGCAGGTGTTTATAGCCGTATCGTAACCGATTGTGTATTCTGAAGAACTAATATCATTATCAATTGTTCCGGGGATTCCTATGCAGGGAATTCCTCTTAAAGAAAGATCGCGAGCCCCTCTGTAAGAACCGTCCCCGCCTATAACTACAATGCCTTCAATTCCGAATTCTTTGCAAGTGGCAATTGCTTTTTTCATTCCTTCTTCGGTTTTAAATTCGGGTGAACGAGACGAATATAAAATGGTTCCGCCTCTGTGAACTATATTAGAAACCGAACGAATATTTAATTCTTCGATATCGCCATCAATAAGTCCGCAATAACCTCTTTTAATACCCATAACTTTCATCCCGGAGGCAATTCCCGAACGAACAACGGCGCGAATCGCAGCGTTCATTCCCGGAGCATCTCCACCGGAGGTAAGTACACCAATAGTTTTCATTCATTTCCACTCCAAAATATAATATATGGCGTTATGGTGCCACAACCCAAAATCCCTAGTATTATATCATAATTAATTTTATTAATCAACTGATTTTACGTTATTTTCTCCGAATTTTTCGCATAATTTTTCATATTTAGCACTGTCTTTAGGAAAATCCGCAAAGAATTTGCATTTTAAACGCTTGCCGGTGTCTTCAAAAATGACGATAACCTCCGCTCCGAAATTCGGATTCAGCATTTTTGTTATCATCGAAAGATCCTGTTCATTTTTATTTGGCAGTTTGATAAATAGCTTTTTGTAAGGAAGCTTTACAATTTTGGCTTCGTCTATTCGCTCACAGATTATTTCAGGCGCACGATCCTCTCTAACAGAAATTCTGCCGGTAAGCTTAATTACGGTGTTTTGCTGAAGTGTATATACATATTCGTTGTATTGTTTTGAAAAAACCGTAACCGACGCAGAGCCCGTTTTGTCCTGTACCTTTAAAAATGCGATATTGTTGCCGTTTTTAGTTATTTTCGTAGTCATTTCTTCAACTAATACTACTATGGTTACAGGATCGTTTTGCTTAAATTTTCCGGATAAAATATCGGATATTTTATCGGCGTTAATAGCTTGAATATAGCCTTCGTACTTATTTAGCGGGTGCCCGGATAAATAAAGCCCTGTTGACTCCTTTTCTAAGGAAAGTAAAATGCTTTCGTCCAGTTCGTCTACATCGGGCAGTACAAATTGGTTTTTTGCTTCTATTATGCCTTCTGAGAAAAATGATATTTGACCGGACATCTCCGCTTTTTTCTCGTCCTCGATTATGCTTAAAAGCTCTTCCGTTGATTGAAGCATTTGCCGGCGGTTAGCTAAAAGTCCGTCAAGCGCGCCGCTTTTAATAAGGCCTTCAATTGCCCGCCTGTTAAGGTCTTTGCCGTAAAGCCTTGAACAAAAGTCATAAAAAGAAGTAAACGGTGCTTTTTGGCGCTCTTTAATAATACTGTCAATAACCGCAGTACCAAGGTTTTTAATAGCTAAAAGTCCAAATCTTATACCGTCTTTAGTAACGGTAAATCCGTGGCGGCTTTCGTTTACCGAAGGTGGTAAAATATTAATGCCAAGCTTATCACAATGCGCGCTGTATGCCGCGATTTTATCTTCACTCGATAACACACTTGTAAGTAGTGCGGCCATGTATTCTTTGGTATAATGGCATTTTAAATATGCGGTTTCGTAAGCAATAAGGGAATATGCTGCAGCGTGTGATTTGTTAAACGCATATGACGAAAAAGCCGATATTTCATCGTAAAGCTCTTCTGCATCTACTCTTTTTACACCGTTTTTTATGGCGCCTTCTATAAATGTTGCTTTTTCTTTTTGTAAAACATCATGCTTTTTTTTACTCATGGCGCGGCGGACAATGTCAGCTTTGCCAAGAGAATACCCGGCAAGACTTCTAAAAATTTGCATAACCTGTTCTTGATAAACTATGCAACCGTAAGTAACATCTAAAATCGGCTTTAATAGCGGGGATATATAGGTGATATTTTGCGGATTTTTCCTGTTTTCGATATACTTTGGTATATATTGCATAGGCCCCGGCCTATATAGAGAAATCGCGGCAATTAAATCTTCAAGACTTGTTGGCTTTAATTTTTGCATAAGATTTTTCATGCCTTCAGATTCAAACTGGAACACGCCGACGGTATCGCCGTTTGAAAGCATGTTGTATACGGCCGTATCGTCAATTGGGATTTTTTCTATATTAAACTCAGGATTTTTTTCTTTTACCATTTTTACGGCATCGTCAATAATTGTTAAATTCCTAAGCCCCAAAAAATCCATCTTTAAAAGGCCCAGCTCTTCAAGCTCGGTCATGGTGAACTGAGTTACTGCGGCACCGTCTCCTAAAGCTAAGGGTACGTAATTATAAACCGGCTTATCCGAAATTACTACGCCTGCCGCATGCGTGGAAGCATGGCGCGGCATGCCTTCGATTTTTTTCGAATAATCGATCAGTTCTTTTATTTCGTTATCAACGTCGTATAAATTTTTTAGCTCCGGCTCTTCGGCTAAAGCCTTTTCAATGGTTATATTAAGCTCGTTTGGAACAAGCTTTGCCACCTTGTCGCATGTGGCATACGGCAAATCCATAACCCTGCCTACATCGCGAATAGCCGCTTTTGCCGCTAGTGTACCAAAGGTTATAATTTGGGCTACATGGTCGCTGCCGTATTTTTCCACAACATAGTTTATGACTTCATTGCGTCTTTCGTAACAAAAATCTACGTCAAAATCCGGCATAGATACGCGTTCCGGATTTAAAAAACGCTCAAAAATCAAATTGTATTTTATAGGGTCAATACCGGTAATTCCAATGCAGTAAGCTACAAGACTGCCTGCACCCGAGCCTCTTCCGGGACCTACCGGTATACCTTTCCTTTTTGCATAGTTGCAATAATCCTGAACTATTAAAAAATAGTCGGTAAAGCCCATGGAATTTATTGTGTCAAGCTCGTAATAAAGCCTGTCTGTTATTTCTTTAGAAGGGTTGTTATAAAGCTTTTTAAAGCCTTCTTCGGCCATACTTTTTAAAAACTCAAAATGGTTTTTAGGACCAATGTCAAAAAACGGAAGCTTAAGCTTATGAAATTCAAAATCAAGATTGCATTTGTTTTTTATAACTTCGGTGTTGTCAACAGCTTCGGGCATGTCTTTAAAAAGCTCGCGCATTTCTTGCTCGCTTTTAAAATAAAACTCGTCGGTTTCAAAATTAAGCGGATTATCATCCTTTAGCTTTTTGCCGGTTCCTATGGCAATTAATACCCTTTGCACTGCGGCGTCGTCTTTTTCAATGTAATGTACGTCGTTTGTAGCTATAAGCGGAATGTTTAATTTTTCGGATAACCTTTTAAGCTCCGGTACTATTATTTCATCCTCGCGAAGTCCGTGACGCTGAACTTCGAGATAGTAATCGTCTTTAAAAATATTTTTGTAAAACAAAGCCGCTTGTTCGGCAGCGGCTAAATCGCCGTACAGAATATTCGAAGGCACTTCTCCTGCAATACAAGCGGAGAGCGCAATAAGACCTTCGTGGTATTTTTCTAAAAGCTCTTTATCTATTCTTGGTTTTACATAAAAACCTTCGGTAAAACTAAGAGTTACCATTTTAATAAGGTTTTTATATCCTGTTTCGTTTTTGCAAAGAAGAATAAGGTGATGGTATTCCCGCGTTCCGTATTGGCGCTTTTTGTCGAATCTTGAGCTTAGCGAAACATAGCATTCGCATCCGATTATCGGTTTTACACCTTCGCGTTTTGCACGTTTGTAAAATTCCATAACTCCGTACATCACACCATGGTCGGTAATGGCAACGCTGTCCATCCCGTTTTTCTTTACAGTATTAAAAAGCCTGTCCAAACGGCAGGCCCCGTCTAAAAGACTGTATTCGCTGTGTAAATGAAGGTGTGTAAACATAATACCTCTATATAAGATTATTCTCTTTCGCTATATTTATAAGTTTTTGCAATCTGTGGTTAAGTCCGGACCGTGAGATTTTTTCCGATGATAAAGCTGCAAGTTCTGATATCGAAGCGTCAAAATTTTCGGTTCTAAGTTTGGCTGCTTGCCTAAGTTCTATTGAAAGATCGTCTAAAATCCCGCTTTTTTTTAAAGCGTCTATTGCCCTTCGCTGTGTAACCGAGGCATTAACTGTTTTTTCAATGTTAGCTACTGTACAGTTAGAGGTCCTGTTTTCGCGGTTGCGCATATCCTTAAGTATTTTAATATTTACAAGCTCTAAAGTTTTGTCCGCAGCACCTACGGTTGTTAAAAAATCCTCTAATATGTCACTGTCCTTAATATATACAATGGCATAGTTTTTACGACTTGTTAGTTTGCAATAAAGACCTTTTTCGTTTAAAAATTTGTTTAATTCAAAGGCAAGGGTCAAATCCGAAAGGGCAAATTCTAAATTGTAGTTTTTTTTAGGGTCGTCCATATAACCACACGATAAAAACATACCACGTAAAAACGCAGCCTGACAACATTCATCGTTAATATTGTGCTCTTTAATAACGGTTTTTTCGCTGCCTGAAAAAGCTTCTTTAATAATATCCGCACTGTGGTTTGGCAAAAAAGCGGTAAAAATTTCTTTTTTATTTCCGGCGCACTTTATATTTAGATTTAATTTAAACAGCCTTTTGCAGTTTTCGTTAAGGCGTGTAATTACATCTTCGCATTCGGTTACAAAAGAAAGATTCTCATGCGAAAACGAGTCGGCACCCAATAACAAACCGTAGGTTTCTGCAAACCGACAGCAGGTTTTTTCGGGTTTAGTTGCGAGCTCCGCCTTTAAATTCTTACTAAAAGACATAACTTATACTTTCTCTATATCTCTGTGTGTAACGCTAACATTAAAGCCTTTTTCTAAAAGATCTTTATAAATAATTTCGGCAAAGGTTACAGACCTGTGCTTGCCGCCCGTACAACCAACGGCAATTACAAGCTGACTTTTACCCTCGTTGGCGTATAAAGGAACGGCGAAATTTATAAAATCGAGCATTTTTTGCGCAAATGTTTGTGATTTTTCAAAACCCATAACAAATTCTGAAACTTCCTTAGATAAACCGGTTAGATTTCTTAAAGTATCAATATAATAAGGGTTTTCAAGGCAGCGCACATCAAAAACAAGATTTGCTTCGTTAACGTGACCAAACTTATAGCCAAATGACATTACCTGTATATTTAAGCTTTTTGTACTGCCTTCCGCAAAAATACCGATAATCTGTTTTTTTAATTGTCCTGCCGTAATTTTTGAAGTGTCAACAACATAGTCCGCCTGTTCCTTTAGTTTTTCAAGGAGAGCGCGCTCTTTTATTACAGCACGGCTTACGGTAATGTTTTCTTTTTCGCAAAACGGATGTTTTCTTCTGGTTTCGCTGTACCGGCGAACAAGCTCATCGTTGTTGGCGTCTAAAAACAATATTTTGTAGTTGATTCCGCTTTTTTTAATTGAATCCAAAACATTATTAATATCATTAAATAATTCGCCGCCGCGTATGTCAGTTACAATTGCAACGTTGTTAAAACCGTTTTCTTCTCTTTGCGTAAGTTCAATAAATGCGGGCATTAAAAGGGGAGGAATATTATCAACACAATAAAAACCTAAATCCTCAAGCGCGCTTGCTGCGCTGGATTTTCCGGCTCCTGACATTCCTGTTACAATTATAAGTTCCATTTTTACCTCCCCATAAAAATAATTTCACTTTCAAGCTTAACGCTTTCTGTTAAAAAAACCTTTTCTTTTATATATTCAATAAGACGCCTAACGTCGCTTGCGGTGGCGTCGCCTGTGTTTATAATAAAACCTGCGTGCTTTTCGCTAACCATGGCTCCGCCGATTGAATATCCTTTAAGGCCGCATTTTTCAATAAGTTCACCGGCAAAATGACCTTCCGGACGCTTAAAAACACTTCCTGCAGAAGGGTATTCAAGCGGTTGCTTGGTTTTGCGCCTTAAAATAAGTTCATCCATTTCTAAACGCAGCTGGGTTTTGTCTTGCGGCTGCAAAGTGAATTCGGCGCTTAGAATAATGCCGCCATTTTCTTTAAAAATGCTATGCCTGTAGGAAAAATCCATTTCCTCTTTTGAAATATTTACGGTTTTGCCGTCATCGGTTAAATATGTGGCAGATGTAATAACAGACGCAATCTCGCCGCCATATGCACCTGCATTCATATAAACGGCTCCGCCGATAGTTCCGGGTATTCCCCATAGGTACTGCATACCGCCAAGGCCTTCTTCGAGCGCTTCGGCGCAAACAGAGGACAGCCTGGCTCCGGAGGCGGCATAAATTTTTTGCTCTTTAGTATGTACTTCAGACATTTTTTGACCAATTTTTATTACCGCGCCTTCTATTCCAAGATCGGCTACAAGCAAATTTGAACCATTGCCGATTATTTTAAAGGGCATATCGTTTTTAACCGTTTCAATGGCAAATTTAAGTTCCTCAGTGTTTTTGGGCTCAATAAATATATCACACGGACCGCCGATTTTAAAGGTTGTGTGATTGCACATGGGCTCGTTTTCTTTAAATTCTATACCGTTAGTTTTAAGTTGCTCTGTAACTCCCATTGATTCACCTTAAAAAACAAAATTATCTTTTGTAAATATTATGCAAAAATGCGGCACCTATGATTCCCGCGTCGTTACCTAAGGTTGCTATCTTTATTTCTGTTTGCTTTTCGTTGTTTTTAGAAAAATGCTCTGCTGTTACAATCTTTTTTATTGGGTTTGTCAGTTTTTCGCCCTCTTTGGAGATACCGCCGCCTATACACAATACTTCCGGTTGAAAAATATTTATGGCGTTGGTTATTCCGCAGGCAAGATATTTTATGTAGGCGTTTATAACTTCTTTTGCGGCAATATCGTTTTTTTCTGCCGCTAAAAATGCAGTCCTTCCGCTAACATTGTTAATATCACTTTCGCAAAGCTGCCACATTAAACTGTCCTTGCATTCAAGCATTTTTTCTTTTGTAGCACGAATAAGGCCGGTCGCCGAGGCATACGCTTCAAAACAGCCTTTTCTGCCACAAGTGCACTGAACGCCGTTACTTACAATTACGGTGTGACCAAGCTCTCCGCCGGCATGATTGCTTCCGGAAAAAATTTTTTTATTAATAATTATTCCGCTGCCTACGCCCGTTCCAAGCGTTATTGCAATAAAGTTTTTAGTGCCTTTTCCGGCCCCCGCTAAAAATTCGCCGTAAGCCGCACAGTTAGCATCGTTTTCGGTATAAATATCAAAGTTCAAATATTTGCTTAAAATAGCTCTTAAATCAACCTTGTCGAATTTTAAATTGTTAGACTGTAATATCATGCCTTTTTCCGGGTCAACCGTTCCCGGGGATCCAACACCTACGCAAGCGATATCATCAAGGGTAAGATTTGCATTATCAACAGCCATGCGCGCGGCAACACCCATGTCTTTAATTATTTCTTCAGCAGGGCGAGGACTTCTGGTTTTTATGTTGCCTTTGCCTAATATTTTGTAGTTTTCATCTACTACTCCGGCGGCGATGTTAGTACCGCCAAGATCAATACCGATATAATACATTTTGAACCTTCTTTCTTAATTAAAGGGGTCGATGGGTTTTTCTTTTTCTTCTTTTTTATCTGTAAAATCTTCAGATACCCCAAGCTTGTATAACAGGTCCTCGGCAGCGTTGTATCCAAGCTTTTTCTGACGGTTGTTCATAGCCGCAACCTCGATAATTACCGCTAAATTTCTGCCGGGTTTTACAGGAATTGTAAGGGATGGAATTTTAATGTCTAAAATTTCGGTGTACTGATTTTCAATGCCAATGCGGTCGTATGTCTTGTTGGAATCCCACTGTTCGACATTTACAACCATGTCTATTTTTTCCGTAAGTTTTACAGCACCCACACCGAAAATTCTGCTTGCGTTTATAATGCCTATACCTCTAAGCTCTATAAAGTGCCTTATGTTTTCCGGTGAAGATCCTACAAGCGATTTGTTTGAAACCTTTCTAAGCTCTACCGCGTCGTCGGCAATTAAACGGTGCCCGCGCTTTACAAGCTCAATTGCGGTTTCGCTTTTACCTACTCCGCTTTCACCAAGAAGTAATATGCCTTCGCCGTACACTTCGACAAGCACGCCGTGGCGTGTAATTCGCGGAGCCAACTGAACATTAAGGTAAGAAATAAGTGCGGACATAAAAGACGAAGTGCTGTCGTCCGTTCTTAAAATAAAAACTTCATTTTTTTGCGCGCATTCAATAATGAACGGATCAATTACTAAGCTGCGGGAAAAAATAAGCACCTTTACACCCTGTTCCATAAAGGTTTTAACATGTTTTTCAAATACAGGGCGTTCCATATTCTCTAAAAAGCTGTGTTCGCTTTTGCCGATAATCTGAATTCTATCCTTGTCAAAAAACTTAAAGTAACCGGCAAGCTGAATTCCCGGTCTGTTGATTTCGGTGTTTGAAATTTCCACTTTATTAGGATCAACAGGGAAGTAGATTTTTTCCAAAGAAAATTCTTTTATTATTTTTTCCAAAGAGACGGAAAATTTAACGTTCATAGCCTCACCTTTAATAAAATTTAATCACAGTTATTATAACTTATATTGGAAAATTTTTCAATAGGCACATAATATTTGTTGAAATTTGCTGCAAACAAAGCTATAATTAACTAATGACATTTTGGAGGTACTTATGAAACTTGGAATCGTCGGATTGCCGAACGTTGGTAAATCCACTCTTTTTAACGCAATAACAAACGCTGGCGCACAGTCTGCTAATTTCCCGTTTTGCACCATTGAACCGAATGTAGGAATTGTAGCTGTTCCGGATGCGCGCTTAGAAAAACTTAAAGAAATGTATCATCCGCAGAAATTTACGCCGGCTACTATAGAATTTGTCGACATTGCGGGCCTTGTTAAAGGTGCAAGCCGCGGCGAAGGGCTTGGCAATAAGTTTTTGTCTCATATAAGGGAAGTGGACGCAATTGTCCACGTTGTTCGCTGCTTTTATAACGATGATATTATTCATGTGGAGGGTTCTGTCGATCCGAAGCGCGATATTGAAATTATTGACCTTGAGCTTATTTTGTCCGACCTTGAAATGGCGCAAAAAAGGCTTGACCGCGTAAAAAAAGCCTTAAAAGGCGATAAAAAATATCAAGCAGAAGCTGATTTTTTAGAAAGGCTTATTAAACATCTTGAAAACGGCAAATCCGCAAGAAGTATGGAACTTTTTGAAAATGAAGAGGAGTATTTTAAGGAACTTCCGCTGTTATCATATAAGCCTGTAATTTATGTATGCAACATGAGTGAAGCTGACTTTAAAGGTGGAATTGACGATAACGAAGGCTATAATATAGTTAAGGCTATTGCCGAAAAAGAGGGTGCCAAAGCGCTGCCGATATGCGCCGAGCTTGAAGCCGAAATTGCATCGCTCGATTTAGACGAAAAAAAGCTTTTCTTAAGCGATTTAAATCTTGAAAAATCGGGACTTGATAGGCTTATTGTTGTTTGCTATGACCTTTTGGGGCTTATTTCATTTTTAACCGCAGGCGAGCCGGAGGTTAGAGCATGGACCATTAAAAAAGGCACCAAAGCACCCGCCGCCGCAGGAAAAATCCACAGCGATTTTGAAAGGGGATTTATAAGAGCAGAGGTAGTATCGTTTGATACTTTAATGGAGCTTGGCAGCATGAATGCCGTAAAAGAAAAGGGCCTACTTAGAAGTGAAGGCAAGGATTATGTTATGCAGGATGGCGACATTGTCCTTTTCAGATTTAACGTTTAGCAAAAAAAGGCTTGATTTTAATTTGTTTATTGGCTATAATAAATAAGTCAATTTTGCCGGTGTGATGGAATTGGCAGACGTAGTGGACTCAAAATCCACCGGTGGCGACACCGTGCCGGTTCGAGTCCGGCCACCGGCACCACAGGCAGGGCCTGACCCGATCCGGGTCGGGCCTTGTTTTTATTTATAGCCTCTACCCCGAAGCCGTTAACTTGCATTGTGAACAATCAAATCCCTTTGTTGTAAGGTACATAGCGTTTACGATAAGTAAAAAAGATGCCGCAAGTTTTTTACTTGCGGCATCTTTGCATATTTTTTACTGCGTTACCATAAATCCGAGAATAGTTGCACTTGTGTCTGAGTAAAGGCTTACGGTTACCGGTTCGTTTATTTTTGAAGCCAGCATAGAGGAGGGCCAAGAATAACTGCTGTCTGTACTCGCTAAGGTTGGAACTTCTACATTTTTGCAAAAGACCAAACCGCTTTTGCCGGTTACACTTACATAAACCTTGCCTCCGCCTGATTGATATAAACACAGCAAATGAAGCGTTGATATTTTAGGTAAATTTACAACCAGGGGTTTTGTGCCCAGCTTAAAGCCTTTAAAAGAAAAACTTTTTGCTGTCCATTCGGCGTTTTGTGCCGAACCGATATTTGATACGGTCAATTTTGTCGAATCGCTCCTGTCTAAAAGCGTAGCGGATACGTACATCCATCCGTCCGCTTTTAAGGAGAAAGTCGGAAGCGCCGCAGGCGAAGTGCTTATGCTGCTTAACTTTTCAGCGGTGTTAGTTAAAAATGTATTTACACTCGCGGCAATTAAAGTATGTCCGTAATCATTCGGGTGCAAAGCATCTGCGCTTATTTTTGCCCATGCGATGTGGGAGTTGTTTAATGCGTTTGCGAATGAAACCAAAGGCAGCTTATAATACTTTGCCATCTTGGTCATTTCGGAAATATCTTTATCTGTAGTATCGCTGTTATATAACTGTATGCACACAACAGCTATGTTTTTATCGAGCATCCGTTTAATGATGCTTTCAAGCGCGTTCTGGTTTTCAACAGCAGGATTATGTATTTTCCAGTAACCTAAAAATACAATATCCGGATTTGCGCTTAACAGATGGTCATCCATTCTATGTACAATATTAACCAACGTGTTTGACCCTATGGAAGCGTTAACGTATTTTACGTTAGCCTCACCGAATACGTCGGTCCACCAGTCCCTTATCAAGGCACCGTAACCGTTATCCGATGAGGAAGCGCCCGCACCGCCGCTTATGGAGTCGCCCAAAATGCCAACGGTTATTTTTTTGCCTTGCTTTGCTTTGCGCATAACTCTGGAAACGCGCGCTAAATCACCGGTGCCGTCCAGAGCATACTCCGGATTAAATCTTTTCATAATTGTGCTTGTAAGAGAATCTTTTATTTTCTGACGTTCATTTTTAAGCGCCGCTACAAAAGGATCAGACGGTTGAGTTTTAGAAGAATTTTTCACCGAACTGCCTCCTTTTGACGAATTTTTGCTTGTTTTCGATGACGTTTTAGACGAACTTTCTTTGGCGGACGTTACAAGCGAGTCCGCCGGTAAAACCTCACTAATGTTATCATCCGGAATTTGTTGATTACAGCCGGTAAAAAGAAATGAAATTGTTAAAATCAAGATAACAATGCTGTTTGTGAGTTTACGCATAATAATAGCTCCTTTTTAAAAAAACCGCTCAAACCCTTAAATAATTTAGGATTCCAGCGGTTTTTATCGGTGGTGAGCCATCGGAGATTCGAACTCCGGACACCTTGATTAAAAGTCAAGTGCTCTGCCAACTGAGCTAATGGCTCGAACGCGACTTTAATATTATAGCAACGTTACTTTAAGATGTCAAGCGTTAAATAATTTTTTTAATATTTTTTGCCGATTTTTTCACAAAACACTGCGGCGTTAATCTCTTTTTTATTGATTTCGGATAATTTGTTTTGCAGTTTTTCGGGCATAACAAAATCGTTTATTTCAATTTTATCTAAATTAATTATCTCACTACACTTGCTATCGTTATATAATAATGCCGGCGCAAATCCGTAGTTATAAGCAGAAAAGGCCGCTAATTTATCATATTCTTCGCAGTTTTTTGTTAATATTTCAATTTGTCTAAAAGATAATAGCATTTTTCTTATTAGGTGAAAGTACTTGCCGGCAGTATCTTTTACGGTAAGAGTATTCCCGCTAATAGCTTTAAATTTTAAAAGAATATAAAACTCCTTGCACTTATCTATGTCATAGCACCTTAAGTTTAAAGTTTTTTTAATAGACGGTTCTTGCAAGCAAGGATCGGCTTTTATTATTTTTAACAACTTTTTTTTATTGTATTTCCCGAAAAAATTCTTCTTTAAATATAATAAACAAAAAGCCGTATTATTTGCCGATATTGTTTTTTTAGTCACCGATTTTGCAAACGGAATTCTTTTTTTATTTAATAAAACAAAGACCATATTATCACCTTTAAATAAATAATAACAGGTCTTTGCTTTTAGAACTTTTATAAGCAGAAAACGGCGTTTTTGTCGCTTGTTTCAACCGGCAAATCGGTATTTTCAAAAAGAAATTTTGCAAGCGGTTTTACGATTAAATTTTCGGTATGATAATGGCCCGCGTCTATAAGCGTAAAATTATGCTCTGCGGCAGTAATGAAAAGTGAATGCTTAACATCTGCAGTTATAAGTGCGTCACATCCGGAAAGAATTGCCGCTTCAAGCATGCTGCCGCCGGCACCCGAGCACACGGCGACTTTTTTTATTGGATTTTTGCCTATGCTGTAACGAATATTGCCGCCTAAAACATTTTTTACGTGCTTTGCAAGCTCTTTTGAAGATAAAGCGTTTTCCAGTTCACCCATATTGCTGAAAAACTCAGAATCTTCCTCGTAAAGCGAAGTTAAATTTTTAATGCCAAGCGCATTACAAAGGCAGTCGTTAACACCGCCTTTAGCCATATCGAGGTTGGTGTGGCAGCTTATACATGCAATGCCGTTTTTTATAAGCTTAAAAGCACGCGAAGTTTCCGTTACATTTTTAAGCGGAGCATAAATTACAGGGTGGTGGGTAACTATTAAATTTGCCCCTAAACTTTTTGCATACAAAATATTTTCGGTTGTGCAGTCAAGGCAAACGAGTATTTTGGTAACTTCTGCACCGCTGTCTCCGACAAGAAGGCCAACATTATCTCCCGGTAAAGCATTCTTTGCAGGTAGCCACTTTTCTAAAATCTCCAAAACATCCCGAACGGTCATAATATGTTCCTTTCGTTAATTAAACTGGCACTGCGGCTTTTTGAAGAAATCGGTTTTGGGCGGCAGTTCTTTTAATTCTTTGCCGCAAGGCAAAAACCGACTCATTTCGTCAAAAATGCATGACCAGTCGTAAATTTCATCACCAAGCTTCATATATTCTTTTATCATATCGCACCCATTTGGTGCAAAGGGGTGGAATAGCGCGCAAAGCACCCGCACAATATGCATGGAATCAATTAAAAGCTGGGTCCTTTTTTGCTCGTCGTTGGTGCTTTCGGCCTCGCGGCTAATAGTAGCCCACATTTTATTTGCATCCCTTAAATAAACGTTTAACAGCTCGAAAATTTTGTAAAATTTGTATTCGTACATAAGCTGTTCGTACTCTAAAATTACCCGGTCGCTTTCTTCTTTTATGTTAGGCGACACCTTGCCTTCCGGCATTTTCATGCCGTAATATTTAGATAGCGTGTAAAAGCAGGATCTTGCAAGGCGGTTGTAAACATTAGTTAAAAGATTTCCTTCGTATAAAACATCGTCAAACATGCCGTTTTTTACATCTTGCGGATGAGTAATGCTTTTCGGGTCGAACCCTACGCTGTTTTCTGCAAGGCTTGCGTTAATAAAGTGCATTCTTAACTGCTCCGGCGAATAATAATTTAACAGTTCACCTGCTTTTGGAGGCTTTATATCGCCCGAAGACGAAGCTTTTTTCTTTCCGAATAAAAGGTGATGATTGGCGATAAGCGTGGTTAACTGAAGCTTGCCGTCAGTTGGCTCGTTTACAAAGTTTTTGCCCTGCAGTCCCAAAAACAAGCCGGTTTGTGCAATGCCGTAAAAATATATATTGTCTTCGCCAATAAACTGGAAAATTCCGCAGTCTTTAGAGTGCCACCATTTTTTGTATTCATCGGCACCGAATCCCTGCCTTTTTAAATAGGCTTTTGTAAAAGAAATAGGCGCCCAAAGGCTTTCCGGCCAAACCCAAAAAGTAAGGTTTTTATCAATGCCTTTCGGTAGCGGGGCTCCCCACGCGGCGTTGCCGGAAAGACGGAAGGGAACCACAGTTTTACCTGTTCTGTAGCGAATAGAAGCGTCTGTTAAAATCTTGCATGCCGCGGCGCGGTTATCTAAATTTTTAAAGCTGAGTATAAACGAAGGCTTATTTTCTTCGTCAATAAGCGTATATGGCGGCAAATCAAGCTCTGCCAGTTGCTCTTTATATTCGCGTTTTACGTAAATTTGCGGTGCTTTTAAAAACTCGCGCATTGTGGCAATTAGAATATCTCTTGTATTGTCAAGCCCGGCTAAATAATCAGTATGCTTTTCTATTTCGTCTTTAAAGGCAACAAGATCAAAATAGTAGTTGTCAACCTCTTTTATGGTTGGAGTGTCACCTGAGAGGGTACTTTTTGGAGCTATAAGTTCGTCTGCGTTGTACTGATGTCCCAAAGCACATTCGTCGGCATAGGCATGTTCCGATTTGCAGCCTTGAATAGGACAACGACCTATAACCTGTCTGCCGTTTAAAAATACACCTTTCGTCTCATCGAAAAACTGCTTTGTTTTATCAAGCTTAATAAAGCCGCTTTCCATTAGCTTGTTAAACACTTCGACAGATAATTCCCGGTGTATTTCACCTGTATCGTATAAAGCGGATGCACCAAAAAGATTAAGGCTTATTTGATAATCGTCGAGTACCTTTTTCTGCTTTTTGTGATTTTCTTCTACAAAATCTTCTATACTCCCAGAAAATCCGTCCTTTTTCGCCGCTTCGTAACTTCCTTCGATGGTTGAACCATAACAGTCGGTGCCTGATACAAAAATTACGTTTTCTTTTCCGATGCGGTCTCTTAAAAAGCGAGCAAAGACATCGGCAGGTATAAATACGCCGCCGATATGGCCAAAGTGCAGCTCTTTGTTGCCGTATGGCATACCTGCTGTAATTATGGCTCTTTTTGGGAAATTTGGCCTTTTCAATTTTTCAATCATTTTAACTGCTCCTTAAAAGATTCAACGGCATCGTTTATACGCTCTAAGCATTTTTCTTTGCCTAAAAGCTTCATTATGCTGTATAAATCGGGTGTGTTTTGCCTTGAAGTTATTGCGATTCTAATAACCGTGCTAAGCATACCGACGCTTCCTTTATAATTTTGCGGATTTTTGCGGTATTCCTTAGTGTCAGCACAGTAGCCAACGTATTCGCAAATCGATTTAATTCTCTCAAACCATTCGGTTTGTGTTGCGTCTTCTTCGTAAACTTCTGTGTATTTTTTTAGTATTTTAATCGCATCTTCCGTCTCAATGTTTTCGGGGAGCGCATAGCTTGGCGTATAGTCGTAAAAATACTCGGTAAAGCCTATGGCGTCGCTCCATTTTGCAAGGTCTTTTCGGGGCTTGGATGTACCTCTGTCAATTGAAAAAATCGCCTTTAAATATGCCTTGTCCGCCGAAATTTTGTTATAGAAATCCGCATCGAATTCTTTTGCCCAGCCAAGTACAAAACTACATACTTCGTCGGCTGTCATAACGGCAATAATGTTGCGGCTTACGTCGTTTAGCTTATCCCCGTCAAACAGCGCGCCCGACAGGCTCATTTTCTTGATATTGAATTTAAAATCCTTGTAATTGCTGTTCGGATTTGCCTTTTTAAAGTTTTCATACTCGCTCGACGCAATCGTCATCAAATATTCGATGACGCTTTCAGCCGGATACCCTTGCTCTTTAAAGTACGATACGGCGGCTTCCGGATCCTTTCTTTTAGAGATTTTTCGTTTGTTCCCGTTTTCCGATTTCATAATCGGAGCTATATGCGCATATTTCGGCAGCTTAAAATTTAAAGCTTTAAACAGTTCGACGTGCTTTGGAAGACTTGAAAGCCACTCATCCCCGCGAATGACGTGAGTGGTACGCATAAGGTGGTCGTCTATAGCGTGCGCAAAATGATAAGTTGGTATACCGTCGTTTTTCAAAATGACAAAATCTTCATCGTTTTGCGGCATTTCGATTTTGCCCTTAATTAAATCTTCAACTGTAACTTTTTTGCTTTCGTCGCCAAAGCTTTTAAGCCTTATAACAAATTTTTCGCCGGCATCTATATGTTTTTTTGCCTCTTCTACGGTAATGTTTCTGTACTTTGCGTATTTGCCGTAATAACCTGTACGTATTTTTTGTGATTCTTGCTCTTTACGCGTTTTATCAAGCTCTTCGGCAGTGCAAAAGCAGGGATATGCAAGCCCCTCTTCTACAAGTTTTTTTGCAAAACTGCGATAAATTGTTCCTCGCTTACTTTGTTTATATGGGCCGTATTTACCGCACTCGCCGTCTAACAAGTACCCTTCATCCGCTTCAATGCCGAAGCTCTTTAATCCGTCTAAAATATTATCAACACCGCCGGCAATTTCACGCTTTTTGTCGGTATCTTCTATACGTACGTAAAAAACACCGTCTTTACCGGCGGTTATTCGATCGATTAATGCAACATATAGTGTACCAAGATGCAAATATCCCGTGGGGCTCGGAGCTACCCTTGTGACTTTTGCACCTTCGGGCAAATCTCTTAAAGGATATTTATCTTCGTAAAATTCTGGGGTTTGAAGCTGTTCATTAAATAGCAGTTCGGCCATTTTTACATTGTCGGTCATTTTACTCACCTGAAAATTTATTATCTTTTTTATTATCGCAGAAAATGCTGGAAATTACAACCGCTTTTTTAAAAATTATGTTATGCGGTGCGAAAAAACCTTTTATAATTGAATTTATGACTTTTTTGGTCAAAAAAATTAATTATTTTCGTAAAATAATTGAGCCGTTTTCGGCAGGCGGGTTTATTGACAATTATTATTATTTATAGTAAAATATAAACGCGGAAATATACTGCAAAAGGAGTAAAGATAATGCGAAAGAGAATTTTGGCGTTTGTGCTGTCTTTAACATTATTGCTGGCATATCTTGTGCCTAATATGATGTTTAGTACCGGCGCTGCAGATCTGGTTTCAGATTTGTTTACTAATGGTACATTTTCCGAAGTAACCGGAAGTCAACCTAACGGATGGCTATTTACCGGTGCTGACGGAGCAGCATTGCCGACAAATATTTCGGGAACGGTTGATACTACTGCTAAATCACCCGATGGCAGCAATTCATATGTTGTTACTGCCAACGGTGCGATCAATGCAAATTCTGCTTTCTTTTACAACAAAGATACCATTCAGATTAAAAGCAATTGTTCTTACGAAATTTCATTTTGGATTAAATCAGCAAATGTAAAGGGTCTTTTATTTGGGTTATATGAGCCTGACTATGTAACCGGCAACAGCCCCGATCTTACACAGGCCGCAAATGCTCATTCGGAGACAATTATTGCTGAAAAGAATTTGTACAGTTCTGTTGCGTGCGAATTTACATCTCGTATAGCAAGGACAAAAATAAATAATGTTATAAAAATCGGTCTTAATACCGTTAATGCTTTTAACATTTCTTTTGCCAAGCTTTATGATTCAAGCAACAACAACGGTACACTTATTAAGACTGACAGTACTTCGGTTGACGGTTGGACTAAGTTTACCTACAACTTTGACACGACTGACGCTGTTACTGATGCTGCAAAAGTAAGGTTTGCAATCGGCCTTGTCTGCAAGAAAGACAATACCAAGACAGTAAAAACTGTATCTTTTGCAGACTTTAAATGTATCGAAACTGTTAATGCTTCGATATTTAGGCCTCAGGTTAACGACGGAAGCCTTGGATATACATACCCGGCTTACGGCGAAATACCCGCAGGGCAATCTTCTGCGGAACTTACCTTTTCTGCATTGCCGGTAGAAGGCAACAGCTTTGTTAAGTGGCAGTTAAACGGCGTTGACATTGCCGGAACACAGGGAACAAATCCGGTATTTAAAGGCGTTTTAAAAACAACAGATAAACTGGTTGCCGTATTTAAAGGCGGAAACATCGTTAAAGATCCGGGCGCCGAAGGATATAAAGGCTCTGGATTATATGATAACCGCGGCATTGCAGGAGGTATTCCGGTTATTGACTGTACTCCCGATCCCGGCGCTCCGGTTACCGCTACTACAGTGCAAAACTTTAATGACCGTAATTATACCAATCCGTATGCTGTTGCAGGTGCATGGTTTACAGTAAACCTTTCAAAAGGCTGCATGGCGGACAATGGATGGGTTAGAGCGGTTGTTTCAAACGACTATGCCCACAGCGGCGAAAATTCGTATAGGCTTTATGCACAAAGCCAAGGCATAGGAAGAAACTTTACAGGGCTTAAAGCAAATACCAACTATCTTTTAAGCTTCTGGATTAAGATGCCTTCCGATGATACTACTCTTACGTGGTTGAACATTGTACCTAAAAAGGATAAAGATGAAGCTTTAAAAAATGGTACAAATACTTACAGCAACAACTACGGTACCGACGAAAGTCTTTATTATCCGACATCTTTAGGACAAATCGCATTTGATAAAAAAACCCTTAATTATACTAAAGATTTTACCACTTCCGGTAACGCCAGTGATTGGCAGAGGGTTGCTATTAACTTCAACACAAAAGACAATACGGACGTAGCTATGATTATGGTCTGCCCTAGTCTTTTGATGTATGATTCAAGATTTATTTATATCGATGATATCGGTTTGACCGAGATTTCCGGTGAAAGCGACCTTGTATCTGTTAATGCATCTTCCGGCCCCGGTGGCCACGCAGAGTGCAGCGCAGGTACAGGAATGGTTAAAAAAGGAACTTTGGTTACAGCATGGGCCATTGCTAATGAAAACGTTTTGTTCGACGCTTGGTATCCGTCCGCAAACTCTACCAATGCTTTGTCTTCTTCAATGGTTTACTCTTTTAATGCAGTTGACAATACATCAGTATATTCACAATTCCAGTGCGTTCAGTTAGGCCTTGTTAGCTGCGGCCTCGGCGGCACAGCATCAGTCGATAAAACGGGTGTTTTCCCGAAGGGTGAGCATGTAACCTTTACAGCTACACCTGCAGAAGGCAATACTTTTGCAGGCTGGTATGACAGTGCTACCGATTTGCTTGTTGATACAAACCCGGTATTTTCTGAAGACGCTCAGATTGACCGCCTTTTGTATGCGAAGTTCGACGGTCCTAATAAAGCGGCGTTCGAAAGATTTAAACTTAACGGCTTCGAAGATGTTCCTGCATGTGATATCAATACTTTTGTAAAAGATCCGAGCCAAGCATTTGATTATAAATATTATGAAAATGATTATTTTAAAATTTTCCCGTATTCGTATACGGATCCGAGTATTTTAAATCAGGCTTGGTGTAAGTACTGGGCAACTACGGATCGTGCGTATGAAGGCTCTCACAGCCTTGGTGTTCGCGCAAGATGGCGTGAAACGCGTATCAATTTAAAACAATTAAATAAGTATACTAATTATAAGATCTCATTTAAATATAAATTAAATGGCTTAGACGAAACCTGTGGTTTAACTTCTGTGTTTGTTTGCCCGGTTGAAATGGGAGACACCTCCGGTTCTAACAGTTCATTGTGTGTATATTATAAGAGCTATATGATTTCCGGCGGATATACAGGAACCGTTAAAGGCGGCGAAGGTTGGGAAAACTTTGAGCTTTACTTTAATTCGGGTAACTCCACAGAACTGTGTTTTGGTTATTCATATTCAGCCACTGATCCTGCCGCAGAAAATGATCCTAACGGATACGATCCGACGGCTATGTATATAGACAATTTGGAATTCTGGGAGTACGAAAGCATAGCTGAATCTTCAAACGGCGACTTTTCTAAAGGCAGAGACGATTGGAAAGGCGATCTTGATGCGTCAAACGGTGAGGCTAAAATAGCAAGCGGCAAAACAGCATATCAAACCGTTACCGTTTCACCGTTTACACAGTACAAGATGACATTTAAAGCAAAGACCGACATTGCCGCAAAGCTTTTAGCAGGCATTACAGATATTTCTGCTTCTAATACCAATATTTATTCTGCAATCTCAAGCATAGCTTATAAAGAAATTGCCGGAACCGATATGTCGGAATTTGAGATTCCTTTCTCAACAGGCAATCAGCAGGCTGTAAACCTTATGTTTACTGCTGCGGGTACCGGGTCGGTTTATGTTGACGATGTTACACTCGCAGTGGACCCGGACGGTGAAAGCGACGGTATTATTGAGAAGGTTGACTTTGAAAGCGATCGGTTTGCAATTAATAACTATAGTATAAATAGTCAGGTGTCTTCCAATAAATACGAGCCGGCACGTCAAGCTTCAAACTTTGAAATTTATACAGCCAAATCCGATAACGATCCTAATGTCAGAAGCGGTAAGAAGTCCTTAAAAATTAAGGCTCAAACACCGGAGTCTGCGGCGACCAAGCTTTGGCAGACATGGCTGCACTTCCCGGCTTCTACGGGCGGCAACTTCTGCGTAACTGTTTGGTATAAGTTTGATAAGACCAATGGCAGCTCGGTTCACATTACAGGCGATGCTTCTTACACTTATGCCGGAGATAATACCTATTTCGGCAGTGATACCGGCTGGCACCGCGCAAGGTTCTTCATTACAAATACCGAAGATATGCCCTATCTTAGAACTATGGTAGGTACTATAAAAGGTGCTGCAGACAGTGATGTTTACATTGATGATATTACATATCAGTTGTCACCGCCATTAGTTTTAAATGAAAATGTTAAAACGCTTTATACCGAAGACCTATATAATAATGTAAACAACCCGAGCTTTGAAGATAAGGTTACTAAAGACGATTGGGTAGGACTTCCTTCAGGATTTGCGATTGTTAACGGAACGGCCTCATCTCCTGCACAAAATCAGAATAAGTACCTTAAAGCTTCGGCAATCGGCAAACGTTACTTAAAGGTTGTAAATGTTAAAGCAGGTGAAAACTACTATATCGGCGCTTCAATCAGAGCAAAAAGCGGTTCTAAAGGATATTTCGGCGTAGCTTCCAACCTTGCGGGCACTTCCTTCTTCTATAACCAAGACGATCAAATCGCGTCTCAGTTTAGATATAGCCGTACTGACGGTGAGTGGGAGCGTGTAGGTATCAACTTTATTTCACCGGCCACCGGTACAATTACACTTATTGTCGATACCCACGGCGGCGCAATCGATGTAGATAATATAATGGTATTTACCTACGATCATAAATACGCCTACGACCCGAACGATTATTACAATTATAAACCATATAATTATAATGATATGTCTAATGCTATAATTAACGGCGGCGTAGGATATCAGCCTTATTACAAAGGAAATCTTCAGCTTGCATATGATGAATATCCGGAAGCAGGCGCCGGAATAAGCGTTTATAATGCTTCGAACACCGAAAATCCCGCGCTGACAATAGCACTCTTTGCATTAAGCATAATAGCTTGCGGCGGCATAGTGTTCTTAGTGGTAAGACGCAGCAGAAAGGAGAGGTAAAAAAATGAATAAAGAGTTTTTCAAAAAACCGGCAGTAAGAATAATTGCAATCATTCTTTGCCTCGCCATAATCTGTGCTGTAATTGTAATTTCGCTTACACAGTGCAAAGGCACGAAACCCACAAATACTTCATCTGACGACGGTTATGTAGACAATCAGGGTGAAGAGTATGAGCCGGATGACGATCCGATTGATGAAAATACCGATCCATATGATGGCTCTGATGATGAACCAATAGAAGAGGAATCAGGGCTTCCCGTAGATTATGATACTTTATCTATTTACAATTCCGACGAACCTATAATGACCAATTATTTGGGCGCCAGCGGTACGGTTTATCATTCTTCCGCATTCGTTACCGACACTTACGGACGTAACTATACCGAAGAAATGCGCGAGATTGAGCTAACTCGGCTTAAAAACAGCGGAATTAAATATACTCGTTGCTACTTTAGGGCAAAATGGGTCTGGGACCCTTACAACAAAAAGTTTGACTTTAATACACAGCCCTTTAACGAGTTTGTAGAGTACTGCAAAGCCCTCGATAAAAAAGGTATCCAGGTTTGCTTTAATGCCGGTTGGTATATTAAAGACGTTTATGCAATTCAGGATGTAAATGGTAATAATATTGGATATAATTATACACAGGGCATGAATCAAGAGCAGAGTCCGCCGTATATCTTCGGTATGGAGCCCGGCGTTGATAACTATTTTGGCGAGCTTGACGGCTACAATTTTTCAGGCCTTACCGACGATCAGGTAAGACTTAGAAAGATCGGTATTAGATCGGGCAACCTTTATAAAGAAGTAATAAAAGCATTACGCAAAAAAGGCGTTACAAATTGCAGGAACGTGTACGTTTACACCGAACCCGCAAAATGGAAAACCGAATCTTACGGGCAGCGTGACCTTGCTCCAGATTATATCCAGGTATTAACCGGATACCGTCAGGCGTTTAAGCGCGGCGGTGATATGAACAACGTTAATATGATTGGCCCCGACCAATCATATACAGACGGCACACAGCTTTTAACCGACTGCTTACGAGAAGAAGCAAAGGGCAATAAACTGTTTGATATTTATTCAACTCACCATTACGGCCACAACGCTAAAGACGAAGACGATACTGTTGGCGAGCTTATGGAAAGCTGGGCTTCATCTATGGAAGCTGCCATGATGAGCGCAAGCACAATTAATGCGTATGATACAAGCACTTTCTGGTGCGATGAGTATCAGTCACGTTCAGATGTTCATGGCAATGGTGTTGAATCGCCCTGGAACGGCGTTCAGTCAATGGTTGGCATAATTTCCATGATGAAACATAAAGTACAAAATACTTCCTGGTGGCAGATATTCGACCAGCTCTGGACCGATTCGCTTACAAACGGCGGTGAGTTTAACAGTGGTATTCACGTTTGCGGTATGGCACCGTCTCTGCTTATTTCGACCATTCCGAAATCTCAGTATTATGCCGTTTCCAATCCGTTAAGATATATTGCTGTTGACAGCGATCATCCGAGCACCGTTTATCCGGTTGATGTTCCGTACGCTTCTTTCCTTTATATGAACGCTGTTGAACGCAGTGACGGAGACTGGGCAATTGTTGTTTGCTCTACAGACTTTGTCGAACGTGGCATAGAAATTAAGTTTGATATTGCAATCAATAAAACCCTTTATCGCCATGCGTATACAGCCAATACGCCTATGGTTTCCACAAAGGCTCACTTGCCGGATGTCGATAGAGTTTATAAAGACGTTAAAGACGTATTTTATGATACTATTCCGGCCGGTTCTACAGTAGTTTACACTTCTTGTAAGTGGGATTAAATTAATATTAAATAAGCAGCCGCAAGGCTGCTTATTTTTTTTGTTGACAAAAATCATAAGATATATTATAATATTATTGTATTAGTGAAGTGATACAACGAGGTGGCAAAATGAACACTGAATTTTCAAACGATATACCAATATATATTCAGCTTTTAAGCAAAATAAAGGCGGCTATTATAAAAGGCGAATTTAATTGTGGTGAAAAGCTGCCGTCAGTTCGCGAATTTGCGCAAATTTTCAAGGTGAATCCAAACACCATGCAAAAGGCGCTTAGCGATCTTGAATTCGAAGGCTTAATATATACCGAACGCACCAATGGCAAATATGTAACAAATAATGCTGATTTAATTAAAAAAATCAAGGAACGACAAGCCGAAGATATTGTAAGACATTACTTAAATGAAATGCAAAAAATCGGTTTTACAAATAATGAAGCCGTTTCAATAATAAAAAAGATTGGAAGCGATAATAGTGGAATTGATTAAAGTACAAAATGTTTGCAAAGATTTTGACGGCATCAGGGTTTTAAATGATGTCTGCTTTAATTTGCAAAGTGGAAAAATTGTTGGTCTTTTAGGCAAAAACGGTTCAGGGAAAACTACGATAATAAAGCTTATAAACGACCTTTTAACCCCTACATCCGGCAGTATAACCGTAAAAGGCAACAGCGTAGGCATTAACAGCAAAAGAAAAATATCGTATCTTCCTGAAAAAACCTATTTAAATAAGCAAATGAGAGTTATTGATGCAATCAATAAGTTCGCTGATTTCTATGAAGATTTCAGTAAATCAAAAGCTTTTAAAATGCTTTATGATTTAAAAATAGATGCTACTCAAAAATTATCCAAAATGAGTAAGGGCATGCAGGAAAAGGTGCAACTAACTCTTGTTATGTCGCGAAAGTCAGAAATATACATTCTCGATGAGCCGCTAGGTGGAGTTGATCCCGCGACAAGAGATTATATACTTGATATGATTTTAGCAAATTTAAATAAAGAGGCTTGCCTTTTAATTTCCACGCATTTAATACAGGATATAGAGCGTATTTTAGATGAAGTTATATTTATCGACAATGGCAGCGTAGTTTTGCAGGATTCTGCTGACAATTTGCGTGAAAAAGAAAATGCATCTATAGACGAGATTTTCAGGAGGATGTTCAAATGCTAAAAAAACTGTTTAAATACGACTTTGCGGATATTTATAAGGTTGTTTCGGTCTTTTATTTACTTACGGTTGTGTTCGCTGTAATTACAAGGATACTATTCTATTATGCAGATAGCCTAGTCATGCAGATAATAAGCAGGGTAAGCATGGGAATTATGATTTCGCTTATGGCAAACTGCTTTGTTAATACTTTAATTCGAAATTGGGTCAGGTTTAAAGAAACAATTTACGGAAATGAATCATACTTAACTCACACTCTCCCGTGCTCTAAAAACAGTATTTATGTTTCCAAATTAATCGTTTCGTTTATAAGCATAATTACAACGATTTTTATAATACTTATAAGTCTGATAATTGCATTTGGCAATAAAAAAGGGCTTGATGCAATCTGGCAGTTTATAATAAATTTTGCAAAATCATTTAACACAAATCCCGTTTTATTCGTAATTCTTTTTATTTCAATTGTAGTACTTGAAGTGTTCAGCGCTTTGCAGGGCGGTTTTTTGGGAATAATACTTGGGCATAAGAAAAATCACAATAAAACGGCAATTTCTGTTATTTTAGGTTTTTTATTTTATTTTGCAATTCAAGGCATAATAGTTCTTGTGTTGTATATATCGGGACTGTTTAACGCTAATGTTATGAAGATTTTTACAAGCACAAATTTCTTTGGTTTTTCCGAGTTTTTCTTTGTGGCGGTAATTTCAATAATCGCATATCTAATAATAAACGCGGCGCTGTCGCTCGCATCTGTTAAAGGATTAAAACATATAAACGTTGAATAAAAAAGACCGTTATATCGTCTGATATAACGGTCTTAAATATTATTTTAAAAAACCTATATTATTTAATTGTCGCCTTCTGAAATTTTAGGAACTGTTTGCTTTTTTGCAAATTTTTCGGCCGTCATATAGGTAAAAATATATATCATTAAAAACAGGTTTGTAATCACACTGTCTGTAGAGTACTGCATTCTCGTATAATTAAAAAATATAGTTGCAATTATTGGCGGAAGCGAGCAAACGCCCGTCATAAAAAAGGCCGCAGAACTAAAAACCCTGCTAATTGTTTTGTACTTGTCTCCGCCTATTCTCAACAAGGATTTTATATGATAGGTAAGGAACAAAAGAATTGTAATTATCATTAGTATTTCAAAATTATTGCTTGTAATGTCCGCCATGCTGGTGTAACACATAAAAGTTACTAACAGTCTCAAAAGCCAAGAGGCAATAGCAACAAGCAAAAATTCGTAACGGGGCATTTTAGTTAATAACATACTAATACCGAAATAGATAAATACGAGTCCTGTTAATATTATGCTGAATTGTCTTAAAACAACTAATAGTTGTGGCAATACAGATGGAAGCACTGCGCCAAAAAACGGTTCGCAAATTAATGCCGCACCAAGCATAAGCTCCGCGCATCCTAAAAACAGGCTTGGCTTTGGAATGTCTGTCGTCTCTGATTTAAATGCGATAGAAAAGATAGACACGCCGCATATTATTATAAGTGTAACGGCAGATAAAATATAACCTACGCGTTCTTGTCCATCCACAAAAAATCCGGAAGTATTATCAACAACATTTACAAGCTCTATAGTGCGCAATACAATAATTAATACTAATGCGGCCAAACAAAATAAAGAAAATTGTCTGTCCTTCATTATATCATCTCGCTTTTTTAATATATATCAAAAAATTCCGTGTATCCAAGATCCTCAAGGCGTGTTTTTTGGAATTTTGCGTTTTTGTTCCGTCTGGTTACCAAAACAGTATCGCCGTCCGCTCTGTAAGCAGCTGCTTTTCGCAATGCGCTTGCAATAGCTTCAGAAGACGCCTTTTTATCAATTAAAAAGCAAATGCGCCTGCCGCAACCTATCGGCACAAAGTTGCGCTGTTTAAGAATCGTAACGATTCGTTCAAATCCGATTGAAAAACCTACGGCACATGTTGAGGGGCCGCCAAACTGCTCAACCATTTTATCGTATCTTCCGCCGCCTGCAACCGAAAGCCCAAGTTCATCCATCGTAATTTCAAAAATGGTGCCGGTATAATATCCCATTCCTCTTACAAGGGTAGGATCAAACACCAGATTAAAGCCTTCGTTTTTGGCAGAAGTAACATTATTTATTATTTTTTTAATATTATCATTTGGCTTAGCCGATTTAATTGCCGCCAAATAGTTTTGAGCGGTTTGTTCATCAATACCGGATTCTATTAATTCTTTTAAAACGCCTTGTTCACCTATTTTGTCGGTTTTATCAAGAATAATAAAGCAATTCTCTAATTGATTTTCCGAAATGCCGCTGTTTAAGGCTGTATCTTTTAAAGCTGAGCGGTCGTTTATTCTAATGGAAAAATCTTTAAATCCAAGCTTTAATAACGCGTCGGATGCGGCAAGAATAAGTTCAGTTTCAGCTAAAAAGCTGTCATCTCCTAAAATATCGATATCGCACTGCATAAACTGCCTGAATCTGCCTTTTTGCGGCCGGTCAGCCCTAAAAACAAGTCCTGTTTGCATTGCTTTAAAGGGGGTAATCAGTTTATCTTGATTGTTAACATAATACCGTACGAGCGGCAAAGTAAGATCAAATCTAAGGCCGCTGTCAGCCGCATCGTTTATGTCTTCTATTTTCTCAAGCTTTTCGCCGCGCTTTAAAATTTTAAAAATCAGCTTTTCGTTTTCGCCGCCATGCCCGCCGGTTAAATTCTCTAAATGCTCAAGTACAGGCGTCTCAATGCTTGAAAACCCGTATGAAGAATAGACTTTCTTAATAGTGCTAAGCACATATTCTCGCAAAGCCTGATCTTCGGGCAACTGATCACAGGTTCCTTTTATTGGTGTCTTAATTAAGGGCATATTTAATCTCCTGATTTCTTATTATCTTTAATTATATTATAAACTTGACAAAAATACAATAATTAAATTGTTGATATTTTATAAAAGATTTTTTCAATACATCTTCAACAAAAATTACCAATTTTATTTATAAAAATGGGTTGACTTTAGCTAAGAATTACTTTATAATACTTAATAGAAAATTATCGAAAGGTAAGGTCTAAGCTATGAAAAAGATTATGTCTGTGCTTTTGGCTTTGGTTATGGCTTTAACAGTTTTCAGCGTTCTTCCCACTTCTGCGGGCTCCGCTTTAACTGTTACTGTTGATAAAGTTGAAGGCAAAATCGGCGACACAGTAGACGTTAATGTTACTTTGTCAAACAATACCGGTGTAGGCTTTTTAACCTACAGGTTGAATTTTGATAATACAAAGTTAACCTTAGCTTCTGCTACTAAAGCCAAAATTAGTTTCCCGGAAAACTATGTTAACAACCATGTTAACTCAACTGTTTCCAGTGCTAATTCTAAGGGTTGGTACAAATTCGGATTTACTCCCGATCTTCAGGCAGATGAGGGAGAGTTCAGTGATCCTGTTACATATAATGGATTGTTGATTACTTTCAAATTTACCATTAACGAAGCTGCAACAGAGGGCGAGACCATTCCTCTTACTCTTTCTAAAGTTACAGTATGTTTAGACGACGAGTCACAAACCGATGTTGATCAAACAACAGTTGATGGTTCTGTAAAGGTTAAATGCGATCATGTTTGGAACAATGGCGTGCCTTCTCCTGATGCAACCTGCACCGAATCCGGAACAATGCTTTACACCTGCACAAAGTGCGGCGAAACCAAAGAAGAGACTATCAATCCTAAAGGCCATGCTTATGGCGATTGGACCTCTAATAACGACGGCACTCATACACACGTTTGCGCTAACGACGCTTCTCACACAGAAACTGAAAACTGCACAGGCGGCACAGCTTCCTGCACACAAAAAGCAGTTTGCTCTGTTTGCGGCGGCGAATATGGTGAGACCACACCTCACGTTTTCGATGCAGAAGTTCAAGACGCTAAATATTTAAAATCCAGCGTTGATTGCGAATCTCCTGCTGTTTATTACAAATCCTGCAAATATTGCGGATTATCTTCTAAAGGTACCGCTGACGAAGCGACTTTTAGCACAGGCGCAGGCGAAGGCCACCTCTGGGGCGATTGGGTATCTAACGGCGACGGTACACATACACGTGTATGCTCTCGTGACGAGTCTCATACCGAAACCTTAAATTGCAATGGCGGAACCGCTACTTGCATCCATAAAGCTGTTTGCGCAGACTGCGGCGCTGAATATGGCGAACTTGATCCCAACAACCATGAAGGCGACACCGAGCTTAGAAATGCTGCTGCTGTAAGCTGTGAAGTTGACGGTTACACAGGTGACCTATATTGCTTAGGCTGCGGAGAGATCATTACTAAAGGTTCTGTAATTAAAGCTCCCGGCCATACAGGCGGAACTGCTACTTGCATCCATAAGGCTGTTTGCACAACTTGTGGCAATGCATACGGCGAACTTGATCCCAACAATCATGAAGGCGACACCGAGCTTAGAAATGCTTCTCCTGCAGGATGCGAAGAAGCCGGTTACACAGGCGACTTATATTGCTTAGGCTGCGGAGAGATAATTACTAAAGGTTCTGTAATTAAAGCTACCGGCCATACCGAGTCTAAATGGAAATACGACGAAGATGGCCACTGGAAAGAATGCACCGTATGTGAAACCATATTGATCGGCGGCGAGCATGAAGCCAGTGATTGGATAATTGACGAAAAGGCTACAACCGAAAAAGCCGGTCTTAAACATAAAGAATGCAAGGTTTGCGGATATATTATGGAAACTGCTGAAATCGATCAGCTTATAGATTATCCCATGGAAACAGGTGATAAAGCTGTTTACAGCAAATCCAACGGTAGCGCTCTCGCATTTAAATCAAAGGCTGATCCATCAAAATTCGTAGGCATTGAGGTTGACGGCGCTGCGGTTGACAGCAACAATTATACAGTTGCAGAAGATGGTACTGTTACTTTAAGTGATAGCTTCTTAAGCACTCTTGCTGCAGGTGAACACACCATCTCGATCGTATCAAACGACGGAGTTTCGGATGCAACATTTACTGTTGAAGCTGACGAAAATGACGTCGTCAAAGAGCCCGGCAACGAAGGTGGAGACAACACCAATGTTCCTACCGGCGAAAACAACGTAATCTTCTATCTTGTATTTGCAATGCTCATCGCACTTGCCGGTGTTGTAGTAACAAAAAAGAAGATCAGAAACTAATAAAATAAAAAGCCCGGATTATCCGGGCTTTTTTTATTTTAATATCCTGCCTCTTCGTTCGCGTAAATATTAGCATTTGCATTGTCAATTATATTGCTTGAAATAATCGTGTCTTTATTTACCTTTTTACCATCCATTAAATTTTTTATACTAAGTAAACAGTCACGCATGATTACCGGCGAATAATTGGATGAAACCAATATGTAGTCGTTGTTATTAAATAATTTTAAATATTCGCTTTTGCCGCCTGTTCCCATTATTATACGAATATCTGTGCGCTTGCTTTTAATAATCTGCTCAAAAGCAATTTTAGCTATGTAATCGTCTGCACAATATATGGCATTTATTTCTTTGTTTTTATTTAATGCAGATTTTACAGCATTTATTGTGCGTTTTTCGGAATCTTTGGTTAAAGTATAGCTTCCGATTAATTCTATTACCGGATAAAGCGAAGCTTCCGTAATAAAATTATTTGCCCACACGGTTTGAAGACTGTCACTTTCATTATAAATCACGGCTGTTTTTAAATTTCCAAGCTCCTGGCATTTGCTGTATAAATACTGTGCCGAGTTTTTTCCGACTGTAGTTTCGTCAATCGAATAAAATAAATCGTAGTCATCGGTTGCTTTGTTAAATAAGTAAACAATCTGCAAATTTTGATCTTTTAATTTTTTTACAGTTTCCTTTTGTTCTCCCGAAGGATAAATAAGCACCGTCGAATAAATACCCGTATTTATATTATTAAGTATTTCGGTCTGATTTTCCGCGCTATCTGATAGATAAATTGTAGCGTCAATTTTATATTCTTTAACATATTTATCCGCATAAAAACTAAGTGCGTTTAAAAATGTGTTTTCTTCTTCGTGCGGAATTACAATTGCCAGTTTTTTAGATTTTGGCCCCGAGCATCCGCCAAGACAAAATATAATTAAACAAAGGCTTAAAGCAATTGCCACTATTTTTTTCAAAGCATATTCCTCCAAGTTTTTTAATTAAGTACATATTACCACAGATTATAAAAATATTCAATATTTACATAAATTTTCACAAAAAAATAAAAATAACTTGACATTTGCTGTTTTTAATATTATAATTTATAAGTAAAATATTACAATTAATTGCCTTAAGGAGGGACGAAAAATGAGTCAAGTTCGTGTAAAAGAGAATGAATCTTTAGATAACGCATTGCGTCGCTTTAAAAGGCAGACGGCTAAAGACGGAGTTATCCAAGAAGTTCGCAAAAGAGAACATTACGAAAAGCCTTCCGTAAAACGCAAAAAGAAATCGGAAGCCGCTCGCAAACGCAAATTCCGCTAAGATTTAATTTTGATGCAGGGCTTTAAGTCCTGCATTTTTTTTAAGGAGGAAACCGCTATTTTTAAGCCAAAATACAGATTTGACAAATTGGCAGATATCACCCCGGATTTTTTAAAAGCGAACGATATTTCCTGCCTTATTATAGATGTAGATAATACGTTAACTACTGATAAAGGCAAAACACCGTTTGTAGGATACGAGCAATTTAAATCATCTATGATTAAAGAGGGTATTTCGCTTGTAATTCTTTCAAACGGAAAAAAAGAGCGGCTTTCTGTTTTCGCAAAAAGCGTAGGGCTACCGTTTGTTTCTATGGCGGCAAAGCCCTTGCCGTTCGGCTACTTTAAAGCCATAAAAAAATGCGGTGCCAAAAGGAAAAACGCGGCAATAGTCGGTGACCAGGTTTTTACCGATATTTTGGGTGGTTGGATTTCGGGTGTTCGCACAATTCTTGTTGAGCCTTTCTTTAAAGAGGAAAAGCTTTCATTTAAAATAAGAAGAAATCTTGAAGACAAACTTAAAAAAAGGTGGGAAAAGTAATGGCTTTTTTTGGCCCGGCAGGTAACAGCGAAAGCTTTTTTGATCGCGGATATAAGCATAGCACAGACGTTCCGAAATATGTTAGCGAAATGGGGCTTAACGCCTTTGAATATCAATGCGGCCGCGGCGTAAATATTGGTCTTGAAAAATGCCGCGAATTAAAAACCGAAGCAGAAAAATACGGTATAAAAATGTCATTGCATTCACCTTATTATATTTCACTATCGGGCGAAAAAGAAGAAACAAGACTTAATTCTTTAAACTATATTTTGCAGTCCGCAAAAGCGGTAGATGCCATGGGCGGCAACCGCATAGTAGTGCATACCGGATCCTGCGGGAAAAGCACAAGACGTGAGGCGCTTGAAAGAACTAAAGATACTATAATTCGCGCACTTGATATGCTAAAAGGTGAGGGACTTTATCATGTCCATATTTGTCCGGAGACTATGGGAAAATTAAATCAGCTCGGCGACCTGTTGGAAGTTCTTGAAGTGTGCCAATTAGACGAAAGCTTAATTCCTTGTATAGATTTTGGTCATTTAAACGCAAGAACACTCGGCGGACTTAAAACCGCGTCCGATTTTAAAGCGATTTTTGATACAATGGAGGATAAATTAGGGACTGACAGAATGAGGAATTTTCACTCGCATTTTTCAAAAATCGAGTATACTGCGGCGGGTGAAAAGCGCCATCTGACATTTGCTGATGAAGTATATGGCCCACAGTATTATCATATGCTTGATATGGCTTATAAAAAAGGTGCTAATCCTACGGTTATTTGCGAAAGCGCAGGAACCCAAGCCGAGGATGCAAAAACCATGTGTCAATATTGGAACAGTTTAGTTTAGAGGTGCTGTATGGAAAATTTTATTAAAAAGAATGAAGCAGCTTTAATTTTAACTCCACAAAACCGCAGGTACTTTTCGGGATTTAATTCTTCGGATGGCGTGCTTTTAATTACTAAAAAAAGCAGAAAATTGTTTGTAGATACAAGATATATTTTGGCCGCAAAAAAGGCGTCTTTAAAAGCGGAAGTTTTTTTGCTCGATAATATTAAAGAACAGATAAATATTATATTGTCCGAAGAATCAATCGAAAAGGTATATCTTGAATTCGAGAATACTTATTACGATACCGCTCGATTTTCAAAACTTAATGCAAAAACAGTTGTAAGCGAACAGTTAAGTGAGTACATTAAAAAACTCAGAGAAGTTAAATCCGGAGAAGAAATGTTGTTTATTAAACAGTCGCTTAATATAGCTGAAACGGCACTTGAAAACACATTGAAAATTGTAAAGCCGGGACTAACTGAACGCGAGGTCGCAGCGCATTTAGAGTACGAAATGCGAAAACTCGGGAGCGAGGAAACGGCGTTTTCTACAATATGCCTTACAGGTGCTAAATCTGCTATGCCGCACGGAGAAACAGACGATACCGTGATTAAAAAAGGTGACGCACTGCTTTTTGATTTTGGTGCAACTAAAAACGGATACCGCAGCGATATTTCAAGAACTTTCTTTGTAGGTAAGCCTAAAAATGAGTTTATTAAATGCTACGAAGCAGTGTTATCGAGTGTTCTTGTTGGTGAAGCCGTTATTTCAGCCGGAGCAAACGCTTCGTTTTGCGATAAGGCTGCAAGGAACGCCTTGCAAGAGTACGAGCCGTATTTTACCCATTCATTAGGGCATGGTGTAGGGCTTGACATCCATGAAATGCCATATTTATCAAAAAAAGCCACGGGCACACTAAAAGAGGGTAATGTGGTTACTGTTGAGCCCGGCGTTTATTTAGAAGGAAAATTCGGAATAAGAATAGAAGATATGGTTGCCGTTTTTACCGGTGGCAATGAAGTTTTTACCAAATTTCCTAAAAAATTAATTAATTTGTCTTGAAAAAAAGCCGCGGATAGTATAAACTATATATGAATTAATATATGGAGGTTAAATAAATGATTTCAGCCGGCGATTTTAGAAACGGTATGACTTTTGAGATGGACGGAAATGTCTATCAAATTATTGAATTTCAACATGTAAAGCCGGGCAAAGGTGCAGCTTTTGTTCGTGCAAAAATAAGAAATGTTATATTAGGAAGCGTAACCGAGCGCACCTTTAACCCGAACGACAAATACGAACCCGCTTACATCGAGAGAAAAGAAATGGAGTATTCGTATTCAGACGGTGACATTTATAACTTCTTAGATCCCGAAAGCTACGAGATGGTTCCGGTAAACCGTGAGGATTTAGGCGATAATTTCAAATTTGTAAAAGAAAATATGAGCTGCAAAATTCTTTCTTATAAAGGCAAAGTTTTCGGTGTTGAGCCGCCAAACTTCGTTGAGCTTGAGGTCACTAAAACCGATCCCGGCTTTAAGGGAGATACCGCAACAAATGCTACAAAACCCGCAACACTTGAAACCGGTGCTGAAATTCGCGTTCCTCTGTTTATTAACGAGGGCGATATTGTTAGAATAGACACCAGAACCGGTGAATATATGGAAAGAGCATAGGTGATAAAATGACACTCACAGAAAAATCCGCATATTTAAAAGGCCTTGCCGAAGGGCTTAAGATTTCTGATGACGAAAATGGCAAAGTACTAAAATCCATCATCGATTTAATCGACGATATCTGTAACGAGGTTGCAGATATTGCAGACGGTGTCGATGAACTTTGTGAACAGGTTGATCAGGTTGACGAAGATTTAGCAAATCTTGAAGACTATGTTTACGAAGATGAAGACGAATGCTGTTGTGATGAAGATGATGAGGTTTACGAGGTTGAATGCCCCGAATGCCACGACATTATTTATTTAGATGAAGAAATGTTAGATGAAGAGATTGTTTGCCCCTCTTGCGGCAAAAAAATTGAGCTTGAGCTTGAAGACTGTGACTGCCACGAGCACTGCAACTGCGAAGACGGTGACTGTGACAGTAAGCCAAAAGCCTAAAAAATCTTGCCGTACTTTTTATAAGTGCGGTTTTTTTAATTTGGTGATAATATGCAAACATTAGTAAAGCAACAAGTATTTACATATACGGAGAAAAGCAGTGATTCGACGGCTATAGTTGTAGCTGCCGGATCGGCTTTGCGTATGGGCGGCCTTAATAAGCTATTAATGCCGTTGTGTGATACACCTGTAATTATTAGAACTCTTCGTGCGTTTGATAAAAGCTTAATAGATAATGTTGTGCTGGTTGTAAAAAAAGAAGATGTTTTAAAATACCAGCAGCTTTTAGATGAGTATAAAATAAAAAAAGTTTCGGATATTGTGCCCGGTGGAGAAACCCGCGCTATCAGTGTAAAAAACGGTCTTGAGAGAGTAAAAACAACAAAGCTTTTAGTGCACGACGGTGCAAGGCCGTTAGTAACACCCGAGTTAATAAACAACATTATTTTAAAACTAAATGATAATGTTGCGGTAGCTCCCGGAATTAAGGTTATCGACACCGTTAAAAAAACTAACGGCGATTATATAAAGGAAACTATTCCTCGTGATGACCTTGTGCTTATTCAAACACCGCAGGGCTTTAATACAAAAAAATATTTGGAATGTCTTAAGTATTTAGAATCGGATGTTACAGACGATTGTATGCTTTTTGAAAAAAACGGCATACCGGTGCTAATAGTTCCAGGATCGGCCGAAAATATAAAAATCACCACAATTAATGATATTCCGTTGCTTGAAGCAATTATTGAAAGAAGGGGCGAAAAATAGTGCGTATTGGGGAAGGATACGATGTCCATAAACTGTGCAAAAACAGGCCGTTAATTCTAGGTGGAGTAAAAATTCCGCATAAAATGGGATTGCTTGGCCATTCGGATGCGGATGTGCTGATTCACGCGGTATGTGACGCGCTTTTGGGCGCCGCCGCTCTTGGCGACATAGGTAGTCATTTTCCGCCGACGGACGATAGTTATAAAAACATAGATTCTTCCGTTCTTTTAAGTAAGGTAAACGCGCTTTTAAAAGAACATGGGTTTAAAGTAATTAACGTTGATTCCACAATTATTGCCGAAGCCCCAAAAATGCTGCCGTACATTGAAAAAATGCGCGAAAACATTGCAAAAACTTTACAGATCGACATTGATAAAATAAGCGTTAAAGCTACAACCGAAGAAGGCCTTGGCTTTACGGGAAAGAAAAAGGGCATTGCGGCACGCGCCGTTGTGTTGGCGGAGGAATTATGAGCGTAACTTACGATTGGAAAAAGACATTAGCGCCCGAAAAGCCTTACAATTACGAATACCATAAAACCATGATGACCGAAATGAAGTTAACCGAAAAAACAGATGCCGGCCTTGTGGTTTTGATGGATTTTAAAGTAGCGCTTGAAAAAATAGAGGCGCTCGATAAAATCACCCTTCATTGTCCTAAAATTGTATTTTTATCCGGGCTTTTCGGATCAGGCGAAAAAAGCGGATATCCTGCCATTTTTGAAATAGTAAGCGAGCTTAAATTGCCAGAGCATTCATCGGCACAGGAAAGCTTTAATTGGTTTTTTATGAAAGCGTCCGAATTTAATACCAAAATTTCCGTAAAAATCGATATGGTTTCGGGATACGATGACAGCAGTCTTATTGACGCATATTATGACAAAAACCTTTTAATTAAGGATAAACATGGCAATTTAATTAAAATTGGCGGCGCATATAAAATTAATCTTTTAAAAGAGGATGAGCAGCAATTACTGCTGCGCCGAATTGATAAATTTATAGATAATTTTAATCTTAAAAAAACAGGCGTTGTTTTAATAGAAAATTTCGGGTATTTTAAAAACGATGAAATATCGCTTGATGAATTTTCCAGTGTTCGCAGTAAAGTGATAAAATACTTTAAAAAATCAGGTGTCGACGTGGTGCTCGACTACCTTTACTATGAAGCAAAAAACGGCGGCGAAAAAAATGATTGTAACGTTGGGCAAATTCCGGCAGTAATGAACTTATCGCAAAGCCTTATAGATTATATGGAGCGCCCGGCAAACCTTTTGTGTGCAGTTACGGTTACTCACCGCTTTAAAGAATGCGAAAGCTCGCAAATGGGCAAACTGTTTGCAATGAGTTCAAACTTAAAAGATATTTTTAGTCTTCCGGACTATAAAGAAAAAATATTCGAAGAGTTTTGCACAAAAACGCTAAAATATTTTTTGCTTAATTCTCTTGATAGAATCTCCGCAAGCGTAACAAGTAAAGATACCGTAGTGAATTTTACAAAAAATACTGCCACTTTTTTAGCTGAGGACCGGCTTACAATAAACGGCGTAACGGCAAAAATCGGCAACGAATTTGTTTTGCCAACCTTTTGGTACGACCATGACACCGCGGTAGTTTATACTGAAAAAGGCGGCAGGTGCGACTGGAACCTCAGCAAAATATTGGGCTTTTCAAGCAGTCAAAATATTGTTTTGTGCGAGCTTACAAGTGAGGGTCTTAGCGCCAAGAAAAAGTTTTTAAGCTTAAAAGACGGTATGCTTGAACTTGATTTAAACCCGGGCGAAAAAAGAGCCTACCTTATTTCAAGAATGTAATAACTAAAAAACCTTACGCATATTTTTAATAAGAAACACTGCGGAGGTTTTTTATGTTTTATTTTTGCACCACCAAAAAAAGGCTTATAATTGTGGCGTCGATTTTAGCTGTTCTTTTATCGACCGTTACGGTAATGACGGTAACCGCACTTGCAAAAGGCGGCACGCCGGTTGACAGGGTGGAGTTTTTAAAAACGCTGGGTTATACGGTGGATAGCAAATATAAGGAAGAACAGCAGGAGATTGACATACCGGAAGAATTTTCCGATGTTTACAATAATTATAACGAACTGCAAAAAAGAAACGGTTACGATTTGTCCAAATACAAAGGCTTTAGTTTAACCCAATACACTTTAAAAATTGATGATGCACAGCAAGATAATATCTTTGCTCATATTTTGGTTTATAAAAACAAAATTGTCGGCGGCGATATATCGTCGACTTCAATAGACGGCACTATGAAAGGACTCAATAATGAGACTTGATAAAATGCTTTGTGACAATACAAAGTATTCTCGAAGCGAACTAAAAAAGCTTATAAAAAAAAGACAGGTTTTTGTTAACGGCGTGCTTGCAAAAACTCCGGAGCAAAAGGTAGATTATACCGATGACATCTATCTTTTGGGTGAAAAGGTTTTTATAAAACGGTTCATTTATTTAAAAATGAATAAACCGGCAGGCGTTTTAACCGCCGCTAGAGACCGTCAAAAAACGGTCATGGACCTTATGCCCGAAGATTTTTACAAAAAGGATTTATTTCCTGTTGGAAGACTTGATAAAGACACAACCGGTGTACTTATTTTCACTAACGACGGCGCTTTGGCACATAAACTTCTCTCTCCTAAAAGTCACGTTAAAAAAGTATACGAAGTTTATGTGGACAAACCCTTAAGCTTAGACCTTCCCGAAAAATTTTCGAAGCCTCTAAAATTTTACGATGGCACTGAAATTCGTCCGTCAGAGCTTGAAATAATAGAAGAAAACAAAGCTTTGCTTACCATTTGTGAAGGCAAATACCATCAGGTTAAAAGAATGTTCGGACTTTTTTCATATAAGGTAGAAAAGCTTCACAGAAAAAGCTTTGCGGGTATTAGCGCTGACGATTTACCCGAAGGCGAAATACGCGAAATAAACGCGGCGGAAAAAAATCTTCTTCTTAGTACAAATTCATTATAATTTACATATGTTTTTTGGCATATTTAACAATTACCCGCAGTTTTGTTGTAATTATACACAAAACTTGTTAATTAACTTTGGATAATTGAGATATTGTGATTATTGAAAATTTTTGTTAAAATAGAGTATAACTAAAAATACTGGAGGTTTAATGCATGGCAAGCGTAACGCTTAAAAACATTTATAAAAAATACGCAGGCGGTGTGGTTGCAGTTTCCGATTTCAATCTTGAAATAAAAGACAAAGAATTTATAATTCTTGTAGGCCCTTCCGGATGCGGAAAATCCACCACTTTGCGAATGGTCGCGGGACTTGAAGAAATCAGCAGCGGCGAGCTTTATATCGGAGACCGTCTTGTAAACGACGTTGCTCCTAAAGACAGAGATATCGCGATGGTTTTCCAGAACTATGCTCTTTATCCGCATATGACCGTTTTCGACAATATGGCATTCGGTCTTAAACTTCGCAAAACAAGTAAAGAAGAAATTAAACGTCGTGTTGAAGAAGCTGCAAGGATTCTTGATATCGATCATCTTTTAGAGAGAAAACCTAAAGCTCTTTCCGGTGGTCAGAGACAGCGTGTTGCACTTGGTCGTGCAATTGTACGTGAACCTAAGGTTTTCCTTTTGGATGAACCTCTTTCAAACCTCGATGCTAAACTTCGTGCACAAATGAGGACCGAGCTTACAAGAATTCACCAAAGACTCGGCACAACATTTATGTATGTTACTCACGACCAGACTGAAGCTATGACCATGGGTACAAGAATCGTTGTTATGAAGGACGGCTTTATCCAGCAGGTTGATGCTCCTCAGATCCTTTATGATAAACCATGCAATATGTTCGTTGCCGGATTTATCGGATCTCCGCAAATGAACTTCCTCGATGCCGTTGTATTAAAAGAAGGCGAAGACTTCTTTGTAGAGTTTGGCAGTGAAGACACTAAAACTCGCGCCGGCGTTAAATACAAAATTAAACTTCCTTCGTATAAAAATGAAGATAAGCTTGAAAGAAAAGTAGGCCTTTTAGAACCCTACGTAAATAAGCATGTTGTTATGGGCATTCGTCCGGAGCACGTTCATAACGAGCCGGATCTTTTAAAGAAATTTAAAGACGGCCTTGTTAGTGCAAATGTTGAAGTTACCGAGCTTATGGGTGCCGAGACATATCTATACATGAATTGCGAAGGCCAAAACATAAACGCCCGTGTTGAACCTTCCAACACAGCAAAACCAGGCGACACTATTCAAATCGCCTTAGAGACAGATCGTATTCATTTGTTCGACAAAGACACTGAAAAAACCATCTGCAATTAAATTTCAATTGTCGCCCCGAAGCTTTGCTTTGGGGCGATTTATGTTGATTTTTTTTACTCTTTTTGGTATGATATGTTTATAAAATATAGAAGGACACACCAATGAGAAATAAAAAGGTATTTGATAAAGTCCTGCTTAAATATATGTTTGTGGGATTTTTAAATACAATTGTCGGCCAGGGCCTTGTTTTTTTGCTTATAAATTTTACTGAACTAGGCCTTTGGGGATCAACGGCTATAGGATATGCCGCAGGAAGCACTGTAGGCTATATATGCAATAAGCGGTTTACATTTAAAATAAAGGCTTTTGATTCGCACGAATTGTTTGTATATATAATTAATGTAGCCGCCTGCTACTTTTTGGCATACGGTATTGCAGAACCGTTTACCGAAATGATATTATCAAAAGCCCTTTCAAATAAAGCGGAAAATAATATTGCGGCGGGTATTGGCCTTTTATTCTTTGTGATTTTTAATTATTTGGGTCAACGATTTGTTGTATTTAAAAATAAGGAAGATGACGATGATAAACAATGAATTAGCTACAAAATGCGGTTTTAAAGTGTTAAATGAAGGCGAAAATAAAGAAGTGACATCCGTTTACTGCTGCGACCTTTTGTCGGTAGTAATGGGAAAAGCCAAAAGCGGCTCGGCTTGGGTTACTGTTATGGGCAATATCAATTCCGCGGCTGTAGCGGTACTTGCGGATATTTCGGTTATTGTTTTGGCGGAGGGATCTTCTGTAAGCGAAGAATTGCTTGAAAAAGTTAAGGAAGAGGAAATAACACTTTTAAAGTCCGACAAGCCTGTTTTTGAAACCGCCAAAAAAATATTTGAGGAATTAAATGGCTGACTTTTTTTATGATCTGCATATTCATTCGTGCTTGTCTCCTTGCGGGGATGAGGATAATACCCCTTGCAATATTGCCGGTATGGCGGCGGTGCAAGGGCTGAATATTATTGCGCTTTGCGACCATAATTCTGCTAAGAATTGTCCGGCCACTGCGGCAGCTGCGAAGCAATACGGGCTTTTGTTTATTCCCGGCATGGAAGTTACCACTGTTGAAGAAGTGCATGTCGTTAGCCTTTTTAAAAGCCTTGAAGCGGCGCTTGAATTCGATAAAGAAATTTACAAGCACTTAATTAAAGTAAGAAATAATCCGGAAATTTTCGGGCATCAATATTTGTACGATGAAAATGATCATATTATAGGCGAAGAGGAAAACCTGCTTATTAATGCTACGGATATCGAATTTACTAAACTGTTTTCTATGGTGGAAGCGTTTGGCGGAGCGGCATTTCCGGCGCATATAGATAAAGATTCAAACTCGCTTTTTGCAAATCTCGGATTTATTCCACCGGAAAGCACCTTTAAAACCGTGGAAGTTAAAAATCCGGCGCAATTTATGCATTTAAAAGAACAATTTTCCTATCTTAAAGATTGTATGGTTCTTTACGATTCAGACGCACACTATCTTGAACACATTTCGCCGGCAAAGAATACAATTGAGCTTGATGCGCTTTCGCACTTAAGTCTGATAAATAAAATTAAACAGGTATAAAATCTCTTTTGTTACAGATAATATAATTACGATTTGTAACAAAGGAGAATTTTTTATGAAAGCGACTGGCATAGTGCGCCGCATTGATGATCTTGGAAGAGTTGTAATACCAAAAGAAATCAGGCGAACTTTAAGAATAAGGGTTGGCGACCCGCTTGAAATTTTTACAGGGCATGACGGGGATGTTGTGTTTAAAAAATACTCGCCCGTAGGAGAACTGGGCCCCGGAACGGCAGACTATGCAGACGCGCTTTTTAAAGGTATAGGAAGACCCATCATAATTGTTGACAGAGACCGCTGTATAGCAGCATCCGGTATTCAAAAAAGCAGTGTAATATCAAAAAGCATTACAAAAGAAATTGAAAAATCGCTTGACGATAGACGCAGTATTTTTCTTACAGCCGATGCAAAGCCGATAAACGCTTTAGAAGATGTTGAAACGCCGGTTTCCGCTTCTGTGCCGGTTATTTCTCAAGGCGACGTTTTGGGCTCTGTAATAATTATTAGCCGCGATTCAATGCCGTATTATCCTACCGAAACCGATCGTAAGCTTCTGTCTGTCGCTACTTCCTTTCTTGGGAATACACTTTCTAATTAAAAATATGAAAAAGTACTTGCTTTTTATAATATTATATGATATAATTTTTTGCAGAAAAGGAGAGTGGGTTTATAAACCCGCTCTTTTATTATTAAAGTGGCAAAATCGCCGCTTTTGGAGGACTAAATGAATATATCTGAAACGGTATCAAATCTTATTAAGCCCGAGGTTGAAAAACTCGGTCTTGTGCTTTGGGATGTGCAGTTTGAAAAATCCGGTGCCTCATATTATTTGCGTATTTTTATCGACAAAGAAGGTGGCGTAGGCATTGACGACTGTCAAGAACTTTCTCATGCCATTGATCCTATTTTAGATGAGGCGGATCCAATCGAGCCATCGTACTACATGGAAGTAAGCTCTACAGGCCTTGGGAGGAAGCTAAAAACCGACGAGCACTTAAAATATGGGATTGGCAAAGAAGTTACCGTTAAGCTTTACAAAGCGAAAGACGGTACAAAGCAGTTTTCCGGAGTGCTTAAAAGCTTTGATACTGATAGTATTACACTTGAAATTAACGAAGAAAGCAAAAAATATTTAAGAAGTGAAATATCTTTGATAAAATTAAACGATGATATTTTTTAGGGGGAATTAAAAAAATGAACAACAAAGAGTTTTTTGAAGCTTTAAAAATAATGGAAGAAGAAAAGGGCATAGACGAAGAATTTCTTTGCGAAAAGATTTCAGCCGCTATTGTTACTTCTTTAAGAAAGGATTACGGCGGAAGCGATGTCGTTTTTTGTGATATAAACCGAGAAAAACAGACTATAAAAATATATGTGCAAAAAACAGTTGTTGAAGAAGTTGCCGACCCCTTTGCCGAGATGACATTGGAAGAAGCATTAAAGCATAAAAAGAATCCGAAAATCGGTGATGTAATTAAAATCACATTAAATCCCAAACAGTTCGGAAGAATTATTGCACAAACAGCTAAGCATGTTATTCGGCAGGGTATTCGTGAAGGTGAAAGAAGCAAAACTTTAGCCGATTTTCAAAGCAAAAACCACGAGCTTGTAACGGCGGTTGTTAATAGTATCGACCCCAAAACACTGAATGCTCAAATTACTATCGGCAAAGGAGAAGCTACACTTGTAAGAGCCGAGCAGGTACCCGACGAAGTGCTTCACGAGGGTGACCACGTAAAAGTATTTATTGTTGACGTTAAAGACAGTGAAAAAGGTCCAAAAGCAATTATTTCCCGCACACATCCGGGTCTTGTTAAAAGACTTTTCGAGCTTGAAGTGCCTGAAATTGCAGAAGGCATTATTGAAATTAAGTCCATTTCCCGTCAAGCGGGCGCCAGAACCAAAATGGCTGTATATTGTGCTAATCCGGATATCGATTCTATCGGCGCATGCATAGGCCAGCGCGGTGAACGCGTAAATAGAATAGTTGAGGAGCTTGGCGGCGAAAAAATCGATATAGTAAAATACTCTGAAGATCCTGTTGAGTTTGTATCAGCCGCATTATCGCCCGCAAAGGTTGTATCGGTTGAAATTTTAAGTGAAAACCCCAATGCCTGCCGCGCTACCGTGCCGGATAGTCAACTGTCGTTGGCTATAGGCAACAAAGGCCAAAACGTTCGCCTTGCCGCAAGGCTTACCAATTTTAAAATCGATATTCGCCCCGAAAGCGGTTATTACGGCGAAGGCGATGAAAGCGTAGAATAAAATGAAAAAAACGCCGTTACGTATGTGTGTTTCTTGCAGACAAATGAAAAGTAAACAAGAGCTTTTGCGAATTGTTAAAAACAAAGATGGCGAAATCTCAATTGATACTACCGGCAAAGCTTCGGGCAGGGGCGCATATATTTGTAAAGATAAAACATGCTTTTTAAAGCTTAAAAAGCAAAAATCACTGGATAGAGTGTTCGGTTGCAGTGTTCAAGACGAAATCTATACACAACTGGAAAGCGAGATATTAAATATTGAATGATTTTTGTCAGTTTTTAGGTATATGCAGAAAAGCCGGCAAGCTTATTTACGGCACCGAAAGTGTTAAAAAAAGCTTAGCGGAAAATAAAGCAAAGCTTATTATAATTTCAAGCAATATATCTGAAAAAACCGAAAAAGAATTGAATTTTTTTGCAAAAAAGAACAACATTCCCGTAGTAAGAACCGGTTTTAATACAAATGAGTTGTCAAAAGCCACCGGCACTGTAGCAGGTGTTTTTGCAGTGATTGACAGCGGTTTTGCAAAACGAATTATTGAATTAGGAGGCACCTTATAACATGGAAATTAAATTAAAGGTGAGCGACGTTGCAAAAGATTTTTCTAAAAACAGCAAGGAAATTATTGATCTTTTGTCACCCTATGTTAATGAGCCTAAAAAGAGCTCAAACGTTTTAAGTGAAGACGAAATGAGCCTTATTTTTGAGCTTTTAACCAAAAAGTATGAGGTTAAAAGCTTTGATGAATATTTTAAATCCGGCGAAAAGGCGCAAACAGAGCGCAAGCAGAAAAAAGAAGCCGAAAAGCAGAGAAAACTTGCCGAGCAAGCTGCCATTTTAGAGCAGTTTAAGGCGGCCGCAGCCGCCGAGATTGCGGCTAAAAACAAGCCCGCTCCCGTAAAACCTGAGGAAGCCATCACCTTCGAAAAAGAAGAGGATAAAGTAAAGGAAGTAAAACTGCCTTCTAAAAAGGAAACTCCTGCAAAAAAGGCGGAAAAAGGAAAAACATATACCGAAAAGCTTGCCGAGATGAAAAAGAGCAAGCAAAAAGATAATGGCAACGAGTATATCCCTGTAATGCAGAAAAAAGAAAAACAGGGCGGTCCTGCACCAAACAGGGGGCCGGCTTCGGTGCGCCTTGTTGATACAAGAACAAGCCAGGTTGAACTTGATAAATATAACGAAAAATACGAGAATATCGCTCCGGCGTATTCGATGAAAGATAATGTCGGCCGTAAGCAAAAAATTAAACAAAAATCTCAGGAATACAGAAGACCTCACGGCACGAAAAGAGAAACCGAGGCCGACAAAATGCGACGTATTCAGCTTGAGCGCATAAAGAAAACTCCGCTTACGATTACTATACCTGAAGAGATTTCCGTTCAGGACCTTGCGGCCGCAATGAAGAAAACCGCCGCAGAAGTAATAAAGGTTTTAATGAAATACGGTGTAATGGCAACTATCACGCAAAACATAGATTATGATACCGCCGAAATTGTTGCAACCGATTTAGGCTGCAAGGTTAAAAAGGCCGTTGTAGTAACAATAGAAGAGCGAATTATGGATATTTCGGAGGATTCAGACGAAGACCTTCTCCCGAGAGATCCGGTTGTAGTAGTTATGGGTCACGTTGACCACGGCAAAACATCCCTTTTGGACGCAATTAGAAACGCTAAAGTAACCGAGGGCGAAGCCGGCGGTATTACCCAGCACATTGGCGCTTACAGAGTTAACCATAATGGCCAAAATATAACATTTTTAGATACTCCCGGCCATGCCGCGTTTACAGCTATGCGCCAGCGCGGAGCTATGGCAACGGATATTGCAGTACTGGTTGTAGCAGCCGATGACGGCATAATGCCGCAAACAATAGAAGCCATAAACCACGCAAAGGCCGCAAAAGTGCAAATAATTGTTGCAATAAATAAAATGGATAAGCCTGAAGCCAATCCCGATAAAATTATGCAGCAGTTAACCGAACACGAACTTGTTCCCGAAGAATGGGGCGGCGATATTATATGTGTGCCTGTATCAGCTAAAACGCATATGGGTATAGATAAACTGTTGGAAAACATTTTGCTTGTTGCCGAAATGGCCGAGCTTAAAGCCAATCCAAACCGCAGAGCTTCAGGTGTCATTATTGAAGCAAGACTTGATAAGGGCAGGGGCCCGGTAGCGTCACTGCTTGTTAAAAACGGAACATTAAAGGCCGGCGATGTTATAGTAGCAGGTACCACTGTTGGTCGAATTAGAAATATGACTAACGAAAACGGCAAAGAGTTAAAAGAAGCCGGACCGTCCGTGCCGGTCGAGATTACCGGACTTGCCGATGTTCCCGAAGCAGGCGACAGCTTTGATGCTGTAAGCGATGAGCGCTTGGCGCGTGAGCTTGTTGAACAACGTCGTGAAAAGCTTAAAGAAGAAGAATTCAGCAAAGCGCAAAAAGTTACGCTTGATAATTTATTCTCACAGCTTGAAGCCGGCGATATGAAAACCCTTAATATTATTGTTAAGGCCGATGTTCAAGGCTCTGTTGAAGCTGTAAAAGAAAGTCTAATAAAGCTTTCTAACGATGAAGTCCGTGTAGCGGTTATTCACGGAGGCGTAGGCGCTATTAATGATAGCGACGTTATGCTTGCCGCTACTTCAAGCGCAATAATTGTAGGCTTTAACGTCCGCCCTGACGCCGTAGCAAAAGAAAGCGCCGCAAGAGAGGGCATAGATATACGCACATATCGAGTAATTTACGAATGCATCGAAGAAGTCGAAGCCGCTATGAAGGGCATGCTGGCGCCTAAATACCGCGATGTTGACGAAGGTGTAGTTGAAGTTAGAATGATTTACAAAATCTCCTCGGTCGGTACGGTTGCAGGTTGTTATGTACAGTCCGGCAAGGTTACGCGCGGCAGCAAGGTAAGAATTATCCGTGACGGCGTGGTTATTGCCGATGACGAGTTGGCGTCACTGCGCAGGGAAAAGGACGACGTTAAAGAAGTCGCCGCCGGATACGAATGCGGTATTACCCTTGCAAAATTCAATGATATTAAGCAGGGAGATATTTTTGAGACATATATAGTTGAAGAATATCGTGATTAATTTTGAGGATAAATTATGGCAGGATATAAAATTGGAAGGATAACTTCAGATATTCAAAACGCTTTGTCGGTTATTTTACGCGAAGTAAAAGACCCGCGCGTAAGCCCGCTTTTAAGCATTGTTAAAATTGATTTGTCAAACGATCTTTCATATGCTAAGGTTTATGTAAGCGCTATTGAAGGAAGCAATAAAACCAAAGAATCCGTCGCAGGACTAAAAAGCGCTTCGGGATATATACGTAAAGCGCTTGCTTCATCGCTTCATTTACGTAAGGTGCCCGAGCTTAAGTTTATCGAAGATGATTCGCTTATTAAAAGCGCCGATATTATGAATACCATAAAATCTTTTGATCACGGGAACAAAGAAAATGAGTAGTATTACGTTAAATCAAGCTGCAGAGCTTTTATTAAAGCAGGACAATATTGTTATTTTGTCGCACAAAAATCCCGATGGCGATACTGTCGGCAGTGCATATGCCTTGCTTGCAGCGCTAATTAAGCTTGGCAAAAAAGCGTGTGTGTTTTGCGGTGATGCAATTCCTGATAAATATTCGTATTTTACCGATAAAATACCAAACACCCCGTTAAAAAGCGAGGATTTTGTGGTTGCGGTTGATATTGCCGACGAAAATTTACTTGGCTCTTTGTTTGAAAAATATCACAGTAAAATTAATCTTTCAATTGATCACCATAAAACAAATAAGCAATTTGCAGAGTATACTTATGTAAACTCGGATGCGGCCGCAAACACCGAAAATATTTATGAATTGATAAATATCCTTGATGTAAAAATAGATGCAGATATTGCATCTGCGCTTTATACCGGAATTTCTACTGATACCGGCTGTTTTAGGTATTCAAATACTACGTCTAATACGCACCTTGTGGCTGCAAAGTTAATGGAATTTAATTTTGACCGCGCGGCAATCGACCGCTTGATGTTTGAAACCAAAACAAAAGCAAAATTACAGCTTGAAAAGGTGGCCCTTAAAAATCTGCGGCTTTATTTTGACGGCCGTTGTGCTGTAACAAGCGTTAAATTAAAAGATATATCAAAAGCCGGCGGTACGCTCGACGATTTTGAAGGAATAGCTTCAATACCAAGAACGATTAAGGGTGTTATGTTAGGTATAACTTTAAAAGAGCAAAAAAACGGCAGTGTCAAAGTTTCCATGCGAAGCATCGAACCGGTTGACGCCGCTGCAATATGCGCCGGTTTTGGCGGCGGAGGACATCCAAGGGCTGCCGGTTGTGAAATTTGCGGCAGCATAAATAAGGCAAAACGCCTTGTACTTTTAAAAGTACAAGATTATTTATTACAGCAAAAACTATAAGAGGTGAAAATTTGCAGGGGCTTTTAGTAATTAATAAACCTTCAGGTGTTACTTCTTTTTTTGCAGTATCAAAAATTAGAAAAATCACACACGAAAAAAGGGTAGGCCACACAGGAACGCTCGATCCAATGGCTACCGGAGTATTACCGGTGCTTATTGGAAGGTCTTGTGCTTTGTCTGATTATATTTTGCACACAAAAAAGGTTTATGACGCCGAATTTGAACTTGGCATTACTACAGACAGTTTTGATATTACGGGCAACATACTAAAAACCTCTAATAACATTCCCGATTTTTTAAAAGTTCAAAAAACCGTTATGGGTTTTGTCGGGCGGTATTTACAGTACCCGCCAATTTATTCCGCAAAAAAGGTCGGCGGGAAAAAGCTTTACGAAATCGCCAGAAGCGGCGGTACGGCAGAAATAAAACCGCAAGAAGTAAATATAATTAAAATTGAAAATATTCGTGCTAAAAGCGACCGCGTTTTTAGCTTTACCGTAACATGCGAAGCCGGAACCTATATTCGTTCTTTGGTGTCTGATATAGGAGCACGCCTTTCTTGCGGCGCAACGCTTACTAAGCTTTGCAGGACACAAAACGGAGTGTTTAATATTTCTCAAGCGGTAAATCTTGAAGATATTACCGAAGAAAACATCAAAAGCTTTTTAACGCCCGCCGAAAATGCATTGCCGTTTTATAAATCGGTTAGTGTCAGCGGCAGGCAGGCCGTGCGCTTTTTTAACGGCGGCGCGCTGGATATAAATAGGCTTTTAATAGATAACCCGGCAGTGGGCGAAATTTATAAGGTAAATTATAACGGCAGTTTTATAGGGCTTGGCAAGATTTCCGAGCAATCTTTAAAGCCGGTGTGCCCAATAAATAAACCGGATTATATTTACGAATAAAGGCGATTATAATGGAGAAAAAAATCTCTTTAATACTTGGCACTTTCGACGGTGTGCACATAGCACATCAAAAAATAATTGCTAAGGCAAGTGATAATGGATTTAATCCTGTGGCGGTTACAATAGCACAAGTGCCAAAGGCGTTTTTTTCAGGTAATGAAATTAAACCCATAATGTCTAAAAATGACCGCAAAGCTAAATTGCTCGAATTTGGTGTAAAACAAGTTGATACACTCGATTTTTTAAAAATTAAGAATGATTCTCCGGACGTTTTTTTACAAAAGATTAATAATAAATATCATCCTAAAAAAATTTGCACAGGCTACAATTATAGGTTTGGCAAAGAACGCAGCGGCGACATTTCACTTCTTTCTGAGTTTTGCCGCAAACACCAAATAGAGTTTATAGTTGAAGAAGAAATAAAGATTGACGGGCTTACCGTTTCATCCACAAATATTAGAGCTTTTCTTAAAAACGGTGAAATGCAAAAAGCAAACAAAATGCTCGGGTACAATTATTTTATTCAAAAAAAAGTAGTTCACGGCAACGCTTTAGGTAGAAAAATGGGCTTTGCCACTATTAATCAAAATATCGACATGTCGTTAACAACACTTTTGTTTGGCGTTTATGCAAGCGTTGTAAATGTTGATGGTGTTAAGTACAGGGCTGTGACTAATTTTGGTATTAAACCAACAATTGGCGGCAAAAAGGTTATTGCCGAAAGCCATATTTTAGACTTTAAAAAAGATATTTACGGAAAGTTGATTAAAACCGAATTTTTGCAATTTTTGCGGCCGGAGATTCGTTTTAATAATATAGACGAATTAAAAGCAGCTATAAATAAAGATATAGATTTAAGGCAGCAAATAAAATGATTTTCAGAAAGGATTGAAAATTATGATAAATTTGGAACATATGTGTATGGGATGTATGGGAGATAATAAGGGCGAAGAGGTTTGCAGTATTTGCGGCTTCGACTCAAACTCGGTTTCCCCGGCATATGCGCTTAATTTAAAGACCGTTTTAAAACAAAGATATATCGTCGGGAAAATTATCAATGACGGTGTTGACGGCATAACCTATCTCGGATATGATGCCCTTGAAGAAAAAACAGTTCGAATTAAGGAATATTATCCGTCAAATATATGTGCGCGAAAAGACGGTTTATCTGTTAGAGTTAAAAAAGACAGCACATATACTTACAACAGCGGTATTATGGACTTTTTAGAATTGTCTAGAAAACTGCAGGACGTAGGAGAATTGTCCGGCATATATAAAGTGCTGGATGTTTTTGAGGAAAACGGCACTGCCTACAGAATCACCGAATATTCAAACGGTATAAATTTGCGCGAGTTTTTATTAAGAAATGGCGGACTTCTTACATGGGGACAGGCAAAGCCATTGTTTTTACCGATGTTTAATACTTTAACGGTGCTTCATAAAAACGGAATTATCCATAGAGGTATTTCTCCCGAAACCCTTATAATAGGCAGAGACGGAAAACTTCGTTTAATTGAGTTCAGCATCAAAAGTGCAAGGACTTCATACGATGAAATGCCGGCCCAGCTTTTTGCGGGATTTGCGGCTATTGAACAATACGAAAAAGGTGACGAAGACCAAACGGGAACATATACAGATGTTTACGGTTTGGCAGCTACACTGTTTCGAACATTGATAGGCAATCCGCCGCCGGAAGCTACTCAGCGTGTAATCAGCGATAATATGTCATTCCCGCGCAAATACGCCGAAAGCATTCCAAAAAGCGTGCTTATTGCTCTTGCTAACGCACTGCAAATATCCAAAGAGGACAGAACCGAAACAATAGCTGCTTTTAAAGAGGATATTACTGCAGAAGTTTATGACGAAGAGGAAAAACCAAAACCGGAGGACAAAAAGCGCAAGCAAAATGATAAAAACACGGCGTTAAAAGCCGCTATAATTACCTTTGCAGCCGTACTTTTAGTTATTATTATTCTTTTGTTTACAGTGTTTAGACCGGCTATTTTTGGTAACAATCGCAGCACGTCATCCTTTGCCGGACTTGAAAGCATGGAATCGGTGGGAAATGTTAGCAACACCGTAAGCTTTGCCGAAAAGCTTTATACCGTTCCTGATTTTTCAGGAAAAACCTTTGCCGAGGCTTCCAGCGATATAACCTACAGCGCTTATTTTACCTATTCTATTTCCAGCAAGCAGTATAGCAGTACCGTAGAAAAAGGTAAAATCATTTCGCAAAGCGTTGCAAAGGATACCAACGCCCCTAAAGACACCGAAATTAGCTTCGTGATTAGCTTAGGACCTAAGGAGTTTAAATTGCCCACTTCTCTTAAAGGCAAGAATAAAACCGATGCCTATATAAAAATGCTTGAAATGGGTATTGAACCCTCCTCTATTGATTTTATAGAAAAATTCGGTGATACCGCTACAAAAGAGTCGGTCGTGCTTGAAACTACTCCTGCTTTAGGCTCTACAATTACCACAGATACCAAAATCACAGTATTTATTAATACAAACTTAATATCTAATCAAAGTTTAGAAGAAGAATAAAATTAAAGGCTTAAAACACTTTGTTTTAAGCCTTTAATCACAACCAAACATCACGCCGGCAAAGCTTTTTAATGCATTGGCTTTTATTCGGTAAACCGTGCTTTTTTCTATTGCATATATAGTACAAATATAATCAACATGGTCTTTATGCGGCGTAATATAAAATTCTTTTAAAATGTCTCGCTCCATTTCAGGTAATGTATATAGAGCTTTATTACAAAGATCTGTCAGTTTATATAGCGCTTCTAATTGATTGAATAACAGCAGTCTTTTTTCGGAGTTCTCGGTGGTTTTTGGCAGATTTAACAGTGCGTCTAACCTGATTTTAATATTTTCAATCGCTTTTAATCGATTACTTTGACATTTTAATTCTTTTTCAGCTTCTTTCAACCAGTTCAATTAGTATACGCCTCATTTCTAAAATTTTATTGACATTTACAGAATTTTGTAATATAATGATAAAAACAGTTCATAATTTTGTGATAACAGTATATTACATAATCTTGTAAAAGTCAATAGAAAATTTACAGAATTTTGTATAAAAGGGGATTTTTATGTCGGATCTCTACAAGAAAATTGAGAAACTCTGCGAAGAAAAAGGCATTTCAATGAGTTTGATGTGTAATGCTACCGGTATAAGCCGATCATCGCTTAGTGAGCTTAAGGCAGGACGGTGCAAATCTATTTCGGCTGATTCGCTTGTAAAAATAGCCGATTATTTTAGTGTTCCAACAGACTATGTTTTAGGCAAAATGGGCGGCACCGAAGAATTCGACGAATACCTTGATATGTTAGCGTCAAGAGAAGAACTAAGGGTATTATTTAAGTTAGCTAAAAATGCAAGCAAAAGTGATGTTGAACAAGCTGTTAAAATAATTGAAGCACTTAAGAATTAGGAGAAAAATGTACGACGTTTGTATAAGATTAATTGATTTGCCGTTAACTGTAAAGGGCACCACGGTAGTAGATGATGATGGGGGTTTTTCTGTATATTTAAACTCTAAACTTTCGTTTGAAGAGCAACGCTTAACCTGCGAGCACGAGTTGCGGCATATTGCGTGCAACCATTTTTATAACAATCAATCGGTTGCAAAATGTGAAAGTGAAGCGAACAACCTATCAAAAGATATAAAAGTTGTGGGCGAATACAATCGAATTTTGGTAAAATAAAAAGGTCTTGCAAAGCGGGACCTTTTCTGTTATCATAAAATCAGAACATTTGTTTAAGGAGCTTTTCATGGATAAAAGAATTAACGAGAAGCAGCAGGCTGTCTATGAATTTTTAGTAAAAAGGATTTCTTCGGGAATTCCTCCTACAGTGCGCGAAATTTGCTCGGAAACGGGCATAAAATCCACTTCTACAGTGCATGCCATTTTATCTTATTTAGAGTCTCAAAACCTAATTTTGCGCGACAGATACAATTCCAGAGCAATTAAAATAGTCGGCGCTAAAGAAACTACACAAATTCCGGTGCTTGGTAAAGTTACCGCAGGGAACCCAATCCTTGCTGTTGAAGATATTGAAGAGTATGTTCCGTATACCACCGATAAGCCGGGGGTTTTTGCGCTAAGAGTAAGCGGGCTTTCCATGAAAAACGCCGGAATTTTGGACGGAGACATTGTTGTTGCCGATAAGGATGCATATATTAAAGAAAACGATATTGTAGTAGCGATGATTGAAGATGAAGCTACTGTAAAACGCTATATTAAAAAAGACGGCAAAATTGTTCTGATGCCCGAAAACGAGGACTTTCAACCCATAATTTCTGATAAAACGCAGATGCTCGGAAAGGTGATCGGATGCATTCGCAGGTATTAGACAAAAAACGGTATTTTTTATTAGACGAACTGCGTGGTTTTTTAGTGCTTTTAATGGTTGTTTACCACGGTCTTTTGTCTGTATATTTAGCGCTTGATAATTTGGTTGCTTTAAGATTATTCGATTTTTTTACACCTGTAGAACCGTTTTTTGCAGGTGGATTTATATTGATTTCCGGAATTTGCTGCCGGTTTTCAAGGTCTAATTTAATTCGCGGCCTAAAGCTTTTAGCGGTGGCGTTATTAATTAATTTTTTCACTGTTGTTATTACTGCAGTTTCTTTTTTAAATATTTCTATACTTTTCGGCATTTTAAATCTTTTGTCTTTTTGTATGATATTTGTTGGCCTTACCGAAAAGCTTTTGCAAAAAATTCCGCCTATAATAGGAATTGTTATTTCGTTAATTCTTTTTGTTTTAGCGCTGATTTTTGTTTCACACATAAATTTTTCGTATCAAAATACCGAAAGTCCTTATTTATTCCCGCTTGGTTATGTTCGGGCAGACTTTGAAAGTGCCGATTATTTTCCGATTCTCCCTTGGGTGTTTTTATATTTAATCGGTTATTTTTTAGGCCAAACGGGCGTTTTTGAGCGAAACGATAAACTTTTTGCCAAGTCTAGAATACCGCTACTAGGGTTTATTGGAAAATACGCAATTGTTATTTATATTTTGCATCAGCCGGTAATTTTCGGCGCGGCATATTTGTTGGGAGTTTTAATTAATGGATAAGGTGTATATTTATTGTGACGGTGCTTGCAGCGGAAATCCGGGGCCGGGTGGGTACGGCGTTATTTTAAAAACCGGGGAATACGAAAAAGAGCTTTCCGGCGGCGAAAAAAGCACCACAAATAACCGTATGGAACTTACCGCCGCAATAGTGGGGCTTTCTGCTTTAAAAAGAAAATGCGATGTAGTTTTAACTACCGACAGTAAGTATCTGGCTGACGGAATTAACAACGGCTGGGCAGAAAAGTGGAAACGTAACGATTGGCGCAAAGCCGATAAAAAACCGGCTCTTAATTCGGATTTGTGGGACAAGCTTTTAACCCTTTTAAGCGAGCATAATGTTAAGATTGAGTGGGTTAAGGGTCATAATGGGCACCCCTATAACGAGCGATGCGACAGACTCGCCGTAAAAGAGTATGCAAAATATCAAAAATAGTCTTTTTTGTTTGACAAAATAAACTTTGCTGGATATAATAATAAAGTACAATTAAAAGTAAGGAGGATACGTCAATGGATTCCGGAAGTAGTGGCGGTATACCCATAGGCCGAAGTAGACGGATATTGTCTTATTTGACGTTATCCGTTTCTTTATCTTATAGGTTACCGGCTTCCAAATAATTTTAGGAGGGTTGGTAATGTCAGAACATACAGTAACGATTGAGGATACTATTTCTGTTTTGCTTGAAGAGAAAAAGTATGCCTCACTTAGGGATATTTTGTCCACAATGAACCCGGCGGATATTGCTTCGGTGTTCGATGATTTAAAAGAAAAACATCTGCCATTGCTTTTTAGGCTACTTCCTAAAGAGCTTGCAGCGGATACTTTTGTTGAAATGGAACCTCAAAATCAAGAGCTTTTAATTGAAGGCTTTAGTGATAAGGAGTTAAGAGAGGTTTTAAACGAGCTTTATGTAGACGACGCGGTTGATATTATTGAAGAAATGCCCGCAAATGTTGTAAAAAGAATACTTGCAACATCGTCTTCAGAAATGCGTAAGGATATTAATCAAATTTTACAATATCCGGAAAATTCGGCCGGATCTATTATGACGACCGAATATATTTCGCTAAAATCTACCATGACGGTAGGCGAAGCGATAAACTATATAAGAAAAATCGGTGTCGATAAAGAAACAATATATACTTGTTATGTCTTAAAAAACCGCAAATTAATCGGACTTATTACAATACGCGATCTATTATTTGCCGAGAATGACAATGTGGTTATTACCGACATTATGGAAACAAATTTAATATCCGTCACAACCCACGACGACCAGGAACAGGTAGCTTTGATGTTCTCAAAATACAATTTTATGGCATTGCCGGTTGTTGATACCGAGTACCGTATGGTTGGAATAGTAACATTCGACGATGCTATGGACGTTATGGAAGACGAAGCCACAGAAGATATGGAAATTATGGGTGGTATGACACCGTCTGATAAAACCTATCTGTTTTCTAATGCGTTCGACCTTTTTAAGCGCAGAATTCCATGGCTGATGCTTTTGATGATTTCGGCAACCTTTACCGGTATGATAATTAACGGTTTTGAAAGCGCTCTATCGCATTTTGTTGTTCTTACGGCGTTTATTCCGATGCTAATGGATACAGGCGGTAATTCCGGCTCACAGTCATCTGTAACGATAATTCGTTCGCTGTCACTTGACGAGCTTGAGTTTAAGGATCTACCAAAGGTAATTTGGAAAGAAATACAAACGGCCGTGCTTTGCGGTATTGCTTTAGCAATAGTTTGCTTTGCAAAAATTATGGTGGTAGACGGATGGATTCTTAAGAATCCGGCGGTTACCCCGATTGTGGCGCTAGTAGTTTGTGCGACCATGGCGCTTACTGTTCTTGTTGCAAAAGTAATAGGTTGTTCTTTGCCGATGATAGCAAAAAAACTCGGGTTTGATCCGGCAGTTATGGCAAGTCCGTTTATCACCACAATGGTTGACGCCATTTCGCTTTTAGTTTACTTTGGAATAGCTTCAGCGCTTTTGAAGATATAAAAAAATCAGGCTTAAGGGCGCATTCACAAAAGGAGAATAAGCCGCAAAGCGGGTCTTTTGCACCATACTTTGTTAAAATAAGCGGGAATCCGACAGGATGCCCGCTTATCTTATGCCTTTTTGGTTTATTCAACTACCGGAATCTTATCAATACTTTGCTTTAACTCTTCATCTGTAGGAATATAGTCGCTCATTTTGCCGTCGTGGAATTTTTCGTAGGCTACCATATCAAAATAACCGGTTCCCGTAAGACCGAAAACGATAGTCTTTTCTTCGCCGGTCTCGCGGCATTTAATCGCTTCGTCAATAGCGACTTTTATAGCGTGCGAGCTTTCCGGAGCGGGGAGAATGCCTTCTACTCTTGCAAATTTTTCAGCCGCTTCAAAAACGCTTACCTGTGGAACAGAGACTGCCTCTAAATATCCATCGTCATAAAGCTGCGATAATGTTGAGCTCATGCCGTGATATCTAAGTCCTCCGGCGTGGTTAGGAGCCGGGATAAATCCGCTTCCCAAAGTATACATTTTTGAGAGAGGGCAAACCTTGCCCGTATCGCAAAAGTCGTATGCGTATACGCCTCTTGTCAAGCTCGGGCAGGAGGCAGGCTCAACGGCGATAATCCTGTAATCGGCTTTACCTAAAATTTTGTCGCGCATAAAGGGAGCAATAAGTCCGCCCAAATTGGAACCGCCGCCGGCACAACCGATAATCACATCAGGTTTAATATCGTATTTTTTAAGGGCAGCTTCGGTCTCAAGACCGATTACGCTTTGATGCAATAATACCTGGTTTAGTACGCTTCCGAGAACGTATCTGTAACCGGGAGTAGTAGTTGCAACTTCAACCGCTTCGCTTATAGCGCAGCCCAAACTGCCGGTTGTACCCGGATGCTCTTTTAAAATTTGTCTGCCTATATTGGTTAACTCTGAAGGCGAAGGTGTAACATTTGCGCCGTAGGTTCTCATAACCTCGCGCCTAAAAGGCTTTTGCTCGTAAGAAACTTTAACCATAAACACTTTGCAGTCAAGACCGAAATACGAGCACGCCATAGAAAGCGCTGTGCCCCACTGACCGGCGCCCGTTTCGGTGGTTACACCTTTTAGTCCCTGCTTTTTAGCATAATATGCTTGCGCTATGGCTGAATTTAATTTATGTGAACCGCTTGTATTGTTGCCTTCAAATTTGTAATAAATTTTTGCGGGGGTTTTTAAAGCCGCTTCTAGGCAGTAGGCTCGAACAAGCGGAGAGGGACGATACATTTTATAAAAATTACGTATTTCTTCAGGAATTTCAAAATACGGTGTGGTATCATCTAACTCCTGTTTAATCAGTTCCTTGCAAAAAACCGGCTCGAGTTCTTCAGGTTTCATGGGTTTATGTGTGCCGGGATTTAAAAGCGGCGCGGGCTTGTTTTTCATATCGGCACGCAGGTTGTACCATGCTTTTGGCATTTCATCTTCGTTTAAATAAATTTTATAAGGTATTTTTTCCATGGTTTTTCCTTCTTTTTTTATTTTTTTGGTCGTTTTTTATTATTTATCGGCGCCACAGCGCCATATTTTTATTTTATACTTCATGGCTATTTTTCCTTTAAATATTTTTTTAGATATAAAAGAGCTTGTCTGTATCCTTCAAAGCCCAAACCTTTAAAGGTAGTAAGACAGGCTTTTTGGCAAAAAGAAGTCTGCCTGAATTTTTCACGAAGTGAAATATCTGATAAATGTACTTCCACTGCCGGAAGCGCAACTGCAGATAATGCATCTAATATGGCAACACTTGTGTGTGTGTATGCGGCGGGATTAATAATAATTCCGTCAAAATTATTGTAAGATAGCTGAATTTTATCAACAATGTCGCCTTCGTGGTTGGACTGAAAGCACTCAACCTCTATATTCTCTTTTTCAGAGGAGGCTTTAATAAAATCAATTAGCGCGTTATAGTCTTTTTTGCCATAAATTTCCGGCTCGCGTATGCCTAACATATTAATGTTTGGTCCGTTAATGACTAAAATTTTCATAAGTTTTCTCCAAAAAGCTTTATGATTTCATCTGCAGCTGCCTTTATTGTTGAATTGTTGCTTACTGTGAAATCGCAAAAATCGTCGTAAAAAGGCTTTCGTGCAATGAATAGGTCGTTTAAATTTTTGTTATTAGATAAAGGGCGATCATATGTTGCAAGTTTATTAATATCGCGGCATAGCCAAAAAATTGTTCCGTTTTGCTTTAGTGCCGGATAGTTTTCAGGGGTTAGCACTGCACCGCCGCCTGTAGATATAATTTTGCCGCTTTGCTTGCCAGCTAAAGCCACCATTTCTTGCTCAATGCTTCTAAAAACCTTTTCGCCTTTATTTTTTATTATTTCGGCGGGAGTAAAACCGGTGTTTTCCAATATAAGATTATCTGTATCTATAAGTTCGCGGTTTAAAACCGAACTTAAAACCTTTGAAACTGCGCTTTTTCCGCTGCCGGGCATACCGATAAGCACAATGTTTTTTGTATCTTTATTAAGAATTTTTACAATTTCTTCTGTGCTTTTTAATGCTGTTTTAGAATGCGTAAACAATTCCGCGCTTTTTTTAGCTTGTGCTACAAGCATATGCATCCCGTTAAAATTTGGAATACCGTTTTTACGTGCTTCTAATAACAAAGCCGTATAGTAAGGATTATATATTATATCGTAAACACATTCAAGCTTTTTAAAATTATTAATACTTATAGGGGATACACCGTTATTCGGGTACATTCCAACCGGCGTAGTGTTTACAATTATTTTTGCATCCGAATTAAGATGCAAATTGTTATAATTGTTTTCACCCGTGCGGCTAATTACTACCGGTAAAGCACCAAGGGTATTTAACGCATATACTATCGCTACCGAAGCTCCGCCACTTCCGAGAACCAACACCTTTTTGTTTTTAAGGTCTATTTTAGAATAGCGAACAAGCTCTAAAAAACCGTAAACATCGGTATTATCCCCATAAAGAGATCCGTCGTTGTTTTTAATTACGGTATTAACACTGCCAATTTCTAATGCGGTTTTAGAAACCGAATTTAAATAAGGTATTACAGTTTTTTTATATGGTATTGTTACGTTTATTCCGTTAAAATCGCCGTTTTTTAAAAAAAATTCCAGCTCTTTCGGTTCTTTTTCAAAAAGTGTATAAGAATAATCACCTAATATTTTATGGATTTTCGGAGAAAAGCTGTGCGATAATTTTTGTCCCAAAAGACCGCACTTTAGCATTATATCACCTCGTTGTAACTGCCGAAATATCTAAAAGTATCACAAGAAGAGGGAAGTTCATCAATTAGTTGTAAAAACTGAGGGGAATATACAGGCGTATCCAAGTCAAAATAAAACATAAACTCGAACTCTTTGTTGGAGAGCGGTCGGCTTTCAAGTTTGTTTAGGTTAATATTAAGCGCGTAAAGCCTTGAAAGCAGTTTGTAAAGTGCACCCGGTACGTGCGGCAGGGTGACCATAAGACTGGTTCTGTCCGCACCGGGGTAAATTTCAAGATCTTTTGTAATGCAAATAAAACGTGTGTAATTATTGCCGGTATTTTGAACGCTTTCTTTTAAACAATCAAGCCCGTAATACTGCATGCAAAGCTTCGAGGACAGTGCTGCAATGTCGCGCCGGTCGCTTTCACTTGCCATTTTGGCAGCTACTGCCGTGTTTTCGCAAGGTATTATTTTTACATCTTTTACGTCTTGTAAAAACTCGGAGCACTGTGTGATTGCTTGTTCATGAGAATATATTTCTTTAATTTCCGAAAACTTAACGCCTGGTTTTGCAAGCAGGCTGTGTTCTACTTTTAATCTTATGCTTCGAACAATGCTAAAGTTATGGTGAGCCATTAAATCGTACACCGTGTTAACAGATCCGGCTGTGCTGTTTTCTATTGGTATTACCCCGTATCGGCAAAGACCTTTTTCTATAGCTTTAAAAACGGCGTCGAAAGTTGAAAAAAACAGGATGTTGGCGTTTTTAAACAGTTTATCACAAGCAAGCTGAGAATATGATCCGTCCACTCCTTGGCAAGCAACGCTTGTAAACTCGGGAAACACTTTGGGAGTGTTTTCAATTGCGTTTTTAATTTTATTTGTAAGTTCGCTGTTGGGCGTTATAAGCTTGCTTTGGTAACTTCGGCTTAATTCAAAAATAAGAGAATAAAGCTGCGGCATATAGTGTTTAAGTTCGTCGGGAGATAAACCGATTATTTGATTTAGTTTTTCGCGCTCGCGCTTCATATCTAAAATGGGCAGGTTATTTTGCTTTTTATATTCTGCGATTTCTTTTGAAACCGACATTCTTTCAATAAAAAGCGCAACAAGCTTTTCGTCTATTTTGTCTATTTGCGCTCTGTAATCGTTTTTGTCCATAATTTTTATCCTTTTTTAATCTAAATATGCGTCTAAAACAGCTATTGCGGCCGCCGCTTCAACACAGGGAACTGCGCGCGGAACAATGCATGGATCGTGACGACCTTTAATATTAATTTTGGTATTTTCGCCTGTTTTTAAGTTTACGGTATTTTGGGTTTTAAAAATTGAAGGCGTCGGCTTTATTGCCGTTTTAAATACTAACGGCATGCCGTTAGTAATGCCGCCTAAAATACCGCCGCAATTATTTGTTTTTGTAATTACCTTTTTGCCGTCGAAAACGAATTCGTCGTTGTTTTCACTGCCACATAGTGTGGTACCGTAAAAGCCGGATCCAAATTCAATTCCTTTTACAGCGGGGATGCCAAACATAATTGAAGAAATTCGATTTTCCATGCCGTCAAATATAGGGTCGCCAAGACCGGCCTCAAGACCAATAACCGCACATTCGATAATGCCGCCTACTGAGTCACCCTCTTGCCTTTTTTGTGCAATTAAATCCTTCATTTTTTTACCTTGTTTATCGTCATTTACAGGGAAAGGCTTTGCGGCCGCATTTTCATCTAATTCGCCGTTGTCTTTAATACTTCCGATAGAATAAATTCTGGATATTATTTTAATGCCTTTCTTTTGCAAAATTTGCAAGCAAATACCTCCTGCAATACACAAAGGCGCTGTAAGCCTACCGGAAAAATGTCCGCCGCCGGCAGGGTTTTGATATCCGTTATATTTAATTTCGGCGGTATAATCGGCATGCCCCGGACGAGGGGTATATTTAAGCTCGTCATAATCTGCTTTTATAGTATCATTGTTTTTAATTATGGCGGTTATCGGCGTTCCGCAGGTAGTGCCGTTTAGAAAGCCGCATAAAAACTCCGGCTCGTCTTTTTCTTTTCGGGAGGTTGAAAATTCGTTATTACCCGGAGCACGCCTTAATAAAAAAGAATTTAGAGCGCAAAAATCGATTTTTTCTCCAGCGGGTATACCGGATAAAGTCATACCGATACCTTTTGAATGAGACTCACCAAAAATTGTAAGCTTTATGTTTTTGCCATAGCTGCTGCTCATTTTATACCTCCAAACTGTTTAGTACCTGCCAAAAATCAGGAAATGATTTGTTTACGCACTCTGCGTTCATTATTGTTACGTCGTTTTCGCAAACGCTTGCCGCTACTGCCGCCGCCATAGCTATACGGTGATCGTTTTGCGGATCAACAGTTCCGCCGATAAGCATTTTTTTACCGAAAACACAAAGACCGTCGTCAGTTTCAACTACATTTGCGCCTAAATCGTTTAACATTTTAGCGGTGGAATACAGTCTGTCACTTTCTTTGTAACGAAGTCTTTTTGCATTAATTATTTTTGTTTCTCCAAAAGATGCTGCCGCAATTACGCTTAAAACGGGGACTAAGTCCGGCACGCCGGATGCATCAATTATTTGTCCATAAAGGCGGTTTTTCTTAGAGGTTATACCGTCTTTATTAAAAGAAATGTCCGCGCCGAAATTTTGCAAAATATTTATTATTTCGCGGTCGCCTTGGCAAGAATTAATATTTAATCCTTTAGCGGTTATTCCAAGGTTCGATAAACTTCCGGCGCCAAGAAAAAATGCCGCCGAAGACCAATCGCCCTCGATTGTCTGATGTTTTACGGCAATATATTTTTGTTTCCCGGGTATTATAAACGCATTATCCCTTTTTTTAACAATAATTCCGTACTGTTTTAATGCGTTTAATGTAAGTGTAATATATGATGAAGATTCTGTTTTATTAGTTACTATAATTCGACTGTCGCCGGATAATAGCGGCAGTGCAAACAAAAGCCCCGAAATAAACTGGGAAGAGATATCGCCCGGAATTATGTAATCTCCGCTTTTTAAACTGCCGGAACAAAATAATTGGTTGCCGGTTTTAGTAATTTTCATCCCGTTTTCTATTAATAAATCCGTGAGTACGGCTATGGGCCTTTCACTTAAACGGCCGTTCATATTAATTACGGCATTCTCGTTTAATGCACCTAATACAGGCAGTAAAAACCGCAAGGTCGAGCCGCTTTCGTTGCAAAAAAGCTCTTTTTTACCGGTTGACTTTTTGTATGGAGAAACGCTGAACAAATTGTTTTCTTTGCATTCTATATTAGCGCCAAGCGCGTTTAAACAACTAACGGTTGCGATAATATCATCGCTATTTAAATTGCAGTTGATTGTGCTGCATTTATCCGATAATGCGGCGCAGATAAAAGCCCTGTGAGCTTGTGATTTTGATGCCGGAATAATAGCGTTTCCTTTTCTCGGTCCTTTTTTTACGGTTACTGTCATACAAAACCTCTTATTCTATAAAGGTAATAAGTTCGTTTTTATTAATCGACAATATTCGGCATTTGCCGATTTTTTCAGGAATGATTATACTGATATTTTGGCCGGAGCTTTTTTTGTCCGTAAGCGCGGCGCAATAAAGCTCTTGCGCATTATAGGGTATTGGTTTTAATAGAGAATATTTTTTCAATAGCAGCTTTAAATCGTCATAAGTTTTTTGTGTGCAGTAGTTTTTTTTGCAAGCGCTTTTGGTTATAGCATCCATACCCATTGCAACAGCCATACCGTGCGAAATTGTATAATTACTGCAGCTTTCTATAGCATGCGCTATTGTATGCCCAAAGTTTAACATCATGCGTTCTCCCTTATCAAACTCGTCGTTTTCAACGTAATCGCGTTTGATTTTTACGCATTTTAAAATCACATCTTCATAGTTATCTTTTATTGGTAGGTTTAAAATGTTTTTATACAAATCACCGTCATTTATCATGGCGTATTTAATTACTTCTGCGCTGCCGCAAATATACTCTTTTTTAGGCAGCGTTTTTAATGTGTTTATATCGCAAATAACTGCCGAAGGCTGATGAAAACATCCGACTTGGTTTTTGCCGTTTTTTAAATCGACAGCGGTTTTTCCGCCAACTGAAGAATCTACAGCAGCCAAGAGGGTAGTGGGTATTTGAATGTACTCAATGCCGCGTTTAAACGTTGCGGCGGCAAAACCGGAAAGATCTCCTACGACTCCGCCTCCAAGAGCAACTAAAAAAGCATCTCTTGAAATATTCGCTTCGCACATTTTTTCAAGTAGTTTTTCTAATGTTTTAAGGCTTTTGCTTTTTTCGCCGTGCCTAAATACAAAACTTGTAACCGAATGCCCGCCGCATTTAAGTGCTGATACTACTTTATCGCCATATAGGGGAAAAACATTATCATCCGATACCACAACTGCGCTTTTACTTGTAAGATGTTTTGGCAAATAATCGCAAACTTTATCAAGTAAATTACTGCCTATAAAAATGTTATATGTTTTTGAAGCATGAACAGTTACTTTTTTCATTATCCGTCAACCTCTTCTTTGCGTAATTTACCTTCCTCCAGTAAAGCTTTTAAAGTATTTGCATCATTTTCTTTTATGGCAGATTGGTATTTTTTAAGATTATTTATAAGAGTGTCAATTTCGGTAATAAGCATGTCACGGTTTTCTAAAAACAATTCGGTCCACATATCGGGATTAAGCCAGGCAACCCTTGTCATGTCCTTATAGCTTCCGGCTGAAAAACCTTTGTGCAAAACGGCAGTAGGACTTTTTATATATGCACTTGAAACTATGTGAGCCAACTGCGAAGTAAAAGAAATAATTTTGTCGTGCTGTTTTGCTGTAGTTGCAGAAATTATAGAAAATCCTGCAGGACCCAGCAAATTTTTAATACGGTTTAATAAAATTATATCGTCAAATCTCGGCGGAACAATTACCATGGGCGCGCCTTTAAATAAAGTGGCTTTTGAGTATTTAAAGCCCGAATACTGTGTGCCTGCCATAGGGTGACCGCCCACATATGTAAATCCGTACTTTTTTGCGGCCGAAAAACCGTGCTCGGTTATTTGGCGCTTAGTGCCGCAGCAGTCCATTACAATTGTGTCTTTATTTATGTACTTGCTATAGTCATCCAAAAATTCCATTGCGGCTTTAGGGTAAACACAAAGTAAAATTATATCGCAAGAAATTATATTTTCGTAATTTAGTTCTTCGTTTGCCGCACCGCAAAGCTTTGCGTATTCAAGAATGGATTTGTCTTTATCTAAAGCTAAAACACGGTGGCCGTCTTTGCTGTAGGCTTTTGCAAATGAGCCGCCGATAAGGCCTAAACCGACTATGCCTGCTGTCATTATAACACCCCGCGAACAGCCTGAATTTTTTTGTTAAGCTCTTTAAATTCTTCCGGTTTTAAAGACTGTGCCCCGTCGCACAATGCATGCATGGGATCGTTGTGAACTTCAATTATCAGCCCGTCTGCTTTGCAAGCGGTTGCCGCAAGCGCCATAGGAGATACCATTCTTGCAATCCCGGTAGCATGGCTTGGGTCGACAATTACCGGCAAATGAGATAATTCGTGCAGCATAGGTACTGCGGATAAATCCAATGTGTTACGCAAATAATCGCTGTATGTGCGTATGCCGCGCTCGCATAAAATAACCTGTTCGTTGCCGCTGGCCATTATGTATTCGGCGCTCATTAAAAGCTCTTTTAACGTATTAGCAAGACCTCTTTTTAAAAGTATCGGTTTGCCGGTATGACCAAGCTCTTTTAAAAGATCAAAATTTTGCATGTTGCGCGCGCCGACCTGTAAAACGTCTATATCATCAAAAAGCGGAAGATCTGCAATACTCATTATTTCCGTAACAATTGGAAGACCGGTTTCTTTGCGCGCAATTTTTAAAAGCTCAAGGCCTTCGCCTTTTAAGCCCTGAAAATCGTAAGGGGAGGTTCTGGGTTTAAAAGCACCGCCGCGTAATAAATTTGCGCCGGCATCTTTAACGGCTTTTGCAACAGTTACAATCTGTTCCTCGGATTCAACCGAACAAGGACCTGCAATCATACAAAAATTCCCGCCGCCGATTTTTACATTTCCAACTGAAATTACAGTATCGTCCGGATGAAACACCCTGTTGCAGCGCTTAAATGTTTCGGTGACTCTTTTTACTGATTCAACAATATCAAGATTACCTATAAGGTCTACGTCCACCTTGCTTGTATCTCCAATAAGACCTAAAACCGTCTTTTCTTCGCCGGTGGATACATGAACGCCAAGACCGAAATCTTGAAGCCAGTTTATAAGCTGATCCTGCTTTTGCTTTTGCACGTTCGATTTTAATACTACTATCATTTGATCCTCCGAATAAATAAAAAATTATGCGGCACAGGTTAATCTGTACCGCATATAATTCATGAAACATATTCACGCATTATTTGCATTGCAAATTAACCCTACTATTTAAAACAGTAAAGTAAAACCAAAACCAAAAATAAGCAATGCTAAAAATGGTGATCATAAAAAACCTCTAAAAATAAATACTAAAGTTAGTTTAGCATAAAAATTTCCCAGTGTCAAGACAATAATTAAAAAATATCTTTATAGCCGTCTTCACCGTATTGTGCTAAAACTTTTTTATCTTTATAATACGAAACCATTCCCATTAAAGAAAGTGCCAAGCTAAATACCATAAGTAGAATTATAGAAATACCATGCTGATAAAAATAATCGGCGTATCCGTTTGAAGCTATGTGTTCAGACATAATTTTAGAAAATGTAATAAGCATTGTTACACCGTAAAACGGCATAACTATTAAAGATAGCAAATACTTTCTTGTAATATTTAAAATAAAAGATATTATCATTAATGCTATTGCAATTAAAAGAATAATTAAATGTTGTTTAATTTGAGATGTAAGCTCCGCGTCGTTTTTTCCGGGCGTGCTTACCACGAAATTAACGGTATAGTACGACAGGCTTGAGAGTACAGAATATATAAATGTATAAATAAAAAGCAAAATATAGAGTATTTTTATTAACTTAAAAAACTTGCTTTCATCGTTTAAATACCTGTATCCTCTAAGATATGCTTCCTTTCGACATTTAAGCAATTGTTCGCGGTTAAATTTCATTTTAAACCTCCGACCATTTGTAGTTGTGCAGTTCGCCAAAGTTTTGAAGATCCGGATAGTTCCACTGCCTTAAAACTTCATATACTGCAATAGCTACCGAATTTGAAAGATTTAAACTTCTGGCATCGTTTATCATGGGGATTCTAACATCGTAGTTTCTGTATTTAATGAGCAGCTCTTCGGGAAGCCCCTTTGTTTCCTTGCCGAAAAATAAATAACAGTTGTCCGGATAATCCACTTCTGTATAAACCTTTTGCGCTTTTGTAGTAAAAAAGAAGAATTCTCCGCTATTGTTTTCAAAAAACTTGTCTAAATTTTCATAATACGATATATCAAGTAAATGCCAATAATCAAGACCCGCGCGCTTTAATTTTTTATCGTCAATTTTAAAGCCGAGAGGTCCTACTAAGTGAAGTCTTGCTCCGGTAGCGGCACAGGTTCTTGCAATATTACCGGTGTTTTGCGGTATTTCGGGTTCAACCAACACTATATTTAGCTTCATTTATATCCTGCTTTCAATAATTTCGCCGTTTCCAAAAATTTTTACTTCTTCTTTAAAACCGGCAGGAATAAAGCAAGCTTCGCCGAAAACCAGCGGAATGTCGTTTACTGTAACTGAGCCTGCTGTGCAAAGTACTGCTACAAACGAATCCTCATTAACATTAAGCATGTACGGCGAATTAATTCTTCTTCGTTTTACATTGAAATATTCACAGTCAACAAGAATATCCGAAGTCGAAGGCTTGTCTGTTTGCTTCTTTAATACTGTAACGTCAAGCGCCTTTTTTATATGGAGCTCGCGTTCGTTGCCGTTTTTATCTTTACGCTTATAATCAAAAACGCGATATGTAATGTTTGAGCTTTGCTGAACTTCGGCTAAAAGCACACCCTTATTTATTGCATGTATTGTGCCTGCCGGAATGTAATAGCATTCGCCTTTTTTTACTTCAACTTTATTCAGGACATCAGGAAGCGTGCCGTCTTTAATTCTTTGCTCAAATTCTTGCTTTGTTATATCTTTATTAAAACCATAATAGATGTTTGCACCGGGATCGGCATTTAAAATATACCACATCTCGTTTTTGCCGTAGCAATGCTCTATGGCATTTGCATAATTATCATCCGGATGCACCTGAATGGATAAATTATCATATGCGTCTATAATTTTAATAAGCATTGGAAAGTCGCTGCCTTTTTGGTGCTTTGTGCCAATAGCACTATTGCCAAAATGATTTAGTGCATAGCTTAAAGGCTTTCCTTTAAATTCACCATTTAAAACAGCACTTTCCGCACCGCCGAAGCAGGAAAGTACCCATGCTTCGGCGATGTTTGAAAGATCGGTTTTAAAACCAAACTCCGTCTTTAACTTTTGGCCGCCCCAAATAGCGCTTTTTAAAAATGCGTCAAGTTTTAAAATATACATATTTTATCCTACTTTTTCAGGTATTCAACATACTCTTCAAGGCAAAGCCCGAGTTCGTTCATTTTGTTCGCGTGTTCTACACCGACAAAACGCCAGTGCCAGGGCTCGTAAATAATCCCGGTAATATTGCTTTTGTCGCTTGGGTATCTATTTACAAAACCGTATTTTGCCGCATTTGCTTTTAACCATTTGTATTCTTTGGTGCTTTCAAAGTTGCTTTCAACCGAATTAAAGTCTGCGGCAAGGCCTAACTGATGCTCGCTGGTGCCGGGGATTGCAACGCTTTTTGCGGCTTCGGCTTTTGCTTTGTCATCCGAATACTCCGGATGCGCCGCTTTTTGACGTTCGACAGCATTGTTGTAAAGGGAGGTTTGCTTGCTCATGGTTCTGTAAGCGGAAATAACTATTAAGTTTACACCGTCGGCATGGGCGTCCGCTAAAAGCTTGTTTAAACTGTCAACAGCGCGAGAATCGAATTTTAGTCCTACGGGACTTACGTATTTTGCAGTAATTGGCGAAACGGACGGGCTGTAGTTTAGCGGCAAAAGGTTGGTGTTGTTTACTAAAATCAGCCTGTAATCGCCGGAAATATCAGTGGTTTTTCCATTTGTCGCTGTGCTTATACTGCTTGATGCTTTAGAAACGGTTGAAGATGAAGGCGTGCTTGATACTGCACTGGAAAGCGGCGCGCTTTCAGTTGCTTCAAAGCTGTTGCCGTTGTTTATACTTGAAAGATTCACAATATTGCTTCCGCCTTCGGTTGGATTTTTGCCGCCTTTATTAAAAGCGAAAATTACGGCAATAATCGCAATCATCAAGATTAGCGCAAAGATGATTCTGTTGCGTATCGCTTTTTGTCTTTTGCTTTTTCTGCTTTTTTTAGTAGACTTTCTAGAGTTTGTAGACATTATATAATCCTCACTCTTATTATTCCTTCGATTTTTTCAAGCGTGTTTTTAACCTTTTCGTCATCACAGGTGGCAACGTCAAGCATGCTGTAGGCATACTCGCCGCGGGATTTATTCAATAGGTTTTCAATATTAATGCCGGACAGTGCAGAAGTAATTTGAGTTATCATATTTGGAATGTTCTTGTGAATAACACAAATTCTTTTGCCCTTCTTTTCGCCGAGGTTGATTTGCGGCATGTTTACCGAATGTGCAATATTGCCGTTTAAAATATAGTCGCACAGCTCTTCGGCTGCCATCTGGGCGCAGTTTTCTTCGCTTTCGGGTGTGGAGGCCCCAAGATGTGGGATAGATACAACCCCGTTGCATCCTAAAAGCTCATCTGTAGGAAAGTCGGTAACATAAGATGCAACTTTGCCTGAGTTTAATGCTTCTATCATATCTTCGGAATTGACAAGGCCTGCACGAGAAAAATTCAGTATTCTAACTCCGTCTTTCATTTTAGCGATTGTTTCTTTGTTAATAAATCCCTTAGTTTCGCCGTTTAGCGGAACGTGAATGGTTATATAATCGCTTGTGGCAAATATTTCATCCATATTGGTTGCCCTGTGAGCTGAATGTGTTAAGTTCCAGGCCGATTCTACCGATAAGTACGGATCGTATCCCGAAACCTTCATAAGCAGGGCATTTGCACTGTTGGCCACTAAAACGCCAATTGCACCAAGGCCTATAACGCCGAGGGTTTTGCCCTTGATTTCGGGACCTACAAATGCGCTTTTGCCTTTTTCTACTAAAGGCCCTACGTCATCACCGCGACCCTTTAATGTTGCCGCCCATTCAATTCCTGCTACAACTTTTCGTGAGGCTAATAAAAGTCCCGCAAGTACAAGCTCTTTTACGGCGTTGGCGTTAGCACCCGGCGTGTTAAATACTACAATTCCTTTTTGAGAACATGAATCTATAGGGATATTGTTTGTTCCGGCGCCTGCTCTTGATATTGCCAGTAAGCTTTCCGGAAATTCAGTTTCGTGCAAAGAAGCCGAGCGCACCATAGCGCCTACAGGGTTTTCGGCGTTTTCAGAATGAGTAAACCCGTTTTTTTCAAGAATTAAAAGTCCGTTATTACTAATTTTATTATATGTCTGAATCTGCATTAAGAGTTCTCCTTTTCAAAGGCTTTCATAAATTCTACCAGTTTTTCAACGCCTTCAATAGGCATTGCATTGTAAATCGAAGCACGCATTCCGCCTACGGAGCGGTGCCCTTTAATATTTACGAATCCGGCTTTTTTAGCTTCGGCAACAAATTTTGCATCAAGATCCTCATTTCCGGTTACAAACGGAACGTTCATTAACGATCGATCTTCTTTTACAACTGTTCCGTGGAATAGATTGCTGTAATCTAAATAGTCGTACAAAATTTTCGCTTTGCGCTCATTGTGCTTTTTAAGCGTTTCTAAATCGTGGAATTCTTCTTTTATCCATTTTAGAACAAGACCTGCAATATATATCGGGTAGCAGGGTGGAGTGTTAAACATTGAACCGTTATCCGCATGTGTTTGGTAGTTAAACATAGTAGGTGTAATATCCATAGCGTTACCGATAAGGTCTTTTCTGATAATTACTATTGTAAGTCCTGCAGGAGCTACATTCTTTTGCGCGCCGGCATAAAGAATGCCGAATTTTTTAACATCGATAGGTTCCGATAAAATGCAGCTTGAAATATCGCCAACAAGCGGAACATCGCCGGTATCCGGCAGCTCGTGCCACTTTGTGCCGTAAATCGTATTGTTTACGCAAATGTGGAAATAATCGGCGTCCTTAGTAAATGTGCTTTTGTCAAGTTTAGGAATATAACTAAAGGTTTTATCTTTAGAAGAAGCCACTACGTTTGCTTCGCCGTACCTTGCAGCTTCTTTATATGCTTTTGTTGCCCATTGACCGGTAAGCACAAAATCCGCTTTATGTGATTTGTTAAATAAATTTAAAGGCACCATTGCAAACTGGGATGATGCTCCGCCTTGAAGCATTAACACTTCGTAATTATCCGGTATTTCCATAAGTTCGCGCAACAGAGCAACGGTTTCATCAAAAATCGCCTGATACTCTTTTGAACGGTGGCTCATTTCCATAACCGACTGACCGGTTGCACCATATTCCATCATTGAAGCGGCAGCCGACTGCAAAACCTTTTCGGGTAAAACAGAAGGGCCTGCGCTGAAATTATAAACTCTTGCCATAAAAAAACATCCTTCCAGTTATTCAGAAAATAAGATTATTACTATTATATTAAAACAAAATAAAAAAGTCAATAGGATTGACAAAAGTTTAACAATCTTTTTTATATTTTGTATGCAAAATCAGCGGCTATTGTTAAAATATTAACAAACTTTTTTAAAAAATTAACAAATTTTAACTATTTTTGGTATTTTATGGTTGACGTTTTTTACTTATTATGGTATAATACAATCGAAATGTGGGTGATTTTATGAAATTAACCGGTATGGAAAGACCTGTTGATACTCTTGGAAGAGTGGTAGTTCCGCGTGAAATACGCAAACGGTTACAAATTGTTGACGGGAAAGATAGTTTTGATATTTTTTTTGAAGACGATGCCGTTATTTTGCGTAAGCACCAGGAAAAATGCTTTCTATGCGGCGAAACAGAAGATCTTTGCGAAATAAAAGATCATTTTGTTTGTCAAAACTGTATTGACGAAATTAAGTCATTATAAAAAAGCGGTAGATTTTACCGCTTTTTTATTTTTACATCATTAGAATTTATACGCTTAATTTGTCGATCTGTTTTTACAATCAGCGAAAAATCGGTATCGGGTTTAATTGCTTTTGCATCATACGTACGGTTGTTTTCGGTTATTTCCACTTTTTTGCCGTTAAGTAACGAATGTTTAATGTAATAGTCGTAGTGTGGTTTTGCCTTCAAATTATCCGCGTAATCGCACATATAATCTGCAATGCTCATTAAAAGCATTGCAATTTTTTGTTCGTCACACTTTTTTGAAATGTATCCAAAAACGGGCTTTATTTCATCGGGTATAACTGCGGGTTTGACTAGGTTAATACCAATGCCTACAATGACATATGAATTTTTTTCGTTACACACGGTGGATTCCGAAAGTATTCCGCACACCTTTTTATTTTTATAATAAATATCGTTAACCCATTTGATTTTGGTTTTTTTGCCAAAAGTATCTTGTATTCCTTTTGATACTGCGCAAGCAGCTGCTGTTGTAAAAAGAAGATTTGTTTTTACGCTGTTTTGTTCTTTAAACAGCATGCTAAAATAAATGCCGCTGTTTTTCGGCGAATAAAAGCTTCTGTTTTTTGTGCCTTTGCCGCTTGTTTGCGACAGTGCCGCAACTATTGTCCTATTTGGCAATGAACCGATATTATCTTTGATATAATCGTTGGTTGAAGGCAATTCTTCAAAAATGATTATATTATATTTTTTTTCTAATTCTTCTTTTATAATACTAATATTCATCTTTATTTAAAAAACGGGCGGCTTTAAGCCGCCCGAGTATTTATTTATGCTTTTCCGTTGCAGCCGAGAACATCCTTAATTTTATGCGCAACCATATCTTTAATTGCGGTTCTGCCATCACCTAAATACTGCCGTGGGTCAAAGTGATCGGGATGTTCCGCCATGTGCTTTCTTATAGCAGCGGTCATTGCGAGCCTTAAATCAGAGTCGATATTTATTTTGCAAACTGCCATGGTAGCTGCTTTTGCAAGCATTTCTTCGGGGATACCGATGGCATCGGGCATTTTACCGCCGAGCGCGTTAATTGTTTTAACAAATTCTTGAGGAACGCTTGATGCACCATGCAAAACAATAGGAAAGTTGGGCAAACGTTTTGAAACTTCTTCTAAAATATCAAACCTAAGCTTAGGATTTTGGCCGGGCTTAAATTTGTATGCGCCGTGGCTTGTGCCGATTGCAATAGCAAGTGAATCGACGCCTGTTCTAGTAACAAAATCGTAAACCTGATCGGGATCCGTAAAGTTTGCGTCTTCTGCGGAAACGTTAACGTCATCTTCAATACCTGCAAGCTGGCCAAGTTCGCCTTCAACCGTTACGTTAAATTTATGCGCATAGTCAACTACCTTTTTGGTAAGCGCAACGTTTTCCTCGTAATCTAAATGCGAACCGTCAATCATAACAGAAGTAAATCCGCCGTCAATACAGGATTTGCAAAGTTCAAACGAATCGCCGTGATCTAAGTGCAAAGCGATTGGAAGACCGGTTTCTTCGCAAGCGGCTTCAACAAGCTTTACTAAATAGGTGTGGTTTGCGTATTTTCTGGCACCTGCGGAAACCTGCAAAATAAGCGGAGCGTTAAGCTCTTTGCCGGCTTCGGTGATGCCTTGAATTATTTCCATATTATTTACGTTAAATGCGCCTATGGCATAACCGCCTTCGTAGGCTTTTTTAAACATTTCTTTAGTATTTACAAGTGGCATTTTCATTCCTCCAAATATAATTTAAATAAATTATACAACATTTTTGCGGAAAATAAAAGTATAAATTATAAAAAATATTTTATTGACTTAAATATGTCCTTTGTTTAAAATAATAATGAAAGAGGGGTAAATATGGATAAGATAGATTTAAAATTAATTTCTTTGCTGCAAAGCGACGCCAGAATGTCGTTAAAAAATCTTGCAAACAGCGTTTATCTTTCCAGTCCCGCTACCGCTTCAAGAATAGAGCGGCTTGAAAAAGAGGGGATAATTGAAGGATATACCGCGGTAATAAACCATAAAAAACTCGGCTATCCGATTATTGCTTTTATTAATCTTGAAATGGAGCCCAAGCAAAAGCCGGATTTTTATCCGTTTGTAAGGCAGTGCAAAAATGTAATAGAGTGTAACTGTGTTACGGGGCATTATTCTATGCTTTTAAAGGTTGCGTTCGAATCTACCGAGGCCCTCGATTTGTTTATCGGAAAACTTCAGCAGTTTGGGAGTACCGATACACAAATAGTTTTTTCCTGCGCAAAAGATATTCATACTGTGGCGGTAGATACAGAATAAAAACGGCTGCGTTAGTTTCGCAGCCTTATTTTTTTGGCTTTATTTTTTTAACGGTACCGTCCGGTTCTAAAATTTTTATACTTTCAAGCTGTGAAATAAGACTGCTTTTATATGCTTCGATATATTCGCGGCGCAGAGCTTGTTGTTCTTGTATTTCTTCTTCGGTTAAACCATCGGCTTTTTGTTTTTTAGCAAGTTCGTTTATTCTGTCAATCTTTTTTTGTTCCATATTAGCTCCTATTCGTCAATGCCGGAAATAACTTCAACTATACCGCTTTTTGCATATAAATTCGGTGTAATGCTTATTACATAACCTTTGCCGAAATCCGCGCTGTAGTCTTGTAAGGATTTTGCTTTTGGAAGTGCGCATACCGAAAGAAGCGTCATTATGGCTCCGCCGGGCACTACAGCTGCCGCCGAAAAAATCTCATTGTCCATCATATATTGTACGGCACGCCTTAATCCGACGCAAAGCCTTGCGGCAAACTCTTTAAAGCTTTCGCCGCCTTTTGGACGGTCGGTTTTTCCAAGCACCCATTCTTTATAATCTTCATCGTCGGATAGCTCAACAATGTTTTTGCCTTCAAAAATACCAAAATTCATTTCATTGAATTCGTCAATACTAATAGGTAAAAGTTCAGGGAAAATAATTTCTGCCGTTTCCCTGGACCTTTTTTGCGAAGCAGAAAACACAATGTCAACATCGGGATATATTTTTTTAGCCTTCAGACGACGTATCTCATTTATACCATTTGTAGTAAGACTTAAATCTGTAACCCCAATATATAGTCCTTCTTCGTTGCCTAAAGTGGCTCCGTGCCGAATTAAAAGGATTTTATAGGTCTTCAAATATATCACTTCCGTATAAAAAAATATATTACGTTTTGTATATTTTTACTATTTACTTTTGTCATTTTTTAGTATATAATGTTTGTTACATTCTGAAAAATGGAGAGTATTTAATGATCTGTAACTTCCCGAAAATCATATCAGATCTTCGTAAGAAGAAAGGGGTATCCCAAAAGCAAGCCGCTTTGGATTTGGGGATATCTCAAGCTTTGCTTTCCCATTATGAAAAAGGCATACGCGAGTGCGGGCTTGATTTTTTAATAACGCTTTCCAACTACTACGATGTAAGTACAGATTATTTACTGGGGAAAAAGGCACCGAGAATCAAGGCGGACAGCGAACAAATTCACAAATTAAAAAAATCCATAACCGATTTAGAGGATCTTTTAAAAACTATGGAATAGACGTTTTAACGTCTATTTTTTTTATCCAATAATTCGGATATTATTGCGTTTTCTAAAAGAGCGCCTTTATCTGTAAGGGTTATTACACCATTATTATAACTAATTAAGCCGTTTTTAGCAAGCATTAAAGCGGTTTTTTCGATTTGCGGAAAATTTTTAAAATCATAGCCTTCGTCGGTTCTTAAAGCCAGCATAATTTTTTCGTCCTCGCTGCCGGCGTCACCTTCGTAAATAGGTTTTGCACCCGATAAATAAGAGTTAAAATCTCTGTCGTAATAAAACCGTTTGTTGCCAATTCGCGAGTGGGCCGATGGCCCAAATCCCAAATAGTCCTTATCTAGCCAATATTTTAAATTATGGCGGCTTTTAAAACCCGGCTTGCAAAAGTTGGAAATTTCGTATCTAATATAGCCGTGGTCTTTTAAATAATCGGCGCAAAAAAGATATAGATCACTTTGTGCGTCATCATCTAAAAACGGTAAACTGCTTGTATAAAAAGGCGTGTTTTTTTCACGTTTAAGAATGTAAGCCGAAATATGCGGAACATCAAAATTAATACAAAAATCCAAACTCTTTTTTAACTTTTCTTTGTTTGTGTAGGGTATGCCCAAAATAACGTCGAGAGAAATGTTTTTTATGTATTTTTGAGCCTTTTTTATGGTGTTTTCTACATCTTTTATATTATGACGGCGCGATAACAACTTAAGCTCATCGTCGTTAGCAGATTGCATACCAATAGATAACCGAGTAGCCTTAAGCCGGCTAAAATCAAGCTCGTCTTTAGGATTAATCTCTACAGTTATTTCATTAATTCCCAAAAACGAATTTTGAGCGGCCTCAATTATTTCGTTTAGCATATCGGTGCCGAGAAGGCTCGGTGTTCCGCCGCCGATATATAAAGTATCGGCAGGGCGAGAAAGCTTCGCACCCTGCCATTTAATTTCGGAAATAATTTTATTTTTATAGTCGGGCAGCATGTTGCCGTCCGGATTAAAAGAATAAAAATCACAATAACCGCATTTTGACTTACAAAACGGGATATGAACATATATTCCGAGATTTTTATTACTTAACGATTGTTCCAAAAACTTCACCTTTGCAGCCTGCCGCATTGCTTTCATCGGTATCGATATGCATTGCAAGGCTGTAGTTCGGGCTGACTCTAACCACTACGTCGTCAAAAATAAGCGAGCGGTCTTCGGATTTTATCGCGACCTTTACCACGTCTTTATCTTTAACACCGAATTTTTCCGCAGATTCTGGTTCCATATGAATATGACGCTTTGCCGCTATAACACCTTCGGTTATTTCAACTTCGCCGCAAGGACCTACGATTTTGCAGCCTGCGGAACCTGCAATGTCGCCCGATTCGCGTACGGGTGCAGAAAGTCCTATGCTTCTGGCATCTGTTAAAGAAAGCTCTACCTGAGTGTCTTTTCTTTCGGGGCCTAATATGGAAACGCCGGAAAGCGTCCTTTTAGGGCCTACGATATCAACACGTTCGCTGCAGGCAAATTGACCCGGCTGTGAAAGATCCTTTTTAGGGGTTAAAGCATAACCCTCGCCGAACAAAACGGCAAGATGTTCTTTTGATACATGAATGTGCCTGGCACTGGTTTCAACAATAAATTTATCCATCATAAAATTCCTTTCAATAAAAAGGACTTTTAGAAAATTCTAAAAGCCCGATTTATATTGTTACTCTGCTTTAATTGCTTCTACAGGGCAGCCGTCTTCGCAGGCGCCGCAATCTATGCAAGTGTTAGCGTCGATAACATATTTTCCGTTTCCTTCGCTGATTGCTTCTACAGGGCAAGTGCTGGCGCAGCTGCCGCAGCTGATGCAATCGTCGTTAATGACGTGAGCCATTCCATTACACCTCCGAATTGATCTGTATATATTATAGCAATCGCTACTTTGAATTTCAAGCTATTTTTTTCTTTTATCTGTTTTTATTTGCGCAATAATTACGCCCAAAAAAACCATGACACATCCGGCAATCTCAATTGGTGTTAGTCGCTCGCCTAAAAGTATAAGCCCGGACAATGCTGCAAAAACGCTTTCAAGGCTCATAATAAGCGACGCAACCGAAGCCTCATTAAGCTTTTTTTGGCCGTATATCTGCAATGTATATGCAATTCCGTTAGACATAATGCCAATAAACAGTATAGGGAATATTGCCTGACTTAAGTTATTTATTCTGTTCTGCTCGAAAAGCAAAGTGCAAACAAAAGAAAAACAGCTGCCGAAAAATAACTGCCAAGTTGATAGTTTTACCGGATCCGAGCTTTTCATAAAATATTCAACTGACAGTATTTGCCCGGCAAATAAAAACGCAGCACCTAAAAGGGCAACGTCTGCCGAAGATAATCCGACATTGCTTTTAACGCAAAGCAAATACATTCCGGGGACGGCAAACAATAAACTGATTAAAAGTGTAAAATTGGGCTTTTTCTTAAAAAATATCGAAAAAATAGGCACAATAATTATATAAAGAGCGGTAATAAATCCGGCCTTTCCGGCTGCGGATTCTTCCGGCGAATACATACTTATTCCAAACTGCTGACAGGCGCTTGCGGCAAAAATGAAAAACCCGCAAACGCTGCCTCCAAAAATGTCTTTTTTATTAAACTTGCAATCCCTTTTAATCGCTAAAAAAGCGAAAAGGCATATTGCGCCCAGCATCATCCTTATAGTATTAAGCGCAAAAGGCTTTACGCTTTGCGCCGCCATTACTTGATACGAAAAAGTGAAACCCCAAATAAGTGCAGTTAAAAATAAAATAATCGCACCGTATGATTTACCGCTTAATTTTGCCATTATTTACTCCTTAATCTGCACTTGCATTTTTTAGATAATTGTAATTGTATTCGCCTGAAATTTTTACGATTTCAATTCCTTTGTCTTCTGCGATATTTACGGGATTCAGGTTTACATACGTGTCAAAACTTGTTTTTAAGCGAAACTCAAAACTTTTATATGTGCTTACAGTAAGCTTTGAAAACTGGATTTGGCACGAACCTTCAGGCGCAAGAGTATAATCTAAAATCTCGTAATTGTCAAATCCTGCCGCCTTATATTCAACATTTACAAAGTTAGTATCCGTGTTGTTTACTATTGTAAAAGTAATAGGTTCCAGCCCGTCGGTAAGAACATTCCAAATTTTGCCGCTATTCGATGTGTTAACAGACGATGTTTCGTTAGAATTGGTTGAAGAATAATAGGTTGCACTTCCGGTTATCGTGATGTTATCGTGCGCGCATCCTGAAAGCACAAAGACCAAAATCATAAATAAAATAAAAGCTTTAAAAGAAATATTTTTCATACTGTCCTCCGTATTTTCAATAAAATAATAACATATTTTTAAGATTTTTGCTATACATTTATATGAATTTATGTTAAACTATGGAAACAGGAGGAGTAAACTTATGTTGGATTTTTTATTTTCTATAATTTACGGAATAATTGAAGGTATTACCGAATGGCTTCCCATAAGCAGTACGGGGCATTTGATTTTAGCCGAGGATTTAATTCCTTTTAAGAACGTGTCCGAAGGCTTTTTTTCTATGTTTGAGGTTGTAATTCAACTCGGTGCAATTTTAGCGGTTATATTTCTTTTTTGGAATAAACTTTGGCCGTTCAAATCAAAAACAAGCAACTCTGCGTCAATAATTAAACCGCAATCCATTCAGCTGTGGCTAAAAGTAATTGTAGCTACTATTCCTGCCGCAATACTCGGATTATTACTTGATGACTGGCTTGATGAGCACCTTTATAACAAAATCACAGTTGCTGTTATGCTTATTGTGTACGGCGTTATTTTTATTGTTGTTGAACGCTATAATAAAAATCGTACAAGTGCAGTTGATAAATTGCCGGCGCTTAATTATAAAACGGCTGTTTTAATAGGTTGTTTCCAGGTGCTTGCGTTAATTCCGGGCACTTCGCGTTCGGGCGCTACAATTCTCGGTGCAATAATTCTTGGTTGTTCAAGACCGGTAGCGGCGGAATTCAGCTTTTTTCTGGCAATTCCAACAATGTTCGGCGCGAGCTTTTTAAAAATTGTCAAATATTTACAAGACTTTAGTTTTACCGGTTTTGAAGTGTTTATTTTACTGGTTGGCATGATTGTATCGTTTGTGGTTTCAGTTTTTGCTATAAAAGCGCTGATGAATTATGTCAAGAAAAAGGATTTTTCATTCTTTGGTTATTATCGCATAGCATTAGGTATACTGGTACTCGCTTTAACACCGGTACTCGGTGCATAGTAAATAATGCTTGACTAAATTTAAAGTATTTGTTATAATAATAAGGCTATATAAATAGCTCCTTGCCTTTAATTAGGCCATTTTGTCCAGAAGGAGGTGCGACAAACGATGACAGCCAAATACGAAGCGATGTTGATTTTTTCTTTAGCCGACGGTGAAGACGCTGTTAAGGTATTAACCGAAAAATTCAAATCACTAATCGAAAAACACGGCACTGTCGAGAATGTCGATGAATGGGGTAAACGTAAGCTTGCTTATCCTATTGAAGACGAAACAGACGGATATTACGTGCTTTATAATTTTGAAAGTGAAGGAAGCTTCCCGGCAGAACTTGAGCGTATTGCAAAAATTACCGACGGTACGCTTAGAGCTATGACCATCAGGAAGTAGGAGGGTTAACATGATTAATGTTGTAGTATTAACCGGCAGACTTACTGCAGACCCCGAATTAAAAACAACCTCTTCGGGTATCAGCGTATGCAGCTTTTCGATAGCGGTAGAACGCAGATATCGTTCAGGTGAAGAAAGACAAGTCGATTTTATTAATATTGTGGCTTGGCGTGCAAGCGCAGAGTTTGTATCTAAATACTTTAAAAAAGGCCAAATGATTGCTGTCGAAGGATCTTTGCAGTCCCGCAGATATACCGATAAAGACGGTCATAATCGCACGGCGTATGAAGTAGTTGCAAGTAATGTACAGTTTGCAGATTTTAAGAGCAATTCATCTTCCGGAAACGAAGATGCAGCCCCGGTATTTAATAATTCTGCCGAGAGTGACTTTGTCGAACTGAGCGGCAGCGATGATGATTTGCCGTTCTAACTATAGAAAGGAAATTCTTTATGGATAAGAACGATAGAGCGGTACGCAGAAAACCCAGAAAAAAAGTATGTCAATTCTGCGCCGACCGTATAGAAGAAATAGATTACAAGGATGTAGCAAGACTTCGCAAGTTTGTTTCTGAGAGAGCAAAAATTTTGCCTCGCAGAGTTACAGGAACCTGCGCAAAGCATCAACGCTCTTTGACAACAGCTATCAAGCGTGCGCGCCAGGTGGCACTGTTGCCATATGTTAGTGACTAAAAAGCGGCTTATGCCCGCTTTTTTTGTTTACATTTAAGCTTTGATATGATACAATAGGGATAAGTTGAAAGGGGAATTTTAGATGAAACAGTTTTTTAAAGATTTTAAAGAGTTTGCAACAAAAGGCAACATAATCGATATGTCGGTCGGCGTTATTATCGGCGGCGCGTTCGGCAAAATCGTTGCAAGTCTTGTAGACGATATTCTTATGCCTTTAATAGGAATTATCGTAGGTGGCATTGATTTTACAGACTTAAGTGTTAAAGTTGGAACCGCAACACTTGCATACGGTAATTTTATTCAACAAGTAATTGACTTTTTAATTATAGCTCTCTGCGTATTCTTAGTGTTAAAAGGAATTATGAAGCTTAAAAACCTCAAAAAACATGAAGAAGAAGCGGCTGCTGAAGAAGCCCCTGCAAAAGAGCCTAATACCGTACTTTTAGAAGAAATACGCGACCTTTTAAAAAACAAATAAATAAACCGGCCGCGCAAAGCGGCCTTTTTTAATATGACAGTATTTTTAGATAATAAAAACTATTATTATGAAACCGAAAAACTCATTCGTTTGTTTTTTCCGTTTGAACAAGTTTTGTTTAACGACACTGCGCCGTCGAACAGAACTGTTTTGGTACGCGAGGCTTTCAATAAAACATTTGTTACGGTAAACTTAAATGATAAAATGTTTGAAGCTGCGACAGAAGGCACAGATGAGCACTCGTTTTTAAAGATTTTGTTCCTATGTTTTGTTAAACTTACAGGTTATAAACCGGAATGGGGAATGCTTACCGGAATAAGGCCTGTGCGCCTGTATCTTAAAAACAAAAGTATAAGCGAACAGCATGCCGACAAGGTTTTTTCGGAGGATTTTTATGTATCCGATAAAAAGCTTAATCTTTTAAAACAAATAGCCGATATTGAAGAGCCGGTTATTGCCGCTTCAAAGCCCAATTCCGTAAGCATTTATATTTCAGTTCCTTTTTGTCCGTCGCGCTGTGATTATTGCTCGTTTGTTTCCGAATCTACCGAGCGTGCGCTTGAATTAATGCCGGAATATGTTGAATTTCTATGCAAAGAAATTGCGGTTACAAAAGAAATTGTAAATAATTTAGGTCTAAAATTAGAATCTTTATATATGGGCGGAGGCACGCCTACAACATTGTCTGCTAAAAATCTTGATAAAGTTTTGTCTGCATTAAGCAATAGCTTTAATATAAAAAATTTAGAGTTTACCGTAGAAGCAGGCAGGCCAGACACTATTTCTTTAGATAAACTTAATGTTATTCGTAATTTTGCATCGCGCATATGTATAAATCCGCAAAGCTTAAACGACAACGTATTAAAAGCATGCCGTCGCAAGCATAGCGTTAAAGATTTTTTAAATGCGCTTAATATGGCGCAAAACGCCGGATTTAAAAATATTAACTGCGACCTTATAGCAGGGCTTCCGGAAGATAATATCGTAAGCTTTTCAAAAAGCGTGGATGATCTTACTAAGTTAGATGTAAGCGGAATTACGGTGCATACACTGTCTTATAAAAGGGCGGCAAATATTTATAAGGACGCCAAAAACAATATATCCGATTGCCGCGATATTTCAGCAATGGTAAACTTAGCCCGGGAAAAACTTACAAGCTCCGGCTTTTTGCCGTATTATTTGTATAGACAAAGCAAGGCCCTTGGCAATTTAGAAAACGTAGGGTTCGCAAAAAAAGGTTTTTATAGTGCATATAATATATTTATAATGGATGAAACGCATTCGATTTTAGGTATCGGAGCGGGAGCAGTAACAAAGCTTCGCGGATATAATAGTATGGATATTGAAAGAATATATAACTATAAATATCCATTTGAATATATAAGTGGATTTGATGAAATGATCCGCCGCAAAAATCGGATAGAGGAGTTTTATAATATTGACAATCAATGAAATAATAAACTTTGCACGAAATCCAAAAGACTTTATTGAAAAAACCGAACAGGATTTTTCAAACAAGGTCAAAATGCTTGCGGCCGATATTATATCCGATAAGAAAAACAAGATAGTTTTGGTTGCGGGGCCTTCGGCTGCCGGCAAAACTACAACTTCGTTGCTTTTGCAAAATGCGCTTAAAAAAGCCGGGCACCCGTCAAGCACAGTATCTTTAGATAATTTCTATGGCGGCGATCACGAAAAGCCGACTCTTCCCGACGGACGTCCCGATTTTGAATCGGTTTATTCGTTAGACCTTAACGCTTTAGAAAGCTTTTTTAGCGCTATTTTATCGAAAAATAAGGCGCAAATGCCGGTATTCGATTTTTTAAAACATAAAAGAAGCAGTAACACAAAGCTTATAGATTTAAGCCGCGAAGGTATATTAATTGTTGAAGGACTTCATGCGTTAAACCCAGTAATTACACAAAATCTTTTAAGTGATAATCTGTTTAAAATTTATATAAGTATTAACGCTTCTATTTATGATGATGAAAATAACGAGCTTCTCTCAAGCAGGCAAATAAGACTTGCAAGAAGACTTTCGCGTGATGCTGTCTACCGCGCTTCGGACGCTTTTAATACCCTTCATCTGTGGACGGCCGTGGTTCGCGGGGAAGAGCAATATCTGTACAAATTTAAATCTTCTGCAGATGTCGTTTTTTCTACTATTCATTATTATGAGCCATGTATTTTTAAAAAACGGGTGTGTAGCCTATTAAAGGATTTGCCCAAAAATGCTGAAAACTATGAATATGCCATGCAGCTTAACGATGCGCTGATACGCTTTCCGGATATAGCTGAAGAAATGATTCCGGAAGCATCGCTTTTGCATGAGTTTTTATAATGCTTGTGTTTTTAATATATTTATGATAATATTAAATTACTAAGGAGGCGTTTTTTGTGAACGAAAAAATTGAAGAAACCTTAAACAAAGCTAAAGAATATGCCGAAATAGCCTATAAAAAAACCGGCGAAGCAGTAAACCTCGGGAAACAAAAGATCGAGCTTGCATCGCTTAACAATAAGCTTGACAAAGCCTATCAAGATTTTGGAAAAGCGATTTTTGATGGAACTGCGGTTTATGAAGGAAATGCCGGCGAAGCGGCTGGGCTTATTCGTGAATTGCAGGTGAAAATCTCCGAACTGGAAACGATTATTTCTGAAAGTAAGAACAAAAAAGTGTGCCCCGAGTGCGGCAAAAAAATGGCTGATGACGCGGCCTTTTGTCCCTATTGCGGCAAGCAAATGTAAAATGGGGAAAACAAGAACTATCGGTATTGTAATTGCCGATGAAATGGAGTACAAACCCTTTTGCCGTAGTATGAAAGAATATTTAGTTGAAGACTTTTTCTTTTATGGCAAGCCTTGTCAAAAATATATAATAAGCGATAAAGACCGAAGTGTAACGGTTTTATCAGTTCTTTCGGGAATTGGTAAAGTAAACGCCGCGACTGTTGGTGCCTTTTTAGCGGATAAGTGTGATATAATTATGAATTTCGGACTTTGCGGCGGCATTGCTAAAATTCCACCGCTAAGTATTTTTTTGGCCGAATCGTTTATTGAACACGATTTTGATCTTTCGGCTTTAGGCAGAAAAAAAGCCGAAAAGCCGAACGGCGACTATATCACTTTTTCGGATAGTAATCTTAACGAAATAATTAAATCTATTGTTCCGGTAACTTCCGGCAGAATAGCTTCTGGAGATTATTTCGTTTGTGACAAAAAGACCTGTGCGTTTTTATCGGACGAGCTTTTATCAGTTGCATGCGATATGGAGGCTGCGGCCGTGGCATACGCTGCAAAGCTTGCAGGCAAGCGCTTTGTGTGCTTTAAAAAGGTGTCCGATTCGAGCGATGACGCCTCTGCGTGCAAAGAGTATAATGATTTAAATGAAACCAAAGATGTGCAACTTAGCGAAATAGCAAAACGGTTTATTTTAACTTATTTAACATCTTGCGAATTTTAGTCTGGAGTTTTTATGGAAGAAAAAAATAAACAACGTGGCGGTCAAAGTTTTATTTATGGCGCCACTATAATGGTGGTGTCAACCGCCATTGTAAAAGTATTAGGTGCGCTATTTAGAATACCTTTGGCGGCTTTAATAAAGCCTACCGGTATGGGCTTTTATTCAACTGCATACGATTTATACCTGCCAATTTATGCACTTGCTATGGCTGGACTACCGATAGCCGTTTCGAGAATTACCGCCGAATACGTTCAAAAAAACAGGTATAATGATGTTCGAAAAACCTTAAAAATGGCAAAGCGCGCATTTTTGGTTACGGGCTTTTCGGGATTCTTTTTAATGTTGGCAATATCATATCCGTTTGTCGTTATAACCGGCAACGGCGGAGCGCTTCTTGGAATATTTATGATAGCGCCCTCGGTTTTGTTTTGCTGCATAATGTCGTCTTACCGCGGATATTATGAAGGACTTAGGAATATGTATCCCACCGCCATTTCCACTATTATCGAGGGACTTGGCAAACTTATTTTAGGGTATGGGTTAAGCTATCTTGTAATAAAAATTTACGGGGGAGTTACTGAACAAAGTGCGTCTGTTGCAGCAGCAGCGGCTCTTTTAGGTATTACGCTTGGTACGGCTTTAGGTGCTTTGTTTTTGGTCTTTCGTCATAAAAAACCTGGTGACGGTATTACTGCCGAAATGCTGGCGTCTTCACCAAGTGCTGAAGAAGGTAAAATTATAATTAAAAATTTGGTGGCAATTGGTATTCCTGTTGTGTTAGGATCGCTTGTTACAAATATAGCAAGTCTTATTGACGTAACCATGGTTCAGCGGCAGCTTTCTTCTGCTGTGCATGCAGCACCGGACGTTTTTAACAATATGTACGGAAGGTTTTTGGCAAGCGAAGACGTTGCACTTAGCGGCATCCCTAATTATTTATATGGCGTATATAAGGGTTATGCTTTTACGCTTTATAATTTAGTACCGACAATCACATCAGTTATTGGAGTTTCTGCGCTTCCCGTTCTTGCAATGGCGTGGACAAAACACAACAACGACGAAATTCGCACAAACATTGAAAGCATGGTGCGAGTAACAAGCCTGGTTGCAATGCCATGCGGGATTGGCCTTATAGCGCTTGCATATCCCATATTAAACCTTTTATACCACGGTGAAGCAAGCATTGAAATTTCTGCGAAAATACTTCAAATACTCGGGTTTACTGCAGTGTTTTCCGGAATAATGTCACCGTTAAACAACATGCTTCAGGCTATCGGTAAACAGTGGGTGCCAATTAGAAATATCGCAGTAGGCGCGCTTCTTAAAATAGTAATTAATTATTTGCTCGTTGGTATTCCGCAAATAAATATTATAGGCGCGCCGATTGGTACTTTGTGCTGTTACATTTACATTGCGTCGGCAAACCTTATATGTTTAGTAAAATATTCGGGTGTAAAACCAAAAATATCACGTTCACTTATGCGCCCGTTTTTGGCAGCCCTTTGCTGTGGTGCCGCGGCATATGGAGTTAATGCTTTATTAAGTAAAGTAATTTCTACAAGAATTTCGGTATTAGTTGCAATTTTTGCCGCAGTTTTAGCATATATAGCCGCATTATTTATATTTAAAGCGTTTACAAAAGAAGATCTTATGGCTTTGCCTAAGGGAGATAAACTGGTCGCTTTTTGTGAAAAAATACACTTTTTTAAGTAATTTGCAAAAAAATAACGCGTTTTTTAGTCTAAAATCAAGCGCAAAAAGTAATTATTCACAAAAAATATTAAAAAAACTATTGATTTTAAGTGCAAAATATGGTAGAATCTCTTTCAGAAAAACTATTGTTTTTCAACGCAACTGTTCTAATAATTTTTGGAGGAATAATAAATGAACAAGACAGAACTTATCGCAGCAATTGCTGACAAATCCGGAATCTCTAAAAAAGATGCAGAAAAATCTCTCGGCGCTTTTATTGATGTAGTTGGCGCTGAACTTAAAAAAGGCGGAAAAATCCAGCTCGTAGGCTTCGGTACTTTTGAAGTACGCGAAAGAGCCGCAAGAGACGGTATAAATCCTCAGACTGGCGCAGCCATCAAAATTAAAGCTTCTAAAGCTCCTGTATTTAAAGCAGGTAAAGCTTTAAAAGATAAAGTTCAATAAGATTTTACGGGCCGCTTTAAGCGGCCTATTTTAGTAATATGAGATTAGATAAATTTTTAAAAGTATCCCGTATCATTAAGCGACGAACCGTCGCTAACGAGGCCTGCGATAACGGCATGGTGACTTTAAACGGCAAAGCTTTAAGGGCTTCTTATGATGTTAAAGTTGGCGACGTTATCTCGGTAAATTTTGCAAACAGAACAATCACAGTTAAGGTTGTTTCTTTGCTGGAATCCACTAAAAAAGAGGATGCCGAAAGCATGTATGAGATTATAAGTTAATAAGCATATATTTATTTCCCTTTACATATTTTTGTAAGGGGGATTTTTTTATGCATAATGTTATTATGGAAGGACGTAAAAACTTAACGCTTTCCGGAATTAAAGACTGTAAAAATTTTGAAGACAACACAGTGCTTCTTGAAAGCGAGCAGGGCTTTATGACTATAAAAGGAGAGGACCTTAAAATTAATTCTTTTAGCGTTGAAACGGGGGATTTAACCCTTAGCGGAAAAATTTATTTAATTGCATATAAAGACGACACAGCCACCAGCGGCTTTTTAAAGAGGTTATTTAAATAGCATGTGGGAAACAAAAACAGGAATGCAAATAATTGCCTTTTTAATAGCATTATCGCTTGGAGGGGCATTGTCGGCGGTGTACTCTTTTTTAGCAGCATTTTTTAAAGAAAAGAAAAAAGAATACGCGGCAATAGCCATAATGCAGTTTGCGTATTTTTTTATCGCGGCATTTGTAATTTTCGGATTTTTAATGCTTTATACAAACGGCATATTGCGCGGCTATGTTTTTATAGCGCTAATACTAGGCTTTTTAATTGTGCGTATAGCTTTAAAAAAAATTATCGGAAAATTTGTTAGAGCTATAATCAGAATTTTAACTGTGTTAAAAAAATATTTAAAAATCGCATTAAAACCACTTGCAAGACTTAAAAAGTTTGTGTATAATCTATTTGTACATATATTTTTATTTTTTAAAGGCTTGGCTGAAAGGTTTAGGTTGCCGTGGCTCGTAAAGCACAAGGACAAAAAAGCATAATTTTAAGGCTTCTCGTTTTGTTGTTTGCAATCTATTTAAGTTATACACTTGTATCGCTTGAACTGCAGTTTATAAGCATTAAAAGCGAAGCTAATGCGGCTGAAAAGGTTTTAGCCGAAAAGACGGCTAAAGTTCAAGAGCTTACAAGACTAATAGAAGAAGGCAATGAAAAAGCGCTTTTGGAAAAAGCAGCGAGGGAGAGGCTTGGTTACGTATATCCGGACGAGCAGGTATTTATTGATCCGTCCGGTAGCTAAGTGCGTTTAGACATTAGGGGGACACTTTAGGTTTATGCAAATTAAGGTTGGAGACATTCTTAAAGGCAAGGTAATGGGAATAACCGGCTTTGGTGTTTTTGTCGATTTAGGGGACAATAATACCGGCATGGTTCATATTTCCGAAGTTTCGCACAGTTTTATAAACGACATTAATGATGTTTTAAAAGTGGGCGATACGGTTACCACAAAGGTAATGAACATTGGTGAGGACGGTAAAATTTCTTTAAGCATTAAAAGGGCAGAAGAAAAGAAAAACAAGCGCACTTTCACACCGGATAATTCTTTTGTATGGCAGGCGTCAAAAAACGAGGGATCATTTGAAGATATGTTAAGCCGTTTTAAGCAGACGTCCGATGAAAAGATTCTTACGCTTAAGCGTAAGCAAAACGATGGCGGAAGAAGCAGACGACGCGGCCAAAAGTAAATTTTTACAGGCAAAAGAATCCTTTTGCCTGTTTTTTTAAGGAGCATAAATGAATTATAATTTAGTAGCAACCTGTATGCTCGGAATTGAAGGGCTTTTAGCTAAAGAAATGAAGTTTTTGTCGTTTGAGGATGTAAAGGCGGAAAACGGCAGAGTAAAGTTTTGCGGCGACGATGAAGCTGTAGCTTATGCAAACATTTTTTTAAGCATGGCGGAGCGTATACTTATTAATTTAGCGGAATTTGAAGCAAGGGACTTTAACACCCTTTTTGATAATATTAAAAAAATACCATTTGAAAAGTATATTGGCGAGCACGACGCTTTTCCGGTAGTGGGCTACAGTATCGATTCGGAACTTCATAGTATACCGAATTGTCAGTCTATTATTAAAAAAGCAATAGTTACAAGGCTAAATCACGCATATAAAAAAGATTGGTTTAAGGAAACCGGCGCACAGGTAAAAATTCGTTTTTCGATTATAAAAAACAAAGTTTTAGTTGGCATTGATACTTCGGGTGATGGTTTATATAAACGCGGATATCGTGCGCATAGTATGCAAGCGCCTATAAAAGAGACTTTGGCTTCTGCAATATGTTCTTTAGCGCGTATTTTTCCCGACAGTGTAATTATAGATCCATGCTGCGGCTCGGGTACGCTTTTAATTGAGGCTGCATTAAAAGCTAAAAATATGGCTCCCGGAATAAACCGGAAATTTGCGGCAGAAAGCTTTAGCTTTATTAATAAAGATAGTTTTAAAAATGCACGTTTAGAAGCACTTAAAAGAATAAATCACAATATTACATTTAAAGCGGTAGGCTATGATATTTCCGAAGAAGCTGTAAAGCTTACGCTTGAAAACGCAAAAAAAGCCGGAGTGTCCGAACTTGTTAAAGCGTATGTTGGTGACATTAAAGATTTTGTCTTGCCAAAATGCCGACTTAAAATTATTACCAATCCGCCTTACGGTGAGCGGCTGTTGGATATAAAACAAGCTGAAGAAATTTATAAAATTATGGGGAAAAAATTTACCGAAGAAAAAGGCAAAGGTTATTTTATCATTAGTACCGATGATGATTTTGAGCGTTTTTTCGGTAGAGTGGCTACAAAAAAGCATAAGCTTTATAACGGTATGCTAAAGGGAAATTTATATATGTTTTTTTAAAGGAAGTGTTTAAATGCATAATATAACCTGTCCAAAATGCGGCGAAGTGTTTGCGGTTGATGAATCCGGATACGCAAAAATCGTTGCGGAAGTTCGAGACGAAGAGTTTTCTCGTGAACTAAAACTGCAGGAGCAGCGCTTTTTGGCCGACCGTGAAAACGCACTGAAAAATGCCAAAACAGAGGCTTTACTTGAGCGCGAGCGTGAGGCGGCAAAGTATAAAGAGGAAATCGAAAGGTTAAAAGCAGTTATTTCTTCCGGCGAAAAAGATAAAACAATTGCAATAACTAACGCCGTAAACGTAAAAAACAATGAACTTGCTGAAAAAGAAAAAAAGATTTTATCGCTTGAAAACGAAGTGCAAAATGTTAAAAAGGACATAATGATCAACGAGCAGTCTTTAAAAGAGCAATACGAAACTCAGCTTAAAGCCAAGGACGATCTTATTGCATATTATAAAGACTTAAAAATTAAGCTTTCTACCAAAATGGTTGGGGAAAGCCTTGAGCAACATTGCGAAAACGAGTTTAATAAAATTCGCGCTACAGCCTTCCCGAACGCCTATTTTGAAAAGGATAATGATGCGTCAACCGGCTCTAAAGGAGATTATATTTTTAGGGAAGTATCTGAAAACGGTGCAGAGATAATCTCCATAATGTTTGAAATGAAAAACGAAATGGAAACCACAGCCACCAAGCGTAAAAACGAGGACTTTTTTAAAGAGCTTGATAAAGACCGCACGGAAAAACATTGCGAATATGCAGTGCTTGTTTCAATGCTTGAGATGGACAACGAGTTTTACAATGACGGCATCGTGGATGTTTCCTACAAATATAAAAAAATGTATGTAATTAGGCCGCAGTTTTTTATACCATTAATTTCACTTTTGCGAAATGCCGCCTTAAATGCCGTAGAGTACAAAAATAAACTTGTTGAAGTTCAAAATCAAAATATTGATATTATTAATTTTGAAAACGACATTAACGAATTTAAGGAGAAATTTGCCCGCAATTTTAACCTTGCCAGCGAGCGCTTTCATAAAGCTATAGACGAAATAGATAAAACCATAGATCATTTGCAAAAGACTAAAGACGCGCTGTTATCAAGTGAACGTAATTTAAGGCTTGCAAATGATAAAACAGATGACCTTACAATTAAAAAGCTGACAAGACATAATCCTACTATGGCAAAAAAATTTGCGGAGCTTAAAATTGACAAAGACAAAAAAATATGATAGACTGAAAAAAATTCTTAATTAGTACCGTGATGCTAAAGAAATAATAAAAAGCCTTGCGGTACGCAGGGCTTTTTTAGGTGATAAAATGAGCAGACAAACAAAGATAATGGACGAAGAAGCAATAGCTCGTGGGTTAAAACGTATAACCCACGAAATAATCGAGCGCAATAACGGGGCCGACAATATTTGTATTTTAGGCGTTAAAAAACGCGGCGTTCCGTTAGCTTACAGGCTGGCGGCAAATATTAAGCTGTTTGAAGGTGTCGACGTGCCTGTTGGCGTGCTGGATACAAGAAATTTCCGCGACGATATTTCGGAAGCCGAAAAAGCAAGCTACAAAAACAGCAGTGAAATTCCTTTTTCAATAGAGGATAAAACCGTTATAATTGTAGATGATGTTCTTTATACCGGCAGAACTGCAAGAGCTGCGATTGAAGCGGTGTTTTACATAGCAAGACCAAGGTATTTGCAGCTTGCAGTGCTTATAGACAGAGGTCACCGTGAGCTTCCGATACGCCCGGATTTTGTTGTAAAAAACATTCCCACATCAAAGTCCGAGCTTGTAATGGTAAAAACAAAAGAGTTTGATAATGAAAATGCAGTATATATTTGTGCAGAATAATAAATAACAAAAGAGCCTCGACTACGCTGTTGCGTGCCGAGGCTCTTTTTAATTTAATTTAATTTGATTGACGGGCCTAAAACTTTGTTTTATAGCTCGTAACCAGACCAGCCGGCAAGGTATCTTGCTAAATAGTTTACGTCTTTGTCGTCAATAGAGCCGTCTTTGTTAACGTCAAGTGCGGCCT
>CABUFC010000003.1 GCA_902490735.1 uncultured Oscillospiraceae bacterium
CTTAAGCGGAAAACAACCGCTCAAAACCTAATCATCCTTATGTGAATGCGCCCAATGTATGCCTTCGTTTTTTATAACAACAATTGCCAACGTATTTATTAACAAAAACTGTAAATAATCAATACTGAAAGTGAGGTAAAAAATGTTTAAACATGAGAAAAAATTATTTCATCCGGTAGCAGTTGAACGTCCTAATCCACAGTATGCAGCCTTACTGCACGAACAACTAGGCGGTGCCAATGGCGAGCTTAAAGCAGCAATGCAGTATATGTCACAAAGTTTTAGAATTAAAGATCCCGAAATTAAAGACCTGTTTTTAGATATAGCTGCCGAAGAATTAGGGCATATGGAAATGGTTGCCACAACGATTAATCTTTTAAACGGACACGATGTCGACGCAACCACTGTACCGGCCGGAGAAATTCAAACACATGTAATTCTCGGATTAAACCCCGGTCTTATAAACGCATCAGGTTATTCATGGACCAGCGATTATGTAAGTGTTACCGGAGATTTATGCGCCGATCTTTTATCTAATATCGCATCCGAGCAAAGAGCAAAAGTTGTTTATGAATATCTTTACAGGCAAATAAATGATAAAAAGGTAAAGGAAACTATAGATTTTCTTTTAAATCGCGAAGAAGCTCATAATGCCATGTTTAGAGAAGCATTTAACAAGGTGCAAAACAGCGGTTCTAATCAAGATTTCGGCACGACCAAGGCGGCAAAGATGTATTTTAGCATGTCTGAGCCATCTTCAAAAGATAGTTCATTTAAGAAGAATAAAGTTAATCCTCCATCTTTTAAATAAATTTAAAAGGACAAGGCGTTATCCTTGTCCTTTTTTAATAACTTTATATTGCCCATGTGCCGTTTTTGAATATCTGAATTTCGCTGCCGTCTTTTTTAATTCCAACTATATCAAGGTCGTCTGAACCTATCATAAAATCGGTATGGATCATCGAATCATTAATGCCGCGCTTTGTTTGCTCTTCTTTACTCATTTCTAAAAAGCCATCCAAAACTTCCGGAAATCCCGCACCTACAGCCACGTGACAGCAGGCGTTTATCGTGGAAAACAAATAAAAATATGTTATAATACCATACAAGGTAATTTTAACGATGGGGATACATGATGAAAAAAAGACTATAAATAAAGTTCCTTCATGGTTTTTATGCTTGTACAAGCGGCGAAAAATATCATTTGACGAAAAAGGACCCGACGGCGCAGGAAGATGGGCATGTAATGAGAAACAGAGATGAAGCAATGCGCATTTTTGAAGCTTCAAACAAAGTAAAAGGCGTGTTTTGCGGTCACTGTCACAACGGTGATTTCGCAATACACGCCAATATTCCTTATCTTACCTTCGCTTCGCTTTGTGTTTATGAACATGAAACCTGCGCAATAGTTACAATTAACGACAATATAGTAAATGTTGAAGGCTATGGACTTAATAAATCAAGGATTTATCCGCTTCGAAAAAAAGCTTAAATCTTTTTTAAAAATAAAAATTAACTGTTTAGAATTTTAAGTATTTCCTCGGCAGATTTTAAAACAACATCCGGTTTATAAGTTGATTTTTCAAGCATTTCATATGTGGTTTCTCCGCTCATAACTAAAACAGATAAAGCGCCGGCATTTATGCCGCTTTTAACATCGGTATAAAGTCTGTCGCCTATTACGGCGGTATGTTCTTTGCTTATACCAGTGATTTTCATCGCAAGTTCAGGCATAATTGCCGCCGGCTTTCCGATAAAAAACGGCCGCCTGCCCGACACATTATAAAGCATATCGCAAACACTTCCGCAATCAGGCACACTACCCCATTCGGTCGGACAAACATAATCAGAATTAGTAGCTATATACGGAATATCTTTATTTGTACAAAGCAATTTAGAAACATCCCTGAGCTTTTTAAAGGTAAGTTCTGTATCAAAGCCCATTACAATACAATCAACTTCGTTTAATTCGCTTGTAATTTCAAAACCGCTATTTGCAAGTTCGGTTATTAAAGATTCAGTGCCGCAAACATACAGTTTGCGGTAATTTGTTTTCTTTAAATAATCGGCTGTTGCTTGCGAAGACGTAAGAAAATCATCAGAACCGGCTTTTATGCCTAACTTTTCGAGTTTTTTAATATAGTCTAAAACGCTTTTAGAAGAATTATTGGTCATAAATAAATATTTTCTGCCGGTTTTTTTAATAACATTTAAAAGCTCTGCAGAAAAATCGTAAATATGGTCGCCCAAATAAAGCGTACCATCCATGTCCAACAAAAAAAGTTCGGTATTTTTTATTTTATCTGAAAAATTCATAATACAGCCACAATACGGAATAACGATCTTTTAAATCTTTACCGTACATCACTCCGTCATTTATTTTTTCCAAACCGTACATATCAACAAAAGAATCATATTCTAATCCCACCGCGTCAAGCATTTCAATCATTTCATGCTCACTCGGTGCTGATTGCAGAAGTTTTTTAATCTCTTCCCAGTTTTCTAAAACTTTTTGGCTGTTATCTTTATAATACCAACCTGCTTTTTGTTGAAACTTTATTATTTCCTCTGCAGAACCAAGATATATTCTTTTTATTTCTTTTTCCCAAAGTTTTTCATCAAACTGTTTTCTATCGGGCGTCAACATTAAGATTTTTTCGCGCAATTTGGCCGTAACCACAGCGGAATAAGCAACATCAATTCCGTGCACAAAGTACGGTTTTTGCGATAAAATGCCTGTAATTTCAAAGAAATGGGAAAGATGATGTTCACTGCCGGAAGCCGGTCTTGATGTGCCGACATATGCCATAGCAATACCCACCGCCACCAGTGCTTCCATTAAAGCGCCAACCGCTTCTTCATCCCTTAAAAGCAATGCTTTCGCAAGTTTTTTTACTTGTTCCGCCATTTCGTATGTAAAAGAATAAACCGTTTGGCAAAAATACTCGTCATTTACAATCGCGCTTAATTTCCAGTCGTTTAAGCATGAATATTTACCTATAATATCCCCGTATCCCGCTATTATCATCTCAGTCGGAGCATCTTTTAAAACTGCCGTATCAGCAATTATAGCTTTCGGCGAAGCGGCATTTAAGGTTACCTTCATCCCCTTTAAAATAAGGGCCGAGCCGCTTGAAGCATAGCCGTCCATAGACGGCGCAGTCGCAACTATAAAATATGGCAAATTATGTTTAAAGCTTACATGTTTGCACAAATCGTTAATTACACCGGAACCTACTCCTAAAATCAGGTCGGTTTTTTCGGTGGTTTTTTCATCAATGGTTTTTATAGACGCTTCATTTGGAATAAGCGGATTTTTACCGGCATTAAACACAATGCTGTTTTCAATTTTTGTGCCCAGAATATTTGCCGTTTCTTGTCCGCAAACGTTAAATGTATTATTATCGCATACAAGCAGAATGTTTTGATATTCTCTGCAAATACCTGGAAGCTTTTTTAATGCATCGTGTTCTATTATTACATAATCCATCGGGCAATGATGTTGCATGCCGCATTCGCAGTTGTCCATTCCGTCCAAAAGCTTTTTAAAGTCCATGTTATCCTCCAAAGTTATACTGCCCATGTGCCGTTTTTGAATATCTGAATTTCGCTGCCGTCTTTTTTAATTCCAACTATATCAAGGTCGTCTGAACCTATCATAAAATCGGTATGGATCATCGAATCATTAATGCCGCGCTTTGTTTGCTCTTCTTTACTCATTTCTAAAAAGCCATCCAAAACTTCCGGAAATCCCGCACCTACAGCCACGTGACAGCAGGCGTTTTCGTCGAACAAGGTATTAAAAAACAGTATTCCGCAGGTATTTATGGGCGATTCTTTTGGTACTAAAGCGAGTTCTCCAAGCATTGCTGCGCCTTCGTCCATTGAAAACATCTTTTTTAAAATATCCTCGCCAACTTTAGCCGTACAAGAAGAGACCTTGCCGTCTTTAAAGTCGACCGTAAAATCTTCAATAAGCTGGCCGGACCAACTAAGGGGTTTGGTTGCAACAAGTCTGCCCTCACAATGGCCTCTTAAAGGAGAAGTGAAAATTTCTTCTGTTGGCATATTGGGGACAAAAAACGCCTTGTTTTTATGGTTAATATCCCCTGCGCTGTTCCACTTGGCATTTGGAATTAAATCTGCGGTAAAGTCCGTGCCGTTACTGCTTTTATAATGCAAAGATACAAACTCCTGCGAATTAAGCCATGACGCGCGTTGTTTGAAACTGTTAATATGCTCTTTCCATGTATTTATAGGGTCTTCGCTGTTCATATAGGTGCATTCAAAAATAGCATCCCATAACAGTGCTACTGCTTCGTCTTCGCTTTTTTCGGGAAATACCTTTTTAGCCCACGAAGGACTTGCCGCCGCAACTATAAGCCACTGATGAATACCATCGATTTTATCGCGGTATTTTTTTAATACTTTTCGGCGCATCTGCCCTACTGTTGATATTTTTTCGGCGTCTATTCCAAACAATGCGTCCGGATCATCCGAATCTATAAAAATACGTACAGGAAGTGTTTCGGTCATTTCCTTAGCGCGCTCTTCTTCCCAGCGTTTTACAGTACCAAGGGTCTCTGTATTAGCATAGGTATAGTGTAATTTAGAAATATCATCACTATACCAATCCACTTCTACCCTGCCGGCACCTGCTTTATAGCAAGCCTCTGTAACGGCACTTACAAGCGGAAGCTGGTCGATTTGTGCGTTAAGCCTTACTGTTTGTCCTTCTTGAACGTTTGTGCCAACCTTTACAATAAGCTCGGCATATTTTTGCAATTGTTCTTTTGTTGGTATCATTTTTTCACCTTATTTTCTGAAATAATATTTATGATGACCTCTGTCATTTTATATAGCGACTGTACGGGAACCGCCTCATATACGCTATGAAAATTTATTCCGCCGGCGGATAGATTTGGGCAAGGCAGTCCCATAAACGATAATCTCGAACCATCGGTTCCGCCGCGTATAGGCACAATCAAAGGGGTTACTTTTGCCTTTTTCATTGCGTTTTTAGCAATATCTACAGTATACATATGATCTTTTATTATTTCTAACATATTATAATAACTGTCGCTAAGGTCAAGTAAAAAAGTGCCTTGGCCATATTTTTTATTAAATTTTTCAACGAGTTCTTTAATAAAATTCTTTCTGTTTTCAAAGATATTTTTGTCAAAATCTCTTATAATCATACGAAGAGAAGCTTTGGTTTCATTACCGGAAATTTTTGACACATGATAAAACCCTTCGCGGTTTTCTGTTTGTGCCGGAGTTTCGGTTTTTGGTAAACAAGAAATAAATTCGCTTAAATAGAGCGCTGCATTTTTCATTTTGCCTTTAGCCGTCCCCGGATGTGTATTTATACCGTTAACCGTTAATTTAACCGCAGCGGCATTAAAGTTTTCGTACTCAATTTCTCCAAGTTCTCCGCCGTCAATAGTATAGGCAAAATCGGCGCCAAATACGCTTAAATCAAAATGATCGGCGCCCCTGCCTATTTCTTCGTCGGGAGTAAATCCTATAGAAATTTTGCCGTGAATAATTTCAGGATGATTAATAATAAATTCGGCGGCAGACATTATTTCAGCAATTCCTGCTTTATCGTCCGCACCGAGAAGTGTAGTATTATCAGTAACAATAATTTTAGAGCCAATTAAATAATCGTCTAACATTTGGGCATTTTTTCCGTCGTAAGTTATTATTTTTGCTTTTATATTACTGCCTTTTGCGTCGGGAGAAGTATCCATATGCGAAATAAGCCCTATGCTTTTTAATTCACTGCATCCGTCAGTTGCTTCTATATGGCCGTAAACATAGCCGTAATCGTCCATAAAGGCATCTTTTACGCCTATGCTTTTAAGCTCTTCAACAAGAAATCTGGCAAATTCGAGCTGATTGTTTGTTGATGGAAAACTATTACTATCCTCATTAGATGTGGTATCGAAAGTTACATATTTTAAAAATCTTTCAACTATATCCATTTTAAGCCTCTTAAATCATTTTTATTTATAATAGCACAAAACCTTTATTTTATCAACAAAAAAGCCGCACCATTTGGGCGGCTTTAACTTAATTAAAATGTAACTTCACCGTCGTGCGATAAAAGCGAAGCGGAAGTAATTCCTTTTAGTTCCATAATTTCTTTTATGAGTTCTCCGCCGTTGTTGGTACGAAGTTCTATTGTTAAATCGAATGTTGTGGAAGTCATATTCCTGGATTTAACATGAGGGTGCTTGCCGTATTTGTTCGCAATTTCCAAAATACTGTTTTCAATACCCGAATCGGTTGAATTAACCACAAGAATCATCGGCGCTTTTGCAACCGGTATTTTTTCAAGAATAAAGATAAATATTGAAATAACAACCGATAATACAACGGCAATTTCCGCTAAGCCCGCGCCGCAAATAATACCGATACTGATTGCCCAGAACAAAAACATTAAATCCATAGGGTCTTTTATAGCGGTTCTGAAACGTACAATTGACAGCGCACCGACCATACCGAGCGAAATAACAATGCTTGACTGTATTGTAAGAATAATCGCCGATGTTACAAGCGCTATGCCAGCAAGCGAAATATTAAAGCTTTTTGAGTAGAAGGTCTTTTTTGTAATAATTCTGTAAATAACAAAAATATATAAGGCAAGAAACAATGTTACCGCCATCGTAACTATAATGGCGGTCATACCTATTTCAGTGCTTGCCCAACCTTCGATAAACGATTTTTTAAAAATATCCTTAAATGACATAACCTTTCCCCCTGTTTATAATGTAAACCGTCTGCAAAGATAATACTTGGAAAAAGCGGTTTGCTGTAAATTTTCAATTTGTAAACCCCGGTAAATAGTATCAGGTAAAAATTCGTCGAATTTTACTTCCATTAGCTGCATACCTGCGGCTAAAACCGGTCTTTTCGGCAAATTGAAGTCGAAAAAAGCGTTAAACGCGTTGGACGAAGAAATATTGGTATCAAACGTAATTCGTACGTTGCCGTCTTTGTAAATATAGGGTATCCTGTCATAATCAACTATAACAGCCGGGTGCATTTTATTTATTAAAATATCCGCGCACATACCCTGCAAAATTTTCGGCTGCTCGCTTAAGTTTGGCACGCACCTGCCGTAAATTAAACACTCCGCCTGCTCTTTTGTTAATAAGCATGAGTCTTTATGCGTTTTACCCTTGTCTTTACGCTTTAATTCAAGGCTTATTCTGTCAACCGACTGATTGTAAATACGTATTCGGTATTTTGCCCTGTGATCATTGCCGTTTTCGTTTTCGTAAAAACAACGGTTATCGTAATCGTCAAAATAAAGGCTTCTTATATTGTACTGCCCTGTCGACATAATGTGCGGATCCAATCGCATAATGCCTTCTATCCGGGACTTTAATACAGGCAGTTGCGCACTCGAAATTAAATATTTTAATTCGTGCCGGTACAAATACTCGTCATTTTTTAGTTTCATTGTTTCCTCTTTACGAATAATAATTTCTCATGAAAAACAACATATAAAATAATCCCCGCAATAAAAAATATACAAGCGATTATAACAATCTCGGAAAAATGCTGCCTTAAAAATGCCTTTAATTCAGCCATCGCCGATATTTTAATTCCCGTCTTTATTTCAGCTGTCGATATTAAAGTTGCGTCCTTCGTTACGGGTTGTGCCAAATCGAATTTTTCGCCCGTTTCAAAATCGTTAAAGGTTTGCAGGTCGGCTTGTACCCCTCCTAAAACGCTCAAAACGGATTCACCGCTTTTAACCGAATACGGAATAAAAGATTCTGTATTTTTAAATTTAATTTGCACAGTATAAAACTCTTGTTTATTAACCCACGCTTCGTTTAAAAAGGCAACGCGTTCACTTAGAAAGCTACGCAACGCTTCCGTGCTTAAACCATTTTCTGTTTTCCACCTGATTATATTCATATAAGCTGAATCGGATATGGACTTTTCAAGAACCGAAAGCTTTGTGCTTAAATAATCGTTTAAAACAGGTAAAAACTGTTCTTTATAAAGCTCTGCCACACGGTCGTAAAAACCTTTTTTCTTATAAAGGCTTTTATAATACGGAGCCGATTCATCCGGCGTTATATATCCCGTGTTAGCCATAAAAGCGCGCGGATTGCCGTTTCTCGCGGTTGATTCCCAGTATATTCCGAATGTCTGGTCATAGTCCCATAAGGGTCCTGCATATATAACCGGTTGGTTATTTTTATATTTACAGTAAAAATAACTGCTTGCAAGATCCGCATCCGCGTTTTCGGATATTTCATCTATAATATATTTTTTAACAAACGAATCTAAATCTATATTATCAGGCAGGCTGTCATCGTCCGACATGATAGATTGTTCCATATTGTTTACAATGCTTGATATTTGTGCCGCCGTCTTTATATTCACATTTTCGGGCGCCACAATTTCAACGGCTCTATTATTTTTAGTTAAAAACGGATTATTTAAGTCGTCCCATCTGCGCACAAGATCTATTTTGCACAAAAAGTCGGTATTTTTATTTGAACCGTCAACATTTATACTAAGTCTGTTTTCGCCAACTTCTATTTTTTCAGTAAGCAAATACAGCCCGTTATAACTGCCGTTTAAGTAAACGTCAACATAGCGGCTGTCGGGAGTCCACTCCATTCCCGTTTCATGCGCGATATCGTATATTAGCTTGTTGCGCAAATTGGTCGTATCATTTCCGTTTGCGAGCAAAATCCATTTGTCGCTTTTTGGCATAGATAAAATTTCACTGGGATTTGACAAAGTAAGAACGTACGGCTTTTTATCGTACTGCCAGGTTGAATTTCCTCTGCCTTTTAGCTTATCTTTTTTGGCGCTGTAATTAAGCGCACCTTGCTCATCATAAATTTTAACCGAAACGGTTTCTTTATAATCTTTATCGGCATGGATGCGTTCCATGTTCCCGGACTCGGTATCAATAAAAACCGCCGCGGTACTACTTGCTTTTAAAAAACAGAGTTTAAAAGGCTTGTTGCTTATTTTAACATCGTAAAAATTACCTAATAAAATATTTTTATCATTAAAATCATCTATAGTTATATCATAAGCGTCGTTTTTAACTACTAAAATATCGGATACATCGGCAAATGACGGCAAAAACGCATAATAAGTTTTAAAATCTTCATCATACCATGCGGAAATTATTTGCCGGGATTTTGAATTTGAAACTTCAAACGACAGGTACGAGGGCCGAGTATTGTCATTAACAATTAAGTAAGAAATAATAAAAACAAATAAAACAATGAACGGAATTAACAGCAGTGTTTTCGCGACAAATCGTTTCACATATATCCCTTCCGTTCTTCTGTAATAACAAAAGCATTTTACCATAATAATCGACAATTTACAAGTTTTTTGACTTATTGAACAAAAAAATACCGCACTTAAAAGTGCGGTATTTTTAAGGATAATATTTATCCAACGTATGCGTACTGGAAGTACCAGTATCCATACGGGCTATGCCAGGTTCCCTTTAATGTGGAGCTCTGGAGCCAGAAGTCATTGTAATATGCAACAGGGATACATGCATAATCTTCCATCATGATGGTTTCTGCCTCGTGAAGAGCTGCAAAGTGATCTTTTGTATTAGCTGTCTTGGATTTATCGATAGCAGCGTCGAATTTGTCACTCTTATATTTACCATCGTTGTTGCCGTTGGTAGAATAAAGAAGTTCGATCATATTAGAAGCATCGTTATAGTCCATTACCCAGCCGTTACGTGCCATTTCATAATCGCCGGCACGACGCATAGGAGTAAAGGAAGCCCATTCAACCTTTTCAATCTTCATGGTGATGCCGAGTTTCTTGTAGCATTCCTGGAGATATTCAGCAACAGCTACGTGATAACCGGAATCGTTTGTTGAATAGGTGATGGTCGGGAAGCCTTTGCCTTCAGGATAGCCTGCGTCGGCAAGAGCCTGTTTTGCAGCAGCAAGATTTGCTTCGTAATCTTTGCTGATAAAGGTGTTGCCACCGTTTGCAGCAACTGCATTGTCAAAGAACATGCCTTCAGCATCAACAACGCCGGGTCCTACAAAGTTATAAGCCGGTGTATATGTGCCCTGCATGATTGTGTTGGCAATATAGTCACGGTCGATAGCAAGGTTCAATGCTTTGCGAACATTTACATTGTTAAACGGAGCTTTCTGGGTGTTCATGTTGAGATAGTAGGTACCAAGAATGGTGTCAACATAGAAGTCGCCGCCGTCTGTAGATTTTTTAAGGCTCGGGATTTCTTCTGTAGGAACATCTTTAATCATTAAAGCTTCGCCGCTCTTGTAAGCAGCATAAGCAGCGCTTGAATCCTCTAAAAGCAAGAATGTGATTTGATCGGTAACGATTTTGCTGGAATCCCATCCACCGTTGTAGTTGGGGTTCTTTTTGCAAACTATACGTTCGCCGGGTATCCATTCGCTGATCATGTAAGGTCCGTTGCAAACATAGGTCTCGGGTTTAATTGCCCAAGCGTCTTTGTTGGTATCAATTGTAGCCTTTTGTACAGGGCTCATGGTACCGAATGCAACGATCTTATCAAAGTAAGAGCAAGGATATTCAAGTGTGATTGTAAGGGTCTTTCCGTCTTCGCTTGCAGAAACAGCTAATTTATCCTTATCGGGAGTTGTGGTGGTGTTGCCTTCAGCATCGGGATTACCTATAGCATCCTGATAACCTTTGATCATGCCAACAACAGTCTCTCCGTAAGGAGCTGCAACTGCGGGGTCTGTAAGGCGTTTGAATGTGTATTCAAAGTCCTTAGCATTAAGCTCGGAACCGTCAGACCATTTAAGACCGTCACGCATGGTAAATGTCCATACTAAACCGTCGTCGCTTACAGTGTAGCTTTCTGCTTGGCCGGGCTGTACTTTATTGTCTTGGTCGATTATAAGCAATGTCTCGAACAAGGTAATAAGCATATTACCGCCGTCAACTGCACTGTTTAAAGCCGGGTCTAATGTTTCCGGGTTTGGTCCGATTTGTACGGTGATATTATCTGTCTTTTTAGACTGGCAGCCGGTAAAGCAGATAACCATCATACAAACAGCCAAAAGAAGTGCGAGAAGTTTTTTTGCGTTCATATTTTTCTCTCCTTTTTTTATTTACAGTATCCCTGTATTATATCCATTGTACTGCCTGTACAATAAATACCACAATTATTTAACTTTGTCAAGATGGTGGCAGGCAACAAAATGTCCTTTTTCCACCTCTTTAAACTCAGGGCAAGAGTTTGCACAAGCCTCATCCGCATACGGGCAGCGAGTTCTAAAGCGACATCCGCTCGGCGGATTTAACGGACTTGGAACATCGCCCTGAAGCACTATCCTTTTTGTGGCTTTTGCAACCTTAGGATCGGCTACCGGGATAGCCGAAATAAGGCTTTTAGTATATGGGTGAAGACTATGAGAAATAAGCTCGTAGCTTTCAGCTAATTCAACAAGTTTTCCAAGGTACATAACGCCAATTCTGTTTGAAATATGTTTTACAACGCTTAAATCGTGGGCGATAAACAAATATGTAAGGCCCATTTCATTTTGCAAATCTTCAAACATGTTAACAACCTGTGCCTGAATGGAAACGTCGAGGGCTGATACAGGTTCATCGCAAACAATAAATTCCGGGTTAACAGCAAGAGCTCTCGCTATACCAACCCTTTGGCGCTGGCCGCCGGAAAACTCATGAGGATAGCGGTTGGCGTGTTCGCTGTTAAAACCTACCCTTTCTAAAAGTGAAATTATTCTATCGTGCCTGTCTTTTTTATTATCAGCCAATTTATGAATATCAATAGACTCACCGATAATGTCACCAATTGTCATTCTGGGGTCTAAACTCGCGTATGGATCCTGAAAAACAATTTGCATTTTACGCCTGTAAGGCAGCATATCGACCGCTACCTTCTTTGCAGGCGACTCGGTACCGTCAGGATTAATTATGGGATAAGTACCACTATCGAAAATCACTTTATTATCGTAAATAATTCTACCATCTGTAGGTTCATAAAGTCTAAGAATTGTTCGTCCAACTGTTGTTTTGCCGCAGCCGGATTCGCCTACAAGACCCAAAGTTTCTCCCTTTTTAATAGCAAAAGAAACATCATCTACAGCCTGTACCAATTTTTTATTTTTACCATATCCGCCAACATGGAAATACTGCTGCAAGTGCTGTATTTCAAGCAGATTCTCGGTTTTTGCTTCCATCAATTATTATCTCCTTCCAGAGCTTTTTTTTGCAGAAGCCAACAATGGCTGTAATGAACGTCGGTTATGTCCGTTTTGGGCGGCATTTTATTCAAGCATATCTTCATACACTTTTCACATCTTGGCGCAAACGGACAGCCAGCCGGAGGATTTAAAAGATCTACAGGTTGACCCTCTATAGGTACTAACCTTTCCTTCTCCTCGACATTTAATTTTGGTATGGATTTTATAAGTCCTTTAGTATATTCGTGCTGTGGATTATAAAAAATATCTTCAGCTGTACCGTATTCTACAATATGGCCGGCATACATAACGGCAATTTTTTCACACATGCTGGCAACTACACCAAGATCATGCGTAATCATTATTATTCCCATTCCAAGCTTTTTTCTAAGCTCCTGCATAAGTTCAAGAATTTGTGCTTGAATGGTAACGTCAAGAGCGGTTGTAGGCTCGTCAGCTATTAAAAGCTTTGGCTCACAAGCAAGAGCTATAGCTACCATAACCCTCTGCCTCATACCGCCGGAAAGCTCATGTGGATACTGTTTTAAACGCTTTTTAGGTTCGTTTATTCCTACAAGCTCCAACAGTTCTTGAGCCCTTTCTCTGGCTTGCGCTTTCGTTTTATCGGTATGAAGAAGTATTACCTCTTCGATTTGGTTGCCGATTGTATAAACCGGATTTAAGCTGGTCATAGGTTCCTGGAAAATAATAGATACTTCATTTCCCCTGATCTTCCTGAATTCGGGCTCGGTCATCTTATGGATTTCGTGTCCGTTAAAATAAATGGTTCCGCTTACAAGTTTACCCGGGTATGCGGTAAGACCCATTATTGAATAAGCCGTTACGGATTTACCCGATCCGGACTCGCCGACTATGCCTAAAACGTCTCCCTCATTCATAGAAAACGACACGCCGTTAAGCGCCTTAACCTCACCTGCCGGAGTGAAAAAAGAGAGGTATTCGTCTTTTATTTCAAGAAGCTTTTTACTCAACTTTATTCTCTCCTTAATTCTTTAATTTCGGGTCAAACGCATCGCGAAGCCCGTCGCCAAACAGGTTAAATACAAGTATTACTATGCTAATTGTAACGGCAGGCAATAACAAAAGATGCGGATATGTGTTCATACCCTTTATAGCATCGGTTGCAAGGGATCCAAGTGAAGGCATCGGTGCCGCGACACCAAGACCTAAGAACGAAAGATAACTTTCGGTAAATATAGCCGAAGGAATCTGAAGGGTTGTGGTAACAATAAGTGTACCTATACAGTTTGTTAAGAGGTGCTTTTTAATTATTCTCGGACTTTTAGCGCCCAAAGCTCTTGCCGCAGTAACATATTCGGCTTCTTTTAAAATAAGCACCTGTGAGCGTGTAATACGCGCCATACCAACCCAGTACAAAAGAACAAAAACTATAAAAATGGCAATTAAGTTTGGTCCTATGGTTTCCATCCATCGAAATCCCGGCTGCAATGCCAAATCTTCAAGCTTTGGTTTTAAGGACATAGACAATATGATTATTAACAGAATGTCCGGTATCGTATACAAAATATCGGTAATTCGCATCATTACATTATCTACCCAGCCGCCGGCAAAACCGGAAACCGCGCCGTATGTTGCGCCAACAATTAAAACCAAGGCCGCGCAGATAAAGCCAACCGTAAGACTTATTCTGGTGCCCATCATAAGTCTAACTGCAAAATCGCGTCCGAGTTTGTCGGTGCCGGCAATGTGCGGGAAAACGCTCTCACCCGCGGCAATTTTTGCCTGTTCGGTTGTGCCGTACTGGAACGGAGCTAAATTTTCGCTGCCCTGTACCTGCTGAGAATAGCTATACGGCCAAAAGCTTGGCAAAATATATGCAAAAATAAATATTATTACTATAAAAACAAAGCTGACCATTGCGATTTTGTTTTTGCGAAGTCGTCTTAGTCCGTCTTTCCAAAAGTTTACACTTTCTCGCATTACTACGAGACTTTGCTTTTCATCTTTTGTAGCGGGCAAGAAATCGTCAGCATTAAGTTGCAAGCTCGGTAAAATCTTTTTCATTATCCGTTTCCCACTTTTTATTTAAGTTTAATTCTCGGGTCGACTACCTTGTAAAGTATATCAACAATAACATTAGCAATAATGATAAGCGTTGCAAGAATGATTGTCGTACCCATAATCATTGTATAGTCTCTATTTGTAATCGAAGATACAAATTCGCGTCCAAGGCCGGGAATAGTAAATATCTTTTCAACTACAAAAGAGCCGGTCATTAAACTTGCAAGCATCGGTCCTACGTAGGTAATAATCGGAAGAATAGCATTACGCAACGCATGCTTAAACAAAATCACAAAACCTGAAAGGCCCTTCGCTTTAGCCGTACGTATATAATCCTGTCCCATTACATCAAGCAAACTTGAACGCATAAGCCTTGTGATATACGAAGTCGGATAAATGGCAAGCGCCGTAACCGGCATTATGTAAGAAAGCATGCTGTTAAGCCCGACCGTCGGCAAAATATTGAGCTTACTGCCGAATGTATACAACAATATAACACTGCTTATAAAACTCGGTATTGCTATGCCGCAGGTGGCAAAAACAATTATTATGTTGTCTGCAAGCTTCCCTCGGTGATACGCCGAAATACATCCAAGCGGAATACCCACAAGCAACGCCACTGCAACAGCGATTCCCGCAAGTCCCGCAGACACGGGGAATTTTGAGAAAATAATATCTGAAACAGTTCTTCCGCGCTGACGAAGGCTAAAGCCCATATCGCCCTTTAGAAAATCAGTCATATAAGTCACATAGCGGGTAAGAATAGGCTTATCCAACCCGTATTTTTCCGCAAGCGCGGCCTGTGCCGCTTTGCTTATGGACTTTTCAGCTACGAACGGTCCGCCAGGTACCAAATTCATAAGAAAAAATGTAAGCGTGGCAACAATAAAGATACTCAAAATTCCCATAAGCACACGCTTAACAATATATTTAGCCAAAAAATTCATCCCCCTTGGAATTTTAAAAATAAAAAGATTTAACAGTTTAAATCGCTAAAATTTTAAGCAACATAAAAAAATCCTTTTACAGATAATTAATTTTAGCACAGCACTTTAGTAAAGTCAATCAAAAATATTGTAAATATAAGTTAAAACTTAATAGTTTGTCAAATTATTAACAAGTTTTTGGGACTTTTTGTTAAGTTTATGCACCCATCATCTGTAACATAAACCATGTCTTCAATTCTAACACCGAATTTGTCCGGTAAATATATGCCCGGCTCTACCGTCATAACAGTACCCGGTTTTAATACTGTGTCGCATCTGGTATTAAAATTGGGGCGCTCGTGGATTTCAATTCCTACACTATGTCCAAGCCCGTGCCCGAAATTTTCTTTGTATCCGTTTTTTGATATATATTCCCTGGCAATACTGTCAATATCTTTACAAACCATACCGCTTTTTATTTTATCTATTGCTTTTTGCTGTGCATTAAAAACAATATCGTAAACCTTTTTCTGCTCATCAGATACACAGCCTACCGCAACAGTTCTAGTCATATCAGACCTGTAACCGTCAACGGTTGCTCCAAAATCCATGGTTAAAAAATCACCTTTTTCGATTTTTTTGTCAGTAGGCACTCCGTGCGGAAGCGACGAGTTTTTCCCGGACACCACAATAAAATCGAATGCCACGGCATCTGCACCGTTTTTGCGCATAAAAAACTCCATATCTAACATAATTTCCTTTTCGGTGCGACCAATCGAAATACGGTTTAAAATATAGTTGAATGTTTCGTCGGTAAGCTTTTGCGCCTTTTTTATTAACGACAGTTCTTTTTCACTTTTTACGCTTCTTAAATCCTTTAAAATAACATCGAATTTGTCTTCGCTTGAAACAACTATATTGCAAAAAGCGTCCTTGTACTTCTTAAATACGTCCAGCGATACGCTTTCGGTTTCTATATAAACGGTTTTAACCCCGTCCTTTAAAAGCAAATCTTTTAGTTCATCTAATGGTAAGACCGATAAAACAACTTCGCAGCTTTTAACTGTCTTTTGAGCTTTTTCCACATATCTTGAATCGATAAGAAATACCGCGCGGTTGTTGGAAATATATACAAAACCGTCACTTGAATCGAACCCGGTAATATAAAACCTGTTAGGGATGCTTTCTACAATTAAAGCCTCATCATTAGAAAGATTGCTTTTTAAAACAGATACTACTTCATTCATTTTTATTACTCCTTAATTTATTTTGATAGTTTTTAGGCGAAACGCCCATCTTTTTTCGAAATACTCTTGAAAAATATAGCGGATCGGCAAAGCCGACTGAATACGAAACGGTTTTTACAGATATATCGGTTTTTTGAAAAAGCTCAATAGCGCGCTGCATTCGAATATCCAAAAGATATTCGCTCGGTGTCGAATTATATTTAGCTTTAAATGCGCGGTAAAGTGACACTCTCGTTGTGCTAAGCTTTTCGGCTAAAGACTCTATAGTAAGCGAAGAATTAAAATACTCGTTGCGCATAATGCTTACGGCGCCGTCAATTAACGACCAGTTTTCGTTTTTGCTGTGCTCGCTTAAAAAACTATCGGCTAAAAGCCCCAAAAGTTCATAAAGCTTGCCTTTTGCAATTATTTTTTGTGAAGGCTCTTGGGCTATATAATGCTCCCGAATCTCATAAAAAAGCCTTGCTATATCATCATTAACTTTATCGGTCACGGGATGGTTGGCATCTACATCAATAAGCTTTAAAAGCTTTGGCGCTTCGTCTCCGGAAAAATCCACCCACCGGTATTCCCACGGTTTCTCAAGATCAGGGTAATAAGAAACTTCGACATTTCTAAACATAAAAAAGCACTGGCCTTTATTAACCTCATGTCGTCGGCCTTTGCAAACAAAATATCCTTTACCTTCACATACATAGTGTATTACGTAATTGTTTCTAACGGTTGGACCTACAGAATGAGTGTCTTCTGCCCCTTTATGCCCTGCAAAATAAAGCATTAAATCGCGAATTACGGTATCATTTGCCATAAAATCACCCGCTTTGTAACAAAAATCTATAATAATGAAACTATTTGCCCTGTTATTTTAACAATTTTCAATTTATAATATCATAAAAAGAAAGGCGGGTCAATAGTATGATTAAAACCACTCCTCCTATGGGATGGAACACCTGGAACACCTTTGGACGAGACATCAGCGACAAGCTAATACGCGAAACCGCAGATGTTTTAGCAGACAGCGGACTTCGTGATTTAGGTTATAATTATTTGGTCATTGATGATGACTGGGCGCTTATGGAGCGCGATAAAAACGGAAGGCTTGTGCCAAACCCCGAAAAATTTCCAAACGGTATGAAGGCAGTTGCCGATTATGTGCATTCAAAAGGTTTAAAATTCGGAATGTACTCTTGCGCAGGTTACGTAACCTGTGTTGGAACACCCGGAAGTTTCGAATATGAATGGATAGACGCACAAACCTTTGCCGAATGGGGCGTTGATTTCCTTAAATACGATTTTTGCCAGCACCCTATGACCACCCGTGCAGATATTTTATATAAAAGAATGGGCTTAGCGCTTGCCAACTGCGGCCGAGATATTCTTTTTAACACCTGCTCTTGGGGAAGCGAAAACACAAGGGTTTGGGTTAAAGAAGTCGGCGCGCATATGTGGCGCTCGTACGGCGACATTTATGATTCGTGGAACAGCATCAAAGAAATTGCCAGAGTAAATTTAGAAAGGCAAGAGTATAATGGCCTTGGTTGCTTTAACGATATGGATATGCTGATTGTCGGCATGCACGGCAAAGGCCTTGTAGGACTTGGCGGCTGCACAGACGAAGAATACAGACTGCATTTTTCGCTTTGGGCACTGCTTAATTCACCGCTGTTTATCGGCTGTGACATAAGAAATATGGACGATGTAACAAAGTCCATTTTAATGAACAAAGATGTTATTGATATTAACCAGGATCCCGCCGGTCGTCAGCCGTTTTTTGTCAACAGATTCGATTTTAAAGTTAACGAGCACCGCGGCTCTAAAGACGGTTTTTACAGAGAATATCCTCTTGACTGTCCCGTTCTTGCAAAATACCTTGATAACGGCGATATCGCAATAGGCTTCTTCAATCTTAGTGATACAGACGTTTCGTGGGTACATCATATTGCTTTGTTTGACAGTCTCGGACTTCCGGCTTCAAGCGATAAAACAATTCTTCTTAAAGATTTATGGACAAAAGAAGAAACCGTAATAAACAACGAAATAATAATTCCAAATGAATGGCCGAATCCATTAAAAGCGCATTCCTGCAAACTGTTCCGCGCTAAAATAATTGATAAGAAATAATAACGGAAGGCGGATAGAACTATGATAAAATTAACTCCTGCTATGGGATGGAATACCTGGAATACTTTCGGCAGAGAAATAAGCGATAAAATAATCCGCGAAACGGCGGATAAGCTTGTTGAAACCGGTCTAAAAGACTGCGGATACGATTATCTTGTAATTGACGACAACTGGGCGTTACCTGAGCGTGACAAAAACGGAAGGCTTGTACCCGACCCCGAAAGATTTCCTAACGGAATGAAAGCCTTATCGGACTACGTTCATTCTAAAGGTTTAAAATTCGGAATGTATTCCTGCGCCGGTTATTTAACCTGCGTTGGCAGACCTGCCAGTTACGAGCACGAATGGGTTGACGCGAAAACCTTCGCGGAATGGGGCGTGGATTTTCTTAAATACGATTTCTGCTTCAGCCCGAAAACCACCGACCCGGATTTACTTTATAAACGTATGGGGCTTGCATTAGCCAACTGCGGAAGAGATATTCTGTTTTCCGCCTGCTCCTGGGGATACGACAACACCAACATTTGGATTAAAGAAACCGGCGCGCACATGTGGCGCTCTACCGGAGATATATTTGACGCCTGGGGCAACCTTAAAGAGATCTCGCAAATGACCATAGAAAAGCTTGAATTAAACGGTCAGGGCTGCTTTAATGACTTGGATATGCTGATTGTCGGCATGCACGGAAAAGGCCATGCCGCAATTACAGGCTGCACATTTGAAGAATATAAGCTTCATTTTTCGCTTTGGGCTTTGCTTGGTTCTCCCCTCTTTATCGGTTGTGACATTAGAAACATGGACGAAGAGACCAAAACGATATTAATGAACAAGGACGTTATTGAAATAGATCAGGATCCGGCATACCGTCAACCGTTCTTTGCCAACAGTTTTCAGTTTAAGCCGAACGAAAACCGCGGACCTAAAGGACCTTTTTACGATCCGTTCTATGAAAAATATCCTATCGATCATCCGGTAATCGCAAGATATCTTGATAACGGCGATATAGCAATCGGCTTTTTCAACTTTACCGACACTGATAGCGCCTGGTCATCTAACACCGCGTTGTTTGACTGTTTAGGAATACCTGCAACAAGCAACAAAAACCTGCTTTTAAAAGACCTTTGGACCAAAGAAGAATTTTTGGCGGAAAACGGTATAGTAATCCCCGACAAGTGGCCGAATTTCTTAAAGGCGCATTCCTGCAAGCTGTACCGCGCTAAAATTGTTGATAAAAAATAATGGCTGACTGTTATAATTGCGGCAAGGTGCTTACCAACAACGAAATAGGTTTATATAAAAAGCTTATAAACCGCGGTTCGGAAGAATTTATGTGCAAAAAATGCCTTGCGAAAAGAATCGGCTGCCCGGAAGAGTTGCTAACCCAAAAAATCAAACAGTTTTATTTGGACGGTTGCGGATTATTCACAGGTGATGACGAATAAAAGCGGGAGCTGAAAATTGGGCGCATTCACATAAGGATGATTAGGTTTTGAGCGGTTGTTTTCCGCTTAAGCCACATAAAAACTGCAGGGAATCCGACAGGATGCCCTGCAGTTTTTAAATGCCCTAAACAAAAAACATCTCGCTCAAAACTGCGTGCACCGCAAAAGCAAAGATTTTTGTGCCAAAAAAGGCATAAGATAAGCGGGCATCCTGTCGGATTCCCGCTTATTTTAACAAAGTATGGTGCAAAAGACCCGCTTTGCGGCTTATTCTCCTTTTGTGAATGCGCCCTTAGCTCCTGCTTTTTTGTTTTTATGTTGAAATAAACTTTTTGTTTTGTTATAATCTAGTATGCTAAATTGAGGGGGTGACAAAATGAATAAGGATTTGTCTGTCGGAAAACCGTCTACGGTAATATGGCAATTCTGCCTGCCGCTTTTGGCAAGTGTTATTTTCCAGCAATTATACAATCTTGCGGATAGTTTTGTTGCCGGCAGGTTTATCGGTGAAAAAGCTTTGGCGGCAGTAGGAAACAGTTATGAAATCACCCTTATTTTTATTGCAGTTGCATTCGGGCTTAACATCGGCTGTTCGGTTGTTGTCGCTCAATTATTCGGCGCAAAAAGGTATACGGATTTAAAAACCTCAATTTATACTACATTTATAACCTGTTCGTTAATTTGCCTTGTTTTAATGATAACCGGATTGTTATCAGGAAAAAACATATTCGCTTTATTGAACACACCGCAAGATATTATGGGCGATTCGCTCTTATATCTAAATATTTATATCTTGGGATTTCCTTTCGTTGCGTTTTACGGTATCTGCAACGGAATTTTTACCGCTCTCGGGGATTCAAAAACACCTTTTATATTTTTAGCCGCGTCCTCAATAAGCAATATCGCCGTGGACATTTTATTTGTTACAGTTTTTAAAATGGGCGTCGCCGGCGTGGCGTGGGCAACATTTTTATGCCAGGGCGTAAGCTGCGTGCTGGCATTGATATTTGTCATTAAACGGTTATTTCAAATAAAAACCGATAAAAAAGCGGCCGTTTTTTCTTTCGATTTACTAAAACGGATTTTTAAAGTTGCCGTACCGAGTATGCTGCAGCAGGGCTTTATATCTGTTGGCAACATACTTATTCAAGGCATAATTAATATTTACGGCTCGGCTGTAATAGCGGGATTTTCCGCCGCTATTAAGTTAAATAATTTATATACCTCCTCGAACGTTGCTTTAGGCAACGGTTTATCGAGCTTTACCGCGCAAAATATAGGCGCGGGCAAAACCGAACGTATTCACGATGGCTTTAAAGCAGGAATTAAAATGGCATGGATAATTATGATCCCCATTATTCTCCTGTACTTTTTTGCAGGTAAATATCTTATTTATTTCTTTCTTAAAGATCCGAGCGCTATGTCTTTGGAAACCGGAACCCTGTTTTTGAGAATTTTAGCACCTGCTTATGTTTTTATTTCAATTAAGCCGATTGTGGACGGCATTTTGCGGGGCGCCGGTTTAATGAAAGAATTTATGATAAGCACATTTTTAGATTTATTATTAAGAGTTATTTTGGCTTATGCGCTGTCCCCTGTTTTAGGAACACTCGGCATTTGGATTTCATGGCCTATAGGTTGGGTTTTAGCGGCAGGATTATCGCTTTACTTCTACCGTAAAGGCAATTGGAGCAAGAAAGCATTAATATAAAAAATATCCCCGGTTAATCGGGGATATTTTTTATAAATAAGCAAAAATTTGCGTTCCTTTTGTTCGCAGCCAGTAATAAATCATCGCTGTAAGCAAAGTATTTAGAATAAATACAAACAGCAAATACAGCGGCATCCCTATAAACGGGCTTACAAAAATCGATAATACCGACAATAGAATTATATACCCAAAACCGCCGAATATGGCAACCGTAACACTAAGGCTCTGTTTTATGGGTATAATTTCGTTGCTCCAGTTAAGATTCGGCGACTTTAAATTAATCATAAGCCCAAAAAGCGCGCAAAGTAAAACAAAACCAAGAGGTATAAAAACCAAAAGCAACGAATCGATTATATTGGCTTTTATTACATAAATTGTGCTTAAACATAATAAAAAGGTTGGTATGCCGGAAATTAAAAGATGCAATAAAATTTTGGCATTTAAAACCAAAAGCGGATTTACCGGTAACGATTGCAAAATCCAAATATTGTTACCTTCTAAAGAAACAGACGGAGCAGTTATTTGGTTCATTACAGCCATAAATAAAATTACGGCAATCAATATTCCCGAAATGTAATTTGAATTTAATTGTATTGCCGATAATACCTGTCTTATATCTTTTGCATAAATCGCTGCGGCAACCGCTACAATCGCCATCATAAGCGCGCCAAATCCGCAGTTTAACATATAAGACGAGCTTTGGGTAAAACGCCTTAATTCTTTTCCGAAAACAGCCGCAAAAACAGATTTTTCCTTTGATGAAATATTTTTAACCTTAGCTTTTTTAAAGCCTACTTTTGTGGTGGTTATTTTTATAAAGCTTCTTGCCAAAACAGCAACCGTAACAAGTAGCAAAATCACAGAAACAAGCAGTACTGTCAAAACCGAAAAAAAATCGCCTGTTGCAGCATTGCCGAAAATATATACGGGATATGCTTTTAATTTTATACTGTTTCCCAAAATCAATGCATTTTCGGTGATGTATTTAAAAATATTACCCGCCTGATAATAAACATAATAATAAACCGCAAAAAACAAAACCGATAAAAGGGCTGTAACGTAACTTTTGTTTTTTATTCTAACGCTGATTTTAGCAACTAAAAAACCTAAAAGACAAGACAGCACAAGCACTATAATCGATATTGCAAAAACGTAAACAACAGCTCCAATAAGTTTAGCAACCGTAATGCCAAACATAATAAAATATACTACCGTTCCGATAATGGCCACTACGCCGCCGAACAAAAACCCCAGCAAATACACACCGAGCATTCGCGAAAAAAGAATGTGTTTGATTGGAATAGGCATGGAAAGCAACAAATCATTGTCCTTAGCCATATAAAGGCTTGTATAAGTACTGAAAACACTTCCTATAACACCAACGCCTACTGCGAAAAGCCCAATAAAAGCAAAGTAAAACCAGTTTAATCCGAGCGATACAAACACCGGACAAATTGCAAATGCGATGGCCCCAATCATGCTTCCGAAAACGCCAATTATTAGCGCCGCGTATAAAACAATAAATAAAATAACCGATGGTACTGAACGTAATTTCCCTTTTTTCTCATTATAAAAAACGCCGCGAAAAAGCTCAAAAAATTGCTTTTTTAAAAGTGATTTAAGCATTCTTGTCCTCCAACTCAAGGAACACTTCTTCGAGGCTTGTATCCCCTATTACATCCTCCATAACGCCTTCTTTAATAAGATGACCGTCCTTAATAATTGCAACCTTGTCGCACAGTTTTTCGGCAACCTCAAGCACATGGGTGGAAAAAAGTATGGCGCAACCGTTTTTACAAGCTTCTTTCATCATTTCTTTTAAAACATGCGAAGCTTTTGGGTCAAGCCCTACAAACGGCTCATCCATTACTATAAGCTTCGGATCGTGAAGCCATGCGGAAATAATTGCCAGCTTTTGCTTCATCCCGTGCGAATATGAAGCTATCGGTTGTGCTAAATCGTCTTTCAGTTCAAATATTTCAGCGTATTTTTCAATGCGTTCTTTTCTCTTTTCCTCACTTACAGCAAAAAAGTCCGCAATAAAATTCAAATATTTTATGCCTGTAAAAAAATCGTATAAATCAGGATTATCAGGTATGTACGCCAGCATTTTTTTGCAAACCGTAGGCTCTTTTATTATGGAATGCCCGTCTATTGCTATGCTTCCGTTATCAAAGTTTAAAATGCCGACAACCGATTTAAGCGTAGTTGTTTTCCCCGCTCCGTTGTGGCCGATAAAGCCGCAAATCTCACCGTTGTTTATCGTTAAAGAGAGATTGTCAACCGCTTTTTTATCACCAAAAGATTTAGAAAGATTTTTTATTTCAAGCATATTTTCTCCCTGCTAATTAATTTCTATATTTGGCCAACCTGCTAAATATTTAGCAAGATAAGAGGCATCTTTATCATCTATACTTTCATCGCTGTTTAGATCTGCAAGATCAACTATACAAGATATATCCCAGCCGGCAAGATATTTTTTAAGCGTAGATACATCTTTATCATCTACGACATTATCGTCGTTTAAGTCTCCGTTATTTTTTTGAGCTATAAGATAGCGGCTAAAGTGTTCGGTGCTGAAAATAAGCTTGCCGTCGGAAAATTCAGCCTGCATATCAGTAAGCGTATCGTCTGCTTCAACACGAAATACCTTACAATACTTGCCCTTCATGCCGCTAGGTACGGTTATTCCGACTTTTACGGTGTCGTTTGGTTGAACCTCGTCTTTGCCGCTTTTTAACGTGATATCGTAGCAGGCTGTTTTTGCTAAATTTTGTTGCTTTAGGCTATCTAAAATTTGTTCGGTAACTGCGCTTTTAAAAGCGATAGATGAAACCGACAGCGACACATTGCCGTTTGGCAGCGAAATATCGTCACCAAAAAGCGTGGCAATGTTTGTTTCGTCATCTATTGAATGTTTTTGCAGTAATTCAAAATTTATAAGGTGTGATTTTGCAAATTTGTGTGCCGCCGAGTTTTCAAAGCATTTTATGACCAAATCGGGGCTGCAATAGACAAATGCACTACTGTCTATATCTGTTACACTTTCGGGAATAAAGATTTCGGTTAGATTTGTACATTTATTAAAGGTCAAATAACCTATCTTTGTGGGGTTGCTTAAAATAGTAACCGAGGTTAATCCTGTGCAACCCGAAAATGCCGCGCTTGTAATAACCGATATGTTTTTAGGTATCGTTATAGCTTTAAGTCCAATACAGTCGGAAAAAGCGTTGCCGCCGATAGTGGTTACACTGTTTGGAATAGTAAGTTCCGTAAGCTTTTGGCAGCCGGAAAACGCGCCGCCGCCAATGGTTTTAACAGTTTCGGGAATCTTAATGCTCGAAAGCTCGCTGCAACCGTTAAAAGCGAAAAGACCAATACTTGTAAGCCCGACGGGAAGATCAACCGATGTAATTATCTTTTTATTCCACGGCGGATTGTCTTTCATGACACCGCTGCCTGTAACTTTTAAATAGCCGTTTTCATAAAGTATATATAGCAAATTATCGCCGCAAGCACCGCTTGATACAACCTCGCCCCAAATGGATATGCCGCATCTTGTGCAATAATTATAAACAAAATTGTGGCCGAGCGCGCTTGTTTCATTATCAACAAACGTATCGCCGCATATAGTACAAGTATGTGTGGTGCGCCCGTCTGTTGTACAGGTAGGATGTGTAACTTCAGTCAAATAATTGTGTTCGTGATTATACACCCATGCAGCACCGGTTAAATAGTCATTACCGTTATCGATTGTGATGTTCTGACGGTCACTCTCTGTGCCTTCAAAATATACCGTTTTTAAATTACTGCAAGCAGAAAAAGCATATTCCCCTATAGTCGTAACGGATTTTGGTAAGTATAAAACGCTGCCGCTGTTTTTAAAAGCGAACTGTCCAATTGCAGTTACACTGCCGTCACTCGGTATCATACTGTTTTTTGTGCCCAGAACTAACCTTTTACTTGCTTTTTCTATAAGGCAATTACGGTTGCTGTAGAAGGTTTCGTTGTTTTTATCAACGTAAATATTATAAATATTGCTGCACCCGCGAAAAGCGTATTTATCTAATTCCTTTAAGCCGCTTCCGATATTTAAAGTTTTTAACGAGGTGCAAAGCTCAAAAGCATTTTCATATATATATGATACGCTGTTTGGGATACTAATTTCAGATAAAGCTTTACAGCCGGAAAACGCTTTAGGCTGTATAGCGACAATACGTTCGCCAAGCTTAACTGTCCTAAGATTTTTGCAATCTCTGAACGCATACTGGCCTACATACGCTACTGTAGCAGGCATTTCAATCTCTATAAGATTTTCACAACCGTCAAACGCCAGATCGCTAATCCATAGTAAACCATCCGGCAACGAAATAGACGCTAGGTATGAACAAGAAATAAATGAACAGTATCCAATTTCTGTAACATTCTTGCCTAAACGCACAAAATAAATATTGTCACAATTGCTAAATGCGTTCGAGCCGATTTTTGTTACGGGATAATCATTTGAACCGTCACTTATAGTGTCGGGGACTGTAAAAGTATTATTGTCATATTTGTGATTTGGATCAACATATTCAAGCGTAGCTTCGCCTCCTGCAATTAAGTATCTAAAATAGGCGTCATCTTGTGTATATGATGCGTTTGCGGTTAAAGTTAAAAAGGGAACAGATACAAGTAAAATTGCCAAGGACAAGAAAACCGAAATGGATTTTTTCATAAAACTACCTCACTTTTAATTTTCTTAGATATGCCTTTTGCTCTCCTGTAATTCTATAACTTTCAATCGCCTTTTGAATGGTTTTGTTGTGCGCAAATTTTGAAAGCGCTCCGTTTTGAAGGTAAACTATAGTGCTTGTCCACTGTTTTGCAAGAGCGGTTGCAAAATACCACGCTATCATCATATTTATATAATATTCATCGCTTTTAATGATGGCTACTTTCTTTAAATACTCGGGTTTAAAATCTTCGTCTAAAAAAAGCCGCATCAAACAGCCGACGCCGTATCTTACCGTATAAACACTGTCGGATTTTATCCATTTATAAATATATTTTAATAGTTCTTCTTTATGCTTTATAAAACATTTGGGCAATGGCAAATCGCAAGTAGCCCAATTATCGATATATGGCAAAAACCTATCAACGCTATCAATACATTTATTAAAATCCCGTATTCTGCAAATAAGGATCATATGAAGATTATTTTCTTCAAAATAAAAGTGCGGCAGTTGCTGTAAAAAACCTTCGTAATTATTTTCACGATATAGTTTGTTGGCAAAATTTCTAAGTGCCGGGGATCTGATACCAATAATTCTTTCAATATCAATCCCCGGCACAAGTTTTGACGTAAATAAGCGGTACTTATCATCTGCCAAAGAAAAAAGATTTTTTTTAATATTATCCATACTATGCCTTTTATAATCGTTTGTTAAAATAATTATAATATTTTTATTTTTATATGTCAACGATTATCCTAAAGCCACGTCTAATAGCATCATCACGGCAAATCCGGCAATTATACCGAATGTTGCAAAATAAGGTTTATTGTTTTGAATTTTTTGGCATTCCGGTATTAGCTCATGAACGGACACAAGAATCATGGCTCCCGCCGCAAAAGCAAGCAAGAACGGAAGAATTGTTTGCGTTTTTACGACAAGTAACGCACCTAAAACACCTGCAATCGGTTCGACTATGCCCGACGCCTGGCCAATTAAAAAGCTTTTAGTTATACTTGCACCGTCGCGTCTTAGCGGCAAAGAAACCGCCGCTCCTTCGGGAAAATTCTGTATGGCTATACCTAAAGCCAACGTGCAAGCGCCTATAAGACCTTCAGGTGTAAAGCCGTTAATATTCAGTACACCGAACGCAACGCCCACAGCTAAGCCCTCCGGAATATTATGCAGAGTAATCGATAAAACAAGCATAAGTGTTCTGTTGTTTTTATTATGGGAATTTCTTTTATTAATCTTTAAAATAAGTTTATCCGTGCTCCACATAAAAACCGTGCCAAATATAAATCCAGAAGTAGCAATTATAAATGCAGGCAGTTTGTTATATTCCTTAGCAAGCTCAATTGACGGTTCTAAAAGCGACCAAAAACTTGCCGCTATCATAACGCCCGCGGCAAACCCCAGCATTAAGTTCATAATGTTTAGTTTTGTTTTTCTGAAAAAAACAACTGTTAAGGCTCCAAGCGCAGTAACGGCCCAAGTACCGATAGTTGCAATTAATGCCCACAACACAGCATTTTGCATTGTATCACCTCAAATTATTATATGATACCCGCAAAAATATGGTTCGAAGCCTGTAACAACAAAAGCTAAAAATCATAGAATATTATTGTAGTTTAAAGTATGGGCAAAAGCCCTTACCGTAACTCAAATAATAATAGGAGGCAAAATATGGCTGACAGAAATTTTTCCACAAATTCTGCATTTAAAGAAGCTGTGTCTATAGACGCAGGCAGAGTCTTTGATTCATGCTGTGACAGAGATTGTCTTGAAGATTTACGCTGCTATTTTAGTGAAGCGGATCAGGCAACAATTAACGAAGCAAGAAGCATCAGAGTTAAAAACGCAGAAATAGCAAACGTTTATATTGATGTTGAGCCAATAACATTTAACAGGGGTTATTATTCTTGTGATATGACCTTTTTCTTTGTTATCGACTTTGATATCGTAACAGCTTTAGACGCCCAACCAACCACCATAACAGGCGCCGCATATTTTAGCAAAAAGGTAATTCTTTACGGCAGCGAAGGCAATGTAAAAATATTCTCGAATGTTACAACTATAGAGGATGGTAACGACGAGCAACTGCAATCGGCTACAAACAATCCGAGGTGCGTAGTTCAATGCGTTGATCCGATTGCCCTTTCCGCAAGAATCGGCGAGTTAATCGAAGGATACTGCCCGATATGTCACATTCCTGAGTCCATTCAGCGCAGATGCGGCGGAAGGCTCGTAACCGAAGCTCAGATAGGCACACCTACAGTTTATGTAACACTTGGTTTATTCTCAATTGTACAGTTAATAAGAAACGTTCAAATGGTTATTCCCGTATATGACTTCAGCATTCCAGACAAACAATGCACCGACACAGCAGATCAACCATGCGATGTATTTAATCAGCTTGAATTCCCGACATCCGACTTCTTCCCACCGAGAGAAAACAGAAATTGCGGCTGCGGCTCAAATTAAAAGAGGACCAACCGGTCCTCTTACATACTACTCTTTATTTTAAGCCTTACTGATAGGGCCATTTTGTCGAGCGCTTCGGATATTAAATTTACAAATACAAGAGCAAACGCAACCGCGTGCTCGTAAAGACCAAAATATCGGAAAAACAGCGTAACAGCACCTAACAGCACGCCGAATGCAATTCTGGCACTTGGAAGCTTTGGCGCATTAAACAAATCTCCTGCAATAAAAATAGCAACATATATAAGTGAGGAAGCGGAAAGTTCATAAACAACCGAATAAAAAAGCGAAGCGTCGGTACGGTTAAATAATGCTGCAAAAACGGCAACAGTCGCCATCATAGATAAAGACGTCTGCCAGGCAATAGATCTGCGAATCAAAAAGTAAACGGTTATTGCAAAAATCAGCAAAACGCAGGTGGTACCCATGCCGCCGGGATATCTGCCAAACAAAATATCAAGCATACGGTATGGCGGCTTTTCTCCAAACTGCAAATATCTTGCAAGGCCCCAGCCTTCGGAAAAATCTGTAATATCGGAAAAAACCGGATAAAAAACCAATCCTCTATTTACCGGGTATGTCATCATCTCTTTTGGGAAAAAAGAAAGCAGAAACAGCCAACCAATTGCCGGAGACATAAATAGATTTTTAAAGTTGCCGATAAGCACAACCCTTACAAACAACGCGGCCGCTGCAGCACCTAATGCCGGCATCCATACAGGGACGGTTACCGGACACAAAAGTGTCATACATATTCCAAGAACAGCCGCACGAAACGGAGCCGGTTTAAAGCGAAGCTTTGCAAAATTTCCAAGCGTTTCTACGACCCACGCTGACATTCCTGATAAAACGCACATAACTATTACTCTCGGTCCGTTTTGCACAGCCGAAACTATAATAAGCGGCAACAGAGCCGCAAGCAAATCGAAGTGCATTGTATATACGGTTTCTGTCGAATGAATATACGGCGCAAGCTTAGCTCTGTTCATTGGCGCTCCTTTCGCGGCTCTGCTGTGCGTTAAATGACTTAATATAAGAACGCAGCGGCAATTTAGCCGGACAAATGTACGTGCAGCAACCGCACTCTATACAACGCGAAAAGCTTTTAAAAAATTTATTTTTATTTTTAGTTAAAGGCTTTTGCAAAATATAGTACGGTGCCAGTCCCATAGGACACACCTCGCTACATCTCCCACAGTTAATGCAAGCATATTTTTTATGATTGCTTATATTATTAAGAACAGTTATGCTGTTATCAAACGGATTTACGGGGTATTCCGGCATGGTCAGATATCCGGACATAACGCCCGATGCCACAATTTTACAGATTGAAGATTTTGCGCCGCATCTGTCTAGAACCGTGTGTATGGGCGTACCGACGGCAACCTCTAAAACTTTAGGATAAATAATACCGTCGCCCCAAACGGTTATGAGCTTTTTAGTAAACGGCTCTTTGTAATTGACCGCTCGATATACCGCCCTACAGAGTTCGGGACCGACGATTAATGCCGAATATTTTTTGGCAATCTTTTTAAGTTTTACCGATACCGGATAGCGCGATTTTAAGTTTATCAGTTTAATCTCTTCGTTTTTAAAAATTTCTGCGGTTTTAAAGTTTTTAATATAAGCTATATACTTATGTTCAACCTGCAATGTATGTGCAATGATTAAAAGCCCGTCGATTATCTCCTGCCTAAAGCTATAAAACGCCGCGGTTTTTGTAACCGAATACGGTTCGTCATCGGCACAGGTTAAAATTATAGATTTATAATTGGTATTTTCTATATCTATAAACAAATTATTTTTCCTGTAGTCGTCAAAAATTCCGGCACACTTTAACAATTCAACAAGTTGGTCGGAAGTCTCGTATGAGCAACCGTCTAAAACGGATTTTATCGGTGGCTGGTCTTTGTCCTGAAGAATTTCAGCGTAAAGCCTATCATGACCTTTTACATGTATAACATTGATATTTATAAGCACGCCGCTTGCAGGAGAATACACCGGCAGATCATTACATTTAGCCAAAACGGCAAACTTTTCACACGGCTGGCCTTGTTTTATCAACCACTCTATATTATCCTCTTTTTTGCCGATTAAAACATTAAGGTTTTCCCCGGTATAAAAAGGCTCAATTAAAAAATCAATATCTAAATCGCTATAAAGCTTAATTCCGGTTTTATTAAACAAAATATCACCTGCTTTTGAGGTCAATTATATGAAAACTACAGCTAAAAAAACAATTGCTATTCAGCAAATATTAGAATTCCGCAATGAAGAAGACATGCTTTTTTTGCTTAGTGTTTTAAAAAGCAAAGGTTTAGTAAGGGCACTAAAGCCATTGTACTATACGGTAGGCGGAAAACACAAAATAATGCTGCGCCTGCCATGCGGTAAAAAAGATATCTCACCGCTTATTAACGAATTTTGCTTTTTACGCCCGCCAATGCCATACGAAAAGGCCTATTTTTTAGAGTATGGCAAAACTAAAGCGCTTTAATCTCCTCTACCCGTTTTGCCATATCTCTTGCAGAAAAAAGATAGTTGCCTACAACCAGCACATCTGCACCGGCGTCTGCCGCTAAAGGTGCTGTGGTTTCGTTTATTCCACCGTCAACCTCTAATAAAACGTTTAGTTTTCTTTTTGTTATTTCGGCTTTTAAAACACTTAATTTTTCAAGTGCCGACGGCATAAATTTTTGTCCGCCAAATCCGGGCTCTACAGACATTACAAGCACCATATCACAAAGCTTTAGATACGGAAAAACAACTTCGGGATTTGTGGCGGGCTTTATAGTAAGACAGGCTTTAATTCCGTAGCTTTTTATCTGCTTTAAAGTTTTTTCCACATCGGACCCTGCTTCATAATGAAATCCTAAAATATCCGAAAACTTTGCAAATTGCTCAATATACCTATGCGGCCTGTCAATCATAAGATGAACATCCAACGGAATGCGCGAATGTTTTTTTATAGATTCAACAACAGGCACACCAAAAGATATGTTTGGAACAAAAATGCCGTCCATAACATCAAGGTGCAGCATATCGCTCCCCGCATCTTCCAAAATTTTAATGCTTTGTTTAAGCTCTAAAATATCCGCCGTTAAAACGGAAGGTGAAATTTTCATAACGCTTACTCCATATTTTCCTTTGTGAGTTGATTAATTTCATCGAATTTTTGAGTGATAATCTTTGAAAACCCTTTTACGTGCGGCAAAAGGCAATCACTGCAATCCTTAGTGCCGTTTTTTAATATTTTATAATTCCCGCCACACCCTTTGCCAAGCACATAAAGCGGGCAGTAGCAAAACATGCAGTTAAAATCATCTGCCGATAATTTATGGCACGGGAAAAATTCGCAATCTTTATTTTGAAAAAAATCAAAACTCAAAATACCACTCTTTTCAGATTTCTTTTTTAATTATAACTATCTTTAATTATTTCGTCAATTATTTATTGCCGGAAAATATGTATTTACTTTTTTCTCTGTATAATATAAAATTAAATTTAGCACTAAAGAAGGCATACAGACAATTAAGAGAGGCAAAGAAAGTGAAAATAGGAATAGATATAGACAATACATTGACCGAAGTTCAAAAGGCATTGAATAGAGCAGCATTTAATTACGCAACGGAATTAGGAAAAAGCATTGATGAACCGGAGGATCAATTGGAAGATAATGCAAATTATTATAAAGAAAGATACAAGTTTTCATATGATGAATTAAAATATTTTCTAAAAGATATTCAAGAAGAAATTATAAATAGCGCAAAACCAAGAGAGAATGTTGTTAAATATATTAATAAATTAAGAGAAACCGGAAATGAAATCTATATAATTTCAGCAAGATCTTCGGAATTTCATGATGATCCATATAAATTAAGCAAAGATTGGTTAGAAAATAATAATATAAAGTTTGATAAACTAATTGTTAATGCAAGAAAAAAAGCCCCTGTCTGTAAGCAAGAAAAGATAGATATTTTTATTGATGATCAATTAAATAATTGTATTGAAGTATCCAAGCTGGGAATAATGACAATTAGATTATCAAAAGATGAAACGCATTATAATAATATAACAAATTGTAAAAATTGGGATGATATATACAACTGCATAATAAAGTTGCAAAATAATGGATTCTTTGCAACCGGCATTTGATTAAAATCTTTTAAGATCACAAAATACCGTGAAAAATATGGTGTATATAACAAGAAATTCAGTAAAAAACAGATATAAGTAAATTTAAATAATGTAAAATTATAGTGGAAATTTTAGTAAATTTATGATACAATAATTTAAATAAAATAAAGGACAGTTAAAAATGAAAAAATATTTATCTATCACCACTTTTGCAGTCATGGTATTAATTCTTCTGTCCGGCTGTAAAAAATCCGCTGTAAAATTATATAATTATCCGAATTTTAACAATTACATCGCAGTTGCAGACTATAAGGGACTTGAATTCCCGCTAAATTCCGAAGCAATCCAAAAGGAGATAACCGAAACTTACCACACCAACATGAAAAATGCCGGTCTTAATGAAGATACCGTTGTAACTTCGGGTACCGTGCAAAACGGGGATACGCTGACTATTGACTACGAAGGCAAGCTTAACGGTGTAGCTTTTGATGGCGGAACCGCGCAAAATGCTTCGCTTGAAATCGGATCAAATTCTTTCATTCCCGGGTTTGAATCGGGGCTTATTGGTAAAACCATAGGCACTACAGTCGATCTAAACTTAACCTTTCCTGAGGATTATTCAAACAACCCGGATTTAGCCGGCAAAGCAGTGGTGTTTACCGTTAAAATTCATTCTGCCACAAGGCCTTCTTACCCGGAGCTTTCCGAAAAAATGATCGGCATGGTAACTGAGCTTGGATATTCATCTATTGAGGAATACAAAAATGCCGTTATCGAAAAAGTAAAAAGCGATTATATTTGGGGAACCATGATTGTTGAAGCGTCGACCGTTTCTTCATACCCTGAAACCGAGCTTCAAATAAATTTAGATTATTACAATACGGCTTATGCTTCTATGGCAGATTATTACGGTGAGGATAATTTTAAATCCTATGTAAAAACTGCGGCTGAAAACAAAACAAAAGAAGAGCTTATCTGCCACTATATAGCTGTTAACGAAAACTTGACTGTTACAGATGAAGAAATTAAAGAGGCCGCCGTAAAGCAGTATGGAAGCCAGTACACACAAGATAATTATTACAGCGCAGAAAACACACTGATTTGCCAAAAAGCCGTCAACTTTGCGCTTGATTCTGCTGTAATAAAATAGTTGACAAATCGCGATTTTTAAGCAATAATAGGATATTATAATATATGAGGATTATCACAGGCATAGCAAAAGGCAAAAAACTGCTTACTTTAGACGGTCTTGAAACAAGGCCAACTTCTGCTGCTGTTAAAGAAGGACTTTTTTCGGCGATTCAATTTGAAATTGAAGGAAGCCGAGTGCTTGATCTTTTTGCCGGAAGCGGTGCTATGGGTTTAGAGGCTTTAAGCAGGGGCGCTAAAAGCGCGATTTTTGTCGATAAAAATCCGGAAGCTTGCAAAATTATTAAACAGAATTTAATAAACACAGGATTAGAAAACAAAGCTATAATTAAAAATACAGACCATCTGTCGTTTATTGCAAATTCGAATGAAAAATTTGATTTAGTGTTTTTAGACCCACCCTACAAAGAAGGTTTGCTTTACGATACCGTTACAAAGCTTATACCTTTACTGTCTGACAATTCTATTGTAATTTGCGAACACTTATCAAGCACTGTGTTGCCGGAAAAAATCGCAAGTTTAACCATACGCAAACGTTACAAATACGGCAAAAAAATCGCCGCCAGTATCTTTGCAAGGAGTAAAGCATGAGAGATATAATTGCTGTGTGCCCGGGCAGCTTTGACCCGGTAACTGTTGGCCATTTGGATATAATTAAGCGAGCATCAAAAATGTTTGCTAAAGTAATTGTATTAGTTAGCACTAATGTTTCAAAAACCCCGAGTTTTACTACGGATGAACGTATCGACATGCTTAAAACCGTAACAAAAAGCATGCCGAACATTGAAATAGACTGCGATTCGGGTCTTTTAGCGGAATACACAAAAAAGGTCGGCGCAAAGGCTATTGTAAAGGGTCTGCGTGCAATGTCAGATTTCGAGTATGAATTTCAGATGGCTCTGACAAACAAAAAGCTTAACCCAAACACCGAAACTGTTTTTCTTATTACGCAAGCTGAAAACATGTATTTAAGCTCGAGTATGGTAAAACAGGTTGCAAGTATGGGTGGCGATATATCGGGTTTTGTGCCCGAAGAAATCAAAGAAACAGTATCTTCAAGATTAAGAATAGAAAGGATGGACCAATAGTGACTATAGAAGAATTATTGGAGGAATTCGACAATGTTTTGGACGGCGGAATGAAGCTGCCCGGAAAACGCACCTTGTTAGACAGCGAAAAAATAAGAGAGCTTATTGATGATATAAGACTCAATATGCCGGCAGAAATCAAACAGGCAAAGAATATTGTCAACGACAGAACCGAAATCATAACAAGAGCAAAAAGCGAAGCTGATGAAATTATCAGAAAAGCTGATGAACGCGCAGCACAAATGGTGTCTCAGCAGGAAATTACACGTTTAGCCGAAGAAAAGGCGCGTGAAATTGTTGCCGCGGCGCAAAGCAAAAGCCGCGAAATGCGCAAAGCCGCTCAAGATTTTGTTGACGATATAATGCAAAGAGCCGACGAAGGCTTAACTGCAAATTTAGCAGAAGTCAGAAAAACCAGAGCAAGCCTTAAACAGCCGATTCCCGGTTCACAAAACAATTAATCCAAGGCGATATTTTTATATCGCCTTATTTTATATCTATGATTACTCCAGATGAAATAATAAGATCCAACAGAAAGACAATCGCCTTAATTGTTTTAAAAGACGGGCGGTTTATAGTTCGTGCACCATATAGAGCTTCACAAAAAATGATCAATGATTTTGTTTTTAAAAATCAGAATTTACTAAAGCGCAATATTGAATTTTACAAACAAAAAAACCAAGAATTTTTTATTGAAAACAAAAACTTTCCGTCAAGGCTTCCTTATCTTGGAAAAACAATACCTGTGGTTTTTAAAGAGTACTCAAGATTAAGCAATCAAGAATTAGCCGTAAAATGCGGCACAAAAAGCATTATAAAAGAAATTATCCGTTTATATAAAGAAAACGCCGAAAAAATACTTTTAGAAAAAACCGAATACTTTGCAAAAAAACTCGATTTTAATTATGGCAAAATAAAAATAACTTCGGCAAAAAACCGGTGGGGATCCTGCAGTGCAGACAATAATATTTGTTATTCTCTAAATTTAATTGCCTGCGACGAAGAATTAATAGACTATGTGGTAATTCATGAATTATGCCATACAAAGCACAAAAACCATAAAAAAGACTTTTACTTAGAACTTTATAATTGTTTGCCAGACTATAAAACAAGAGAAAATGCGTTAAAAAAATGCGCAAACGTACTTTATATATTAGGAAGTGCAATTAGGTGAAGGAATTAATCCGATTATACTGGATATTTTTAAAAATCGGCGCCATGACCTTTGGCGGCGGTTATGCCATGCTGCCGTTTTTACAAAAAGAACTTGTCTCTAAGCAAAAATACGTAACCGAAGAAGAACTAATGAATTATTATGCAATCGGCCAATGCACCCCCGGAGTAATCGCCGTCAACACCGCCACATTTGTAGGTTACAAAAAAAAGGGCGTTTTGGGCGGCATTGCGGCAACTTTAGGCGTAATAACCCCTTCGATTATAATTATATTAATTGTAACGCTGATTCTTAACAACTTTGCCGATAACGCATACGTAAAAAAAGCCTTTATCGGCATTAGAATAGCCGTGTGTGTGCTTGTAATAAACGCAATAATAAAACTGAAAAAGTCCGCAATATCAGATATCCCGGCACTTATGATTTTTATTGCTGTTGCCATTATAAGCTTATTTGTCGGCATTTCCCCCATTACCCTTATTGCCGCCGGCATTTGCGGCTTTATTATAAAAAAGATTAGGGGCAATGAAGAAGAATGACATATTTATTGCTTTTTTGGGAGTTTTTTAAAACAGGGCTGTTTTCAATAGGCGGCGGTCTTGCCACCTTACCGTATTTATATGAAATGTCGGTAAACCATCCGGAATGGTTTACTGCCACGGAAATATCAAACATGGTTGCAGTATCCGAATCAACACCGGGTCCTATTGGTGTAAACATGGCTACATTTGCCGGCTTTAACGTTGGCGCCGGCGCTTCGTCAAATATTTTCGGCGGAATGCTCGGTGCGTTAATTGCAACGTTAGCGTTGGTTTTACCAAGCGTAATTATAATTACTTTAATAGCAAAATTTTTAAATAATTTTAGTGAAAATGAAGGGGTAAAATCCACGCTATACGGCCTAAGGCCCGCAGCGCTTGCATTTTTGGCGGTAATCGCAATTAAATTATTTATTGACAACGTGTTTTTAATTAATTCACACAGCAACTATTCGATAGTAATGTTTGCATTGCTGATGATTTTTACCCAAATACCATTTATAAAAAAATGGCATCCGTTATTTATAATTCTATTAAGCGCAATAATTACTATGATTTTGCCATAAAAAAAGCCCCGCATGCGGGGCGTTTTTTATGCCTGATTAAATTTATCTTTACCCTGTTTGCATCTGGGACAATGCCAATTTTCGGGAAGATCTTTAAATGCTGTACCTGCAGGAATGCCGCTTAATGGATCTCCAATTTCGGGATCGTACACATAGCCGCCAAATGCAAAAGGTTCTGTCATAAATCCGTTCTCATAAAGTTTAATAGCTTTAATTTTCATGGTTTAGTCCCCTTTATTAACGTTCTTAGATTTTCTAAACATAAATTTGCGCGCTACATTGATTCCTATTTTATATGGCAATGGTCGTAATGCTTTATCGGCGTCTTTTAATTTTTCTCTTATGGGAATAGATTGCGGACAGTGTTTTTCACATTTTCCGCAGCCTATGCACTGTGAAGCAAAGGCAGGTTCTTTTGTCAGCCCCACCGTTTGTGCATACTGAAAACGACCCTGTTTCTTAGAATCAATAAACATTGCATTATAGCAAAGAAAAGTCCCGGGAATATCTACGCCTTTAGGGCATGGCATACAATATCTGCATCCTGTGCAACCAATCTTTTCGCGTTCTCTAATAGTTTTTGAAATCTCGCTAATGGTTGCATAGTCTTCATTTGTGAATTGCCCAACATCTGCTTCGGATGCAATTTTACAATTCTCATAAAGCATTTCCGGTGTGCTCATTCCGGAAAGAACAACCGTAACTTCGGGTTGATTGTAAAGCCAACGAAATCCCCATTCTGCACCGGACCAATGACGACTGCTGTTTTTAATGATATTTTTGGCTTTTTCCGGAAGCTTATCCGCCAGCTTTCCGCCACGAAGCGGTTCCATTATTATTACCGGAATACCCTCTTTGGCTGCTGCTTTTAAGCCTACAACTCCCGCTTGAGATACTTCGTCAAAATAATTGTATTGTATCTGACAAAAATCCCAGCTGTAATCTTTTAAAATTTTTAAAAAACCGTCAGTATTTCCATGATAGGAAAATCCGATATTACGTATTACTCCGGATTCTGTCTTTTCTTTAATCCAATCTATAATTCCTATTTTTTTAAGTTTATCCCACATGGCGATATCCGTAAGATGATGCATTAAATAATAGTCAATATAGTTTGTTCTTAGTCTTTTTAATTGTTCGTTAAAATAGCGATCTAAGCCCGTGCTGCTTGTTATTAAATACTGTGGCAATTTGGTAGCAATCATTATCTTTTCGCGAAGCTGGTTCTTTTCAAGTATTTCACCTAAAGCCGCTTCGCTTCCGCTGTAAATATAGGCTGTGTCAAAATAATTTATTCCTGCGTTATAAGCGTCAACAATCAGCTTTTCAGTTGCCGTTATATCGATTTTCCCGCCCTTTTGCGGAAACCTCATGCACCCGAATCCAAGCGCTGAAAGTTCATTGTTGTATTTATCTCTTCTGTATTTCATAATAATCTGAGCCGCCAAGTTTTAAAATGTTAAAATATTGCCCGGTGCTTTTTACTGGTTTGTTAGCACCGGGCGGAATTCCCTTTTAGCTTTATTAAATTATACCAAAAATATTTTTTATAATCAATAAAAAAAAGGCGGGTAACAATTCCCGCCTTTAAAATTTAACTACTTAAGTTCAACAGAAGCGCCTGCTGCTTCAAGTTTAGATTTAAGCTCATTAGCCTCGTCAGTAGCAACTGCTTCTTTAACAGCCTTAGGAGCGGCTTCAACCAAAGCTTTTGCTTCGCCAAGGCCAAGACCTGTGATTTCGCGAACTGCTTTAATAACAGCGATCTTATTGTCGCCAGCGCCGGTAAGAACAACGTCAAACGAGGTCTTTTCTTCAGCAGCAGGAGCAGCGCCTGCAGCAGGAGCAGCTGCAACAGCAACAGGAGCTGCGGCAGATACGCCAAATTCTTCTTCTAATGCTTTTACAAGCTCGCTTAATTCTAATACTGTTAATGCTTTAACATCTTCAATTAATTTTGTAACTTTTTCTGACATTTTATTTTCCTCCAAATATTTCTTTAATTAAATTTATGCACTCTGTTTTTCGGCTATTGCGTTAAGTGCGCATACTAAGCCGCGAATAGTGCCGCTGCAAACGGCGGCAAAACCTGAAATAGGTGCGTTGAGTCCGCCAAGGACCTGTGCCACAAGCTGTTCTCTTGAAGGTAATTTTGCAAGAGCTTCAACCTCTGCTGCAGGGATTACTTTGTTGTCTAAAAGTCCAAGCTTTACAGAAAAATTATCATGGCTTTCAGCATACTTAGCAAGTATTTTGGCCGCAGAAACATAGTCATTTTCACATAAAGCAATCGCCGTTGTGCCGGCAAGTGCTTCGTCTATGCCTTCGATTTCTGCTTTTTTGGCTGCAAGGCTTAACAAGGTGTTCTTTACAACAGTGTATTTAACACCCGCTTCGCGAAGTTCTTTACGAAGCGCCGTATCGTCTGCAACACTTATGCCTTTATAATCTACAATTACGCCGGCACAAGCACTTTTAAGCTTTGCACTCAGTTCTTCAACTAACGCCTGTTTTTGTGCTAAAACTTTCTCACTTGGCAAAAATGTTTCCTCCTTTTCCAATAAGCGGGTAACTTATTTTTTTGCCGCTAAAATCAAAAAACCTGCTCTTATAAGAACAGGCGGAAAACAAACAATGTTTAGCCCATCCTCGGCAGGTGAACATGTCTTTACGCCAAAAGGCACCTGCTGTCTTAAGATTTGCGACTTATGTATAATAACATGTTTTTTTTGATTTGTCAAGTTTTATCCTAAATTAAATCTGTCGTATAGTTTCCCAAGCGCTTTTTTCTCGATGCGTGAAACATAAGACCTTGAAATATTAAGCTTTTCTGCCACCTCACGTTGTGTATATTCTTTGTTGTTATATAGCCCATAACGAAGTTTGATTATTGTTTGCTCGCGAGAAGTTAAAACCTCATCGATATAAGAAACTAAAAGTTCGGTTTTTATTTTTGTATCAATTTTTGCGGCAATGTCGCTGTTATCGGCTATTACATCTATTAAAGTTAGGTCGTTGCCGTCCTTGTCTGAATCTATAGGCTCGCTGATGGACACATTTTGACTGCTTTTTTTTAAATTTCTTAAATACATTAATATTTCATTATCTATACATCTGGCGGCGTAGGTTGCAAGTCGTATACCTTTTTTATAATCGAATGAAGAAACAGCTTTAATAAGACCGATTGTACCAATTGAAATTAAATCATCCTGATCGACTTGGTTGCTTGAATATTTTTTTGCAACGTGTGCTACAAGCCTTAAATTATGTTCAATTAACTGTTCTCTTGCTTTTTTATCCCCATTTTCCATCTTAATTTGCAGTTCGCGCTCTTCCTTGTATCCAAGGGGCATCGGAAAAGACCCGGCGTTTGTTGGATGCAAGGCAAAATAAAATATGCTTGATAAAATTCCTGAAATGATCGAAATAAGCATCTTAAACCCCCTATAATTTATCAGTAAAATATATGAGGCAGACGGTTACTTCTTGACAAAAACAACCAATTAGAGTATCATATTATCAATAAATTTGAAAAATTTACACATATTATTACTTAATTGTGAGTGATAAAATGAAATATTTAATTAAATTCAGAAAATCTGTTATAGCTTTTCAAAAACTGCTTTTAGTTGTTGCTGTAACATCGGTATTTATTGCTTACTGGCAGCAAAGCTATAACATGGCTTTATATTCAGGCAAGGGCAACTATGTTGTTGTATTGTCTTATTTAATTATGTTCTTTGCTTTTTCCATTGTTTACGGCGGTTTTAAAATTGGCATACAGCGGCTTAACAACGTTGCGTATTCACTTGTGCTGTCTACTATCATAACTAACTTTTTAATGTATTTAGAGTTATCGTTGATTTCCCGTACAATGCTGCCGATAATACCCTCTATTATTTATACGCTCATACAAATAACAATAGTTATTATAATGGCAACCTGTATGAATGCTGTGTATTACAAATTATACAATCCGAGGAAAATTATTGCCGTTGTCGACCCCAACAACAAGCGAAGCGTTATAATTAAAAAGATGAATAAGATCAGCGAACGCTACTCGATTGAAAAAACCATTACAGCAGACAAACACATAAACGAAATATTCAGTGAAATAGACGCTTTTGAGGCAGTGCTAATCTGTGATTTTGACAAGACGATTCAGAATAAAATCGTAAGGTATTGCTACGCCACAAAAAAACGCGTATACTTACTGCCGACCCCTAATGAAATTGTAGTATCGAATGCTATACAAAGTCAGATATTTGATACTCCCATACTTATATGCCGCAACCACGGATTATCGCTTGAACAGCGAGTAATAAAAAGGACGCTGGATATTATTTTTTCTGCAATAGGGATAATTATTGCAAGCCCTATAATGATTATAATTGCTATAGCTATAAAGCTTTATGACAGGGGTCCCGTATTTTTTAAACAAAACCGAGTAACCATCGACGGTAAGATTTTTAATGTTTTAAAATTCCGATCGATGATTGTCGACGCTGATAAAAAGTGTCTGAGAAAAGCCATAACCGACGATGACCGCATTACGCCAATAGGTAAAATAATAAGGCCTTTACGACTGGACGAACTGCCGCAGCTTATAAATATTTTACTTGGCGATATGTCTTTTGTGGGGCCAAGACCCGAACGCACGGAAAATGTATACGAGTATACAAAACTTTATCCGGAGTTTAATTTAAGGCACCGTGTCAAAGGCGGACTAACGGGATACGCGCAGATTTACGGCAAGTATAATACAAGCCCCGAAGACAAGCTTAATATGGATCTAATATATATTGAGAAATACTCGCTGCTTCTTGATTTAAAGCTTGTAGTGATGACCTTTAAAATACTATTCCAAAAAGAAAGCACAGAAGGTTTTGACGAAGAGAACAGCGCAGTTGGCAAATCTTTAAAAAGCGAAGGAGAGATTTCCGATGAGCAATAAAACTCTTGTCGTTATGGCGGCCGGCATGGGAAGCCGTTTCGGAGGACTAAAACAAATAGAACCCATTGGCGAAAACGGTGAAATTTTGCTTGATTATTCGGTATATGACGCTAAGCAAGCAGGATTTGATAAGGTTGTTTTTGTAATTAAAAAGGCTATTGAAAAAGATTTTTACAAAAAAATCGGCCAACGGATTGAAAAAATGATAGATGTTGACTACTGTTTCCAGGAACTCGACGATTTACCCGCAGGCTTTAAAGCTCCAAAGGACCGTGAAAAACCATATGGCACCGGGCAAGCTATTCTCTGCTGTAAAAACACGGTAAAAACACCTTTTGCTGTAATTAATGCTGATGATTATTACGGTGCTTCCGCTTATAAGCAAATATTCAACGGCCTTGATGATACGCCAAACTACTGCATGGTGGGATTCCGTTTGGCTAATACACTTACCGAAAACGGCACCGTTTCTCGCGGCATTTGTAAAATAAGTAGTGATAACGTTCTTTTAGATATTGAAGAAAAAACAAAAATTTCCGACTGCAAATATTTTGAAGACGGCATTTGGCATCCGCTTTCTCCCGACACGGTTGTATCTATGAACATGTGGGGCTTCCAGCCGGATATATTCGATTATCTTGAAAAAGGGTTTATTGAGTTTTTAAAAGAAAAAGGACAGGAATTAAAATCCGAGTTTTTCTTGCCGTTCCAGGTACATGATTTAATTGTTAGCGGCGAAAAGAAGGTAAATGTTCTTGTTGCCGAAGACAAATGGTACGGAATGACTTATAAAGAAGATAAATACGAAATTGCCGAAGCGCTTAATAAAATGACCGCCGAAGGAAAATACAAGTTTTAAAAAAGATAGGTGTTAATTAACACCTATCTTTATTTTTTTTAAAATTTAAATAACTTTCCAAAATCATTACTGCCGCTACGGCGTCAACCTTGTTTTTTCGCTTTTTAGAATTTAAATTATTGTCTTTTAAAATATTATGGGCAATAACAGTAGTACAGCGTTCATCGTAAAGCACAGTTTTAATACCGCTTTTTTCTTCTATTTTTTTTGAAGCCGCCGTGCACTCTTCGGCTTTAAAACCGAGAGACCCGTCCATATTTTTAGGAAGCCCCACAACTATTAACTCGGCTTTATATTCTTTAGCCTTTAAGCAGACTAAATCTATTGCCTTTTCGCTGTCACGCTCAATAATTACATCTCTCGGAAAAGCCATGGTTTCGCCCTTGTCCGATATTGCAATTCCGGTACGTACTGTGCCAATATCAACAGACATTATAATCATTGCTTACTCCTTTTCGTAATAAATTGTGGACCGCCTTTTTTGCGGCATAATTTCAGGCGTTAAATGTGAAAGGTCGTTTTGATAAATGATTTTATTGTTTTTGCCGCACTCAACATATGTAACGCCGGTATTATCAACCCATGGTATAGTATACAAATTTTCAAAAGAATTACCGCTTAAATAACAGTGCATGTTTCTTAAACTGCATCCGTGGCTTGTGATTACTACCGTTTTTCCATCATTTTCGCGTATTATTTTATTTAAAGCGGATGTTACACGATTAAAAACATGCTCCATGCTTTCACCGCCTTCGGCTTTAAATAAATGTGGTTTAGTATTCCATAAAAACATTTCATCTTTAAACTCTTCATCCAAAGTTTGCCACGCTTTACCTTCGAAAACTCCACCGTCAAGTTCACGCAAATCATCCATTTTTATAATATTTATATTGTGCGTACCCTTAACCGCAAGCGCGGTTTTATATGCTCTTATTTGAGGACTAGAATAAATCACATCTATAGGTATATTTTTAAATCTTTTTGTAAGGCACTCAAGCTGTTTTTGCCCCTTTTCGGTTACGTCTAAGTCACTACTGCCTTGAAAAATCCTATCTCTATTCCCTATCGCTTCCGGATGCCTTATTAAATATACTTTAGTCAATATTACCACCGTTTAGTATTATACATCATATCTTTGCGGTTTACAAGCTTGACAAACCCATTATTTTTGCTTATAATGAATAAAATTTTTAAAGGAAATCGAATTATGAAGGTAATAAAAAAATGGTGCAACCGTGTATTTATTGAGGGGCTAAGCGGCATGGCGCTCGGCTTATTCTCAACACTAATAATCGGCACAATTCTCGAGCAGATAGCAACGCTTATCGGAAGCGGAACATTTATCGGAGGACTTTTAATAAGCATTGCAAATGTTGCTAAAGTGCTGACAGGCGCAGGAATTGGCTGCGGTGTTGCATATAAGTTTAAAGAAAGTCCTTTAGTTGTAATATCCGCTATGGCGGCCGGTATGATAGGAGCATACGCAAATCAAATTCTTCAAAGCGGAGTTGTAAAGGTAATTGAAGAAAAATCGTTTTTCGCTTTTTCCGGCCCCGGCGAACCGTTAGGCGCGTTTGTTGCGGCATATTTAGCAATAGAAATAGGCCATTTAATCGCCGGCAAAACAGGGCTTGACATTATTTTAGTGCCAATATGCGTTATTATAACCGGCGGTGTTGTAGGTCTTTTAGTATCGCCGCCAATCGTTACGTTTATGAGCTGGCTTGGAAGTATAATAAACTGGGCAACCGAACAGCAGCCGTTTGTTATGGGTATAGTTATTGCGGTTTTAATGGGCATGTTCTTAACGCTTCCTATATCCTCAGCGGCTATAGGAATATCGCTCAAATTATCAGGTCTTGCGGCAGGCGCCGCGGCAGTGGGATGTTGTGCAAATATGATCGGCTTTGCTATTGCTTCTTATAAAGACAATAAGGTGTCCGGACTTATTTCCCAAGGCCTTGGCACAAGCATGTTACAAGTCCCAAACATTGTTAAAAAGCCGATTATTTGGCTGCCTGCTATAATATCGAGTGCGATTTTAGGACCGATTTCAACCTGCGTTTTAAAAATGGTAAACAACGCCGCAGGCTCAGGAATGGGAACAAGCGGACTTGTAGGGCCGATTATGGCCTTTAAAACTATGACCGAAAGTGGAACAAGCATTGCCGTCACATTAATTGAAATAGCAATAATGTATTTTATTATGCCCGGCATTTTGGCGTTTTTAATATCCGCCAGCATGCGAAAGCTTGGTTTGCTTAAAGACGGAGATATGAAAATAGAAATATAATTAAAGCGAGTCTTACGACTCGCTTGTTTTTTTAATCTCGTTATTCCAGCATTTATAAAGTGCGTCTAAGCTGTACGCCGCGTTAGCAGGGCTTGTAGACGGAAGCAACACGGCTTTTATTTTAGTTGTTCCTTTTAAATATTTTTCATAATATTTATAAGCGGTTTTACCGTTTACAAAAATTGCCTTTATTTGTGAGCCTGTAAGTATTGGCTCTAAATCGTTGACAGTTACATTTTTAATGCTTAAATCGCTGCTTTTTTCTATTTCACAAGATTTTATAACGTCAAAAAGTGCAATTTTATGTTTTTTTAAAAAGGCTTTCTTTTGTGGCAAGGTTTTAGGTTCGACATCGCAAAATACGCGCGCCAAAACCTTCCAAAATCTGTTCCTTATGTGCCCGTAATAAAAATTATTTTCGCGCGATTTTACAGAAGGAAAACTGCCTAAAATTAAAATCTTACTGTCAGTGTTATAAAAAGGCTCAAACGGATGGATAATCATATATATTCCGGATCGTTTTCTTCATCTAGAATAAAGTTGGTGTGCTCGTCCGCTACAGCCCCTGTCTCACCTACTATGCGATTTAAGCTTAGCTTCATATAACGGCCGGATGCTGTAGCTAAAACATTACCGTCCATATCGGTAATTTCGCCTTCTGCAAACAACAGCCCGTGAACATATTTTGTAGGCCGTGCCACAGCGCGAAGCTCGGCATTTAAGGGAATCGGCTTTTTATATTTTACCGACATATCCGCCGTTACCGCCCAAGCTTCGGGCTCATAAAGCTGAATGGTTCTTCCTAAAATTTCATCAAGCACCGTAGAAGCGATACCCCCATGAAGCCTGCCGGGGTAACTTTGGTGCACATCACGCGCAACAAACCTGCCAACTACGCAGTTATCCTCGGTTTCATAAAAGCGCATTTTAAGTCCTGCGTCATTATCAATGCCGCAAATAAAGCACATTTTAGAATTAATTTGTTTTCTTGTAACTTTTTTTAGTTCCATAGTTTTACTCGTTAAAATACTTTTTTAAGCGGTCGAAAAATCCTGAACGCTGCTTATAATTGGAAGCAACCGCCGTTTTATCAAAATTCTTTAATGCTTCTTTACTCTCTTTGGAAAGATTGCGGGGCACTTCAAGCAAAACCTTCACATACTGATCGCCGCGTCCAACGCTATTAAGCTTTTGTATGCCTTTTCCTTTAAGCTTAAATTCGTCACCCGGCTGCGTGCCTTCGTGAATTGTAAATTTTACCTTGCCGTCGAGTGTGGGAACCACAATTTCAGCGCCTAAAGCCGCTTCGGCAAAGGTTATAGGTATTTCACAAAAAACATCGTAACCCGCACGTTCAAAAATCGGATGTGGTCTTACGGAAACTTCAATTCTTAAATCGCCGTCTGCACCGCCGTTTATGCCACTATCTCCGGCACCTCGAACGTTAAGGGTTTGACCGTCGTCAATTCCTGCCGGAATTTTAACCTCGCGTTCAATCGTTTTTTGCTTTCTTCCTTTACCGTTGCAATCAGAACAAGGCGTTTCAATGATTGTACCGGTGCCGCCGCACGAATTACAAACCGTTTGAGACTGCATTTGCCCAAAAGGTGTTCTTTGGGTTATGTTTATTCTGCCTGTGCCGCCGCAGCGCGAACAGGTTTTTTTAGCGGTTCCGTTTTTAGCGCCCGTACCGTTACAGGATTTGCAGGCTTCAACTTTTGTATATTTTACCTTTTTGGTACAGCCTTTTGCGGCCTCCTCAAAAGATAAATAAACAACCGTTCCAACATCGCGGCCGCGCCTTGGTGCATTTGGATTTTGCCTTGAACGTCCGCCAAAACCGCCGCCAAAGAACTGGCCGAAAATATCTCCCAAATCGCCAAAATCCGAAAATCCGCCAAAACCGCCCTGAAAGCCACCGGAGCCATTGCCAAAATTCGGGTCAACTCCTGCATGACCAAACTGGTCGTAACGGGCTTTTTTATCGCTGTCGGACAGTACTTCGTAAGCTTCTGCGGCCTCTTTAAAATGCTTTTCGGCTTCCTTATCGCCCGGGTGTAAATCCGGGTGGTATTTTTTAGCGGCCGCTCTGTAAGCTTTTTTTATTTCATCTGCGCTGGCGTTTTTATCAACGCCAAGCACTTCGTAATAATCGCGTTTATCTTCCAAAAAATTTCTCTCCCAAGTTTAGGCAAACAGAAATCTGTTTGCCTAAACTTTAATTAATTATTTTTTGTCGTCTTCGGATACGTCCTTAAAATCGGCGTCGTATACATTGCCGCCGTTTTCTTTTGATGCGGTATCTTCGCCGGATTTCTTTGCGGCCTCGGCTTCTGCTGCGGCTTTATAAATCTTTTCGCTTACCGCATAGAATTTCTTTTGAAGATCGTCTTGTTTTTGCTTGATTTCATCAAGATTGTCGCCTTTTAATGCTTCTTTTAAAGCAGCTATAGCGTCTGTTATATCCTTTTTCTCGTTTTCGTCAAGCTTATCGCCCATTTCGTTCATGGCCTTTTCGGTTTGATAAGCCATTTGGTCGGCGCCGTTACGAACGTCTATTTCTTCGCGGCGCTTTTTATCTTCGGCGGCATATTGCTCGGCTTCTTTTACGGCCTTGTCAATATCTTCTTTAGACATATTCGAGCTGCTTGTTATTGTAATTTTTTGTTCCTTTCCGGTACCAAGGTCTTTAGCTGATACATTTACAATGCCGTTAGCATCTATATCAAATGTTACCTCAATTTGAGGAATTCCGCGCGGTGCCGGTGCAATACCGTCAAGATGGAACATACCGAGTGTTTTATTATCTTTAGCAAATTCCCTTTCGCCTTGAAGCACGTGAACTTCAACAGAAGGCTGATTATCTGCCGCCGTTGAGAAAATTTGGCTCTTTTTAGTTGGAATAGTAGTATTTCTATCAATAACCTTTGTGTTTATTCCGCCCATGGTTTCAATACCGAGAGAAAGCGGAGTTACATCTAACAAAAGAAGTCCCTTAACGTCGCCGCCTAATACGCCGCCTTGAATTGCCGCGCCCAAAGCTACGCATTCGTCGGGGTTAATGCCTTTAAAGGGTTCTTTGCCCATAAACTCTTTAACAGCCTCTAAAACCGCGGGGATACGGCTTGAACCGCCAACCATTAAAACCTTATTTATTTCAGATTTATCAAGTCCGCTGTCTTTAATTGCCTGACGAACAGGTCCCATTGTGCTTTCAACAAGGTCGCCTGTAAGTTCGTTGAACTTTGCCCTTGTAAGGGTAGTTTCAAAATGCTTAGGGCCGTTTGCATCGGCAGTAATAAACGGGAGGTTTATATCGGTTGAAGTCATGCCTGAAAGGTCGATTTTTGCCTTTTCGGCTGCTTCTTTAATACGCTGCATAGCCATTTTGTCGCTTGAAAGATCAATACCGTTTTCCTTTTTAAAGGTATCAACAATATAATCCATTATGCGTTTATCAAAATCGTCGCCGCCAAGGCGGTTATTACCGGCAGTTGCCAAAACTTCTTGAACGCCGTCACCCATTTCGATAATAGAAACATCGAATGTTCCGCCGCCAAGGTCGTATACCATAACTTTTTGATCATTTTCCTTATCAATACTATATGCTAAAGCAGCGGCTGTAGGTTCATTAATAATTCTTTTAACTTCAAGCCCCGCAATTTTGCCGGCGTCCTTTGTAGCTTGACGCTGACTGTCGGTAAAGTATGCAGGAACAGTTATAACCGCTTCTGTAACAGTTGTACCGAGATAGCTCTCTGCATCCTGTTTAAGTTTACTTAAAATAATTGCAGAAATCTCCTGAGGTGTAAATTTTTTATCGTCAATGGTTACGTGATAATCTGAACCCATTTCTCTTTTTATGGAGCTTATCGTTCTATCCGGATTAGTAATAGCCTGACGTTTTGCAACCTGGCCTACCATTCTTTCGCCGGATTTTGAAAAAGCAACTACGCTGGGCGTAGTTCTGGCGCCTTCTGCATTTGCAATAACGGTAGCCTCGCCGCCTTCCATAACCGCTACGCAAGAATTGGTTGTTCCAAGGTCAATACCTATAATTTTTCCCATAATAATTATCTCCTTTTAATTTATTTTACTACTGAAACCATCGCAGGGCGAATTATAGTGTCGCCTATTTTATATCCCTGCTGTAAAACTTCGGAAATTTGATTTTCCGAAAGGTTTTCATCTTCTTTAAACATTACAGCTTCGTGAATATTAGGGTCAAACTCGTCGCCTATATTTGCAAGTTTTATAAGTTTAAACTCGTCAACAAGTTTTGCAAGCTGTTTGGCTAAAAGCTCAATACCTTTATTGTATTCATCACTGCCGGCTTCATATGTTAAAGCCAAAAACGCATTGTCGATAGTGGGCAAAAGCTTTTTTATAATAGCCGCTGACGCGAACTCGCCAATTGCCGTTTTTTCGCGCTCGGTGCGTTTTTTATAATTATCAAACTCGGCGGCGGTACGAAGCATAAGATCTTTTTGTTTTTCAACCTCCGCTTCCAGTTCCTTAATTTTTATGTCTTTAGCGCTCGGTTTTTTCTTTTTAACTTCCTCGCTCATGTTATCACTCCATTTCGTCAATAGCTTTTGTTATTATTTCTCCGAGTTTTTTCGCAAAGTATGCGATGCTCGGTATAACGTTTTCGTATGACATTCTCGCAGGTCCTATTACCCCGATTTTTCCGCCGCTATGCTTTGCAACAATAACGCTTGTAGGTTGGCTCTTATCTTCTTCGCCGAAAACTATGCTTATAGGATCATCTGCAGATGCTAAAATCGATATTATCGCATCTCGCCTTGAAATGTATTCCATAAGTCTTAAAGCATCGTTGTTGTTTTTATCATATAACAAGCGGCTTTCGCCTTTAACTTCAAGCTTTAAATCAAGAATATCATGTATTATTTCGTAAACCGCATTAAACAGTGGTATTAACTTAATGTCCCCTGTTTTTGCCGCTATGCTTTGAATATACGGCGCATTAAAGCTTGAAAGCTCGGTTCCGACAATTTGTTGCGCCGCCGCTTTTTCAAAAGTGTAAAGCATTTCGCGGTTTAAAACAAATCCCAAATTACATATACGGCTTCGTGCAAGTGCGTCGGACGTTACCAACACTAATAATACGCTAGATTTTCCTACGGGTATTACTTCAAGTTTTTTAACAAAAGCCGTATCGCTGTGGGTTAATACCGATACCGCCGGCAGTCCCGTAACATCACTTAAAAGCTGCCCCGCTTTTGCACTTAAAGACTCAAAATTATCTTTTAATAAATCAATTTTTTCATCTATAGTCTTTTTGGTGCGTTCGTCTGCTTCGGTATTTAAAAGCCCGTTTACGTACATGCGATATGCTTTTGCAGTAGGAACTCGCCCTGCCGAAGTATGTGGCTGATCGAGATATCCTTTCTCAATAAGTCTGCTCATTTCACTTCGCACAGTGGCTGAAGAAATATTGCCAAGAATTTCACAAATTGCTTTAGAGCTTATCGGATCGCCGGATTCTATATGTGCTTTTACAATAAGCGATAAAATATTCTTTTGCCGTTCTGTAAGATCCATAGCTTATTCCTTCCCCTTAAGTTTAGCACTCAAACAGTTAGAGTGCTAACATAGTATAATTTACCACTATTATTTCCCTTTGTCAAGGGTTTTACGATAAATTTTAAAAAATTTTTTTGACTTTTACTGACCTTGCGTAAAATCTTTCCCGCTTTTGTATATTTAAATGAATTTTCGGTAAAATATTTATATACGAAAAGAGGAGATTTATGAGAAATTATAAAGTTATTGCAATTTTTTTATTGGCTACATTAATAACACTTACATTTTTTGTAAGCGCAATGGGGCTTTCAAGGTATGGCTCGCAGGGCGCAGAAGTCAGGCAAATTCAGACTAAACTTAAAAGCTGGGGATATTACACCGGCGCTGTGGACGGTATTTACGGCACAAAAACAAAAAACGCCGTTATGTATTTTCAAAGAAAAAACAATTTAACGGTTGACGGAGTAGCAGGCCCTAAAACACTGGCGGCAATGGGTATTAGTTCAAACAGCAATGCAGGTACATCGAACTCAGACCTAAACTTATTGGCAAGGCTTATTTCGGCGGAATCCAGAGGTGAGCCGTATTTAGGGCAGGTAGCCGTAGGTGCGGTGGTGCTAAACAGGGTTAAGCACCCGTCTTTTCCAAACAGCATATCGGGCGTGATCTATCAAAACGGAGCTTTTACATGTTTAACGGACGGGCAATTCTATAAAACCGTAAGCGACAGTGCATATAAAGCTGCACGCGACGCTATAAACGGATGGGACCCAACGGGAGGCGCCATATATTATTATAATCCTAAAACCGCTACAAGCAGTTGGATACTAAGCAGACCCGTATTAATAACGGTGGGTAATCACAGATTTTGTGCATAGAAAAAGCTGAAATCAATTTGATTTCAGCTTTTGTTTTTATTTCCCGCCGATATACGGCATGGGGTTTACGGCTTTCCCATTTACAATAACTTCAAAATGAAGATGCGGTCCGGTTGCTCGCCCGGTCATCCCTATAAGGCCAATATTAAGTCCGCGGCTTACAGTTTGACCAACCTTTACAAACATTTTACTGCAATGGGCATATCTTGTTTTTAGTCCGTTTCCATGATCTATTATTATACAGTTGCCATATGCACCTTCCCAGCCGCAAGACACAACCGTGCCGCTAAGTGCCGCATAAATTTTTGTTCCGGTTTTTGCGCAAATATCAAAACCTTTATGGTTTCTGCCATCGCCAAAATACGAGCTGATTTTGTAACCGTTAGATTTATCCATCGGCCAGATAAAACCGGTTTTAAGCGGAGCATTGTTCGAATATGAAGAGCTTTTCATCACGATTACTTTATTGCCTGTAAGCACAACTTTATCAACAGGTTGTTCAATAACATTTTCTTTAACTATGCTTCTTCCGATTTCAACACCGTCTAAATAGCTTACCTTTTCGGTTACCTCTTTTTTGCCTAAAACACCTTGCTTTAAAACCTTGTTATTACCAACCAAAAGATCATTGCTTTTTTGAGAAACAGTTTTGTACGCCACAGATTTTACCGAAGTTTCATATTTTACTATGCATACTGAAAAATCGTTTACTGCATCTGCAATAGCCGGAATATTCTTTAACGCGTCTAATGAAATATAGGTTTGCTTAGAAGATATTTGATTTGAAATTTCAACCTTGTCAGAGCCGTATTCGGCTTTTTTTAATTCTAAATAATTATCAATAACCGTTTTAGCCTCAGTTTCATCTAAAGAGGCGGCCACTATCTCTCCGTTTTTGTAATAAGCTAAAGCCGGAACAATATTTTCAGCTTTATCAAGTAAATTCCCGGCTACTTCATCGGGTTCTGAAATATGGTTCGCTGCAGTAAATACGCCTGTGTAGGTAATATTATCAAGTTCATCCTTGCCGGTTTCGTCAAAAACCTGTTCTTTAGCAATAGATTTTGCCGTGTCTACTTCATCGACACTAGAAACACAGCCGACAACATTGCCGTCAACAGAAATTTCGTACGCAGAACATGCGCCTGTTACCGTTACTGCGAAGGTGCCTATAATGAAGACAAGCAAAAGCGCCAAAGAGCATTTTGCAATACGCGGATATTGTTTAATTATTTCAACTGTTTTTGTAGCTATTGATTTAATAAAAATAAAATTCACGTCCCTTTTATTTTGGTGACAATAATAGTATAACAAAAAAGTTACAAAATTGCAACCTTTTTTGTAACTTTTTTTAATTTTTATAAAAAGGGGTAAATTAAAAACTTAATTTACCCCTTTAATTCAAACATATTAACATCAATCATTTGCCCATGTCTTTGGCCGCCGTTTTTTACTAAACCTAAAAAAACAAATCCATTTTTTATAAGCAGCTTTTTTGAAGCAATATTTTCAACCATCGTTTTAGCGGTGATGGTTTTTACCGGTGTGTTTTTAAAAAGATATTCGCAAAAAGCTTTTACCGCTTCGCTGCCGTAATATTTTTGGCGGTAATTTTTATTAAACGAATACCCTATTTCGGCGGCAGTATAATCTGAAGCAATTTCTGTAATGGATACCGTACCTATAAGCCGGCCGGTGCTTTTTAGGTAAACGCCAAAAGTTAAACAAGCATTATTATAAAACTTGCGCTTTGAATAAAAGATATACTCAAGGCTGTGAAATACATTTTTGTGCTTTACAATATCGGAATAGCGGCAAACGTCGTCATCAGAATAAATTGCAAAAACATCTTTAACATCTTTATAAGATATCATTTTAAGTTCAAGCCTGTCTGATTTTATTACCGGATACGGTTTAAAAAATGCATTGTTCATAATTAAAATAATGAAAGTTGGTTGGTTTCCGGAAGCTCTCCAAGTGCGCCAATACTGTCTAAATCGTCAACGATTGTCTTTGAAACACCGGATTCAATCCTAAAATCATCCTTGGATAAAAACTTTTTATTCTGTGCCGCATTATATAAAGACTCGGCGGCTTTTAAGCCTATACCGGACAAGGCTCCAAACGGAAGCCGCATTTTACCGTTTTCGGGCACATACTTCATAGCATATGAATGGTTAATATCTATTGGTAATACTTCAATTCCTCTCTCCATCATTTCGTTAAAAATAAGAAGGTTGTTTAAAGAATCAATTTCTTTTTTGCTGGCTTCCTTGCCTTTATCGGTAATTTCTTTTATCTTATTTTTTACTGCCTGTTTGCCGTTTAAAATTGTTTTTACATCAACATCCTCCGGCCTTGCAGTAAAATATGCGCAATAAAATTCAAGCGGCTTATAAACTTTGTACCATGCAATGCGAAGCGCCGAAATAACATACGCCGCTGCGTGCGCTTTAGGAAACATATATTCGATTTTTTTGCAGCTTTCAATATACCATTCGGGCACACCTACAGCGCGCATTTCGTCTGCAAGAGCATTCCAGTCGTGTTCGGAAATTTTTCCTTTTGCATAAAGTCCTTTACGGACAGTTTCGGTTATTTTAAAAGCTTTGCCCTCATCCATACCTTTATGTATTAAATAAACCATGATATTATCACGCGTTCCGATAACTTCCGATATGGTGCAGGTTCCGTTATCGATTAGTTCTTTTGCGTTGCCGTGATAAACATTGGTACCGTGAGAAAGACCCGAAATCTGCAATAGATCGGCGAAGGTTTTCGGCTTGCAGTCTACAAGCATGTCTCTTGTAAGCCTCGTGCCAAACTCCGGAAGGCTTAAGGTGCCTGTTTTTGAATAAATAGCATCTGCATCTACATTTAAAGCTTTTGTAGAAGTAAAAAGACTGTATACAACCGGATCAGACATTGAAACATTCTGAACGGGCACACCCGAATACTCCTCAAGATATTTATAGGTTGTAGGCACAACATGTCCTAATTCATCGAGCTTTAAAATGGTATCGTGTATAGAGTTAAAGTCGAAATGGGTGGTTATAACATCCGATTCCGTATCGTCCGCCGGATGCTGAACAGGGCAAAAATCGTAAATAGTCATATCTTTAGGCACAATTATCATTCCTGCCGGATGCTGCCCGGTATTGGTTTTTACCTTGGCACGCTCGACAAGACCCGCCAACCTGTTAAGCTCGGCGTTTGATAAAGTAGTATGCATTTTTTCGGCATAAGCTTTCGAAAAGCCAAAAGCCGTTTTTTCGGCAATTGTGGATATGGTTCCTGCTTTAAAAACATTTTCAGCGCCGAAAAGGGTTTTTGTGTACTCTTGAACGCTTGTTTGGAATTCGTCCGAAAAATTAAGGTCAATATCAGGCACCTTATCTCCTTTAAATCCTAAGAAGGTTTCAAACGGGATGTCGTGGCCGTCTCTGTCAAGCGGTGTTCCGCAGTTCGGACAATTTTTATCCGGCAGATCAAAGCCGGAACCGTATTTTCCATCTGTAAAGAATTCGCTGTACTGACAGTTTTTGCACACATAGTGCGGTGCTAATGGGTTTACTTCGGATATTCCGGCCATAGAAGCTACAAACGACGAGCCGACAGATCCACGCGAGCCTACCAAATAACCGTTTTTTTCGCTAAAGGACACAAGCTTCTGTGCAGAAATATACATAATTGAATATCCGTTATTAATAATAGAATCAAGCTCCTTATTAAGGCGCTTTTCAACTATTTCGGGAAGTACTTTGCCGTATCTCGCATGGGCGTTTTCGGTGCAAATTTTGCGCAGCAATTCGTCCGAGCCTTCAATTACAGGCGGATAATTCCCCTCGGGAACCGGCACGATATCAGCGGAAATTTGTTCTGCTATTTTTTGGGGATTATCAATTACAAACTCTTTAGCGCGATCGTTAAAATAGCTAAACTCATCCAACATTTCGTCGGTCGTTTTAAAGTAAAGCTGTGCTTGATTTTCAATGTCATCATAGCCTTGTCCGGCCATAATAATCTGCCTTATAATACCGTCCTCTTTATGAAGAAAATGAACATCACCCGTAGCAACTACCGGTTTATTAAGCTTATCTGCAATTTCTACAACCTTACGGTTAAAGTCCCTTATTACATCTATATTTTTAACCTTGCGAAATCGGTTAACGGTTACATTGCCTTTTTTGTCAACCTTATCGGGAAGAACGCTTTCACGCACCATAAACTCGTTGTTGGTTACCGGCTGAATTTCAAGATAGTCGTAAAAAGACGCTATTTTCATTATTTCTTCATCGCTTTTTCCGTCGACAATCGCTCTGTAAACTTCACCCTGCTCGCATGCAGAGCCAATTATTAAACCTTCTCTTAATTCTTCTAAAACAGTGCGCATTGTAACGGGTCTTCCGTAGAAGTGTTTTAAATGAGAGTCGGAAACTATTTTATAAAGATTTTTAAGCCCTACGCGATTTTTAACAAGAATAATCATGTGATTGCGCATACGGCTTATTTGTTTAGGAGTAAGATCGGATAAATCGTTTGTAATATCATCTATATAATAGCTTTCGATGCCGTAAATAGGTTTAAAATCGCCGCCGGCTTTATGTATGGCTTTAACAGCTGAAGCTATAGCGGGATAGCTTTGGACAACCCCGTGGTCGGTAATAGCCAAAGCTTTATGTCCCCACTTGTAAGCGGTTTTAATTAAATCTCCCGCGCTTGAAACAGCATCTTTAGCGGACATATTAGTATGGCAGTGAAGCTCTATGCGTTTATCACCCTCGTGTTCGTCGGTACGCTCGTATTTCATAACGGTGGCGAGCGCCTTTACTTCCAGAACAAAATCATTGGTCCATCTGTCAAACACAAGATTCCCGTTTACAATTAAATTGGCACCGTCGCACAGATTTGAAAGCGACTTTTTAAAAGCCCTGGCGTCTAAAGCCGGTGAGCTTGAAAAACGGTCGTCAAAAAACTTAACAATCGAAGCCGCCAAAGTATTGGTATTATCGCTAAAATAAAACTTTGCTTTAACCATATATCCGCCGCGGCGCGTTGGTTGCTCTTTAATTTCGCAGTTAAAAACAGTACCCCATGCGACTACGTATTCGGTATCCTCTTCATTAATAGGAATTCTAATATCTTTTAAACTTTTTATATTCGTATCAAGCTTTTTTCCGTAAAAAAGCTTGGCAGTGTCTATAAAAACAGGGAGTCCGTCTTTTGGTTTTCCGGCAGGCTTTTTTTGCGGCTCATCTTTTTTTACTTGTTGTACTATCACTACGGGCGGCGCTTCGACACGCTCGATTTCGGAGAATTCGGTAATACCGGAAAATTCGACACTGTATTTTTTACCGAATTTTGAATAAACTTCGTTTAAAAGCTCGCGGATAAAGCCGGATTCTTCAATTTGCGCGGCTCCACCATGCTTTAAATTTATAATTATTTTTTCATTTTCAGCCGAATAATCAGCACCGATTAAAAATCCGGAAGCCGTGCCAAAACGGTTTTTAAGTCCGTTTGCGATTTTTAAAACCACACCGGACACGACCGCCTCGTCTACAGCAACTTTTATATCTAAAGAAATGTCATTAAGTTTTAATGCGTCGGACAGAGCCTCTCTAAAAGCACTGATGCTTTCTTCATCAGGCTCTTTTTCACACTCTAAAACTGCTTTTAAACTTCTATTTTCAGTATTTACGCTGCATTCTTTAACGGTACATTTAGGCAGTGCATTAATAATGTTTTCGCCCACTACCGCAGAGAATACTTCTTGCAAAGATTTATTCATATGTTCCCCTAATCCATTTTTTCAATTTCTTCTAATAGTCGCGGCAGCAATTCGTTCTCGGGAAGTTTGCAAATAATTTTACCTTTTTTAAATATTAATCCTTCTTTGTTGCCGCCGGCAATACCAATATCGGCTGCCGAAGCTTCACCGGGGCCGTTTACCACACAGCCCATAACAGCTACTGTTAGGTTTTTTTGCACCGAGGAAAGCGCTTTTTCCACCGAATTTGCAAGGCTGATTAAATCAATGCTTGTCCTTCCACAAGTGGGACAGGACACTATTTTTATGCCTTCGGTTCTTACTCCTGTTGCGGTTAAAATATCTTTTGCCGCCAAAACTTCTTTTACAGGGTCGTCTGTAAGTGATACACGAATAGTGTTTCCGATACCTAAAAGCAACAGTCCTCCAATGCCCGCCGCAGAACGAATTGTTCCCATGCGTTCGGTCCCGGCCTCAGTTACTCCTAAATGAAGCGGATAATCGCATTCTTCAGCCGCAATTTTATAGGCGTTATACATCATGTTTACATCGGACGCTTTTAATGATAATACAATATCATAAAAATCAAGATTTTCTAATATTTGTATATGGCGCCGTGCGCTTTCGAATAAAGCCTTGCTTGACACGCCGTATTTATGTAGTAAATCTTTTTCTATACTTCCTGAATTTACCCCTATACGTATTGGTACATTGTGTTTACGGCAGGCTTTTACAACCTCTTTAACATTATCGCTTGATCCGATATTCCCGGGGTTAATGCGTACTTTATCCGCTCCGGCTTCAACAGACATTACTGCAAGCTTATAATCAAAATGAATGTCGGCTACAATTGGAACTTTTACGTTTTGTTTTAATTCTGTTATTAAATTTACCGTCTCTTTATTAGGGACAGACACGCGTATTATTTCACAGCCGGCTTGCTCAAGCCTTAAAGCCTGCTCAATATTCCCTTTAAAATCGGACGCCTTTACATTAAGCATCGACTGAATCGACACCGGGCTGTCCTTTCCGATATAAATATTTCCGACTTTAACTTTTTTAGTGTCCTGCCGAAGGTGCATTTTTTCACTTCCAAACTACAGCTTTGCAAAAAGCTGCCAAATATCTTTACCAAGTATTAATATTAACAAAGCAAATAATATAATAAATCCTACCGTGTGCACAAGATTTTCAAATTTTGCAGGTACGGGTTTTTTAAATATCATCTCAAAAATAACAAACAATATTCTGCCGCCGTCAAGCGCCGGTAACGGCAAAAGGTTCATAATGCCAAGATTTATTGTTATTAGCGCTAAAATAGGTAAAAAATCAAATATTCCCTGTTTTACGGCTTCGCCCATTGCGGCAGTAACTCCAACAGGTCCCGAAACATCGGTAATATGGTACTTACCGCCAATCATGTCAATAAGCGACCACCATACGATTTTACAGTAAGATATAGAGATTTTTACCGTCTGCCCAATATAATTACCGAAGTTTTTTCGCACACCTTTTAAATTAAAATCTTTAACTATAAAATTATAGTTTTCTTCTTTAAATGTAGAAAAAGTAACGCCTTTAAGATTAACTCTTTTGCCATTTCTTATAACTGTCATATCAAGCTTACCGTTTTCTACATTTGTAAACGTATAACCAAGGTCCATAGAAGTTAAAATGGATCTTCCGTTTACCTCTATAATGCGGTCGTTTTCGAGCAGTCCCGTTTTGTTAGAAGTGGCATCCGCAGAAAAATCGCTTACAGTGGTAGTTACAAAACCGTTTCCCGGAGAAAGCATAACTGCAACAATTATAAGCCCCAGCAAAATATTAAAGGTGGCTCCCATAACAAGAATTATAAATCGTTTTATAGGCTTTTGATTGCAAAATGCGCGCGGATTTTCGCTTTCTTCATCCTCGCCTTCCATTGCGCAGTAACCGCCGAGAAGTATGGGCTTAAACATAAATGTGGTTTCTTTGCCTTTTACAGCAAACAATTTCGGCCCAAACCCGACGGAGAATTCATTAACCTTAACTTTGCAGGCTTTAGCCGCAATAAAATGTCCGAATTCATGCGCAATTATAAGCATAATAAAGCACAAAAACGCCACTAAATAAGGCCATACTGCATTTAAAAACGATACGATATAATTCAATTATTTTCTCCTTAATTTACGGAAGATAATACTATTTCGCGCGCCTTTCTATCCGCTTCAAAAACATCTTCAACAGAAAAATTCGAATTGCTGTCTCCTGCCAATAACCCCTTACATACCAGCTTGCCGATATCCAAAAATCCTATTTTGCCCTCTAAAAACAGCTGAACGGCCGCTTCGTTTGCGCCGTTTACAGCGGCTGGATAAAGGCCGCCCCTGTTTATAGCTTCAATACAGGTGGCAAGACATGTAAAAGTTTTTAAGTCCGGCGATTCAAAAGTTAGGTTTTTTATATCTGTAAAAGAAAGCGAAGGCACATCAGAAGGCAATCTTTCGGGATATGTTAAAGCAAGCTGAATAGGTATTCTCATATCCGGAAAGCCAAATTGACCTATTACCGCATTATCACAAAACTCAACTGCAGAGTGCAATATGCTTTGGCGGTGAACCACTACTTCTATATCTTTTGCCGAAACGCCGAATAAATGCACCGCTTCGATAACTTCCAAGCCTTTATTCATTAAAGTTGCGGAATCGACGGTGATTTTTCTGCCCATGCTCCAATTCGGATGACGAAGGGCGTCTTCGGGTTTAACATTTTTTAATTCATCGCTTGTTTTGCCGAAAAAGGGGCCACCGGAAGCTGTTAATATTATCTTTTTAACTTCGCCGCTTATTTTGCTTTCAATTGCTTGAAATATTGCGGAATGTTCGCTATCGACAGGTATTATCCGAACACCGTTTTGACGGGCATTTTTTAATACAAGTTCGCCGCCTGTAACCAAAGTTTCTTTATTACTTAAAGCCAAGGTTTTTTTGGCGTTAATTACAGCAAGGCTTGGTTTTAAGCCGGCAATTCCTACAATGGAATTTACCACAATTTCAGCATCGGTTTCTCCTGCCGCTTTTATAATGCCTTCCTCGCCGCTAAGTACAGGTATATTATATTCTTGCAGCTTTAAAGATAGAACTTTAGCGGCATCTATATCTTTTACGGCAACAATTTCAGGACGAAATTTTAACGCTTGCTTATAAAGAAGGTCGATATTTTTATCGGCAGAAAGAGCGGTAACTTTAAAATTGTATTTTTCTGCCACTGAAAGGCACTGTGTGCCGATAGAACCGGTTGAACCAAGACAAGCGATTTTTTTCAAAGCCTTCACCTCTTACATTCCGCTAAAGCTAACTAAACTATTAAACAAAAGCATTAACGGGGCTGCCGCCAAAATACTGTCAAGCCTGTCCATAAAACCGCCGTGACCCGGGAAGATGGTTCCGTAATCTTTAATACCGGCGTGGCGTTTTACTAAAGACGCAAACAAATCGCCTAAGACCCCTGCCAAAATAAGAAGCGGAGCAAATAATAGTGTAGCCACATAATTAACCGTTAAATACCCTACTGCGTGTTTAAAAATAAAGCATACCAAAAATACGGCAACCTCTCCGAAAACAATTCCTCCCACAAGGCCTTCGTATGTTTTTTTAGGGCTGATTACGGGCGACATTTTATGTTTTCCAATTAAAACGCCGGTAAAATACGCACCGATATCGGCTATGCTTGTTACGGATAAAAGAATAAAAAGCAAAAACAGTCCGTCTAATTGCATTACAAGTAAATAAAACAAACATCTTAACGAATAAGTGATATAAACAGGTAAAGTAAAAGCATAACATAATTCATTTAAAGAAACCTTATCGTGCCAAAATACAGCGTAAACTATAAGAAATATTAAATATAAAAACACCAAAGTGGAAAAATCTATGCTAAAATACATTGACACTATTAAAAATGCCACCGCCGCAATTAATAACGGCCATTTTTTTGCGAGGTTTGTATTATATAATACCTCCACCATAAGGCAAGTGCCTACAACAGAAGCAAACAACTGAAAAAGCTGTGGCACAAAATGCACTAAAACTACCGCTGCCGCAACAACCGCCGCTATGACAGCACCAGTAAATATTCTTGTTTTCATTTAAACTCCCCCGTAACGTCTGTTGCGTTTATTAAAATCGTCAATGGCAGTATCAAGATCGCGCGTTTTAAAATCCGGCCACAAAATATCCGAAAACCAAAATTCGGAATAAGCCGATTGCCAAATTAAAAAATTAGAAATCCGGCACTCACCGCTGGGTCTGATGATTAAATCCGGATCGGGCTGACCGCGTGAATAGAGATGTTGTGAAATAAGATCTTCGTCAATTTCTTCGACGTTTATACCTTCTGCCACAATTTCTTTTAAAGCGTTTTTAATTTCATCCCTGCCACCGTAATTTATCGCAAGGTTTACGTGAAGTCCTGTTGCCGCGGCACTGTCATCCTCTGCTTTTTTCATAAGACCAATTATGTCCGGCTCGAGATGCTCGAGGCTGCCTAAAAACTGGAGGCTGATATTTTCTTCAATAAAATTAACACTATCGGTTAAATAATCCCTGAAAATATTCATTAAAGCATTGACTTCTTCTTTGGGTCTTCGCCAGTTTTCGGTTGAAAAAGCGTAAACGGTAAGGTATTTTACACCTATTTTATTGCAATACCTTGCAATGGTTTTAAAATTTTTAGCGCCTGCGGCATGTCCTGCCGAGCGAGGAAGACCCCTTTTTTTTGCCCAGCGACCGTTTCCGTCCATAATAATGGCTATATGAGTAGGAACATTTTTAATTATTTCCTTTTTTCTTTTTAAAAACATAATTCACCCGTTTTATAAGAAAAATCCGAATTTAGACTTTTTCGTCCACATTCGGATTTTACATTTAAATCTCCATAATCTCTTTCTCTTTTTTAGAAGAAAGCTCGTCGATTTCCTTGCAGTATTTATCCGTAATGTTTTGGATCTTCTTTTCAAGATCTGCAAGATCGTCCTCGGTAATTTCGTTATTTTTCTTTAAAGCTTTAGCTTTTTCAATACCATCACGACGAATATTTCTTACAGAAACTTTTGCATCCTCGCCGCGTTTGCTGATATCTTTTGTAAGATCTTTTCTGCGTTCCTCTGTGAGCTGCGGGAAAATAAGTCTAATAACCCTTCCGTCGTTTTGCGGATTTATTCCGATATCGGACGTTTGAATTGCCTTTTCAATAGACTTTAAGGTTGATACGTCCCATGGCTGAATTTGCAAGACTCTGCCTTCGGGGACAGATATTGCCGCCATTTGCTGAATAGGAGTAGCCGAGCCGTAATAATCAACCGTAATTTTATCTAAAACCTTTGGGTTTGCACGGCCTGCGCGAATGGCTTGAAAATCTTTATCGAGCGCCGCCATGGCTTTTTCCATTTTTTCTTCTATTCCGCCAATTAATTCCTGCATATCTATTCTCCTTTATTCAACTATTGTACCCTTATTTTCGCCGAGTACGGCTTTAACAATATTTTCAGGATCTTGTAAATTAAATACCAAAACCGGAAGCTTATTGTCCATGCAAAGAGAAGCCGCAGTACTGTCCATAACCTGAAGGCCTTTATTTAACACGTCAATAAAGCTAAGCTTATCGAACTTTTTGGCATTTTTGTTCTTTTTGGGGTCGCAGTCATAAACACCGTCAACATTCGTTGCTTTAAAAATTATATCCGCGTCAATTTCGACTGCTCTAAGCGCTGCGGCGGTATCTGTTGTAAAAAACGGCTCTCCGAGTCCGCAACCGAAAATTACTACCCTGCCCTTTTCGAGATGTCTTAAAGCTTTATTTCTAATATACGGCTCTGCTATGGCGTTCATGTTAATAGCCGTTTGCACCCTAACGGGAACTCCAAGCTGCTCAAGACCGTCAGATAAAGCAAGAGAATTTATTACCGTTGCAAGCATGCCCATGTGATCGGCTCTTGTGCGATCCATGTGTCCGCCCTCGCGTCCTCGCCAAAAATTGCCGCCACCGACAACAATTGCTACCTCAACGCCTAAATCCACTGTTTTTTTAATGCTTTTGCAAATATCTGTTACTTTATCAAAATCAAGGCCAAAGCCTTTGCCTGCAGCCAATGCTTCACCGCTTAATTTTAAAAGCACTCTTTTATAAATCGGTTTCATAACCTTCCCCCAAAAATCTTTTAATTATTTTACTATATTACTAAATTAATGTCAATAAAACTACCGGCATAAAATATCAGCAACTGCGGCCGCAAGCAATTTTTGTGATGGATTATAATCGTACATTTGCTCGATACCTTTTATTTTATCTATAACACTAAAAAGATATTTAGCAGAAAAATCGGTATAATTCCCTTTGCTTTTTTCTTTTAAAAGCTGAACCGAATACAGTGATATTCCGCTTATAATATCATAAAGCTCTGATCTGTTTTTAATAGAGGTTAATATTTTTGCGGCATTATAATAATTATTGGACTTTGCACAATTAAAAAGCTCTTCCACCGTACCGCGATTTGCAAAATTCTCGTCTTCTTCTGCGGAAATGCTGACAGCGCGCGAACGCACGGTTTCTAAAAGCGAGGCGCTGTTAGAAGTTACAATTATAAATACTGCCGATTCGGGCGGTTCCTCCAAAATTTTTAAAAGCGCATTTTGGCAAATTGTGGTTAGTTTTTCAGCCCGAGTTATACAATAAACCCTTTTTTCTGCAAAAAAAGGCTTTAAATAAGAATCCTTTTTAAGTTCTCGGATTTCGTTTATTGTATAATTGCTTTTTTCCGGAGATATAACCTTAATATCCGGATGGGTTTTTGCGTCAGCTAAACGGCAGTTTTTGCAAGAATTACAAAAAACCGCGTCGTTATCACAAACAACAGATTTTGCAATATAATTGCAAATCTCTGTTGTGGTGTCCTCCTTGCCCTCTAATAACAATGTGTGAGGAAGGTGCATGGAATTTAAAAGGCTATCAATCCGGTTTTTTACTATCGTATTCATAATTACTTTATAAAGCCCACTTTTTTCATTGCCTTGCTAAGTGTTCTGTATGCTACGGGGCCTGCTTTTTCAGCACCGGCGCGGTAAATATTTTCAAGTTCTTTTTTGTCTGAAATAAAATTATTAAATCTTTCTCTAATAGGGCGAAGTTCTTCAATTACGGCTTCTGCTACCGCGGTTTTAAAATCCCCGTAGCCCTTGCCGCAAAACTCTTGCTCAATTTCTTGAGCGGTTTTGCCTGTAACCGCAGAATAAATGGTAATAAGATTATTGATACCGTGTTTATCTTCACCGAAAGATACCGTACTGCCGCTATCTGTAACGGCGCGTTTGAATTTGCGCATAATTACATCCGGCTCGTCCAAAATTGCAATATATGAATTTTCATTTTCATCGGACTTTGACATTTTTTTAGTCGGGTCCTGCAAGGACATAATCTTTCCGCCGGATTTTCCGATAAGCGGCTCCGGCACTGTAAAGACATCGCCGTAAAGTCCGTTAAAGCGCCCGGCAATTGTGCGAGTAATTTCAAGATGCTGTTTTTGGTCGGCTCCTACCGGAACATAATCGGCTTTATAAAGAAGAATATCGGCCGCCATTAATGTTGGGTAAGCAAAAAGACCAAGATTAATATTATCTGCATGCTTTTCGGATTTATCTTTAAACTGCGTCATTCTTGAAAGCTCGCCAAACTGCGTATAACAGCTAAGCAGCCATGCAAGCTCTGCGTGGCACGACACGTTCGACTGCAAAAACAGCGTACTGTTTATAGGGCTAAGTCCCAGTGCCAGCAAAAGCGCAAAAGTATCGTAAATTTGCTTGCGAAGATTTGCCGGTTCCTGCCTTACGGTGATGGCGTGTAAATCCGCAACTGCAAAAAAGCAATCGTAATCGTCGCTCATGTTTTTCCAGTTTTTAAGCGCACCGAGATAGTTTCCGAGTGTTATTTTTCCGCTTGGCTGGATACAGCTTAAAACTCTTTTTTTGTCTTCCATAATTCTCCTTTAAAACTCTCTGATTAATGTGCCTAGTTTTGCAATACCTTGTTCTATTTGTTCGTCTGTAGGCGTTGAATAATTAATTCTAAAATAGTTGGTTTTATCGCTTTCGTCGCATAAGAACGCTGTTCCCGGCACCGTTGCAACGCCGTTTTCTACAGCATATTTGCAAAAGCCCACCATATCTTTGCCGTTTTCTATTCGACACCACAAAAACAAACCGCCTTCAACTTTTTGGAAGCTGATATCCGGCGAAAGATGAGTTTTGCAAAGGTCCATGCAAAGATTTGCTTTTTTGCGGTATATCGCTTGTATTTTACCAATATGCCCGGCATAATCATAATTTGTCATAAACTCATGACAAACATGTTGTGCCCAAATGTTAGTATGTACATCGGATGTTTGCTTGCAAACAATCATTTTCTTTAATATTTCGGTATCGGCATAGGCATAGCCCACTCTCATTCCAGGAGAAAGCACTTTGGAAAAAGAACCTACATAAACCACGCGGCCGCTTTTGTCAAACGATTTTATAGGTAAAATATCTTCGCCGCTAAACCGAAGCTCACCGTAAGGATTGTCTTCAAGAATTATTACGTTATATTTTTCGGCAAGTTCTAATACTTTTTTGCGTTTTTCAAGACTCATTGTAATGCCGCTTGGATTTTGGAAGTTTGGGATAGTGTAAAACATTTTTGCCCCTGTTTTATTAAAAGCTTTTTCAAGAGCATCAATATCAACGCCGTCTCTTTCCATCTCGACGCCACACAGTTTAAAACCATAAGAACGAAAAGCATTTAACGAGCCGATAAAGCTTGGATTTTCACAAACGATAGTGTCCCCTTTGTTTAATAAAACCCTTGCCGCAAGCGCATTTGCCTGCTGAGCTCCTGAAGTTATCAGACAATCATGATTATCTGTAGTAAACCCGTATTTTTTTACATGATAATCTATTAATGTTTTTTTAAGCGGCATATACCCTTCAGTAACGGAATACTGCAGCGCATCTATAGGATGCTCCCTTAAAAGCTTTTCTGATATTTCCTGCACTTCTTTTACAGGAAATGCCTCGGGCGCGGGGTTGCCTGCCGAAAACGGTATCATCCCGGGCAAACTTGAAAGCTTTAATATTTCCCTTATAGCCGAAGGTTTTAACGCCTTGACAGTATCAGAAAACTCGAAATTCATTAAAACGGCTCCTTAAGATTATATTAAGCTTATTATATCATTTACCTTTTTAAAAATCAATATAATACGGTTGAAATTACGGCCAAAATAAAGTAAAATAAATAAAAATATGCTAAGGAAGAAAAAAATGAACATATTATGTATTGGCGATGTCGTAGGTAACGGCGGAACAGAAGCGCTTTGTAAAGTATTGCCCGATATTAAGAGAAAAGTTAAAGCGGACCTTACAATCGTAAACGGCGAAAATGCTTCCGAAGGCAACGGCATACTGCCCTTTTCGGCAAATAAAATTTTCTCTTTCGGTGCGGATGTAATTACCGGCGGCAACCATTCTTTAAGGCGCCATGAAATTTATGATATGCTCGACACTAACGACCGCATTTTACGGCCACATAATTTCCCTGCGTCAACACCCGGAAAGGGCTATACATTAGTGGATATGGGGCGAATTAAAGTTGCGGTTTTAAATATACTTGGCGTTGTGTATTTAGAAAACCTTGACTGCCCTTTTAAAACTGCTGAATCGCTTATTAAAAAAGCTAAAGATGACAACGCGAAAATTATTGTTTTAGATTTTCACGCGGAAGCTACAAGCGAAAAAAAAGCATTATTTTACACACTGGACGGTAAAATCTCCGCAATGTTCGGCACGCACACGCATGTTGCCACAGCAGATGAAACTATATCTAACTACGGTACGGGATATATAACCGATATAGGAATGACCGGCCCAATACACTCGGTTCTCGGAATAAAACCGGAAATTGCCATATCTAAAATGAGGGATAAGCTTCCGGTTAAATTTTTAAATGCCGATGGCCCTTATTGTTTAAACGGTGTATTGTTTAGTTTTGATGATGCAACCGGTAAATGCATAAAAGCCGAACGCATAAAATATGATAATATTAATATATAATATATATTGAAAAATTTTATGTGCTATTGTATAATAAAGAATAATTACCATGTTCGGAAGGATTAAAACTTTGAAAAACATTAAGTTTATTTCAATATTCTTGGTTTTTGCAATCCTTATAAGTCTTGCCGGCTGTAAAAAGGCTTCAAACGAAGTTAATTCAGCCGAAAGCACTTCTTCTAATGAAGAAAAAAGCAATCTTTCAAGCTTTAAACTGCTTTATTGCTCGAAAGACTCTTTTGATCCATACAGATGCAAAACAAAACAGAATTTAGATTTATCGTATCTTTTGTTTGATCCGCTTATTAAGACGGACAATAATTTTGATTATAAATATTGTCTTGCCGAATCCGCTGCAATTAATGGAAATCTTTGTTCGGTAGTGCTTAAAAACGCTAAGTTCAGCGACGGCACTTTGGTTACTGCGGATGACGTTGTTTTTTCTTTTGAAAAAGCAAAAAAGTCATCTACTGTATATGCATACTCGCTAAAAAATGCAATTTCGGCGACTGCAACCGGAACAAAATCGGTCTCTTTTAAATTGTCTAAAAATGATCCGTATTTTTACAACGTGCTGGATTTTCCGATAATTAAAAAAGGGAGCGACCATCTCACAAATTCCGACAATAAAGAGCTTCCGCCAACCGGTTCCGGAAGGTATGTTTTTACTGAGGATCTAAAAAGCTTAATAAAAAATACAAATTATCACGGCGGCGGCGGGTCGTTTGAAACGATATCGTTAATTGATTCTCCCGATAATGAGTCGTCGTTAAACAATATAGAAATCGGCGCGGTGGATTATTATTTTTCCGATTTAGCGGACGGGACTTTCCCAAAAATGAACGGTAAAAAAGCGCAAATCAACATGACCAATTTGGTTTTTTTGGGCGTAAATCAAAACAACATATATTTAAGTAAAGTGCTTGTGCGCCAGGCGGTTTCAGCGGCAATTAACAGAACGGTTATAGCGGAAAATCAGTATTTCACCAATGCCACCGAAGCGGTAGGACCATTTCCTTCTTGCTTTGCACCTGCAATTGATTATCAAACCATTAAACCAACAGACAGTGCCGAAACTGTAAAAAACAACTTGACAAGCGCAGGTTTTACGGATAGAGACAGCGAAGGGTATTATATTTCTTCAAACAAGCGTGTTTCTTTAAGAATTCTTGTGAACAAGGACAACGAGGTGCGTTTATCTGCAGCCAAAAAAATTGCAGAGCAATTAAACACATCCGGAATATATGCAACTGTAAAAGCCGTATCAAGAGCCGAGTATGACAGTGCTATTAGCGCAAAAAACTACGATCTTTATTTGGGCGAAATGAAATATTCGGCAAATATGGATTTAACCGAATTGTGTGATTTTGTTTATACGCACGGGTTTTATGGCAACAGCACACAAAACACTGCAAGCACTTCGTCAGAACCGGAGCAAAACGGAAGCAGCATAACAACAAAATCTGCGGTATCAAAGTTTTATTCCGGCGAAATTACAATCGGGGATTTAATAACGGTATTTACTTCCGAGCTTCCCGTAATTCCGGTAGTATTCAGAACAGGTCTTGCGGTATACACAAACAACATTAAAAACAATCTTACCCCATCTTACAGTGATTTGTTTTATGGATTTGAAAAAATATATTAGGAGGACTTAAAATGATCACCTATGAAACGAGATTTGGTAAAATAAACTTTTCCAATGAATATTTTGCAAAGCTGATCGGGCGAGCCGCAACATCTTGTTTTGGCGTTGTCGGTATGGTTCCGCACGGGCCGCTTCAAAAATTAAGAAAAGTATTTTTAAAGAATAAACTTGACACAGGTGTTGTAATCACCGGAGATATAAACTCTATTTCTGTGGATTTACACATCATTGTAAGCTATGGCATGAACATAAGCGCAATTGCAAAAAGCATTACCCACAAGGTAAAATACGCGGTTATGGAAGCCACCGGTATTAAGGTTGACAAAGTAACCATTAGGGTTGACGGCGTCAAAGGATAATTATCGTATTAAAGGAGTGTAATGGATTTGTTTACTGGCAATATGCTTCGTGATGCGATAATATCCGGAGCCAACAATATTTATAAATATCGCACGCAGGTCGATGAGCTAAATGTATTCCCTGTACCCGACGGGGACACCGGAACAAATATGTCTATGAGCATCGGCAATGCGGCAAGAGCACTTGAAAATGTAAAAGATTTACCTGCCGGAGAGGTCGCTTCTATCGCTTCAAATGCTATTTTACGCGGCGCAAGAGGAAACTCGGGAGTTATTACAAGCCTTTTGTTTAGAGGCCTTGCAAAAGGGCTTAAAGGCGAAAACGAAGTAACGGGCGAAAATCTTACTAAAGCATTTGAACTCGGCGTTGCTGCAGCATACAAAGCGGTTATGAAGCCCACCGAAGGCACCATTTTAACGGTTGCACGCGTAGCCTCCGAAAAAGCCAGTGCCGCATCTTCTGAAGAAAACGACCCGCTTAAAATATTCGAAATTATACTTTCTGCTGCTAAAGAGACACTTGAGATGACTCCGGAGCTTCTTCCCACTTTAAAAAAGGCGGGCGTTGTTGACGCCGGCGGAATGGGTCTCATAAAAATATTCGAAGGAATGTACCAGGTGTTTGCAGGCGGTGAAATCGTAAAATCCGATGAGATTGCCGAAGCGGACGCAGAAATAAAAGAAGAAAAAGAAAGCAGTTACGCTTACTTTACCGAATTTATAGTTAATAGATCAGAGCCGGATGCTAAAAGTGTTAAAGATTTGAGCGACTATCTCAGCGCTTTAGGCGATAGTTTAAGTGTTGCGGAAAATGGCACTGAGATTAAAGTTTCGTTACATACCGATCATCCCGGAAAAGCTATTGAACGCGGCATTAAATACGGGATTTTAAGCAGGATCCAAGTTGAAAATACTAAAGTTAATAAAAAAGAGGCAAAGACAGCCGCCACCGAGGACCGTACAGAAATTATAAAACCCGCAAAGCCTGAAAAGCACTTTGGATTTGTTTCTGTATCAATTGGCGACGGTCTTAACAGCTTGTTTAAAGACCTTGGCGTAGATATTGTTGTATCCGGTGGGCAGACCATGAATCCGAGTACAGATGATATTTTAAGAGCCGTCGAGGCCACTCCCGCCGAAACCGTATTTGTTTTGCCAAACAACAAAAACATAATTATGGCGGCGGAGCAGGCCGTACCGTTATCAACTAAAAAAATTATCGTCGTTCACACAAAGACCATTCCAATGGGAATTTCAGCTATGCTTAGCTTTGATGAATCGCTTGATGATGAACAAAATGCCATAAATATGCAAAACGCCGGCACAAGCGTTACCACCGGCCAAATCACATTTGCCGCACGCGATTCGGAATATGACGGTCACAAAATTAAAAAGAACGATCTTTTGTGCATTGAAAACGGCAAGGTTGCATTTACCGAAACAGATCTTGCTGAGGCCGTTGCAAAACTAAGCCGCAAAATGTGCAAAAAAGAAGTAAACTTTTTAACGCTTTATTACGGAGAAGACGTAAACGAAAACGAAGCGGAAAGAATTTATTCTTTAGTTAAATCAAGGATTGACAGTAAAATTGAAATAACCCTTATTAACGGCGGCCAACCGGTATATTATTTTTATCTGTCAGCGGAATAAAAAATGTCTTATGATATAAGGCCAATTTCATATGTAAAGGGCGTAGGTAAGGTATCCCAAAAGCTTTTAAATAAACTTGGGGTATCAAACTTTGACGCCCTTGTTCATTATTATCCGAAAGACTATGAAAACTGGTACGACATTACCCGCCTTTGCGACGCACAAGCCGATACCGAAGTTTGCGTGCGCGCAAAAATCACTTCGGATATTAAGGAAAGCTACTATAAGTCAAACATGATTTTGTTCCGATTTACTGCATTTGATCGCACGGGAGCTTTGAATGTCACACTGTTTAACAACAAGTTTTTAGCAAAATCCTTAAAAAAGGGCGAAGAATACCTTTTTTACGGAAAATTAAAGCGATCAGCTGATGGAATTAGTTTTAATATGTCATCACCGAAAATTCGCGATATCGGCAGTGCTTCATTAATACCTATTTACAGGCTGACTAAAGGGCTGTACAACAAAACACTTGAACGCATAATGAAAAATGCGCTAAGCTCTATGGAAAAAACCGATTTTTTACCGGAATATCTTATTACTAAATATAAACTTATGTCCGAGTACGACGCTCTTTGCAATATCCATTTTCCGAAAAACGAAGCCGCTCTTTTGGCTGCAAAAAGAAGGCTTTCGTTCGACGAGCTGTTTTTAATGATGACCGGTCAAGAGCTTATTAAAAACCGCCACACTTTGGGTAGTGCCACAGCTATAACTAAAAACCGGTTTTGTGAATTTGAAAAAACTCTTCCCTTTAAATTAACCGCATCTCAGGTAAAATCAATTAAAGAATGCCTTAGCGATATGTCAACAACAAAGCCCATGAACCGCCTGCTTGAAGGCGACGTAGGATCCGGTAAAACGGTAGTGGCGGCGGCTCTTATAGATACGGCGGCCGCTCAAAAAGAAAAATCTGTGCTAATGGCGCCCACCGGCGTATTGGCGCTTCAGCATTATAATACATTTAAAAAATTTTTACCAAAACTTAATATAGAAATTTTAACCGGTCAAACAAAAAAAGCCGAGAAAGAGCGTATAAAAACCGATTTTAAAGACGATAAAATTGATCTTTTAATAGGAACCCACGCTGTAATTACCGAAACGACAGATCTTTCTAACACCGCTCTTGCGATAACAGACGAACAACATCGTTTTGGTGTTAAGGCAAGGGCGCTTTTAAAACATAAATCCGGAATACCGCACACGCTGTATATGTCTGCTACTCCCATACCGCGAACTTTAGGGCTTATTATTTACGGTGAGCTTGATATAAGCATTATAGACGAGCTGCCTAAAGGCAGAAAGCCCGTTGAAACATACCACATAAATTCGTCCATCAGAAAGCGCGCGTTTAATTACGTTAAAAAGCAGTTAGACGAAGGCCGGCAGGCTTATATTATTTGTTCGGTTGTTGAAGAGGGCGAAACCGAGCTTTTATCAGCAAAAGAATACTACAAAAAAATATCGGGCGGATTTTTTAAAGATTATCGTGTTGGTCTTGTACACGGGAAAATGACCGAAAAGCAAAAAGACGCGGTTATGACAGATTTTAAAAACCACAAAATTGACCTTCTTGTAGCTACTACAATTATTGAGGTTGGCGTAGATGTACCGAACGCTTCAATAATGTTAGTAGAAAATGCCGAGCGTTTTGGCCTTGCAACCTTGCACCAACTTCGCGGAAGAATTGGAAGAGGCCAGTATAAATCAACCTTTATTATGATATCGGACTTTGATACCGAAAGATTTAGAATTATTTGCGACAACCGCGACGGCTTTAGCATTGCCGAGGCAGATTTGGCTTTACGCGGGCCCGGCGAATTTTTGGGGCATAAACAGCACGGACTTCCCGAGCTTAAAATGGCAGACTTTATTAAAGACAGCCGCATTTTAAAAGTCGCAAGCGACGAAGCAAAAGCCTTGGTTTATAAAGATAATAATTTAGCAAATCACCCGCTTTTATATAACAAAATACAATATATGTTTGAAAACCTTGATTTGGAAATATAAAAAAGACCGGCTTGTAACCGGTCTTTTTTTATGCTTCCATAAGCTTTTGGAAATCTTCGCCATCGATCTTTTCTTTGTTGAACAGTTCTTTTGCTATAACATGAAGCTTAGCAATATGCTCATTTAAAATATCTTTAGCTTTTTTGTATTCGTCGGTAATAATCTGTTTTATTTCTTCGTCTATTATTGCGGCAATTTCGTCGGAATAATTAGGTGTGGAAGAAAAATCACGTCCTAAGAATACTTCATTATTATCAGCACCGTAGGTTATTGGCCCTAACCTATCGCTCATACCGTATTTGGTAACCATTTTACGAGCAATTTCGGTGGCTCGCTCCATATCGTTTGAAGCCCCTGTACAAATATCTTCCTGTGTAATTTCCTCGGCCGCACGTCCGCCAAGCATAGAACAAATCTGCTCGCGTAAAAATCTCTTGCTAATATGGCTTTTTTCGCTTTTATCATCCGTTGGCAAATACATTGTGTACCCTGCCGCCATTCCACGAGGAATAATGGAAATTTGATGAACCGGGTCCTGCGTTTTTAAGAAATATGAAACCACCGCGTGCCCGGCTTCGTGATAGGATGTAATCACTTTATCTTGCTCGCTCATAACGTGTGAACGTTTTTCGGTTCCCATTACAACCTTTATGGTCGCTTCTTCTATATTGCTTTCGGAAATGGCCTTTTGATTTTTTCTGGCCGCAAGAAGAGCGGCTTCGTTAAGAAGGTTTTCAAGGTCGGCACCGGTAAAACCGGCGGTTGATTTCGCTATGGTTTTTAATGATACGTCCGGGCCCAACGGTTTTCCGCGTGAATGAACCTTTAAAATTTCTTCACGGCCCTTAACGTCGGGATAATTTACGGTTATCTGCCTGTCAAATCGGCCGGGACGAAGCAATGCGTGATCGAGTATATCGGGGCGGTTTGTAGCCGCCATAACAATTACGCCCTCATTTACGCCAAAACCGTCCATCTCAACTAAAAGCTGATTTAAGGTTTGCTCGCGCTCGTCGTGCCCGCCGCCAAGGCCGGCTCCGCGCTGACGACCTACCGCGTCGATTTCATCTATAAACACTATAGCAGGTGCAGATTTTTTTGCTTCGTTAAATAAATCTCTAACCCTAGACGCGCCGACACCCACGAACATCTCAACAAAATCCGAACCGGAAATAAAGTAGAAGGGTACTCCCGCTTCTCCTGCTACGGCGCGGGCAAGCAGTGTTTTACCGGTTCCGGGAGGGCCTACTAAAAGCACGCCTTTGGGGATTCTTGCTCCAAGATCATTGAATTTTTTGGGGCTCTTTAAAAATTCAACTATCTCGCTCATCTCTTCTTTTTCTTCGTCGGCTCCGGCAACATCTTTAAAGGTGGTTTTCTTTTTATCATCTGCCTTGCGAAATTTAGCCTTACCAAAAGAAAGCGTCTTGTCACCGCCCATTGTTTGGTTCATGCGGCGCATCATAAAGAGCCAGAAGGCAATTAAAAGAACAAACAAAAATACAGAGGGCATCATGTTGGCAATCCATGCGGTTTCGTTGCCTCTAACATAATCCTGTTTAATTATTTTAGTGCTGTCACCTTTATTTTTTTCGTTGTTTTCTAAAATAAAATCATTAATATCCTTGTACAAAATATCTGGCGACGCCACAACATAAGAATATGTTTTACCGTCATCTCTTTTTGTATATTTTAGTTCGCCGCTGTAAAGATTTAGCTCAAAAGCGGAAACCTCGTTATTTTTAATAAGTTCAACTATTTCGTAATATTTTGCCGTATCTTTAGGTGCTTGTGTATAAATAAACGCAAGAACGCCGCCCACAAGCAACAAGGGTAAAATAAGATATAGTAAAACATTTTTAAGATTTTTCAAGCTTTATTCCTCCACATTGTTATAGCATTCGGGTTTTAAAACTCCGACAAAATCAAGATTTCTGTAGTTTTCGGCAAAATCAAGGCCATAACCTACAATAAACTTATCCGGTATAACCGCCCCGGCATAATCAGCTTTCATACCTTTTACAGTACGACGATCCGGCTTGTCAAAAAAAGTGCATATTTTTAAAGAATTTGGTTTTCTTAACATAAGCAATTCTTTTAAATGAGAAAGAGTTTTGCCGCTGTCTAAAATATCTTCAATAATTAGAACGTCGTAGCCATTTATATCGGTATTAAGGTCTTTTAAAAGACGGATGGTTCCGCTGCTTTCGGTTGAATTGCCATAGGACGACAGCGCCATAAAGTCTATTTTGCACTTTAAATCTATTTTACGCATAAGATCGGCCATAAATACAACCGAACCTTTTAAAACTCCGATTAAAAGCAAATTTTTATCTTTATAATCTTTGGTTATTTGCTTTCCAAGATTAGTTACTATTTTATCGATTTGGCGCTTAGTAAAAAGCACCTCCGCAATATCACTGTGCATTTTCCTCTTCCTCCACATATACGTTTAACAAATTTTTTGAATTCTCATCGGGAAGTACCCTTTCGGCTACGCCGATTTTATAAGCAAAGACAACTCCCAAGTCATCGCGTACTACCGGCAAATAATCCCGAAGGTGTTTCGGTATTTTACGTTCACTGTAAATTTTCCGCAATTCTTTTTTATGCCCGTGCTTTAGCTTAATAGTATCCTTAGGCATTTTAGTGCCTACATTTAATTGTCCTTTAATTTTATCACAATCAAGTGTATTATTTAATAATAAATTGTTAACATTTAAAAATTTTACGCGAAAACTTACAGGCTTGTGCTTTTTTAAAACCGATAAAAAACCTCCTTCAAAGATTAAATATGTATCTTTTTCGGTATTAATTTTAAAAATAGTATTATTGGCAATTTTTTCTGCTACATCCTGTAAGAGCCGCTCGTTATATACTAAATTATTATCATTAAAAAACAAAATTAATACTCTTAAAAAAACGGCAGAAGGATATTTTTTTAAATCTTTAACTTTTAACCCTAAAGCTTCTTTATAAGCTGTATAAACCTTTTGAGCTTCATCAAATAAACATTCGTCATCATTTTTTATATTTTGGGAAAATCTGATAATATTATCCAAATAACCGCCGTTAATATCCGTAAACACCGGAAAAACTAAATTTCTGATTTTATTTCTTGAAAAATCGTTTAAAAGATTTGTGCTGTCAATCCTGTATTCTATTTTTTCGGATTCTAAATAATTTAGAATTTCGCTTTTTGAGTAATTTAAAAGCGGACGAATAATGCGATTTCTTAAAGGCGGAATTCCGGAAGCCCCTAAAGCGCCGCATCCGCGAATTATATTCATTATTATAGTTTCGGCACTGTCGTTTTTGTTGTGGGCGGTTGCAATAAAATCTGCCGATAGGCTGTTAAAAAAATCATAACGAATTCTTCTTGCGGCAAGTTCTATGCTTTCACCCTTTTGCATTAGTCTTTTTACATCAGTTTTTTTAATGTGCAGCGGCACGTTTAATTTTTGGCAAAGGTTTTTACAAAAAACCATATCCGCATCGGATTCTAAGCCTCGAAGCCCATGATTTAAATGGCAGGCTTCTATTTTTATATTATATTCATCCTTAATTTTAAGCAACAAATATAAAAGACAAACCGAATCCGGACCGCCGGATAATGCAACAGCGATTGTCTTTCCCCTAAGATTTGGGTGAATATTAAAATAATCCCTTGCAGAAATTGGCATTTATTAATAGTCCTCTGTATGGAAAGTATCCTGCGCGGTAAAGCGCGTAAAACGACCGTCCCAATTAAGTTTAATTGTTTTTGTTTCGCCGTGGCGGTTTTTTGCAATTATGCATTCAACCGTATCTGATGTGGGCTCGTAGCCCTCTTCTTCGGCATTTTGTTCTTTATGCAAAAACAAAACTATATCGGCATCCTGCTCGATTGAACCCGAATCGCGAAGATCGGCAAGTCCCGGGCGGGACCTTCTTCCTGATGATTTTGACTCTACTCCGCGGTTTAACTGCGCGCAAACAAGCAAAGGAATATTAAGTTCTTTTGCCATTATTTTTAAGCTTCGAGATATTTCACTTACCTCTTGCACGCGGTTTTCGGTATGGACGGAGCCTCTAATTAGACCCAAATAGTCAATTACAACCATATCAACACCGCCAAGTCTTCTAACTTTGGCTTTAATTTGCGGTACGGTTATATCTGATGTTTCATCCAAATATATTTCAGCTGACGACAGGCTTTCACTGGCTTGAGCTAATGCAATCCACTCGGCGTCGGTCATCTTCATACTGTCACGCAGATGGTCGCTTACAATTCCTGCCTCGTTAGATAAAAGCCTTTGCGCCAGTTGGTCACGGGTCATCTCCAAAGAAAAAATGCAAACCTTTTTCTTTTCGTTAACCGCAATATTTCTTGCAATATTTAAAGCAAGCGATGTTTTACCAACACCGGGTCTTGCGCCTAAAATAATAAGATCGCTTTTGTTAAAGCCCGTAAGCGTTTCGTCGAGCTCGCCAATTCCGCAGCGAATGCCAAGATAATCCTGACGCGTTTCTACATCTGCCACCTTTTGAAGGCGATCGTACGTCTCGTTTTTAATAACGTTTTTAATCGACACAAGGTCTGTTGTGTCACGTCCGGCGCGAATATCATATATTTTTTGTTCTGCGGAATCAATTAAAGCAGAGGCTTTGCCGCCGGAATTAACATCAGAAATAATACCTTGCGCAGCATTTAAAAGACTTCGGGCTAAAAACCTGTCAAAAACTATTGCCACATATGTTAAAACATTGGCGCTTGAAGGCACGGTTTGAACAAGCTCGGTTAAATATGCTTTTCCGCCTACCTCGTCAATCAAATTATCGTTTTTTAGGCGCTCGTATAGAGTTAAAAAATCGATAGGACTGCTTTTGTCATACATTGATAAAAGCGTTTCATAAATTTTTTGATGCTGCAGCAAATAAAAGTGCGTGGGTTTTAATTCGGTTGCTACCGAATGCATGCAAGACGGGTCAATTAAAATTGCGCCAAGAACCGATTGCTCGGCTTCGATTGAAAACGGGCTTGTCTGACTGTCAATACTTTTAATGTTAAAATCACTAGCCATAATTTATTCCTTAACTATAACGGTAATAGTTGCTACAATACCGTTATAAAGCTTTATTTCGGCCTTATATTCGCCGAAGTTTTTAATATCGTTAACACTCATTTTGCGCTTATCTATTTGCACGCCGAATTTATTGTTAATTTCGGCTGCTATTTCTTTAGAAGTTACAGCGCCAAACAATTTGCCTTTTGAACCGGCTTTAGCGGTTAATACGACTTCTTTATTATTAAGAAGATTTTTTAAATCCTCCGCAGCCGCTTTTTCCTCTGCCAAATGATGCGCTTTAGCGCTTTCCTTCCCTTTTAATTCATTAATTGCAGAAGCGTTTGCCTCTTTAGCGAGTTTTCGTTTAAAAAGATAATTAACGGCAAATCCGTCAGACACCTCACGCATCTCACCTTTTTTGCCTGTACCTTTTACATCTTCAAGTAAAATTACTTTCATGCTAATCCATCCTTACTTCTTCTATTGCCTTTAAAAGCATATCCCGTGCCACATTAAAATCCGCCGTATCAAGCTCGCAGGCCGCCATTGTTTTACTTCCGCCGCCGGAAAGTTTTTCCATTACGATTTGAACGTTTTCTGAAAGTGTCCTTGCGCTTATATTAATTTTACCGTCTATGCGGCAAAGAACATAAGATGTTTTAACGCCCTTAATTTCAAGAAGTTCATCTGCGGCTTTGCCTGTAATAATTTTAGTGCCGGCGCCTTCAAAAGTATTAAACGCAACTGCACTATCCTTATGAATTTCGGCTGAAGCTATAATATTTGATTTAATTTTATAAAATTCAAGAGAATCGGCAAACAGTCTTTTAATTTCTATAGGATCTGCGCCTTGTTTTCTTAATAACGCTGAGGTTTCAAATGTTCGAACACCCGTATTAAAAACAAAATTTCGGGTGTCCAGCATAATGCCTGCCAAAAGGCCTTCGGCTTCTGCTCTTTCTATGCTGTTTTCATCTATGTACTGTAAAAGCTCGGTCATCATTTCGCATGTAGAAGAAGCTGAGGTTTCGTGATAAAATATTACTGCTTTATCAATAAAATCGACAGCTTTTCTGTGGTGATCGATAACCACTATATTGTCACATTTATCTATAAGCTCGGGTGCGTCAACAAAGTTTTTTCTGTGAGTATCCAAAACAAACAAAAGTGTGCCGCGTCCAACTTTAGAAAGCGCTTTTTGCGGCGGGCAAATATTAATTGATTTGTTAAGTTTATAAACACGATCAATAAATGGGCCTGCCATAGTGCTATGCTCGTCTAATACAACGCTTACTTCTTTTTCCAGTCTTTCGGCCGCGCTTTGAAGCGCAAAGGCCGCTCCAACGCAATCAAGGTCCGAAAACTTATGCCCCATAATAAGTATGTTATCACAAGATTTTAACATATCAATTAAAGTCGAGGCAACTATTCTTGTTCGCACCTTAGAGCGCTTTTCAGTTGAGCTTGAAACTCCGCCAAAAAACTTATAATCGTTTTCGCCAATTTTTATTGCCGCCTGGTCGCCGCCACGGCCAAGCGCCATATCAAGCGCTGATTTAGCATATTCGGCACAACCCTTAAAATCATTGGCGTCAACGCCGATACCAATAGAAATTGTCGGCTTAATACCGCTGCTGGTCTCGATAGATTTGACTTCGGTTAAAATACTGAATTTATCAGCCTTTATTTTATTTAAATAACGTTCTTCAAAAATAAACAAAAATCTGTCGCCACTAAGCTTTTGAACAAGTCCGTTAGTTTTTAAAAACCAATTTTCAAGAACATTCTGGATTTTCGAATGTAAAGCCGAACGTTCGCTATCTCGTAGTCCATGAGCGGCATCATCAAAATTATCTACTGCAAGAACTGCTACAACCGGTCTTGACAGCATATATTCCATAGCATATTTTTGCAGGTTTGTAATATCCAAAAAACAAATAACACGCTGACTTATTTTACCGTCGTTACTCAAGCTTTCGAATGTCCTGAAAACTTTTCCGCCAAAATTTACTTCAATGCGTTTTTCTTTTTTAAGTCTGATTTGATCGTCTTTGGATATAATTACGGATAAGTCCATACCAATAAGGCTATCGGCTTCGGCAGACATCTCATTATAAAAAGCGCTGTTATACCAAATTATTTCATCGTTGTCGGAAACGACTATAAGCGGCAATGTAAAGCTGGATAAAACATTACTGCTGGCTTTACCCAGTTCGTCGTTTAAGTTTTTTATAAGCTTATTATATTTGCTTTCGCCTTTGCGGCTGTAAATTATAAAAGTTAACGCAAAAGCCACTGTTATCGCCATAAAAACGTATGAAAGTGTTTGATTATAAAAATAAAAAGCAATACTAACGGCGATTAGGAAAACGATAAACAAAAAGAACAAATAATTTATAAAACCATATCGTTTCAACGGTATTCCCCTTTAAACTTCTAAAATAATAGGCAAAATCATTGGACTGCGCTTTGTTTTATTATATAAAAACTTTGAAACCGCATCACGAATTTTAGTTTTGTATGCCGAATAATCTCTTACACCGTTTAAATAGCACTTTTCTATACTATCGTATACAACGTCAGTAATTTCCGAAATTAACTGTTCCGATTCGCGAACATATATAAATCCGCGTGAAATAATTTCAGGATTTGATACTACCTCTTTTGTTACCGAATCCATTGCAAGCGCTACTATAATTACACCGTCTTCGGCGAGATGCTTTCTATCTCGCAATACAATGCTTCCGACGTCGCCTACACCCAGTCCATCCACAAGAACTCTGCCCGATGGCACAGTATCGGCAATTTTTATGGATTTTTTGGTAATTTCTATAACGTCACCGATATTGCTTATAACGATATTTTTATTGTTTATTCCCATGCTTTCGGCAATAACGGCATGCTTGTAAAGATGCTTTTGCTCACCGTGTACGGGAACAAAAAACTTAGGTTTTGTAAGACTTAAAATAAGCTTTAATTCTTCTTGGCAAGCGTGGCCGGATACATGTACATCATACATTTTTTCGTATACAACGCGCGCGCCCTGCTTCATCAGTTCGTTTATAACCTTGCTAACAAGCTTTTCATTGCCGGGTATTGGCGTAGCGGAAATTATAATCATATCACCAGGTATAATCGCTAGCTGCCGGTGGTCACCAAATGCCATGCGGTGAAGCGCCGAAAGCGGCTCACCCTGGCTTCCGGTAGTAATTATTACAAGCTGTTCTTTAGGATATTTATTAATACTTTCTATATCTACTAAAGTATTATTCGGTATTTTTAAATATCCGAATTCACTCGCAATATTTACAACGTTTAACATGCTTCTGCCGGAAACGGCAATTTTTCTTTTGCAGCGCACGGCCTCATCAATAATCTGCTGTATACGATGTATGTTTGACGAAAAAGTCGCAACTATTATTCGGTCTTTGCCTGCCTTTTGAAACAGATTGGCAAAACTTTCACCGACAATTCGTTCGCTTGGTGTATAACCGGGTCGTTCGGCATTGGTAGAATCCGATAAAAGTGCTAACACACCCTTATGGCCGAGTTCCGCTAATCGCGCAAGGTCTATCATTTTATCGTCAATTGGGGTAGTGTCGATTTTAAAATCCCCTGTGTGAATAACCGTGCCGCAAGGACTTGTAATCGCAAGCGCTACAGCATCAGGTATTGAATGATTTACATGAATAAATTCAACAGTAAAACAACCTAATGAAATTTTATCCTTAGGTTTAATTTCAACAAGTTTTACGGACGACAGCAAGTTATGCTCTGAAAGTTTGCTTTCAATAAGGCCTAAAGTAAGTTTGGTACCATATATCGGTATATTTAAATGTTTTAAAAGATACGGTATTGCACCGATATGATCCTCATGTCCGTGTGTTACTAAAAGCCCTTTAATTTTATCCTTATTTTTTAAAATATAGCTAAAATCGGGAATAACTATATCAACGCCGGGCATTTCTTCATCCGGAAATGACATTCCGCAATCGACAATTATCATATCGTCTTTATACTCATACAAATAACAGTTTTTGCCGATTTCCCCCATACCGCCGATAGGAATAATTTTAATCGGAACAGAAGGCTTTTTTTCTGCCCTTTTTGAGACCGGTTTTTTTTGCGTTTTTTTCGGTTTAAAATTTTTAATAGATTTAAGTTTTGTGCTGTCGCTTTTTTTGACAGCATTGTTTTTTTGCATATTGTGTTCCTTTCAAGCAAAATGTCATCAAAAGAAATATTTTCACTTGACAACAAATGATTTTTAAACTATAATATTTTTTGCCGTAAGTTTGCTGCTATGGCTCAGTCGGTAGAGCGCATCCTTGGTAAGGATGAGGTCACCAGTTCGATTCTGGTTAGCAGCTCCATTGCAAGATATTCTTGCGGCATTTCCCCGACTAAACGGTCGGGGGATTTTTTTATTTTCATTCTTGGCTAAACCAAGCAATAACATTCAAAAATATTTATCGCATTATACAATAGATATAATTATTTTATAACATAACGCTAAAATTTGCAAGCATTAAAGATTTTTTATTCTATAATTCCTTTACAAAATAAGATTTTTGTCGTATAATCTTTTAAAGATATTGCATTCTTATATTAATTTATATTATTCAGGGAATAATGTCTATACTATATTTAAGGGAGTATTCGATTTGATTTGGAACAAAGAAATGGAAACTATGTCGCGTAAAGGCATAGAAGCCATGCAATTAGAGAGATTAAAATGGTCTGTTAATCTTTGCTACAATAACGTACCGATGTATAAAAAGAGGTTTGATGAAATCGGCTTTAAACCGGAAATGCTTAAATCTTTAAGCGACCTTCAAAAATTGCCGTTTACCGTAAAAGACGATTTAAGGGATAATTATCCGTTTGGTTTATTTGCGGTGCCTCAAAGTGATATCGTACGCATACATGCTTCAAGCGGAACTACCGGAAAGCCCACTGTTGTAGGCTATACCAAAAACGACCTTGAAAACTGGGCGGAAATGATTGCAAGAATCGTTACTGCTGCCGGTGCTGACAAAAATACAATTGTACAAATAGCGTTTGGATACGGTCTGTTTACAGGCGCTTTAGGACTACATTACGGTCTTGAAAAAATAGGCGCTACCGTAGTGCCTACCTCGTCGGGCAACAGTGAAAAACAACTGATGCTGATGCGCGACTTTAAAACAAACGCGCTTGTGGCAACTCCGAGTTACGCATTATATTTATCCGAACTTGCTAAAGAATCCGGTTATCCCATGAGCGACTATCATTTAAAAATTGGAATTCTCGGTTCCGAAGGCTGTACTCCGGAAATGCGCGACCAAATTGAAAAGAACTGGGGAATGTTTGTAACCGACAATTACGGAATGAGTGAAACCGGCGGCCCCGGACTTTCGGGCGAATGTGAATTGCGTTGCGGGCTACACATAAACGAAGACTTTTATTTATGCGAAATAATCGATCCAAAAACCGGTGAGGTGTTACCTGAAGGCAGCGAAGGCGAGCTTGTTGTAACTACACTTACAAAAGAAGGAATTCCTCTTATTCGCTACAGAACCAAAGATTTAACCAACATTACATACGAGCCTTGCAAATGCGGCCGCACAACAGCGCGTATGAGCAAAATCAAGGGCAGAAGCGACGATATGCTAAAAATACGCGGTGTAAACATATTCCCATCTCAGGTGGAAAGTGTTTTAATGAAGATTGACAGCATCGGTCCTCACTATCAAATGATAGTAAGGCGCGAGAACTTTGCCGATACGCTTGAAATTAAGGTTGAACTTATTGACGGCAGTCTTTTAGAGCGTTATTCAGAGCTGCAAAACTTGCAGCAACATATTCGTGCAAAGATAAAATCCGTGCTTGGAATTGATACTAAAATTACACTCTCTCCGCCGAAAGCACTTGAAAGATTCAGCGGCAAAGCAAAAAGAGTATTAGACTTAAGGAATGTGAAATAATGAAAAAACTTATGCTTGGCAATGAAGCGATTGCACGCGGCATTTATGAAGCCGGCGGCAAGGTCGTATCTAGTTATCCGGGCACACCCTCTACCGAAATAACCGAATACATTGCAAAATATGAAGAAATATACAGCGAATGGGCGCCGAATGAAAAGGTTGCTGTAGAAGTAGCTTCCGGAGCAGCCATTGCCGGAGCGCGCGCGTTTTCCGCTATGAAACACGTTGGTTTAAATGTGGCGGCAGACCCTCTTTATACCGCTTCTTATATCGGCGTTAACGGCGGACTGGTGCTTACCGTAGCGGATGACCCCGGTATGCACTCTTCGCAAAACGAACAGGACAGCAGAAATCACGCTATCGGTGCGAAAGTACCAATGTTAGAGCCATCGGACAGCGCGGAATGCAAGGAATTTACGAAACTTGCATTCGATTTATCCGAAGAATTTGATACGCCCGTAATTATCCGCGTAACAACAAGAATAGCGCACTCGAGAAGCCTTGTAGAAGAAGAGCCGAGAAAAGAAGTACCCGTAAGGATTTATGAAAAAAATCCGCAAAAAAATGTTATGATGCCCGCAATGGCGATAAAGCGCCATGTTTTTGTTGAGGAACGCACTAAAAAGCTTACCGAATATGCGGAAAACTGCAAAATAAACACAGTAGAAATTAACGAAGGCGCAAAATTCGGCATCATTACCGCAGGCGACTGCTATATGTATGCAAAAGAAGCGCTTAAAGAAAACGCTTCGTATCTTAAACTTGGAATGGTAAATCCTTTGCCAATAAAGCTTATTAAAGATTTTGCCGAAAAATTCAACGAAGTTATAATTATAGAAGAACTCGACGGAGTAATTGAAAAGCACTGCCGCTCATTAGGAATTAACTGCCGCGGTAAAGATATATTTGGGTATTTAGGGGAGTTTTCACAAGAAACCGTAAAAAATAAGCTGCTAAATATTTATCCTAAGGTGAATAGCGTGGATCTTGAAATTCCTCCGCGTCCTCCGGCTTTATGCGCGGGCTGCCCACACAGAAGTCTTTTTTACGCATTAAAAACTATAGGCTGTTACGTTAGCGGTGATATTGGCTGCTACACTTTAGGTGCGCTTCCGCCCCTTTCTTCAATTGATACATGCATTTGCATGGGTGCATCGGTTTCGGCTTTGCACGGTGCGGCAATAGCACGCGGCAAGGATTTTTCCAAAAATGCAGTTGCAGTAATTGGAGACAGTACGTTTATTCACTCCGGAATTACAGGTATTATCGATATTGCTTATAATAAAGGTTTAAGCACTGTAATAGTGCTTGATAATTCAATAACCGGCATGACCGGTCATCAAAACAATCCTGCTAACGGGCTTACAATTAAAAACGAGCCTACTACTGCAGTTGATCTTGAAGCTTTAGCTTTAGCAGTAGGTTTTAAAAGCGTAAGGGTTGTAGATCCTTACAAAATGGCGGATACTACAGCGGTTATAAAGGAAGAGCTTGCAAAACCCGAACCTTCACTTATAATATCAAGAAGGCCATGCGTACTATTAAAAAATGTTAAACACAACCGGCCGCTTTATGTATCTGGCGACACTTGCAAAGGCTGCAAAATGTGCATGAGAATAGGCTGCCCCGCAATAGAATTTAAAGACGGCAAGGCAAAAATTGAAAGCACGCTATGTGTTGGCTGCAAGGTTTGCACCGAGCTTTGCAAATTTGGAGCAATAAAAGGAGCAAACGAAGATGTATAATATAATGATTGTGGGAGTCGGCGGTCAAGGAACACTGCTTGCAAGCCGTCTTATCGGCCAAGTAATGTACGGCGAAGGGCTTGATATAAAGCTTAGCGAAGTACACGGGATGAGTCAGCGCGGCGGCAGCGTTGTCACCTATGTAAAGGCAGATAAAAAGGTATATTCGCCGATAATTACCAAAGGCGAAGCCGACATAATTTTAGCATTTGAAAATCTTGAAGCGGCACGCTGGCTTGAATATTTAAAACCGGGCGGAACAGTTATTGTTAATACTCGCGAAATTTTACCTATGCCGGTAATAACCGGCGCCGCAAAATATCCGGATGGTATTTTAAATGCTTTAAAAAATTGCGATCTGAATCTTATCGCGTTAGACGCTTTAGATCTTGCAGAAAAAGCAGGCAATGCAAAAGCTGTTAATGTTGTTTTAATCGGTGTTTTAGCTAAAAGCACCGGTATTGCAAAAGAAAAATGGATCGATGCAATAAAGGCTACCGTCCCTGAAAAATTTTTAGATTTAAACTTAAAAGCGTTTGACCTTGGTTACAACAGCAAACTAATAAAATAAGGAGAGGACTATTATGTTAATTGATCAAATATCCATATTTATTGAAAACCGACCCGGTCGTATGGCGGAAATCACCGAGCTTTTAGCAAAAAACGAAATTGATATTAGGGCACTATCTATTGCAGATACTACCGATTACGGCATTTTAAGGCTTATTGTTAACGATCCGCAAAAGACGACAAAAGTATTAAAAGAACACAATGTTACTTGCTCGATTACCAAGGTTTTGGCTGTAGCTATTGACGATAAACCCGGCGGACTTGACAAGGTTGTTCAAATACTAACCGCCAATAACATAGCAATTGAATACATGTACGCATTTTTAAATCCCACTAAAGACACTGCTTTTGTTATGATACGTGTAGAAGACAACGAAAAATCCGCCAAAGTTCTAAAAGAAGCCGGCGTAAATGTAGTAAAATTTGAAGAATTAATGTAAAAAAATAACGGAGCACAAATGTGCTCCGTTATTTTATAATACTTTCGATAGAAATATCTTTAGCCTTTCGTTTTTAGGATTTTCAAAAAATTCTTTTGGTTCTGCTTCTTCCATTATAATGCCCTCATCGATGAATACCACTTTTGACGCTACCTCGCGCGCAAAGCCCATTTCGTGAGTTACAACTACCATGGTCATTCCCTCTTTAGCAAGGGTTTTCATAACGTCCAGCACCTCACCGACCATTTCGGGATCAAGTGCCGATGTCGGCTCATCAAAAAGCATTACGTCGGGGTTCATCGCAAGCGCGCGCACTATGGCTATCCTCTGTTTTTGGCCGCCTGACAGCTGGTTTGGATATGAATCCGCTCTATCTTTAAGGCCAACTCTATCAAGCAGTTTTAATGCCGATTCTTCGGCTTCTTTTTTTGTCATTCCAAGAAGTTTTACGGGCGCTAAAGTCATGTTTTGTAAAACCGTCATATGTGGAAAAAGATTAAATTGCTGAAAAACCATGCCCATTTTTTGACGGTGTATATTGATATCAACGTTCTTGTCAAGGATGTTTATACCCTCAAAATATATTTTGCCGCCGGTAGGTTCTTCAAGCCTGTTAAGGCAACGCAAAAATGTGGATTTTCCGCTTCCCGAAGGGCCAATTACAACCATAACGTCGCCTTTGTCAATTTCGGCATTAATTCCGGCAAGTACCTGATGATCACCGAATTTTTTTTCAAGCCCTTCAACTTTTATTAAGCATTCTTTATTATCTGTCACTTTTATGCAATCTCCTTTCAAGGGAGTTTACAAGCCATGTTGCAAGCATTACAAGTACCAAATATACTGCCGCCAATACCAAATACGGCACAAATGGTTCGTAATATGCAGCAACTATCGCACGAGCAGCCCTGGTTAAGTCAAAAACTGTTATAAAGCCGGCAACTGAGGTCTCTTTAATTAAAACTATAAACTCGTTGCCAAGTGCCGGCAAAATATTTTTTATTGCCTGTGGAAGAATTATATGGTACATGGTACGTCCGTAATTTAGACCTAAAGAACGGCCCGCTTCCATTTGACCTTTATCTATAGACATTATGCCGCTTCTTATTATTTCTGCAACGTAAGCGCTTGAATTAATTCCAAAAACAATAGTACCGATAATAAGTGCTTTTTGGGAAAATCCCTTAAAGGATGTCGCAAAAATGCCGTAATAAGCTAACAATAGCTGCACCATTACAGGCGTTCCGCGAATAACCGTTATGTATATGTTAGCGATATAATAAAGAACCTTTAAAAAGGGATTGTTACGCGGTATTACCTTAAAAATGGCAAGAACGGTTCCAAGAACAACGCCTATAACCAAGGCAAACAATGCAATAAATATGGTGTATCCCAAACCGTCAAGCAAAAGCTTGTACTGTGCGCCGTCTATAAATATTATTTTGAATTTTTCAATAAAACCACTAAACAAAACTACTTCTCCTATAGATGAAATATGCACTGCTAGCAGTGCATATTATAAGTATTTACAGCTCGTATTTTGCTAAAAGTTCCGCTAAAGTTCCGTCCTTTTTAAGTTCAGCAAGAGCATTATTTATTTTTTCAAGTAAATCAGAATTACCCTTTTGAACAGCTATACCGTATTCTTCAACAGTAAGCGGAACATCAATCACTTTAACACCACTGTTGCCGTTTGCTGCGTTTTTGGCAGGAGAATCATCCATGATGATTGCGGAAATTGTTCCGTTTTCAAGATCTTTTATAGCAAGGCTTATGTTTTCGTAAATTTTTACATTAGCGCCTTCAATACCTGAAAATCCCCAGTCAGCATCGCCTTTTGCATATGCTTCACCGGTAAAGCCGGTGCAAACACCGATTGTCTTGTTCTTTAACTGTGCATCAAGTTCTTCTTTTGTTGTGCCTGTATATGTTGTATCATTGGCTGCAACTATAAGAACCTGAGCTACACCGCTATAATAAGCATTGGAAAAATCAACCGACTGTTTCCTTTTTTCGTTTATGGTAAGTCCGGAAATAGCAACGTCACATGTTCCCTGATTTACAGCAGCAACAACGCCGTCAAACTCCATATTGTCAAACTGAACTTCAACGTTAAGCTTCTTGGCGATTGCATTTATTAAGTCAATGTCAAAGCCTACGCAATTGCCGTCTTTATCGAGTGACTCAAAAGGTTCAAACTCAGCGTTTGTAGCAACAATCAATTTGTCAGTTTTTTTACCGCAACCGGCAAAGGCTAAAACCATTATTACCGATAGCATAAGTGCAAGAATTACATTTAACTTTTTCATTTTTCTGCCTCCAGATTTTTATTGTGAATATATATTAGCATTCTATGCATAAAAATGCAAGAGTTTTTTATGAAAATATCGATAAAAATGCAAATTTTGTTTATTTTTAACATATTATTTTAAATATTTATGCATAATATTTACGTTGTTTTTGCATAAATGCAAAAACGGCATATAATGTCTAACTGCTTAAACATTATATGCCGTTTTATTTACTCGCCCTATTAAACCAACTCGATTATTGCCATTTCGGCAGCATCGCCTCTGCGAGGTCCGGTTTTTGTTATGCGGCAATATCCGCCGTTTTTATCTGCATATTTAGGTGCTACATCGTCAAATAACTTTTTAACGACATCCTCTTTGGTGATAAAGGACAAAGCTTGCCTTTTTGTATGCAAGTTACTATCTTTAGCGAGTGTAATATATTTTTCGGTCAATGCACGAACTTCTTTAGCACGGGACACTGTGGTTTCTATCTTGCCGTTTTCGATAAGATATGTTACCATTGCACGAAGCATAGCAGTACGGCTATCGGTTGTGCGACCAAGTTTTCTGGTACCTGCCATAATATTTCACTCCTTAATTAATCGTCGTTATGAGAAAGACTGAATCCCAAAGAATCCAATTTCTGAATAACCTCTTCAAGCGACTTTCTTCCTAAGTTTCTTACCTTCATCATTTCGTCTTCGCTTTTATTAATAAGATCTTCAACGGTGTTGATGCCGGCGCGTTTTAAGCAGTTAAAGCTGCGAACAGAAAGATCAAGCTCTTCGATGGTCTTTTCAAGATTTTTCTCTTTAACATTTTCGCCTTTTTCTACCATGATCTCGACTTCGTTGGTCTGCTCGGACAAATCAACGAACAATTTTAAATGCTCGATGAGAATCTTTGCGGATAAAGACACAGCGTCTTTAGCAGAAATCGTTCCGTCAGTCCATACTTCGAGAGTCAAGCAATTATAATCGGTTACCTGTTCTTTACGAGTATCTTCAACATTGAATTTTACTCTTCTAACCGGGGTAAAGCTGCTGTCCACAGGAATAAGTCCCGTAATCATGTGTTCAGGCTTATTAGCATCGGCAGAAACATATCCGCGGCCGTGGTCAATATTGATTTCCATGCGAAGCTTGCCGCCTTCGGTAAGCTCGGCAATGTAAAGATCTTTATTTAATATTTCTACTTCGGAATCTGTTTTTATAGATTCGCCGGTAACTACGCAAGGTCCTTCGGCTTCAATATAAACGGTTTTAGGGCCGTCGGAATAAAGCTTTGCAATAAGACCTTTAATATTTAATATGATTTCGGTCATATCTTCTTTTACGCCGGGGATAGTAGAAAATTCATGAAGAACTCCGTCAATCTTTACAGATGTAACAGCGACACCGGGGAGCGATGACAACAAAACTCTTCTTAAGCTGTTGCCAAGAGTGGTACCGTATCCACTTTCGAGCGGCTTTAAGGTAAATATACCGTAACTATCATCCGATGACGTTTCGACTGTTTCCAAAATTGGTGTTTCAATCTCTATCATGTAAAGCTCCTTTTCTCCACACATTTTAATTTAAATATTTATCTTTGTGCGGCAAGACAAATACAAAAAATAATATGAAATTATTTTGAATAGAACTCAACGATGAGCTGTTCTTCAACGGGAGCATCGATTTGATCACGTTCGGGTAAATTAACAACTTTTACATAGCCCTTGTCATGATCAACATCGCACCATGCCGGAACAGGTCTTGAGGCATTAGCCTCGATAACGGTTTTTATTTTTTCAAGACCTTTGCTCTTTTCACAAATGCTTACTTCATCGCCTGCTTTTAAGAGATATGAAGCAATGTCAACTCTGTGACCGTTTACTTCAAAATGTCCGTGACCGACAAGTTGTCTCGCTTCGGCACGAGAAGAAGCAAATCCCGCGCGATAAACGACATTGTCAAGACGGCTTTCCAAAAGTCTTAAAAGGTTTGTACCGGTAACGCCTTGTTTGCGTTCGGCAATTTCAAAATAATGATTAAATTGTTTTTCATTAACACCATAAAAACGTCTGGCTCTTTGTTTAGCGCGAAGCTGAAGACCATATTCGGAAGATTTTTTACGGCCTTGTCCGTGCTGACCGGGAGCATACGCTCTTTGGTTTATTGAACATTTTTCAGAATAGCAGCGGTCACCTTTTAAGAACAACTTTTGTCCTTCACGGCGGCAAAGTCTGCATACTGCACCAGTATATCTAGCCAATTAAAAACACCTCCAAATTATACACGACGACGTTTAGGCGGGCGGCAGCCGTTATGCGGAATAGGAGTTACATCTTTAATCATGTTAACTTCAAGTCCTGCAGACTGCAAAGCGCGAATCGCCGCTTCACGTCCGGCTCCGGGGCCTTTAACGTATACTTCAACGGTTTTAAGCCCATGCTCCATTGCAGCTTTTGCTGCTGTTTCCGCAGCAGACTGTGCCGCGAAAGGAGTAGACTTTCTCGAGCCGCGAAAACCGAGTTCGCCGGCGGAAGCCCAAGACAGAGCGTTGCCGTTAATATCGGTTATCGTGACAATGGTGTTATTAAATGTGGACTGGATATGAGCCGCTCCACGTTCAATATTCTTTTTCTCACGACGTTTGCGAGTAGTAGCTTTTTTAGCTGTTGCCATTTATATAATCCTCCCCGCTTATTTCTTCTTATTGGCAATGGTCTTTTTAGGACCTTTACGGGTTCTCGCATTGGTTTTGGAACGCTGACCTCTTACAGGAAGTCCTTTGCGATGGCGAATACCGCGATAACTGCCAATTTCAACTAAACGTTTAATATCAAATGCTATGGAACGACGAGCGTCGCCCTCTACTTCGAGATTTTTTTCTATATAATCACGAAGTTTGGAAATATCGTCCTCTGTAAGATCTTTTACACGGGTATCAGGATTTACGCCCGTTTCTTTAAGAATCTTTTGAGAGGTTGTAAGACCAATTCCGAAAATATAGGTTAAGCCGTACTCAACTCTTTTTTCATTCGGAAGATCAACACCGGCTATACGTGCCATTTATTGCTGCACCTCACTTTAAATCTGTCAAGTTAACCTTGACGCTGTTTGTGCTTGGGATTTTCACAGATAACCATTACTTTTCCCTTGCGTTTAATAATCTTACATTTTTCGCAAATTTTCTTTACAGAAGGTCTGACTTTCATTTTTTTGCCTCCTAATTACTTCGAACGCCAAGTTATGCGTCCCTTTGTTAAATCGTAAGGTGACATCTCGACTGTTACCTTATCGCCCGGCAGTATACGGATAAAATTCATGCGAAGTTTACCGGATATATGGGCAAGTATGGTATGACCACCCGGAATTTCAACCTTAAACATTGCATTGGGCATTGTTTCAAGCACGGTTCCTTCGAGTTCTATCATATCTTCTTTAGACAAATCGGGTTCCTCCATTCGTTTATTATGTTAGTCGCATTTTTGATCGCTTACGGCTAATCTGCCAGGGTCATTATTTTAGGACCGTCCGGCGTTATTGCCACAGTATGTTCAAAGTGGGCCGAAAGCGAGCCATCCATAGTCACGACCGTCCACTGATCGGGTTTGACTTGTACTTTATAATTCCCCATGTTTACCATAGGTTCAATAGCCAAGGTCATTCCGCTAACTAAACGAATGCCTCTACCCTTAATTCCAAAATTGGGAACTTCGGGGGCCTCGTGCAATGAAGTGCCTACTCCGTGGCCGACGAATTCTCTTACCACCGAGTAGCCACGTCCTTCGACATACCTTTGCACCGCATTACCTATATCGCCGATTCTGCCGCCTACAACCGCCGCGTTTATGCCTTCGTAAAGACTTTCACGCGTCGTGTCGATCAGCCGCTTTGCTTCGGGTGAAATGCTGCCCGCAGCAAAAGTGGCGGCGTTATCGCCGTGGTAGCCGTTAAAAACCGCTCCGAGATCAACACTTACAATATCACCCTCGTGAATGACACGGTTTTTTGACGGTATGCCGTGAATTACCTCATTGTTTATGGATATGCAGGCGGTTGCCGGAAAGCCGTTGTAATTTTTGAAATTGGGTTTAGCACCCTTAGACAAAATATACTTTTCAGCGAGCTCATCAAGCTGTGCTGTAGTAACGCCCGGTTCCACCGCGCTGCCTATCAATTTTAATGCTCCTGCCGAGATTCTGCATGCTTCACGCATTATACTTAATTCTCGACTGGTTTTGAGTATCACCATTGTCAAATACCCAGCGCTTTAAAGGTTAGCGCTGTTGTATCGCTAAGCTCTTCTTGACCTTCAACGGTAAGAAGCAAACCTTTATTGCTGTAATAGTCCTTTAAAGGCTCAGTTGTTTCGTGATAAACACGAAGTCTGTCAAGTACGGTTTCGGGTTTATCGTCTTTTCTAATAATAAGCTCGGCACCGCAAACATTGCAAACACCTTCAACAACTGGTTTTTTATACTCAATATGATAACTTGCTCCGCAGTCGGGACATACACGTCTTCCGGACATACGGCGGATTATATCTTCATCTTTAACTTCAATTGAAAGAACGTGATCGATTTCGATTCCCATTTTTGTAAGCGCTTCGGCTTGCGGAATGGTACGCGGAAAACCGTCCAATATAAATCCGTTTTTGCAGTCATCCTTGCTTAATCTTTCATTTATAATGCCGATTACAACTTCATCGGGCACAAGGCCGCCGGCATCAACATAAGATTTAGCTTTTATTCCCATATCGGTACCGTTTTTCATCGCTTCGCGAATGATATTTCCGGTAGAAATAGTGGGAATATTTAATTTGTTACAAATAAGCTCTGCTTGGGTGCCTTTGCCGGCACCCGGAGCTCCTAATAATATCAGTTTCATATTTGCACCTTAGTCTAAAAAGCCTTTATAATGACGCATCATCATCTGACTTTCAAGATTTTGTACTGTATCGAGGGCAACGCCTACAACGATGAGTATGGACGTACCGCCGATTGAAATTGAAATACCGCCTACATTTCCGACAAGGATAGGAAGTATTGCGATTACACTCAAGAAGAGTGCTCCCAAAAGTGTTATGCGGGACAATATTTTTGAAATAAAGTCCGACGTGGGCTTGCCGGGACGAATACCGGGAATTGCACCCGAATTCTTACGCAAATTATTGGCCATTTCAATCGGATTGTACTGTATTGTTGTATAGAAATAAGCAAATCCGATAATGAGTGCAAAGTAGATTACTGCATAAAATACGCCTTGCACGCTAAATAAGCTTAATGCTTTATACATCGTTGAACCCGTTTTAAATAGATTAAATGACAAAAGCATTGTAGGTATCATAAGAATTGAGCTTGCAAAGATTATCGGTAAAACACCGGACATATTAACCTTAATCGGAATATGAGTGTTTTGACCCCCGTATTGTTTGCGCCCAACAACTCGTTTTGCATACTGAATGGGAATTCTGCGTTCTGCGTTTGTCATCCAAACGATGAAAGCAACAACCACTAAGAATATCAAAACGATTGCAAGTGCGGCAAATCCTTTGCCAAATTCAAATACTGCTTTCCACAAATAGCTAAACGCTTGTGGTGCACGTGACAAAATACCTGCAAACAATAGCATCGAAATGCCGTTGCCTATACCCTTTACATCTATTTGTTCACCGAGCCACATAACTATGGCACTGCCGGCAGTAAGCGCTAAAATAATTACAAAAGCTGCAAATATTTTTAAGCCGCCGGTAACATTAATAAAGTTGTTGCCGCTTAAATAGAAGTAGTATGCCGTTCCTTGGATAAGTCCAAGTATAATCGTAGCATAACGTGTAATTTGTGCAAGTTTTTTTCTTCCTTCTTCTCCCTGCTGTGAAAGTCTTTCCAAAGGTGGAATGGCTACAGTGAGAAGCTGGATAATAATGGAAGCGTTGATATAGGGTGTTACGCTCATTGCGAAAAGAGCTCCATATTCAAGACCGCCTCCGGTCAAAATTGAAAGATAATTGAAGAAGTCGTTAGTATTAGAGCTTTGAGATGCATTAGCCAAAGCAACGAAATCAACAAAAGGTACCGGGATTACCGCACCTAAACGAAAGATGAACAGAATAAATACGGTAAATAGTATTTTCTTTCTTATTTCGACAACTTTCCACGCATTTTTAATGGTTTCAAGCATCTTAAATCACCTCGACTTTTCCGCCTGCAGCTTCGATTTTGCTCTTAGCAGATTCGGAAAAAGCCGCTGCTTTAACAGTAAGTTTTTTGGTGATTTCACCGTTGCCTAAAACTTTAACGCCGTCATAAGTTTTCTTAATAATACCTTTTTCTATAAGTGCCGCGGAATCAACAACGGCACCGTCCTCGAATATGTCGAGTTTAGAAATATTGAAAGACGCATATTTTTTAGCGAAAATATTGTTAAATCCGCGTTTCGGAACACGTCTTTGTAAAGGCATCTGGCCGCCTTCGAATCCGGCTCTTTTGTTTGGACCTGAACGGGCTTTTGAACCTTTGTGGCCCTTGCCGGCGGTTTTGCCATTTCCGGAGCCATGACCTCTGCCTATACGTTTTACGTCCTTGTTTGATCCTTCCGCTGGGGAAAGTTCATGAATTTTCATGATTCGCACCTCCTGTCATTAACTATGCTTTGGTTACCTCAACGAGGTGGATAATTTTTTTAATCTTGCCGTTTGTCGCCGCATTATCAGGCTGAACGGTCTCATTACCGATTTTTTTAAGTCCTAAAGAATATGCGGTAGCAATTTGATCGTCCTTAGCACCGATAAGGCTTTTAGCAAGCTTTATTTTAAGTTCTGCAGAAGCCGCTTTTTTTGTTGCCATAACTGCTTCCTCCTTAACCTAAAATTTCTTTAACAGTCTTGCCGCGAATTTCAGCTACTTCTTCGGCACTTCTTAACGAAGCAAGGCCTTGAACTGTAGCACGAACAACGTTGCAAGGATTGTTAGAGCGTAATGCTTTGGTACGAATATCCTTAATTCCAACTGTCTCTAAAACAGCACGAACAGGACCACCGGCAATAACGCCGGTACCGGGAGCAGCCGGTTTTAATAATACTCTGCCGGCTCCGTATTCGCCGATAATTTCATGCGGAATGGTTGTTCCCTTTAGAGGAATTTTAATAAGGTTCTTTTTGGCGTCCTCAATTCCCTTGCGGATAGCTTCCGGAACTTCACCGGCTTTACCAAGTCCAAAACCAATTATACCATTACCGTCACCAACAACTACTAAAGCGGAGAATTTCATAATACGGCCGCCTTTAACAGTTTTGGATACGCGGTTTAATGCAACTACGCGTTCTTTTAAATCTAATACAGATGCGTCAATTCCTGTAGCCATTATGTTATTCTCCTTTCTTAAAACTTAAGTCCTGCGCTTCTGGCTGCTTCTGCAAGGGCAGCTACACGACCGTGATAAACATATCCGCCGCGATCAAAAACAACATTTTCGATACCCTTTGCTTTTGCACGCTCGGCGATGAGCTCGCCGACCTTTTTAGCCTCTTCGCAGTTTCCGGTGGTTTTGCCGAAATCCTTCTCATTTGAGGATGCGGCAACGAGCGTTTCGCCCTTAATGTCGTCAATTATCTGGGCATAGATATTGCAGCGGGAGCGAAAAACATCGAGTCTCGGAAGTTCGGCAGTGCCGCTGATTTTACCACGTACTCTCTTATGGCGATTAATACGTGCTTTATTGGAATCTTTAACCTTAACCATTGTTTATTCTCTCCTTTCTTATTTGGCGCCTTTACCGGCTTTGCCTTCTTTATGACGTACATATTCGCCGGTATATCTTATACCCTTGCCTTTATAGGGCTCCGGAGGACGTTTTTCACGAACTTCGGCGGCAAACTGACCAACCTTTTGTTTATCCGGACCTGAAATAATTATTTTATTCGGGTTTGGAACATCAATTGTTATGCCATCAATTTCAGATACGATAACCTGATGTGAAAAACCAAGTGTCATAACAAGATCTTTACCCTGTTTGGCAACACGGTATCCAACGCCCATAACATCAAGCTCTTTAGAAAAGCCTTGCGATACGCCGATTACCATATTGTTAATAAGTGTACGAGTAAGGCCGTGCAACGAACGATGATTTGCTTCATCAGATGGGCGTGTAACGGTTATTGCACCGTCACTAAAATCGATTTTCATATCTTTGTGGAAGGTCTCCGTTAATGTACCTTTTGGTCCTTTAACGGTAACGGTATTGCCGTCAACCTTAACTTCAACGCCTGCCGGAATTTCAACAGGATGTTTACCTATTCTTGACATTATACCGCACCTCCTTACCAAACAAAAGCGAGCACTTCGCCGCCAACGTTGGCTTTGCGCGCTTCTTTGTCGGTCATAATGCCTTTGCTTGTTGAAAGGATGGCAATGCCGAGTCCCTTCATAACCTTAGGCATATCTTCAACACTGCTGTAAATACGCAAACCGGGTTTGCTTATTTTGCGAAGTCCTTTTATAACCTGAGTTTTATTAGGACCGTATTTTAATGTTACATGAATCGTTCCCTGTTTACCGTCTTCGATAACCTGGAAAGCGCTGATATAACCTTCGTCAAGTAAAATTTGAGCAATCGCCTTTTTTACGTTAGAAGCAGGAATATCAACCGAATCATGCTTTGCCGAATTGGCATTGCGGATTCTTGTAAGCATATCCGCTATTGTATCTGTAATTTGCATGTCGTTTTCCTCCTTCTTACCAGCTTGACTTTTTAACGCCCGGGATTTCGCCCTTGTACGCTAATTCACGGAAGCATATACGGCAAATACCGTATTTGCGAAGATAAGCGTGGGGGCGGCCGCAGATTTTGCATCTGTTATAACTTCTTGTTGAAAATTTAGCAGGTCGAGCTTGCTTAATTTTCATTGATGTTTTAGCCATAATCTCTCTCCTTATCTTGCAAACGGAGCGCCCATTAATGTAAGCAGCTCTCTTGCTTCTTCGTCTGTTTTTGCGGTAGTGACAAATATAATGTCCATACCTCTTACTTTATCTATCTTATCGTATTCGATTTCAGGGAAAATAAGTTGTTCTTTAACGCCCATGGAATAATTTCCTCTGCCGTCGAAAGAGTTCGGATTAATTCCTCTGAAGTCACGCACACGCGGAAGCGCGCATGTAAAGAAACGATCGATAAATTCATACATTTTATCTCCGCGAAGTGTTACTTTAACACCTATGGGCATTCCTTCACGAAGTTTAAAGTTTGCAACCGATTTTCTTGCTTTGCAAACTACCGGCTGTTGACCTGTAATTTTAGCGAGATCGCTTACAATTGCGTCGATTGCTTTGCTGTTGTCTTTTGCTTCTCCGGCGCCAACATTGATAACTACCTTATCGAGCTTGGGAATCTGCATGACGCTTTTATACTCAAACTTTTTCATTAAGGCAGGTGCTACATTGGCTTTGTAAGCATCCTTTAATCTTGCCATGTGATATTCCTCCTACTCTAAAATGTTTCGCCGCACTTTTTGCACATACGGTCTTTTTTGCCATCGGCATAAATTTTATGTGCTATACGTGTGGGTTTTCCGCACTTAGGGCATACTAACATTACTTTGCTTGCATAAATTGCGGATTCGGTTTTAATTATGCCCGAAGGATCGCCCGCTTTGCGCGGTTTAACGTGCTTTGATACTGTGTTGATGCCCTCAACAATAACTTTACCCTCTTTGGGGCTAACCTGTAATACCTTACCTTTTTTACCGCGGTATTTTTCGCCGCCGGTTAAAAGCACTACGGTATCTCCGGTTTTAACATGAACTTTACTCATTTTTTAAACCTCCAGATTACAGCACTTCGGGAGCGAGAGAAAGAATTTTCATGTATTCTTTTTCTCTGAGCTCACGGGCTACAGGCCCAAAGATACGAGTACCTCTGGGGTTTTTATCGTCACGGATAAGGACTGCAGCATTTTCGTCGAAACGAATATATGAACCGTCCGCGCGACGAAGACCTTTAGCAGTTCTTACTACTACGGCTTTAACTACATCGCCTTTTTTAACAGTACCGCCTGGTGCTGCTTTTTTAACGGAGGCTACTATAGTATCGCCGATGTTGGCATATCTTCTGCCCGAGCCGCCGAGAACACGAATGCACATAAGTTCTTTCGCACCTGTATTGTCAGCAACTTTAAGCAATGTCTGTTGTTGTACCACAGTAATTCCTCCTTACTTAGCTTTTTCTATAATTTCAACCAAGCGCCATCTTTTATCCTTAGATAAAGGTCTGGTTTCCATTACAAGTACTCTGTCTCCAACTTTGCACTCGTTATTTTCATCGTGTACTTTAAGTCTAACAGTATTTTTAATAATCTTTTTGTAAAGCGGGTGCTTAACGTTATCTTCAATAGCTACTACAATGGTTTTATCCATCTTATCGCTGACAACTCGGCCAACCCTTGTTTTTCTAAGATTTCTTTCGCTCACAGTAAACCATCCTTTCCTTACGACTCAGCGCCGTCTTGAAGTTCGCGCTCACGTAAAACGGTTTTTACGCGCGCAATATCTTTTTTAACGGCCTTTAAGCGCATTGGGTTTTCAAGTTGGTTAACAGCATGGCGAAAACGAAGCTTAAACAAATCTTCCTTGAGATCTTTCAACATATTGTTAAGCTCAGGAACAGATTTTTCTTTAATTTCAGATATATTCATTACTGTTCACCACCCATTTCCTGTTTGCTGACGAACTTGCATTTAATAGGCAATTTGTTTGCCGCAAGACGCATGGCCTCACGAGCAAGTTCTTCATCAACTCCGCCGATTTCAAACATTACTCGGCCGGGTTTAACTACCGCTACCCAATATTCCGGTGAACCTTTACCGGAACCCATGCGGGTTTCAGCCGGTTTTTCGGTTATGGGCTTGTCGGGGAAAATTTTAATCCATACCTGACCGCCACGTTTAATGTAACGAGTCATAGCAATACGAGCAGCTTCAATCTGATTGGATGTAATCCAAGCAGGTTCTAAAGCTTTAAGACCGAAATCTCCGTAATTTACAGTAGTACCTCTTGTGGCAGTACCGGTAAGTCTTCCACGATGTACTCTGCGATATTTAACTCTTTTAGGCATTAACATTAGCGGTTGCCTCCTTCCTTTTGAGGCCTGCGAGAATCATGAAGGACTTCACCTGTGTAAATCCATACCTTAACGCCGATTTTGCCGTAGGTTGTGTTTGCTTCGGCAAATCCGTAATCGATATCTGCACGGATCGTTTGAAGAGGAATAGTACCTTCGTGATAATGTTCGCTTCTGGCGATTTCAGCACCGCCCAAGCGGCCTGAACACTGAGTTTTAATACCTTTTGCGCCAAGTCTCATCGTTCTGCCCATAGCGAGCTTCATAGCACGGCGGAAAGATACTCTCTTTTCAAGCTGTGCCGCGATGTTTTCGGCAACAAGTGTAGCATTGAGATCAGGATTTTTAATCTCAACAATATTGATGTGTACCGGTGCGCCAATCATGTTTTGGCATTTGACGCGTAATTTTTCGATTTCAGCACCGCCGCGACCGATAACGATACCGGGCTTTGCGCAGTGGATGTGAATTCTAACCTTGTTTGCGTCGCGTTCAATCTCTATTTTAGAGACGGCTGCAGCGTAAAGGGTTTTCTTTAAATACTTGCGGAGATTATAGTCCTCAACCAAAGTATCGCCGAAACTTGCTTTATCTGCAAACCAACGTGAATTCCAATTGCGGATAACGCCTACGCGCATTCCGTTTGGATGTACTTTCTGGCCCATTACTTTAACCTCCTTAATTATTCTTCAATTTCCTTAACAGTAAGGAAAACATGTGATGTTCTTTTAAGTATTCTGTGTGCTCTGCCGTGGTCTTTAGCTCTTATTCTTTTAAGAGTAGGACCGGGGCAAACATAGCACTCGGATACATAAAGCTTGGATTTATCCATATTAAAGTTGTTTTCCGCATTTGCTATAGCGGAATTTAAAAGCTTTAATAAATATTCGCTTGCCGCTTTTGGTGTGAATTTTAAGATCGCAACAGCTTTATCAGCTTTTTCGCCGCGGATAAGATCCAAAACAATTTTAACTTTTCTCGGTGAAATACGTGCGTATTTCAAGGATGCTTTTGCTTCCATAGTTTTTTCTCCTCTCATCCGCTTATTTTGTAGTTTTAGCACCAGCGTGGCCTTTAAAGGTTCTGGTTGGTGCGAACTCACCCAATTTGTGACCTACCATATCTTCCGTTACATAAACCGGAACGTGTTTTCTGCCGTCATGAACAGCAAAGGTATGTCCGACGAAATCAGGGAATATTGTTGAAGAACGGCTCCAGGTTTTCAATACTTTCTTTTCGCCGTTTTTGTTCATTTCAAGAACTCTCTTTAAGAGTACAGGCTGAACATAAGGGCCTTTTTTAATGCTTCTTCCCATTATTTATTCTCCTTTCGCCGACTATTTAGAACGACGGCTTACGATATATTTATCGCTGGCTTTGTTCTTCTTACGTGTCTTATAACCCAAAGTAGGTTTGCCCCAAGGTGTTACAGGGCCGGGACGTCCAACAGGTGATTTACCCTCACCACCGCCGTGCGGGTGGTCATTCGGGTTCATAACAGAACCGCGAACGGTAGGTCTAATACCTTTGTGGCGTGTTTTACCTGCTTTACCGATGTTAACATTTTCGTGCTCGGGGTTCGATACCTGACCAACTGTTGCCATACATTTTTCGGGAACGTTTCGAAGTTCACCTGAAGGCAAACGAAGCAGTGCCAAACCGTTTTCTTTTGCCATAAGCTGAGCTTGGTTTCCGGCTGAACGTGCAAACTGAGCACCTTTACCGGGATAAAGCTCAATATTATGGATAAATGTACCGACAGGAATATTTACAAGCGGCAAAGCGTTACCGATTTTAATATCTGCGTCGGGTCCGCTTTCAACCTTATCGCCAACCTTAATTCCGTGAGGAGCGATTATATAACTCTTTGTTCCGTCCTCATATTGGATAAGTGCGATAAAAGCACAGCGGTTTGGATCGTACTCGATGGTTTTAACTTCTGCAACCTCGCCGTAGCGCTGGCGCTTGAAGTCGATAATTCTATATTTATTACGGTTTCCGCCGCCACGATGACGAACGGTTATTCTGCCGTAACTGTTGCGGCCTGCATGTTTTTTAACCGAGGCCAAAAGACTCTTTTCGGGAGCCACCTTTGAAAGTTCGGAATAATCCAAAACTGTCATATTGCGGCGACCCGGAGTCGTGGGCTTATAATGTTTAATTGCCATTTTTTTCACTCTCCTATTAGGCTTAGCGGGATTTCTCCCATACATTGCCGAACGGTCATTCCGTTCTTAAGGATTACTCCTTACATTAAACCGTCAAAAAATTCGATGGTCTTGGATTTTTCTGTCAAAGTAACGATCGCTTTTTTCCAAGCGGGTGTAGTGCCGGTATAGCGGCCTACTCTTTTCTCTTTGCCGCGAACGCTTACTGTGTTAACCTTTTCAACCTTTACACCGAAAAGCGACTCAACAGCATTTGCAATTTCGATTTTATTAGAATCATTTGCTACTTTGAAGGTATACTTTTTATCCTTTGCATACTCCATGGATTTTTCTGTAATGATTGGAGCTAAGATAATATCCTGTGCGGTTTTCATTTTGCATATACCTCCTCTATCATTTTAACGGCCGCTTTTACGATAACAAGTTTATCGGCATTAACGATATCGTAAGTGTTAATTGTGTTAACCTGAGTGGTTTTTACATTTTTAATATTAGCGGCACTTTTTATTGCAAGTGCGTCGTTAGTGTCTAAAACCAAAAGGACTTTGCCTTCCGCTTTTATAGCATCTAAGCAGGCAGCTACAGATTTTGTGCTATAGGTTTCAAGCTTGAACTCATCAAGAACAATAATATCCTTGTTTGCAACCTTATCAGATAAAGCCGAAAGAAGAGCTAATCTCTTTACTTTTTTATTTAAGCTATAAGAATAATCTCTGGGCTTTGGTCCTAAGGCTACTCCGCCGTGTCTCCACTGGGGAGCTCTAATGGAGCCTTGTCTTGCATGGCCCGTTCCTTTTTGTCTCCACGGTTTTCTTCCGCCGCCGGAAACCTCTGTACGGGTTAAGGTAGACTGAGTGCCTTGACGCTGATTTGCAAGGTAATTTACAACCGCCATGTGCATTACAACTGCATTCGGTTCAATTCCAAAAAGAGCGTCTTTTAATGTAATGGTTCCGACCTTCTCGCCGGCCATATTCAATACGTTTGCTTTTGGCATATCTTACACTCTCCTTCCCTTATGCTTTAACGCTGTCTTTTAAAACAACGATGCTTCCCTTAGCGCCAGGAACAGCACCTTTTACAGCAATGATATTATTTTCTGCATCAACCTTGACAACCTTTAAATTTTGAACGGTTACTCGTTCAAAACCAAGATGTCCTGCCATTTTTTTGCCTTTTGCAACTCTCGACGGTGTACTTGACGCACCAAGTGAGCCGCCGTGTCTCGCTACAGGACCTGTACCGTGAGACATTTTAAGTCTGGCAAAATTCCAGCGTTTAATAACGCCCGCATAACCCTTACCTTTGCTTTTACCAACTACGTCAACACTGTCACCTTCGGCAAAGATGTCTGCTTTAATAATGTCGCCCACGTTTAAAGCCGCGCAATCGTCAAGTCTAAATTCGCGCAAAACCTTTTTAGGCGCTACATCGCCCTTTTTAAAGTGACCTTTCATAGGGCTGTTTACCTTAGAAGCTTTCAAATCGCCAAAGCCTATTTGAACTGCTTCGTAACCGTCGTTCTCGACTGTTTTCTTTTGCGAAACTACACAAGGACCTGCTTCTATAACTGTTACCGGCACAACATTGCCGTTCGCGTCAAAAAGCTGGGTCATACCGAGTTTCTTGCCAACAATACCTTTTTGCATTTTATATTTTCCTCCTAAATGGTTATTGGTTAAGGTTACCCTTAACTTGACCAGTCGGCGATTAAAGCTTCATGTCAAGCTCTACGCCGGCGGGAAGCTCAAGACCTGTAAGCGCCTCAACAGTTTTATTGCTTGGACGCAACACGTCTATTAGCCTTTTGTGTGTTCTGGTTTCGAACTGTTCGCGCGAATCTTTATATTTGTGAACCGCACGCAATATCGTAACCACTTCTTTTTCGGTCGGTAGCGGAACCGGTCCCGAAATCCTTGCGCCTGTGCGACGCGCAGTCTCTACAATTTTTTCTGCAGCCTGATCAACAAGCGCGTGATCGTAGCCTTTAATTCTTATTCTGATTTTTTCTTTTATTGCCACTTTAAGTGCCTCCTTGTATTTCGGCGGCTTTTAATTTACACGGCGCCGTGTGTTTCATGCCTGATACATTATAAAACCGGATAGCCTTAAAAGGAAATCCGGGAATGTGCACAATGTCAAACAGCATAAGCACATGCTACATGAAAATTAAAAATCTTCGCCCGGTTTAAAATCGGACATACTCCGTGGAAATTCCCCCGAAAGCTCGGGCCACCTCCCACATCATCGCATATCTGCGCATCATACGCCTATATACTATAACACAACCTTTTTTTATTTGCAAGTGTTTTTTTTAATTTTTTTTAATCTTTTTTATATATTATATGTATAGCAAAACCGACCGGAAATACCGGTCGGTAAAAATTATTTTTTATTTCGGATATTTTTCGCTTTTTTTGATTTTTTACCGTCATCGTTTAAAAACGACTTTTTATTTACATGAACAAGTGCCACAACAGCACCTATTGCACATGCAATGGGAATAAATATTAAAATTGAAAAAAGCTGCGACAGGTTAAATATTTTTTTGCCGCTATCCGTTACTTTTGACGAGCTTTCTTCGGAAACGGTTAAACTTGTATTATTTACAGGATCGCCGAATTCCCCCGCTACGCTTCCTGTAGGATCGGTAGCGCCGGCGCCGTATCTTTTTGAAGATGTACTGCCGGATGCTTTTGAAGACTTATCGGAACTTTTTGATTCTACACTGACTATAGCAGTAATACTTTCAATACTAACTGTGCTTTCTTCCGAAACTACGGGCGAAATATCAGAGCTTTTGTCGGAAATATCACTTGAAGTTTCATTCTCGGCGAGTATTCCGCAAGCCAAAACTATACCCAAAATTCCTATTAAAGCTAAAAATACAAAAAACTTTTTCATAATAAACTCCTTAATAGGCCTTGCCCCAATATAACATCTTATCTGCTTTTTTGCCACAAACAACGCAGGTGTCATTAATGTGTTCTTGATTAAATGGAATACATCTTGAGGTAACGCCGGTCTCTTCCTTAAGCTTGTCCTCGCATTCTCTGTCACCGCACCACATAGCTTTAATAAAGCCGGGCTTTGTTTCGGCAATAGCTTTAAGCTCATCCAAATCTTGCGCGGTATATGTCATGCGGTCTCTGCGCTTAAGCGCAATATCGTATAGATTTGCCTGTATATCTTTTAAGGTTTTCGCTACAACCGTCTCGACTTCATCTAAAGATACCGTGATTTTTTCACCTGTATCTCTTCTGGCTATAATGCACTGGTTGTTTTCAATATCGCGCGGTCCGAGTTCAATGCGCAAAGGAACGCCCTTCATCTCGTGTTCGGCAAACTTCCAGCCGGGCGATTGTTCGGACTTATCAATATTTGCACGGCAAATCTTTTTAAGTCTTGCAGTCAAATCTTCAGCTTTTTCTAAAACGCCTTTCTTATGAGAAGCAATCGGAATTACTATAGCCTGCACCGGAGCAATCATTGGGGGAAGCACTAGTCCGCTATCGTCCCCGTGAGTCATAATAATAGCTCCTATAAGCCTTGTGGTAACGCCCCATGATGTTTGGTGAGGATATTGCAATTTATTATTAATATCGGAATACTGAATGCCAAATGCCTTTGCAAAACCATCTCCAAAATAATGTGATGTTCCACTTTGCAACGCTTTACCATCGTGCATAAGGGCTTCTATAGTATATGTATCCTCTGCGCCTGCAAAGCGCTCTTTAGCGGTTTTAACACCCTTAATAACCGGAATTGCCAAATACTTTTCGCAAAATTCGGCATAAATATTTAACATCTGTATAGTTTCGGCCTTGGCTTCTTCTGCGGTCGCATGAATTGTATGACCTTCCTGCCACAAAAACTCTCTTGAGCGCAAGAAAGGTCTTGTAGTCTTTTCCCACCTTACAACACTACACCATTGATTATAAAGCTTCGGCAGATCCCTATATGAATGAACTATTGATTTATAATGTTCGCAAAAAAGGGTCTCACTTGTAGGACGAACGCAAAAACGTTCTTCAAGTTTTTCATCGCCGCCGTGGGTAATCCACGCGACTTCCGGCGCAAAGCCTTCAACATGATCTTTTTCCTTTTGCAATAGGCTTTCAGGGATAAACATGGGCATATATACATTTTCATGCCCTGTTGCTTTAAACATGGCGTCCAAATTGTTTTTAATGTTTTCCCATATAGCAAAGCCGTACGGCCTTATTACCATACACCCTTTAACAGATGTATAGCCAATAAGCTCCGCTTTTAAAACAACGTCTGTATACCACTTTGCAAAATCCTCTGATATAGAGGTTATTTCTTTTACTTTTTTATCTTCCATTATTATCTCCGCGTAAATTCAGATAAAGCACAAGCCAAAGCAATTAATACTGCTTCGGCTTATAAATTATTTGCAATTGTTCTCTATATAAGATACGAGGTCTCCTACCGTCTTGATATTCTCAATATCTTCATCGGGTATTTCAAGAGAAAACTCATCCTCGATAGTCATTAAAAGCTCAACTACATCAAGGCTGTCCGCACCCAGGTCATCCTGAATTAAAGCACTTACTTCAATATCGCTCTTATCCATTTTGAACTGCTCAGCTAATATAGTTTTAATTTTGTCAACTACCATTGACTGCCGTCCTCCTAAACTTGACTATTAAAAATTGTAAGTTTTTATTCGCGATTTGTCAACAGTTTTTTTATAAGTTTATATTATATTATTTATTATATTCCTTTAATATGCATGGAACGCATGGCATTTAATATGGCTAAAAGAGCTACTCCCACGTCTGCTAAAACTGCAAGCCACAAAAAAACGCACCCAAAAACACCAAGCAGCAAAATAATCGCCTTAACCGTTATCGCAAAAATAATATTTTCTTTTGCTATACGTCTTGTCTTCTTTGCAAATTTTATAGCTAACACAATGTTTTGAATATCGTCGTTCATCAAAACTACATCGGCAGCTTCTATGGCGGCGTCGGAGCCCCGCGCTCCCATAGCAATGCCAACGTCCGCTCTTGCAATTACAGGCGCATCGTTTATACCGTCGCCTACAAATGCAACAATATTATCTTTGTTATCAAGATATTTTTCAAGATGCTCGATTTTTTCCATTGGCAGAAGCTCGGCGTGAACTTCGTCTATACCGATTTTTTTCGCTGTAAAATCGGCTATCTCTTTTTTATCACCTGTTAACATTGCGGTTTTAATTCCGAATTTTTTAAGCAAATCCACGGTTTTTTCGGAATTCTCTTTAATGGCGTCAGATATTTCTATACAGCCTTTATATTGACCGTCAACCGCTACATAAACAGTTGTTTGCTGAACTTTTTTAATAATGCCAATGTCGACTTCGTTTTCTATAAGATGCCGTGCATTTCCGACTATTACCTTTTTACCGGATACATCGGCACATACTCCCCTGCCGTCAATTTCTTTATAATTTGAGATACAGCTTTGGTCGATTTCTTTTGCATATTTTTCTTTTAGGGAAAGAGCTATTGGGTGATCGCAATAAAATTCAGCCGTTGCCGCGATTTTTAAAAGTTCATCAGAAGAAATATTTACGGGATTTATATCTGTAACGGAAAATCTTCCGGCAGTAAGTGTTCCCGTTTTGTCGAAAACAACGGTATTTACCCTTGCAAGTCTTTCAAAAAATATACTTCCCTTAATTAAGATTCCTTTTTTAGATGCTCCGCCAATACCCGCAAAAAAGCTTAGTGGTACGGAAATAACCAGCGCACACGGGCAAGATATTACCAAAAACACAAGTGCTCTTATAAGCCAATCAGAAAAGCTTGCAAAGCCTAAAAATATCGGCGGCACAAACGCTATTAATACCGCCATAATTACAACTACCGGCGTGTAAACTCTTGCAAATTTAGATATGAACTTTTCCGCTTTGGTTTTTTTCGATGCCGCGTTTAGCGCCATATTTATTATTACGCTTGCCGTAGATTCCCCAAAAACCTTTTGCACCATAACTTCTAAAACACCGCCAAAATATACACAGCCGCTTAAAACCAAATCTCCTTTGTTTATTTTTTGCCTTACGCTTTCGCCTGTAAGCGCTGAATTATCTATACTGCCGCTTCCAGATATTACGGTTCCGTCAAGCGGTATTTTTTCACCGCTGTGAATTACAATTACATCTCCGACATTTACAGTATTGGGGTCTACTTTAATGTCGGAATTACCCTTTTTTATCCTTGCATAATCAGGACGTATATTCATAAGCTTTGTAATCGACCTTCTGGAACGCATAACGGCAAAATCTTCTAAAAGCTCACCAATACCATAAAGAAGCATTACAGCGGCGCCCTCGGCGTATTCGCCAATACAAAACGCACCTATGCCTGCTATGGTCATTAAAAAATTTTCGTCAAAAATTTCGCCTTTAAAAATATTTCTAACAGCCGTTGCCAAAACTTCATATCCGGACAGTAAAAACACCGCCAAAAAGCCTAAAAGATAAAAAAGATTGTTGTCTATTTTTATAAAAAGCAAAATTAATAATAATATTGCGGAAATCGATAGTGTTATAACTTTGTTTTTGTCTTCCATACTGCACCTACTCTTTTATATGATCAAACGCCATGCTGATTATTCTAACTATATGATCATCGTCCAGCGAATAATATATGTTTTTGCCGTCTCGCCTGCTTTTAACAATTTTACTGCTCCGAAGCAGCGCAAGCTGATGCGATATTGCAGATTTGGTCATACATAAAATTTCGGTTAAATCGTAAACGCAAAGTTCACTTTGCAAAAGCGCTACCAAAATTTTAAAGCGGGTAATATCGCCCAACATTTTAAAGATATAAGAAGTATCTTCCATATCCCTAAAAGTCGGCATTTCATCCTTGACTTTTTTTATAAGTTCGTTATTATATTTTTCACTGCGCAATTCATCTTTAAATCTGTTCATAAGCGTCTCCTTTTTAAGTTGAACAGTTGAACGATTGTTCCACTGTTCATATTATATCACTTAATTTTTATTTGTCAATAAAAAAATCCCCACAAAATGTGAGGATTTTTGGTGGACGCTGAGGAACTCGAATCCCCGACCACCTGCACGTCAAGCAGGTGCTCTACCAGCTGAGCTAAGCGTCCGAAATATTTGCAGAGTTATTATACAACAAACTTTTTATTTTGTAAAGATTTTTGTTGAACAATTTTGTACGGTTTGGTATAATAAAAAAAATTGCTTTGGAGGATTTATTTTGGACTATTCAAATGTACCTTGTCTTTTAGAAACAGATGTATTGGTTGCCGGTGCCGGAATTGCCGGATGTTCTGCCGCAATTGCTTCTGCAAGAAGAGGAGTTAACACACTTTTAGTAGAAAGCGGCGGCGTTTTAGGCGGCGCTATAACTCAAGGCCATGTCGCACCGATTTCCGCTATGTATTCTAAAACTCAGAAAGTCCGTTTTGACGGTATTGTTTGGGATATTATCAGGCGCAGCGAAGATTACGCTAAAAAATATGCAGGAGCTACAACAAGATTTGATCTTGCTACTGAGATGTACAAATATTCTTTGCTTACCCTTGTAAATGAAAGCGGCGCAAAAATACTTTTCCACGCTTTTTTAACCGATGTTGTAAACAAGGACAACGGTGACGTCGACTATGTAATAGTCGCCACTAAAGAGGGCTTAAGAAAAATCAAAGCAAAAATGTTTATTGACACTACCGGTGACGGTGACCTTATGGGTAAATCTAAAGCCGACACGGTTATCGGAAGCGAACCCGGAGTTCTTGGCACCTTGCAAAATGAAAAAGGCGAAATGAATGCCGATACGCCTTTTGAAGTTAAAAAAGACGATTATTCAGGCAAAGTTCAGCCTTGCTCTTTAATGTTTAGGATGGCCAATGTCGATGTTAAGCTCGGTACAAAATACATGAACCGTAAACTTACATATAAAGATTTAGGAATAACTAAAGAGGACTTTTTAAACTGGGAGTACGCAAATTCTAAGGGCTTTGAAGTAACTGATAGTGACATTGTTCCCATGCCGCAGGGCCGCGTTTGGATTTGCCAGTCGATACACGAAGGCGAAGCAATTGTTAATATGTCAAGAATAATCGATGTTAATGCCTGCGACGCTTTAAGCTATTCCGACGGTGAACTTATGGCGGGCCTGCAATTAATACCCATTATTTCTTTCTTAAAAACTTTTATCCCCGGTTTTAAAGACGGTTACATTGTTGATTCTTCCTCAAGCCTTGGCGTTCGAGAAAGCAGACGTCTTGTTGGCGACTACGTTTTAACCGGACGCGACGCTGTAAGCTGCAAAAAGTTTGACGACGCGGTAGCTTACGGATCTTATATTATAGACATTCACGATCCCACCGGAAAACGCATGGCAATCGGCGGACATGTAGATGGTGAATATTACTACATTCCCTACCGTACATTAATTACAAGCAAGGTTAAAAATTTGGGCACTGCGGGAAGATCAATTTCTGCCGACCACGTCGCAACCTCTTCTACAAGAATTCAGGGTACCGCTTCATTAACCGGCGAAGCTATTGGTGCCGCTGCGGCAATGGCAGTTAAAAAAGGAATAGGGTTGCCGGATATCAATACCGACGAATTAAGAAAAGACCTAAAGGCCGGCGGGATGTTTATAGATTAAAAAAGAGTAGCAATGCTACTCTTTTTTATTTACAACGTTTGTAGGGTGCCCCCCGATAAAGTTTTTAATGTTCTCATAAACGCGCTCAAACAGTTCGGTCCTCGTCTCATAATCCGCCCAACCGGTATGCGGGGTAAATATCATATTGGGCGCTTTAAAAAGCGGGCTTTTATCATCGAGCGGCTCATTAGTTACAACATCTGCGGCGGCGCCGGCAACCTTGCCTTTTATTAAAGCGTTATACAGAGCCTGCTCATCAATAAGCCCGCCTCTTGCGGTATTTATTATGTACACACCGGTTTTACACTGGTCTAAAGTTTCTTTATTTAAAAGCCGTTCACTTTGGCTGTTTACCGGGCAGTGAAAAGAAATAAAATCGCTTAAACTAAAAAGAGTATTTTTATCGACGTACTTATACGGTACGTCTTTTTTATGCCTGCAATTATATATTACATTCATACCGAAAACGCTGCAAATCTCCGCCATGCGTTTTCCCATATTACCCATACCGAAAAGCCCTATTGTTTTGCCTTTAAGCCGTGTTATAGAATACGGAAAATACGATTCACCGCTTGTAAAGGACCATCTGCCGGCCTTAACAAATGCCGAATATTTTTCGGTGTTGCCTGCAAGCATAAGCAAAAAACAAACCGCCTGTTGTACAACTGCTTCTGTAGAATACCCCGGAACGTTGCAAACAGTAATATTATGTTCATTGCAAAAATCTAAATCAACATTGTTAAAGCCCGTCGCAAAAAGGCAAATCAGTTTTAAATTTTTGCAAACTGATAAAACATCCGCCGTAAGTACACTGCGGTTACACAGAATTATATCTTTATCCTTAATAAAATTTTTTAAATCTTCACCGTATAAAGTGTTAGAGCAATAAAGCTCGCCAAATTCTGCAAACCGTTCTATCGGCATATCGTTATCAGATAACGTTTTTAAGTCCAACAAAGCAATTTTCATAATATGTACCTTAAATAAATTCTATAGAAGAATCTGTCATGGCGGAAATTTTTGCTAAAGACTCTAATTTTATACCCATGCTTCGAATTTTATCTCCACCGCCCTGAAAGACTTTTTCAATACAAATGCCGCAGCCTACTATTTCGGCTTTTGCTTGATCGCATATATTTTTAAGCCCTAAAAATGCATTTCCGATAGCTAAAAAATCGTCTATTATTAGGATTTTTTCGCCTTCGGACAAATATGCTTTATTTACAAAAATTTCTGTAGGGGTTCCTTTGGTAAAGGACATAATTTCAGCCTTATAAACATCGCCGCCAATGTTTTTGGCTTTTGCTTTTTTAGCAAAAAGTACCGGCACGCCAAAGTACTGCGCCGTAATGCAGGCAATGCCAATACCCGAAGCCTCAACGGTAAGTATTTTATCAACCTTTTCATCTTTAAAAAGGCGCTTAAATTCTTTGCCCATTTCGTTTATAAAAGCGACGTCCATTCTGTGATTTAAAAACCCGTCCACCTTTAAAATGTTGCCGGGCAAAACCTTTCCCTCTTTAATTATTTTTTCTTCTAAGCTCTTCATTGTTTAAGTTCCTTCGCACTGATTTTTTCTTTGTGGTCACGCATATAATCAATAATAACCATTCTTATAAACGCAGTAGCCGGAACGGATATTAAAATGCCGACAAAACCGAACAGCGCGCCGCCGAGGGTGATGGCAATAACAACGTAAAACGGCTTAACACCTACGGAATTGCCGATAATCCGCGGCTGTACAAGGTTTGCGTCTATTTGCTGAAGCACTAAAATTATTGCAAATACTATAAGCGCCGTTACCCAGTTGCCTGTGGTGATAAATGTGATAGCCACCGTAATGATACAGCTGATGATTGAACCAAAATAAGGAATAAGGTTAAAAAGTCCTACAAAAATACCTAAAAGTATTGCATATGGTATTTGCGCAATACTGAAAGCTATGGACATTTCAACCGACACTATAATTGCATCTAAAAACGCGCCATATAAATAATCGTAGAATATCTCGCATCCGCGCGCCACATAAGAATATACGATAAATAAAGTTTTCTTTTTAAATACTATATTTAAGACTCTGCCAAAGGTTAAAATAAGCTTTTCGTGCGAGCAAAGCATATAAACGGACATTACTACAGACAACAAAAAATTAAGCGCACCGCTGCCAAGCTTTGCTATTTCGTTCAAATATTTACCGACAGATGAAAAATCAAAGAAGGACAAAATATTATCAAGGCTTACCATTTTTTCGATATTCGAAACATCTATGCCCCAAATTTTTCCGTCTTGTCCACCTAAGGATTTAATATAATTAATCGTATTGTAATAGTAATCCGGCAAATTTTTAACAAGCTTTGCCGCATTAGAAACTAAAGCCGGAACAATAAAATAAACAACCAATGCTAAAAGGCCTATTATTAATATATAGGTAATAGCTACAGACGCTCCTCTGCTGTGCTTATGCCAAAAATTACTGTCTTTTGTTTTTTTAAAAAGATTTTCAATGGCATTTTGCGGTATATATAACAAAAATGCAATAACAACAGCTACTACTATCGGGCTGAATATTCCTAAAAATCTAAGGAAAAAATGCCAAACATCCGGAAACTTGTCCAATGTTTTGTAAAAGCAAATAATCGCAGCCGCAAACAAAAACAGCGGCAACCAAAAAGTTTTGAATTTTCGCTCTTTCATCTAATTTCACCCTGCCCGTCAATTACATATTTATAGCTTAAAAGCTGAGCTATTCCCATTGGTCCTCTCGCGTGGATTTTTTGTGTAGATATTCCTATCTCGGCAAAAAATCCGAACTCACCGCCATCGGTAAATCTGGTTGAAGCATTCCAGTAAACCGCCGCAGAATCCACTTCGCGCTGAAAACGTCTTGCGTTTTCTTCGTTTTTTGTAATAATTACTTCGCTGTGATTTGAAGAATACTTTGCGATATGATTTATGGCTTCATCTATATTATTAACCACTTTTACGGCAATGATGTAGTCTAAAAATTCTGTTTTGTAATCTTCTTCGGTAGCGGGCACGGCATCTTTTAAAATTCTGCAGGTTACATCGTCGCCCCTGATTTCACAACCGTATTTTTTAAGCTCGGAATAAACCATCGGCAAAAACGTCTCGGCCTCGTCTTTGTGTACAAGAAGTGTTTCAAGCGCATTGCAAACAGACGGTCTTTGGCATTTACCATTTACAACTATATCCGTTGCCATTTTAAGATTGGCACCTTTATCGACATACGCGTGGCAGTTGCCGCTACCGGTTTCAATTACAGGCACCTTGCTGTTTTCTACTGTAGATTTTATAAGTCCCTTGCCACCGCGCGGAATAATAACGCTTAATTCCCTTAAATTCATAAGGGCGGTTGCACTCTCGCGCGAAGTATCTTCTATAAGATTTAGCGTACCATTAGGCATACCGCATTTTGCATAAGCGTCATTGATAATCTTAGCTATTGCAATATTGCTGTTTATAGCTTCTTTTCCGCCGCGAAGAACACAGGCGCTGCCGGCTTTTAAACAAATAGCAGCTGCATCTGCGGTAACATTTGGCCTCGCTTCGTAAATTATGCCTATAACGCCAAGCGGTACGCTTACTTTTTTAATCTTAATACCGGAAAGGCCCTTAAACTCTTCAATGGTTTTATTTAAAAGGTCAGGTATATTGGCGATGCTTTCAATAGAATCAGCCATGGAATTTATACGCGCTTCGTTTAGCATAAGGCGGTCAATAAGAGCATCGCTTAAACCCGCTTCTTTTGCGATTTTAAGGTCTTTTTCGTTTTCGGATAATAAAAATACAATATTCCGGCGTAAATTTCGAGCGGCCTCTTTTAAAGCAGCTGCGCGTTTTTCGGCATCAATAGATGAAAGCACAGCCGCTGCCGCTTTTGCGCTTTTACCAATAGCTTTAATATCCATAACTACTCCTTTAAAAATACTGTTCCTATTGCTTTACCGTCTAATAATTCGTATATGTTTGCAGGATTTTCACCCGACATAACAACAACGTTTATTCCCTTTTTTGTTGCAAATTTTGCCGCCTCTAATTTTGTGCGCATTCCGCCGGTACCAACCGTGCTTACTGTGTCCCCGGAAGAATTTATCATCTCATCGGTTATTTTATGAACTACCGGAATAAGCTTTGCATCAGAACTTTTATGTGGATCTTTATCAAAATATCCGTCAATATCGGTAAGAATGATCAATAAATCCGCGTTAACAAGATTAGCAACAATCGCCGAAAGATTATCATTATCACCAAATAAAATTTCTTCAACAGATACCGAGTCGTTTTCGTTAACTATCGGCACTGCGCCCATTTCAATAAGCTTATTAAATGTGTTTATAACATTTTCGCGTCTTGCAGCACTTTCAATAATATCGCGGTTAATTAGTATTTGAGCGGCAAAATATCCATATTCGGAAAAAATGCGGTCGTATATTCCCATAAGCTCGCACTGGCCAATGGCAGCAAGCGCCTGCTTAGTAGGCGTATCTTGTGGTTTGTTGGTTATATTTAACCTGCCGCGTCCTGCGGCTATAGCGCCGGAAGACACTAAAATTACCTCTTTGCCGCAGTTTTTAAGCTCGCTTATAACACGGGTTAACTGTTCCATTCTTAAAAGATTGGGTTTGCCGCCGCCATGAGTAAGCGATGACGACCCTATTTTTATTACAATTCTGTTAGCCGCTTCTATTGACATCCTTTTTCCCCTACTAATCTAAATCTTTACCGCAGCACCTTTTATATTTTTTGCCGCTGCCACACGGGCACAGAGCGTTTTTGCTTACAACACCTTTGCCTCTTACTGTGCTGTTACCTGATGTTCCGGTACCGCTTTCTTCGGCAACCTTTTCGCGCTTAACTTCTTCATTCTGCCGTACAACAACGGTTAGTACGCGTTTTGCGGTTTCTTCTTTAATGGCCTCTATCATTTCGTTAAACATATCCGTACCGTCGTTTCGGTATTCAATAACCGGATCGTGCTGTCCGTATGCTCTAAGTCCTATGCCGCGACGGAGCTCTTCCATATTATCGATATGCTCCATCCAGAATTCATCAACCGTTCTAAGAAGCATTACGCGCTCGATCTCGCGCATAAGCTCTGAACCGAAGGTCTCTTCGCGTAGCGCATAAATCTTGTTCGCTTTATCTATTATATATTCAATCACCTGCTCACGAGTGATTTGCTCAAGCTCACGTACTGTGTACCGTAAATCATCTTTATCAAGTATCCAGTTTAAGAAATAATTCCTAAGACCGTCTAAATCCCAGTTATCACGCACAACTTCATCTTGAAGATAATGCATTGCTTCGCGATTTACGCAGTCCTCTATCATGGATTTTATGTTGTTTTGAACATCCTCGCCGTCAAGCACCTTGTTGCGCTGGTCGTAAATAAGCTCGCGCTGTTTGTTCATAACGTCGTCGTACTGCAAAACAGATTTACGAATGCCAAAGTTGCGGCTTTCAACCCTGGCTTGTGCGCTTTCTATTGAATTTGACAGCATTTTATTCTCAAGCGGCAAGTTTTCGTCAACTTTAAGCATATTCATAACGTTTATTACGCGCTCGCCACCAAATAGACGCATCAAATCGTCTTCTAAAGACACATAAAACCTGCTTTCACCGGGGTCTCCCTGACGTCCCGCACGTCCGCGCAGCTGGTTATCTATACGGCGGGACTCATGGCGCTCTGTGCCGATTATAAACAAGCCGCCGGCCTCTTTTACAAGCTCAGCTTCGGGTGCAATTTGTTCTTTATATGCCGCGATTTTTTCACCGAAAATCTTTCTTGCGGCCAAAATATCCTCATTGTCGGTTTCTGCAAATCCTGATGCTTCGGCAATAATTTCATCGCTGTAGCCCGAGGCTTTAAGATCACTTTTTGCAAGATACTCAGCGTTACCGCCAAGCATAATGTCGGTTCCGCGGCCGGCCATGTTTGTGGCTATTGTTACGGCGCCGGGTTTACCCGCTTGCGCTATAATTTCGGCTTCTTTTTCATGGTGCTTTGCGTTTAAAACATTATGCTTTATTCCGGCGCGTTTCAGCATGCCGCTTAATATTTCACTTTTTTCTATTGTTATAGTGCCGACAAGCACGGGCTGATTTTTTTCGTGGCAGGCTTTAATTTGCTCTATAACCGCGTTAAATTTTGCCCTTTCGGTTTTATATACTACGTCTTTTTGGTCAATTCTTATCATCGGCTTGTTGGTGGGTATTTCTATAACGTCAAGCCTGTAAATCTCACGAAATTCAAGCTCTTCGGTCTTCGCCGTACCGGTCATACCGGAAAGCTTACCGTAAAGTCTAAAGAAATTCTGGAAGGTAATGGTTGCAAGCGTTTTGCTTTCGTGTGCTACCTGTACACCTTCTTTAGCTTCTATCGCCTGATGAAGTCCCTCGTTGTACCTGCGCCCGAACATAAGGCGACCGGTAAATTCGTCAACTATAATAACCTCGCCGTCTTTTACAACATAATCAACGTCTTTTTTCATAACGCCATGCGCTTTTATCGCTTGGTTGATATGATGAGATATTGTCATATTCTCGGCGTCGTTTAAGTTTTCTATACCGAATTCTTTTTCAGCTTTTTTTACACCTGCGGGAGTTAAAACCGCGGTTTTGGCTTTTTCGTCTACCACATAGTCGCCGTCAAATTTCTGATCTTCGTCGGTCGCTTTATCATCGGTTTCAACAACCTTGTTCATCTTTAAGCTTTTTGCAAATTTGTTTGCCTTAATATAAAGATCGGTGGATTTGTCCCCCTGGCCCGAAATAATAAGCGGAGTTCTGGCTTCATCGATTAATATGGAGTCAACCTCATCGACGATCGCAAAATTATGTCCTCTTTGTACTCGGTGTTCAGCATAAATAACCATATTATCACGAAGATAATCAAACCCAAGCTCGTTGTTGGTACAATAGGTTATATCCGCGTTATAGGCTTTTCTGCGCTCGTCTTTATCAAGTCCGTGAACAATAAGGCCAACAGTAAGGCCTAAAAAATTATAGAGTTTTCCCATCCACTCGCTGTCACGTTTAGCAAGATAATCATTAACAGTTACAATGTGCACACCCTTGCCGGATAATGCGTTTAAATAAGCAGGAAGAGTAGCTACAAGCGTTTTTCCTTCACCGGTTTTCATTTCGGCAATTCTGCCCTGGTGTAAGATTATACCGCCTATTATTTGAACCGGAAAATGTTTCATGCCTAATACGCGCCATGCGGCTTCGCGGCATACTGCAAAAGCGTCGGGCAAAATATCTTCTAAAGAAGCACCGTTGTTTAATCTTGATTTAAACTCGGCAGTCATTGATTTAAGTTCCGCATCACTTAATTTTTTATAATGGTCCTCAAGATCGAGCACCGCATTAACAGTGGGCATTATTCTTTTTATTTCCTTCTCGGAATAATTTCCCATAAGTTTTTTAAGTAATCCCATAAATATTTCCTTTCGAGACTTAAATATATACTATAAATTTAATAATATATTATCATAAAATTGTGTAAAAATAAAGAATAATTTGCAAAAAAGCTCGTTATATTATATAATATTTTGCAACAATAATTTTACATTATAAGGAATTTTTCTACATGAAACCATTAGACATAGTAGCTCAAATTATTGGTTTTTTAGCATTGGCGTTTACCGCCGGGTCTTTTCAGGGAAGAAACCGCAAAAGAATTCTTATTTTCCAAAGCTTAGGCAGTTTTTTGTGGATGGTTCAGTTTATTCTTCTTGGTTCCTACACCGGAGCAATCGTTAACAGTATTTCGGTAATAAGAAATGTGTTTTATTATTTTAAAGACAAAAATAAACTGTTTAGCTCTAAATGGCTGCCGTTTTTGGCCGGTATTTTGTATGTGATTTGCGGCATTTTTACCTTTGACGGCATTTTGTCCGTATTACCCGTAATTGCCGCTTTGATTGCGTCTGTTGCTTTTTATATAACCGAAGAAAAGAAAATACGAATTTTATCGTTGTTTGTTTCTCCTCTTTGGATGATATATGACATTTTCGCTCCGTCAATAGCAGGTGTACTGACAGAAAGCATAACATTAATTTCAATTATTATAGCGCTGTTTAGATTTCGCAAAAAACAAGGGTAATCCAATTGGATTACCCTTAATTTTTTTAATACATTCCGCCGCCTGCAGTTGCCGCCGCGGCTGCAGCTGCCGCCGCTTTTTCGGCGTCTTCTTTTCTTTCGGCTACCAGGGTTTCGGTTGTAAGTACCGTCGCCGCTACGCTCGCCGCATTCAAAAGTGCCGAACGTGTAACCTTTGTAGGATCAACTATACCGGATTTTATCATATCGCAGTATTCTTCGCTTGAAGCGTTAAGCCCGTAATTGATTTTGCCGCTGTCCTCAATTTTATTAAGAATTACAGCACCGTCAAGACCTGCGTTCTTTGCGATTTGGCAAATTGGAGCTGTAAGCGCTTTAAGAACAATATTAACGCCGGTTTTTTCGTCGCCTTCGGTTGTATCAAGCAGTGTTTTAACTTTAGTTGCCGCGTTTACGAGTGCTACGCCGCCGCCTGCAACTATGCCTTCTTCAACAGCCGCTTTAGTAGCAGCAAGAGCATCCTCTACGCGGAGCTTTTTCTCTTTCATTTCAATCTCGGTTGCGGCACCGACTTTAATAACAGCAACGCCGCCGGCAAGTTTAGCAAGGCGCTCTTGAAGTTTTTCTTTGTCGAACTCGCTTGTGGTACTTTCAATCTGATTGCGAATTTGAGAAACTCTGGCTTTAATAGCTTCTTTATCGCCTGCGCCGTCAACAATGATGGTATTTTCTTTGCCAACCTTAATTTGTGCGGCTTTACCAAGCTGTGCCATTGTAGCGTCTTTAAGTTCAAGACCAAGCTCTTCTGTAATTACTTCGCCGCCGGTTAAAATGGCTATATCGCGAAGCATTTCTTTTCTTCTGTCACCAAAGCCCGGAGCTTTAACACCTACACATATAAAGGTTCCGCGAAGCTTATTTACAATAATGGTAGAAAGCGCTTCGCCTTCAATATCTTCTGCAATAATAACAAGCTTTTTGCCCGCCTGAACAATTTGCTCTAAAAGCGGCAAAATTTCTTGAATGTTGCTGATTTTCTTATCAGTAATTAAGATTAGCGGCTCGTCGATAACCGCTTCCATTTTATCTGTATCGGTAGCCATATAAGGGGTAATGTATCCACGGTCAAACTGCATTCCTTCAACAACTTCGGAATAGGTTTCTGCTGTTTTGGATTCTTCAACAGTAATAACACCGTCTGACGATACCTTTTCCATAGCTTCTGCAATTAAAGAGCCTATAACTTCGTCGCCTGCGCTAATTGTAGCTACTCTTGCAATATCCTTAGTGCCGGAAACCTTTTGAGAATTTTCAACGATAGCTTCAACTGCAACGTCAACCGCTTTTTTAATGCCTTTTCTTATAACCATGGGGTTAGCACCGGCTGCAACGTTTTTCATGCCTTCGCCTATAAGCGCCTGCGCTAAAACTGTAGCTGTTGTAGTACCATCGCCGGCAACATCGTTGGTTTTTGTGGCAACTTCTTTTACAAGCTGTGCTCCCATATTTTCAAAAGGATCGGGAAGCTCAATCTCTTTTGCAATCGTAACACCGTCGTTAGTTATAAGCGGCGCACCGTATTTTTTCTCTAAAACGACATTTCTGCCTTTAGGTCCCAATGTGATTTTTACGGCGTCGGCAAGTTTATCCACGCCTGCTTGAAGGCTTTTTCTTGCGCCTTCCGAAAAAAGAATATCTTTTGCCATGTTAGTTCCTCCTATTCAACTATAGCCAATATATCAGACTGATGAACTATAGAATATTCAACTCCGTCAACCTTAACTTCGGTTCCTGCGTACTTGCTTAAAAGCACTCGATCGCCTACCTTAACTTCCATTTTTACTTCGTTTCCGTCAACTATGCCGCCGGGGCCAACAGCCACAATCTCGGCAACTTGAGGTTTTTCTTTTGCGCCTGCTGTAAGAATAATGCCGCTTTTAGTGGTTTCTTCCGCTTCGGTCATTTTGGTTACAACTCGGTCGCCCAAAGGTTTAATATTCATTAAAATTCCTCCTTAGAATAATAAAAATAATAGTTTTAGCACTCTCGCTTTCTGAGTGCTAAAACTATTTTACCACGCATTTATAAAAAATCAAGTCTTTTTAAAAAATTTATTTTTTTTCTTTTTATTAATTATATAAGCCGCTCCGACTATTACTGCGGTTGTCGCGATAACTATTCCAATTACAATTAAATAATTCCCGTTTTGCTTAAGGTTTTCTTCATCTTTTTTACGAGGCTCGCTGTAAGATACGATGTTAGAATCGTTTGCAGCACTGTTAATATGCGAACTGTTTTTATCTGCTACGATAGAACTTGTTTTATTAGAAGAATCCGCTTTGGAACTGCTGCCTTGTTGCACTTTTACGGCGGCAGAATTAATTTGCAGGCTAAACGGTATATCCGTATAATCCATATCATCGTTATAAAAAGAAATATTTTGAACGGTAATATTAGGTTTAATATTTTTTGTAGCCTTAAAAGTAAACGTTGCAAGGTTACCGTTATAGGTTATTGGCTCGGAATAATTGTCCGGCGAGATCACAGCTGGCGACCACCCGATTTTATACCACCCGTTTTGATTAGCAGCGTATGTGCCGCTATCTAAATGAATATTTGTATAGTTTTTAGCTTTAAGCTCTGTTTTTGCAACATCTAAAAGTGTTAAGTTTGTTTTATCGAACGCAAGTTTTACTGTTAGCGTGCCAAAGCCTTCGTTATTTTGTATGCTTAACGTTACTTTAAATTCTTGGCCTTCGGAAATTTTGGCAGAATTATAATTTACCATAATTACTGCCTGTTTTGCCGCGGCATTAAAAAACAGGCAACTGCACAAAAGGGCAATTAAAAATGTACAAAAAAATAATTTTTTCATTATTTATACTCCTCTTTTGCCATATAATCCTCAAGCACTTCGTCGATACAGGTTATAGGGTCGGGATCATCGTTTAATATCTGTACAAACCGCTCAACAAACACTTTGTTTAAAGAGACATCTTCAAAAACCCTGTGCCCGATTTTGAACCCATAGGTTTTATATGATTTCCCGTCTTCTGAAAAAACGCTACCGCAAATTATTTCTGCTTTCATTTTCGGTCCTTGTGTGAATATTTTCGACTTATTTATTATAAGCTATTATCGCAAATTTGTCAATAAAAATTTGTCGAATAATTTCACATTTGCTCGATTGCTTTAAAGCTGTCCATAACTTCCTGCCGTTTTTTATATGCATCTTTATAAACTTCAAGCATAACGGTACCGTTAAACCGTTGGCGTTGTAATAGGTTGAAAAAGCCATTAAAATCGAAGTTTCCGTTCTTCGGCAACAAACAATCGAAGCCCTTTTTATGATCGCTTATATGAACATGCGAAATTTTGTTGCCCATAGCATAAAGCATGTCCAAAACCTTAACGTTTGCGCGCACGCACTGTTTAATATCGAGCGTAAACGAAACTTTATCGCCTAAAATTTCACGCATGCTTTTAATAAAACTCGGATCATAGCTTCTAAAATTAGCGACGTTTTCCTGATTTAGCATAACACCACAGTTTTTTGCATCGTTAAATAAAATTTCATAGCGTCGGCAATATTCTTCAATAGGCAAAGCGGAATCCCTTTTATCTCCGTGGAGATTTACTATTTTGGCTCCAAGCTTTTCAGCCGTTTTAAAGTACTGCTCATATAATTTTCTTGTATCTTCAAATCGCCTTATATAGTTAGAAAACAAAAAGAACGGTTCGGTAAAGCTTGAAAAGGGATGAATTGCATCTATACTCATATGGAAAGCATTGCGTATGTTTATTATTTTGTCTAAAAACGAATCGGAAAGCTCGCAATAAGCATTAAAAAATATCTCCACATGCTTTATATTAGACTCAGCCAAAAATAAAAATGCATCCTCCGTTTTATCCGGATAAAAGCAGGCGGTTGAAATTCCGTAATGCACAATAATTTCCCCTTTTCATCTGATATTTTCAGTTTAATATTATTTTCGTTTTTTGTCAATTATATTCTACAGGATTCTGCACGCTTATTGCAACAAGTTTATAACTGAAAATATTATATAATTATTAGGGTGATTAATACGGTAGTATACGCTGATATTTTAATAGGGACCAATATAATTATAAACTTTTTTCTGCTTGTATTAACAGGAAAAATTGCAAAAAGCGGCTACAAAACCCTGCGTGTTATTTTAGGGGCGATACTTGGAGGGATAAGCTCTTTATACATATTTTTGCCAAGTCAACCGTATTTTGCAGAAATAATTGCAAGGGCCGCAATTTGCCTGTTAATAGTTTTTGTAAGCTTTGGTTTTGATTCTGTTAAGGATTTGCTTAGAAGAACCGCGGTCTTTTTCGGTGTAACCATGCTTTTCGGCGGCATAATTATATGTTTTTGGTTAATTTTTAAACCGAACGGTGTGCTTATAAATAACGGAGCCGTATATTTTGATATATCGCCTACAGTGCTTATTGTAAGCACTGCTTTAAGCTACGCAGCTATAACCTTGCTTTTTAGATTTTTAAAAAAGGATGTGCCTATTAAAGGAATTATACCCGCCGAAATTTATTATGACGGCAGAAAAAAAGAAGTTTCGCTTTTACTTGACAGCGGCAACTCCCTTAAAGATCCTTTGAGTGACCGCCCTGTAATTATTATATCCAAAAAAGCGGCACAAGAAATACTCGGTAAAAGCATTGAAGAAAATCTTTCCGAAAATGATATTAAAGGCTACCGCCTAATACCCTGCACAACGGTAAACGGCAGCGGACTTCTGCCGGCATTTAAGGCTGAAAAAATACAGTTATTTAAAAAAACCATCAATTCGGTAATAGTTGCCGTAAGCGAAAATGCCGCAGGAGACAATCACGAAGGCATAACAAATCCCGAAATATTAAAATAAGGTGAAAAAAATGAGGCTATTTAATTTTTTAAGGCAAAAATTACAAGCAATATTTAAGCGTCGCGTATTTTTTATTAAAGGGCCAAAAACACTGCCTCCGCCGCTTACAAAAGAGGAAGAGGAAAAGCTTTTTTCTATGCTTGACAGTGATCCTAAAGCCGTAAGAGAAAAGCTTGTTGTACATAATTTAAGGCTTGTAGTATATATTGCAAAAAAGTTTGACGGCACAAAAGCAGGAATTGAGGACCTTACATCTATCGGGACGATAGGGCTTATAAAAGCCGTTAACACCTACCGCCCCGACAAAAACATAAAGCTTGCCACATATGCATCGCGCTGCATAGAAAATGAAATACTTATGCACCTTAGAAAAACCGTTAATTTAAAGGCCGAAATTTCTCTTGACGAGCCCCTTAACGCCGATGCCGACGGAAACGAACTTCTTCTGTGCGACATTCTCGGCAGCGATGAAGACGAAGCTTTTAAAGGCCTTGAAGCAAAAGATGAGGCGCGGCTTATTAAAAGTTTAGTTGCGTCTTTACCCGCGAGAGAACGCCAAATTATGCAAATGCGTTTTGGACTTTTCGGAGTGCCCGCAAAAACCCAAAAGGAAATTGCGGACAGCCTCGGAATTTCACAATCTTATATTTCAAGGCTTGAAAAGCGCATTATTGCCAAACTAAAAAAGGGTTTAGAAATAAAAATAAAATAATTACTTCTTTTTAATAATTTCACTAAAAGTATCTATAAATATTCGCATGTCGGTCATGTCGTTAAAAACTGACGGCGAAACTCTAACGGCACCGCTTTTTATTGTGCCGCAAGTTCTGTGCGCCATGGGAGCACAATGAAGCCCTCCGCGCACCGCTATACCTCTTTGATTAAAAAGTGAAGCTATTTCTTCGCTGTGAAATCCTTTGTAATTAAAGCTTACAATAGGAGCCGCAAGCCCTTTTTTGGGGTATACAGATATAATTGATACGCCATTTATACTTGCCAGTTGATTATATAAATACTCGCATAGATACAGTTCGTGTTCGTAAATATTTTTATTTTTAATAAAATCAATGCCTGCTTTAATTCCCATAATGCCGGGCAGATTTTGCGTGCCGCTTTCTATGGCATCCGGCAAAAAACCGGGAGGAGCCGAGCTTTCCGAAAGACTGCCCGTACCGCCTACAATAAGCGGTTTTACAGGCGGTTTTTTAGCAATTATAACGCCGACGCCCATAGGTGCGTAAAAACCTTTATGGGGAGCAATACAAAGGTAATCTATATTAGAACAATCAATATCGAATATTCCGGCGCCCTGCGCTGCGTCGACAATAAAAATTATCCCTTTGCTTTTGCAGTAGTCGCCTATTGCTTTAATGTCGTACCTTTTTCCTGTAACATTGCTTGCCGCAGTGCACACAACTGCTACGGTGTCCGGCCGGACAACCTCTTTAGGGTGATTTAAAAAGATTGAATAATTTTTTAAAAAAAGTGGCCGCATAACCGAATTGTGTTCAAAAGAAGAACAGACTATATGCCCGTCTTTTAAACCTTTTATGGCAATATTTAAAGACGCCGTACATCCGGACGTAAAGCAAACAGACTCAACTGAAGAGTTAAACATTTCGGCAACCTTTTGCCTTGCTAAAAACATTTCTTCGGCCGCGCGATAAGACATTTCGTGGCCGCTTCTGCCGGGGTTGGCCGAACGGTATTTAAGGCTTTTTACAACCGCTTTGATGACGCTGTCGGGTTTAATGCCGGTCGTTGCCGCATTGTCAAGGTAGATCATTTAAAGCCCCTTTTTAAGCGGTTTTACAGCTAAAATTTTAATACCGTTTTGTTTTAACACTTCGTCGGCACCGCTATAGGTTTCAACACCATATCCGCATCCTATGCGGTTTTCGTTGTTTTGTTGCCTTTTAAGTTTTGCAGGTATTTTTTTCTTTTTTAACAGGTCCAAAGCTTTCATTGCATAAGTGACAGAGCCAGTTATAACAAATATTTCCGTTTTAATTACCTCCTTTAACGTCATCACTACATCTTATGCTAAACGCACGGTTTTGGTAAAAAAAACTTGTAATTATATTTTATAAGATATATAATTGTATTGTAATAAAATAACCGGAGACAAATATGCAGGAAGTTATCAGTTTAAAATTTAAAGACGAGGGTCGAGAGTATTATTTTAGCCCCGAAAAAGCCAAATATAATGTCGGCGATTTAGTGGTAGTCGAAACATCAAAAGGTGTTGAGTGCGGCAAAATCGTAAAGGGCAATCATAATGTTGAAGACGAAAAAGTAATCGAGCCTTTAAAAAAGGTTTTGCGCCTTGCGGACGACAAAGACAATGCAAAGCTTGAACAAAACAAACAAAAAGCACAAAAGGCCTTTAAGGTGTGCGAAGAAAAAATAATTGCACATGGTCTTGACATGAAGCTTGTGGATGTGGATGTCGCTTTTGACAATGGTAAAATCACCTTTTTCTTTACTTCCGACGGCAGGGTTGATTTTAGAGAGCTTGTAAAGGATTTAGCGGGTATTTTCCACGCAAAAATCGAACTTCGCCAAATAGGTGTTCGGGACGAAGCAAAAATGCTTGGCGGACTTGGCCTTTGCGGACAACCTTATTGCTGCTCAAGATTTTTAGACGACTTTCAGCCGGTAAGCATAAAAATGGCCAAAGAGCAGGGGCTATCACTTAATCCCACCAAAATTTCAGGCTGCTGCGGCAGATTAATGTGCTGCCTTAAATACGAGCAAAACGCTTATGACGATCTTTTAAAGCGCACTCCAAAAGTGGGGTCCATAGTAAAAACGCCGGACGGTACGGGAACGGTTGTGGATGTTTCGCTTTTAAAAGGGATTTTAACTGTTAATATAGATGACGGAATCCCCGGCAAGTACCAGCTAAAAGATATCGAAATAATTAAATCACACAAAAAAAATAAAGATTAAAACTTAATAATTTTACGGGAATTTTATGCAAATAAAATTCCTTTTTTTTACAAAAAGCCCTAAAATGGGCTTTTTTATTTTGTCAAAAATTTAAGAAAAAGTGCGGAAAATGTCGGGTCGAAAAGCATTTTTACTTTTGGTAGGATATTCACGAAAGGAGGAATGCTATGCCAAAGAGAAAAAGCATTAAAGAGTGCTTAAAGCATCTGCTGAATTCCACAAATCTTGTTGAAGGCGAAAAGCTAAGCGGAAGCATGCAGTTAGCGCGCGGACTTTTTACTTCAGCTAAAGACGGCAATGTTCCGGCATTAAAAGCTTTAATTGAACTTACCGAATCGGAAGATTCTGCTAAGCGCGACACTTCCGAGCTTTATAAAGCATTAGATAAAGAAAATGAAGATTAAAAAACTTTCAAGTAAGCAAAAGCAGCTTTTTTACTGGTGTCACGGAAAAAACAAGTACGATAACATAATAGCCGACGGCGCAGTGCGTTCCGGCAAAACCATAATTATGGCTATATCTTTTATACATTGGGCCATGCGCTACTTTAAAAATTCAAGCTTTGCTTTTGCCGGCAAAACCATAAAAAGCACCGAGCGAAACATAATAATCCCCGTATTAAATTCGGTTGATCTTACCGATTATTTTGATCTTTATTATTCAAAATCCGGCAATTATTTAATTGTTAAAAGCGGTGATAAAACAAATATTTTTTATCTGTTTGGCGGCAAAGACGAAGGCAGTTATTCGCTAATACAGGGCATTACACTTTCGGGTGTATTGTTTGACGAAGTGGCTCTTATGCCTAAAAGCTTTGTAGAGCAGGCAATTGCAAGAACCCTATCAGAAAAAAATGCAAAGCTTTGGTTTAACTGCAATCCGGAAAACCCAAACCACTGGTTTTACAAGGAGTGGATAAAGGACGCAGACGGCAAAAACCAAAAAAACAGCCTGCACATACATTTTTTAATGAGTGATAACCCGGCGCTTTCAAGCAGTCAGCTTTGTAAAGCCAAAAACCTTTATACAGGCGTATTTTACGACAGATACATAAAAGGCTTATGGGTTAGAGCCGAAGGAAAAATTTATCCGGAAATTGCCCACTGCATTACTAAAGAAAAAAACATTCGCACAGAAGAAATCGACAGGTGCATAATAGGCCTTGATTTTGGAGGAAACAGAAGTTTAACCACCTTTGTAGCAACCGGCATATTAAAAGATTTTAAAGGTATTGTTGCATTAAAAGACCACGCAATAAAAGGCAAAAAAGGCGAAATAGACTGCGATAAAATTTGCCGTGAGCTTTATGAATTTATTTTATCGGTAAACAAAGAATTTGATCTTCCGGTTTTTGAAGTTCGCGCTGATTGTGCCGAGCAGTATTTAATTAACTCATTAAACAATTTTCTTTATTTAAAGAGGCTTAATATTCCGGTTAAGGACAGCAAAAAAGTACATATTATCGACCGCATAAGATGTACCGACGCCCTTATTAAAAGTGATCGTCTTAAAATTTGCCAAAACTGCAGGCTTTTAATAAACGGCATTGAAAATGCCGTTTGGGACAAAGACGCCGCGGAAAAAGGCCTTGATGTGCGCCTTGACGATTTCACAAGCGACATAGACATTTTAGACGCCTTTGAATACTCGTTTTCAAAATACATTTCAAGGCTGACTCCTAAAATTATCGATAAAGTAAAAGACAACTACGGATTAATAAACCCGGCCGCTTTTTTAGGCGGATGGGAATAGAAAGGAAAAAAATGACAGTTGTATTAATTATTATTGTATCCCTGCTTTTATTTGCAATGGCCTTTACGGCAGGATACTTATCCAAAGATTTTAACAAACAAAAAAACTCAACCGTTGAAGATTTACTGGCAGAATACCGCGAGTTTTTACACTTCGACGGCAGTTTAAACAAGGACAATGATATATGGAAGAAATGATTTTTACGCCCGAAAACGAAAATACCGATTTCGATATTTCGGCAGATAATACGACACCGGGCGAAGAGCTCTCGGCCACCACACCGAAGCCCGTCGCCGAAGAGCCTAAAGTTACGGTAAAATACAATCACAAGGAAAGGACCTTAAGCCTTAAAGACGCGGCCGATCTTATTCAAAAGAATATGTATGCCGAAAGCAGTATAGAAAAGCTTAAATTCATGGCTTCACACAAAGGCCTTACCTTGCCCGAGCTTGTAAACGATATTTTCGAACAAAACGAAAAATCGGAGATTGCCGAACTTAAGGCAAAATTTGAAGACGACGAAGACGGGTTTATAAACGCCCTAAGAGATCGTCGCAAATCTAACGAGCAGGCATTTTTGGAAATGTTAAAAAACGAGGACGAGCCGGACATTAACAGGCGTTTAGCCGATGAATTTATGGAACTTAGCGGCGAATTTCCCGAAATTGAGAACATTACGGATTTGTCTGACGAAGTATTGCATACTGCCGCCACCACCGGCAAAAGTCTGCTGCTGAGTTTTCTGCTTGATAAAGTTAAGAAAGAAAGCGAAATACAAAAAGCAAAAGAAAAGCAGGCAGAAAATGCAAACACTTCAACAAATTCTTTTCACTCGGCGGAAATTGCCGGTGAAGACCCGGAAATAATGGCGATGCTAAAGGGGCTCGCCAAAAACTAAAGGAGAAAATTTATGCCTATTAATTCACTTGACTTTTGCAGCAAGCTTTCCGGTGAGCTTGACAAAGCATTGGTAAAATCTGCAGTCACCGGATTTATGACTGACAACATTATGCGCCAAAAATTTATCGGTGCTAAAACCGTACTTATTCCCGACCTTGAAATGCAGGGACTTGGAAATTACGACCGCGATTCGGGATTTTTAAAGGGCTCTGTTACAGTTGACCAAAAATCCTACACGCTTTCTAAAGACCGCGCCAGAACTTTCACTATTGACAGAGAAGACATGGATGAAACCGGCGTTGCAAACCTTGCCGGTCAGATTATGGGCGAATTCGTACGCACAAAGGTAGTGCCAGAGGTTGACGCTTATACACTTTCTAAAATTTGCAAAGAGGCAACCGACAACAACCAAACAGTATCTCTTGCAAGCGGCGAAACATTGGCGGCCAACTGTGTAAAGCTTTTAAACCGCGCAATAAACAACATAAACCAGATTACCGGTTACGAAGAGGAAGTTATTGTGTTTGTTAACCCCACAGTTTACGAAGCTTTAATGGCAACTCCGGAGCTTTCTCATCAGCTTGTAGTATCTGATTTTGAAAAAGGCCACATAAGCACAAAGGTACAAAAGCTTAACAATGCGGTTATTATCCCCGTTCCCGACGCCAGAATGAAAACAGCGTATACTTTTTCAACCACAGGTGCCGGCGGCTTTGAGGCTGACAACGACGCCGACAGCATCGGACTTTTGGCCCTTCCGAAAAAGGCGGCAAGCTTAGTTAAGAAAACAGAAAAAATCAGAGTTTTCTCACCCGACCAGAACGTAGAAATGGACGCATACAAATTCGACTACCGCATTTATTACGACGCATTTGTAAAATCCAGCCTTAAAAATACTATTTACGCTTACGTTTATTAATTTTATCCCCTGCCGTATAGGCAGGGGTATTAAAGGAGATAAAGATGACTAATTCCCCGAAAGATATTTTTAAAACATATGAAAATTTAAGAAGCTATAAAGCTTCGCTTGGCACACGAGGCATTTATGATCAGGCTGAAATGAACGAGCGTTTTTATATCGGCGATCAATGGCACGGACTTCACACAGGCGGAAACCGTCCGTTAGTTAGAAACAACATTATAAAAAGAATCGGCGATATGAAGCTTTCGGTTATTAACAACCCGGTATCGGTAACCTTTTCAGCAGACGGTATTCCTGAAACTCTTGAAAGTCGCGAAAAGGTGCGTAAAATTAAAAGCTTTATGCCAAGCGATTTATCCGCTTTAAGCGATACCGAAGAGATAAATCTTGTGATGTCTTCTATGAGCGATTATTTCCGCACTACAAGCGAACGCCTTAATTTTGACCGTGTTCGCGAGCAGGCACTAACCGACGCATACATTTCGGGCACAGGTATCGTTTACACATATTGGGACAACGAAACCGAAACCGGCCTTTATCTTGACAAAAACCGTTCTATGCCCATTAAAGGAGATATTGCCACAGAGGCCTTAAATGTAGAAAACGTTTATTTCGGTGACAATAGCATAGACGATGTTCAAAGTCAGCCTTTTATTATAATTGCACAAAAAGTAAGCCTTGACAAAATTCAAGAAGAGGCCAGAAAAAACGGTATTAAAATAAATCCGCGCCCGGACGTATCCGACGAGGACAAAGCGACCGTACTTACAAAACTATACAAAGTAAAAAAAGACGGCGAAACAAGAGTGCGCGCCGTACGCGTAACAAAAAGCGATATTATACGCAAGGATTTCGATGTTGGAATTTCTCTTTACCCGTTAGCAAAATTTACTTTTTTACGGCGCAAAAACTGCCCGTACGGCGAAAGTGAAATAACATATTTAATTCCAAACCAAATTGCTATAAACCGCATGATGTCAGCATCGGGTTGGGCAACCATGACCATGGGTATGCCGATAATGATTGTAAACAACGATATAGTACGCGGCAAAATTTCAAACGATCCCGGACAGATAATTCGTGTGTCCGGTGACAGAGAGGATGTGGCTTCTGCAATTAAATACGTAACGCCTCCTTCTTTTTCAGCCAATTTTGAAAATGCTGCGCTATCTTTAGCTTCAACTACGCTTAATATGGCGGGCGCCAACGACGCCGCTCTCGGGAACATCAACCCCGTTAACACCTCTGCAATTATTGCCGTACGCGAAGCGGCGCTTTTACCGATGCAGGCGCTGAAAAACTCGTATTTCAGTTTTTGCGAAGAGATTGCACGTATATGGGCAGAGTTTTGGCTTAAAAAGTACGGCAAACGATCTCTAAAAATAACCGACGAAAACGGCACCTGGTATTTGCCGTTTGACGCGGACAGATACAAGAATTTGCTAATCAACGCAAGGGTAGATGTTTCAACGTCAACTATTATCGGCGAATCGCAAACATTAGAGACACTCGGCAATTTGTACGACAGAGGCATTATAGATGCAAAGCAGTTCTTAAAAAGGCTGCCCGACGGAATAATACCGGATGTTGCCGGAATTATAAGGAACTTAAACGAAGAAGAAGAATTACAAGAAGAATCAGAGCTATTGGATGAAAGCGAGGACATAATATGACAGCCCACGAACTATTTTTAAGAGCGCTTGATATGTTAGGGTACGTTGAGCCTAACGGCCATTTTGACGATACTTTGCAAAAAAAGGCGCTTAGTGCCGTAAATGCGATATATGCGGATTTATATTATTTATTAAATGATTCAGGGTTTGTACCTGCAAAAAAGCTTACAGACACTATAAATCTTCCTGAAAGGGTTTTATACGACGTTGCTTGCTATGGCGTTGCAATGCATTTAAGCCTTTTAGAAGCAGACAGCTTAAACGAGCAAATATTTGCCACCCTTTATAACTCTAAAAGAATATCGGTTAGCAACAGCGACAAAATTTACGATTGTATTGTATCGCCTGTATTAGAGGTGTAATATGAAATACCCACGATTAAATTTTGGCGGCGAACGAGTTTACAGCATTAACGATGTTTCGGGCGGTGTTAACAAAAGCAGAAGTGCAGATTTAATTAACGACAACGAACTGTCAGACGTGCTTAATATGTGGCACCGTGACGGTATGTTAAAAAAGCGCCCTTCTATTTCAAAAATATGCAATCTTTTAGGTTACTCTAAAACCGATGTAATCTTTAATAATATGACGCTTCTTTCAAAGCATTCCTTTAACAATTTAAGCGATATGATAATTAATCTTGCGCTGCTTTCCGGCGAAGATACTCTAAGCGAGCTTCCTGTTCTAACGGTCGAGCATGGAACGGATGACTTAAACGAAAGATATTTGCCCTACACATATTTTATTTATAACAGCTTCGATACAATTTATATTGCCGTTGGTTTTAAAAACGAAAACGACGAATTTAACCACCGGGAAATATATACATACAAAGACGGAAGCTTTCAAAAACTTTCGGAAAACGAAATATATGCCCCGCTTGTTATGATAAACGGCAAAGGCAATATGTATTATACTTTACCGTCAAGCGACAACACGGTATTTTCCCCTGCTTCAACTTTTGAAAGCACCAATCTTTTAACCGACAGAGTAAGAATTCAGTTTACAACGGACGGCGTATCCTACAGCTTTCCGTTTACACTCGAACGCAAAGCCGGCACCGATGTAAAAATCAGGTTTAACGGCAGCTTTTCTGAGGGCGAAGTATTAAATGAAGAAATAACCATAACCGACGGTCGTCCTGCCCAAATACCGGGATCCTCCGGCATTTATTGCAGAATTAAAAATTACAACTGCATAGTGTTTACACGCGCGGCAACAGAAGCAGTCGCGAGTGCGGATGTAGCTCCGTTAGCGTCTAATTTTTCGGGAAATCTTGAAATAGAATTCTTTACTGTGCCAAAAAAAGAATCACAAAGCTTTTACGAGATGAGCATGAGCTGCTGGTTTGGAGGAAGCGGCGGCACTGGAAAAGGCAACAGGCTTTTTATTTGCGGCGATGAAAACAACAAAAACATTTTGCGCTGGAGCGATTTAAACAATCCGCTGTATTTTCCGGAAAACAATTATGCGGCTGTATCATCGGATACTATACTTGCAATTAAAAAACAAAACAACATGCTTGTTATTTTTTCTAAAAATGAAATACATTATGCAGTATATGTCGGCGGCGAATTTTCGGCGCAGGATATTTTAGCGGGCACGGTTACGGACATTGCGGCGGTATCTGCTGTTTTTCCGATAACCCAAATAAGCGGAAATATCGGAATATACAGCAAAAACACAATTGCAATGTATAATAACTCGATAGTGTTTTTAGGAAGCGACAGGCAGGTTTATATGCTTTCCGGCACCAAACTTATAAAGCTTAGTGAAAATATTTCTCCCCTGCTTTTAAATACAAATGATGCTTTTAGCTTTATGACAAATTATTTAGACGGCTTTATTTTAAAATTTGGGGAAAAACTGTACGCATATTTTGGCGGATGGTATATTTGGCAAAGTCCGTTATCATTTAATTTTGCCGGAAGCTTCAACGCCGAGCCCGTATTTTGCGACAACACAGGTATATACGGTTTTGGCGGCACCGAGGACTTTGAATTTTATGCTGTGCTTAAAACCATAAGTTTTGGTGAAATTCATCAAAAAAAGCACCTTGTATATTTAAGGATAATCGGAGACGGCGGAAGAATAGAAATTGCAGAACATGGCACCGGCGCTTTGATAGAAAAGCCTAACTTATGCGGCAAAATGTTTATAGGGCTTAAAAATGTTGAGTCGTTTTCCGTAAATTTAAAAAACGTCGACAATATAGAGCGCTTATCAATAATTTACAGCCCATTTTTAAAATAGGAGGAAAATATGACCACCATAGAAAAACTTTTAAAACAAAAAAATGACGCGTATGCCGCAGCTAAAAAAGAAAATCAAAAAGCAGTTGACGACTACATAAAATCGCTTACAAACGCCTATAATGCTCAAAAAAGCAGTGCAACGGCTAAATCATCAGCACAAAAAGCTTCACTTACGGGAAAATATCAGGGAGAATACGATTTAAACCAAATCAACAAACTGATAAATGAACGAAAGCTTGCAGAGCGCATGTCTAACCTTGGCCTTTCAAACAGCGGATTAAATGCTTCGCAGTTGGCGGCACTCAGTGTTGCAAAGCAAAACAGCGACAACGCCACATCTATAAAAAAAGCAAGCGACATTAGAAGCATAGATGCGCTTCTTAACAGTACTTTATCGGACCTTAATATTGAAAAAAGTCAAAAAACTGCGGCGGCAGAAAAAACAATGCATGAAAAAAATGCCGATGCATTAACAAAACTCAACAATGCCTACACTTCTGCAGTAGCGGCCCTTAAAAAGTCAGGAAGTTCGGCATCCTCTAAAGCGAAAAGCAGCCAAAACTTTATGAACGCATATTCTAAACTTTCAAGTTTAAAATCCAAAAAAAGTCAAGCCATGTATTTAGCTGCGGCCGTAGCATCCGGATATATTACAAAAACACAGTATAATCAGCTTGCAAAAATCATCAATACGAAAGGAGCAAACTAATGCGAGAATTAACCTTTACAGTAACAGAAAATTCCATTACTCCCTCAAGTATTGTTAACGCCGGAATTAAAGGCGAAAACAATGCTACAACCTTAAAATTTAACCTAAGTACCGATCTTTTAAATAAAGATTATGAGCTTCACCTTGAAAACGCCGCCGGTGAAATTGCCGTAATTGATGACGTAACTGCGACAAACGGCGTAATTACTTATATGATCCCGTACTTTTTAACTTCGCACGGCGGCACTGCCACAGTAAATCTTTGCATTAAAGAAAACAGCACCGTGCTTTACACCTACCCTTGCATGCTTTCTTTTTATCCAAAAAGCGAAGACACCTTAAGCGCCATAAATTATTTAGGTGAAATTTCAGACGCATTAGCCTCATGTAAATCTAACAGGCAGGCTGTCGAACTGCTTAAAAGCGACTGCGAGACTATTAGAACAGGATTAAACGGTTATTTTGACGACGCGGATGATATGCTTGACGATTGTGTTGCCGCAAAAAACGACGCAGTAACTGCTAAAAACGCAGCTGTGGCTGCTAAAGATGATGCCATAACTGCTAAAAACGATGCAATAACTGCAAAAGATATCGCTGTGGCTGCTAAAGACAGTGCTGTATCTGCTAAAAGCGATGCAATAAGTGCGAAAGAATCTGCAGTTTCAGCTAAAAACGACGCTGTAACTGCTAAAAACGCAGCTGAGGCTGCTCAAAACGACGCAGTAACTGCTAAAAACGCCGCTGTGGCTGCTAAAGATGATGCCATAACTGCTAAAAGCGATGCAATAACTGCGAAAGAATCTGCAGTTTCAGCCAAAAACGACGCTGTTACCGCAAAAAATAACGCGCAGACCTATGCGACAAACGCCGGCACTGCCGCTACCCGCGCAGAGACCGCTTTAGCGGCTATGGGCAACGAAAAAACAAAAGCCGACAAAGAAAAATTACTTTGCAACGCTATGTCCGGATATATAGATCAAAACGATGAAAGCGGCAATTATGCCATAGCTTCCATTACAAACGACGAACCGTCAAGCGGTTATTCGACGGTAGCTTTTAGCGATATTGACTCGTGTGCAATACTTAATACGTCGGATCTTCCGTCCGGTATTGCTGTAGGGGATGCTGTAAGGCTTGAATTTAAAACCGAAAACGGCATTAAAATTTTAGATAAATTCTATTATTTAAAAAACCTTAAGGACAAACAGGACAAAATTGATCCTTCGCTTTTAGCGCAACTGAACAACATCGCATTAAAGGCGGATTTAGAGCTTGCCGATGTAACCGGAGTGTACGCCGACAACGTTGCGTTTTTGCATGAAAATGTTGACGGGTTTTACCCTATTCTTGCCATTGAAAACGATTTTCCTATGGAAGGCTATACTGCGGCCTATATTATAGATGAAAATCCTTCCGGAGTAATTTATGCCGAAGGATCGCTTCCTTCGTATTTTGCCGTTGGCACCGAACTTTATTTGAAGGCCGTAAACAGTGAGCTTATTGCCTGCAAGCACTATAAAAACTTAAGTGACAAAGCCGACAAAAGCGAACTTGATGCAAAAACCGGATACGCTTCTCAAAATAAAAGAGGCGGAATCAGAATTTGGACCACAGACGGCGGCACTGTATTAAACATTGCCACGGAGGATTAATATGACTGTTTGTTTATCTAATATTAATGAGGTATATTTTAACGGAACGCTTATTACAAAAATAATTTTTAACGGCAACACGGTTTACGACAAAACTTAATACCGAAATTTTTTTGAGTTTTATGCATATTATGTAATAAAAAACAGGAAGTAGGTATTTATGACAGAATCGGTTATTATTGGCGTAATTTCACTTATAGGCACGCTTTCAGGTACTTTTGGCGGCATTTTAATTTCTAACAAGCTATCCAACTACCGCATCTCTAAGCTTGAAGAAGAGGTAAAAAAGCACAACAACATTATTGAGCGTGTTTATAATTTGGAAAAGCGTTCGGAAATAAATGAAGAAAAACTGCGTGTGGCTAATCATCGCATCCAAGATTTAGAAAAATATATCTAAGGAGAAATTTATGGGAAAATTTAAACAATGGTTAAAAGCCGCGGGTATTAGGGCCCTAAAAACCGTTGCTCAAACCGCCGCCGCAACAATCGGCACTGCGGCAGTATTAAGCGAAATAGACTGGATATTAGTGCTTTCCGCATCCATTTTGGCGGGGCTTCTTTCCATTTTAACATCAATAGCGGGCCTTCCGGAATTAAACGAAGAAAAGGAATAAAAAAATGAGTTATAAAATTTATCTTAGTCCGAGCAATCAGCCGGACAATACTTATAACGGTGTAAATACTAACGAGCGCGACAACTGTAGGGCTATTGCGCAAAAAGTTAAAATCGCACTTGAGCGCTGCGGATTTACCGTTAAAATAGGATTAAACGGTTCTAAAAATGTTGAAGACAGCAATAATTTTAAAGCGGATCTTCATGTGCCAATACACACTAACGCCTATAACAAAAAAGCCAGAGGCACATCGGTTATGGTTTGGGATCTTTTAGCGAAAAACCTTAAATTTGCCAAACCTGTATTTAATAATTTAAAATCCATAGTTTTAAAGCAGGATGCCGGCAGAGCTATAAGCGTAAGAAAAGACCTTACGGAAATAAAAAACACAAAATGTGTGACCGTTTACATCGAGGTTGATTTTCACGATGTGCCGGAAGTGGCAAAATGGCTTACAACAAAGCACGACCTTATAGCGGAAACAATAACCAAAGGAATTTGCGAGGGTTTCGGCGTAAAATACATACAGAATAACACTCTAAACTTAGAGGAGGAAAACAATAAACTTCGCCAAAAAATAAAAGCGGCAATAGATTTGTTATCTAAATAAAAAAAGCAGGGTTAAACCCTGCTTTTTTGTTGACTTTGATTTTTTAAAGTGCTATGATTTTACTTAAAGGAGCTGGTAGCATGAAACATTATCTTTTGCCTAACGATAAAAAATATTACAAAGTTAATTTACACTGTCACACCAACATTTCGGACGGGACTTTAACCCCCGAAGAAATAAAGAAGGTTTACAAAGAGCACGGCTATTCCGCCGTCGCGTTTACAGACCATGAAATGATTGTTCCGCACAACGATCTTACAGACGACGAATTTATAGCCTTACACGGTTATGAAATTGCTTATAACGAACCGGGCAACACTACGTACGATGACAAGCGCGTATATCATATAAACGCTATTTATAAATATCCGGATTTTAAAAAGATGTATTTATATAATCCGAGATTCCCCTTTGCCGATCACCAGAATTTAAAAGATACCATAGAATATGAAAAGCTTTTAGAGAAAAAAGAATATTCCGTGGAGTTTACCAACTGGTACATAAAAGAAATGACCGAGCACGGATATCTGGTAGATTACAACCATCCGCAATGGTCAATTCAAACCGGCGAAGATTATTTAGGACTTAAAGGTTTATACGGTTTTGAAGTTTTCAATACCGAGTGCGGCGCATTCAGCGACAGCTTTAATGATTATTACAGCATGTTAAATCATGGCGACGTTTCTGTTGTCCCCATTGCCGCAGACGATAATCACAATAAGAACGGTATTGAAAGCATAGACGATCCGTTAAAACGCAACTGTTTCGGCGGTTACAATATGATTGCCGCCGACGAGCTTTCTTACGAAGGCTTAATAAACGGAATGCTAAACAAAGATGTTTATGCTTCGACAGGCGTTACGATTAAAAGCCTTTATATAGAAGATAATAAATTACATATTGAATGCTCGCCGGTATCAGAAATAATAATGTACCGCGGCGGAAGGCGCGCCTGGGACAGGGTAAGATCAATGAATAATGACATAGAGTCCGCCGAAATAGGTATTCATCCGGAAACCACGTTTTTACTGGTACGCCTTTTAACTACGGACGGAAAAATGGCGGTAACAAAAGCCTACGATATAAAAGAGTACTTAAAATAAAAAGAGGCGTCATAAGGCGCCTCTTTTATATGTCTTTACCAAGCTCGCGGGTATACAGCCATTCGACTGTATCGCCGTTTTTTAATATACAGTCTTTTGCGGAAACCGACGGGACTTCACCGTTTACTTTATAAATCCAACCGGAAAGCTCGCCAAAATCGAATTCGCTTAAATTTGCAATTTCGGAAATATAGTCCGAATTTTTTAAGGTGTAGCTTATACCGTAATCTTTTGATACTTTTTTTATAAGATCCAGTACGGAAGCGTTTTCGTTTAATGATATTTTAGTACTTTTAAGTATTATACCGTCTTTATAATCGCATTTATCCTTAACGGTATTGCAATTTATGGATATATTTACGTTTATTTTAACGCTTGATTCTTTTTCATAATCAGATTTTGAGCGAATGTTAATAAAGAGTATGCCGCACAACAAAACTGCAAAAGCAATAATAATCGGCAAATAATCTTTAAATCGTCTTTTGCCTTTTAAAAACAAATAGATTGCCGCCGCGGCACTTAGAGCAACCAACCCCAAAACTAAAAACACTTTATAGTTTACGGGCCTTGATTTATTGGTGGCTAAAGCAGCGTTATCTTTAATTTCCGGCATTTCTTCGTTTGATGAAGTGTTAACTGACGCGGAAACGTCGCTTGAAGATAAAGTCGTATCCGATGTGGTTTTTGAAGCTTGAGACACGGTTTGTTGTGAGGAAGAACTTACAGAAGCCTTAGCCGCTGCTTTTGAAGAAGTTACAGATGACGTTGTTACGGTTTTTTGTTTAACGCTAAAAACAAAAACCGAACCTTTATTAGAAGCTGCGCGTTTTAATGCAGCTGCGGCTAAAAACGCCTGAGATGTGGCGTTTTCGTTATATTCGCCGCCCACAGTATGGCTAAAACCGCCATTACTAAGACGAAATTTTAAAAAATCCGTCAATAAATTTACATTATCAATAAATTTATCCGAACCGATTCCAAGTGCGGACAATGCAATTAAAACCTGCGATATACTCTCGCAGTTTTCTACGCCATAGCTTTGAAATGCGCCAAAAGAATTATATGACTTTTTTAAAAAGCTTAACGCTTTATTTACTGCGTCTTTAACCTTAGAGTCGGTTTTATACGACGGCGCAAGCGCGGTTATCGTCATAGCGGTAACATCAACATCGCCGTATTTTCCGGTAACGGCAAATCCGCCGTCACTTTTTTGCATGGATATAAGCTTGGTTTTTACTTCTGATATATTTGTAACGTTGCTTTTGTAGCCGCAGTTTAAAAGGTGCAATCCGAAAACATAGCTCATAACACCGAGTTTTCCTATAGAATCGTCCAGTGTTTTTTGTATAAAGGCACTGTCCCGCTTTGCGGCGGTAAGACACAAAGCAAACTTCTGCCTTGATGACGCGCTTGAAATGTTATTGCTGTTTAAATATTTTTCAAGTGCCGTGCCGTATTTTGAAAAATCATAGTTTCCCGTTTGTGCAAGGCCAATAACATACCATTCTGCGCTTATACCTGCAACTTTAGGCAAGACCGAATCAACAAATTCGGTCTTGCCTTTATTGTTAGTCTTATATTCTATTATGCCGTCTAAAACGTCATTGACCGTGCTTTGGGCCGCCGCCGAAAGCGCTAAAATTACGCATAGACTGCAAGTGGCAAAAGCCAATAAATATTTAGTTAGCTTTTTCATGCTTTTTTGCGGCCAACAACGCTATGCCTGCCATAATTAATACAATAAATGCCGCAAATATTTCAAAGCCTTCGCCTGTAGCAGGAATATCGGATGTTTCTTTAGCCACTTCTGTAGGTTCGGGATCGACTTCGGCTATTACTTCCCCGGTAATTGTAACTTTAAGCGCCGGAGCCATTAAAATTTCGCCGTTATTTCCCTTTGCGCTTACAATATGTTCGCCGTTTTTGGAAATTTTAATTTTAGCAACGCCGTTTGCGTCTGTTACGTAATCGGTAGCTACACCGTCAATTGTAATAGTTGCATTGCCTGCAGGGACCATGGAGGAAGCCCATGTGGTATAGTCTATTTCTTCTTTTTTAAGGGTTACTTCAAATTCTTCATCTGCTGTTTTATCAAGAGATTTATCTGTAAAATACGAATAAACATCCGATCCGTTTGTAAGGTCTGTAAAACAGAAGGCCTCTAAATAGTCACCGTCATTTAACGGTTGAGCAAGGCCCATTGCCGCTGCATTATTAACATAGTATACATACCAACCGCCGTTATCGACTCCCCAAAGCTTTGTAAGCGACTCGCCCCAAGTGGTGGTTGCAGTAGCATAGCCTGCGGATGCGCCGCCTTTATAGTTTTGTTCATGAGCCAAATAAAAGGCGTCATTAATGGTAAGTGCGCCGTCATTATCGGTATCGGTAAGAACAACTTCTTTTTGAATAAGCTGCAATGTTCCCGAGCCGTCAGCAATAGAGACGTACACTTTTGTTGCATCTTTCGCCGAAATAGGCAAGGTAAAAGATGCAATCAAAATGATTGAAATTAAAATTGCAAATAGTTTTTTCATGGTCTTCTCCTTTAATTAATTCCATATTTTATTTTTATTCTGCTAAGCTTTTTACCTATGGGATCTGCAAGCAGCAACAAAAATATTACGTTTGATATTACGTATATAATTGTTACCGGCATGGAAGACGCAACAAAGGTTAAAAACCTCGGCAGATTAAAAGCATTATCCATCCACAACACCGAATATACATCCATTATTAGCGAATATAAAACACCGGCAATGGCACCAAATAAGAGTAAAATGATTTTGTTCTTTTTTAAAATACCGCTAAATATACCCGCGATAAAACCCAGTATTCCCCAGGAAAACATTTGAAACGGAGTCCACGGGCCTTGCATGAAATAAAAGTTTGAAATAACTGCAGTAAGTGAGCCTATCATAAAACCGGACTCGCCGCCAAGCTCCATCGCGGCAATAACCGTTAGTGCGGTTACGGGTTTAAAGCTTGGTACTGCGGCAAAGACGAATCGTCCAATAACATTTAAAGCAGTAAGCACAGCTATTAGTACTATTTTTATGGTTCCCCTGTCTTTATTTTCAAAATGAAGAAAAAATGGAACTATCGAAAGCACCGTTACAGACAGTGTTACAAAGGAATACTGCTTACTTTTAAAAACAGTACCTCCCAAAATTAATATTAGCGGGATTAAAATGAGAATTACCGCGTATCCGATTTTCTTTCTCATATCAGTTCCCCAAAGCATCTACCACTTCTTCGCACAAAATCGCATTTTTTATATGTTCGCGTGAAATTCTGTGCGCGGCAGTAGTATAAAACCGGTTTTTGATAAAAAACTCGTGAGGTATATCTTCGGAAATGATTTTGCCGTTAAAAAGTAATCCGCAGCGGTCTGCCGTGCTTGCAGCAAACTCAATATCATGGGTTACTATAACTATTGTAAAGCCCTCTTTTTTTAAGTCTTTTAAATTATTATTCAGTTTTAATTTATAAAAAGCGTCAATACCCTTTGTGGGTTCGTCGAGAAGTATAATTTTAGGGTTAGTTAAAAGCAGTTTTACTAGCGCGCACTTTTGGATTTCGCCGCCGGAAAGATCGTACGGGTTTTTATTTAGAAGTTCTTGAATTTCGTATTTTTTAGATAAGTCTTCTATCGCACTTTGATCTTCGCTAACCGACTTAAAATCTTCAAGCACGGTATCTTTAATAAATATCGTTTTCGGGTTTTGCGGCAAAAGCGCAACTTTGGCGTTTTTGCTTGAAAAATATTTTATTTTTCCGTAAAGTGGTTTTTTTACACCCGCCATACATAAAAGAGCCGTGGTTTTTCCACTTCCGTTTTGGCCTAAAATGCTGTATATTTCGCCTTTATTAAGTTTTAATGAAAAATCCTTTAAAACTTCATCGCCGCTTTTTGAGTATTTAAAATAAAGATTTTTAACTTCTAATTCGACTTCATTTTTATTTTCGTCATACTTCGGTTTTACTGTTGTATTTAAGTCCTTAAAATTTTCCGCCAAAAAATCCTTACCCTCTTTTACAGTTAAAAAGCAGGGCACATTAGGCCGCTTTAAAAGGTCCCAAATTCTTGCCGCCGCAGGCAATGACAAAAACAACGGAGTTCCCTTTATCTGTTCACAAACTTCTTTTGGCTTGCCGCATGTTAAAACCTTGCCGTTTTCTAAAACTATTACATTATCACAAAAAGGGAAAATATCTTCCATGCGGTGCTCGGACATTACAATTGTAATGCCAAGCTCGCGGTTTAACTTAAAAAGGGTTTGAATAAAATTCCACGCAGATATAGGATCTAACATGCTTGTTGGTTCGTCTAAAACCAACAGCTTTGGATCTGTTACGCTTACGGCCGCCAAATTTAAAAGCTGTTTTTGGCCGCCGGAAAGGCAATCGGTATCGCTATAAAACCAGTTTGCTATTCCAAAATAACTTGCGGTTTCGCCCACTCTTCGGCGAATTTCAGAGCTTTTTGTACCCATACTTTCAAGTCCGAAGCTGAGTTCGTGCCAAACCTTGTCGGAAATGATTTGGTCATCCGGATCTTGAGCAACAAAGCCTACATCGGAAAACGAAACATTTTTATTGCCGAAAAAATCTATATTGCCGCTTTTATCCCCATACGGGGCAATTTCGGGCTTTAAAATTTTTAAAAGTGTGCTTTTGCCGGAGCCTGAAAGCCCCACTACAAGGTTAAAGCTTCCCTTTTTTATTTTTAAATTTACATGACTTAACGCATTATCGGCGGAAGTTGGATACTTAAAACTTAAATCTTCGATTGCAAGATATTCCATTTTACCGCCTCCCGCACACATATAACAAACGGTGCCATACAAAATAAGCCATATAAAGCAACCGAACACACGGTTTTTATATTAAACGCAAGTTTTACTGTTGGATAGCAATTAAAATCAAGCGCGCCGTTTGCCGACAAAACAAGTGTAAAACCCGCAACGAAAACCGACAAGACAATTACGATTAAATCGGAAATTTTAAAATCGTAATTTTTAAAAAAGGTGCGGTTTTTACTTCCATATCCTCGCGCTTCCATACTGTATGCCGTATTTATCGCTTTTTCGAGCGAAAGCCCTATAAGCGCCGAAAAGGACGAAAGAAAGAATTTTACCCTTTTTATATAACCTTTATTATTTCCGCCATAAAGGCTTATTTGCGCGTCATAAACAGAAGAGAACATCCGCTTTAGCATTGGTATATATCTTAATGTAAGGGTTATTGTTAAAGCGAGCTTTGCAAATCTTTTACCGAGCAAATACGAAAATTTATCGCTTGTAACAACATGGCTTATAGCTTTACACCAAAGAAGCACCGCCACCATCATAAGAGAAAAAGCTGCGCCGTATATAAAAGCTTCAAGCGTTACGGCACTATCATTAATATAAAACAATACCGTATTGCCGTTATGCGAAAAAAGCGGATTAAATATTGTAATAATTATAACAAGCGAGCCGTAAAACAAAAGGTCCTTTATTCTATCGTATGGCGGCACAAAAAACAGGCAAAACAAAAATGCCGGTATTATGGCGACAAGGCTTAAAATCGGATTCATAATAAACATTGCCGGAATTAATACCGCAACAAAATAGCACACCAAAGCTAGAGGATTTACTCTGTCAATAGCACTCATTTTTTCACCAAAAAAAGCACTTTCTAAGTAAAACTTAAAAAGTGCTGTAAAATTAGGCAACACTTTCATACGTCCAAAATGTAAAACCTTGGTTTTTACAGGCGTTCCCGACTTAAGATTACTCCATACGGTAATGACTGTTGTGCCGGATTCGCACCGGCTTCCGTTGACTGTAAAAACATATTAACTTGTTCTATAGAAACGATTATACACTAGTTTTAAATACTTGTCAAGAAGCAGTAAAACTAAATTTCTATAATCATTCCGTCAAAAGCAACTTCAAATCCATATGGCTTTGCCGCTTCTATAAGCTCGCTATGCAGCATGTTGGCATTGTGTGAAAAATGATGAACAACAATTTTCGTGTCTCTGTCAACCGAGCCGATAGCACGCATTTTATCAATCATCTTTTTATTTTCCGGCATGCCCATATGACCGCTTAATCCACCGCTTAATGCGCCAAAGCAGCAATCTATGCTTATAAAATCAAATCTGTATTTTTTTAGATATTCAAAAATTTCATCGTAAAACACGCCGGAATCGTGTGCATAAAGCATAGTTTTATTATCCGGGCTTTCTACTATGTACATTCCGCAGTTTTCGCCCTTGCCCATCATGTGGCGTGCCGGAATAAATGTAAATTTTAAACCGTTTTCGGCGGTATATGTTTTATAATACTCGGTTTTTGTATAGTTAAAAAAGTCAAGTCGGCCGACAAACTTTTCTAATTTTAAACCGATTGCTTCATTGCCGAAAATATTTATTCTTTTAGGAATTTCATTTTCGAGATGGCAATAAACACCTTCGGTGCGAAACATTAATTCGTCAACAGCAAAATGATCTTCATGCGAATGGGTTACAAAAATATCTCGAACATTCCCAAGGTCTATATTAAATTTTAAAGAGTTCATGTATGCATCCGGCGGAAAATCTATCGCCGCCGTATCGTTAATTATAATCCCGGCACGGCCTCTTATATCCTTACCGCCTAATTTACGGGCTTTATTACATAAATCGCAATGGCAAAAAATCGCCGGGATTGCTTCGGACGCCGCGGTGCCAAGATACTGAATTTTCATATCCTTCCTCCAAAATCAATCATGAAGTTTGCGTTTATCTATAACTCTTACAGCTTTGCCTTCGCTTCTTACTATGGATTTAGGTGCTACAAGATGCATTTTAGCTCCAATTCCGAGCATTGCCCTTGAAGCGTTCTCTAAGTTCTTTTCCATAAGCTGAATATCCGAAACCTTATCGGAAAACTGTTCGGGGCTTAATTCTACATAAACATCGAGCGTATCGTTATTGCGTTCCCTATCGACAACAATTTGGTAATTCGGCGTATATCCTTCGTTTAAAAGAACGGTTTCAATTTGGCTCGGGAATACGTTTACTCCGCGAATAATAAGCATATCATCGCTTCTGCCCATGGGCTTGCTCATTTTTACATGGGTTCTGCCGCAAGAGCAAGGCTTACGCGACAGCACGCAAATATCCCTTGTTCTGTATCGTAAAAGCGGAAAGCCTTCTTTATCGAGTGACGTAAAAACAAGCTCGCCTTTAGAACCCTCCGGCAAAACTTCGCCGGTATTGGGGTCGATTATTTCAGCATAAAAATGGTCTTCGTTTATATGCATGCCGCTTTGTTCTTCGCACTCGAAGGCTACGCCCGGACCACTGGTTTCGGTAAGTCCGTAAATATCGTATGCTTTAATACCAAGGCTTTCTTCAATGCTTTTGCGCATCTCCTCGGTCCAGGGCTCCGCACCGAAAATTCCTGCTTTAAGCTTATTGTCTTCCGGTTTATAGCCCTTTTCTTTTAAAGATTCACCGATATATGCAGCATATGACGGTGTACAGCAAAGAATAGTAGCGCCTAGGTCCATCATAAACTGAATTTGCCTATCTGTATTGCCGGATGACATTGGAAGGGTTAGGCACCCAACCTTGTGCGAGCCGCCGTGCAGTCCCGCTCCGCCGGTAAAAAGACCGTAGCCATAGCAAACCTGGCAAACATCCTCTTTCGTTCCTCCCGCGGCAACAATGGCCCTTGCGCAGCATTCTTCCCACAAATCAATATCATGCTGTGTGTAAAAGGCTACAACCCTTTTGCCTGTAGTGCCGGAAGTTGACTGAATGCGCACGCAGTTTTTTAAATCGGTTCCGAGAAGTCCATAGGGATATGCATCTCTTAAATCTGCTTTAGTTAAAAAAGGCAACAGCTTAATATCGTCAACACTTTTTATATCTTCAGGTTTAACCCCTTTTTTATCCATAAGGGCTCTGTAATAAGGCACATTTTCATAAACGTGTTTAACCTGCTTTACAATTTTTTCATTTTGTATTTCAAGAATTTTTTCGCGTGAAGCTGTTTCGATTTCTTTTTGATAATAATTATTCATAAAGAACCTCTATTTACCTAAGTTATCGGTGATGCCGACGGTTGTGCTGTTGTTATAGCAGGCAAACATTTCTTCTGTTTTAACCGGTTTTGTTTTTTGGGTAAGAAGGCTTATTACAGGCACTATAACAAGACCGCCCACCATCGCAAAGACTCCGGAGTATATTGAATTTTTAAATACAAAGTTTAATACGGGAATATTTTCTACAGAAAAAACTTTTAATGAAACCAAAAGTTGAACAATTTCAAGTCCAACGCCCCAAATAAAGCAGGACACAACCGCCGCTTTCGTGGTTTTTTTCCAATAAAGCCCGTAAATAAACGGAGCCAAAAACGCGCCGGCAAGAGCTCCCCATGAAACGCCCATCATTTGAGCTATAAAAATGCTTTTGCTTTTTGCTTGAACTATTGCGATAAATGCGGAAATTGCAATAAATATTACAATGAAAATCCTCATTAAAAGAAGTTTCTTCTTGTCGGACATAGTCTTTTTAGTGCAGGGATTTATTAAATCCAATGTAATTGTAGACGAGCTTGTAAGCACGAGCGAAGAAAGGGTTGACATTGAAGCGGACAGTACCAGCACAACTACTATGCCTATAATAAGCGGCGATAGTGTGGTTAGCATTTGAGGTATGATAGCGTCAAAGCCCTCCTCTTTAACGTCCACATTATAAAGTCTGCCGAAGCCGCCTAAAAAGTAACATCCGCCCGCGACGACTATGGCGAAAAATGTTGAAATGATTGTACCTTTTTTAACCGAGTCCTCATTTTTAATGGCATAAAATTTGCCGACCATTTGCGGAAGTCCCCATGTACCAAGAGAGGTTAAAAGCACTACAAACAGTAAGAACAACGGGTCAGCGCCGAAAAACGAGGCGTATTCCCAGCCGCCGTTATTGCTTGTTGCAAGCTTTTCGGTTGCTGCCATAAGGCCGCCGTTATCGTTAAGGACTGCTAAAATTACCGCAACGATACCGACAAGCATTATAAGTCCTTGTATAAAATCGTTTAAAGCCGTTGCCATATAGCCGCCAAGTATTACATAAATGCCTGTTAGCACGGCCATAACTATTACGCATACGGCATAATCAATACCGGAAAATGCGGTGGCAAAAAGACGTGAAAGGCCGTTATAAAGCGATGCCGTATATGGAATTAAAAATACAAAAGTTATTACCGATGCTACTATTTTTAATGAAGAAGATTCAAACCGCGAGCCAAAAAAGTCCGGCATGGTTTTGCTTTGAAGATGCTGAGTCATAACCCTGGTTCTGCGACCGAGTATGCTCCATGCAAGAAGAGAACCTATAAAAGCATTTCCAAGCCCTATCCATGTAGAGGCTAAACCGAAGTTCCAACCAAACTGACCTGCATACCCTACGAATATAACAGCCGAAAAATACGAAGTTCCGTAAGCAAATGCACTAAGCCACGGACCTACCGAGCGCGAGCCCAATACAAAGCCGTTTACATCGGTTGCGTGCTTTTTTGATTTTATGCCAATAACGATCATTACAGCAAAAAACAATGCAATAAAAATTGAAGTTATAATTGTCGTTTCCACCGACGTCCCCCACTAACTACTAATAATATAATATAACGGAGTGATTATACTCCTAAATGGGATTTTTGTCAATGAAAAACAAAATAAAAAACCGGAAATTTAAAGAAAAATTTCCGGCTTTATTTTTAATGTTTACCGCAGTGCTCATGCATTGCACAGTGTTCACAGCCACAGCCGCATGAAGAGCGTCCGGCCGCTTTATCGCGGACAAGCTTTATTACAATAAATACAATAATAGCAATAAGTACAATGCCTATAAGTATAGTCGCAAGATTTTCTTGCAAAAACGCCAACATGATTTTTTTCTCCTTTATGCTTTTTTGTAAATAACCGATTCTTTATACGGGCGGAACAGCATATATAAAGTAAACACTACAACTGCGAATGCGATAATTATACCGAACACGTTACCGCTGCCTACAAACATTTTACCAAGCTGATAGATAACAAATGCCGAAGCATACGCAAATAGTGTTTGATAACCAATTGCAAACCAGGTCCATTTTGCGTTGTTCATCTCACGTTTTATAGCGCCTATAGCCGCAAAACACGGAGCGCAAAGAAGGTTAAACACTAAGAACGAGTAGCCGCTTATACCGGTAAACGCACCGGCTAAGTTTTGATATACGGTGCCGTCGCCTCCGCCATACAGTATGCCCATAGTGCCAACAATATTTTCTTTTGCGACAAGGCCTGTAATGGACGCAACCGTTGCCTGCCAGTTTCCCCAGCCTAACGGTGCAAATATCCAAGCAATTGCGTTGCCGATAACCGCTAAAATGCTCTTATCAATTTCGTCTTCGGAAAGCATTCTAAATCCTTCGCTTGTAAAGCCGAAGAAGGTTGTAAACCAGACAACAATTGTTGATAAAAGAATGATGGTTCCGGCTTTTTTAATAAAGCTCCATCCTCTTTCCCACATGGAACGAAGAACGTTAGATAAAGTCGGCCAGTGGTATGCAGGCAGTTCCATTACAAACGGTGCGGGATCGCCCGAGAACATTTTGGTCTTTTTAAGCATAATTCCCGAAACGATAATCGCCGCAAGACCGATAAAGTATGCGCTGGTAGCAACAAGTGCAGAGCCACCGAAAATTGCGCCCGCAACCATTGAAATAAAGGGGATTTTAGCGCCGCAAGGAATAAATGTGGTGGTTATAATGGTCATTCGCCGATCGCGTTCGTTTTCAATAGTCCTTGAAGCCATAATGCCGGGAACGCCGCAACCGGTTCCGATAAGAATCGGTATAAATGATTTGCCCGAAAGCCCGAATTTGCGGAAAACTCTATCCATAACAAAGGCTATACGCGCCATATATCCACAGGACTCTAAAAATGCTAAAAGCAAGAACAATACAAGCATTTGCGGTACAAAGCCTAAAACCGCACCAACACCGGCTACTATACCGTCTAAAATAAGGCCTTCTAACCAGTCTGCACAATTTATTGCTTCAAGACCGTCGCCAATTAAAACCGGAAGCCCCTTTACATAAACACCATACGAAGCGGGATCTGGTTCTTCGCCTTTATACTGTTCGAATACTGCTATGGCATTTTTTAAATCTTCATAACTATATGTAACCTCTTCGTCGGCTAAAGTTTCTTCATCTTCAATAAGATATTTAGCCGTATCGGAAGAAGTAAACTGCAAAGAATAAGATTTAATTGAAGCTATTGCAGCGGCGCCGTCATAATCTTCCGCTTCAGCGTCTATGGCCTTAGCAGTTTCTTCACTGCCGTCTTTTTCAAGTTCTATAAACGCATTTATTGTATTCATGGCATCGCCGTATTCCTCGGCGGCTTCCTCATACTGACTGCCGCCAATACCGAATAAGTGCCAACCGTCGCCGAAAAGATTGTCGTTAACCCAGTCGGTCGCCGCAGTACCTACGGTTACCATAGATATATAATACACCAAAAACATCACAACTGCAAATATCGGAAGTCCAAGCCAGCGGTTTGTAACCACTTTATCTATTTTATCGGAAGTGGATACTTTGCCGGATTTCTTTTTAATACAGGTTTTCATTAGATTGCCAATATAAATATAGCGCTCGTTTGTGATGATTGATTCAGCGTCGTCGTCAAGCTCTTTTTCGGCCGCCTTAATATCCTCATCAATATGTGCAAGAACATCCGATGAAATTTTTAAAAGCTCAAGCACTTTGGCATCTCGTTCGAATATTTTTATTGCATACCATCTTTGCTGTTCAAGGGGCATTTCGTGGACAGCCGCTTCTTCAATATGTGCAATGGCATGCTCGACTACTCCTGAAAAAGTATGCTGAGGAAGCGTCTTTTCGTTATTTGCGGCGTTAATTGCCTTATCTACCGCTTCTTTTATGCCGGTACCCTTTAAAGCAGATATCTCAACAACATTGCATCCGAGATTACGGCTTAATTCGTGAATATTAATTTTGTCGCCGCTTTTATTAACTACATCCATCATGTTAACAGCCACAACCACCGGTATTCCCAGTTCTGTGAGCTGTGTCGTAAGATAAAGGTTACGCTCGAGATTTGTTCCGTCAACTATATTCAGTATAGCGTCGGGCCGCTCGTTAATTAAATAGTTTCTTGCTATAACCTCTTCAAGTGTATAAGGAGAAAGCGAATAAATACCCGGCAGATCTATAATTGTTACGCCGTCGTGTTTTTTTAATTTGCCTTCTTTTTTTTCAACCGTAACGCCCGGCCAGTTACCAACAAACTGGTTAGAGCCGGTAAGTGCATTAAATAGCGTGGTTTTACCGCTGTTTGGATTGCCCGCAAGAGCAATTTTAATACTCATGTTTTTTCCTCTCTTCTTTGAAGCTTAAAATTTTTGTAAACAATTATTCAACTTCAATTATATTAGCGTCTGCTTTTCTGATGCTAAGCTCATATCCACGAACCGTTACTTCTACAGGATCGCCAAGCGGAGCTACTTTTCGTACAAAAACCGAAACACCCTTAGTAATCCCCATATCCATAATCCGCCTTTTTACGGCGCCTTCGCCGTGAATTTTTACAACGGACACCGTATCACCAATCTTTGTTTCACGCAATGTTTTCATGCTTTCTCCCCCTTATATTAATATTTTTTGTGCCATTTCGCGGCTTACGGCTACTCTTGAGCCTTTTACGTCAACTATTATGTTGCCGCCAATATCCGCAACAATCCGCACGCTTCCGCCTACTACAAATCCCAATGTTTCAAGGTGCTTTTTTATTTCGTCATTGCCTCCGATTTTACGGATTATATTATCCGCACCGACATCGGCAAAATTTAGTGGCATCATACTATTCCTGCTTTCTTTAAAGTTAGTCTTGGCTAACTTCATTATAGTTAGCTGGGGCTAACTTGTCAAGCATTTTTTTAATAATTATTAAAGAAATATAAACTATATGCTTTTTTCTTGAAAACTTGTATGTTTTTTGATATAATAAAAAAAATCAGAAGGGAGCCTTATATATGCAGGAATCCGGCGAGATGTATTTAGAGAATATTTTAATATTAAGCAAAAATAATAATAATGTGCGATCGATTGATATTGCCGAAAAAATGGGCTTTTCAAAGCCTTCTGTAAGCAGAGCAATGGCGCTATTAAAAAACGATGATTGCATAACAATAGATAATCTCGGACATATTTTTTTAACAGAAAAAGGGAAAAACATAGCAGAAAAAATTTACGAGCGGCATGTTCTTTTAACCAAAATATTAATGAATTTAGGGGTAGATGAAAAAACGGCGACCGAGGATGCCTGCAAAATCGAGCACGATATTAGCGATACTTCTTTTGAAGCTATGAAAGCTCATCTAAAAAACTATAAATAATTTGCGGCAGGGCTAAGCCCTGCCTAAATATTTAAGGACGGAATATTATTATGTTAGAAATAAAGAATATTTCAAAAAAATATGTAACCGGCGGGTTTGTACAAACAGCTCTTGACGATTTGTCTCTAAATTTACGGGATAATGAATTTGTTGCGATTTTGGGACCGAGTGGTTCAGGCAAAACTACCCTTTTAAATATTATCGGCGGACTTGACCGGTATGACAGCGGTGACCTTATAATTAACGGCATTTCCACCAAAGAGTATAAGGACAAAGCCTGGGATTCATACCGCAACCACACCATAGGCTTTGTTTTTCAAAGTTATAATCTTATACCTCACCAATCGGTATTATCGAATGTTGAGTTGGCTTTAACAATTTCGGGAATTAAAAAAAGTGACCGCCGCAAAAAGGCAAAAAAGGCTCTTGAAGAAGTAGGCCTTAAAGATCAAATGTATAAAAGACCGAATCAGCTATCGGGCGGGCAGATGCAGCGTGTGGCAATTGCAAGAGCGCTTGTAAATGACCCGGAAATACTACTTGCCGACGAGCCGACGGGAGCACTTGACACAGCTACGAGCATTCAGGTTATGGATCTATTAAAAGAGGTTGCCAAAAAAAGGCTTGTTGTTATGGTTACTCACAATCCCGCGCTGGCAGAAAAATATGCTACACGAACGGTTAATATTAAGGACGGTAAAATTACTGACGATTCTAATCCATATACAAAAGAAGAAACCGCAGAAGAGCCAAAAAATAAACGTCTTGGAAAGACTTCAATATCATTTTTTACTGCATTAGCTTTAAGCTTTAACAATTTAAGAACCAAAAAAGGAAGGACTATACTAACCTCGTTTGCAGGCTCTATCGGCATTATAGGAATAGCGTTAATACTATCGCTTTCCAATGGAGTAAACGCATATATCGACAGTATTCAAAAAAGCACTATGATCTCCTACCCTATCACGATTGACGCGCAAAGCCTTGATTTATCTTCGATTATAAAATCGCAAATGAAAAATGCGGAAAAGAGAAACGGCGAGCCCGATCACAGTCTTGATAAGGTATATTCAAACGGCGACGGCCTTGAAAGGGCGTCCTCCTTTACCACCAGCATAAAGGAAAACAATTTAACAAAGTTTAAAAAATATCTTGATAACCCCGATAGCGAAATTAATCAGTACATCGGTGAAAACGGAATTGTATATTCGTACGACACAAAATTCTCGGTTTACACAAAAGATCCGGACGGCGTGCTTATTAATACAGACGGCAGCGAATTTGAGTCCGAGCAATTTGCGGAAAACTTCCCTGTAACCAACCGCATGATGAACACAGTAGGCGGAACATCTAATTATGAGCAGCTTTTACCCGGCAATAATATGCTTATAAGCAACGCGGTAACCGAAAACTACACAGTGCTTTCCGGACACTGGCCAAAAAATTACGATGAAGTGGTAATTGTACTTGATAAAAACAACGAGATTGCCACAAGCACTCTTTACGAGCTTGGATATTTGCCGTCTAAAGAGTACAAAGAGATAATTCAAAAAATAAACGACGGCGAAGAAATCCACATTTCACAAAAAAACTGGACCTATGAAGACTTTTTAAACAAGACCCTTTATTTAATACCGGCTTCGGACAATTATGTGAAGGAAACAAGCGGGTATTTTAAAAACATTTCGAACGATAAAAACGAAATAGAAAAACTTACAAAAAGTGCATTGCAGCTAAAAATAGTCGGCATTATAAAGCCCAACAGTGACGCCGATTATTCAAATATCCAAAACGCCGTAGCCTACACCAAAGCGCTAACAGATTATTTAATTAATTACTCAAAAGAAAGCGCGGTCGTAAAGGCGCAGGAAGAAAATCCCGATATTAATATTTTAAGCGGACTTAAATTTGCACCGGCAGATGACAGCGAGAAAATTTCCGATGTTAAAAAATACTTAAAAAATCTCGGCATTACCGAAAAAGCAAAACTTTGCAAGGAATTGTTTGCTTCTGCTTATAAAGACAATAAGGAAATGTCCGCAAGAATAGAGCTTATGGACGAATCGGCTTTAGCAGCGGCGCTCGATTCATATTTAAAAACCGCACAAAAGGATGTTTATCTTTCAATTTACGAGCAATATATTTCCACCGGCACACTTAACGACAATTTATCCGAATTCGGCGTTGTAAGTCTTGACGCTCCGTCGTCGATAAGCATTTATACAGACAGTTTTGAAAACAAAGGCAAAATATCCGACTGCATTGATAATTATAACGAATCCGCCGGCGAAGACGACAAAATAACCTACACCGATTATGTCGGACTTTTAATGTCATCGATTACTACAATAATAAACGTTATATCTTACGTGCTTATAGCTTTTGTAGCGGTATCCTTAATTGTATCGTCAATTATGATTGGGATAATCACCTATATTTCTGTACTTGAGCGTACTAAAGAGATAGGTATTTTAAGGGCGCTCGGTGCTTCAAAGCACAATATATCACAAGTGTTTAATGCCGAAACGATAATTATCGGTCTTCTTGCAGGGATTATTGGAATAGGGGTAACACTGTTGCTTCTAATACCGGGCAATGAAGTAATTCATACGCTTACCGGATCGAATGATATCAATGCGGCGCTTCCAATAGCGCACGGTGCTGTTTTAGTTGTTTTAAGTGTAATTCTTACATTAATCGGAGGACTAATACCTTCGAAAAAAGCCGCAAAAAAAGATCCCGTAACAGCCCTTAGAACAGAATAATAAAAAGCAGGTTTTAAACCTGCTTTTTTTATCCTATAATCTTATAAAGAATATTGTATAAATTTATAGCTTCGCTTTCGCTTAAATCCATGCATCCGGCAATTTCTGACGGGACATTCAATGCTGCATCACGAAGTTTCAGTCCTTTGTCGGTGATTGTAACTTCTAAAAATCTCTCGTCTTCGTTTGATCTTTTGCGACTTAAAAATCCCTTTTTTTCAAGACTTTTTAGTAGTGGCGTTAACGTGCCGCTATCAAGGTATAACATTTCGCCAAGTTCTTTAACGCTAAGCTTTTCGTATTCCCATAAAGCCAATAATGTAATATACTGCGTATAGGTTAAATCAAGCTTTTTTAATAATGGCCGGTATTTTTTTACTACCTGTCTTGATGCCGCATACAAAGGAAAGCAAATCTGGTTTTTTAGTTTAAGCGCCTCATACTTATCCATCGCAATTTCCCTTTATTTTATAGAAGCTCGGCTACCTTTTTAGCAAGGTCTTCCATAGAATCGGTAGGTTCAAAGCGCGCGGCAATATTCCCTTCGCGATCGATTACAAATTTAGTAAAATTCCATTTTATATTGCCGTTGTTCTTAAAATCTTTATCCATTTTTTTAGCAACCGCATTCATGGCCATGGCTTTAACACCCTTGCCAAAACCTTTAAAGCTTGTATTAGATGTTAGGTACTTAAACAGTGGATCTGCATTTTCGCCGTTACAATCAATTTTTGCAAATTGCGGGAAGGTTATGCCAAAACGTCCGGTGCAAAACGTATGAATTTCTTCATCGGTGCCCGGTGCCTGATTCATAAACTGATTGCAAGGAAAATCGAGTATTTCAAGCCCTTGCTCTTTATATTTAACATATAATTCCTGAAGCGGCGTGTATTGCGGCGTAAAACCACAACCTGTTGCAGTATTGACAATAATTAGCACCTTTCCCTTATAATCGCTAAGTGGTACAGTCTGTCCGTCTCTTGCTTTTACACTAAAATCATAAATACTCATAATAACACCCCTTAAATTAAATTTGGTACAATTTAATTATATGCAATTTAATTACGGATGTCAAACAAAAAATAAAAAAGACCTCATAGGATTGCTCCTACAAGGTCTTTGTGTTGATATTAAGTTTTGCCCTTTGGTTATTAAAAGGGTTTGCCCTCAATCAAAAACTTCAATTATTTTTTATCTTTAATAGCTGCCTGCGTCGCTCAAATGCGTCGAAGGGAAAGTCTTCCCCTCGATGCTGAGCGTCGCTTTTTCGCGGCGCTTCTTTTCCACGTCTATCTTTTTCTGCTCTATTTTCCGTTCATACCGTTCCCAAAACGGATAGTCTTCAAATTTTTCAAAATAGTGGCAGCCCTTTGCAATGCAGTCGTGTTGATTCAAAATGGTAACGGTAATGATACCTTTATTATCCTCATTATGGCAAAACCCGACAATCGCGGGAGTATCAACCGTAGCATAAGCGCCGCCGATTAGTCTGACATCCCGAAAAGGTTCTTTGCTATTCAGATATTCAGTGTCCTTTTCAGCCAACAGCGGCACCTCATTAATATTTTGCGCAAGGTATTCAAGCAAGTCTGATTCATTCTTTTTTATGGTTTTTTAGCAATTTATAAAATGGTGATGCTTTCTATTTCTTTCTCTGTAATCTCGTAAATGCTCGTTATTCCCGGCACACGGATATCAATGCTTGCTACCTCCGGATCATTATCCAAAGGTTGAGTATACCCAATACATTTTCCGATTATAGGCTTATCACCGCCAACAAGATGCACCTCCACGTTGTGCCCACAAGCTATATACATTTGTTTTTGCATATCTGACATCTTGTTAGAGTTCTTTCGCTGTGTTTGATCCTGACCCATTTTCTCTTTGCTCTGATCAGTATCGATCGTAAAACGTTCCATAACGAATAAGCCGTCAAAACTCTTTTCGGCTGTGCCGACAACATTGCTTTCTTCGCCTTGATGTTTATCGGTTATCGCTTTTATGATGTATTCCGCCGCATTATAAAATATATTACTTGGATACGGCGTCCCCATCTGATTTGTCATAACTTCGGACATAATGGTTGCGATCTGGTATTTGTCCATATACGGTTCTATTTTTTGCGCGATCAAGCGTGATTCGCCGTCATACTCGTCCGCAGGGCAACCTGTTTCCAGAAAACCTTCGCAGTCGGTCGCGTCCACCGCCCGTTTTACGATATCAAACAGCGTAACGTTGCCTTTACTGGTCGGATCGGCAAGTGTCAACGCTCTTTCAATAAACTTAATTTTATCAAGCGGGAGAGTGAGTTCGTCTTCGTCCATGTATTCAATATTTGTAACCGTTGCAAAAGCAGTTCCATTTCTTTTCTCGCTTCGCGCGGAATGTCGCTTTCTTTTGAAACGGGATAGTTTTCTATCAGTACATACGGTTCTTTATTGATCGCTTCTAATTTTCTGAAAAGCTCCCGCTCTCTGGCACAGGTGCAATGCACCACCTTGCCGTTTTTGGTCTGCACGTCGGCAATAGAAATATCAATCGGCGGATATTTGCTTTTTTTGATCAGTGCGTTATGCGTCCTGATTTTCGATTCGGCAAAGAAACCGGCTTTTCCGATTTTTATTAGACCGGGAACAGCTGTTGTCATACTATAAATTATACCTTTACTTATATGATTATCCCTTTCAGTTTGGTTTTGATTTGTTATGCAGCAATCGCATTGGCATTCACTTGCTCGATTGCTTTTCTGATACCCATCCAAACGGTTAAATCGGTAAATATTTCAACCACGCTGCCCTGGTCTGTAAAGGGCGGTTCCTGCAACACCGATAAATCCTTCATAAGCCCGTTATGAACGATATATTCAACAATCTGGTTTACAAAATAGATTTGTCTGCTGTCGAGATTGACATCATTCAGATACTCTGCAAATGCCGCCTTCGCCGCGTTCATATCAAGACCAACTATCTCGCGCACCAGCTCGCCGAGAGGCTTTTTGCCGTACTCGGCTTCATAATCTTCTTTGGTTCCAACCTCGCTCCAAAGTATATTTTCAAGCGACTTGACATCTTCACCCGTAAGCGGAGTATTGCTTTTCAGTTTTGCAATGACTTCATTGTCCTGATGCTGGCGGATGTAAAATTCCGCTTTTGTCTTGTAATTCTTGAGATCGTCGTTTTCAAGCTCGGATTCTTTCCAGTCGATTGACAGAATATCGTCGTCAAAATCAGTATCATAACGAATTTTATTTACAGGGATATACTTCATCAGATCACGCAGGTTTTCTCTGATATGCTCGAACTCGTTTATGCCAGCATTGTCGATATAATTCGTATGTAATATTTTTTCTATCAGATCGGACTGTGCCATAATTTCGGGAATATTTGCAACACTTGCGACAGCCGAAACCTTTTTTAAGAGATCGCTGCGATACCGAACGTATTTCTTTCCGGCAAGGTAAGCGAGTTCTATGCCGTACATCAGCGCGTCAAAGCGGACCGCCTTTGCATCGTCCTCATCGGGAATTATAAGCGGTGCAAGTTCTTCGCCGATAATCAAGGTGTCTTCGTATGTAAGGGCTTGGTAATTATCGGGGTTTGCATATAACTCTACATATTTAAGGTGTTGCCTTACTGCAAAGTTTTCCTTGTTTAACTCTTTGACCTTGCTCACCATATCGTCAACAAGCAATTTTCTGAACGCTATAAGTTCATCTGTCTGATATGCCAAATCCTGCAATTTGAACACAATCTGAGATTTCAAATGGAATATAGCACCCTGCAAAGCAATCATATTGGCGGTCGGTCTTCCTTTGCTCATACGGAAAAACTCAAAGTTTCCGCAAAAGTCAAAGATATAGAATTTTTCCTTGTCTTTGCCGTCAAGCAGAGTGGGACAAAGCCGAGTTCCGCGTCCAATCATCTGCCAGAACTTTGCCTTGCTCATGACCTTTTTGAAGAAAACAAGGTTCAGCACTTCCGGCACATCGATACCGGTATCGAGCATATCGACCGAAATGGCGATCTGCGGCAGTTTTTTCGGGTCTGAAAATTCATCAATGGAACTTTGTGCATAGGTCATATAGTTGTCTATAACCTTGGCAAATCCGGGCAAATGCGGATATTCCTTGTTGAATACCTCATAAATCTTTTCCGCGTGGGTATGGTTTTTTGCAAAGATGATTGTTTTGCCGAGTTTTGAGCCATAATCAATTTTAAGACCGCTTTCCATTAAAATATGCAACACTTCGCGGATAGTATCCTCGTTAAAGATCCACTCATTCAGTGCAGAAGAGGCAATGCTTTCCGGCAGTTCTCCATCTAATCCCTCAAAGGTGTTCTCGTATTCTTCTTTGTCTTCTTCCGATAGTTCGTCGTAAACGATGCCCTGTTCAATGAATTTCAGCCGTGTTTCGACCGACATAAAATCGACAAGATACCCGTCTTTGACCGCCTGCGCCAACTCATAGCCGTAGGTTGGAACGCCGTTTTGAAGTTCAAATACTTCGTATGTGTTTTTGTCAATTTCGTCCTTTGGTGTGGCGGTCAAGCCGACGAGCGGCGCGTCGAAATAGTTGAAGATATCGCGGTACTTGTTGTAAATCGAACGGTGCGCTTCGTCACAGATCACAAGGTCAAAATGCCCGACGGTGAATAGTTTGCCCTTCTCGTCCTTTGCTGTATCGATAACATTCATCATCGTTTGATAGGTCGAGAATACACAGTGCGCCGTGTAATTATCTTTTTCTTCACAGAGATTAGTCACCGACAAATCCGGCAGCAAATTAACAAAATTGCGCTTTGCCTGCGCGACAAGTGAGTTCCTGTCTGCAAGGAACAGAATATTCTTCACCCAACCGTGCTGTAGTAAAACATCGCAAAGTTCAATAACCGTTCTCGTTTTTCCCGAGCCGGTAGCCATAACAAGTAATGCTTTGCGGCGGTTTTTTGTATCAAATGCATCGCAGACCGACTTGATCGCCGCTTCCTGATAATAGCGTCCGGCGATGCTCTTGTTAATTACAATATGGTCAAGGCGTGTACGCATTGCTTGCAGATTAAATAGTTTTTCAAGGTCTCGTTTTGAATAAATCGAAGCGACCTTTCTTTCGGGATATAGATTATCTTCAATTCGTGTGTCAAAACCATTTGAAAGGAATATAACAGGACGGCGACCGTATTTCTTTTCAAGCAGATCGGCATAAAGTTTCGCCTGTTGACGCCCTTTTGCCACATCAACGCAGGTGCGTTTAGCTTCGAGCACCGCAAGAGCCCTGCCGTCGTCGCCGTATAAAACGTAATCGGCAAATCCAACTTCGGAGTTGTTCGGCATTCCCGGCAGTTCGACCTCATTAAGCCAGTCCTTGCCCTCGACCCAGCCCGCGTCCTGAAGCATAAAATCAATATAGATCTTGCGCGTTTTATATTCGGAAAGTTCAAGCGGCTTCGGAACGTAAGTCTGCTGCTGCTCTGCGCGGCGGGCGGAAAGCTCCGCTTTCATTACTTTGTTTTCTTCTATAAGTGCAGCAAGGTCTATTTCCGCATCCGGCACAAAAGCGAGCGCTTCCTCGGCGGTCAGTTTAAGTAGCGTTTTGTCAAACGGGCGCTCGGTATATTCGTCAGCGTAAAAGTATGCTACTTCATCCAAAAAATAATATAGATTTTCGAGGCACAGCTCCGCCTGCTCTTCGGTTACCTTTTTACCCCCGTGCATAACGGCATTGCCGAGCTTGCGGATAAAATCCATTCGCTTCCAAATATCCTCGCCGACGATATCTCGGAATTTCTCGTCGTTCATTAAAGCGACAAGCGTATCCTGATAAGGCATATAAAGGTCACGGTCAACAGAATACATCCATTTAACCGCAAACTCCATAGCCCTGCGGCAGTTCGACACGCAGGAATCTATGTCGATATGTAATAAGTTTTCGGCAGAAATCGCCACATCGGCAAACCTTTCAAACCGCTTGTCCGCTTTTAAAAAATCAAAGTTGGTCATAGCTTTCCCTCCGGGAAATTCATAATTAAGAATTATGAATAATGAAAAGATTTTATCATTAAATATATGTTGTTAAACACTTAATAGTCACAGAAGGTTTGTTCAATTGTCAAAAAACCTCCTCAAGTTTGAATATTCAGTTTTTTCAAATAAATCTATACCGTTTAATGTTCCGAGTTTTACCAAGTCGCGGCATTTTTTAAGACGATTTAACATAGGCATAATTATGTTTACACCATGGTTTATAAAATCATATAGTTCTGCTTCATTGGCAGGGATTTTATATCCTTTCTTTGCGCTGGATCCGGATATTATTACCCCCTCATCTCTCATTTTGCCAATTATCTTGGTTCTAAATGCTTGGGTTGATAAGTTGTCATATCCAGTTCCTATAAGATGATTTTGTAATTCGCGAGTTGAAATATATTTTCTGGTGTCATTATTCATAAATCGAAACAGTAAATAGTCCAGCACTGTTACTTGTGCCTGTAATTCAATATCATCGCTTTCCTTGTGCTTTCTTATATATTCAACGGCTTGCTTCATACATAGTTCTGCTATTGTTTTATCATAGTCTTGAGCAAGCGCAGAAGTGTTGACAGAATATGTTTCAAAAACTTTTGGATACAGTTCTATTCTGATGATTTTTTGTTCAAGCATCTTAATATAATTAGGCGTATCTTTAGAATGTTTACTAGCATCATAAACGCATCCGAGTGTTCCACTTATGAAATCTGCTAATTGTATCAATACATTATTGTTACTGTTTTCAAAAATAAAATCTGCTTCTCCAAATAAATTTGGAATATCTGTTCTTTTTTTTACATAATCCGAAAAGCTTCTCATGTAACTGCTCCCGCCAATTTCATCAGAACAAATGGTTAGTATCGGAAAAGCTCGTCTCAACTCTTTGTGTACTATGTTGTTTAGAAATTTATAGAAAGATTGTTCATAATTCAATCCTCTCCATTTTGCAATTTGTCTTTTGTCTACAACAACGGCGAAAACACTAAAGTCTGTTTGAAGTAAATCTGCAAGTATTCTTTTTCTTCTAGCATGTTTACTTTTGCCTATATGTGAAGATTTCATTTCACCGGTTTGAAAATATTTTTTTCTAACTTCCTCAACATGACTTTTTGCTATTTCTAAACTTGATTCTTTGACAATAATTGAAGTTATTATAAAATGAGTCGTTACATCAGGCTTATCAAAAGAATAACCATATGCTCCGAATTCATCTGTAAAAGCATATATGCGTTCTGCCATATAATCACATCACCTTGCTTAAAATTGTATTTGTCGGGATATTAAACAATAATTTATCGCTTTTTGCCGAATAATTCTTAACTCTTAATTCTAAATTAATCAAAATATTTTTGCATTAGACTATCAAATAATAACTGTGCTTCGTCAAGCGCCTTTTGCACGGCAAATTTTGATTTGTCGACTTCTTGCACAAAATCAGCGAACTTGCTTTGGAGTTCAATTGGCGGAACTATTATTCTTGCTTTTTTTATCTCGCCTAAATGTAAATTTGGAACTCCAATACCTTTGAGACTCGCATCAAACTGTTCTTTAGTTTCTTGTGAATTGATAGCAGCCCAAAGATATACCGAATTGATGTTTAAAGGCTTCAAAAGTGCTAAACTTACATAAATATCAAATATTTCATCTTTGTCAACAATCGCAGCAATGCCTGTCGTTCCGTTTTTCGCAAGCAAGACATCACCTTTTTTTGGCTTAATCCTTGCATACAATTGTTCGTGCAAATCAGTTGGAATGTATTTTATATTGTCCCAATTTATTATACCTGTTGTTACATCTTTTGAAGACAAAAATTTGTAACCATTTATTCTATCTTCCGTATATGTTGGCGTTTGATGTGTCCCATCTTTGATAGGTTCACAAACATCCTGCAAAGCTTTTATTTCAAAGTCATTTGGGTTGTTATGTATTGTCCCAAACATCTCGACAAATCGGGCTTTGATGAGTTCGTCAAGGTATTGGAGCTCGTGTTTGCGTGATTCGATTATAGAATTGACTTTGTCAAGGACTTGTACAATTTTTTTTTGCTCATTGAATGGTATTAATGGAATAGATAATTCGCCAATATCTTTTAATGAAAGATTTAATTGTGCCACACCTTGTTTTTTCTTTTCAAACTGCTTTTTGATTAATGGCGAAGTTAAAATCAATTTTATGTAAGGTATATATATATCTTTCTGACTAATTCTTATAATAGCTAAAGCTTGATTTGTATTAGCAGGCAACATATTCTCAGTTACAATAGCAACTCTTCCGATAGCCCCTGCAATTGAAAACAATAAATCGTTTTTCTTTAGTTGTGAACGCTTTAATTTATTATTACATTCTTCTGAAATATGTGCAACTTTATTTAAAAAGAATTCTCCATTATCTCCAAAACACTCTATTTTTAAAAAGTTAACACCTTTTTCTTGAAATGAATAGCCCAAAGTTGTAGGCGTTGTGCCTTTTGTAATCAGTTCAGCTATTTCAGAAAGTTTAACTTTCCTAATATCTTTCATATTTCATCCCTACAAATTCAAATTCTTAATTCGTAATTCTTAATTCTGAATTAATTTATCAAGTTCATCCATCGCTATTTTAATCTCTCCCTCAAGCTTCCGTAGTTCCGCTATGATCTCGCTCGTCGGCGGGTATTCGACGGGCTTGTACTCCGTCTGTTTGTATTTGTTGATAGAAAGGTCATAGTCGTTGCCTATAATCTCATCTTTCGGGACAAAGAACGATTGCTCGGTGCGCTTGCGGTCGGCTTCTCCCGCGAGATTACGGAAGCGGGCGATGATATCGGGGATATCGTTCTCGGCGACGGGCGAACGCTTGTCGTCGAGCGAATAGCCGTCCGCCTGCATATCGTAGAACCACACCTTATCCGTGCCGCCGTGCCCGGTTTTGGTGAAGATCAGTATTCCGGTAGATACGCCGGCGTAGGGCTTGAACACGCCGGACGGCATAGAGATCACGGCTTCGAGGCGGTTTTCCTCGATCAGCGCGCGGCGGATCGCCTTGTGTGCCGTTGACGAGCCGAACAGAACGCCGTCCGGCACGATGCACGCGCATCTGCCGCCAACGCGCAGCATTCGCAGAAACAGCGCGAGGAACAGAAGCTCGGTTTTCCGTGTTTTGCAGACCTTGAGCAGATCGGTGGAGACGATGTCGGCGTCAAGGGCTCCTTTGAACGGAGGATTCGCGAGGATCAGCGAATACTTGTCCTTGTCGGGGTTTTGGTCCGAAAGACTGTCCCGGTATTCGATAAACGGATTGTCGATGCCGTGCGTCATCATATTCATAGCGCCGATGCGGAGCATAGTGCGATCCATATCATAGCCGTGGAACATATGGTTCATGTAGTGGTCTTTTTTGACCTTGTTATAAAAGATCTCCTCTTTCCTGTTTTCTTTCAGGTATTCGCCCGCCGTCACGAGGAAGCCCGAAGTTCCGCAGGCAGGATCGGCGATCACGTCGTCCGCTTTCGGGTCCATCAGTTCAACCATCATTTTGATGATGTGGCGCGGCGTGCGGAACTGACCGTTGACGCCCGCGGTGGCGATCTTGGCGAGCAGATATTCGTAAACGTCTCCGCGCACGTCGGCGGACTGTGTTTCGTTCATCAGTTTATAGATCTCGTCAAGCGCGTCCACCACTTTGGAAAGCATAAGCGGCGTGGGCAGTTTGAAGATCGCGTCGTCCATATATTTGGAATACGCGCTGTTTTTGTCACCGTGCAGGTTCTTGATGAACGGGAAGACCCACTCCTGCATAACGGAATACATCCGTCCCGAGGGAAAATCGTGGAACACGCTCCATTTGAGCTGGCTTCCGTCGATCTTGCGATCGCCGATCGTCACCTCGTCCGCAAAAACGCTCTTGTACGGCAGGCCGAGCATGGCGCTCTCTTTGGCGCGAAGGTTGTCGCTGTCGTCAAGATCGTGAATGAACATAAGATACGTGATCTGCTCGATCACGTCCAGTGGGTTTGTGAGTCCGCCAGTCCAGAATATCTCCCAGAGACTGTCTATTTTGTTTTTCAGTTCGCCTGTGATCATTGCCGTTTACTCCTTATCGTGATTCCAAATATATTTTGTATATCTGCCGCCGCCGAGTTTGACGATCAGCCCGTTTTTCAAAAGGTCGGCGAGTGCGCGTTGTACGGTAATCTGACTGATATCCGGGCACTCTTTCATGATCTCGGATTTTGTGATCGGTCCGATGCGGTTTTTTATAATCTCTTTAATTCTATCAGGCTTTGAGTTGGTATTTACAATCAAAGCAGTGCGATTTTCAAACTCGCGGTAATCAGCAACGACAATTCCGAGCATATAGCGGACAAATGGCAGATAGTTGTTTTCGCCATCGTGCCAACCGTAAGAACTTTCCTGCAATACTTCGTAATAGGTTTCTTTACTGTTGGCAATCAGTTTTTCGATACTGATATATTTGCCTACGGTGTAGCCTGCACGGTAGAGAAGTAGAAGCGTGAGCAATCGACTCATGCGCCCGTTGCCGTCGCCAAACGGGTGAATGCACAGAAAATCAAGAATAAATATCGGGATCACCGCAAGCGCGTCGATCTCGCCGTCGTGCAGAGCGTTGTCGTATGCGGCGCAAATCGCGTTTACATATTCCGGCGTTTCCCAAGCCGGTACCGGCTGAAAACGGACTGTTTTTGTTCCGTCGGCGTGTTCCTCCGCAATCACGTTGTCGCTGTTCTTATAATTGCCGCCGATAGAAGAACCTGTAAACTTGTAAAGGTCTCTGTGCAGCTGAAGGATCAAAGACGAGCGCGGGGGAATGTAGTCGTAGCTTTCGTGGATCGTAGAAAGAACGTCACGGTAACCGGCGATTTCTTTCTCGCTTCTCGTTTGCGGTCGCGTCTTTTCTTTTACGATTTTTTGAAGCCGATCGTCGGAGGTGCTGATACCTTCGATTTTGTTGGATGCGTCCGTACTCTGTATCTTTGCGATTTCAACCAACTGAGTCAATACGTCGGCGTTTTCGTTGGCAATCTGAAACTGCTTGCCTTTATACTCATGTATCGACGTCAGAAGCGATACGATGTCGGCAGACAACAGCTTTTTATATTCCCTTTTATAATCAAATACTCTCATTTAGCATCTCCAACTTTAATTTGATCATTTAATTCCATCATGATGCTATTACATTATAGCAATTTCAATTTGACTTGTCAAGTCCTAATTTTATCATTTTCGTTAAAAATGATAAAATTGAGGTGTGAGGGTTTAAATTCAAAAAAGCATCTGTTTTTTATGTTTTCACGCAAAGTGGGGGCAGTTATTATACAATCGGAAACGAGGTTTTCAGAAGGTGGGCGCAGTATTCTGAATTTGAAAAAATGTGGATGCAATATTCAAAAATGAAAATCAGAGCCGAATCTCCGATTTTCTTGACCGTTATTTGTAAGATGTCATGCGTAAACGAAATCGTACAGCACAAACTCTTCAACGCAGTTGCGGATGGAATTCATATGCCGGGTGTATTCCATTTCGTCGCTACGTTTGAGGCCTTCCGTAACGCCTGCAATCTCGGCGTACTGACGGATCAGTAGGTCGTAGGTTTCCTGTGCATCTCGGTTCAGATCGATCAAGTACTGTTCAAGTGTTCCTTTCAGACGCATGACGTTGATAACGGTAGGGCTTTTCTTCTTCAGGTAGTTGTAGTGGCGCTGTCCCCAGATTCCTACGCCTTTTAAGTTGTCTTTCATAGTGCAATACCTCCTTTGCATCCACATTGTACCGCAAAGGATGTAGAAACAAAAATGTGCGTTTGACGATAAAAATCCCTCTGCCGGTTTCCCGACAGAGGGATTTTTCTTAGATATACAGCGCTACTTTTACGTCAGTCCAGCGATGCACTCTGTGCTTCGCGGAGTCGGCGTACAGATAGGTCTGTGCGTCGGCTTTGGTGAGCGTAAACTCAGCGAATTTGAAGGGCGTGCTTCTTATTTCCTGCCGTCCTTTATAGCTGCCTGCGCTGCGGAGAGGCGAGCGATTGGTACGCGGAAAGGCGAGCATGATACATAATCGAGGCCTATAGAATGGCAGAACTCGATTGATGACGGGTCGCCGCCGTGTTCGCCGCAGATACCGCAATGAAGTGAAGGTTTAACCTTTTTACCCATTTCAACGGCCATATCCATAAGTTTACCAACGCCTGTTGTATCAAGTCTTGCAAACGGATCAGATTCAAAAATCTTATTGCCGTAGTACGCGGGTAAGAATTTGCCTGCATCATCACGGCTGAAGCCGAATGTCATTTGTGTAAGGTCGTTTGTACCAAAGCAGAAGAAATCAGCTTCTGAAGCTATCGCATCGGCAGTAAGAGCGGCACGCGGAATTTCGATCATGGTACCAACCTCATATTTAAGGTCGCTTCCGGCGGCTTTAATTTCTGCATCAGCAGTTTTTACAACAACATCTTTAACAAATTTAAGCTCTTTAATTTCGCCAACGAGCGGAATCATAATTTCGGGAACAATGTTCCAGTCATTATGTCTTGCTTTAACAGCAAGAGCCGCTTTAATAATGGCTTTTGTCTGCATTTCCGCAATTTCGGGATAAGTAACACTTAAACGGCAGCCGCGGTGACCCATCATTGGGTTAAACTCATGGAGACTGTCAATAACCTGTTTAATGTAAGCGACTGTTTTGCCCTGAGCTTTAGCAAGAGCTTCAATATCAGCTTCTTCTGTAGGTACAAACTCGTGAAGCGGAGGATCAAGGAAGCGGATGGTTACAGGATAGCCGCCGAGAGCCTCAAAGAGTCCCTCAAAGTCAGCCTGCTGCATATGCTCAATTTTTGCAAGAGCCGCAACACGCTCTTCTTTGGTTTCGGAGCAGATCATTTCGCGGAAAGCGCCGATTCTGTCAGGATCGAAGAACATATGCTCTGTACGGCAAAGACCTATACCCTGAGCACCGAAAGCGGCAGCTTGTTTAGCGTCAGCCGGAGTATCGGCATTGGTTCTTACACCAAGCTTTTTATATTTGTCGGCAAGTTCCATAATTCTGCCGAAGTATCCGCTGTTAGGATCGGCGGGAACTGTTGGAATGAGGCAATCGTAAATGTTGCCGGTAGAACCGTCAAGCGAAATACCGTCGCCTTCTTTAAATACTTTGCCGGAAAGTGTGAACTGTTTGTTTTCTTCGTCCATCTTAATGTCGCCGCAGCCGGAAACACAGCAAGTACCCATGCCACGGGCAACAACGGCGGCGTGAGAAGTTTGACCACCGCGAACGGTTAAGATACCTTGAGCATATTTCATACCTTCGATATCTTCAGGCGAAGTTTCAAGACGAACTAATACGACCTTTTCGCCTGCTTTGCCTTTTTCGGCGGCATCTTCAGCGGTAAATACGATAGCACCGGCAGCAGCGCCCGGAGACGCAGCAATACCTTTACCAACAACATTGTTTTTATCAGCCGCTTTTAACTCTTTAGGATCAAAGGTCGGGTGAAGGAGCATATCAAGGCTCTTAGCGTCGATTTGCATAAGTGCTTCTTCTTCGGAAATTTGTCCTTCATCGATAAGGTCGCAAGCAATTTTAATAGCCGCTGCAGCTGTACGTTTACCGTTACGTGTTTGAAGCATATAAAGCTTTTTATCTTCGATAGTAAACTCCATATCCTGCATATCATGGTAGTGATTTTCAAGGGTATGGCAAATTTTATTAAACTGCTCGAAAGCCTCGGGGAAAATATCCTTCATCTGATCAATCGGCATTGGTGTACGGACGCCGGCAACAACGTCTTCACCCTGTGCATTTACAAGGAATTCGCCCATAAGGCCTTTTTCGCCGGTTGCAGGGTTACGTGTAAACGCAACGCCGGTACCGGAGGTATCACCCATATTACCGAATGCCATCATCTGTACGTTAACGGCGGTTCCCCAAGAATAAGGGATGTCGTGATCCATACGGTAGATGTTTGCACGAGGGTTGTCCCATGAACGGAAAACAGCTTTAATGGCTTCAAAGAGCTGAACCTTAGGATCGGACGGAAAATCGGTGCCGAGCTGTTTTTTGTATTCGGCTTTAAACTGATTTGCAAGGGCCTTAAGATCATCGGCAGTAAGCTCGATATCCTGTGTTACGCCCTTTTCTTCTTTCATTTTATCAATAAGCTGTTCGAAATATTTTTTACCGACTTCCATAACAACGTCGGAGAACATCTGAATAAATCTTCTGTAGCAGTCCCAAGCCCAACGAGGGTTACCGGACTTTTTGGAAATTACCTCTACTACATCCTCGTTCATACCGAGGTTAAGAATTGTGTCCATCATACCGGGCATAGATGCACGAGCGCCGGAACGAACGGAAACCAAAAGAGGATTTTCTTTATCGCCGAACTTCTTGCCGGTGATTTGTTCCATTTTTTCAATGTTTTCCATGATTTCAGCTTGAATATCAGCGTTTATCTGACGGCCGTCTTCATAGTACTGTGTGCAGGCTTCTGTAGAAATTGTAAAGCCCTGGGGAACCGGAAGGCCAAGCCCTGTCATCTCTGCAAGGTTTGCACCCTTACCGCCGAGAAGCTCACGCATTTTTGCGTTGCCTTCGCTAAAAAGGTAGACATACTTATGACTCATTCTTGAATCAACCTCCAAAAAATTATTAACTACTATTATCTTGTTTGCAGTCACTTAATCATTATATCACTAAATAATAAAAAATAAAAGATATTTTTTTACATTTTTATATCAATTATTTGAAGTTTTGCATAATTTGCCATAATTCTTTTAGTACCGACACTTTCAAAAGCTATTTCAAGTAAAGTATCCCCGCCCATTGGGGTGGCGTTTATAATTACGCCCTCACCGAAAACGCTGTGACGTACGCTTTGACCGATTTGATACTGCGATAAAGGTTTATTGTATGAATTTTGCTCTTTTTTCTTTTTATATGCGGCAGTATAGTAATCGTCGTTAAAGCTTTGGGGCTTTTTATAAACACTATCGTTATAATAAACCTCGCTTTTCTTTTCCATGCATTCATCGGGTATTTCAGACAAAAACCGCGAAGGGCGGTTGCTTCTTGTCGAGCCGAAAATAGTTCGTCTATATGTATTTAATAAATACAGTTTTCGTTTTGCGCGAGTAATACCAACATAACAAAGGCGGCGTTCTTCTTCTATTGCCGCTTCGCCGGCATATGTGCTTTGACTTCCCGGGAAAACGTCCTCTTCAAGGCCAATTAAAAATACCGTATCAAACTCAAGACCTTTTGCCGCATGAAGGGTCATCATCGTTACTGCGTCGGCGTCTTCTTCGTAATTGTCAATATCGGTTATAAGCGCGGTTTGCTCTAAAAAGCCAAAAAGCGAGGGGCTTTCATTTTCTTGCTCGTATTGTAAAATGCTGGTGCCAAGCTCTTTTACGTTTTCTATTCTGTCAAGCGAAGCCTCGCCTTCGCTTACAAGCATATCCATATAACCGGACTTGTTTAAAACATACTCTAACAGTTCGTGAAGCGGCATGGTGTCAGCCTTTTCCGTAAATTTTTCAATCAATTCACAAAACTCTTTAAGTCTTGTTGCCGCGCGGCTTATAGCCGGATATTCATCCGCAGTTTTAAACACTTCAAAAAGGGAAAGAGAAAGCTGATCTGCAATTTCTTCGGCTTTATCAATTGTTACCTTGCCAATACCTCTTTTTGGTTCGTTAATTATTCGTTTTAGTCGTACGCCGTCTTTATGGTTGTTAATTACCGCAAGATAGGACATAACGTCTTTAATTTCTTTGCGGTCAAAAAATCTGTGGCCGCCGATAATTTTATATGGTATGCCGCTTCTTGCAAAAATGTTTTCAACCGTATTACTTTGGGCATTCATACGGTATAGAACTGCTGTTTTATTAAAGTCGTAACCTTTAAGCTTGTTTGTCATTATAGCTTCCGCAATATATTTTGCTTCAGCCTGCTCGTCCTGCAATGTTACTGCAGTAATTATTTCATCCTCTTCTTTTTTGGTCCAAAGATTTTTGCCCTTTCTTCCTTTGTTGTTAGAAATAAGACCGTTTGCGGCATCGAGTATTGTTTTTGTAGACCGGTAGTTTTGCTCCAGTCTAATTACCTTGGCTTCTTTATATTCGGTCTCAAAATTTAAAATATTTTCAATGGTAGCACCGCGAAAACTGTAAATGCTTTGATCGTCATCACCTACAACGCACAGGTTTTTGTGCTTTGAGGCTAAAAGCGAAATAAGCCTCGACTGTGAATAGTTGGTATCCTGATATTCGTCTACAAGTATATATTTAAACCTGCCGGAATACCTGTCTAAAACATCGGGGTTTTGTTCAAAAAGATTAACCGTATTAAGTATTAAATCATCGAAATCCATCGCATTGGAAGCTTTTAAACGGTTATTGTACTCGGCATAAATTTTAGCAATACAGCTTTCCATGTAATTTTCGGTTTTGCCCATTTCTTCCGGAGGTATAAAAGATTCTTTAGCCCTGCTTATTCTTGAAGAAACCATTTTTACCGGCAGTTCTTTCTCGGTAAAATTAAGGCTTTTTAAAATATCTTTAATAATGCTTTTTTGATCGTCAGCATCGTAAATAGTAAAGCTCGAAGCATAGCCCAGTCTATCACCCGACATTCTTAAAATCCTTGCACAAATGCTGTGAAAGGTGCCCGCCCAAATATCGGCGCCTTGCGGAATTTTATTTTCTATTCTTTCTTTTAATTCGCCTGCCGCCTTATTGGTAAAAGTGATAGCCAAAATTTCGTAGGGACTTACGGGATTATGAAAAAACACAGGGCTTACAAAATCGCTCTTGTCAGATAAAAACATCCGGGCATTTCTTTCGTCTTCCTCGCAAAACGAAGGAGTGTAATCGGTGTTAAAACTATCGCCGTATTTAACTAAATAAGCTATGCGGTTTACAAGCACGGTTGTTTTACCGCTGCCGGCTCCCGCAAGCACTAAAAGAGGCCCGTCTACCGTAGTGACAGCCTTAAACTGCATATCGTTCATCTGTGCAAAATCTTTGCGAATAACTTTTTGTTTTAATTCTTTAAAATCCATGATTATCCTTTAAAAATAAATTGTTGTTTTGTTCATAAAAAAGCGTGGTGTCTTCACCGTGGCCGCAAAAAACTTTATAATCTGTTCCTATGCTTTTAAGCTTTTCAAGGCTCTGCTTTAATACAAGGCTATCGCCGCCTAAAAGATCCGTGCGGCCAACAGCTCCGCGAAACAAAGTATCTCCCGAAAACATAAATTTATCAATTAAAAAACATACCGATCCTGCAGTATGTCCGGGCGTTGATAAAACCTTAAACTTTAGCGTTCCGACAGTTATAATATCCCCGTCATCGAATGTTTTAGCGTTAAAATACGGTTCGATTGTAAGGTTAAAATCTTCTGAAAGATTATAAAACGAACCTAAAAGGCCGTGCTCGTCTTTAATTGAAATATAAACTTCTGCTTTGGTTTTTTGCGCAATATTTGCAACGCCTGCGATATGGTCAAAATGGCAGTGGGTTAAAAGAACGGCGCGGTGCCGCTTTGTAAGAATAAGTTCTATCAACTCTTCGGACACGCCGCCCGGGTCAATTACAGCAATGCTGTCATCCTCTAAAACCGCAAAGCAGTTAGCACAAAAACCTGAAAAATTAAATCTTTTTATTTCCATCTTTAATCCAAACGTTTGTATCAAGAAAAATTGTTATGGGGCCGTCACAAACGTTTTCAATAGACATATCCGCTTTAAAAACGCCTTTTTGTACGTCCACATACTGTTTTAGCTTTGTGCAAAAAAGCTCGTAAAGACAATTCGCATTCTCACTTTCCATAGCATTAATAAAAGACGGCCGATTGCCTTTTTTTGTGTCGGCGCAAAGAGTAAAATTTGAAACTGCCAAAACCTGATAATTAAGCTCTTGGCAAGATAAATTCATCTTACCTTCGCTATCGCAAAAAATTCTAAGATTTGCTATTTTTTTGGCTAAAATTTCAGCGTGCCGTATGTCGTCACCTTGTTCAACACCGACAAACACAAGTAACCCTTCCCCAATTTTTGAAAAAGGCTTACCATTTGCGCTAAGCGCCGCGCTTTTTACTCGTTCTACTACTGCTTTCATAATTATCCGTGCATACGTTCGACGCTGTATACGCCCTCGATTCTTTTAATTTTGTTGCATATTGTGGAAATTTGGTTAACATTCATAACGCTTATTGTAACGTTAATAACCGCCCTGCCGCCTAAAAGCTCGCGAGCGTTGACATTGTGCATTGGTATGCCCATATTTGCAAGGCAAATGGTAATGTCTGCAAGGAAACCGGTGCGGTCGTTGCCTGTTATCATAAGATTGGTTCTAAACGAGCTTGTTTTTGTGTCTACAAAATAGGCGTTAACCCATCTGTCCGGCTCTTCTGCTTTGGAAATATCGGAAGGAACATTGCCGCAGTCGCGTTTATGAATGGACACACCGTGTCCGCGCGTTATAAATCCTATTATTTCATCACCGGGTATTGGCGAACAGCAACGCGAAAGCTTAATAAGGCAATTGTCTATTCCTTCTACAACAATGCCGCTTTGAGGCGTTTTTCGCGGCTGAGCTTGCAGCTTTTCTAAACTTTCGGGATGTTTTTCCTCTAATAACTTTTGGTATTCATCCTTAATTCTCGGCATTATTTTAGAAAGCAGTATTCCGCCATATCCTATAGCTGCAAAAAAGTCTTCAGCATTATTCAACTTCTGGCGGTGGGCAATATCTAAAATAAATTCGTCCATTTCGGCTTCCGGCAGTCTTATATTGCACCGTGAAAACTCTTTTTCAAGCTGATTTTTGCCGGTAAGCACGTTTTCAGCACGTTTTTCTTTTTTAAACCAGGCGCGTATTTTTTGGCGGGCACTGGAAGTTACGGCAATATTAAGCCAGTCGCGACTGGGGCCCCTATCCTCTTGCTTGGTTGTTAGAATTTCGATAACTTCTCCAGTATTTATAACGTGGTTTAACGGCACTATTTTACCGTCTACCTTAGCGCCGACCATTTTTATGCCGACTCCGGTGTGTATCGCAAATGCAAAGTCGATAATAGTGGCGCCGTTAGGCAAACTTATAACGTCGCCTTTTGGAGTTACCGCAAAAACATCGTCTAGTGAAAGGTCGGTTTTTATGCTTTGGATAAGCTCTTCCGGGTTGTTTGAATCCTGCTGGTTTTCAAGTATTTGGCGCACCCAAGAAAGGCGGTCTTCCAAAGCTACATCGGCTTTTTTTATACCTTCTTTATATTTCCAGTGCGCAGCTATACCGTATTCTGCAGTATGGTGCATATCAAAGGTTCTTATCTGCACTTCGAACGGCACCTTGTCGCGCCCTATTAAAGTAGTATGAAGTGACTGATACATATTAGGCTTCGGCGTAGAAATATAATCTTTAAATCTGCCGGGAAGCGGCCTGTATAGGTCGTGCATAACGCCGAGAATATTATAACAGTTCGCTACTGTATCGGTAATAATACGTATTGCGTAAACATCGTAAATTTCATCAAAGTTTTTGCCGGCAACAAACATTTTGCGATATATACCGTGAATTGATTTTACCCTGCCGGAAATAGCAATTTTAGTTTCAGGCATAATCTCGCGAAGTCTTGTTTCTATATTATTTTTAATGCCGTTTAATATTTTTTCGCGGTAGGCCTTTCGGCTGTTTAATAATGTCTCGATCTCGGCATATCCTACAGGGTCAAGGTGCTTAATTGCAAGATCTTCAAGCTCTTCTTTTACGGCGCGAATACCAAGTCTGTGCGCTATTGGCGCATAAACCTCTAGGGTTTCAAGCGATTTATCCCTCTGTTTTTGTTCGGGAAGCGAATCAATTGTTCGCATGTTATGCAGGCGGTCGGCAAGTTTAATAATAATAACCCTTATATCCTGCGCCATTGCAAGCAGCATTTTGCGCAAATTTTCGGCCTGCTGCTGTTCAGATGTTGATACGGGCAATTTGCCGAGCTTTGTAACACCGTCTACAAGCGCCGCAACATTATCGCCGAATTCCTTTTTTATTTCTTCTTCGGTGACTGGGGTGTCTTCTACCACATCGTGCAGTAAAGCCGCGGCTATACTTTCGGAATCCATACCGAATTTAACCAGCTGGATTGCCACTGCGAGCGGATGAGTATAATATTCTTCGCCGCTGCTTCTAAACTGACCTTTGTGCGAGCTTACGCATTTATCAAACGCTTTTTTTACAAGCTCGAAATCGTAATTTCCGCCTTGGCTTTTCATTAAATCTAATAGTTGTTGGCGCTCGGCTTCATGACTCATCACTTTTCCCCCTTTCACATAAATTTTTAATTATGTAAGACGAATTAAAATCACCTTTTTTACCTGTGATTTCAATCGACCGGTAAAACGGTACACCGGTTAATTTTATTATGTCAATACTTTCGAAAACATCCAAAATTACCTCAATTTTAGGAAGGGTAATTGGAAGTCTTCTTGAAAAGCACTCGGTATAAGGCGTTTTCCGTATTTCATTAAAAACAGATACGCCTTCTTCGCGCGAAGGCAAAAGTTCTAATGCTTCTTTTGCTGTTAAACTTCCTTTTTTAAAAGCTTCGTATAAATCGAGCGCGGCGTCCATTTCTTCTTCGGAAAAGCCATTAAACCTTATATCCAAAACCTTTATTGTTATTTGATCAGCACCTTTATATGTGCTTTTTTCGAGGGTTACAGCTATATCCACAACGTCGTTTTCTATATACGGAAAACTTTCAAATTTTTTGTTAAATGCAAGTGCAGAAAGCTTTGTGCCGTTTTTTGATAAAAGAATTTTAACATGTTTTCCGCCCGAAAGCGGAATTACACGCTCTACCGTCATACCGCACAATGCAAACACCGGATTAGGATTCCCTACACCATATGGCTTTAATACTTCGAGTGCTTCAACCAAATCGCCGTTTATCGATTCCGGCTTTAGCTTGCAGTCTATTGTTATTGTTCCAACCGGCCGCCTAACGCCTTCGGCATAAGCGTTAACCGCTTTTTTAAATTGTTCAAAATTTTCTTCTTTAAGACTGACGCCGGCAGCCATCTCGTGGCCTCCGAACTTTGTCAAATAGTCTTTAGCGAAAACAATAGCTTCAAAAAGCGAAAACCCTTGAACAGAGCGCCCCGAACCTTTTAAAAGGCCGTCCTCGCAATTTAGCAATATCACCGGTTTTTCAAGGCGATTTACAAGCTTAGAAGCCGCAATACCGATAACGCCTTCATTCCAATCAGAACCGGAGCACACAATCACTCTGTCGTTTGAAAGGTCGCTCGAAATAATTTTTGCGTAAGCTTCTTCTTCTATTTTCGCCTCAATTTCTTGGCGCATCGAGTTTATAGAGCATAGATCTTTTGCTATGCTTTTAGATTCGATGGGACTGTCCGATAATAGCAATTTAAGCGCAGTTTCCGCGTTTTGAAGCCTGCCTGCGGCATTAATTCGCGGAGCAATTCCAAAGCTAATATCGCGTACATCAATATTATCGGCATCAATGCCTGCGGCAGTTATTAGCGCTTCAAATCCGAAATACGGATATTCTTTAAGCTTTTTTATGCCGGATTTTACAAAGCTTCGGTTATCGTTTATAAGCGGCATTAAATCGGCAATGGTACCAACAGCTACTAAGTCGGCATATTCATCGATTACTTCTTCGGGCTCGGCCTCCATTATAGCGCATAACAAATAAAACGCCACACCTACGCCCGATAAATCCTTAAACGGAAAGCCGTCATCCGCTCTGTGAGGATCAACCACCGCATAAGCATTCGGCAGCCCGTCGACCGGAAGATGATGGTCTGATATTACAACGTCTATTCCAAGAGAATTTGCATATTCCACTTCGGTCTTTGCGGAAATGCCGTTATCAACGGTAATAATAAGCTTAGTTCCCTCTTTTTTAAGTCGCTCAATAGAGTTTTTGTTTATACCGTAGCCTTCGCAGTGACGGTCTGGAATGTAATAGTTTACTATTCCGCCAAACGAGCGCAAAAATTTGTACATTAAAGCTGTTGCCGTAACTCCGTCACAATCATAATCGCCGTAAACAGTGATCTGCTCGCCGTCATCGACAGCCTTTTGGACACGCTTTGCAGCTTTATTAATATCAGAAAGAAGCCTGTAATCCGAGAAAACCGGCTCGTCGTATAAGAATTCATCTAAAAGCTCGGGGTCTTTATACCCGCGGCTTTCTGCAATAAGCGCAATAAACGGATCTATACTACATTCTTCACTAAGCATTAATGCCGCTTCTTTATCACCTTTTCTAAATTGCCAGTGTTTAAAGCTCAAATTGCAAATCTCCTAAAAAAATACTTGATTTTTGCCGCAAACTGTGTTAATATAACTTGCGTAGCCTGGGGGTATAGCTCAGCTGGGAGAGCGCTTGAATGGCATTCAAGAGGTCAGCGGTTCGATCCCGCTTATCTCCACCAATTTAAACCTGCTTTATGGCAGGTTTTCTTTTTTTAATTACTGAATTATTATAACACAACAACTCTGTTTTGTTAAGTATTAAATAAAAAGCCCAAAACTTTTTTGTTTTGGGCTTTTATTATTTCCCTGCTTTTTTGGCAGCGAGCATTCGCATACGCGTCGCGTGGTCAAGATACCTTTTGCGTATTCTAATGCTTTTTGGCGTTACTTCAAGCATTTCGTCGTCGCCTAAAAATTCTATTGCTTCATCGAGGCTCATGATTTTAGGCGGATTAAGCCTTAAAGCCTCGTCGCTGCCGGCAGCGCGCATATTAGTTACGTGTTTTTTCTTGCAAACATTAACCATTATATCCTCGTTTTTAGGAGAAACACCCACAACCATTCCGGCATACACAGGTGTAGCTGGGCCAATAAACAGCGTGCCGCGCTCTTGGGCGTTATAAAGCCCGTACGTTACGGCTTCGCCCGTTTCAAAAGCCACAAGCGAGCCGGTTTTAAGATTTTGAATTTCGCCTTTAAACGGTTTATAAGAATGGAAAACAGTGTTTAAAATACCCTCGCCGCGAGTATCGGTTAAAAACTCGCTTCTGTATCCTAAAAGTCCGCGCGCAGGGATTATAAATTCCATACGCATACGGCTGCCCTGCGGCGTCATATGAACAAGCTCGCCTTTTCGAATGCCGATTTTTTCCATTACAACGCCGACTGCAGACTCGCCAACATCAATTACAAGCCGCTCATACGGCTCGCAAAGCTCGCCGTTTATGGTTTTATATAGCACTTTTGGGGTGCTAACCTGAAATTCATAGCCTTCGCGGCGCATATTTTCTATTAATATAGAAAGGTGCATTTCGCCTCTGCCTAAAACCCTGAAAGAGTCAGCCTGCTCGCCGTTTTCTACGCGCAGTGAAACATCGCGCAAAAGCTCTTTGTGAAGCCTTTCGCTTATTTGCCTCGAAGTTACAAACTTACCTTCTCTTCCTGCAAAAGGACTGTCATTAACTGAAAAGGTCATTTCCACCGTAGGTTCAGAAATTTTTACAAATTCAATTGGTGTTACATCTACAGGGTCGCAAATTGTGTTGCCGATATTAAGCGATTCAATACCGGAAAACGCCACAATATCGCCTGCTGTTGCGTATTCCACCTTGGTTCTTCCTATACCGTCAAACTGATAAATAGCCGTAATTTTGCTTTTCCCGTGCACGGAAGGGTCGTGGTAATCGCATTTTTCAACCTCTTCATTTAGTTTTAAAATGCCGCGTTCAATCCTGCCAATTCCAATACGCCCAACATATTCGTTATAGTCTATACAAGATACCAAAACCTGCATTGGCTGATCGGGCTCGGCTTCAAATGCGGGAATATAGTTTACAATTGTTTCAAAAAGCGGGGTTAAATCGGTGCCTTGCTCGTTCGGGTGATAGGATGCCGTCCCGTCCCTGCCGGAGCAATAAACAATGGGACTGTCTAATTGCTCGTCCGATGCGTTAAGCTCTAATAATAGCTCTAAAACCTCGTCGCCAATCTCATTTGTCCTCGCATCCGGACGGTCTATTTTGTTAATTACTATTATAACGCGCAAATTTAAAGCCAACGCTTTTTCCAAAACAAATCGGGTTTGGGGCATTGGGCCTTCAAAAGCGTCAACAAGCAGCAATACGCCGTCCACCATTTTTAATACGCGCTCAACTTCCCCGCCGAAATCCGCATGGCCGGGAGTATCAACCAGGTTGATTTTAATGTTTTTATAATATGTGCTTGCGTTTTTAGCAAGAATTGTTATTCCGCGCTCGCGCTCAAGATCGTTGCTGTCCATAACTCTGTCTTCAACAACCTGATTATCCCTAAAAGAGCCGCCCTGTTTTAACATTTCGTCAACAAGGGTGGTTTTTCCGTGGTCAACGTGCGCAATAATTGCAACATTTCGCAAATCTTCTCTTAGCATAAAGAATTTAACTTCCGTTTCTTTTGGTTATTATTTATGTGTTTTATCCGGGAAAACCGGCTCGCTTGTAGCGTTAAGGCCAAGCTTTCTAAGTGTTCCGGCGTCACCGGTATAAATTATTGTAGTGTTGTGAATTTCACAGCCGCGAAGCTTTGGCAGCTGTAAAACTGCTTTTTTTGCGGTCTCATCGTGCGCCGCGCATATATATAAAGCCGTAAGAACGTCGTCCAGTTTTAAAATACTGCTACGACTTCCAAGCAGATTTATTTTCATATCAAGTACAGGTTCTAAAATATCGGGGCTAATAAGTAAAGTTTCATCCGGTATTCCTGCAAGTGCTTTTATGCTGTTTAATATAGCACTTGAAGTGGCAGACATAAGCTTACTTGCTTTTCCTGTAATTATTGTACCGTCCGGCAATTCAACTGCCGCGGCCGCCACACCTGTTTTTTTAGCCTTATTTAATGCAGGCAAAACGGTGGAACGCATATTTTTATCAAGGCTCATTTGCTGCATTATATTTTCAAGTTTATCTACAGTGTCTTTCTTTTCGTTGCCTTGTCTGAAATCAACAAGTCCTTTATAATACCTGCGAATAATTTCCTGAGCCGACGCTTCTTTGCAAGCCTCATCATCAATAATCGCATAGCCCGCCATATTAACGCCCATATCTGTAGGGCTGCAATAAAATTTGGGGTCATTGGTGATTTTAGTTAAAATTTTATGAACAATCGGGAATGCCTCTACATCACGGTTATAGTTTACAGTTGTAATACCGTACGCTTCAAGGTGATAGGGATCTATCATATTAACGTCTTGCAAATCAGCAGTAGCCGCTTCGTAAGCAAGGTTAACCGGATGCTTTAAGGGTAAATTCCAAATAGGGAATGTTTCGTACTTGCCATAGCCGGACTGCATGCCGGCTTTGTGTTCGTGGTAAACCTGACTTAAGCAGGTAGCAAGCTTGCCGGAGCCTGGGCCCGGAGCAGTTACTACAACAAGCGGTTTTGTCGTTACAACATAGGGGTTTGCGCCATAACCTTTGTCGCTTACTATAAAGTCAACATCGTTAGGATACCCGGGGATGGGTTTATGGAAATAATATTTTATGCCTCTGGCATTTAGTTTTCTTGCAAAAACGTCAGCCGCCTGCTGACCTTCGTATTTAGTTATTACCACGCTGTTTACGGCAATACCCATTGAAGAAATATCTTCTATTTTTTGCATTACTTCCATGTCATAGCTAATGCCGAGATCCGCGCGGATTTTTGTGGCTTCAATGTTTTCTGCCGAAATACAAAAAACAATTTCCGTTTGATCTTTAAGGGATTGCAGTAGTTTAATTTTTGCGTCTGGAACAAAGCCGGGCAAAACGCGAGCCGCATGAAAATCGTCAAATAGCTTGCCGCCGAATTCAAGATAAAGCTTTCCGCTAAAACGAGAAATACGCTTTAAGATCTCTTCTTTTTGGCGTTTCATGTAAAGTTCGCTGTCAAATCCTTTTTTAAACATTTTTACATCCCCCTATATATTCACAATAATTAATTATACCACAATCTATAGCTTTTTCAATAAATTTTAAAAAAAAATAAGACCTAAGTATTCTTAGGCCTTATTTTTTAAATTAAATTAACCGTTGATCTTTGTAACAACGCCGGAACCTACTGTTCTGCCGCCTTCACGGATAGCAAAACGAAGTCCTTCTTCGATAGCGATAGGAGTGATGAGTTCAACATCCATTTCTACGTTATCGCCAGGCATGCACATCTCGGTTCCTTCAGGAAGAGAGATAACACCTGTAACGTCGGTAGTTCTAAAATAGAACTGAGGACGATAGTTGTTGAAGAAAGGAGTATGACGTCCGCCTTCTTCTTTGGTAAGGATATATACCTGACCGTGGAATTTTGTATGCGGATTGATGGAGCCGGGTTTGCAAAGAACCTGACCGCGCTCTACGCCGTTACGGTCGATACCACGAAGAAGTGCACCAACATTGTCGCCGGCTTCGCAATAATCAAGGGTTTTGCGGAACATTTCCATAGAAGTAACAACTGTCTTTGTTCTTTCTTCGGTAAGACCGATGATTTCAACTTCGTCGCCCGCTTTTAACTGACCGCGTTCTACACGACCGGTAACAACGGTACCACGACCGGAAATTGTCATAACGTCTTCGATAGGCATTAAGAAAGGAAGATCAGCTTTTCTGTCAGGAGTAGGAATGTAGTTGTCAACAGCGTCCATAAGTTTATGGATGCATTCATACTCGGGAGCGTTAGGGTCGGTTGAAGAAGACTCTAAAGCTTTTAATGCAGAGCCTTGGATGATAGGTGTATCATCGCCGGGGAATTCGTATTTATCTAATGTTTCACGAATTTCCATTTCAACAAGCTCTAAAAGCTCGGGATCGTCAACCTGGTCGCATTTATTCATAAATACAACGATGTAAGGAACGCCAACCTGACGTGCTAAAAGTAAGTGCTCTTTTGTTTGAGCCATAGGACCGTCAGTTGCAGCGATAACAAGGATAGCGCCGTCCATCTGTGCAGCACCGGTGATCATGTTCTTAACATAGTCAGCATGTCCGGGGCAGTCAACGTGAGCATAGTGACGCTTGTCTGTTTCGTATTCAACGTGAGCAGTGTTGATTGTGATACCGCGTTCTCTCTCTTCAGGTGCCTTATCGATGTTAGCGTAATCCATAAATTCCGCTTCGCCGTTTAAAGCCAAAACCTTTGTGATAGCCGCAGTAAGAGTTGTTTTACCATGGTCAACGTGACCAATGGTACCAATGTTAACGTGGGGTTTATTTCTTTCAAATTTTTCCTTTGCCATTGAAATTGTCCTCCTTAGAAGATAATATAAATTTTAATACTTGTTACCTGACTTATTTTACCAAATAGTCAGATAAAATGCAAGACATTTTTAAAATATAGGTCTTGCTAATTATTTTTCTATAATTAGTCCTTCTTGCGAGAAGAAATAATCTGTTCTGCAATATTCTTAGGAACCTCGGTATAGTGGCTTGGCTCCATTACGTACTGGCCGCGTCCCTGAGTTTTAGAACGAAGGTCGGTTGCATATCCGAACATTTCGGAAAGCGGTACAAATGCATTTATTTGCTGTGCACCGAATGCCGCTTCCATGCCCTGGATTTGGCCGCGTCTTGCATTAAGGTCACCGATAACGTCGCCCATATATTCTTCAGGCACGGTTACTACTACTTTCATAATAGGCTCCTGAAGTACGGGATCGGCTTTTCTGCAAGCCTCTTTAAATGCCATAGAACCTGCAATTTTAAAAGCCATTTCAGAAGAGTCAACCTCGTGGTAAGAACCGTCATAAAGGTTAACTTTTACGTCTACCACGTTATAGCCCGCAAGAACGCCTGACTGCATTGCTCCCTGAATACCAGCGTCAACAGCCGGAATGTATTCCTTTGGAATAGCGCCGCCAACGATATTGTTAACAAACTCGTATCCCTTGCCGCTTTCATTCGGTTCAACTTTAATTTTAACGTGACCGTACTGACCCTTACCACCTGACTGCTTAGCATACTTATAGTCAACATCAGCAGATTTGCGGATAGTCTCTTTGTAAGCAACCTGGGGTCTACCGACGTTTGCTTCAACGCGGAATTCGCGCAACAAACGGTCAACAATTATTTCAAGGTGCAATTCACCCATACCGGCAATAATGGTTTGCCCGGTTTCTTCGTCGGTATAGCAACGGAAGGTAGGATCTTCTTCTGCAAGTTTTGCCAAAGCAAGACCCATTTTTTCCTGACCGGCCTTTGTTTTAGGCTCTATAGCTACACGGATAACGGGTTCCGGGAATTCCATTTTTTCTAATATTACCGGATGTTTTTCGTCACAAAGAGTATCACCGGTTGTAGTATTTTTAAGGCCAACAGCCGCAGCGATATCGCCGCAATAGCAGGTTTCAATATCCTGACGATGATTGGAGTGCATCTGCAGAATTCTGCCCATACGCTCGTTACTATCTTTTGTGGCGTTATAAATCGTTTGACCGGCATCTACTTTACCGGAATATACACGGAAGAAGCATATTTTACCAACAAACGGGTCGGTAGCAATCTTAAATGCAAGAGCAGAAAACGGCTCATTGTCACCGGCTTTACGCTCGGTTTCTTCTCCGGTATCCGGAATGTGTCCCTTAATAGCGGGAACATCAAGCGGCGACGGCATATAGTCTACAACCGCATCAAGAAGTTTCTGAACACCCTTGTTTCTATAGCTTGTACCACAGCAAACAGGAACCATTTTATTTGCAATTGTGGATTTTCTGATTGTTGATTTAATTTCGTCTATTGTAAGCTCTTCGCCGTTAAAATACTTTTCGAGCAAAGCGTCGTCTTGTTCGGCAACATGCTCTAACAGTTCATTATGATACTGTTCGCAGATTTCCTTCATATCGTCGGGAATATCTACTACAGAAATATCTTTGCCTAAATCATCGTTATAGATGTAAGCTTTCATCTCAACAAGGTCAACTAGTCCCTTAAAGAGATTTTCGCTGCCTATAGGCAACTGGATAGGAACGGCATTACATTTAAGCCTTTCCTTCATCATTTTTATAACACGATAAAAATCAGCGCCCATAATGTCCATTTTGTTAACATAGACCATTCTCGGGACGTTGTATTTATCAGCTTGACGCCAAACAGTCTCAGACTGCGGCTCAACACCGCCTTTTGCGCAAAGTACGGTAACAGAACCGTCTAATACGCGCAATGAACGTTCAACTTCAACAGTGAAGTCAACGTGTCCGGGGGTGTCTATAATATTGATCCTATGGTCCTTCCAGAAACAGGTAGTAGCAGCCGAAGTAATGGTAATGCCACGCTCTTGTTCCTGCTCCATCCAGTCCATTGTCGCGGCGCCTTCATGGGTCTCACCCATTTTGTAGTTAACACCGGTATAATAAAGTATACGTTCGGTGGTAGTGGTCTTACCTGCGTCAATGTGGGCCATTATGCCAATATTTCTTGTAAGTTCAAGCGATACCTTCCTAGGCATAATTTCCTCCTAAAATAAAACTTTAACAGGCGATTACCACCTGTAGTGAGCGAATGCCTTATTGGCTTCTGCCATCTTATGAGTATCTTCACGCTTTTTAAATGCGCCACCCATTTCGTTGACAGCGTCCATAATTTCTCCGGCTAAGCGCTCTTTCATCGTTCTTTCAGAACGGCTGCGGGCATAGGTTGTAAGCCAACGCAATCCCAAAGTCTGTTTCCTTTCGGGACGAACATCAAACGGTACCTGGTAGGTTGCGCCGCCCTTACGGACTGCTTTAACCTCCAAAAGCGGCATGACATTCTCCATCGCGTTTTCGAAGACCTCCAATGGGTCTTTTCCTGTTTTTTCGGAAATAATATCGAAAGCGCCATAAACGATTTTTTGAGCTACCCCTCTCTTACCATCGTACATAACGTTATTGATAAGACGGGTTACAAGCTGGGAGTTATAAAGCGGATCGGGCAAAACTTCACGTTTTGCAACAAAGCCTCTTCTTGGCACTTCACTTCCCTCCTTCACAATTAATTAATGATATCATCGGTACTCGAGCGACTTTAATCCCCGTTGACCAAGCAGAAGCGTTATATAAACACTACTGCTTTTTTTGCAGCAGAAATAAGTCTTTTAATTTTTAGCTATTTTTTCTTAGCTTTTTTGGCGCCGTACTTACTGCGGCCCTGCATTCTGTTAGCAACACCTTGCGCGTCAAGCGTTCCACGAATTATATGGTAACGCACACCGGGAAGATCCTTAACCCTTCCTCCGCGGATCAGCACAACGCTGTGTTCCTGTAAGTTATGACCAATACCGGGGATGTAGGCTGAAACTTCTATACCGTTAGAAAGACGAACCCTGGCAATTTTACGAAGAGCCGAGTTAGGCTTTTTAGGTGTAGTAGCTTTAACAGCGGTACAAACGCCGCGCTTTTGCGGAGAATCAACATCGGTTGCCTTGCGTTTCATAGAGTTAAAACCCTTATTAAGCGCAGGTGCCTTTGCCTTTTTCTCGATAGTCTCACGACCGGAACGTACTAACTGATTAAACGTTGGCATTCACACACCTCCTCAAAATTTTTTAGAATTTTTAAAATTCTTTTAAAACGCCTTTTAAAAAGCGTCTTAAAAAAATTCAAAAAACAAAAACAAAGCGAAAAGCCAACTTTTCACGCAAGTAACATTTTAACAAAACAATTTCTTAATGTCAAGCGTTTTTTCGTGTCTGCCTGATGTTTATCAGGCAGACACATAAATTTAGTTAGAAAGCTTGGCTTTATCCATACCTGTACCGGCAGGGATAAGCTTACCGATAATAACATTCTCTTTAAGACCAAACAGCGGATCTTCTTTGCCCTTTATGGCAGCTTCGGTTAGAACCCTTGTTGTTTCCTGGAAGGAAGCTGCGGACAAGAAACTGTCAGTAGCAAGAGAAGCTTTTGTAATACCGAGAAGAACCGGCTCGAAGGTTGCTTCCTCAAGGCCTGTTTCGCCAGCCTTAATTCTTTCTCTAATCTTTCTGTTAGCAGCATATATATCGCTTGCAGAAACCCTGGTTTTCGGAAGAAGTCCGGTGCTTCCGGGATTATCAACTAAAACCTTACGCATCATCTGGTGCAAAATAACCTCGATATGCTTATCGTTGATATCAACACCCTGAGAACGATATGTCGACTGGATTTCCTTAATGATATAATCTTCAACTGCTTCTTTACCGAGCACTTCAAGTATGTCGTGCGGATAAAGAATGCCGTCTACAAGCTTGTCGCCCTTGCGTACAGTGTCACCCTCGCGTACGCGGATAAGATTTTTGTGCGGAGCCGCTACCTTATCTTCAATAGGCTCGCCGTTTTCATCAAGGCCAACAACATGAATAAAGGTGGTTTTCTTTTCCTCTACTATGTGAATAGTACCGGAAATTTTGCTGATAATTCCGCAGCGTTTTGGTCTTCTTGCTTCAAACAGTTCTTCAACACGCGGAAGACCTTGTGTAATATCCTCTGTCGACGCAATACCGCCGGTATGGAATGTACGCATGGTAAGCTGAGTACCGGGCTCACCTATGGACTGAGCGGCGATAATACCTACTGCTTCGCCAACCGTTACAGCGTCGCCTGTAGCGAGGTTAGAGCCGTAGCACTTTTTACATACGCCGTGTTCCGCATGGCAGCAAAGAATTGAGCGGATTTTAATTGACGGCTTTTCATCGTCTGTCAGATCGGCAAATTCGGTCTTACCGGCCGCTTTTAATGCTTTTTCGTTTAAGGTGCTTTCAATAAGTTTAGCATCATATACGCCAAGCATCTTATCATGCGAAATTAATACCTTGCCGTTTTCATCGACAAAATCTTCAAGCAGATATCTGCCGATAAGTCTTTCGGACAGCGGTTCTATCATCTGGCGGCCTTCGGTTATTGCCGTAATGCTTAAGCCTTCGTCGGTGCCGCAGTCGTTTTCGTGAACGATAACATCCTGCGAAACGTCAACAAGACGGCGGGTAAGATAACCTGAGTCGGCCGTTCTAAGAGCTGTATCGGCAAGTCCTTTACGTGCACCACGCGAGGAAATAAAGTATTCCAAAACGTTAAGTCCTTCACGGTAGTTAGCACGAATAGGAACTTCGATTACTCGACCGGCAGTGTTAGCAATAAGTCCGCGCATACCTGCAAGCTGACGGATCTGGCTCATAGAACCACGAGCACCCGAGTCTGCCATCATGAATATCGGGTTAAATTCTTCAAGGTTGTCTTTAAGCGCGTTTGCTACATCCTCTGTGGCTTTATTCCAAATTTCAATAATTTTTTGAGAACGTTCGTCATCGCTGATAAGACCCATATTATATGCTTCGATAACACGGTCGATAGTGCCTTCGGCATCCTTCATGATCTCGGCTTTTTTCGGAGGTATAACCGCATCGTCAACAGCAACGGTTATTGAGCCTTTTGTTGAGTACTTAAAGCCGGTAGCTTTTATTTTATCAAGTACTATAGCCGCTTCGCTGGTGCCATGAACACGGATAACTTCGTCGATTATAGCACCGAGCTTTTTCTTGTCTATCTTATTAACCTTTCCGTTTTTGTCGAACACATTAATTTCAAGATCAAGCTCGTGGCCTTTAACACTTCTATCGCAAATGCCCAGATCCTGCGGAATGGATTCATTAAATATTATAAAACCAACGGTTGCAGTTATTATTTTTTGAATATTATTTCCCTTGGCGTCAACACCGTTTACGCGAACTTTAATAAGACTGTGAAGACCGAGTTTTCCGGTTTCGTATGCCATTATGGCCTCGTCTTTATCGCGGAAAACCTTATAATGCTTATTGCCTTCATCGTCTTCGTAAGGTGCACCGGGTTCATCATCTTTAACTATTGTTAAATAATAGGAACCAAGTACCATGTCCTGCGTAGGAACCGTAACAGGTTTACCGTCGGACGGTTTTAAAAGGTTGTTGGCGGCAAGCATTAAAAATCTTGCTTCTGCCTGCGCCTCTGCCGAAAGCGGTACGTGAACAGCCATCTGGTCGCCGTCGAAGTCGGCGTTATAAGCAGTACATACCAGCGGATGAAGCTTTAACGCTCTGCCTTCAACAAGCACCGGCTCGAAAGCCTGAATACCGAGTCTGTGAAGTGTCGGTGCGCGGTTTAATAATACAGGATGTTCTTTAATAACAATGTCGAGCGCATCCCAAACTTCAGGCTCTGCTCTGTCAACCATTTTTCTGGCTTTTTTAATATTGTTTGCAACCTCGGTTTGAACAAGGCGTTTCATAATAAACGGTTTAAAGAGTTCAAGTGCCATCTCTTTAGGAAGACCGCACTGATACATTTTAAGCTCGGGTCCTACAACTATAACCGAACGGCCCGAATAATCAACACGTTTACCAAGTAAGTTCTGACGGAAACGTCCCTGCTTACCTTTAAGCATATCGGAAAGAGATTTAAGCGGACGATTGTTAGGTCCGGTAACGGGTTTTCCGCGTCTTCCGTTATCGATAAGCGCGTCAACCGCTTCTTGAAGCATTCTCTTTTCGTTTCTTATAATAATATCCGGAGCCGAAAGCTCTAACAGCCTTTTTAAACGGTTGTTTCTGTTAATTACTCTGCGGTATAAATCGTTCAAATCGCTTGTGGCAAAACGACCGCCGTCAAGCTGAACCATAGGACGTAAATCCGGCGGAATAACCGGGATGCAGTCAAGAATCATCCATTCGGGTTTATTTCCCGAAAGCCTAAAGGCGTCTAAAACCTCAAGCCTTTTAATTATTCTGGTGGCTCTTTGCGCAGAAGCGTCCTCAAGCTCTTTTCTAAGCTCTTCGCAGGTTTTTTCAACGTCAATTTCCTGCAAAAGCTCTTTTATGGCTTCGGCACCTATGCCGGCTTTAAAGTCGTCTTCATATTTTTCACGGTAATCGCGGTATGCAGATTCGGTTAAAATCTCCATTTTTTGAAGAGGTGTATCACCCGGATCAATTACAATGTACTGTGAAAAATAAAGTACCTGCTCGAGCGCTTTAGGTGAAATATCCAAAACAAGGCCGAGTCTTGAAGGTATGGTTTTAAAATACCAGATGTGCGATACGGGAGCCGCAAGCTCGATAACGCCCATGCGCTCTCTTCTTACCTTGTTCCTTGTTACTTCAACGCCGCAGCGTTCGCATATTTTGCCTTTAAAACGAATTCTTTTGTACTTTCCGCAATGGCATTCCCAGTCCTTAGTGGGCCCGAAGATCCTTTCGCAGAAAAGACCGTCTGTTTCGGGCTTTAAAGTACGATAGTTTATAGTTTCTGGTTTTTTTACTTCACCGGAAGCCCAGCTTCTGATTTGATCGGGGGAGGCAAGGCCAATCCTAATGGATGCAAATTCTATTTTTTCCATAGTGCTTTATCCTCCTTAATCTTCCAATACTTCTTCAACGATAGCTTCACCGTTTTCATCTTCAAGACCAAAACCGTCAAGATTGTCGGCTACGGTCTCTTCTTCGAAAACTTCCTCGTCAGCAGGAGCTGCTACCGGAATAAAGCCGTCATCGTCATCTTCGTAGGTTTGTCTTAAATCTATTTTGTTATGGTCTTTGTCCAAAACTTCAACATTAAGCGCGAGGGACTGCAGTTCCTTAATAAGAACCTTAAACGATTCGGGAACTCCGGGTTCCGGAACGTTTTGCCCTTTTACTATTGACTCATAAGTTTTAACACGTCCGACAATATCGTCGGATTTTACGGTTAATATTTCCTGCAAGCTATAAGCCGCACCGTAAGCCTCTAATGCCCAAACTTCCATTTCACCGAAGCGCTGACCGCCAAACTGTGCTTTACCGCCGAGCGGCTGCTGCGTTACCAGTGAATACGGGCCTGTTGAACGTGCATGGATTTTATCATCAACAAGATGATGCAGCTTTAAGTAATACATATAACCGACAGTAACGGGGTTATCAAATTTTTCACCTGTTCTGCCGTCGTATAATGTAAACTTACCGTCAATACGGCTTTCGTCGATTTCGTGTTCGCCTTCAATGCGGTCAACATACTCGCCGTTAATCATTTTTGCCTTTTTAAAGCATTCGTGGATGTCCGATTCATGCGCGCCGTCAAAAACAGGTGTGCAAACCTTCCAACCGAGCGCTTTCGCGGCATATCCAAGATGAACCTCAAGAACCTGCCCTATATTCATACGGGAAGGAACGCCGAGAGGATTTAAAACTATATCAAGCGGAGTACCGTCTTTTAAAAACGGCATATCTTCACTAGGAAGAATTCTGGATACTACACCCTTGTTTCCGTGGCGGCCCGCCATTTTATCGCCGACAGAGATTTTTCTCTTCTGAGCGACATAAACGCGTACAACCATGTTAACACCAGGTGATAATTCAGACGAATTTTCCCTTGTAAATATCTTGACATCAACGATTGTTCCATACTCACCGTGAGGAACACGTAAAGAAGTATCGCGAACTTCCCTTGCCTTTTCGCCGAATATCGCGCGAAGCAGTCTTTCTTCGGCTGTAAGCTCGGTTTCACCTTTAGGAGTAACTTTACCGATAAGGATATCTCCCGAGCGAACCTCTGCGCCGATTCTGATAATTCCGCGTTCGTCAAGGTCTTTTAAAGCGTCCTCACCCACGTTTGGGATATCCCTTGTTATTTCTTCAGCGCCAAGCTTAGTGTCCCTTGCTTCAAGCTCGTGCTCTTCAATATGAATAGATGTATAAACATCATCACGAACAAGGCGCTCGTTAATAAGTACGGCGTCCTCATAGTTATAGCCTTCCCAGGTCATAAAGCCGATAAGTGCATTTTTACCTAACGAAATCTCACCGTTCTTAGTAGCCGGTCCGTCTGCAATAACCTGTCCCTTTGTAACCTTTTCGCCCTCGCGAACAATCGGGCGCTGATTAATGCAGGTGCCATGGTTGCTTCTTAAGAATTTTATAATTTCGTAATCTCTTACGTTGCCGCCTTTTTCACGAATGGAAATCTTGTCGGCGTCGACATAGGTTACAACACCGTCTTCTTTTGCAAGCACTACAACGCCGGAATCGACTGCGGCCTTGTATTCCATACCTGTACCGACAATCGGATTCTCGGTTCTTAAAAGCGGAACCGCCTGCTTCTGCATGTTTGAACCCATAAGAGCACGGTTGGTATCGTCGTTTTCAAGGAAAGGAATCATAGCTGTAGCAACAGATACAACCATTTTAGGAGATACATCCATAAAGTCGGCGCGTTCTGCCGGAACTTCCATAAACCTATCTTGATAACGGGCGTTAACCTTGCTGTTTTTAAAGCGGCCTTCTTTATCGAGCGGCTCGTTAGCCTGAGCTACTACATAATCGTCCTCTTCATCGGCGGTCATGTATTTAACTTCGTTAAGCACCTTGCCTGTCGCCTTGTCTATTCTTCTAAACGGCGCTTCGATAAAGCCGTATTCGTTTATTCTTGCAAAGGTTGCAAGGTAAGATATTAATCCGATGTTCGGTCCTTCAGGTGTTTCAATCGGGCACATACGTCCGTAATGAGTATAGTGAACGTCACGAACTTCGAACGATGCTCTGTCTCTTGATAAACCGCCCGGTCCTAAAGCGGACAAACGGCGTTTATGAGTAAGCTCACTTAACGGGTTTGTTTGATCCATAAACTGAGAAAGCGGGCTTGACCCAAAGAACTCTTTTATCGCGGCACCGACAAGCCTTGCATTTACAAGCGCTAAAGGCGTAATGCTATCCGGATCTTGTGCCATAAGAGTCATCTTTTCACGGATGGTTCGTTCCATTCTTGCAAAGCCTATTCTAAACTGGTTTTGCAAAAGCTCACCTACAGAGCGAATACGTCTGTTGCCTAAGTGGTCAATATCATCATCTCTGCCGACGCCATACGGAAGCGACAAAAAGTAGTTGCAACTAGCAATTATATCGAATACCGTAATATGTTTCGGCATAAGAAAATCGGCATTTTCTTTTATAGCATTTATAAGCGCTTTGTCGGTCTTGTTGTTTTCGTCTGAAATAATAGCGCTAAGTACGGGAATAGAAACCCACTCGTTAATTACGTCCTTGCAGGCTTCGTAAACTTTTTCGGAAACAAATGCGTCAAGCGGCACCATACCGTTAGAAATAACCTTGCATTCCCTGTCGGCAAATTCTTCGAGAGTAATATATACTTCCGTTACTGCGGAGCGTTCTAATATGGCAGCTTTTTCGCGGTCGATCTTTTCGCCGGCGTCAAAAACTACCTCGCCGGAAATAGCGCTTACGGCAGGGCGCGCCAGGGTTTTACCTATTACCCTTTCATGAAGGGATAATTTTTTGTTGTATTTATAACGACCAACGCGGGAAATCTCATAGCGTCTGGCGTCGAACAACAGCTGTCTTAAATAAGAAGCTGAACCTTCAACCGTAGCGGGCTCACCGGGGCGAAGCTTTTTATAAACCTCTACAATAGCGTCCATTGCGGATTTTGTAGTATCCTTTTCAAAGGTGCCGGCAATTCTCTCTTCTATACCGAAAATATTATCGATATCGCCGTTAGATTCCATCGCCTCTTTAGAAAAGGTACCAAGAGCCCAATAATAGTTATTCGGCTCGCCGTTTTTAAACTTTTCGTATTCTTCCGCAACTACGCCGCTGTAAATGCCAAGCGCACGGATAAATGTAGTAAGCGGAAAACGTCTGTTTTTATCTATCTTTACATAGATAGGGTCATTGTCGATAGCTTCGGTAGCGTCGGTCTCGCATTCAATCCAAGCGCCGCGGTTAGGTATAACCGTGCTGCGCAGATAAACGCGCGGAGGCCTGGTTTTATCATCAAACTCATAATAAACGCTGGGAGACCTAACAAGCTGAGATACAACGGCACGCTCTGCTCCGTTAATTACAAAAGTTCCACTCTCGGTCATAAGTGGGATTTCACCTAAGAATATCTCACTTTCTTTTATCTCGCCGGTTTCTTTGTTTAATAACTGAACCTTAACTCTTAAAGGAACGGAATATGTAGCGTCCCTTGCTTTACATTCTATAACACTGTATTTAGGAGTGTCATCCAGTTTATAGTCGGTTGTAAATCTGAGTTCAAGTTTTTCTGTATAGTCCTTAACTGAAGCCATTTCTTCAAATACTTCTTTAAGGCCTTCTTCTATAAACCACTTATAAGAGTCTTTCTGAACTTCGATCAAATTGGGCATTTCGATGACTTCGTCGATCTTCGAAAAACTCATTCTTTCATTATTTCCTAATTTAACCTTTTTTGGCGCCATAGGATTTAATCACTCCTTTTTAATTTTCCTTGACATTAACCGACGTAAAACGGCATTTTTTAGGCCGGTTTAAAGGGGTTCGGCGCATTCCAAAAACCTGATTTTGCGCATATTCGCCCATCATTATGCAGTTTAATATTATAACGCAAAAAAAACAAGATGTCAAGTGGATTTTTTGGAATTTTTTCCAATTTAAATAATTGTATTTACAATAAAGGTATTACTATGTTAAAATATAAAAAGAAAAAGCCTAAATCCGTCGCATTTACGGATTTAAGCCTTTCTTAATTTACAAAATTATTTGCTGTTTTTAGAAGAAGAATTCTTGCTGGAGTTTTTAGAGGAATTCTTAGATGAGTTCTTGCTGTCTTTAGTATACTGGTTAGGATGCTTGTTCTGACCGCTCATTGTATTCACCACTCTTTCAAATTTATTATTTACCGGAGTGAAAAAAATATGCGAAATGCCTCTTTGAAAAAATTGACAACGTTTATCCTTGTCTTTTCTCTTTTGTTTTCCTGTCTACAAAGTATAGTGCAAGCGGCGGATATTTTTGACGTAAAAATATCCGAGCTTAAAGCAAAATTCCCCGAAGGGAAATACTGGAACCATGTTGGCACTGCAAATAATCCGGATGGCGTAACAAGCTTGCCTTGTACGCACCACCTTACTAACGTGGATAATTGCCATGTTGCCGTAAACGGATGCGACTGTAATTATTACGGAAGTTCTATCCAGTCCCTGGCGTTTGCCAAAAAACTCGCTTATGAGGTATTCGGAAGCGATACCGCTAACTGGTCGAAATCTACTGCCAACAGCTTAGCAAACATACAAAAAGGCGATATAATAAGATATCAAAATACAACAAAACTTGCCCATACTGTGTTTGTAACAGCCGTATCCGGTGATAATATAACGGTTGCCGAATGCAATCTGGATAACAAATGCGGTATAACCTGGAGTAAAACCTTTACAAAAGGCTATTTTACGCAAAAAGGCGTATTATATGTTTTACATGCAAACAATTATAGCTCGGTTGTCGGCGTAAGCTATACCGAGCCGTCTTCATTTGACAAAAGTGTAGAACAGTTAAAAGTTAAGTTTCCACACGGGATGTACTGGAACCACGTCGGCTCTACTAACAATCCCGACAAAGTAACCTCCACCCCTTGCTCGACTCACTCCTATTGCGGATATTATCCCGACGACTGTGAATGCAACAGTTTTTTAAACGCCATTCAGTGCCACGGCTTTGCATTAAAACTCGGATATGATATGTTTGGAACCAATCCGCGAAACTGGATACAAAAAGACAACGACGACCTTAAAAACATAAAGCCCGGAGATATTATAAGATATCAAAACGGTTCAAACAAACACAGCATATTTGTAATTGCCGTTTCGGGCGATACTTTAACCCTGGCCGAAAACAACTGGGGCGGCAGATGCCGAATAAATTGGGGACGCACCATGACTAAATCCGAGCTTGTATCACGCGGCGTTGTATACAGTTTACATGCAACAAATTACGATGCGGTAGTATCTGCAAACGAACACATTCATAGCTTTACATATAGTATTACCGTATCAGCGGAGCACCCGCACTATAAAATAAGCACCTGCAGCTGCGGCGAGCAAATAATCGGAACCGATACTTCCCTTTTATCGGATTGCGCCGTTTGCAAAGCTTACTACGATATAAACAACGACAGTGCAATAGATGATAAAGATTTAAGCACGCTTAGAAAATACCTTGCCGGCTGGGACGAATATGTTTTAGCAACAAAACTGGATATTAACAACGACGAACATATTGATGATAAAGATGTAAGCCATCTTGCAAAGCTTTTAGCAGGATGGGACGTGCCGCTAAAAGCCGCAAATTAAGTTGACGATAAAAACTTAAACTGTTATAATTGCTAAAAAGGAGCATTTATGGACAAACAGAATTTAAAACTATGCGTTCGCATATTTATTAAAACCTTAGTTATGATTGCAATGGTTGCTATTATTAATGTGTCAACAATAGCAATAGCGGTTGCAGTCGAAAAGCCGGTAGCGGGATACACCGTATATTATAGCGAAGACGGCGGCAAAACCTTAAATGAAGTATATACATACTATTATGCTGACGGCGAAGATACAAAATACGACAATTATAAGGGCGACAATCACTACTACAAAAAGAACATTGCCGGCAAAATAAGTGACGGTGCAAAAAACGGTATTAATATTTTTTGCGCAGTAGCTTCTATTTTGCTTATGTTGGCAGTTTTTTATACAGACCTTTGGGCTAAAGGCGACAAAGACGCAACAAGGTTTGAGCTATCGGGTGCAAAATATAAAAAAACACAAGGCCTTATTGACGCCTTATTGGGGACAAGTCCATTTATTCTTTCTTTTTTAATACTAATAGCGGCAAAAATTTTTAATGTCTTGCCCTTTTTTAATAAAATTTATTTTTATATAAATTACTATCTGTTTCCATTTCTTGAGCCGCTTTTAGTTAAAGAAAGCTTAAATGAAATATCCTTTATTTATATTCTGATTGCAGGTATTGTGCTTATACCCATACCTTTAATTTGCGCTATTGCTTATTATTTGGGTTCAAAGCATTTAAACATTCAAAATAAACTTATGTATAAAAAGGAAGATACAAAAAATGGGTAAGCTATTCCGTTTGTACGATCCCTTAAAAGAAGGCAAAGGGGTTAAAAAAGACGAACCTAAAAAGAAAACCTTTTTTAGATTTTTCGAAATATATTTTAATTATTTTACTAAGTTTTTAAAGGCCGGTCTTTTAAGGCTGATATTTTTTGTCAGCGTTATACCAAACGGACTTGGCGTTGTCGGTATGACATATATTACAAGAGGCGCAGTTGTATCAAAGCACACCTTTTTAAAAGAAGACTTTTTTGAAACAATAAAAAAGAATTGGAAGCAGGCGCTGCCGGTTGGCATAATCAACCTGCTTATTACCGCGCTTATTGCTTTTGACTTGTACTTTTTTACACTCAATCTTACCAACGACGCTATCGCAGGTATTGGAATTGGTGTAGCTATTTTTGCAAATATTGTTTTTTGCGCGATGAAATACTACATATATTTATTAATGATTACATTCGATTTTAAAATAAGCAAGCTTTATAAAAACGCTTTCCACTTGGTTTTTATTAATCTTTGGCGCAATTTACTGGTTGAACTGATTTTGTTTGCAATATATGCAATCCCTGTAGCCCTTATATATTTAAGGGTTCCGGACAATATTGTGGTAATACTTTCCCTTGCGTTCTCGCTATTTGTATTACCGGGATTTAAATCATTTTTAATTAGCTTTGTAGCTTTTCCCTGCATTAAAAAGGTTATGATTGACCCGTATTACGAGAAAAATCCGGACAAGGACATAGAAAAACGAATTGCTCTTGGAATACTCGAACCCGAAAAAGACCCTGAAGACATAATTTTTACCGACCGTGGTTAATTACTAATTGAATATATTTAAAAACTATGATATATTAATATTATTAAATGTACAGGAGTGAGTATATGAGTACTGCTTACGAGTTGGCAAAAGCACAATATGCAAAACTTGGCGTTGATACAGACGCTGCAATTAAAACATTAAAAAGTGTTCCGCTTTCCATTCATTGTTGGCAAGGCGACGACGTTATCGGTTTCGACCACGAAGGTCCTTTAACCGGCGGAATACAAACCACCGGCAATTACCCCGGAAAAGCCACTACTCCGGATGAGCTTATGCAGGATATTGACAAAGCCATATCTTTAGCTCCGGGCACCAAAAAATTAAACATACACGCCTGCTACGCTATATTTGAAAAAGGCAGCCATGTAGACCGCGACAAGCTTGAACCAAAGCACTTTAAAAAATGGGTTGATTTTGCGAAAGCAAGGGGTCTTGGCATCGATTTTAACCCGACATTTTTCTCACATCCTATGGTTAAAGACGGTCTTACTCTTTCAAGCCCGGACGAAAACATCAGACGTTTTTGGATTAATCACGGCAAAGCTTGCATTAGAATTTCTCAGTACTTTGCAGAAGAAACGGGAATTCCTTGTGTTATGAACATTTGGACCGGAGACGGTTTTAAGGATATTCCGGCCGACCGAATGGGTCCAAGACTTAGATACAAAGAATCCATAGAAGAAATCTTATCGGAGCCATTTGATAAAAACAAGGTTAAACCCTGTGTTGAGTCAAAAGTATTCGGTATAGGCGTTGAATCGTATACTGTAGGCAGTGCCGAGTTTACTCTGTCGTTTGCCGCAACTCACGAAGGATGCCTTCCTTTAATGGATAACGGTCACTATCATCCGACTGAAGTAGTATCCGATAAAATCCCCGCTCTTTTATGCTACTATCCCGAAATTGCACTGCATATTACAAGAGGTGTAAGATGGGATTCCGACCATGTATTATTATTTGATGATGAAACCAAGGAAATGGCCAAAGAAATAGTTAGAAACGACGGATTAAAACGAGTATATATGGCGCTTGACTATTTCGATGCAAGCATTAACCGCATAGCAGCTTGGGTTGTAGGCATTAGAAGCTGGCAAAAAGCTCTTTTATCGGCTTTAGTAACACCCAACAAAATGCTTAAAGAGTTACAAGACTCAGCGCAATTTACAAAGCTTATGGTTATGCAGGAAGAAGTTAAAACCCTTCCCTTCTCGGCCATATGGGACGAATATTTAGAACAAAACGGGCTAATTCCCGGAAGCGACTGGTTTAAAGAAATTGAGCAATACGAAAAAGACGTTTTGTTAAAAAGATAAAATTAAGTAAAAAAAATAGACCCGTCAAATGACGGGTCTAAAATTTTATTATGATAACGGATAATCGGTGCACAAACCGTAGAACTGCAAATATCCGGATGCTACATAACAGTCAATTGTTATACTGTTTGTACCTATCGGCAACATAAATACAGGCTCGGTTTTTGTTTCAAACTGCGACTGATCATATTCTTTTAAAGTGGGTTTATCACTCGATAAAGGCTCCCCGGAACAATTGCTCGATTTATAGCTTCTAATACGAAACGGAGACTGCGGGTTTTTAGCCATATCACCACCATATGTATTATGAGACGCTCCGTACATAAATCCTATGTGCTGACTTGTACTTACCGTATTAGGCAGTTTTATTGTTATGGTGCCGCCAAGACCGGTTGATGTATCAATAGGACGGAAGGTCTGCACGCGATCATTAACAGCGATAGAGTCATTTATCGACCAGCCATATCCGTACGAACGAATAAGTGATGCAGGCTTTAAAAGCTTAAAGCCTTGCAGTGTGCCGGTTGAGGATTCTAAAAGCTGAGGAAGACTTATAAAATCGCACTTCATATACCGGTTTACAGAATAGAGGTAAGTGGATGTATCGTTATTGTTGCCGTAAGTATCTTTCTTTTTAGTGGAAGCATCATTTAGCTTGGCGTTTACCTTGTCAAAATACCTGCAGATTGCTCTTGCGAGGTTTTTGTGCCCCGCTGAAGATAATATGATATTTGAGTCGCCAAAAGTCGTCCAGTTAACGGCAAGCGATTCACCGTATTTCTTTTTAATAACCAGTTGGGTAGCAATATCCCAAACAGCAGTGTCGTAATCAATAACGGGGAGATTGTAGAAATCAGCAACATCTCTATGATACTGGGTAGCTCCGGCATATCTTTCCGCTTTAAAGTTTGCAAGTCTGTAGCTTGCAACCTCTGCCGCAGCATTAACCACAATTAAAACGCCCGCATTGGATTCTGTTAATATCCTTCTGACTATATTTTCAAAAATAGGAGCTTTTGTTTTTGCAGAGTTAAAATACCCGTCCGCAATAGCAAGATCTAAAATAACCAGATCGGCCTTGGTATCGATAATGTCTTTTTTAACCCTATAAACCATTTCTGCGCTGCTGCCGTCGTACATACCTTTGTAAAGGACTGTAGGACGAACATAGTAATTATCATAGAACCAATCGCTTGCTTCTGTAAGATACGAGCTTTCGGGATCGGTAAGGTTTGTAGAACCAAAGCCAACAACCGTAATTGCTTCATGATTTTTTGCCTTGCGAATGCAATTGGCAATTCTGGTCATATTGCCTTTAATATTACCCTTTTCATCTTTAGCAATACAGTTTTCTAAAAAAGCTTCATCTTCGCCGGCTTCGATTTTCAATGCTCTTTCTTTTACCGGATTGGTTTCAACAGACGAAGTGTCCTCCGGGTAATAAGGATCCGGGTCGACAACATAATTATAGTCATCGGTATTAGAAGGATCCTCTTCCGAAGAAGTATCGTCCGGATCGCTATCAACATAATCGTCGGACGATGAGACATCATCGGTATCGTCAATTGTTTTTTTCTTTTCCTTGCATCCGGCAAAGCAGGTTACAACTAAAAGCAATGCCAGAATCAAAGCTAAAAGTTTTTTCATAGTCTATCTCCTATTTATCACGCATCGTAAAATAAAGAAAATCTTACATGTTAATTTTATAATATTTATTATAATAAATAAAGTCTAATTTTTTATTTAAAAAAAACCAAAAAAATTAACCATTCTACTTTGAAGCCCTTATTTTACTGGATTTTTTAAAACCAAATCTCTTATTTTTTGACAATTTTTGCATATCTTTCAACTGCCCGGTAAGCAATAAAAACAGAAGATATATGGCAATATCCAAAATCATAAAAAAAACAATATAAAGTGCATCGCTTAAAATATTGATCTCTAATAATATAAAAGCGGTAATACCTGAAGACAGCACAACTAAAAAAAGCGGCAATAAAAAAAGCTTAACAACCGGAAATTTGCTGCCAATGGTTTTTAAAAGCTTGCCGGTGTTTAAAAAACAGGTTAAAGCATTGCTTACAAACATTATGCTTAAAAATGCCAGCATCCCAAAACGCGGCACAAAAATTAAAATAAGGGAAATCCTTGAAACAGAATCTATAAGGCTGTGTACGAAGGTCGCATTTTGCTTGTCTAATCCTTTTAAAATACCGTCGGACATACTATCAAGATACATAAGCGGAACGAGCGGCGAAAGCGCTTTAATTAAATAACCTACACTTTTGCTTTTATAAATTACCAAGCCTATTTTATCTGCAGTACAAAAAAATACGGCAGCAAAAATAAAGGCTGAAAGCAAGGTTATTTTTATGCTTTTTTCGGTCGCGCGAAAGATTGTGTCTTTGTCGTTTTTAGCTTTGGCTTCACTCATTTCCGGTATTAACAAGGTTGTAATCGAACTTAAAAGCGAAGCCGGAAAAAACAGTATCGGAAGCGCCATGCCTTTAATCATTCCGAATTGCTCGAGCGAAGTTTTATACGACGCCGTATATTTTGCCAGATTAGAAGGGACGATCAGGTTTTCAGTTGTACGCAAGAATGTTGAAAGATATTTTCCTGCGGTTATAGGCACGGATATATGCAAATTTTGCCGCAGTACAACTTTAAACGGCTGAGCTTTTCCGCCACCAAAAACATGCTTTTTATCGACAAAATACGCTATAAGCAAATAACATAGTCCTGCGCCTTCCGCAAGTGCGTCGGAAAGCATAACCGCCGCTACAGCGTACTCCATGCCAAGTCCTTTAAATTTACTGACAAATACAAACATAAGCACAATTCTGACTGTTTGCTCCAACAAAAGCGCTATGCTTTGGACGCCGGCTTTTCGCCTTGCCAAAAAGTAGCCTTTAAAGCAGGATGCAAATCCCATAAACGGCAATGCTATGCACATCATCAAAAGCGAAGCATAAGACCGCGCATCTTGCACGATATTACAGGCTATAAAATTTCTGAATACCACAATTATAAATATGCTTGCGGCACATATTACAGCAGTTAATACAATTGACACCCTAAGTGCTTTTACCGCGCCTTTTTTATCGCAAAATGCAAGCCTGTCTGCGACCTGACGGGTAACGGCTGTTGTAAGTCCGCCGGCGGCAAAAGCAGAAGCTAAAACATAAATTGATATAACCAGCTGATAAAGGCCCATGCCTTCAGCCCCAATATTATTCGAAAGCCAAATTCTGACAAAAACGCCCAAAAATCGCAATATTAAGCTTGTAATTGTCAAGAACAAAGCATTTTTAATAAATCGCCTTTTTTGCAATAAAATACCCCCCCTAATTACTAATAATTATGGGGGCATAAATAATTTTATGATTATGTTAAAGCGAGTATTTGGTGCTGAACAAATTATAGTAGTCTACGAATTCGCCCGACTCGGATGATTTAATTTTATTTAAGAATTTATGAGCATTAAGTTTATCCGAGTACATCTGAAGTGTATAAACCGCGATATTCGAGCAGTGGTCAGACACCCTTTCAAAATTTGTGATAAGATCTGAAAAAACAAACCCTAATTTTACCGTACAGGCGCCGGTTTGAAGCCTTTGAACATGGCGGGATTTTAATTCGCTGTTTAGCTTATCAATAACCTGTTCTAACGGTTCAACCTTTGAAGCTAATTCCAAATTGTCATCTTTAAATGAATCAAACGTCATTTCAACAATTTCTTTCAGCGCCGTCTTTACAACCTTAATTTCTTTTTGCGCCTCACTTGAAAACTGAACCTTTTTCTGTTTTATTTCTTCGGCAGCCTTGCTTAAATTAAGTGCGTGGTCGGCAATTCTTTCAAAATCACCCACACTGTGTAAAAGCCTGGATACCGCGTGCGAATCGCTTTCAGATAGCTCGTTGCTGCTTATTCTTACCAAATATGTACAAAGCTTGTCTTCATATTTATCTGTAAGATTTTCGATTTCTTTAATCTTATTGTCTATATCGTCACTAAAGTGGTCTAAAAGCTTTAATGACATTAAAAGAGCATCTTTAGAATACTCGGCCATTTCTGTTGTAAGCCTTTTGCACTCTGATATTGCAAGGGGCGAGTTATTGAAAATTCTTTCATCGAGGAATACCTGATGAGTGATTTTATCATCCTTGCGAATGGTCATTTCGCAAAGGCGGATAACCGCCTGTTTAAACGGAATAAACGCCACGGTATTTAATAGGTTAAACAAAGTATGTATAACAGCAACGCCTATAAGAGAACATGGCATTGATAAATACGACGGAAACAACGCCATAGCAACATATAACAAAGCAATGCACACCACACCGCCTATAGCGTTTGTATATAAATGCAGTGCTACTACCCTTTTTGCGTCTTTGCTTGTGCCAAAGGATGACAAAATCGCCGTTACGCATGTACCGACATTAGCTCCTATTACAAGCGGTATTGCTATTTGGTAGGTCACAGGATTGTCGGAAGCAAAGGCCGAAAAAGCAAGGGCTTGCACAATAGCCACAGTTGCCGCAGAAGATTGAATAATACCGGTAAAAAGGGTTGAAACAACAAATGCGGTCACAGGGCTCGTAAAAGCAACCAAAACTTTTTGAAAAGCGGGATCTTGTCTAAATGTTTCCATAGAACCGCTCATCATATCCATACCTGCCATAAGAACGGCAAAACCTATAAAAATTACTCCCAAATTGCGTTTTCTTTCGCGCTTGGAAAACATCCTCATGGCTATACCCAAAAACGCTAAAAGCGGCGCAAATATCATGGGTTTTAAAAGGGTTAATAAAAAATTATCTCCGGTAATTCCGGTTAAGGTTAAAATCCAGGATGTAAGCGTTGTTCCGACATGCGTCCCCATTATCATGCCAAAGGTGTCCGCAAAACCTAAAATGCCGGAGTTTACAAGGCCTACAAGCATTACCGTCATAGCAGATGACGATTGAATGGCAATGGTAATGGCCGCTCCCATACCAAAACCGACAAAATCATTTTTAGCTACCTTTTTAAGCGTGCGTTCCATTGCTCCGCCGGACATTTGCTCAAGCCCTGAAGACATCGCACTCATGCCGTACATAAAAAACGCGAGTCCGCCTAAAAGCTCTGCTAAAATTATTAGAATTTGTGTGGCAGTCATAATAACCCCCCAAATAAAAGACTAACTTTTGCCAGTATAATATTAACAGAAAACCGGGGGCTAGTCAACACAAACTTTAAAGCGGCACAGAAATCCGTGCCGCTTTAAATTATTGTTCGCGAAATCTCGCTAAAAATTCTTTTGTGGAATCATTTTTCGGGTTTTCGAAAATTTCTTTGGGTGAGCCCTCTTCTGCAATTACACCGTCGGCCATATAAACTACCTTTGTGCTTACATCCCTTGCAAAGGCCATTTCATGGGTAACGACAATCATGGTCATGCCTTCTTTAGCAAGCGATCGCATAACTGCGAGCACCTCGCCAACCATTTGTGGATCGAGCGCCGAAGTCGGTTCATCAAACAATATAACCTCCGGCTGCATTGCAAGAGCTCTGGCTATTGCAACTCTTTGTTTTTGACCGCCCGAAAGTTGCTTAGGCTTTGCATTTACAAACGGCGCCATTCCAACCTTTTCAAGATAGAACATCGCGTCCTTTTCGGCTTCAGCCTTGGATTTTTTAAGAACCTTAACAGGACCTACGGTACAGTTTTTTAATACCGACATATTATTAAACAAATTAAAACTTTGGAAAACCATTTCCACTTTAGAGCGGTATGCCGGAATATCCTTTTTATCCATAACGTTTTCGCCGTGGAAAAGAATTTCTCCGTCTGTTGGCTCTTCAAGTAAATTTATGCAGCGAAGCATGGTTGATTTTCCGCTTCCCGAGGCACCTATTATGCAGGTTACATCACCTTTATTTATCGAAAAATCTATTCCCTTTAAAATTTGGTTCTGGCCAAAATCCTTTTTAAGACCGGTAATTTTAATAACCTCGCTCATCCCTTCGCCTCCGTTTCTAAATAATTGGTATTAGGCATAGTGGACGATTGCTGAACTATGTAACTGTCCGGTCCTTCAAGCTTTTTCTCTATAAGCCGCAAAATCCTCGTAACAATAAATGTAAGCAAGAAATAAATTACACAAGCAACAACGTAGGTTTCAAAAATTGCCCATGTCATTTTTGAAATTTTGGCTGTAAAAAAGTAAAGCTCTGTTACGCCGATAACGTTCAGCACCGAAGTGTCTTTAATGTTAATAACAAACTCGTTGCTTATAGCCGGTAAAATATTGCGCATTGTCTGCGGAATAATTACATTAAGCATTGTTTGAATGTGGGTCATACCAACCGAGTACGCCGCTTCAAACTGACCTTTGTCAATCGAAATTATACCGCCTCGTACAATTTCCGCCATATATGCACCGGTATTTATGGATACTATAAATATGCCTGCCGGAATAAGCGGAAGCGTATTGCCGCCGTTTAAAAAAGCATAGCCCCAAAATATTACCATAGACTGAACCATCATCGGTGTGCCGCGGAAAATCTCAACGTAAATTGCAATTATTACGTTGATAATTTTCATAAGAGCCTTCATCACTATATTTTTAGGGGTGGGAATAGTGCGAACAATGCCCGTTATAAGCCCTATAAGTAAGCCGATAATCGTACCGGAAAGGGCTATAAGCATTGTAAAGCCTATGCCTTTTAAGAAAAATGCGTAATTATCTTTCGCTATATTAAATACTTCTTGAAAGAACTGCAAAGCAATTACTCCTTATATTATTCTTCTGGAGATATTGCTACCATCTGCTCCATTAAAGCTTTTTGTGCCGCTTCATCAAAGGTAGCAAGATAAGAGTTAATGCCGGCCAATAAATCCGAACCCTTTTTAACACCTACGGCAATGCTTGTATCTTCAACAGGAACCTTAAAGCCGGTATCGTTGTTCTTTAAAGCGATATAGCCATATTTGTCGCTGCTGCCGCAAACAGACATAGCCGTTGGTTCTTCGGCAATGTAACCTTCAATTGTACCGGCGTCAAGCGCTACACGCATAGTAGCAAAGTCTGACATTTCAGAAACTGTCGCTTTGGTTTGAGAAGATAAAGCGTCAAGATGGCTTGTGCCTGACTGTGCCGCAATCTTTTTACCGTCAAGATCTGCAATAGTCTTAACATCGCTTAAAGCGCCTTTTTTAGTGATAATTACAAGATTGGAATTATAGTAGATATCCGAAAAATCGATCTTCTCTTTTCTTTCGGATGTCGGGCTCATACCGGCAATAATCATATCAAGTGTGCCTGCCTGTACGGCCGGAACAAGAGCATCCCACTCATAAGAATAAATTTCAAGCTTTTTGCCAAGGCTTTCAGCTATTTTTATCGCAACTTGAACATCATAGCCGTTAGTATACATGTTTTCTACATTAGCTATAGGAACAGCACCGTCGGACGCTGATTTAGTCGACCAGTTATACGGAGCATAGTTGCACTCCATACCAACTTTTATTACTTCGTCGGATGTTTCCGGTTTTTTACCGCATCCTGCAAACGAGAACAGCAATACGGCTGCGAGGATGATTGATAATAGTTTTTTCATGTTTTTTCTCCCTTCAAATAAAAAAATCGCAATTGCTGTAAGCAATCACGAATTCTATTAAATCCATGATAGCTCTCCACAAAATGTGACAGTTCACGGCATGTTCTGTCGTAAACCAACCTGCAAATTCCTTCGGCAAATTCACAGATTTCGGCGATGAATCCTTTCACGCGGGCAAGCCGTTTACCACATCGCGTTACTGATAGTCATCGCGCCTCTATCTATGTTGGTGATTATACACTATAACAAATAAAAATGCAAGTACTTTTTTTAAAAAGATAAAAAATCACGGAAAAACCGTGATTTTAACCAATTATTCCACACTGTTTAAGCTTTTTTGTAAAGCGGATTTTTTCCTTGCGGCGGTGTTTTTATGCATTATTCCCTTAGCAACCGCTTTGTCGACCTTTTTGATCGCGGCTTTTGTTGCCTCCGCCTTATCTTCTGCGGACGCAATGTTCTTTATAGCAGTTTTAACTGAAGAACGATAGCTCTTGTTGCGGTTGTTATTCTCTTCAGCGATCAACACGCGCTTTTTAGCTGATTTAATATTTGGCATCTAAATACACCTCCCAAAAACATTATGCACTAAGTATTTTATCACCAAACTTTTAAAAAAGCAATAGTTTTTTTAGTAAAATAAAAAAACTTGTTAAAAATAATTATAAGCCTTTGTAAAAAGTATATTATTAATTTTTAATTCATAAAATTATTTAAAGTCTTTTTTCGAAGGATCAATTTATGCGTTTTTTAAAAAAAGCCACAGTATTATTTATGCTTTTATGCGTAATGCTTTCTGCGTTTTACAGCCTTACACTTATTTTGCCGTTGAAAGCCGAAAAAAACGATGACAAAAAATCAGAAGTAATATCTTCCGATGTGTCAAGTCGCATACGTGACACTCAAAATGAAAGCTCTGCGGTTGCGGTCGCGGCACAGCCCGGCAACTACAAGGGTAAAATTAAGACCGAGGTTATATCCCCTTACAAAGCGCCGCTAAACTTTAGCAAGGTATATATGAAAAACACCACCGGATTAAACATTGACTTTGCCGCCGAGCTTAATGCCCCTATTAAAATAAGCCTTAAATCTACAAATGAACCGGAGGTTCTTATTTTTTGCACACACACAACCGAGTGTTATATGCTTGAAGAACGTGATTATTACACAACTGCCGACGCTACCGGCACGCTTGATAAAGAAAAAAGTGTTGTAGCGGTTGGTGCCGTACTTAAAAACACGCTTGAGCAGAACGGCATTTCGGTTTTACAGGACACATCCGTTTTTGATTCGCCAAAATTCAGCGGATGCTATGACCGAAGTGCCGAAATGGTAAAAAAATACCTTGCAAAATATCCGTCAATCAAGGTGGTAATAGATGTTCACAGGGATTCTATTACTTACGACGGCGGCGTAAAAAGCAAGCCCACCGTAAAAATCAACGGCAAAAATGCGGCGCAGGTAATGATTGTATCGGGCTGCGAAGCCGGAAGCGTTAAGGATTTTCCCAACTGGCGCGAAAATTTACGCTTTGCGCTTAAAATTCAAAACCGCATGGAAACCGATTATCCGACACTTGCGCGCCCTTTAAATTTTTGTGCAAGAAGATATAATCAACATTTAACAACGGGCTCGCTTTTAATAGAATTCGGCACGGAAGCTAACACTTTAGAAGAGGCAAAATACTCAGCTTTATTAGTAGGAACCACTTTAAAAAATGTATTAAAAAACAAAGGATGAAAAGCTTGACAAAACCTATTAGAATTATTGTTTGCATATTTTTGTTTACAGTCTGTACGCTGGCCGTAATTTTAGGATTTATGATAACCTACAAAAATATGACTTTTATTAAAACCGGAAAAGTGGTTGACCTAATTAATTTTTCCAATGACGGTATTTATATTTTAGGAAAACCTCTGGATGTCTTTTTTAAAAGTTTTTTATACGAAATATCGAAAGAGATGCCGGCGGTATCTCTTTCTTGATTTTTATATTCAAATAATGTAATATAGTATTATTGGGGGATGAAAATATTGGAAACAGCTATAAAAAACAGTCAATTAAAAAAATGGGCGTTTGCTCTGTTTTTTCCGATCGACATTATTTATACGGAGCTAATATTAAGGATTACGATATCCGAACATTTTTTTGGCCTTGGACTATTATTTATACCCCTTTTATCAATTCCGGTCGGTTTGTTTTTAACTGTTTTATGCACCTTTTTTAAAAGACCAAAAAATAATTTTATTGTTGCGGTTGTTTTATCCGTTTTAATATTTTTAATTGCCGCCACGCAAATAGTTTATCATACCTGCTTTAATCAGTATTTAATGATAAATTCCATAACGCAGGGCGGAATCGGTCAAGTAACCGAACATGGCGGATTTATAATTATAGGCTTAAAGGCAATTCTTTCAAGAATAATCCCGATTATATTTCTTGCTTTGCCAATAGCCGCGCTTGTGTTTTTAACAAAGAAAAACTATTTAAAGTTTTATAAAATAAATATTGTAAGGCAAATAATAGGCGCCATAGGCGGCATTTTGTTACACTTTATTATTTTGCTTTTGGTGCTTATTATCCCCGTGTCAAACGAAGTGTATTTCGGGGCGTTTAACCCCTCGCAAATGGTATCTTTGTTTGGGCTTGCAACAACCGAAAGGCTTGATATAAAATATAATCTTTTTCATATTGGCTCGTCCGGCAATATAATTATTGACAATAGCAGTAATACAGAAAAAAGCGACGAGCCCGAAAAGGTAACCGAATATGGCGACAATGTGATGAACATAGATTTTTCAAGTCTTATAGCAAATGAATCCAACGCCACCATTAAAAGCCTGCATCAGTATTTTAGCAATCAACAACCCACAAAGAAAAACGAATATACGGGCATGTTTGAAGGCTATAACTTAATAATGCTGACAGCCGAAGGTTTTTATCCGTACGCTATTGATAAAAACTTAACCCCCACACTATATAAAATGCAGCAGGAAGGATTTAATTTTGTAAATTATTATAATTCTCCTTGGGCGGTAAGCACATCAGACGGCGAATATGTTGAATGCACCGGCCTTATTCCGAAATCCGGAGTTTGGAGTTTTTACGAGTCCGGAAAATCCAATATTTTCTTCCCGTTTACAATGTCCCAACAGTTCTTAAATGTTGGCGTATCTCCCGTGTATGCATACCACAACAACACATATTCATATTACCACCGCGACGTAAGCCACCCGAACCTTGGTTATATTTATAAAGGCCTTGGCAACGGTCTTAATGTTAAAAAGACTTGGCCTGAATCGGATCTTGAAATGATAGAAGTATCCGGCCCCGAATATATTACGGCAGACAAACGCTTTCACGCATATTACATGACGGTATCCGGTCATATGGAATATGATTTTAAAAACAACTATATGTCTTATAAATATAAAGACTATGTAAAAGATTTAAACTATTCCGAAGCAATTAAAGCATATATTGCATGCAATATGGATTTAGACCGTGCAATGGAAAATCTTTTAAAACAGCTTGAAGAAGCCGGCGTTGCGGATAAAACGCTTATAGCCCTAAGCCCCGATCACACTCCGTACGGGCTTGAGCAAACAGGCAGCAAAAAATACGAGCTTTTCGACGAGCTGTTCGGCCACAAAGTCGAAACCCAGTTTGAAGTAAACAGAAGTGTATTTTTACTGTATAGCCCGTCAATGGAAAAAGGCATAAAAATTGATAAAGTATGCAGTCCGCTTGATATTATACCAACCCTTAATAATCTTCTTGGTTTTGAATACGATTCAAGGCTTTTGCCCGGAAAAGATATTTTTAGCACCAGCGAAGGCATTGCAATTTTTGAAAACCACAGCTTTATTACCGACAAAGGCAGGTACTTTGCCGCCACCGGAACTTTTGTTAAAAACGATGACGCCGTTATAGAGAACGAATCCGATTATGTCGCAGCCCTGAAAAAAGAGGTTAATAACAAGTTTACCGTGTGCTCCCAGATTTTAACTACAAATTATTATAAAAAAGCCCTTTTAGAACGAACTCATTTTAAAGGGCAATTAGCACAAAAATAAAAAGTATCCCGACAATTTTGTCGGGATATTTTATTCACAAAAAATAATTATTTACTAAAAGTAATCTGTGTTTTTAACATAGTTTTCAACATTTTAGTTACAAATACAGTGCCGTTTTAAGCCAATTCAGGCAAAAATGTTAATTACTATGTTAAAAACTTGAAAAGTTTTTAAGGTTGCATCGGTTTACATAAATCAATTTCTGTTAAATAATGTAAATTTTTAATTACTGTTTGTATAATAATCAAAAGTTGCAAATATTGTGGATTTAATTTATAATATATTTGGTGATAATATGAAAATAAAACTGGCAGCGTTAATAAGTTACACGCTTAGTACGGTCTCGCTTTTGGCCTCTTGTATCATATCGATAATAAATCCATCTAAAACCATATCGGAGCTTGATAGGGCTTTAAGCATTTGCTTTTGGGGCTTTTTGCTTTTAGGAATTGCCTTTACCATAGCGTGTGCTATGCGCGGCAAATCTAAGCTCTTTTCCTTTTTTACTAAAACAAAAGCGCTAGATGGAGTTCTGCTTTTTACTATTGTTTTGTATGCAATTTTTTCTGCGCTTAGGTTAAACATATTATCGTCGTTTGCTTTTGCGGCCTTTGTATATGTTTTCGAACTGCATTTGATTTTTAATTTGAACGAATAATTAAATTTCGCATTTGCCTATGCTTGATAAAAGAAATATAAAATAAAATCCTGCTATAAGGCTTATTACGGAAGCTATAATATCTAAATTTTGCGGCAACCCCGGGAAAATTTCCACTACGCTCATTAATGTAAAGCCTAATACCACCAGCATAGTGTTGTTGTAATAACGTTTTAAGCAAAAGTCCATAAGTTTAGTAAATGCGGCAAGCGATATTATCAAGCTTAAAAGGTAAGGCCCTAAAACCGCAAAATCCCAGCCGTTTACGGCTAAAAGGAGTTTGTTGTATACTCCGCAAACATAAAGTACAAAACTTAATGACAGCCCCGGCAAAATTACTGCCACCGCTGACAATATCCCTGCAATAATAATACCGATAGCCCCGCTTGACAAAAAGCCGTACGGTATTAAACTAATAAGTGAAAGCGCAAGTCCGCCTAAAAACACAGGCACAAAGGTTTTTAAATTACATTTAAATTCAAGTTTTTTAGTAATAACCGGAATTCCTCCGGCAATAGCACCAAGAAAAAAATAAGATGTAACTTGAGGTTCCCTTTCTATTGCGCCCATAACAAAACGGGACAGTACAATTATCCCGATTATTCCGCCAAGCGCCACACATGATAAATAAACAATGCTTTTAATTTTTTGTTTAAAAAAATTTGCGGTATAAAATATAAGGCGGTCGTATATGCCAAAGCACATCGCCATGCTCCCTCCGGATACTCCCGGAACCGTCATACTGCCGCCTATAAGCACACCTTTTACAAAAAGAATTAACAGGCTTTTTAGTTTTAATACCATAATTTTTTTCACCCATTAATATTTACGCAGTATTTTTATAGATAATTCTATTTTTATTATGTTTTAAAGGAAGTAATAATATGGATTCGTTTTTTGAACAAATAGTAACAATTAAAACCTCCGGCAAAAAAACGGCCGGTCTTGTTCTTTTGTGGATATTCGCACTTGTGCTTTGCGTTTTGCTGTATTTTTTGTGTGCAATTATTAAAATGTTCTATGCGGTGTTAATACTTGGCATATGCGGCATTTTATACGGTGCTTATAAATTAAGCCTTAATTTTTTCAAAGAATACGAATATATAGTTACTAACGACGAGCTTGACATTGATGAAATAATCGCAAAAAATTCGCGAAAGCGCTTAATTACCATCGATATTCCAAACATTGCTTTATACGGAGAATACAAAGAAGAATTAACTAAGCCCATTGATAAGCGTTACATTTGCTGCAACAATGATGATTACAAAAAGTTTATTTATTATCATCACAAAACACAGGGCAATGTTTTTATTGTATTTTCACCAAACGAAAAAATCGAAACGGCGCTTAAAAAATACTTGCCGAAATATTAATTATGAACGAAATAATAATAAAAAAGCCAAAAAAATACATTCTGCCTAAAGACTCCAACAAGTATTCACGCGGCGTTGTAGCAGTAAATGCCGGAAGCCGCGGATTTGCCGGAGCAGCATTTTTTGCGGCAAAAGCGGCTATGCTTTCTGGCGCAGGCCTTGTAAAAATGAAGTATGATAAGGATACCTACAGCATTTTATCGGTGCTTTGTCCCGAAGCTGTGTTTTTAGAGGGCGACAAATATTTAAGGAATGCTTCCTCACATATAATAGGCCCGGGGCTTGTTGGTAAGACCGATATTTTTAATGATATCCCATTTGACATTCCAACAGTTATAGACGCCGAAGGCATAAACGCGTTAAAAGATAATATAAATATACTAGAACGCTTTAAAGTAAAGCCGGTATTAACCCCGCACATCGGCGAATTTTCGCGCCTTACAGGTATAACTTTTGAAGAAATATTAAAGAACAAAGCAAAAATTGCTTATGAATTTTCCAAAAGTCATAATGCAGTGCTTGTTTTAAAGGGCGAAAATACAATTGTTGCAGACGGTAAAAATGTATATGTTAATAAAGTGCAAAGCCCGGTTTTGGCAACTGCCGGTAGCGGAGATGTTTTATCCGGCATTATTGCTGCGTTATTAGCAAAAGGCGAATTTCCGGTTAATGCCGCGTGCAACGCCGTTTATATTCACGGGTTGCTCGGAAAAATCTGCGAAAAAGAATTCGGCAATGCAGTAACTGCAACTACACTTCTTCACATGCTTCCAAAGGCGTTCAAAAAATAACGGAGAAGATTTTTTTGAAAAAGCTTTTAACACTTGTTTGTGCTATTACTCTTTTATTAACCTTTTGTTCCTGCAAAAAAGAATCGACCGATTTTAAACCGGTGCTAAAATTTAATTGCACTGCGGTTATAGAAAACGGCGGCGATACTTTTGAAGCCAAAATATCTGCTCTTTCAGGAGGATTATTTTCGGTAAAGATGTTAAGTCCCGAAAATATTAAGGGCTTAAAATTCGAGTTTGACGCTGATAAAAGCGAGATTTCTTACTTGGGTCTTAAAACAGATATTAGCAATTTGCCATATGCGTCACTTATAAAAAAATTAAAAACCGCCTTTGACGAGCTAAGCTATAAACCTAAAAATTTTGTCAAAGAAAACGATGAACTAAAATTAAATAATGACGGTTACACCTTTTATTTTAAAAGCGACGGTCTGCCGCTTAAGTTTATTGCCGAAGGTTACACCATTACTTTTAAAGATATTGAAATAAAAAAATAGAGGCCACCGGCCTCTATTTTATTTTTTACCTAATCTGTAATAATAATTTATTCTGTCCTTTAATACAGGAAAGCGCTCTACGGTTTCTTTAGAAAACATATTGTTTTTTAAATTAAGCGTTGCCGCATTTTCGTGGCCTATAAGCGCATACGTTGCGGTAATTAGGTGCTTATATTCCGGCTTTGTAAGCGCCTCGCACACAAAGCTTTGGGTTGGGCTGTTAACATCCTCGCCGCATATTTGGAACAGTCCGTTTTCTTCGCACATATTCATAAGTTTTGCAAGCTGCATGGGAGAATTTCTTGTAGGCATAAAGGTTATAGCGTTAAATCCGGTGTTCTTTAATTCTTTAATAAGATCATCTAAAAAGTCATCTTCAAATTTTTGCGCCTTTTTATCACCTGTTACACTGTCGGTAACATCGCCCAAATAAGCATAAGCAGAAATTGCTCCGATTTTTTTAACGAGTGAAACAAACTCTTTATCCGTAAGGCATTCATCGTCCGCGGGAATAAAGAATTTTTCTACAAGATTGCCCTTTAGTACCCCCAAAAGTACATACTCGTAGTATTCGTCGTTTAAATATAACAGCTTTGCTTCAAGTTTGGGCGAAATATCTATTTTTAAACCGTCTTTTAAAAATTTAACAAGTTTTTCGCCCTTACCGAACTTCAAAATAAGCTTTAATGATAAAGCGAACAAAATATGCCGCTCGGTTATTGTGCCGCCGATTTCATAATTGGATATCGGTATAACGTCTTTTTCAAAATCAAGTTTAATACCGGAGCTTTCAATTATTGAATTTAAAACATCTACCTGCTTGCGGTTGCGTTCGTTTCTTTTTTTGCGTACATCAGTAAACACTTCCATAACGGCATCAATGTTCTGATGCGGCACGCCGTGGCACGCAACGTACGCTACAGATGTTTGGTCGGGATTATTAAAACGCCTGTCATAATACTTTGACGAAGTCATTTTAACGCGTGTTTCAAAACCGACAGTTGTAAGAATACCGGCAATTCTTCCGGCCTCAATAAATTCTTTAGCACCGGCTATCGTATCGTGATCCATAATACCTGCTGTAGTAAGCCCTGCGGCAAAAGCCTTGTATACCGCCATTGTAGGCGAATACGGCGAAAACGAATAGGTAGTATGAATATGGTTGTTAACGCTTTTTGTAAGTTTTGGGCGGTCTATTTTGCCGGTTTCGTAAAGCCACATAATTTCTCTTAAACCGTTAAGCCTTACGTTAACATCTTTATCGTTGAGTTTTTCAATAAGTGTGGAAATATCCATTATTTTAGCATCTCCTGTCCGCCGGTTACAGGAAGCGCCTGGCCGGTTTCGTAGGGTTGTTCAACAATATACATGATTGCTTTTGCAACGTCGCTTGGCAAACACCCGCGATTAAGCGGTACAAGGCTTTCGTAGTGGCGCCTTACGTCTTCAACGGATTTCGCGCCCGGCACTTTGCCGGCGTTAAAGTACTGAATAAACAGTCCCCTTTCAGGATCGGACCAAAGCGGGCCGTCTAAATAGTTTCCGGGGCAAACCGCGTTAACCTTAATATTAAAGGGTGCAAGTTCTAATGCAAAGCTTTCGGTAAGGCCGAGGCCGCCGAACTTACTGCCGGCATAAGCAAAGTTTTTGTTGCTTCCTTTAAGCCCTGATTTAGAATTTACCTCCACTATATCCATCATATAGTTTTTATCAATTTCATGCTGTGCTTTCATCGGCCGTATTGCATATTTTGAGCACAAGAAATACGCTGTGTAGTTAACGCTTGTTACAAGCTCGAAGTTTTGAAGCGTCATTTCCTCTAATGAGCCTGCGCGCACAATGCCTGCGTTATTTACGAATGTATCAAGGCCTCCATAATAAAGCACGGTGCTGTTAATTAAATTTTGAACCGACTGCTCTTCTGCAACGTTTGCTTTTATGGCAAGCGCTCTGCCGAAACCGTATTTGGCATTTAAATCATCCGCCAAAGCTACGGCGCCGTCATAATTCATATCGGCAATTACAATATTGGCGCCTTCTGCTATAAGCTCTTCTGCTATTCCTTTGCCAAAGCCCTGGGCACTGCCGGTAACTATTACAATTTTACCCTGCATTCTGCCAAATACAGCGGTTTTTCCGGCTTTAGCGCGGTATGATTCTACTTCCCAGTTAATAATAAAATCTACAAACGGCTGCGCCATAGGAAGGCGAGATCCAAACGACTCGGAGTACACCGCAATTTTTACCGCATCTAAAAGAAGAGCCTTTTCGGTTTCGGTGTCTTTCCTTGTATCTCCAAGCAAAAAATATCCCTGATTATTTAAATATACGACCCTCGCTTTAAAGCCGTTAGTATTATAAAACTCCTCGTACTTTGCGGCAATATCGTCGTTTTCATCAATTTTTAAATAGTATGCCTTTAAATAAACTATGTGATCGGGTGTAAACGGAAGCGATATTTTTTTAAAGGTTTCGGGGTTTTGAAGCTCTTTATTTGTTACAAATGTTGCCACACTGCCGCTACCGTACAACATACGAAGCTTCGGAGCAATCCCGGTTACAAGATCAATATTAAAATCCGCTTCGGAAAAATCGGGTTTAACTTTTATTTGCGCCGTTATTTTAGACATTATGCTTTGCATCATATCGTCTATTTCCTCGGTAGTGTCTGCGGCTACAAATATTCCGTGATTTTGCAGTATTACAAAATCGGCGTCGCGGCCGGTTTTTTCTTTGTACTCCTTCATTTTGTCAAAACAGGTTTTAGCTAAAATATAGCCGGGTTTAGTAATTGGAATAAATATTACTTTGTCGCCAAAAAGCTCGTATGCCGCTTTTTCACCGTCTTTGCCACAGGTAAGTCCGTTTACGGCAGCCGGATGAACATGCAAAACATAGCTTTTAGTAAAAAGATTGTGCAACAGCGCTTCAACGCTGGGCCTACCGCCGTTTACCGTATCAAACCTTGCGTTCATCATATCAATTAACGCTTCGGTTTCGCGTTTATCATCTTCAGCAGAATACTGCTTTTCCATCATTGAGGACAGCTCGGCGCGTTTCATTTTAACAAAGCCTTTTTCGTTAATAGTCGCAAGTGCCGTACCACTGCCTTTAACATAAAGATAATTCTCGTCTTTATATGATGTGTTGCCGCCACCGGCCAAAACATATTCCGGATTTTTGCCATACTTATTAGACATTAAAACCAGTTTTTCCAACATATTATTGCTCCTTATTTAAGATTAAACGCTTCTTCTATTTCTTCAACTTCTTCGTCGGATATTTTAACAATTTTGCCTATGTTATACGTATCAATGCATGATCTTGCGGAGTAATCCATAACTTCAAGTCTGTCAAAAGCATTTATAAGGTTTACGCCGGCTACAAGCACACAGTCGTTCTCAACTATTGCCACAGGATTTTGCAGGCTTATTTCCATAGCTGTTTTATCAGGCTGCATAAAAGAACATCCGAAAGGATATTTTTTAACCGTTCTAAGCATTATGTAGCTTTCGGGTATAAGCCGTGCGTCAAAAACCGCATCTGTTACTGCAAAGGCCATAATTGCCGGCGGATGCGCCAATATTACAGCGTTTATATCTTTATGATGTTTATAAATTGCCTCGTGCAAATTTACCGAACGGCTCGGGATTTTGCCGGCTTCTTTTTTTCCGTCTTTAATAAGCACCAAATCTTCGGGTTCAAGGTATTTTCTGTCCTTATTATAAGGTGTGATAATAAAAGTTCCGTCAGAAAGGCGCGCCGAAAACGTGCCCTGTTCGCTTGTAAACAGCCTATTGTCGTATCCGCGGCGTATAAGATTACAAATATCACGTCTTAACTGAAGCTCTTCGGCAGAATGAACATCTACAGTAAATTCTTCTGTTATAGGATGTGTTTTTTGTTTGTATATTTCTAAGTGTTTTGCGCTTATTCCTTTAGGTGTTCCTATACGGGAGGCGTTTACCTGCAGTCTGCACAAATAATCAAGTGTTTCAAAAACAACAAAAGCTCTAAACAGACTCTCGGCACCTATTACTACACCGTGATTTTCAAGCATTACCGTATTACAGCCGGCTTCGAATTCTTTAGAAATTCTGTCCCCTAAAAGCTGACTTCCCGGAAGAGCATACGGTGCAAGCTTAATTTCTTTACAAATAATTTGTGCGTTTGGTATAAGGGTTGTATCGGGAATTTGACGCACACAGCTATAAGCTACAAGAGCCGGCGGATGTGCATGCAAAACTGCCTTTAAATCCGGGCGTTTTTTATAAATGGAATGGTGAAATGGATATTCACTGCTGGGTTTATGGCGGCCCTCTATGGTACCGTCAGGCAATACCTTTACTATATCGTCTCTTGTAAGAGAGCCTTTGTCAATTCCTGCAGGGCTAATCCACATAACACCGTCAGAATCCATAATTGAAAGGTTTCCTCCGGAGGTTGTGGTCATACCATAATTATAAAGTCTTTGCATTATAGTGACAATTTGATCTGCGGGATGCATCATGTCAAAATTCATATTTTTGCCTTCTTTCAAAAATTAATCCGCTAAAAGCAGATAACATATCATAAATTTTTCACCGGTACTGCCTTCGGGTTTTTCATCCAAAAGCTCTATTTTTACGGTGTGTTCGCGTTTTACTAAATTGCTTTCTAAGATAATCGTATCTAAATAGCCTTCCCATGCTGCATTAAAATGGCCTTCAATAATATGCTCATTATCGTCAATGGTAATTTTAGCAGTGCCGAATTCTCCGGAAGCCCATTTTAAATAGCTAAAGCCGATGCTTGTACCCTCTACCTTAAAAATCAACGGTTTGTTCGGGGCTTTTGCAGAAAGCGCCAAAAGATGCCTGTGGTGAGGCGACATTTCAACTTCAAAGCTGCCTCTTTCTTCCACCTTTATATCTTTAGCTTCAATTAATCTTGGATTTGCATAAATAGGACCGTATAAATAATCCTCTCTTAAAACATAATCCGAGCTATCTCCAAGTTCGTTATTATCTACCGCTTTTACGAACTCACTTAAAAGGGTTGCGGCAGCCTTATGACCAACATCGTTCGGATGAATGCTGTCGGGCGAAATATCTTCCCATTTTATAGTGCCGTTTTCAACCAATGGATAATACGCATCCCTATAAGACAGCGCCGGGATATTATAAAATTTAGCCACCGGCGAATGTATTTGCTGGCAGTTGGAGCCGTCCTTCTTTGTAAAATGCATCATAATTACAGCAGGCGCGTTTGGTTCGGACAAAATTCTTTTAATAAGACTTTCGTATACATATTTCATGGTGTTGTCTTCTAAATCGTCGTTTACGGAAAAATCCACTGTAACAAGATCGGGCTTATAGTTTAAAACATCTTTTTGAAGCCTGAAATATCCAAAAAGCGAAGTGGTTGAACCAATGCCCACATCGTAATCTTCAATTAAATCGGTATTAAAATAATCTTTTAAAAACGTGCAAAATCGGCTAAAGTATTTGTATTCCGGTTTGCTGGACCATGCGCCTTCGGTTATAGAACCGCCAAGGCCTACTACAGTAACCTTTTCTTTGTTGCGGAGTTTTTCGAACACTTTTTTTAGTCTTGAAACATTACCGGCGTTTACAATGCCGTCTTTAAAATAGTTTTCAAATTGTACCATATTACACCTGCTTTTTATTTCGATAATAGCCTTGACATCATTTTATATCCCTGCTTTAAAACATTTCCGCTTTCTGCAGCAGACTTTTCGCAAAAGACCGAATTGCCGCTTACAGGATGCTCACTATCGTAAAAAAGATATGGCACCGGATCCATTGTGTGGGTTTTTAATGCTATAGGCGTTGGATGATCGGGGCATATTAAAACCCTGTGCGGAGTATCTTTTAAGAATTCAAATATGGGACCGGCTACCAATGCATCTATAAGCTCGATAGCTTTTATTTTATTTTCCAACTCGCCCCTGTGGCCGCACTCGTCGGGAGCTTCCATGTGAATATAGACAAGATCGTGATCTAAAAACAGTTCTTCCGCCTTTTTTTCTTTTCCGGCAAAGTTTGAATCGATATATCCTGTGGCGTTTTCAACCAAGCCGCAATCCATCCCTGCGCATTTAGCAATGCCCTTTAGTAGGTCAACCGCAGAAATAACCGCTCCCCTTTTGCCGTACTTATTATAAAAGTTTTCAATTTTAGGTTTAGTACCTTCACCCCAAAGCCAAATTGAATTTGCCGGTTTTAACCCTCTTTTTATACGGTCAATATTAACAGGATGTTCCTTTAAAAGCTCATAACTTTTTTTCATAAGTTCTATTAAAGGTTGCGCGTTTTCGGCGCCTGATAAATGGGGACCTATAACCATATCGCTTATATCGTGCGGGGGCATCATCTGCCCCAAATCCATACTGCCGTTTTTAACAACCAGGCAGTGCCTGTAATTAGTTCCGGTATAAAAACTGAATTTTTCATTGCCGAGTTTTTCGTTTATGTATTTTATAAGAGTGTCCGCTTCGTCTGTTCTTATATCATCCGCAGAATAATCAATCATGGTTTTATCTTCATATAAAGGTTCGTCGGATAAAGTAACAAGATTGCACCGTAAAGTAATATCTGTGTCTAATAGATCAATGCCTATGCTTGCCGCTTCAAGCGGAGAACGCCCGGTATAGCAATCTGCCGGGTTAAATCCCATAACAGATAGGTTTGCAACGTCGCTGCCCGGCTTAAAGCCTTCGGGCACATTGTACATAAGGCCAATTTCGGATTTTTGGCAAATATTATCAATATTAGGCTTGTGCGCCGTTTCCATAGGAGTTTTGCCGCCAAGCTCGTCTAACGGAAGATCAGCCATGCCGTCCATTAGCAAAACCAAGTATTTCATTTAAATATCACCAAATTATATTATATAATTTTTAAAAATAAAAATCAACAAATTATAAAGCTATATTATATTTTTTCTTTTAAGCCTTCTGACTTTATTTATATGGCGCTCAAAATCACCGCTGTTAATTAACGCCGCTATTAAAAACTGCTCAAATGTAGGAACCGAACATGAATAAAATCCGGCTTTTTCCTTATACGCCGGCACAAGTCTTTTGGGTAAAACCATATATCCGGTTCTAAGTGCAGGCGAGATGGTTTGTGAAAAGGTATTTAAATAAATTACGTTTTCATTTTTTGACAATGAAAAAATAGTTTCTTCTGATTTTTTTGAAAGTGTAAATTCAGACTGAAAATCGTCTTCAATAATATATTTATCGCCTTTACTCGCCCAACCGATATATTCCATTCGCTTTGATGCCGAAGCAGTTATACCGGTTGGAAAACTCCTATACGGAGTAACATGCAAAACTTCTGCGTCGGTGCAAGCAAGCTCAAAACTAACAATTCCGTCATCAGCAAAATGCAGTTTTCTGCATTTTACCCCGGCTGCCATATAAACCTGCTCAATCTTTTTGTAAGACGGTGTTTCTATCGCGTAAATTTTATCGCGTCCCAAAATATCTATTACTCTGCTGTAAAGATACTCCGCTCCCGAACCGATAATAATTTGATCATCCGAAACAGTAATTCCGCGATTGCGTGCTAAATAGCCGCAAATGGCTTTTCTTAAATCCATAACGCCTTCGTTGGGAGATCGTTCCAATAACGTATCTCCGTAATCTGCTATTACCTTACGCATGGTCTTTGAAATAACCGAAAATGGAAACGGCGAATAATCGAAGTCGTGCTTTTTAGGTGCTATTTTTATGTTTACTAAGCCCTCACCGTTTCCAACCGCATAATTATCTTTAATCTTAAAGCAAACATAATATCCGCTGCGCTCGCGGGGTTCTATATATCCTTCATCGCATAAAAGCGCATATGCATGCTCAACTGAAACAACGCTTACACCCGTTTCTTCAGAAACAAGTCTTTTTGACGGAATTTTTGTGCCGTGTTTATAAAACCCGTCTACTATATCCTGCCGTATCATTTCATAAAGTTGGATATAAATTGATTTATTTGATTTTTTATCAATTCTGTACTTCATCTGGTCTTATAAAAAACTCTCTTTCTGGCTATTTTAATACGTTCAGTTATATTTTATAATTGCTTCCATAATAAGTCAAGGAGAAAAACTATGAATAACGAAAAATCTTTTAAGTTCAGCACAAAATGGTTATGTGTAACCGCATTGTTTTTAACTCTTAATATAGTTATGAGCTCGTTCGGCGTACCCGTACCGGGAGGCCACCTGTATTTAAACGACGTAATTATATGTACGGCGGCTTTAATTCTCGACCCGTTCGCTGCGTTTTGCGTTGGCGGCATCGGTGCGTTTTTGGGCGACTTTTTCTTCTACCCCACGCCTATGTTTGTGTCACTTGTCACGCACGGCTTGCAAGCGGTCGTTATTTCTCTTATTTCGCGGCATGTCCTTAAAAATAAACCGGTACTGTCCTCAAGTATCGCCGTGTCCGTCGGCGCGGTAATTATGATAGTAGGTTATACTCTCGGACGCGCCTTTATTTACAGCACGCCGGAATATGCCATTATAAAACTGCCGTTTCAAATTTTGCAAGCGGTCGTCGGCGCTGTATGCGGCGTATTGATATGCTATAAATTAGGTCTTAAAAAACGCTTGGGGCTGTAAAAAACATTTAACCCCGGCAGAGAAAATTCTCTGCCGGGGATTTTTTTATTTAAAAAACCGCAAGCTTTTTGCTTGCGGTTTTTGGCGGAGAGGAGGGGATTCGAACCCCTGAACGGGTATTAGCCGTTACACGATTTCCAGTCGTGCGCCTTAGACCAGCTCAGCCACCTCTCCATAAAGACAGCTAAATTATTATATATGAATGCGTAAAAAAAATCAAGGGTTTTTTAAAAATTAATCCCGCCGCATCGTAAGCGGCAGTATATAACCTTTTTTTATAAAAAGGAAAGTGGCCGCACCGCAGTTTTGTGCTCCCAACGTCCGTTTCCGGGAGGTCTGCAAACCCGCTGCGAAATATAGGCCCTAAATAATATACTTGTAGGGTTATGTGCCGCATACACGCATGCTGCAGGAAAAACTTATTTATCCTCGATATCGTAAAGCTCGCTTAATCTTTCTACAAAAAGATCGGCAATTGTATCATACTCGTCATCATCAGGGATATCCTCAAAATATTCTTCCCCGTTTTCATCCTCTTGAACTTTTACTATAACAAGATCGCCGCTGTCATCAAGCATTTTTTGCGGATCGTCAAATTTGGGCATCATGGCAAGATATCTTCCGTCTTCGGTTTCTATTGCGTCAAGTATTTCAAACGTGTATTCGTTATTATCGTCATCTTTTAAGGTTACAATATCATTTCCGTATTCTTCACTCATAAAAATACCTTCTTTCGTTAATAATTTTACCTTTTTTATGGCTATTAGTCAATCAAATTTTAACAAAGAGCAAATATTTTCATAAAATATAGTGTGAAAGTTAAAACGAAGATTAAAAGTTAAAAAAATAGGCAAGAATATTAATAAGCCACAAGGAAAGGATAACCAAAATGACAGTAAAACGCGGAGAGATATATTACGCCGATTTAAGCCCTGTCGTAGGAAGTGAGCAGGGCGGCATCCGTCCGGTACTTATAGTACAAAACGATGTTGGAAACAGATATAGCCCTACAGTGATAGCCGCCGCAATTACAAGTCAGCAGGAAAAAGCAAAACTGCCGACGCATATTTCAGTCAACACCGAGACCTGCGGGCTGCAAAAAAATTCAATTATACTTTTAGAACAAGTGCGCACTATTGATAAAACAAGACTTAAAGAAAAAATGGGCGACCTTGATCCTTCATCTATGAATAAAGTCGACCGCGCCCTTTCGGTAAGCTTCGGACTTGGCGCAAAATAAAAGAGATGGCTTTCGCCATCTCTTTTAAATTTTAGTAGATCTCAACACCGGACCAACCAGCCAGGTATTTTGCTAAAGTGCTAGCGTCTTTGTCGTCAATATTACCGTCACCGTTGCAGTCAAGAGCCGCTTCTACAACCGTTACAGACCAACCGGCTAAGTATTTGCGAAGTGAAGAAACGTCCTTATCATCTACTACGCCGTCATCGTTAATGTCACCGGGTGTATAAGCAATGTCGCCCTTTGTAATCGCTTTTTCGATTGCTTTTGATGCAACGCCGAATTCTTCATTTTCGGTCCAAACCTTTAAGACGTATTTGCCGTCTTCGGTTATAACCGGATTGGTACCGTTAAAGAGCACAGCTTCTGCAGAAGCTTCACCGTTGGCTACTAAATAAAGTTTATAGTAAACCTTTTGTGTGAAGTAATTATCTGCCGGAGCAGTAATGGAAATGTCTGTTCCGTCAACAGCAACATCGGCATCTTGTGCCAAATCTGCAACCTTGTATAATACAAAGTTATCGTAAACAATATTAGTGTCTGCAACTTCGGATGAGTACTTAACAGCAATTTTTACATTTGTATTGCTGCCGGTGTTAAATGAAAGCTTCGCATTAGTCCACTCATCGAGTACATATTCCGGCCAAACTTCACCGTCTAAGTCCGGGTTTTCGCCGAAGTTCTGAACAGCGATGATGGCGTCGTCTTCGTAATACTGATCAACGTCATTGTATACTGCGTCGCCTTTTACAACATAAATTGCATCGAATGCTGTTGATTCATCATTCTCTGTGGAAGGTAAGAAGTAATCTACCGAGAATACATAATCGGTATTTGCTTCAAGAGTTAAATTCTTTTCAACTGCCTGATATCTTCCGTGAACGGTAAGTGCTTTTGCCGAACCGTTGTCTGCGGCGCCTACCGTACCGGTAATCCATGTGCTTGAGCAGGTCCAGCCATTAGTCCATTCGCCTGCTTTGTAAGCGATGCGCGAACCGCTGTCAATCTTTTCAAGGCCTGCTTCTTCAAACAGATTTTCTACCTTTGAATCGAATTTTGCGCTTATAGATACAGGACCGGTAATGGTATACTCGAATTCAGTCTCAGTAGAAGCGGGCTCGCTATTTCCATCTATAAACCAGCCAACAAATCTGCTGCCGGTGTATGCAGTAGCAGAAAGATATGCGGTTTCGCCTTTGCTGTAGTAAGTTTTATCGGTTATAACATATCCGCCTTCGGACGTTACTCCGCCGTCGATTGTAATAACAGGAGTTACAATCTCTTCAACGCCTATTTGAGCAATTTCAAGAGAAGACTCTGCGCCGTTATTCAGTCCGCCCGAATAGTTTCCGATTTGCATGCTAATATATGAATCGTAGCTTACTTCAAGATCGCTGCTGTCGAATTCCTTATCAGGAACTTTAAATCCTATGCCAATCTTGGTCCAGTCGCCGGAAGAATATTTTGAAGAAATATCCACATCAACCGGGAACTGATACATCGAGTCATTTGTGTTAGCGATAATTTCATCATTAACTATTATCGAGTAATTTATATCTTCTCTAACTTTTCTTGAGGATGCTCCGCTAGATGTGCATGAATATAAATTCAAGCGCGAATTCAAACGACTGCTGTAAGCGTTGTTACCGTCTTTATCGATATATTCGGGCTCGATAAGAATAAACGAAAGTCCTCTAAAATCAGTAGTCTTTACCCATGCATAGAACATATATTCACCGCCGGGCTGTACATGATAAGTATCTACAGAAACCAACTCGGTGTATGCATCAGCAGTAGATATTTTTACAGCATTCTTTGCGTTGTCACCATTAAATGTAACTTTTTCTTGCTCTACTGTGTAATTGTTATCCCCAACTACGATGCCCTGGTAGCCCGAGAAATTGTATGTTCCTATGGACGAACGGTAGTTAAAGTCAAACTCGTCAAAATTGCCGTTAGCAATGCCTGTTTCTGAATCGTCAATTTCAATAAGCGAAACATCGTCAATCCAGTAGCATCCTGTAATATTTCCTGAAGTTACAGTAAAGGAGCTCTCAGGAACCAAGCTTCTTGTCTGAATATGGCACTCAACATAACTGGATGACCCGGAATCGAATGCTACGGTTACCTTAGTCCAATTATTTTGAACTGTTTCGGTAAAGGTTGCGCCAGTAGAAGAGTCATAGAAAAATTTAGTAACAAGATTGCGTCTGCCTTCATCTAAAGGTCCGCCGTTGCTATATTTAATATCGCCGACTTCGTCAATACCGTTAACTAATACTCTTCCTAAGGTACTGCCGTTTGTAGCATAGTAGTAGAAGCTGAATTTGTAGGTGGTATATGGTTCAACCTCAACCTGACGCGAGAATGTGTTGTTTGTAGATTTAACACCTACTAGCTTGTCACCGGTATGCGGCGCTACGCCGTAAGAAGCGTCAAGAGCATAAGCTTTGCACCACTGCTCGCTAAGCGCCCAGCCGTTTTCGTCCGGGGTTACAAACTTGCCGTCGTATACCATGCCGGCCTGGAAATTATGCTCTACATTATAATCTTCAAAATCGCCGTCCGGAATTAAGTTCTTAGAAAACGCATTGAATTTTGCTATTAGTTTTACACAAGTTTCAGGATCGTATGATTCGCTGAATGTAGCGGCACTGTTATAGACTTCATCAGAGCCTTCTTTGTACCAACCTAAGAACTCGGCAAAATCATAATTTTGCGCGGTATATGTGATTTGATCGCCAGCTTCGGGTATGATCTTGTCAAATGACACTTTAGCAAAACCGCCCTTAGTATCAGCGCCTGTTGTTTGAGCCTCAACCTGAGGAAGGCTTGAAAGATCCAAAAGTTCAATGTCATCAACATAGCAGTATGTGGCTTTTGTAACGCCTTCTTTATATGGTCCGACATGAGCTTTAAACGGAACGGCAATTCTCTCATAATTGCCGGAATTAAATCTTAAGGTTGCTTGAGTCCATTCGTCAAACACGCCGTTTAATGCCAAATTGTTTGTTACGCAACTAGTAGAAATATAGTGCTGTTCGGGATAAGTGCTGTAAGAAGCACCTGTAAACTGGAATGTACCGCCATCGGTATCGATTGGCTCGCCGTTATTGTAAACTGTTAAAATCTCAGCATCTTTTTGTATGCCTAAAACATTATAGCTTGAAGCATGCAAAGAGTTATCGTCCCAAACATTATTAAACAAAGCGTAATAATCTTGTTTATACCAGAAGGATACCGCATATTCGGTATTTGGTTTTACATTATAAATAACAAATACACCGGAGGAACCGTTGGGGTTATCAACATCAAGTACCTTATTGCCGCTGTGTGCATCATCAGTTGTTTTTACCGCTGCTTTACCGTAATAAGTACGTCCGAAATCGCCGTTGATTTGTGTGTAGGAAATTCTGTCTGTCCAACCGGCTTCAATCGAAGAAGCGCCTGCGTAATAAGGGCCCGGAACAAGATTGTCTTTGCTTATTGTAAGGGCGCTGTAGTTTTCAAATGTACCGTCAAATCCGGCGGCAACGTGAAGATCTACCTCATCAATATAGCAGTATGTGGCTTTTGTAAGCCCTTCAACAGCAGTGCCAACCTGTGCTCTAAACGGAACGGCAATTCTTTCGTATTTTCCGGAGTTAAAGCTTAATACCGCTTTTGTCCACTCATTTAAAGTAGCAGTTGAACCTACGTTATCGGTTACACAAAGAGTGGAAATAAAGTGCTGTTCCGGATAAGTGCTGTAGGAAGCACCGCTAAACTGAAATTCACCGCCATTTGTATCAATGAATCCCGCATTATTATAAACTGTTAAAATTTCAGCATCATTTTGGAGACCTAATACGTTGTACTCTGTCGGATGTAACGAGCCATCGTTCCAAACGCCGCAGAACAGGGAATAATAGTCTTGTTTATACCAGAAAGATACCTCATAATCAGTATTCGGTTCGACATCATAAATTACGTAAACACCGTTGGAAGCGTTCGGGTTGTCAATATCTAAAACCTTATTGCCCGAATAGGCGTCGGCTGTTGTTTTAACCGCTGCTTTACCGTAGAATGTACGTCCGAACACGCCATTAATTTCGGTATAGGAAATCTTATCGGTCCAGCCGGCTTCATTGGAAGAAGCGCCTGCATGGTAAGGACCGGGGAGAAGATTTGTTTTGTCTATTACCATATTATCGCTATAGCTTTCAAAAGTGCCGTCAAAAGTATCTAATTCTGTGGGCTCTTTACCGTCTTCTGAAAGCACAAGATCGTCAACATAAAGTTTGCCTGTGTTCGCCGACGTAGCGCCTATTGGAAGCAAAAGCTTTGTGTTGGAGCCGGAATTAAATTTAAACTCCACTTTAGTCCATGCATTTAAAACGCCTTTGTCACCAACGTTTTCTGACGTGCAAAAAACATTCGGAAGTGTGCGCTGATAGCCATAAGCTATGTCGCTTGTTTCGCCGCCGTCTGTACCGCCTTCGGTTATATAAACCGCATTGGTTTTATATATAGCAACCTGTGTGGCACTGGGGTCAATTCCGATAAAGTTTTGTACAGCGTTTACAAAAAGACCGTCCTGATAATACCAGAAGCTAAAAGTATAGTCTGTATTATTTTTAACTTCAACTACTTTGTAAACTGTGTGCCCGCCGGGTGAGCTAATATTTAACGATTTTGTTCCGCTGTGAGCTTGTGCGGTTGTAACTGTTGCTTTGCCATAAGCAGACTGTGTCCAGTTCCTGTTAATATCAGCAAAAGATACAGCGTTTACATTCTGATCTACCCAATGATAATATGAAGGACCAGCCACAACAACGCCGTCCAAGTATCTTTCAAAACTGCCGTCCTCGATAAGTCCTTCATTTTCATAAACAACTTCTTCTAAAACAATATCGTCAACATAAAGCTCGTCGTCTACAGTGGCGCCGCAGGAAATAGGAAGCATTACTCTTGTATAGTTTCCGGTGTTAAAGGTAAATTCAACCTTTGTCCACTCACCTACTACACCGTTATCGCCGATATTATTGGAAGTGCATGCAGTTTCGAGCGGTCTTTGTTTACCGTAAGCAACATTTGATTCTGCGCCTGCGTTTGTACCGCCGTCCGTTAAGTAAATCAAATAGGTGTTATAAATCGCAACAACATCATAGCCTTCATCAAGACCAATAACCGATGTGTTGGAATTTCCGGTAAACTTACCGCTTTGATAATACCAATACGAATATTTGTACTCTGTCTGTGCTTTAACGTCAACCACCTTATACATGGCCTGACCGCTTCTTGCGACTTTTAATGACTTAGTACCTTCGTGTGCCTTGTTCGCAGAAACGGAAGCTAACGCGTAGGCAGTCTGTGTCCAGCCGTTTTCGCTGATGTTCGAATACGATACCTTATTTACACTGGGTTGTGTGTACTGATAAAGTCCAGCTAAATTTGTATCGGCTTCATAATCCTCGAAAGTTCCGTCTGTCACAAGGTTCGTTTCCGCAAAAGCAGATACTGTAAACACGCCGACAAAGCATGTCATTACCAGTAAAAGGCTAAGCAAAAGCGATAATGATTTTTTCATACAATTTCCTCCTGTGATACAGAATTTTATTATCAGCCAATTTAGCATTATAATTGTAACATCAATTCACTTTTTTGTCAATGAAGATTAGCTATACAATTTATAAATTAGGCATATTTACCAATTTTTATTTTAAAAATGCAACATCAATACTAAAATGAGCTTGACTTTAACAAATTAAAGTGTTAAAATTAAGAAAATAAACTGTTTCGGAGGATAAATATGGATCGTTTAAAAAGCAAGGCAACTGACGAATTGTTTAGCGCGATACTTAAGTTAAAAACCCCGGAAGAATGCTACAATTTTTTTGAGGACGTTTGCACCGTTAAAGAAATACAGGCTATATCCCAGCGTTTCGAGGTGGCAAAAATGTTAACCGAAGGCAAGCTTTACAGCGATATCGTAAAAGAGACCGGCGCCTCGACCGCTACCATAAGCCGGGTAAACCGTTCGTTAACATACGGCAACGACGGTTACAGATTAATTTTTAACAGACTTAAAAAATAATAAAGGACGGTTTATTTATGAAATGCCCTTTTTGCAGTTATGAAGAAAGCAAGGTTATAGACTCAAGGCCAACCGACGAAGGCGAACGCACAAGACGTCGCCGCGAATGCTTAAAATGCGGCAAGCGTTTTACTACCTACGAAGTTATGGAGCATTTGCCGATCATTGTTATAAAAAAAGACAAGTCGCGTGAAGTATTCGATCGTCAAAAGCTTATAACGGGACTTTTGCGCGCCTCTGAAAAGCGGCCCGTATCAATAGAGACACTTGAAAAACTAGTTGACGAAATCGAAGCCAATTTACAAAACTCATTAGACCGCGAAGTCAGCAGCGATAAAATCGGCGAGCTCGTAATGGAAAAGCTCAAGGACATAGACGAAGTAGCATATGTAAGATTTGCTTCGGTTTACCGCCAGTTTAAAGATATTAACACCTTTATGGAAGAACTGAATTCGTTATTAAAAAAAGGCTGATTAATCAGCCTTTTTTTATTTTAATTTCCTAAAATGCGACGGGCTTTCTCCTGTATGCCTTAAAAAGGCGCGGTTAAATGTTCTTATAGTTGAAAAGCCGCTTAAATAAGATATTTCGGTAATATTTTTGTCTGTTTCGGCTAAGAGCTTTTTTGCTTTTGCTATTCGAAGCATATTTATATAATCGCAAAAATTAACCCTTAATTTTTCGGAAAAAATATGTGAAAGTCTGCTTGTGCAGACGTGCATTTTATTAGATAATGTTTTAAGGCAGATGTCCTCGGTATAATGATCTTCACAATACTGCAGAATTTCTTGCACAATATTGTCCTTAAAATAGCAGCTTTGTTTTAAATCGGCTTTAGCTAAAAGCCGGCACAATATTATTTGCATAAAGCCCTTTTGCTCCGCCAAAGACATGCCGTCTAAATTTGACATCATTTCTGTGATTATTCTTCCTAAGTCGTCATCAATGTCTATAATCGGATGATTGGGCAGCTGTTCTTTAAACTGTCGCGCAAGATCCGGCAAAATGTCGGGCGCAAAAATAAAAATAAGGCCATCTAATTTTGTGCAGTCGTAATATCCGTGGATTTGGTTCGGGAAAACAAACGAAGCTTGTTTGGCTTTTATAGAATAAACCGTACTGTTTAAAGTAAGTTCCGCCTCCCCGCTAAAAACCAAAGCCACCTCCACTGCAGAATGAAGATGTGCCGGAAATTCAAGACTATTAATTTTATTGACCGTGCATTCGTGGGTTCTGTGTTCGAAAAAATAATTCATTTTTCACCTAAACAGCATTTTTTGTCTATATTTATAGGTTGTTTTGCTTGTATTATAGCATAAATTGACTTATTATGCAAGTAGAATGGAGTTGATATTATGGAAAAGTGGCAGAGGTTTCAGTATATGCCCTGTCTTCCTCTCGGAAAAGATGGCAGAAGAGCAACAGGCAGCAGGGCGCATATAGCATTGTCGAGAGAGGCCGCCTGCGAAGGCATGGTATTACTTAAAAACGAGGGTCTGCTCCCGTTCAAAAAGGGGCAAAAAATAGCGCTTTTCGGAATTGCCGGTATAAATTATGTAAAATGCGGCGGCGGAAGCGGAGACGTTGGCAGCGCTTACACAAGAAATTTATGCGATGCAATGTCTATTAAAGAAAAAGAGGGAAAAATATCAGTTTTTTCTCCACTAAATGAATTTTATTTACAAGAGTATGCAAAACAAAAAGATGTTGAGCCTAAAGTGCCAAAAGCCCTTTTAGATTCTGCAAAAAGGTTTACAGATACCGCCGTTGTAAGCATTTCAAGATATTCCGCCGAAGGACACGACAGAACGGTAGAGGACTTTTATCTTCAAGACAGCGAAAACGAGCTTTTAAATTTTGTAACCGAAAATTTTGCAAATGTCGCCGTTGTTCTTAATATAGGCGGTGTAATTGACGCTTCAAGACTTAAAAAGGACAGCAAAATTAAGTCGGTTTTACTCGGATATCAAGCCGGAATGGAAGGCGGCCTTGCCGAAGCTGATATTTTATGCGGCGATGTGAACCCAAGCGGCAAATTAGCGGATACTTTTGCTTGCAGTTATGACGCTTATCCTTCCTCATATAATTACAATGAATCGCCCGATTATTCGGAATATACCGAAGATATTTTTGTAGGCTACAGATATTTTGAAACCATTCCTAATAAAAGCGATTTAGTTGTCTACCCCTTCGGATACGGCCTTTCCTATACAACTTTTGAAATAAAGCCGTTAAAAGCAAATGTAAGAAGCGGCGTCATAACAATAAAAGCCTCAATAAAAAATACCGGAAAATTTGCCGGCAAAGAGGTACTTCAAGTGTATTCAAGCGCCCCGGGCAAGGTGCTTGAACAGCCGCGAAAAGAGCTTAGAAGTTTTGCAAAATCAAAGCTTTTAAAACCGCATGAAGAACAGATTTTAACTTTAAAATTCAATACAGAAGACATGGCTTCGTTTGATGATGACGGCGCAATTTATAAGTCCGCTTATGTAATGGAGAAAGGCGATTATACCATTTATTTGGGCACTTCTGTAAAAGATGTTCAAAAAGTTTACACCTACACGCTTAAAAACAATTTAGTTGTTAAAAAGCTTTCGTCTCTGGCGGCTCCGAAAAAGCTTCCAAAAAGGCTTTTGGCAAACGGGCAATACAAAACCTTGCAAACTTCTGAGTATGAAAACTCTGACGTTGATACCTCAAATTGGCCGCAAAAAGCCGAATGGAAATATATCCCCATTCAACCTAACGACGGCAACACAAAATCCGAGGATGAAAAGGTATGGTTTAAGGATGTCGCTGAAAACAACATAACGTTAGACGAATTTATTGAAAGTCTTACGAACGAAGATTTAATCGACCTTGTCGGCGGACGACCAAACATTGGAGTTGCCAACACTTTTGGACTTGGAGATATTAAAAAAAGGCATATCCCCCCTGTTATGACAGCCGACGGTCCTGCCGGAGTAAGGCTTTATGATTCAACCGGAATAAAAACAACATGTTTTCCGTGCGCGACCCTTTTGGCCTCTACCTGGAATACCAAAATAGTTGAAAAAGTGGGTTCTTTGGGCGCGCTTGAAATGAAAGAAAACAACTTAGGCGTTTGGCTAACACCCGCCATGAACATTCACAGGAATCCCTTGTGCGGCAGAAATTTTGAGTATTATTCAGAGGATCCGTTTTTAACCGGAAAAATTGCTTCCGCCATGATAAAGGGTATACAGTCTCAAAACATTGCTGCGACGGCAAAACATTTTTGCTGCAACAGCACTGAAAACAATCGTTTGGAAAACGATTCGCGCGTGTCCGAAAGAGCTTTGCGAGAAATATACCTAAAGGGTTTCGAAATTGCAGTTAAAGAGTCGGCCCCGTATGCTATTATGACCTCCTACAACATTGTAAACGGAAAAAGGGCATCTGAAAACCGCGACCTAATAACCGGCATTTTAAGAAATGAATGGCACTACGACGGACTCGTTATGACCGACTGGGGCAACCATGCCGAGCACTATAAAGAACTTATCGCAGGCAACAATTTAAGAATGCCGTTTCCTAGTGGCCACCGTTTATTAACAGCGTTAGAGCAAGGCCTAATTACAAGAAGCGACTTAGAAAACAGTGCAAAAAAAGTATTAGAGCTGATTTTAAAGCTCGATTAAAAAAAGCTAAGGAAAATCCTTAGCTTTTTATTCGCCTTTATATTTTCTTCGTGTCGCCATTCCGCCTCGTATATGCCTTTCACTGCGATTTTTTAAAAGTACCTTTTGCACCTTTTCGTAAAGCGCATAATCTGCTTCGCGCAGTCTTTCGGTTATATCCTTATGTACTGTGGATTTGCTTATTTTGAACACCTTGGCGGTAGTTCTAACAGTAGTGCCTGTTTTTAGTGTGTATTCGCCGAGCTTTACTGCCCTTAAATAAGTGTTTTCTCTCATGCGTTTCCCTCCTTGGCGGGTTAATATAATTTATGAGAGAAAAACAGTTTTTATGAACAAAACCGCGAGAAAAGACTTTTGCTTTTCTCGCGGTTATTTTACAGACCAACACTTTTTAAATGTTCTTTTAAATTATTAATATCTTCATCAGTGTAAGCATTTACGCTGTTTGTTATGTTATTAATATGCTTCTTTCCTTTAAACGGCAGTGTAATTATTCTATATATCCACATAACGGGAAGCAAAAAAGGAAGTTTTTTCAAAAAACGATATTTAATTACCATTCTATCATAGCTTAAAAAAATGGTACTTAATATGCTTCCGGCTTTGGTTTTGCCGTCCCGCATTGCGTTGGCTGTGGCTATACTTTCTTTGGTGCCGAATTTGCCGGAGTTAAAAACATACTCGACAATGCTTATTGACACAGGAGAAAACTCGGCATTTAAAAAACAAGCCTTAAACGTCTTTTGCAAATTTATATAAAATTCGCGAATACCCATTTTTTCGGTTTCGGCTAAAATATAATTTTCATCAAGATCTTTATAATGCATTTTATAAACATAAAGATCCAAAAAATGCCTAAGCCCTATTCCGCCGCCGCGATAATGCTTTGCAAAGTGTCCTAAAAGATATAAAAAATTATCTTCTTTAGATAAAACATATTCCGAGCCGCTTTTGGTAGCCCTAAAAAAGCCTTCGCCGAAATAATTATGAAGCTCGGTATGATAAGACGGTATTAAATATTTATGAAATTCTAAAACACATACAGGGTTCGTCCAAATATACTCGTGATCGCTTTCATTTTGCTCTGTAAAGCCAAGCTTTATAATTTCCGACTTTATCAAATCATACTGCTTAGGGTCAATTAAAAGGTCAATGTCCCCTAATGCTCGCATATCGCTTTTCGGATATATTTTTTGAAGTGCAGCACCTTTTAACGCCATATATGAAATGCCGGTTTTATTAAAAGCCTTATAAATTTCATCTAAAACCTTTAGTTTGCGCTCGTTTTGTGCCATGTAATTTACGCTTACTGCAAAAAGTTTTTGCATAGCAGGGTCTTTTTTGTCTATCCCGCAATTAACTGCGCCGTAGTAACATATGTTAGCGATACCATGATTTAATATAATAGGCAAAGCTTCGGACAATGAAAATTCAAGCGGCAAATTTATCTTTTTGCCACATAATGCAGAATTTATTAAGCTTAAAATTCCTTTTTCGTTTGTACGAAGCATTTATCTACCTCTTATTTTTAGTATTGCTTTAATTCTTAAAATGGATTCTTTAAATTCCGATGATCTGTGATTAAATAATATATACAAAGCGTTTGGAAGTATTAAACAAACAAAGGCTTTTGTAAATAAAGTAAAAATTCGGCTATTAAAACTTATAAACGAACATGCAAAATATGTAACCGCACACAAAGCCGTAGTTTCTATAATACTTTTTAACAGCATTAAAAAATAGTCCTTCATGCCTTTATCAAAGCAATTTTTAAACAGCACTCTTGTAGCCCACGGCATATCAATTACAACGCACGATAATACGGTTGACAGCAAAACACCGTAAAGGCCAATAAACCGAACCGAAATAATGTTAAGCGTTAAATTAGCAAGGGCGCTTATTATTGTGCGGTATTTATCCTGATTCCAAACACCTGCGGCCTCTTTATAAACGGCGACGATATCCTGTATTTTCCACGCCCAAAAATACGCGCAAAAAATTATAACCATGCCAAAACTTAATTTGTTTTTATCGCCTGCATAAATTCCGATAAAATCCTGAAAAAGAGTAAAAAGGCAAACCGTGCACCAGCAAACAATCCAGTTTTGCATAAACTGCAAAACCTTAAAATCGTGCAGATTTTTTTCTCTGGTTTCCACAACAAGGCTGTTGCCAATGCCTGCACGTATAGCAGAATAAAAAATGCTTAGTATTCCAAACAGCGTGCTTATTACAAAATAATAGTTCCCGTATTTTCCGAGAATGCTCAGCCCCAAAAACGAAGAAATAACTATTGTATCGGCAGATCCGCTTATAATATTTCCGATTTTGTACATGAAAAGTCCGTATATTTTTTTGCGGATCTCCGCGCGGTACTCTTTAGATAATTTTCCGTAGGGCTTATAATCCGGATACATCTTGTTTACAAACATTTTAGTCAGTAAATTATTTAAAATGCCGGCAAGCAAGATAATACCGATATAAATGTAATAGTTTCTAAATAGGAAAATAGCGACTAACTGTACTGTTTTTTCAAAAATATTAACTATCGTGCTTATGTTTAACACTACGTCGTTTCTTTGAGTTGCATTAAGCACACAGCCCATATACGAAAACAAAAAGTACGACATAACAGTGCTTAAAAGCGTTATTATGTAAATTATATAAATATTAATGTCTTCGGGAACGTCGGCATTTATAAAATATTTTAAAAACGGAATAAGGCAAAGCCCCAGCACAAGAATAACCGAGCCTACAACTCTGTAAACATTTTTAAAAAATGCCAAAAGTTCGCAAATGGTTTTATTGTCATCCTCGGCTACGGCCTTATACATAAAAAATACAACTGCGCTGCCAAAGCCTAACTCTGCAAGGTTTAAAGTGGATAAAATGGAAGTAAACAGGCTGTTTAAACCAATATAATTGATCCCGAAAATTTGAATAATTGCCGCCCGGCAAATAAACGGAACCAACAGGGTTACTATTTTATTTATTATTCCCCAAAACATGTTTCGGGTTGCGTTATTTGTTCTTGCTATCTTCAATTTTTACCTCTTAAATGCTTTTTTTACGCCTCTGAAAACGCTTCTTATACAGTTTGTAACATTATATATAAACAGATTTTTTTGAGAAAAAAGAATAATATTGTTTTTAACCGATTCTCGCATTTTAGTCTTTGGCGGTTTTGGAAACGGCACCGTGCCGCGCTTATTAAAATCAAATTTAATGCCTTCTTGCGTTAAAAACTCAACGCATTCTTCGGTCCATTTGCCCTGCATTATCTGAACGTGAAAATCCATTTTTAACGGGCCGGTATCATATTTTGTGCAGTAAAACCGCTGATTTTTCTTCTTGTAGCGGGCCGTGGCGGTTTGCTCGTATTCCCAAGGGGATTCGCCCGGCACAAGCGTTTTTAAAAATTCCTCCCTGTTCCAAAGTCCGCAGGTGGAATTAACTCTGGCCCAGGTGTCGTTATGAATAAAATTTAAGCCTAATTTTTTATTGTAAAAAACGGGCGTATTATTAAAGTTAAAATATACGCACGCAAAGTTTTTAATGCTGTCCGCTTTTTTTATCAGTGCGTCAAACTCTTCTTGATTTACGGTATCTTTTAAGAAAAAATCCTCTAAAAATACCAAAACGTATTTTGTATCGATTAATTTCAGCGTTTCAATACACCGCTGTGACCACGATATTTCTTTAACCTTTTCTTCCGGCAAGCCTTTATAAAGAGCAAAGCTTTTAATATTTAAGCCGTTAAATTTAAAACTCTTGGTTTCGGTATTTAAAACTATGCCGTATGGACAGTCGGGCCATTTTTTATAAAGCATCTCAAAAAAAACCGGCCATATGTCGGCATAAGCGTCACAGGATTGTACCAATATAGTAACTTGTTCTTTCAATTTAATTCCTTCATAAAATCATTTATACTGTCACAAAAAGCTTCCGGTGTTTCTAAATAAAAATCTTTTTTTATTTCTTCATAACTAATTTCTTTTTTACTGTTAAGTAATTTGGTGATTTTGTGAGCTGCGGCAGAATAATCTTTATCGTTTTCGTCAAGTGAAAGCCCTAAAGGATAATTGTTTACTAATGTTTTACTTGGGTCGTCATCTATCCTGAAGGTTGTAATAACAGGCTTTAAATAACCCATATACTCTATTATTTTACTCGGCGCAGATGAAGCATAGGAATTGCCGATATTTAAAAACGCATCGGCTTTAAGATAAACCTTTTCAATTTCTTCGTGGGAAACCTTACTGTGCAAAACTATGTTTTCGGCTTCGGCTTTAAGCTTTTTAAGCCAAGACATATCCGCAGGAGTATAAACACACAGGTTTACTTCCGGAATTTCTTTAAACACATTAAAAATATACTCGGGATTTCGAATATCCTTAAACAAAGAACCCGCATAAACGACAGTAGGCACTGCGTTTTTATTTACACTTTTAGGTTTTTCTTCAAGAAGCGGTATTCCTAAAAATTTAACCTTATTGAAATAAGCTTTATAGTACTTTTCAAAATGCTGTTCGTGCTCTTTTTGACAGATTACCGCATCGGACTGCTCAACTATTTCGCGTTCGACGACAATCGCTTTATTAAAGGACTTCTCGGGTGTAAGCCTTGGCCCTTTTTTGCCCTCCGCAATAGGATCAAGCAAATACGACACCGTAAAAATCTCGGGATGAAGCTTTTTAAAACGAACGGCGGCTTTAACCGCGTCCACCGGATATGAAACGGCAACTATAGTATCAATATTATGCAAAGCGTGTATTTCTTTAATTTTTTTATATATCCTGCCGCAATGCCTTTTAGATACAATAGGATAAAAATACGACATATATAAAAGCTCGTATCGATTAAAAAAATATGCCATAAGCTTTAAAAAAGCTTTTTTTATTCCGCCGCTTTTATGATAAGCCATGGCTATGCGGTTTTTAACAGTGGTTTTATAATGGTAACACAATATGCCGTCAAAATCCATTACCTTTTTTGTTTTGTACTGCTCGGCTGCCGCAACAAAAACCTCACAGCCTTCGTTTTGAAGCCGCCTCATTATTTTATCGCAGCACACGCCGTTCGCGGATATATCCGGATAATATTTCCCTAATACAAATAATACTTTTTTCATGCTAACAGCCCGTTTTTTTCTTTAATATTTTACAGCATTTAAAATGCGCAAGAAGTAAATATACGGTTTTACTTTTTGGATAGGATTTGCCGGTTTTTATTATGTATTTTAACTTAAGCGCTTTTTTAAAGAATTTATCTTTATAAAGCTCATTTAACTTTGCGGAACCGTTATACCGAATTTCGTTTTGAATAAGCTCAAACGCCGCCTGCGTATATAAATAAGATATTAAAAACGATTGCTCTTTTTTATTTAAACGCCCGTTTTCTCTAATCAATTCAATTTGCTTGTTTACTAAAAGTTTTTCTCTTTCAAGTAGTGTAGGCTGATATTTTTTTAATGTTTGTGTTGCGGAAGATTCGCTTAAAAATGAATAGCCGTATAAATAATCATCAACCACAGCGGCGCTGTTACAATGCATAAGGTACTCAAGCAAAAAAATCCTATCTTCTGCTATTGATAGTTTTGTGTTAAACCGAATATTATACTTTTCAATTATATCTTTTTTGAACAAACTGCGCCACACAGAGCCGAAGATTTTATCCGTATATACCATATCGGACTCGTCTCGGTTACTGTTATTAACAATTATATATTTAAAATCGTACGGACGTGTCTTTAACGCATTTAAACTGGTTTCGTTAAAATAAATCTTTTTATTGCCCGCAAAAAGCTTGTAAAAACGGCAAAAAGCAGTATCACAATCGCGAATTTCAGTAATTAACCTTTGGTATAATTCAGGCTCGACAATATCATCTCCGTCAACAAATGCAATATATTGCCCGCACGAAGCATCAATACCGTCATTTCTTGCGGCACTTACGCCTTCGTTTTGTTTATGTATTACCTTTATTCTGCTATCCGTTTCGGCAAAATCGTCGCAAATTTTGCCGCTTTCATCTATTGACCCATCATCGACCAAAATCAACTCAAAGTCAGAAAAGGTCTGTGATAAAATACTTTTTATTGTAGTATTAAGGCTTTTTCCCACATTATAAACCGGAACAATAATACTAAGCGTCATTTTTTACCCCTTAAAAAGCCTTTCGGCAAACCATTTTATATCGAGCATATTTTGATAAAAAACAGATGGGCTATACTCTTTATCTTTAAGCACATAATCAAGCAGTTGTCCTGCCGGAACAAACCATCCGTTTTTAGAGGCTAAATAATCAATTTTGCGCTTAAACTCCTCGCTTAATACTTCGTTTTCGTCCACAAAATCATAAGCGAAATGCGTATAAACTATTGCACAACCGTGATTTTTAACTAAACTATCCACATTTTCTTTTTTAAGCAGTTTTAAAAATTGTGCAAGCCGCATACCGTCAGAAGAGCTGAAAAAGTAATTGGCGTATTCCTCCTTGCCCTTTTCTTTGTATACGATGCGCTTGTCCTCTTTTAAAGTATCGAGCGTATTAAAGGTGCGGTTGCGAATATACTTAATATGCTCTTTAGCAAAATCGCCCCAAAAATATTCGCTGTTTTTTTCATCGCCAAGGTAATGTCTTTTGCTTTTTAATTTATATATTAACTTAATAAGTCCTGTAAACCGTTTGTGACCCCAATATAAATTTTCAATGTTATTTGAATGATTAATATGAAGTGAAGGATACTCGCCGAAGGTCGATTTAAAAAGCTCAAAACCTTTTAAAGTTTCTTCTCGTGTAAATCCGCCGCTTCCGGCATTGTGAAAACCAATTTCGTAGCCTTTTTGCTTTAAATCCAGCAAAAAACTCTTATAGCTTTCGTTTTGTAAACTGTCGCCGGTATATCTATCGTCTTTAGGTGGAAATGCCCAGCAGGTTTTTGTAGTGATAATACCTTTTTTATACAAATAATCGTATACAGGCTTAATGTTTTTTACAGTTGCGCCGTCGGTATCATCCACTACCGTAAATGCAAAATCATGACCATCCGGCCAGTTAATTTTTCTTGACATTATTTTATTAAACCTTTCATTTTGCGGTGATTTAAAATACGTTTGTAATCCTCTAAATAATCCACTTCAGCCCAAAAACTGCCGCAAACATCTTCAATATATATATCCTCAGTAGCGGCTAAATCGTATAAAACATTTTCCCACCAAACAGAGTGAATCCCACGCTTTATCATATCTTCCATATGCTCTTTATAATGCGCGACAAAATTTGCACCAAGCTTTGCCACTCCTAAACATTCGCCGGTGGTTTCGGCTACAGTTAAATCTTTGCCGAATTTTTTAAGTATGCCGTTTTCGTAATTGTATCTGTAATCGGCTTCAATAATTCTGGAAGAGTCCGCCAACAAAACGGGATCTTTTTTGCATTTAAGCAGCTTATCTATTATTTCTTCTTCCAAGTAAACGTCGCCGCTCATAACAACGGTTTCGGTACCTTTTGTTAAATAATCTCTTGCAAACCACATTGAGGCGATGCCGTTAGTAACATCATAAAACGGATTAAAAACAAAATGTATCCCGCTGTTTTTTAAACTATCACAAATAACGTCAGCTTTATAGCCTACAACGACTACGATATCTTTAATGCCCTTGCTTTTTAAAAGCTCGGTAGTATATTCTATAAGAGTTTTTCCGCCGAGATCCACCATGCACTTCGGCTTTTCATCTATAAATTTGCTTATTCTTGTGCCCATGCCGGCCGCTAAAATAATAGCCTTCATAATTTCACTCTTTTCTATATTTTACATTCGTAAACGTTGTGTATCGGTTCTTGCTTTTCCTTTGAAGGGAGCTTCATGTAATCGCCGTAGCATTCCTTTAAAATACCGTCATAATTTCTTGGCACCGGATACTGCTTTCCTTCAAATTCAATTTCTATTAAATCCTCAACGTCGCTTTTTAAGAATTTTGGCCAGTATCTTCCTCTGTGGCAAAGCTGATTCATGCGTTTTGTTGGGAAAATATTAAAAAACCGCATAAAAAACTCTGTTAATGCCGGCAAAAAAGATAGCGGAATAAGCGAATAAAGAATTTTTTTAAGCCTTGAAGCATTGGCCGGTCTTGTTTTAAAATCCCTAATGGACTGCAATTTTATTAAAATAGCCGTCTGCAATTTATAAAACGGTAAAACAATATTGTCAAGCGGGAAAATATCTATGTATAAGCAGTTCGAAATGGGTATATCTTTAAAAGTTCCCTCAACAAAACGGGTTCCTTTTTTCTCGATTTTTAAAATAGAAAGCGGATAGTACTTCTTTGTAAAATAATCCTCCGGAAAATATTTATCATCTAGCTGTGTTTTAATGGCCTTTTTAAAGCGTTTAAAATTTTTGCGGGTCATCCAAAGGTCGACATCGTCATCCCACGGAATAAATCCTTTATGGCGCACAGCGCCTAAAAGCGTACCGCCCGACAAAAAATACTTTATGTTGTTTTTTTTGCAAATCCTATCCACCTCATCGAGCATTTCAAGCTGGACTTTGTGAATATCATCGAGCGGCACTCCGCAAATTTTATAGTCCGACATGTTTTTCTCCTTTAAAAATTTCCTTGTAAACATTTTCAAGCGCCAAAGCAGACGCTTTCCAAGTATAGTTTTTAGCGGAAGCCCGCGCGTTTTTTGATATTCTTTGCTTTTCGGCGTCACTCATTTTATAAATACTTTCTAAGGTTTTTTCAATTGATTCAACACTTTTAGGGTCTACTAAAAAACCGTTTTCGCCCGGCACTATTATTTCGTCAATGCCTTGACCTTTTACGCCCACGGTGATAAGTCCGGCGCTCATTGCTTCAAGATAAACACAACCGAGTGCCTCGTAGTACGAAGGCATAATAAAAACATCTTTTTCGGCGGTTATTTTTGCAAGTTCGTCATAATGCAAATACCCTAAAAAATTTACGTAATCGTTTATTTTTAAAGTGCGGCATAAATTCTCGTACTTTTCTTTGTTAGGGCCGCGTCCTGCAAGAGACAAATTAATGCTGTAACCTTTTTTAATTAATGCAGCTGCAGCTTTTATTAAATAATCCTCGCCTTTAATATCGATCATATTTGCCGAACAAATCATGCTTAAATTATTCTCAGTAAATATATGATCGCTTGCTTTAAAAAGCTCGGTGTCAACCCCGTTATAAACGGTAAATGCCGGAACATTTTTATTAACTTCAGAAAAATTTTGCCGTACTTTATCGCTTACGCCTACAACAGCGTCAAGTTTAGAATAAGCTTGTTTTTTGTAATGCCTTATTATTGCGGACAAAAACTTGTGCGGTTCGTATAATTCATGCCAAACGTTAAGCCCGTGAAAATGCATTACAAGCTTTGTATTCGTTTTTTTGCAGGCGCGTATTACTGCCCTTAATATTTTAAGGTTGCCAAAATGGAACGATACAACATCGAAATTCTTAAAATATTCTGTAAATAATAACGGGTTTTCAGATGTTTTAAAAAACATATCAATTTTTGACGGTTTTGTAATTGGAATTCGCGTAACTTTTATCCCGTGAAATGTTTCTGTGCTTTTATTTTTTATTGAAGTCTGCGGCACCAGCACTTCTACTTTATGTGAAAGATTTTTAAGCGCTATTGCCTGTTGCTCTAAAAAAATGCAATACTGGGGGGATTCCACACTTGGATAACAGTCGCTTACAAAAAGTATGTTCATATTTTTTCCTTAAATTATTTGTACCAGTCGTTCGGTAAAATTTCCGCGCGGCTTAATGGTCCATTGTTATAAATATCGGGATATTTTTCGCCGCTAAGCAAGACTTTTGTAAATTCTGTCAATCGCCTGGCCGCTTCTTTTTCATTCCATAAACCGGTTATGGTATTATATGCTTTAAGTCCGAAATCATTGGCAGTATCGGGGTTTTCCAGTAAATATTTTACCTTTTTATAAAGGTCGTCCAAATCGCCGCTTTTAAAAACAAAACCGTTTTCACCGTCTTTAACAAGATAAGGCGTTGACCCTGCCGCATGGCTTGATACCACTGCGCAGGCGCTGTTTAAAGCTTCGTTTAAAACAGCTCCCCAACCTTCGTGAAAATCCGATGTGCCAATAAAGATACTGGATTTTTCCATTGCAAGCCTTACTGCTTTCGGCGGCATAGTACCTGCAAGTTTTACGGTGTTTTCAAGATTTAATTTTTTGATCATATCTTTAATATGATTTTCAAGCTCACCGCCGCCAATCATATTAAGTTCAAAATTAAAGCCTTCATCCTTTAATTTTTTTGCTAAAAGCACGGCTAACTCAGGATGCTTCCATTCAATAAATCGGCCGGTCCATAAAATGGAGTTGCGCGTTTTTTTGGATAATAAATCATTAACATCGTCGTAATGCATTGTTTTAGGAAAATAGCCCCATTTATAGCACTTGTTTTTATAGTTGCCAAATTTTGCAGCATCTGCGGCAGTATAAGCGCTTGCACACAAAAGATATAACGGCTTATTTTTATATTTGCCGTGATGCTTGTATGCGGCAAGAGCGTTTCTTATATAATTTTTTGCGCTAAATCCACCCTTATAAAAGCGCTCGGAATATTTAAACGTGAGCTTATTTGCTTTAAGCCGTTCTTTTATTAACGAATCGTCTGCAGAGCCAATTATTACGGCATCAGCATCAAATATTTCCTGTTTGTATATTAAAAAGTTTGCTCTAAACATTTTATTTGGCACTAAAAGTTCATATTCTTTCTCGTCGCGCCAACCTTCCGGAACAGAATGTTTTGGGGTAGAGTATGTCTCAATAAATTTGTAGTTGCCGTCCGTACATTTATACAGTTGTTCGGAAAAGTATGCCTGATGCGGAGTCATGATATTTGACACAAAGATTATTTTCATGTATTTACTTCCTTTAGCACAAGCTTTTTATTTTGTTCATCTTCGAAATTGTAACGTGCAATTAAAATAAACGAGCATGCCATAATGTAAATACCCATACCGTTGGCAAAAAGTCCACCTTCACCAAATCCCATAAAAATAATTGCAAAATATGCCGCCATGCAATACATTTTCTTTTTTGTATTACAGGTTTTATTTATTTCGGCGGAAATTTTATACATATAAATAATAGTTAAAACTAAAACTATTGCGCCAAACGAACAAAGTACTACCAGATGTGAATTGTGGGCGTTGCCTCTTATGTGCGAATAGTTGCCGGTAAGCCATTCTGCACCAAGCTGTTGGAATTCGGAACGCCAAATAGCAACACGTGAATCCAGTGTTTTTCCTTCATTAACTAAAAAACTAAGCCAGCTATTTTCACCGGCAATATTAACATACGTCAAATAAAACGGAACAAATAATATCGGCAATATATTTACAAAAAATACAAAGCCATTTGAAAAATGTGGGGTTCGCCGTAGTTTAATAATTATAATAAGAACAAAAAACAACATTAAAGCAATAAGGGAATTTCTGGCTTCTGTTTTTGTCAAAATAATATAATCGTATACCGCCACTGCAAATGAAAAAATTCGCCAGGGTATACTATCAAGAACAATAGCTCCAATAACGGTATAAAGAACTGACTGTAAAAGCCACATGCCTGTAAAATTCGGGTTGCCAAACCCTAAAACTACTAATTCATGCTGATATTCGGGATAAAAGTTATATGCAATAATATATAAAAGACCTATAAACACATTGAATTTTAAAATAAAGTCTTTAGTGGCACGGTTAACATCAATGCAAAAAACCACAAAAAGCATAATTATAGTCGACGCAAACATAAAGTAGGGCTTAAAATATTCAAAAGAAACTACCTCATTATTTCTGGCCGTATTAATAAGTACAAAAATTATGCTTAATAAAAGGATTACAATTAAAAATGAAAAATATACACTTTTAACACGCGAACCTATTATGATAAAATATGACAAAAGAATCAAAAACGAGAACGTAAAAAATAGGCTGGTAATTGAGGATCGATGTATTGTAGTAAAAAATATCATCGCAGCGCAAAGTACAAACTCAATAGCCACAAACGCATTGACTTTTTCATTTTTTTTCACAACCTGCATTTACTTTTCTCCTTTCAGCATTTTTTCGTATAAATCATATGTATTTCGGCCGAACACCTGCTTGCTGTAAACGGCAGCAGCGTCAATTGAAATGCTTTCGTCTTTGCCGGCTTCTATTTGATTTTTTATGGCTTGGCACATACCGTCAATATCGCCATAAGGCAAAAACTTACTGTATTTTTTTATTGCTATGGTTTCAGGTCCGCCGGAAATAAATCCTACAACCGGTGTGCCGCAGCAAAGGCTTTCGGCACAAATCATCGAAAAGGTTTCGCTTCGGCTTGTAATAACCGTAACATCTGCCATGGAATAAAACTGTGCGAGTTTATTTTGATCGCTGATTTTCCCAAGCAGTATTAGATTTTCGGGGACGTTTATTCCCTCTTTATAATCTCCCGCAACAAAAAATATTATATCTTTTAATTTATTGGCAAGTTCAATTATAAAACTGCCGCCCTTAATATATCCCTTTTTATCGGTAAAATAAGGAGTAGCGTGAAATACGATTTTTTCGTCGTTAATATTAAGTTGTTGCCTTAAATCTTCGGTATCACGTTTTTTAAATACCGTTGTATCTAAACCGTTTAGAATTGTAATATGTTTTTTATCACCCAAAATTTTCGATGAAGCCGCGCGTTCGGTTAAGTACGGGCTTACCGCAGTAACCACCAAATTTTCGTTAAAACCGCAAAATGCTTTTAACATTTTATTAAATCCCGATTTTGTGCGATTGAATATCAAAGAGCCGCTTTGCACTTTATAATCAGCACAGGAATAGCATCCGGTTTTATATTTTTCGCAGGTGTAGCACGAACCGCAGCCCGCAGTAAACATAAAATCGGCGTGCAGCGTAAGCACCGTTTTAATTTTTTTGTTTTTAAGATATTTTACTAATCTGTAAATATTTACAAAATATCCGTTAATGCACTGCAGATGCACAATATCCGGGCGTTCTTTTTTTATGGCGCGAAGCAAACGGTTTGTAGAAAAGAAACATCCTCCGTACATTATGCCTGTGATTTTGCTGAATAAATGATTTAATTTAGAATACCATTCGCTGCAAATTTTATATACTCCGGCATTTTTTGTTTTGTTTAAGCGCCCGTAATAAAATACCGAATAAACGCCGTTTTCTTTTAAATACTCATGCAAATCGCAGGTGATTTTACCGGTGCTCCCGGAGTTATAGACGCAGTTTATATGCATTACCCTTAAAATATCGCCGGTAAATGCTTTTTTAAGCACCTCGTTAAACCGATGGCAATTTTTTACCGGATCGTGATTTTTTTCTGCAAATTTCTTGGCATTTTCAATATAAAAATCACGCTTGGACTTATCTTCTATTATATCTTTAAGCTTGCTTTCAAGCTCGTCTTTATTTTCAATTACAAGGCCAAGATCATTTTCTTTAAAATACTTTATGCCGGCGATTTGTGAAGAGCCGTAAATAATGGAGCATTTCCCGGAAGCCAGCATATCGGCTATTTTGGTAGAAAACGCATATTTTTTATCCTTAATATGGAATTCGGACTGATTTTCAATGTGTATAATAAAGCTGCTTTCGCCTTCAAGGCGTTTAAGCTCGTCATAAGGCACGGCGTCATGCATAATTATTCCGTTTTGCTCATTTAGCTCTTTTAGGTGCTCACCCTTTGAAGCAGTATAAACATCAATGTTGTAGCCTAATTTTTTTAACGCCTTTCCGATTTCAAGTAAAGGCTCGGCTCTGCCTACCTTCTCACCCAAATTGCCGCCGTAAATAAACTTTACAGCCGAAGTGTCTTTATGCTCATTATCGATTTTAGTGTCTGTTGATTTATAGATTACAACCGAAGGCGTTGTAAAGTGCTTATCGTAATCCTTTTTTAAGGCGTCACACAGGTATACGCAAAAAGAAGAGCGTCTCATCGCCTTTTTTAACGTCCGGTTAAAATTGTGCCTATATATTCTGTAAATAAGTGATCGGCTTTCGTTGGGTTTTAAATAATATGCCTCGGATTGATGCATAACAAGCGGCACGTTAAGCTTTTTGGAAAGTTTTATTGCAATTTTAATTATATAAGCAAAATCGCCCGGTTGTATTAAAACCAATTCCGGATTAAATTCTTTTACCCACTGTTTAAATCTTTTTGTATGATAAAGCTTTGTTGACCATAAAATGTTTCGAAGAACAAGTCCAAAAGCGCGATTTTTTTGTGCGGGCGAATTTGAGGAAGAGGCACATGCTGTGTCCTTTTTTTCGCCTAAGGTTACTACCCTTCCGACTTTGGTTTTAAACGGATGCTTAATTTTTTGAACCAGTTCACTGTCTGTAACCATATAGTATTTATTGCAGACAGGAATATCCGGCTGCATATCTTTAATAAAAAACTGCGCCAGCTTATTACAGTCATATTCTTTAAAATACGATGCCAGTGTGCTGCCCATTGAATTGGATTTTGTAAAAGGGGTATGACTTACAACCAGCACCCGCGGGAGATTATTGTCCATCTATAGTTTTCTTTCTTTCCTGTTTTTTGTTATTCCTTTATAATAGCAGCGCAATATTTTAAAAAAGCTCATAGAAACGTCGCTGCGGCGTGACATTTTAAATGCACTTCTTAATACTAACAGCCTTGAAATATGCGGATATATTTCATCTATTATCATTCCGCTTACAATAAATTTCTTTTCGGTAAAGCCTTCAAACCAGTGGGAGCTTGATTGGTCAACTTTAGCGATAAATTCCGGCGATAAATAAACATTTAAACCTTTAATAATAAGTTGCTGCAAAAAAATTGAATCTTCGCCGGAATAGTTTTCGGTGCCGGCACCGAAACGCTCGTTAAATAAAATACCTGATTTTTTTAAACTCTCTTTTTTAATGGCAAGACCGCATACTCCTGCTGAAGTAAGCTCGGATCTTGCCGCCTTGTGAAATTTAGTTGTGGTTTTCATGCTTATTTGGCGCTCGGAAATACATTCAAGATTAAACTTTATGGCGTCGGCTTCGGGGTGCGCTTCAAATTCCTTTAAAATGGTTTGGTGTGCACCGTCATAAAGCCATAAATCATCGTCTGCGAACAAAACGCAATCGGCAGTATCGTCTATGTGTTCCATAGCGATATTGCGATTTTTGCTTAATCCGCGGGTTTTAGTTGTAATAATTATTATTTTTTGAGTGCCTTTAATTTCTTCTTTATAATCTTCGGTATCCGCTTGATTTGCAATAACCGTATCACAAGAAATATTCATCTTTTTGTAAATATTTATATCCTCGCAAAACATGGTTGTTACAAGCACTTGTAATTTATTCATAGGCTACCTCAAATATATTCAGTATAGTTTTTTTCAGTATCAAATATTTCGGCATGAACTGCGGCTTTCTGTGCTTCTTTGCTTGGAAGCTTCATATAATTTCCGTAGCGGTAACTCAAATACTCTTTTATGTGCTTCGAACCCAACAATTCGGTATCCTCAAAAGGAATGTCACATGTTTCTTCAAACATTTGCTTCTCAAACAGCCCTTGTTTAAAACCGGCCGGGGTAATCCAATAAAAATATGAGTATCCGTCCGTCATATCATCAAAACGGTAAATATCTTTATAAAAACTTTCGCACAGTGCTTTTTTTGGTAAAAGTTTTAATATAAGCAGGCAAATTTTTTGGCCTGGGGTTTTTGGTTCCCAGTTTCTTTGAGAAAGCCCCACTAAGGTTACAAACTTGCATTTGTAAAAAAGCCTTTTTTGAATTCGTTTTTTATTCGGGCATTTGTGCAAAATCATAATGTCAACATATATGCCCTGGTGCATATCTTTTCTGTCTTTAAAGCTGTGCTCAATAAACGTTGTGCCGTTCATTCTAAGCTTTGCGTATTCAAGATAGTTTTTTGCGGTTTTCCACTCTTGAAGACAAAAATCATCTTTTTTTAAGTCCGCAAAATATGCCGTTTTAAACTTTTCGTAATTTTTAGGCGTCATAAAAATATCAAGGTCGTCATCCCAAGGAATAAACCCTTTATGCCTTACTGCGCCAAGAGCGGTGCCGCCCATTATATAGTATTCAATATTATTTTCCCTGCAGATTCTATCGATATATTTCATTATTTCAAGAATCTTTATTTGAACTTTTCTTACGTTTTCAGTTTGATCCAAGCAAAAACCTTCTTTAAATTTTTTTTGCAAGATAATAGTATTTACTCATTATTTTTTTAAATACCGGAATTTTGGCAAAAGCCTTGGCGAGGATTCTAACAATTTTAAAAATTGCAGTTTTAATTACATACTTTGCAGCGCTTTTTGTATACCGGTGGGGATGCGAGCTTATTATGGCGTTATTTTCGCCTATTGCATTTTTTACTTCTTTTAAATTTTTATACGGTATGTTTTTATCGTCGCTGTTTATTATGTCGTTATTTACCGGATCGTAAATTAAATTAAATTTTCTGCCGGCGTCGGAGTAGTATTTATAATCAGTTTTGGATTTCTCTTTAAAATCCACCATAATGTCCGCCATATCGCCATAAAGTTTCTGAACCTTGTCGCTTCTGAATAAATCTCTGTTAGAAGTGTATCCTACACGCTCAACGACAGGATTTCCATGCTGGCAGACGGTTTTAAAACGAAAACCGTTTTTAAAAAAAAGATCTTTGTTTGCGGTAAACTCTTCAATTGCTTTGTCAAGATCTCCGCCAGCACTGTCAAGACAGTCGTAATGATAAGATATTTCGTGACCTAACGCCTGCATCTTTTTAAAAATCGGGACATTCTTTTCGTCCTGCATTAAATATGCCTGAACATAGTATGAAGCTTTGTGGCCAAAAGCCGCTTCGATTTCCGCCATTTTAAGAGCACTCAAAGGCGCTGTTTCAACATCGTGTTTTAAAACCAAATACGGTGCTTTAAAGGCACCGGTTAACACTTCTTCGGCTGTAACACTTTGAATGTTTTCCTCTTTTAAAAGCCTGCAAAAATCTTCCCAAGCTTTAAACGTAAAAATCATTTATTTAGCCTTTCTCTGAGAATTGTTGAAGAAATACCGTCGGTATGATCAAGATAAACTACATCACAGCCGCACTTCGCAAATTCTTTTTCATACTCGTTCCAAGCATCGGTGCCCTTCCAATCGGAACCCACAAACACAACGTCAGCGCCGTATTTTTTAACAGCCGAAAGCTTGTCCATATCCTGTTGCCATACAACCTTATCGACATATTTAATTGCTTCCACTATTTCTTTTCGCTCTTCTTCGCAAATAATCGGCGTTTTTCCCTTGCGTGATTGGCAGAGCTTATCGGTGCTGACTCCAACAATTAAATAATCACACTGCTCTTTAGCACGTTTAATTATATTTAAATGACCTATATGAAACATATCGTATACGCCGGTTGTGTAACCAACTTTATATTTTTTACCGGTCCCCATTTTTATGCTCCCTTGCAAATTTTCTAAATACAAATCCGCGCAGCTTATTCGGCATTAAAACCTGCAAACAAAACCTTTCTAAAACGTTAATCGTGTATCTTGAAAAACCGATGATTTTGTTTTTAAGCATGAATTTTTGAAGCTTTTTTTCACTTCTGAAATATTTTATTCCGCCGCGGCGGCTGTACATTTCGTTGCCCACGCGCACGTTAACCAATGTTTTTTGTATATTATAGAACGAGTGCCCGGCAAGATAAAGCCTAAGCCACAAATAATAATCTTCTTCGCAGTACCAGTCAATATATCCGCCGACGCTTTCTACAGCGTCTTTTTTAAACATTACTGTAACCTGGTTTAAAGGGCAGCGCTTTTTTAGGTATTCTTTAATTTCTGCGTCTGTTTCGGGTACTGTTCGCTGACCGACAATATTATCTTCCTCATTTAAAAACTCGGTTATGTTGCCGCCCACTGCCGAAACATCGGGGTTATTAGAAAAAGCTTCTAATTCCAAATAAAACCTATCTTTAATACAAACATCATCAGCGTCCATTAAGGCAACAAGCGGATATTTGCAAGCATTAAGGCCAATGCGCCTTGCTTCGCCGTGGCCTTTATTTTCTTCTAACCAAATAACATTAAAAATCTCGTTTTGCGAAAAATCCTCTATTATTAATTTAAGTTCATCCGGCACGGGACCGTCTACAACAAGCACGATTTCATCAGGCATTACGGAGTTTTCTAATACGCTTGTTACTGCACGTTTAAAATGCCCGGGATTGTCCTTTTTGTATACGCACATCGAAACAGAAAAATTATTTTTCATCCTACTACATCCATAAGTTCTTCAGCATGCCTCATGCCGTTATCGTATTCCTCTTTAGAAATAGCGCCGGTATTAAAAAGATAATCGCCAAGGTCTGTAGCACTGTCACTATCTTCTTCGTTAATGTCTTCACGGCGAACAGCAATATAAATCGTTTTAAAAATAATTTTAATATCACCAAAAAAGGTTACACTATCTATGTATTTAAGATCTGTTTTTAGCTTTTCTTCCCATGATATGGAATTTCGGCCGTTTACCTGAGCAAGTCCGGAAAGTCCCGGCCTTACCGTATGCCGCCGGCGTTCATCATCGGTCATAAAAACCATATCCCGCACAAGAAGCGGCCTTGGACCTATTACCGCCATATCGCCTTTTAAAATATTTAAAAGTTCCGGAAGTTCGTCAAGAGAAGTAGAGCGAAGAAATTTTCCGTATTTTGTAAGCCGAGCACTGTCCGGAAGTAAGTTGCCGTTTTCATCCTTGGCATTGGTCATCGTTCGAAATTTTATAAGTTTAAATATTTTTTCATGTCGTCCCGGTCTTAGCTGTGTAAAAAACGGATTTCCGCGCATTGATATGGCGGTTATTACTGTAAGTACCAAAATAAGCGGCGACAGCACAATAATTGCAACCAAAGAAAGACAAAAATCTATTGGCCGTTTAAAATGTTTTGCGTACAATTTTTTTGCGCCCCTTAAAACATTTGTTTAATAATTTTTATAACCTTATCCTGCTCTTGTTCGGTCATCTTAATGTCACTTGGAAGACAAAGACCCCTCGCAAAAATATCTGCACTGACACTTTCATTATTGCAGGTAATATAATCGTTATCCGCAAAAACCGGCTGCAGGTGCATGGGTTTCCAAATAGGTCTTGATTCTATATTATGCTCTGCAAGTTTTTCCATGATGCTATACGGCTTTACACTGCAACTTTTATCAATTAAAATACACGAAAGCCAGAAATTCGGAGATGCGCAGTCAAGATACGGATTCATACTAAGCGGCAGATTTTTAAATGCCTCTTTATACCTTTTATATATTGCCGTCTTTTTATTTTTATGCTCATCAAGATGCAGTATCTGGCCTCTTCCAATACCTGCGACAATATTGCTCATTCTATAGTTATAACCTATTTCGCTATGTTGATAGTGCGGGGCAGGGTCTCTTGCCTGCGTAGCGTAAAAACGAGCTTTTTTTATACCTTCTTCATCATTAGACAAGAGCATTCCGCCGCCCGAAGTAGTAATTATTTTATTTCCGTTAAAACTTATTATATTGTATTTACCAAAGCTTCCCGTTTGTTTGCCTTTATATGTAGCAGAAAGGCTTTCTGCCGCATCCTCAATTAAAACGGCACCGTGCTTTGTGCAAATATCGTTTATTTCGTCAAGTTTTGCCGGCACGCCGTACAAATTAACAACTATTACGGTTTTGCATTCCGGATATTTGTCAAACGCCTTTTTAAGAGCTTCAGGATCCATATTCCATGTTTCGTACTCACTGTCAATAAACACCTGCTTTGCTTTTTCGTAAGACACCGGGTTTACAGTGGCCGCAAATGTAAGATCCGAGCAAAAAACAATGTCATTTTGTTTTACGCCTGCAAGTTTTACAGCTAAGTGAAGAGCCGCCGTACCGGCCGATAATGCCGCTGCAGACCGAACACCTATGTATTTTGCCATGTCGTTTTCAAAGCAGTCTACATTCTTGCCTAAGGGAGCTACCCAGTTAGTGTCGAATGCTTCTTTTATGTATTTTTGCTCATCGCCGTGCATAGTTGGAGATGATAACCAAATTTTTTTATTCTCGCTCATTATAACCCTTCTTAAATAAACCTTTGCGGACATACCACTCCACAATATTACAATTTATTATATCAATATAGCACTCTATTGTCAATAATAATGATATTACCATTTTTTTATAAAAAGGTTGACAAATTATTCGTAAAATGATATAATCCAACCTGTTCAGTTATACTATTTTACTATTTTTTTGAAAGGATTGAAAAACATGTGCGGAATAGTAGGCTTTGTCGGAACAGATAATGCAGCTTCAAGGCTGATTAACGGTCTTGAAAGACTTGAATACAGAGGATATGATTCGGCCGGCATCGCCGTTATAGACAATAAAGAATTCAACGTAAAAAAGACCATAGAAAGAATACAAAAATTAAAAGACGCGACTCAAAACGGCAGGAATGTAAAGGGCAATATCGGAATTGGCCATACGCGTTGGGCAACTCACGGTGTTCCAAGCTTTGAAAATGCACATCCGCATTTAAGCGAAGATAAAAAATTTGCAATAGTTCACAACGGAATTATTGAAAACTATATGGAGCTTAAAAGCGAGCTTGTTAAAAACGGCGTAACATTTACAAGCGAAACCGACACGGAAGCGGTTGCACACTTGCTGTCTTATTATTACGACGGCGATATGTTAAAAGCCATACAAAAAACCGTGGCGCGCCTTGAAGGGTCGTACGCGTTTGGTATTATATCTACCGAATGCCCGGATACTCTTTATGCTGTCCGTCATTTTAGTCCTCTAATTGTAGGCCTTGGCGACGACGGCAACTATATAGGCAGTGACGTTACCGCGATAATTCCTTATACTAAAAACGTTGTTTACATTGAAGATGGCGAAATAGCAAAATTAACCGCTGATTCAGCTGTATTTTACAGCAAAGACGGAGAAGTAATTAAAAAGAAAACCCACATTATCGACTGGAGCATAGATGCGGCTGAAAAAGGTGGATTTGACCACTTTATGATGAAGGAAATAATGGAAGAACCCGAAGCCATTAGAAAAACCATAGAACCAAGAATTAAAAACGGCAAGGTGTTTTTTGAGGACTTAAAACTAACCGATGAAAAAATCAAAAAAATCAACCGCATCGTAATTACCGCCTGCGGTTCGGCATATCACACCGGAATGGTTGCAAAATATATGTTTGAAGACCTTCTTCGCATTCCGGTAGACGTGGATCTTGCAAGTGAATTCCGTTACAGAAACCCGATAATCAACGATGAAAGTTTGGTTATTATTATAAGCCAGTCAGGCGAGACAGCCGACACTCTTGCCGCATTAAAAGAAGCCAAAAACCGCGGCGCACACGTACTCTCGATAGTAAATGTTGTCGGAAGCAGTATTGCAAAAGCATCTGACGATGTAATATACACTTGGGCCGGTCCCGAAATTGCCGTTGCTACCACAAAAGGTTATACAACACAACTTAGTGTGTTATATCTATTTGGGCTATATGCCGCCGGCATTAAAGGGTCTGCTGACGAAAAAACCTTAAAAGAGCTTACCGAAGAGCTTGCAAATATACACGAAAAGGTTGAAAAAACACTTGAATTAAAGCCATTTTTAAACGAGCTTTCAAAAGACTTTTTCCAAAAAGATTCCATCTTCTTTATCGGCAGAAATATCGACTATGCAGTAGCGCTTGAAGGATCGTTAAAACTTAAGGAAATTTCTTATATCCATTCCGAAGCCTACGCTGCAGGAGAGCTTAAACACGGCACGATTTCGCTTATAGAACCGGGAAGACTTGTTGTGGCTTTAAACTGTTACGAGGCACTTTCCGACAAGCTTGTAAGCAACATTAAAGAGGTATCCTCTCGCGGCGCGACCGTTCTTGCCACAGCATTTGAAGGCAACTACGACATTAACAAGTACGCCGACCACGTAATTCATTTACCCAGAGTATCGCCATATTTTTCAGCAATAGTTGAAGTATTGCCTTTGCAAATATTTGCTTATTATGTTTCGCTTCATAAAGGCTGCGATATTGATAAGCCGAGAAACCTTGCAAAATCGGTAACGGTAGAATAAAAAAGCGGCTTTATAGCCGCTTTTTTTCTTGCAAAACTTGACAAATCTTTAATTTTATAATATATTTTTTATATTATATCTTTCTTGGAGGCAATATTTTGAAAAACTCTGAAAAAACAATGGAACAGATTGTTGCCCTTGCTAAAGGCAGAGGATATGTTTATCCCGGCAGCGAAATATACGGCGGGCTCTCTAACACTTGGGATTACGGCCCTTTGGGCGTTGAATTTAAAAACAACATTAAAAAATCCTGGTGGAAAAAATTCGTACAAGAGTCGGCTTTAAACGTAGGGCTCGACGCAGCGATACTTATGAATCCTCAGGTTTGGGTGGCTTCGGGTCACGTAGGCGGTTTTTCCGATCCTTTAATGGACTGCAAAGACTGCAAAACAAGGCACAGAGCCGACAAGGTTTTAGAAGATTTAGGGGTTAATCCTGCCGGTTGGTCTGATCAAAAAATGATGGACTACATTAAAGAAAACGGCGTAAAATGCCCTAATTGCGGCGGTACAAATTTTACCGACATACGCAAGTTTAACCTTATGTTTAAAACCTTCCAGGGCGTAACCGAAGACGCAAAAAATGAAATATATCTTCGCCCTGAAACCGCACAGGGTATATTTGTAAACTTCCAAAATGTTGCGCGCACATCAAGAAAAAAAATTCCCTTTGGCATTTGCCAAATAGGAAAATCCTTTAGAAACGAAATTACGCCCGGCAACTTTATTTTCCGCACACGCGAATTCGAGCAAATGGAAATGGAGTTTTTCTGCAAGCCCGGGACCGATTTAGAGTGGTTCTCGTACTGGAAAAATTACTGTAAAGAATGGCTTTTATCGCTCGGAATTAAAGAAGAAAACCTGCGGCTTCGCGATCACGAAAAAGAAGAATTATCGCACTATTCTAATGCTACTACCGACTTTGAATTTTTGTTCCCCTTCGGCTGGGGCGAGCTTTGGGGAATTGCCGACAGAACCGATTTTGATCTAAATGCACATATAAAAGAATCCGGCAAAAGCCTTGAATATTTCGATCAAGAATCGGGCGAAAAATACGTACCTTATGTTATTGAACCGTCACTAGGCGTTGAGCGTGCACTTTTAGCATTACTTTGCGACGCCTACGACGAAGAAATCGATGAAAAAGGTGAAAAAAGAGTGTTGCTGCGGCTTCATCCGGCGCTTGCACCATATAAAGCGGCAATACTGCCGTTATCGAAAAAGCTGTCTGAAAACGCGCTTAAAATTTACGATACGCTTTCAAAAGATTTTAACGTTGATTTCGACGATGCCGGAAGCATCGGCAAACGCTACAGAAGAGAGGACGAAATCGGAACGCCTTACTGCATAACCTACGATTTTGAAAGCGAGACCGACGGTTGCGTAACCGTAAGAGACAGAGACACGATGAAGCAGGAAAGAATCAGCATTTCAAGACTCTCGGCATTTTTAACTTCTAAAATCGAGTTTTAGACTTGCAAAAAATCCGATAAAAGTGTATAATATAAAAAAATAAAATGCTATGAAAAAGAAAAGTAGCGGGTAGTTTTTATTTAAGAGAGAACCGTTCGCCGGCTGAAAGGCGGTTTAATAAAAATCCGTGAAGTTCGCTTTGGAGCAGTGCCGCAGAAGCTTAGTAGGCGGTAACGGGTGGTTCCGTTAAAAACCGAAGAGTGCCCGCAAAGCGGGAATTTGGGTGGTACCGCGAAGTTTAGGCTTCGTCCCATACGGGACGGGGCCTTTTTATTTGGAGGATAAAATGAAAGAAAAATTAGAGCAGATCAAAAATGCCGCATTATCGGCCATTGAATCAGCTAAAGCTGATAAAGATCTTGAAGATTTACGCATTCGTTTTTTAGGGAAAAAAGGCGAGATTACCTCAATTTTAAAAATGATGGGTGGGCTTTCTCCCGAGGAGCGTCCTTCTATGGGACAGCTTGCGAACGACGTTAGATCAATTATTGAAACAAAGCTTGAAGAATCAAAAAAAGCGGTCAAAGAAAAAGAGCTTGAAGCAAAGCTTTTGCTTGAAAAGGTAGACGTTACTATTGACGGCGAGCGCAAGGAATTAGGCAAATTTCATCCGCTTACCCAAACCTTAAACAAGCTTGAAAGCATTTTTGAAGGTCTTGGATTTACTGTGGTTGAAGGCCCTGAAATTGAGACGGATTATTACAATTTTGAAGCCTTAAACGTACCGAAAGATCATCCGGCGCGCGACATGCAGGACACTTTTTATTTAGGCGAAAACCTGCTGCTTCGAACCCAAACCTCCGCGGCGCAAATAAGAACTATGGAAAAGCTTAAACCGCCGATAAAAATAATCTGCCCGGGCCGCGTTTACCGCTCGGACGACGTTGACGCAACCCATTCCCCCGTTTTCCACCAGGTTGAAGGACTTGTTGTAGATAAAAACATAACTATGTGCGATCTTAAAGGCACACTTGAAACCATGGTTAAAGAAATTTACGGTGAGGACACAAAGGTTAAATTTCGCCCGTCTTTCTTCCCGTTTACCGAGCCCAGCGTTGAGGTTGATGTTTCCTGCCCGGAATGTAAAGGCGCAGGCTGCAGGGTATGCAAAGGCGCCGGCTGGATTGAAATTTTAGGCGCCGGTATGGTACACCCAAGGGTACTTTCGTCCTGCGGAATTGATCCTGACGTTTATTCGGGATTTGCCTTTGGAATTGGGCTTGACCGCCTTACAACCACAAGGCACAAAATAAGCGATATAAGGCTTCTTTTTGAAAACGATCTTCGTTTTTTGAAGCAATTTTAAGGGGGAATATTAAATGCTTACATCTTTTAACAGTTTAAAATACTATGTAGATATTGACGTTACCCCAAAAGAGTTATGCGAAAAAATGGTTATGGCGGGATTTGAAGTCGAAGAGATGATAGACACTTCCAAAACCATGGAAAACGTCGTTGTTGCCAAAATTTTAGAGGTTAAGCCGCACGAAAATTCCGATCATTTAAAAATTTGCCAGCTTGATATTGGCGGCGGCAACACAACGCAGATAATTACCGGTGCTGACAATATTTTTGAAGGAGCAGTAGTACCCGCGGCTCTTGATAATTCGCTTTTACCGAATGGCGTAAAAATTAAAAAAGGCAAGCTTCGCGGCGTGTTATCGTGTGGTATGATGTGCTCTGGCGAAGAGCTGAATTTAAAGGAAGAAGACTTTAAAGGCGCAGAAGTACACGGAATTTTAATATTGCCAGAAAATCTTGTTCCCGGTACCGACATGCGCGAGGTTTTAGGGCTAAATGACTACATTATTGATTTTAAAATCACACCGAACCGGCCTGACTGTAACAGCCTTATAGGTATTGCAAGAGAGGCCGCGGCAGTTCTTGGCAAAGAAATAAAAATACCTAAAGCCGTAAACTTAAAACGCGGAAAAGAAATAGATAAATACATTACCGTTGAAAATAAAAACTACGAGCTATGCCCGCGCTATATGGGCGCTGTTGTTAAAAATATCCGCATAAAAGAGTCTCCGGAATGGCTCAAAAAGGTACTTAAAGCAAGCGGTATGCGCCCTATAAACAATATTGTTGATATTACAAACTTTGTAATGCTTGAAACCGGCCAGCCAATGCACGCCTTTGATTTAAGAGAACTCGAAGACAATAAAATTATTGTAAGGAATGCCGCCGAAAATGAAATAATAACACTTTTAGACGACAAACAGGTTAAGCTTTCTCCCGAAATGCTTGTAATTGCGGACGGGAAAAAACCTTCTTGTCTTGCCGGCGTTATGGGCGGCGCCGAAAGCGGAATTAAAGACGATACCGGCGCAGTATTTTTCGAATGTGCAAAATTTAAGCGCGACAGCATTAGAAAAACCGCAAAAGCAGTGGGTGTAAGAACTGAAAGCAGTTCACGCTACGAAAAAGGCGTTGATATAATAAATGTTGAATATGCTCTATCCCGCGCACTGCAGCTAATTATTGACCTTGACGCCGGCGATGTAGTTGAAGGCTTTGTTGATTTAAATAAGGGACTGCCGCACCACAGGAAGCTTAATGTTTCTGTAAAAAAGGTTAACGCGCTGTTAGGGCTAAATATTAGCGGCGATATAATGGCTGAAATTTTAAACAAGCTTTCTATTAAAACCGTGTTATTAGGCGATTTACTTATGTGCGATATTCCGTCTTTTCGCGATGACATTGAATTTACCGCCGATATTGCCGAAGAGGTAATGCGCCTATACGGTTATGACCATATAGTAGGCACACAATTAACAATGCCAAACAGCATGGGCGGCATGTCACAAAAGCTTCAAAACGAGCGCAATATTAAAGTTTTATTTAACGCGCTTGGGCTATACGAAATATACACATATTCGTTTATAGCAAAAGGCGATACCGAAAAGCTGGGGCTTAGCGCAGATAATGCCATCACCATTTTAAATCCGTTAGGACAGGAATACTCGGTTATGCGCACACAGCTTGTATCGAGTATGCTTTCAGTCATGGTTGAAAATATCAACCGCGGAAATACCGACGGCGCCTTTTATGAGGTTTCAAAACGGTTTATTCCAAAGTCTTTACCAATAACCGAGCAACCATACGAGCTTGCTACCGTATCTTTAGGCATGTACGGAAAAGATAAGGACTTCTTTAAACTAAAGGGTATTATTGAAGAGCTTTTCGATATGCTCGAAATTAAAAATGTTGAATACACATCAGAAAATATTCCTCCGTATTTACATCCCGGCCGCGGAGCTGTTGCAAAATACAAAGACGAAATAATAGCCGTCTTTGGCGAAGTGCATCCTAAAACCGCAGAAAAATACGAATGCACAAAACGGCTTTATGTTGCAGAAATTTATCTTGATAAATTAGAAAAAGAGAAAAAATCGGTTACAATTTTTAAGCCGCTTCCAAAATTCCCTGCAGTAGCCCGCGATCTCGCTTTAATCTGTGGCAGAAACACCCCTGTAGGCATACTTGCAGCGGCAATAAGAAAGGGCGGAGGAAAGCTTTTAGAGTCTTTAAGCCTATTTGACATATATACAGGCGAACAAATTGAAAAAGACAAAAAGAGCGTAGCTTATAATATAACGCTAAGGTCTATGGACCACACCCTATCGGAGGAAGAAACCGACACCGTAATAAACAAAATACTTGAAGAGCTTAAAAAAGCAGGAGCAAATTTAAGACAGTAATAAAATTCGACGGTAAGCTTCAATTTACCGTCGAATTTTTATAAATTTATAGCAAAAAAGTCCTTGAAAAGACTGTAAAAATGCGTTATAATTAATATGTAAATATTTTGAAGCAAGGAGTGTGGCCTATGAACGAAAACACCATTACTTTTTCGCTCGGTAATGATAAAGAGCAAGAAATCCGTCAAATTCTTTTAACGGTTTATAGCGCTTTAAAAGAAAAAGGCTACAATCCTATCAATCAGATTGTAGGTTATATTTTGAGTGAAGACCCAACATATATTACCACACATTTAGGCGCCAGAAACCTTATTAGAAAGATAGACAGGGATACCCTGCTTCAAGTGCTGGTAAAATATTACATGACTAATTAAAGGAGTTTTTTTCGTGGAAGAGTTTTTAACCTACAAAAACAAGCCGCTTGTGCGTCACGGCAACACAATTTATTACGGAAATATGAGCGATAAATATGTAATAAAATTTGATGTGATGTCCACAAAAAAGGAAAACGGCTTAGAAAAGGCTGACAAGATTATTGTTAATTTAATGACTACCGATCCTGACGTTGCACCGCAGGATAAAATACTTAAAAAAAGCGAAAAATACGGTTTTTACAACGCTATGGATATTGGCGCAATTTGGTTAGAACGCGCGCTAAAAGAATAAAAAAGGCTGAAAGATATTCTATCAGCCTTTGTTTTTTGGGGTTTTTATGGATAATTATGTCGATACTTTTGTTGAAATTCTAATGCATTTTGATCTTTCTAAAGAAGAGGCTATAACTATTGCCGGCTTTTTGCCGCGTTACGATATGGCAATGGAGCTTATAGAATATCTGGAAGCAGGCAGAAACATCACACATCAGGATATTCTCAATAAAACGGCGCAAATTTTAAAAGAAAAAAGATACGAAGCACTAATAAAAAAGGACTGATTTTTCAGTCCTTTTTAAGTTATATTATTCCATTCGTCAAAATAATTATCTTGCTTCTTATTTAATCCTTCGATTTTTTCTTCTATTTCGGATATTTTTTTATAATCGCTTGCAATAAGCGGATCTAACAATTTTTCTCTTAGTGCATTTATTTCTTTTTCGATATTATTAATCATTTCTTCAAGCTTTTGGGCTCTGCGTTTTTCTTTTTCTTTTTGTTTGTTTTGCAAGTAACGGTTTTTATTCTCGGAAATGCTTTTTTCGGCTTTCGTTTCAATAATATTTGGTGCTGTATTTACTTTTCTTTTTTCTTCATACTCGTTAAAGGTGCCGTCAAAAACTTCGGCGCCAAAAGAGTTAAATATAAGCAATTTTGTTGCAATTTTATTAACAAAATACCTGTCATGTGAAACAAAAATAACTGTTCCGCTATACTCCTTAAGCATGCTTTCAAGGGTTTCCTTACCTATAATATCAAGGTGATTTGTAGGCTCGTCTAAAATAAGAAGGTTTGGTTTTTTCTTGAAAATTTTACATAATGCAAGCCTTACTCTTTCGCCGCCGGAAAGCGTTAAACAAGAACGAAAAACATCATCCTGCGTAAACAAAAACGCGCCTAAAGCCCTTCTTACTTCCGTATCGGAAAGATTCGGGAAATCGTTTTTAAAAGAGTCAAACACCGAAATATCTTTAGCTACAAGCGCAAGATTTTGATCAAAATATCCAATTTCAACATTAGTACCAAATCGAAAACTGCCCGAAAGCGCAGGCACTGCTTTAATAAGAGCTTTTAAAAATGTGGACTTCCCGGTTCCATTGCTGCCGATAATTCCAAGCCTTTCGCCCTTATCAATCTTAACTGTGATATTGGCAAGCGGTTTATTATAGCCAATACTAAGTTTTTCGGCAAAAAGCACCTCTTTTGGGCCAATTATTCGTGGTGTAATATCGGCTTTAAAGGTTGTAAGATCGTATCTATTTGGTGCGTCAATTATCTTCATTCGTTCTAAATATTTAATTTTAGATTGCGCCATTTTGGCTTTGTTTTTTTTATATCTAAAGCGATCTATCACCTTTTGTATGCGGGCAATTTCCTTTTCTTGCGCGTCATGATCTTTTTGCTGCTTTAAATAATTATCTCTTTTTTGGCGCTCAAAATCTGAGTATTTTCCACGATAGCATTTGCTTTCCCCGTATTCAATTTCGTAAACCTTGTCAACTATACGCTCTAAAAACATGCGATCGTGCGAAATTAAAACAAGTGCGGATTTATAGCTTTTTAAATAATCTTCTAACCATTCTATCGTTTCTATATCGAGGTGGTTTGTTGGTTCGTCTAAAAGTAAAATATCCGGTTTTGAAAGTAAAAGCTTAATAAATGCAATTTTTGTGCGCTGACCACCTGAAAACTCAGAAATCGCCTTGTTTTCGTCCTCTTTGCTAAATCCAAAGCGTTTTATCATGGAATGCGCTTCTTTTTTATATGTAAGGCCGCCAGAGTTATTGTATAAATCGCTAAGAGCTGCATGCTCATCAATTAATGATACATCACCTTTTTGTTCAATATTGATAAGAAGTTCTTGCAGTCTTTCTTCCATTTTATTAAAGCGGGAAAAAACAGACATAACTTCACTAAGCATATCTCTATTTTCGTCCTCAAACGGAATTTGCTTTAAATATCCAATCGTTAAAGATCCCGAATTAATAACTTTAAATTCTTTATCGCCGGTACCCTCTTCAAGTTCAACTTCACCGGTTATAGCTTTAAAAAGGGATGTTTTTCCACAGCCATTTCTTCCTACAACCGCAATTTTTTCATGTTCATTAATTTCAATATCAATATTTTCAAGCACCATCTCGCCATCATACGATACTGAACCGTTGATAATTTTGTACTGCAAAAAATCCCTCCTTAAATAATATTAAAAAAAGAACTGCTTTTAAGGCAGTTCTTTTTATGTCGGCAAAGCCCTATTTTCCCGGGCAGCTTCCCGCCAAGTATTTTCGGCACTG
>CABUFC010000004.1 GCA_902490735.1 uncultured Oscillospiraceae bacterium
GGTAGAGCGCCACCTTGCCAAGGTGGAGGTAGCGAGTTCGAGCCTCGTAATCCGCTCCACGGACGCTAAAAAATGACTTTTTAGCGTCCTTTTTTAAAACCGGCGCCATAGCCAAGTGGTAAGGCAGAGGTCTGCAAAACCTTTATGCCCCAGTTCAAATCTGGGTGGCGCCTCCAGAGAATAACAAACCCATTCCATACCTAAAATGGAGTGGGTTTGTTGCTTTATTAGGGCAATTTTTGATCAAAATGATGCGTTTTGACTTTAAAACAGGCTCGAAAATACATATCAACCGGTTGCAAACCTAAAAAACTGTAGGTTTGCTTCTTTTTTGAAATTTAAACATAAAAATAAGTGGAATTACTTGTTGCTATTCATAACAAATATATGATATAATTTTTTAAGTGGGAGGCGAGCAAATGGATTTTGATTTTTACGGTGATGCTGTTCAAGAGTATTTGACAGAATATGCGGAAAACACTCGCCGCATTCTAAAAAAGATAAAAATACCGCAAGCGGAAATTGAATTGCAAATCCAAGAGGAAAAAGAAAAGATTGAAAAACTCGTCGAGACGAATAAAGAATATGCCAAGCTCCTAATGGATTTGCGGGTATATCAAAGAGACAACGAGCGTCGTATGGTTTCGCTCACTCAATTTGCCAAACGCAAAAACGAAGCAAATCCCGGGTATGTGATTCAATCATGGCTCCGGGATCGGAATACGCTTGAGTTTTTACGTCTTTGGGAAAAGGAGCATAACCCTCATTATTTTAATGATGAGTCAGCAAAGAATTTGATTGAAAAAACGCATGAGCCGTCTTTTACGTTGACCGCAAAGGTTTGGACAACTAAAACAAACGCTCGGGGCATTGAATCTAAACAGGGATCCGGCGGAGGCACCCTCGCCGTCGAACCGATTGCGATCGATTTTATTACATGGCTGTTCCCTGAACGGAGATATGAATTGATAAAACTAATATCAAGGAGAATATTACTAAGCTGTTAGATATTTTGAAGAATAACAAAGATAATATTTTACAGTAAGAACGGATAACAAAGAATTATGATAGATAAATAAGGAGGAGTTATGTTAAGCGGTTGTAATAACTTCTTAATTGCAAAGTTTGGGACGGAAGAACATTTGCAGCAACTTAAAAATGGGACAATTTTTTTCAATAGCATACAAACATATAGAAATGATGGAACAAGTTATCGAGGGGATGATATGGAAGGTTGTATACCTATTGATCCCAAGACGTTGGCAATTTATAATGAAGCGGGAGATAATCTTTTTGATATTGTTCCATTACCCGACAAAGTTGTTCAATCAATCGTAAATGATGAAAATCTAATGATGTTTTGTGCTTCAACGATTACTAAAGAAATCATTTATGAAATATCAAATGGAATTTATAAACTTAAAGACGAATTTATTCAAGCGGTAAAAGACTTTGGAGAGCATGTTCTTCTTTTGTGGACTGTTGAACTTTTGGATCATATAAAAAATGCAACAGATTTCACGGGACAAAAAATAGGGTATGATTCAGGAATGATATTATATCGTGATCTTTCTGATTTTGAACATACTGAAGAATACAGAAAAACGGGAAGTGTTCTTGATCCTTATTTTGTCAAAAGCAATAAATACAAGGGACAGAACGAGTGGAGAGTCATTATTGATGGAGAAAAACAAAGTTTGCAACCCAATCGTGGAACTGGATTTGTTTTGGAAACAGCACCGCTAGAATATGCGGTTTTAATGGAAACACAAGCTTTTTTAAATGGAGTTATCCGTTTTGGGGAAAACAGATAATTATAAGTGTGAATATGGATGGCGAAACTATGGGAGAACATAAAAGTTTAGCAGATTTGTACCCTCAGATTGCAAAAGAATGGCATCCTACGAAAAACGGAGATTTAAAGCCTGATATGGTTGCACCAAAATCAGGGAAAACTTTTTGGTGGCTAGGAAAATGTGGACATGAGTGGCAGGCAAAAGTGTATGTAAGAACAAACGGACACGGCTGCCCATATTGCTCAAACAATAAGGTTCTCTCTGGATTTAATGACCTAGCGACTGCCAGACCTGATTTGGCTGAAGAATGGCATCCTTCTAAAAATGGTGATTTAACGGCAAGTATGATTACCCCTCTATCAAACAAGAAAGTTTGGTGGTTGGGTAAGTGTGGGCACGAATGGCAAGCGTTGTTGAGGGTAGATACTATGGGAATGGTTGCCCAATATGTGCAAACCAAGTAATCCTCCCGGGGTTTAATGATCTGAAGACTACAAACCCAGAAATTGCAGCAGAGTGGCACCCAACAAGGAATGATTACTTAAAGCCTGAAATGGTAGCGGCTCAAAGTAGTAAAAAGGTTTGGTGGCTAGGGAAGTGTGGACATGAATGGAAGGCAACGATTAGTCACAGGGTTAATGAAAGAGGTTGCCCAATATGCTCCAATAAAAAAGTGTTAATTGGCTACAATGATTTAGAGTCAACTCACCCTCAATTATCACGGGAGTGGCATCCGACAAAGAATGGAGAACTGAAACCGTCAATGATTGTCGCTGGAGCGCATAAAAAAGTTTGGTGGATGTGCGAGAAGGGACACGAGTGGCAAGCAACTGTAAATGATAGAACACAAGGAACTGGATGCCCTGTTTGCGCAAGTAAACACGTTCTCAAAGGACAAAATGATCTAGTCACTAAACTGCCTAGTTTAGCTCAGGAGTGGCATCCTACAAAAAATGGGAGTTTGACGCCAGATTCTGTTGCACCGTTTTCACATATAAAAGTCTGGTGGATGTGTGAAAAAGGACATGAATGGCAAGCTTATGTGTCATCGCGCACTGGTGGTAATAGATGCCCAGTGTGTGGAAAAGAATTCCATACTTCATTCCCAGAACAAGCCATTCTATATTACTTACGGAAATACTATCCCGATGCCGAAAATGGAAATAAAACTGCTCTCGGAATGGAATTAGACATTTATATCCCATCCATAAGAACCGCAGTTGAATATGATGGATATACTTGGCATAAAGATAACAAGAGCGAGAGCAAAAAGAATAAACTATGTATAGATAATAACATTCAGTTAGTAAGAATTCGAGAAGAAGGGTTAGAACCATATAATAACTGTATTTGTATTATTAGGCGGGGCCGAAAAAGCAACAAAAGTTTAAACGGGGTAATATCATCGTTATTTCAAGCGATTCATTGTTCTGAGAATGTTGATGTTGATGTTGATGTAGAAAGAGACGAGGGGAAAATATACGAAACCTATATTTCTAGCCAAAAAGAAAATAGCATAGAAAGAAAATTACCCAATATAGCAAAAGAATGGCATCCCACTAAAAATGGCAAACTTAAGCCAGATATGGTGTCATACGGATCGAAGAAACGAGTTTGGTGGTTGGGCAAGTGCGGGCACGAGTGGCAGGCATCTGTCGACTCTCGGTCTCGAGGAAATGGGTGCCCTATTTGTGCAAACCAGCAGTTGCTAGTTGGATTCAACGATTTGGCTACAGTGTCACCGGAAATTGCAAGGGAGTGGCACCCCACAAAAAATGGTTCTTTAGAACCTACCATGGTCTCCTCAAAGACCAACAGAAAAGTATGGTGGCTTGGAAAATGCGGTCACGAATGGCAAACAGCAGTTTCAAGCAGAACTAACGGTCGTGGTTGCCCATACTGTTCCAATAAAGCTATTCTACCAGGATTTAATGATTTAAAAACAGTTAATCCCACATTGGCCTCGGAGTGGCATCCTGTGAAAAATGGCTCTATGACTGCTTCATCGATAGCACCAAAATCCAGCAAAAAAGTATGGTGGCTTGGAAAATGCGGCCATGAATGGCAAGCTAAGGTTAATGATAGAGCAAATGGAACTGGTTGCCCAATTTGTAGAAAAAGGAGATAGTTTCAAATTTTGCATATTCAAGCGTTTAAGGTGTGCCGAAATGTATATATTCTAAAGTAACTCTAAAAGCATACTTTTTCAGCCATTTTGCCCGTTTTGCATATTCGAGCGATAATCACATGATAATCACCCTTCAAATCTGAACCATTCGTGTTCGATTAGAGGGTGATTTTCTTATGCAAACTTAGTGTTTATGCGAGTTTCAGCGAACGCCGCAAATCGAACACAATTTACGAAACAGCTCAAATTGCGTGCTCAAAACAAATAATACTTTCAATCCGAACCCCCGGTGTTCGATTTCAAATCCTGCAAAGCCGCTTGTCGCTTGAAATAATTTGCTTCATAGGCGTCAGGTGTTCGATAATTGATGACCGAGTGCGGCCTTTTGGAATCATAATAGTGAACGCAACACACTACGCAAGTCAACGCTTTAAGATGTTTTTACGAAAATAATATGAAAACAACCATTGACAAATCAGAAACAGCATGTTATAATACGGAAAATCAAATATGCTCAAAATTCATGTGAATTTTTCGGAATCGTAGGATTCATTTTTCGTCACATACCGTTTGGTATGTGATTTTTTTTGCGCATAGGAAAAGGAGAAAAAACATGAAACTCTATTTTGACGTGGCTGACAAGCCGAAATTCAGACAACTGATCGCTTTTGCATTTCAACAAATGCTGGCGATCATGGCAGCAACTATCGCCGTTCCGATGATCGTCGGGCACGGACTCTCACCCGCCGCCGCGATGCTTGGTGCGGGAATGGGTACAATCGTTTATATTTTGCTAACAAAGCGAAAGAGTCCGGTTTTTGTCGGTTCTTCTTTCGCTTTTATTAAATCCATGCTTGCGGCTTTCACCGGCGGTGTATCCATGTCGCTCGGTTGGCTCGGTTTGATAATAGGCGCGGCATTGGCAGGAATTGTGTATGTTATCCTCGGCATAGCCGTGAAAATCGCAGGGGTTAATTGGCTCAATAAACTGATGCCGGCTGTCGTCATCGGTCCTACGGTTGCGATCATAGGACTGTCACTTGCGGGAAGCGCAATATCGGATATAGTCAAAGGAGACGTCGTTCGGAATATCACAGAATATTCCGTATCGTTGACGAGCGGAACGCCTAAAATTGTAGAGCAAGCCGGAACACAGATGATCGGCTCTCCGTGGATCGCATTGCTTTGCGGAGTAGTCACACTGTTTGTGACGATGATATGTTCTACATACGGGAAAAAGACTGTCAAGCTGATTCCGTTTATCATCGGTATCCTTTCCGGATATACTGTCGCGGCGGTTCTGACGGCGATCGGATCCGCTTGCGGTATAGACGCTTTGAAAATCATTGATTTCAGCGTTTTCCCAAAATATATGCTTGCGGACGGATTTTCAATAAAAACATTCGTTAGTATTCCCGAAATGACGTTTTTGAAAGCCTTCGGTGCGCTGAATGAGCTTTCCTGGAGTTACGTCCTGACCATTCTTGTCGCCTACGTCCCCGTCGCTTTCGTTGCTTTTACCGAGCATATTGCCGATCACAAAAACCTGTCTTCTATAATTGGTCATGAACTACTGGAAGAGCCCGGATTGCACAGAACACTTTTTGGCGATGGCATTGGTTCGGCAGTCGGAGCGTTCTTCGGTGGCTGTCCTAATACAACTTACGGTGAATCGGTCGCCTGTGTTGCGCTGACAGGAAACGCTTCGATCACTACGATCATTGCAACGGCGATCCTGTGTATCCTGTCCTCGTTCATAACTCCTGCCGTCGCCTTTGTCGATTCAATACCTCCGTGCGTTATGGGAGGCGTCTGCATTGCTCTGTACGGATTTATCGCCGTCAGCGGCCTCAAAATGATTCAGGCGGTCGATCTAAACGAGAATAAAAATCTGTATGTGGTATCGACTATCATGATAGTCGGTATCGGCGGATTGGAACTGACGATCGGCGCTGTCACTTTGACGGAAATCGCAACAGCTCTCATCCTTGGAATCATCGCTAATGTTGTACTGTCTGGAAAAAGAAAGAGAAAAGATTGAAGAGTTCGAACTTTTCAAGTATAATAATAAAAAAAGAGACATTAAAGTTGGAATCCGTGGAGGAAGCAGGTCAAATGGGATATATTTGAATCAGAGTATTCAACTATTATCATGAGTGTCAAAATAACATTCGACTAAAAACAAACGCCACAAATTCCGACTGGTCGAAATAAATGAATTGATGAAGTGTTACTTTGGGCTATTTTGTCGGTGTAAAAACAGTAATTCTCGACCATATTGAAATTGAGTCTAAAATCTCAATTTTATGTCATTTACGCCCTTGGGCTATTTTGTCTGTTAATCACATGATAATCACCCTTCAAATCTGAACCATTCGTGTTCGATTAGAGGGTGATTTTCTTATATAAATCCAGCGTTTATGCCTGCTTCCGCCCACGCATTAAGACGGATGGAAAATCGAATGTTTTTGTGCTATAATATTCAAAAAGAAATTGATAAATCGGGATTTATAGGGGGCGAGCATGATGTTGGAATTACTGAAAGTGAGATTTTCAGAACAAAAGGAACTTCATCCGGATTTGGAATGGTCTGAGGTGGAGCAGAGGCTGCGCGAGGTTCCTGCTGCCATCACGATTTTGCAAAAAATGGAGGAAACCGGCGGTGAACCTGACACCATAGGGTATGACGTAAAGACGGGAAAACTCATTTTCTGCGACTGCGCAAAGGAATCGCCCGTCGGGCGAAGAAGCCTGTGCTATGATGAAAAGGCGTTGCATAGCCGCGCTAAAAACCCGCCGTCAAGCAGCGCCGAGCGGAAAGCGAAAGAGATCGGCATATCGATGATGACGGAGGAACTCTATCGTCGACTGCAAAGTCTCGGTTCATTTGATTTGAAAACGTCAAGCTGGATCGCTACGCCGGAGGATATCCGCAGCAAGGGCGGCGCGTTGTTCTGCGAACGGCGCTATGATACCGTTTTTACTTTTCACAACGGAGCGGATTCCTACTATTCTGTGCGCGGATTCAGAGGGTATATTCTTGTCTGAACACCGGACTCAACGATAAAACCCCTGCAATTTATGGGACTGAAACATTGACAAATTCCGGTTTTTAGAGGTAAAGGTTTTATGATACACTGCTTTGGACTATTTTGATAATCACCCTCCAAATTTGAACCATTCGTGTTCGATTGGAGGGTGATTTTCTTATATAAATCCAGCGTTTATGCCTGCTTCCGCCCACGCTTTAAGACGGATTGAAAATCGCAGTTTTTTATGCTATAATATTCAAAAAGAAATCGACAAATCGAAATTTGCAGAGGTCAGAACAATGATCAAGCTGAAATACGGCAATACAAATACGTTCTTCATTCATGGCGATAACGCCGGACTGCTGTTCGATACGGACTATGCCGGAACGTTGTCGGCCTTCTATAAGGCTATAAAGCAGAACTGTATTGCGGTAAAAGACATTGGGTTTATTCTGGCATCACACTATCACCCGGATCATATGGGGCTGATAAGCGAACTGATGAAACAGAGCGTCAAGCTCCTTGTGGTTGACGTGCAAAAAGGCTTTCTCCATTATTCAGACGGTATTTTTGCAAGGGACGGGTTTTCTTATTCTCCGATCAATGAATTGTCGGCGACAGTTATTTCCTGCGAGGAAAGCAGAGCTTTACTGTCTTGCATGGGTATTCATGGCAGAATCATTCACACTCCAAGCCATTCTGAAGACAGTATTTCTCTTGTTCTGGATGACGGTAACTGCTTTGTCGGGGATCTTGAACCGCTCGAATATCTTGAAGCGTATCAGGAGAATACATCGCTGAGGAGTGACTGGGATCATATTCTGTCTCTCTGCCCCAAGCGTATATTCTACGCACATATGCCTGAAAAGCAATTGGGCTGACAAATTCCGGTTTGTCGGGACAAACGGATTGATGATGTGCTGTTTTGGGCTATTTTGTTGTTGTAAAAACGAGCATTCTTGAACATATTGAAATAGCGTCTAAAATCTTAATTTTATACCATTTTTGCCGTTGGGCTATTTTGTTTGTTAATCCCATGATAATCACCCTCCAATTTGAACCATTTGTGTTCGATTGGAGGGTGATTGTCTTATGTAAACCCAGCGTTTATGCCTGCTTCTGCCCATCTAATTTTTATGGTTACAACTGTGCTTTATGAATAAATAACCGTAATGTCCTCATCGATCTGATTTAAGGTTTTCCCTTCAAAAATTGTGGAACTGAAAAACTCATCTATGCTTTTTTTTGCATCTTCATTAGAAACTGTGAGAATCTCATTATAATAATCGGGTGTCTCATCCGGATGCTTATCGTACACATATACAGTTATACTGTGCGCTTTTTTCTCATCATATCCTGAATTAATATGATAAAAAGCATTCTTGTATTCAAAATCAATATCTGCACCAAAATAGAGTTTATTATAAAACTCCGAATAAGATATACCATTCATTGTTAATTGCCTCCTCTAAAATATTTTTTGTATTTTTCATGTTCGCTCTTTGTAAGCAATCTTCCTGTTTTATCGCGCACGCCATTTTTGTATTCGTGAATATGATAAACAGGTTCCTTCCTACTGCCTAATTTTGGCTCAAAGTGATAATCAATATCAAACTTAGCGGTATGATCGTCGTTGTAAAACCGCATTTGCTTAAAAGTCCCGTTAGCATATTTCAAAACATAAGCAGAACTTGAATGTGCTTCTTCCGGTAATCCTGCACTTGCGTTCTTGTCAATTTTTTGTAAAACCTTAACACCATCAATTTTACCGATCGTTTCGTAAGTGTACGGAACCGGGTTCCCACTTGCAAACGTACCTCTTCCGCCCATTTATCGCACCACCTTTCGGGAGTCGCGATAATCTACGACGATAAGATTTCCCTGCATTTCCGGAAACGGTGTTCCAAAGCAAATGATCTGCGACGGATTGATCTTTTCGGTCATAGCGCAATAACCGCGTAAAAAGTTTAGCTTACTTCGCTTACAACCAATCATTCCAATAGCTACTATGCCGCCTTTTTCCACTCCGTCAAAGCAAAACTCATAGCTACGAGCATTGCTCCAACTAATAGTGGGGATTACTATCTGTCCTTTACTCTGCCAATAAGCGCCTACCCAGCGGTTTTTTGCGACACTTTCAAGTTGCCGCCACAAATCCATATCGGAATATGTAGAAAAATCCAGCGTTTATGCCTGCTTCCGCCAAGCGGTGTTCGATAATGATGACCGAGTGCGGCCTTTTAAAAGCCGGCGCTTTAATACGGATGGAAAATCGAATGCTTTTGTGCTATAATATTCAAAAAGAAATTGATAAATCGGGATTTGTGAGGGGAATATTCTATGAAATACATAAAGGTTACGAAAGACAATATTGAAAACGAACATATTTGCTGTGCCATTTCAAACAATAAGGATATTCAGGTCGCTTCAAAAAAAGCATGGCTTGAAGAACGTTTCGATGAAGGTCTTGTATTTCTAAAAAGCGTGGAACGGGGCAAGTGCTTTATCGAGTATATCCCGGCAGAAAATGCGTGGAACCCTATAGACGCAGACGGATATATGTATATTGACTGTCTGTGGGTCTCCGGCTCTTTCAAAGGACACGGGTATTCAAACGATCTTTTGGACGAGTGTATAAAAGACAGTAAAGCCAAAGGGAAAATTGGTCTTTGTATTTTAACTTCCGAAAAGAAAAAACCGTTTCTTGCCGATCCTAAATATTTAAAACATAAGGGCTTTACCATTTGCGACGAGGCGGATAATGGGATTCAGCTTGCATATCTGCCTTTTACTGCTTCTGCCGCTAAACCCCGCTTAAAAGATTGCGCCAAGCATCCGCAGATTAAAGAAAAAGGATATGTTCTTTTCTATACGAGTCAATGCCCGTTCAACGCAAAGTATGTGCCGATTGTGGAGAAAACCGCCAAAGAACACAATATTCCGTTTAAGGCAATTCATATAGAAAATAAAGAACAGGCGCGGAACGCACCTACGCCGATTACAACATACTCACTATTTTATAACGGCGAATATCTGACAAATGAGCAGATGAACGATACAAAGTTCTTGAAACTGGTTACCCGATAAATTCCGGTTTATAAAGGTAAAGGTTTTATAATACAATGCTTTGGGCTATTTTGATTAGTGGATGGCAATAATAAAAAAATCTACCGGCAAAGGATATATATGGCAATGCCGTAAAAAAAGCTTTAACACAAAAAGCCGCCGACAAACCGTCAGCGGCTTTTGGTTTTGCATGTTATTTAAGCCAGTAACTACCTTGACAAAAACTCTATAATTTGTGTAACGGCGCTTTTCCAGGTTTGGTCGTTACTTCTATATAGCTCGTGTTTTGCATCGGGAAGTTTTATTATTTTGCAATGCTTTAAACGCGAAGCAAACTCATCTTGAGCGTCTTTTCGCACAACATTATCAAGCCCGGCCTGAAGAATAAGTACGTCGGTTTCGATTTTTTCGGGGCCGCCTTTTTTTAATATCTTCGCGGTCATTTTAAGTGATTCAAGTGTCCATGTGTATGTCGGAGAATAATTTTGATAGTTTTTATCGTTTACCCTTATGTGCTCGTAGTACAAAAATCTGTCCGGCGAAGTACAGCAGGACTCTTCAAATTTTTCACTTCCGGGATACGGAGAAGAAAGAAATATCCGTTTTTTGCCTTTACCAATTGCCTTTGCCGCGTAGCAAATAAGTTTTGCCGCCCACAATGGTGCACCGCCACGTTCGGGTGCAATTAATGGTGACATAAGAACCGCGCGTTCGATTTTTTCAGGGTGCCGCTCGAGATATAGCGCTGCAATACCGCCGCCCATAGAATGCGAAAGAATATCACAGGGAAAACTCTCGTTCACGAACGAATTTATAAATATTTCAAGGTCGTCAACGTAGTTTGAAAACTTGTCAACATGTGTTAAAGTAAGATCCTCCACCGGCCTGTACGAAAGGCCGTGCCCGCGTTGGTCATATGTGTAAACATCAAAGCCCGAAGTCAGCAAATAATAAATAACCTCGGCAAATTTTATAACCGTTTCTGTAAAACCGTGAAGTAGTACTACCGATTTTTTCGGGCTATCGCTTTTATAAATATAGCCTTGAAGAGGTTTACCGTCAAATCCTGCAAACCTCTTTTCGGTTTTTCGCGCGTTAATATAAGGAATTACCTTTTCCCAGACGGTTTTTTCGTAATCTTTATCGTAAATATAATCAAGCATTTTCTTCAACAGTTTCTTCTTTGATTATTTTACTGTAAATCTTTTTCTCATCGTAAAGTTTAAAGATAATTCCGCCAAGGAAACATACTCCTGCAGCGCTTAAAGCGATAATACGATAGCCAAGTCCCGTATCCGCGCCGATTGTAGCAAGAGCTGTTACTATAAGCATAGCGGCGGACTGTCCCATTTTAAACGCGAAAGTACGCGCAGCATAGAACATGCCGGAACGGTTTTCGCCGGTATCGAGCGCGTCGAATTCTGAAATATCAGCAACAACAGCTTGCGGAAGTATTCCGAAGATTGCCATAGCGGGAGCCGCAACAACGCAAAGAATTATTCCTTGAACAAACGGAGGAATCGGCAGGAATTTTCCGAAGAAAGCCGTATAAATAAAGCTTATTGTGAATATAACAAACGCTATAAGAATTAACTTCTTCTTGCCGAGTTTTGGAGTAAGCATTGATACGGGAACATAAAAGACCACGCTTAAAGCCGTCATCAACACAAAGAACAAGGTTGCATACGAAGCGTCCATTTCTAATAACGAAGTTACAAAGAACGGCAAAGCTGTTTGGAACATGGTAATGCCTAAGAAATACGAAATATCGGATGCTACAAATTTTAAAAATTCTTTGTTTTTAAAGGTTGCCGCAAGCGATTTTATTGCCGTGCTTTTTGAAGGCTCAACATTTATATAATCTTTTTCTTTTATGGTAAATACGGGTACAAACAGGCATATAAGACCAATTATTGAAAGAATAATAAACGTAACGCGATATGCATTCGTTACATTAAGCGATAATGCGTCTTTAACAAAATTCACAATTACAGGAACAGTATATGCTATTGCAGTACCTGCAATATATGTAAATGAAATAGCAGTAGAAATGCTCATTCTCTTTTTCTGATCGTTGCCAAGTTCGGGTATTAGGGCGTTGTATGGTGTGCAGTACATCGTCATAAACAAATAAAAGAGTGTTAGCATTACAAACAAGAAACCTGCATTAAACCATGATTCTTCGCCTATCGGCGACCAGAAAATAAGCACCGTAACCAATGCGAACGGAATGGCGGCCGCTTTCATAAAGGGTATTCTTCTGCCGTTTTTAGAACGGCATTTATCGGAAGCAGAAGCAATAAGAGGGTCTGTAATGGCGTCAAAAATTCTTCCGAAAGCGGTAATTGCGCCTAAAATTGTAAACACGCCGAATATGCATAAGCTTTGCGGAATTAAAACAGCATGTCCCGAAGCAATAGTTGCTTTGTCCGGCTGGTAAAAAAATACGAGCCAGTTAGATATGAGTGCTGCGAGTAATGACCAACCAAGCTGGCCAATAGCGAAGCACCAAATTTTGCCTGTGGTTAGCTTTTTCATTAACATTCTCCTCAACATTTTTTATCGTCACAGCTTAGTCGCTGTAAAACGTATCAAAATTAACCTCTGCAGTATAACCTGTTTTTGAAAGCACTTTTTCAGAAATGCTTTGGCAGAGTTCTTGCCTATTCGATACGGTAAAGTCAATTAAAACATCAAACGAAACGCTTTTTTTCTTTTCGTTAAAGAAGATACCGTGCGTTTCTATAACTCCGCTTTGTTTTAGCGCTATTTCTTTAATTACTTCACGCTCGGCAGCATGAGCGCTGTCTAATGCATAAATGCCTACGGTTAAAAAAATATGAAATTTTTCTAAAACCTTTTGCTGAATTTGTTTAGTGATAATATGTATATCGCTTGCATTTAAGGTGTCGCTTACTTCAATATGTATTGAACCTATTGCCGCATTCGGTCCGTAGTTATGAATTATAAGGTCGTACGCCCCTAATACGCCGGAAACGCCTGTTACGGTTTCGCGAATTTCTTTTGTTATTTCACTGTCAGCTCTGCTGCCTATAACCTTGCCGGTAGATTCAAGCAAGGTGGATATTCCGGCTTTTATTATAAAAATTGAAATAACTACGCCTAAAATACCGTCAACTGTAATGCCGAATATCATGGTAACGGCGGCACCCACAAGCGTTGCGGAAGAAATTATCGCATCAAAGCTTGCATCCGAGCCGGATGCCACAAGGGCATCGGAATTGTATTTTTTGCCAACGGATTTTACGTATTTCCCAAGGATAAGTTTTACTACAACCGCAACTGCAATTATTATTAAAGAAATATAGGAAAAATCGGGTTTTTCAAGGCTTATTATTTTTTTGGCCGACTCTATAAAAGAAGTAACACCTGCAGATAAAATAATTACCGAAATTATAATGGCGCTAAAATACTCAATTCTGCCATAGCCGTAAGGGTGTTTAATATCAGGTCTTTTTTTGGCAAGGTGTACGCCGATAATGGTAATAATCGAGGACATGGCGTCGGTTAAATTGTTTACAGCGTCAAGAACTATTGCAATAGATCCGGCAATAATGCCAATTACAGCCTTAAATGCCGCCAAAAACACGTTTGCCACTATACCAATTACACTGGTTTGAGTAATTTTTTTCTCTCTTATTGAAGATTCCATAATTCCTCACATACTAATAAATATTTATTTCATTATTTAAAACCTGTTTTAAGGTCTCTCCGCTTGTTTTTAGGGCTGTTTTTTCGTCCTCGCTTAAAGAAATGGCAATCGGCGTTTCAATACCGTCTTTACCGATAATAGCCGGAACACTAAGGGCTACGTCCGATATTCCGTAAAGACCTTTTTGTACAAAGGATACAGGCAGAATTGCCTTTTGGTCGCCGGCTATCGCTTCGCAAATATTTCTAACTGCCATGGCAACGCCGTAATACGTCGCCTGCTTTTTTTCGATTATTTCATAAGCGCTGTTTTTAACGCCTTCGGCAATTTCGTGCATTGCCTCTTCGTGTTTATAATGGCCGCGCATTTCGCAAAAATCGTTTAAAGGCACGCCCGACACATTTGCGCTTGACCATACCGGTATCTCGCTGTCTCCATGTTCACCGATTATAAAGGCGTGCACACGGCGGCTGTCGACCCCTAAATGTTCGCCTAAAAGATACTTAAGCCGCGCCGTATCAAGCACGGTACCGGAACCGAATACGCGATTTTCCGGAAGCCCGGAAAGCTTTGCAGCAACATAGGTTAAAATATCAACCGGATTTGATACAATAAGCAAAATCCCGGCAGGTCTTCTTTTTGAAATTTCCGGCATGATGCCTTTAAAAATCTCAACATTGCGTTTAACAAGATCAAGCCTTGTTTCTCCAACCTTTTGTCCCGAACCGGCTGTGACTATAATTATAGCGGCATCGGTTATGTCATCATAACTTCCGGCATAAATCTTCATGGGTTTAGCGTAAGGCAGTCCATGACCAATGTCAAGCGCTTCACCTTCGGCTTTGTCATGGTTTGAGTCAATTAAAACAATCTCCGAAAATGCACCCGATTCCATTAAGCAAAAAGCGCTTGCCGCGCCGACAAATCCGCAGCCAACAATTGCAACCTTCCTGTTGTTTACCGGTCTCATAATTTTCCCTCATTTTATTTTTTCTATATTAACATAACATATTTTTAATCATTTTTCAATAATTATTCCTAAACAAAAAAGACGTCTTTTGACGCCTTTAATTTAATCCGTTTATTAAAATGTTCAATATGGATACAACCGCCAGCAGAATAATAAGCACGATGATTATGTCAATTCTTATAAGCAGCGGTTTTTTAACCTCTTCAACAGGTTTTCCTTCGTTTTTTTTAAACTTTATTATGGTTTCACAGCCTAAAACAGCTAAAAGAATAATTAAAACAATCGATGCTATATTAAAGAAATTCATTTTAACAACCCCGTTGTATTCTTAATAAAAAATCGTCACAAGAAAACTTGCAACGATGTGGTGGGAGAGGATGGATTCGAACCATCGAAGCGAAGCGCAACAGATTTACAGTCTGCCCCCTTTGGCCACTCGGGAACTCTCCCATATATCTTATGGAGCTGGTGGACGGACTTGAACCCCCGACCTGCTGATTACAAATCAGCTGCTCTACCAACTGAGCTACACCAGCGCTTGGAACAGAGTGAATTATAACATACCGTATCTTTTTTGTCAACAAGTTTTTCGCTAAAAAATACGGGCCGCTTTTAGCGGCCCTAAACAATATTAGTTAAAATATTTATCAAATGCCGAGTAGAAAACAAAGCATGTTGCAGCAGGACAACCGTTAGCAATGAGTGCTTTTAATAAATCAATAGATTTTGATCCGCCGGCATTTGAAACAGCGAAAATCGTACTGATAGCTAAAACAATTCCGAGCGCAAGCAAGCATTTTTTAATATAGGCAGGTTTAAATACGTTAAATTGATTCTCGTTAAGACCGGTATAAAGATTTTTTGCAAATTTATGTAACGGAATATAGAAAACAAGATTTAATGTAAGTAAAACGCCGGCAACAATTAGTAATACAATAAACAAAGCTATACTTAAAAAAGCACCGGATACACCAAGTGCAAATCTATCTGAATGGCTTCCTACGTATTCCGAAATTAAAGACATGATTGCACCGCCGGAAAAAAGGCTTATAATCGCTAAAAATCCTACACAGCCCACAGCCACCCAATTTAAAACTACATTTGCAAAGAGTGTGCCGCTGACATATCGAAGATGATTTGCATTAACAACATTTTTTCTTGCCCCGGCATAAATCATCCACATGAAAATGGTAAGTAAAATAGCAATAATGTTAATGGCCGGAAGTGAAAAAGCCGCTGCCGCACTAACAAGAATGCACATAACTAAATAAAGCGGGTCATTAAAGAATTTGATCAATTTGTTAACCGGAGAATCGACAACCTCTGCTTCTAAAGGTGTACCTTCGGCTGTAGACTCTACAGTCTCGGCATTAGTCGCTTCAATTTGTGTTCCGCAAGCGTTGCAAAATTTTGCATCATCGCTTAAAGGGGCTCCGCAATTAGGACAAAACATAAACAAACCTCCAAAATTTTTGATATTTTTATATTACAATAAAATTTTTTTATTGTCAATATTTTATTAACTTGAAATGAACAATTTATTATGATATATTAAAAATACTAAATATACGGGGGCGATGATGTGGTTAGAATAGGCAACGACTGGGATGAAATACTAAAAGACGAATGGCAAAAGCCTTACTATTTAAAGCTTAGGAAAGATCTTGCCGAAGAATATAAAAATCATATTGTTTATCCGCATCCCGATAATATTTTTAACGCATTAAAACTTACCCCTTATAAAGATGTAAAATGCGTTATTATAGGCCAAGACCCATATCACAATCCGGGTCAGGCACACGGGCTTTGTTTTTCCGTTAAACCCGGCACAGAGCCGCCGCCGAGTTTAAAAAACATTTTTAAAGAATACTCGGAAGATTTAGGTCTTAACTTGCCTGATTCCGGCGATTTAACCCCCTGGGCAAAAAGCGGTGTTTTAATGCTAAACACATATTTAACCGTTAGAAAAAACGCGCCGCTCTCACACAAAAATATCGGTTGGGCAAATGTTACCGACCGAATAATCCTTGAAATCAACAAAAAGCAAACCCCTGTTGTATTTATTTTATGGGGCCGCCCGGCACAGGAAAAGGCGCAAATTATAGACAATCCTCTGCACTTAAAGCTTAAAGCTCCGCATCCAAGTCCACTGTCCTGTCACTACGGCTTTTTCGGATGCCGGCATTTTTCCCGCTGCAACGAATATCTTACTTCACACGGGATAGAACCTGTTAACTGGGATCTTTCAAGAAAGGATACTTAAATGATTAACGATACAATTGCCGCTATATCCACCCCACTTGGTACGGGCGGCATTTCGGTTATTAGAATTTCGGGAGATAGCGCAATATCCGTAGCCGAAAAGGTTTTTAAAGGAACAAAGCCTTTATCTGATATGGCCGGTTACACTGCGCAATTCGGCCATGTATACAGCGGCGAAAACCAACTTGATGAATGTGTTGCAACCGTTTTTTTAGCGCCAAAAAGCTATACGGGCGAAAACGTTGTAGAACTCTCGTGCCACGGCGGAATACTTGTTACCAAAAACCTTTTAAGCGAATGTTTAAAAAGCGGTGCAAGAATGGCAAAACCCGGCGAATTTTCCGAGCGTGCTTTTCTAAACGGTAAAATGGATCTTGCGAAAGCCGAAGCCGTAATGGGACTTATTAGCGCAAAAACAAACGCGGCACTTAATATTGCCGCAAAAAACAAAAGCGGTGCTGTAAGCAAAAAAATAAACGGCATACGCGAAATACTTTTAAATTTGCTCGCATCTATTTCTGCTTACTGTGATTATCCGGATGACGAAAGCATGGGAATTGATCCCGATGCTTTTTCAAAAGACGCTTTGCTTGTTGCCGCAAAATTAAAAGAGCTTATAAAAAACTACGAAAACGGCAAGGTATATACAACAGGACTTAACGTTGCAATAATCGGAAAACCAAACGTCGGCAAAAGTACTCTTATGAACTATCTTTCGGGAGAGAACCGGTCTATAGTTACAGATATTCCCGGCACTACGCGCGACGTAATAGATACAGGAATTATGCTATATGATATACCGATAACACTTTACGATACGGCCGGCATAAGAGAGACCCGCGACCCTATTGAAAAAATCGGTGTAAAAAAATCGGAAGACGCAATAAAATATTCCGATATTTGCTTATTTATGTTTAATCCCGATGACGTTATAAGCGAAAAAGATAAAAAATCGCTTGAAGAGTTTAAGGAAAAAGCGATTATTGTTATAAATAAAACCGACATTAAAGATGATTGCCCCAAATACTTAACGGACTTAAAACTGCCGGTTGTTAAGATCTGCGCAAAGTATGAAAAAGGCGCAAAAGAGATTTACGAAGCAATAAAACACAAAGCGGGCGTTATGGATCTTGAGCCGGATGCCGTGCTTTTGCAGTCTTTAAGGCAGAAGGAAAACTGCAGAAATGCACTGGAAGAAACCGAAAACGCCATAAAGGCAATAAAGGATGACGTAACACCGGACGCCGTTTCGGTGCTTTTACAAAGCGCGCTTACATATTTAGACGAACTTACCGGAGCCAAAGCGTCTGACGAAATTGTAGAACGCGTATTCAGAGATTTTTGCGTAGGAAAATAGGAAACGATTATGGAATTTTTTGCAGGTAATACGGATGTAGCGGTAATAGGTGCAGGGCACGCCGGCATTGAAGCGGCGCTTGCCGCCGCGCGCCTTGGCTGCAGCACTATGTGTTTTACAATAAACCTTGACTGGGTTGGAAATATGCCCTGCAACCCTTCAATAGGAGGAACCGCTAAAGGGCATTTAGTAAGGGAAATTGACGCACTTGGCGGCGAAATGGCAAAAGCGGCAGACAGGAATACGCTTCAAATTAGAATGCTAAACCGCGGCAAGGGGGCGGCAGTTCAGTCGCTGCGCGCGCAGATTGACCGAAGAGACTACAGTGCCGACATGAAGCACGTAATGGAAACTACTGAAAATTTATACATTAAACAGGCGGAAATAGTAAGTATAATTCGCGATGATGACGGTTATATTTTAAAAACCGCCCTTAAAGCGGTATATAAGGCAAAATCGGTAGTAATTGCTACAGGCACATTTTTAAAGGGGAAAATATTTGTCGGAGATGTATCATACGAGGGTGGTCCCGACGGTACCTTTGCCGCAACAAAATTATCCGCCGACCTTAAAGCTTTAGGCATACCGCTTCGCCGTTTTAAAACGGGAACTCCTGCAAGGGTTTTAAAAAGCAGTATAGATTTTAGCGTTTTAGAAGAACAGCCCGGCGACGAGAATATTATTCCGTTTAGTTATAAAACCAAAAAGTTACCCGAAAACAAGGTTATGTGCCACATAACCTACACAAACGAAAAAACAAAACAAATAATTTTGGATAATATACATACATCCCCATTATTCAGCGGACAAATCGAGGGCGTTGGACCGCGCTATTGCCCAAGTATTGAAGATAAAATCGTACGTTTTAAAGATAAAGAGCGCCACCAGCTGTTTATTGAGCCCTGCGGACTTAACACTGAAGAAATGTATTTGCAGGGAATGTCTTCCTCTTTGCCGGAAGCCGTACAGACTGAATTTTACCGCTCGATAAAAGGTCTTGAAAATGTAAAAATAATGCGGCCGGCATATGCGATAGAATATGATTGTATAGATCCAATAAATTTAAAATCGTCTTTAGAAATTAAAAATAATCCCGGACTGTTCGGAGCAGGACAGTTTAACGGATCTTCCGGTTACGAGGAAGCTGCGGCGCAAGGGTTAATAGCAGGTATTAACGCCGCTTTTTACGTGCAAAACAAAGAACCGCTTATTTTATCGCGGTCTGACAGTTATATAGGCACCCTTATAGACGATCTTACAACCAAAGGCTGTACCGATCCTTACAGAATGATGACCAGCCGCAGCGAATACAGGCTGGTTCTTAGACAGGACAATGCCGACGAGCGCCTAACACCCATAGGATACAAAATCGGGCTTATAAGCGAAGCCGATTATAACGATTTTTGCGAGCGTAAAAAAATTAAAGAGAACGAAATTAAAAGGCTTAAAAAGACGGTTCTGCCGCCGAGCGACAAACTTAACGAACTGCTCTTAAACGCAAACACGTCTAAAGTAGTAACCGGCGTATCGTTGTACGAGCTTTTAAAGCGTCCGCAAATAAGCTACGATTTATTATCGCCTTTTGATAATGACCGCCCAAATCTTTCATTCGAGATAAAAGAAAAAATTCAAAACGCCATTAAATACGAGGGCTATATAAAGCGCGAGGAAGCGGCCATCGCAGAACAAAAAAGGCTTGAAAGCAAAAGCTTGGATATTATAAACGACTATTCTGACATTAAAGGCCTACGACTTGAAGCTATTGAAAAGCTTAATAAAATAAAACCGGAAAACGTCGGTAAGGCTTCGAGGATTTCGGGCGTAACTCCTGCAGATATTCAGGTTTTATTAATTTATCTTCAAACAAAGGAATAATTATGGATAAAAATAATTGCTACAAAATTTATTCCGATTTATTATGCAGTTGGAACGAAAAAATAAACCTAACCGCCATAACCGACAAAAACGAAATCGAAATAAAACATTTTGAAGACTGCCGCAGTATTTTAAGTGCAATAAATATCCCTAAAGGTGAAAAAATAATCGATATAGGTACAGGCGCGGGTTTTCCGGGTATGGTATTAAAAATAGAGCGTCCGGACCTTAATGTCACCCTGCTTGACGGGCACAAAAAAAGGTTTTTATTTTTAGAGGATCTTCAAAATGCGCTAAACCTTAACTGCGAAAACCTGCATGCACGAGCTGAGGAGGCCGTAAAAATGCGGCGCGAGTGCTATTTTTTAGCAACGGCAAGGGCGGTAGCAAAACTTAATGTGCTTGCGGAATACTGCTTGCCGTATGTAAAGCCGGGCGGATATTTTATAGCCATGAAGTCAAACGCCGACGAAGAAATAGAAGATGCCAAAAACGCAATTGAGCTTTTAGGTGGCAAAATTGAAGATATTAAAACCTTTAATTTGTCTGACAAAAGCAAAAGAACGCTTGTAATTATAAAAAAAATATCGCAAACGCCGACAAAATACCCGAGGGTCTCGGCAAAAATTGCAAAACAACCGCTTTAAGCGGTTGTTTTTTATTGAACTTATCGAATTCTGTCTAACGAAAATGCTGGTAAATTTTAACAATTTATGCTAAGATAACATCAGCGTAGAGTTGGAGGTAAATCATGGAACTCAAACTTATGCCTTTATTTCTCTCGGATATTAAACAGTCGTCGGACAACCCTCGCCGTCACTACTCCGAAAATGACATTGAAACTTTAGCCGAAAGCATAAAAAAATACGGGCTGTTAATTCCCATGACCGTACGAAAAACCGACAGCGGATATTTTTTAGTTGCAGGCAAGCGCCGGCTTTTAGCTTTAAAAAAGTTAAACGAAATAACAACAAGTTGTATTGTAATCGAAGCCGACCACAAAACGTCTGCCGTGTTTTCGGCAATAGAAAACACCGAGAGGGTCCCTTTGGATTTTTTTGAAACGGCCGAAGCATTAAACACGCTGCACACCGTTTACAATATGCCGTTATCGTCAGCCGCAAAAGCTTTAAAGCTTACAGATAAAGCCGCCGAGCAAAAACTGGAGCTTTTAAAACTGCCGACTGCAATTAGAGATAGTATTATAGGAAACAACATAAACGAAACAAAAGCAATGCTATTATCTAAGGTGCCGGCCGATAAAATGGAATTCATCTTAAAAGAAATAATACAAAAAAAGATGACAGACGAGGAAACCGCCGCACTTGTGGACGGCGTAATTCCGAAAGAAACCGTATATGTTGCAAAAGGCAACAAAATAACTATACACGACTACCGCATTTTTACAAATTCATTTTTACGCATAGCAGACAAGGTGCGCGATTACGGTGTTAACGCAAAAACATCAAAAACCGAAACCGACAATTTTGTAGAATACACCCTTCGCATCGATAAATAGCCATCCATCCATTCCCCATATATTTTGCGCGGTCAACCCCCGCGCGAAGAAAACGGACAGTAAATTTGCTGTCTGTTTTCTTTTTTATAAAAAATTTTAAAATTTTTATTGAAATCTATACTAATTTGGTATAGAATAATAACGAAAACAATTGGAGGTCTTGTTATGGACAAATATATATACGCCGACAATGCGGCCACAACCGCTATATCGGACGACGTTTTTAAGGTAATGACTAAGGTTTTAAAAGAGGATTACGGCAATCCGAGCAGCCTTTACGAGTTAGGCTCAAAAGCGAAAATGATAGTTGAGTCCGCTCGCGAAAAGGTTGCAAAAGCAATAAATGCCGACCCTAAGGAAATTTACTTTACGTCTGGCGGCAGCGAAGCGGACAACTGGGCAATAAAATCCGCGGCGCACAAAGCACTAAAAGAAGGTAAAAACGAAATAATTTCCTCAACCTTTGAGCATCACGCGGTGCTTCACACTTTGGACGAGCTTAAAAGCGAAGGTTTTAAAATTATTCTTCTTCCCGTTTACGAAAACGGTATTGTAAAAACAGAAGATTTATTAAACGCTATAACCGACAAAACCGCGCTTGTAACAATTATGTTTGCAAACAACGAAATCGGCACTATTCAGCCGGTAAAAGAGATAGGCGAAATTTGCCGCCGCAACAAAATAATGTTTCATACGGACGCCGTTCAAGCGGTTGGCAATGTAAAAATTGACGTTAAAGAGCAAAATATTGATATGCTGTCACTTTCGGCGCACAAATTTCACGGACCTAAGGGTGTGGGCGCTTTATATATCAGAAAGGGCATAGTTCTAAAACCGCTTATTAACGGCGGTGCGCAAGAGCGCGGCAAGCGTGCCGGCACCGAAAACACCGCAGGCATTGCCGGACTTGGCGTTGCCATTGAACAAGCAACCGCTAATATTGAAGAAAAGGCTAAAAAACTTAAAAAAATAAGCGACAGGCTAATTGACGGCGCATTAAAAATCGAGCGCAGCCGCTTAAACGGCGACCGTGATAAGCGTTTGCCCGGAAATGTTAATCTCTGCTTCGAAGGAATTGAAGGCGAAAGTCTTTTACTAATGCTTGATATGAAAGGCGTTGCCGCTTCAAGCGGATCGGCCTGCACATCGGGCTCGCTCGATCCAAGCCACGTGCTTTTAGCCATAGGGCTTCCCCACGAGATAGCGCACGGTTCGTTAAGATTATCTTTTTCTGACGGCAACAGTGTAGAAGATGCCGATTATATTTTAGAAGTTTTACCGCCTATTGTACAAAGGCTTAGAGAAATGTCGCCACTATGGGACAGAATTAAAGAGAAGGAAGGAAAATAATCATGTATACAGAACAAGTTATGGACCATTTTACTCATCCGAGAAATATGGGTGAAATAGAAAATGCCGACGGCATTGGTGAAGTCGGCAACGCAAAATGCGGCGATATAATGAAGATGTTTTTAAAGGTTGAAAACGGAATAATTGTTGACGCTAAATTTAAAACCTACGGATGTGCTTCGGCTATTGCCACAAGCAGCATTGCTACCGAAATGATAAAAGGCCACAGTGTTAAAGAGGCGCTGGAACTTTCGAACAAAGCGGTTGTTGAGGCGCTCGGAGGACTGCCGACACACAAAATTCACTGCTCTGTTTTAGCCGAGCAGGCAATAAAGGCAGCTTTAGCAGATTATTATAAAAAACAAGGTATAGATCCTGAACCGATCGTCGGTAAAAGTACCGCCTGCGACAAAGACGCTTGCGACCACTGCGGAATATAATATGAACAAAAACTTACGAATAATTACATTTAATGCCGCTGCTGCCGCTTTATATGTGGCACTTAGCTTTGTATTTGCGCCGATTAGCTTTGGCGCAATTCAGTTTAGAGTATCAGAAGCGCTTTGTATTTTGCCGCTTGTTAGCCCAATCTCGTTAGCGGGACTTACTCTCGGGTGCTTCATTTCAAACTGTTTTAGTCCTTTTGGAATTGTAGATGTTATAGTTGGAACAAGTGCCACATTAATTGCAGGGCTTTTAATGATTTGGCTTAAAAACTGCAAAATTAAAGACTTTCCGCTGTTATCATTTTTAAGCCCGGTTATTATAAACGGCCTTATGGTCGGCGCGGAAATAAGCATATTATCGGGCGATAATTTTGTTGCATTTTTAATATCGTTTTTATATGTAGCACTTGGCGAAGCGGGAGTTGTGGCCATACTTGGCGTACCGCTTTACTTTGCGCTTAAAAAAATAGAGAACAAGATTTTTTAAATTATATAAAGGAAAATAGACTTAGTCTTTCGGCATCCTTAACATCGGATACAAGCCATTTTAGCCTTGCTAAGGTGGACATTAAATGCGAATGACTTTCTTTATTGCAAAGCGATGGCAGTTCCGCCGCTGTTTTGCTTATTTCGTCCACCCTTTCCATTGCAACAAACGGAATAAAGGCATTTTGCCATGATTTCCATTTTACTAAAAATTTGTTGATTTTTTCTTTAGCTGCGGCATAATCCGAATTATCGGCTGCATCCAATATTTCGGATATATCCTGTTTTAAGGTGTCCGAACCGCCGGTTACGATTCTAGACCCTGCAATGCATACACCCATCATTACTACAAATATAACAAAACTAACTACCAGCCGTTTCACTCAGTCACATCCTTTTTAACAACCACCGATTTATCACATGAATCGAGCGTCATAAAATATATATCATTTAAAGCAAGTCCCATGCCGTTAACTTTTTCGGTTAATTGATTTTTGTTAATCCCAAGATCCTTTAACGCACCGTTAATTATTTTTCCGTCGCTTATAACTAAATACGGCAAAGAGTTTTGCGGCTCCTGTTTGGTTATTGGCTGACACTCGGTTTTAAGTTGTATGGATAAACTTCCGTTTACCTCCATTACAGCACAATAAACGTCGTTTATATCAAACACCCCCTGGTTTCTGAGAAGCTGCATTAAATCAAGCGATGACATTCTAAGTCTTTCCATGTTTTTTTGATTGATTTTTCCGTCATCTATAATAGTTATGGGCTCTCCGGAAAATATCCTTTTAACCTTTGGGAATTTCATGGTAATAAACGAAACGAGTATCTCCAAAAAAACAAGAATAAAAATGGAAACCATGGAAAGGGATATCGGCTGACCCAAGTCCTGAATACAAATAGCTACGAGCTCACTTATTAAAAGAGTAACGATAAGCTCGTTTGGCTGCATATCACCGATTTGTCTTTTCCCCATCAGCTTTATTGCAACGGCAATAAAGATATAAATTATTAATGTTCTAATTACAACCTTTAAAATAAGAACTCCCCCTTTTTAGAATTATCTGCAAAATAAAGGAAAAAATTCATGGACAAAAAACTTGAAATTGAAAGAAGCATAATAAAAAAATTCAGAAAGCCCATTTGGAATAAGTTTATAGAAGCTTGCAAACAATACGATCTTATAGCCCCCGGCGACAAAATTGCCGTTTGCATTTCCGGAGGAAAAGACTCTTTTTTGCTTGCAAAACTTCTTGAAGAACTTAAACGCCACGGCGAAACTGATTTTGAGCTTGAGTTTATTTCAATGGATCCGGGATACAACAAGCAAAACAAGGATTTAATACTAAAAAACGCCGGAGCAATGGGGCTTGATATTAAATTTTTTAACAGCGATATATTTAACGTTACCGAAAACGTCGGCGGGAATCCCTGCTATTTATGCGCAAGAATGCGTCGCGGATATTTGTATTCCTTTGCAAAAAGCTTAGGGTGCAACAAAATAGCCTTAGGGCATCATTTTAACGATGTTATAGAAACGATACTTATGGGAATGCTTTATTCCGGGCAACTTAACACCATGATGCCAAAGCTTAAATCGACAAATTTTGAAGGTATGGAGCTTATAAGGCCGCTGTACTGTGTAAAAGAGGATGACATTAAGGCGTGGGCCAAATACAACAAGCTGGAATTTATTGCATGCGCTTGCCGTCTTACAGAAAGCATAGAAAAAAATTTAGAGCTTAAAAGCTACCGCAAAAAAACAAAAGAGCTAATTAAAACCCTTAAAAAAGACGATGACCTTATTGACATTAATATTTTTAAGTCGGTGCATAATATAAATTTAAACCAAATAATAGGATACAAAAAAGATGGAAAAGCGCACAGCTTTTTAGATGAATATTAGGAGGAACTATGGCGGATTTAATTATTATCGGCGGCGGCCCTGCCGGAATTTCTGCAGCACTTTATACTGTAAGAGCCGGATTTGACGTTACGGTGATTGACAATGGGAATTCCTCGCTTTTAAAAACAGAACGAATTGAAAACTATTACGGCGCCAATATGAGCGGCGAAGAATTATACCGCTATGGCATTAAACAGGCAAAGGATTTAAATGTCAATGTGGTTTGTGCCGAAGCCACAAAACTCGATGCGGCAGGCGGTTTTACTGTTGAAACTGCCGACGGCAAAACCTTTTCTTCTAAAGCGCTGCTTTTAGCTACAGGCACAAAGCGCGCAATGCCAAACATTAAAGGCATAGAGAAATATATAGGCAAGGGCGTTTCTTTTTGCGCCGTATGCGACGCATTTTTTTACAGGGGCAAAAAGGTGGCAATTATAGGATCCGGCGAATATGCAAAAAGCGAAGCCGAAGACCTTGCCGTTGCAAAAGAGATTGTTCATCTATTAAACGGGAATAAGGCTTTAACCGAATTTTGTCACCCTGTAATTGATAAAAAAATTGCCGAAATAAAAGGGGACCAAAAGGTTTCGGGTGTAGTATTCTACGACGGCAGCGAAATAGAAGTGGACGGCATTTTTGTTGCCGAAGGCACAGCGGGCGGTTTTGAGTTTGCCAAAAAGCTGGGGCTTTTGCTTGATAAAAACAAGATTAAAACTGACGATACCTCCCTTTTAATTCCCGGGCTTTTTGCCGCAGGCGACTGCACTACAGGCGATATGCAAGTAGCAAAGGCCGTTGAAGAAGGGCGCGTTGCAGCGATGAAAATAATCGGTTTTTTAAGAAAATAATATTTGCCGCAGGGAATTTCCCTGCGGCATTTTTGTATATTGGCACTCCTTTTACACAAACTAACAAAAAAGTGAAAGGACTGTGCTATGAACGACCTTGTAAAAGATTTTGAAGGAAAATTGCTTCACGGCGATGCCTCTTATAAAGCCTTGTTTTTTAAAGATCTTTTTAAAAACGACAGCGTACTTAGACACAGAAAGCTATCATGCCACGGATTTAATGCCGAGATTTTATTTTTCGACGGCATGACCAATTCCGAATTCATAAGTGAAACAATAATTAAGCCGCTGCTTTTATGCACGCCGGAAGAAACTGACGAAATTTCGGAGTTTTTAGCCGGACGTGTTCTTTTTTCGGCGGAGGTGACAAAAACAGGCGACATTTCAAAAATGATACGCGCAATTACCTACGGCGGCACCCTTGTGCTTTTAGACGGCGACACCAATCTTATTTGCGACACTAAAGGCTTTAAAACCCGAAGCATCGAAGAACCTCACGACGAGCGCATTTTAAAAGGTCCCCGTGAAGGCTTTTGCGAGGTGGCGCTTTACAATATATCGCTGGTTCGCCGTAAGCTGCCGACATTTGATTTTAAAGTAGAGGAAACAAATTTAGGGAGGCGTACCGATACTAAAGTATTTATTCTTTATCTTAATTCGATCATTGATAAAAAAGTTTTACAAGAACTTAAAAGAAGACTGAAAAAAATAGATATAGACGGCATTTTAGACAGCAATTATATAAACGAAATGATACGCGACAGCAAAAAATCGTTTGTTAAAACCATAGGATCGACCGAAAGGCCGGATATAGTTGCCGCAAGACTTTTAGAAGGAAGAATTGCAGTTATTGTTGACGGCACTCCCGTGGCCTTAACTTTGCCATACTTTTTTTTGGAGAACTTTCAGTCTGACGACGATTATTACCTAAATTACTTTCTTGCAACCCTTGGCAGAATTATTCGGTATATTTGTTTTATACTTGCAACAACTATACCTGCGGTATTCCTTGCTATTTTAAACTTTTTTCCGGCGCTGCTGCCAACATCGTTTATTCTGTCCATCTCCGGCGCCCGTGAAGGGATTCCCTTTCCATCGTCGGTGGAGGCGCTTGTCCTTATCTTCGTATTTGAAATATTAAAAGAAACAGGCGTTAGAATGCCGCAAAGTTTAGGTCACACGCTTAGCATTGTAGGCGGGCTTGTTGTTGGCGAAGCGGCGGTTACCGCAAACATCGTAAGCGCGCCAATGCTTATTGTGGTGGCATTATCCGGTATTTGCGGGCTGATGATTCCAAAACTAAACAGCGTGGTATTTTATACTCGCGTATTTTTAACGGTATTAGCGTCTATCCTTGGGATGTACGGTGTGTTTATCGGCGCTATTATTTTATTAGCAAAGCTTTTTTCGATAAAATCTTTTGGTGCAGATTATACAATAGGGCTTAAATACGCAAATTGCGCGTCTTTAAAGGACGACTATATAAGAGTGCCGTGGAACATGATGAAAGAGCGCCCCTATGATATAACCAACAACCGCAAAAGGCAGGCATAATATGAAAAAAATATTATCCTATTTTTTTTCGGCTTTTTTATTGTTAAGCCTTTGCTCGTGCAGCGACTATGTTGATATTGAGGACAGGCTTATAGTATCCACAATCGGCCTTGATAAATCGCCGGAAGGCGTAAAAATGACATTTGAATACGTAAACCCCAAAAGCGGCAGTGAAGGGTCGACCAATTCAAAAATCATTTCCGGCACAGGGCATAATTTTTATGCGGCACTTGAAAACCTTTCCTCGTTAGTTACTAAACCTCTTTTTTTCAGTCACTGCGGAGCGCTTGTTTTTGGAGATAACCTTAATAAAAAAGACATAGAAAGTGCTTTTGATTTTTGCGCAAAAAGCTCCGAAGTTACCCTTCTTATTAGAATTATTGCGGCAGAAAATGCATATGAGCTTCTATCTGCACCGGATGACAGCGTGCCGGTAAAAGGCTATGAAATAATGTCTTTATTAGACACAACCGAAAACACCATTCCGATAGCCAACGCTTCAAGCTTTATAAACATTGCAAACTGCCGTTTAGAAGAAAACCACGTATACGCAATCCCCTATATTTCACTAAAAAAAGAAAATGACCGCTATGCAATAAAGATTACAGGCATGAAAATTTACGAAGACGATATTGAAAAATTTCGCCTTGACGAAGAAGATGCCGAGCTTTTCGAAATTTGCGACGGCAGAATTTCCCGCGCGGAAATTATTCTGTCGGATGAAGGCAAAACCGTTGCCGCATCAATCGGAAGCAACAAGGTTAACATTACACCTCATTTTTTAAACGGCAATTTACAATTAGACTTTACAATAACCCAAACGACCGAAGAAGACAGCGACTACAGTTTTATAAAAGAGCAATATAAACGCATAATTGAAAAAAGAAGTTTAGCGCTTATAAAGGCGTCGCAAGAAAAAGCGGTTGATATATTCTCGGTAAGGGAACTGCTTCGAAAAAACCACCAAAAAATATACAAGTCGGTTAATTTAAACTACAAAAATTATTACAAAAGCGCAAAAATTAATCTAAAATTTATTATAAAGGACGACTAAACGTGGTAAAATCCATATATTCTAAACACGCCATTTGCCTTATTGCAATATTTACAGTAGGAAATGCTATGCTTTATTTTCCGCGGCACGAAGACGCTTTGCAAGGACTGTTCGGTTTAATGATAGCGTTTGCTTTTGCCGCAATTTATTATATTTTTGCCGGCATAATACTTCAAAATTTTGATTTAACTAACTGCGGAAAAATTAAAAAAATCGTCCTTGTAATTTTAGGTACGGCTTTAAGCGTAATAAGCGCCGCCGCAACGCTTAAAGACTATACCGATTATGTGGCGGATTACCGCCTAAAAAGCACCTCAAAAACAATTATAATTATCCTTGCGGCAATTGCGGTTTATTTTATTGCAACTGCAAAAAAGGAAGCTATATTTAAACTTGCAATTGTTTCTGCTGTATATTCTGCGATTACCACTGTTACATTTTTTGTGATCAGCATTCCACAGTTTTCGTTTGACAATATGTTACCGCTCGAATTAAATCTTAACGTTACTTTAAAAAGCGCATTAATTTTGTTTGCGCGGTGCTTCGGCGAAATAATTACACTTATATTTTTATTTAGGCAAGTACCTAAAAAGCAGGGAATAAAGGCTTTTTTATTAGGCCTTTTATTTGCGGTTTTGCTTTTATCGGTTTGCATTTTAAATATAATTTTTGTTTTTGGGCGAGGGGTAAGCGCAAAACTCGATTTACCCTATGTTGAAGCTATGAGCATAATTTCGCTTGGAGACACCTTTACCCGTTTTGAGGGCTTTGAGTTTTTAACCTATTTCCTTTTTTCGATAATAAAATCTGCGGCCGCTGTCTTTTGCGTTACAAATATATTCGAACAAGCAGCGAATGTTAACAAAAAGCTATCGGCGGCGATAAGTTGCTTTATTATCTTCGTTATGTGCCTTTTAATGCAACAACAGTTGTTTTACAGCAATATTTTTATTGTGGGGCTTGTTGTAATTGAAATCGTTTTATTGCTATTTAGTATTAACATTAGGAAAATTGGAATTCAAAAAAGATGTTGACATTTTAGTATCGCTTTGATATAGTTTTTAATACGAGGTGTTAAATATGCCGCAAAAAACTATACACGAAAGTTTTAAAGAAATTTTTGAAAACGCGCAAAATCACAAATTACCGCGTTTTAGCGAACTCCCGGAAATTGATTTATATATGGATCAAATTATTGTTGTAATGGAAAAATATTTATCTATATATTCGCAGGTTTTTGAAGGAAAAATAATAACTCCGGCAATAATAAACAACTACGTCAAACTTAAAATTATTCCGGCGCCGGTAATGAAAAAATACTCTAAAGTGCATATAGCATATTTAATTGTTATTTGTTTATTAAAACAAACCCTGCCCATAAAATCCATTGTAGATATGATAAATCTTGGATTAGAGCAAACCGAAATAGGAACTCTGTATGACACTTTTTGCGACTTTTATGAGATGACCATCAAAGACGCGAGTATAAAGGCGCTTAAAAAAGTTGAAGTTGAACAGCAGCAGCTATATTCCGCATATTCGGAGCTTACCATAAGTTCCGCCGTATCTTCTACAGTTGGAAGGTTTATTTGCGAAAACATATTAAAGCTAAATGAAAAATAAAAAGTCCCGATTTACTATCGGGACTTTTTTTATTTTCCGTAATTTATTAAATCTTTAATTACTTCGCCTGCAATAATAAGACCTGCCACACTCGGCACAAACGCGTTGCTGCCCGGAACCTGGCGGCGCTTAGTGCATTTGCGCGCCGTGTTTGGAGGACAAATGCAGTTTTCTTTACAGCTGTTTTCTATATCTTCAATCGGTTTTATGGGCGGCTCTTTCGAATATACAACTTTTAGCTTTTTTATGCCGCGGCGTTTTAACTCGTATCGCATAACTTTAGCAAGCGGACAAACTGAGGTTTTATAAATATCGGATACCAAAAACGCGGTAGGATCCATCTTATTACCGGCTCCCATAGATGAAATAATCGGCGTATTTGAAGCGTTTGCATTAACTGCAAGCGCTATTTTGCCGGTTACGGTATCGATGGCATCTACAATATAATCGTACTTTGAAAAATCGAACTGCTTTTCAGTCTGCGGAGAATAAAAGGTTTTGTAGGTGTTTACGGTTATATCGGGGTTTATTTCCGCTATGCGACATAATGCCACGTCAACCTTATATTGGCCGACCGTCTTTCTTGTAGCATAAATCTGCCTGTTAATATTTGTAAGGCACACTTTATCGTCATCAATAATATCTATAGTGCCAACGCCTGACCTTGCAAGAGCTTCAACCGTAAAACCGCCTACTCCGCCTATGCCAAACACGGCCACGCGGGAATTCCACAGCTTTTCCATTGCTTCTTTGCCTAAAATTAATTCTGTTCTTGAATACTGATTTAACATAAACTTTTCCTAAAAATTATTCTTCACCTTTAAAAATATAGCCTTTTTCTTCTATTGCAGCTTTAACCATATTTGCATCATACCCGCCGGTATAATTAAGCGTTACCTTCCCGGTTTTATGATTTGATGATACGGATTTTACAAATTTTAATTCTTTAAGCGCTGTATTTACCGTCGTTTCACAGTGCGGGCACATCATACCTTCAACATTAAAGGTTACGGTTTTTAAGCTTTGTTTTGCCTTTTTTAAACGCGGCTTATCGCGAGAACCGTCATGAATATTAACCAAATTTAGTCTTAGCGCATTTAGGCACACGGTAACGCTTGATAAACTCATTGCCGCGGCGGCATACATTGGATCCATTTTAAGCCCAAAAAGGCCTGCCGCAAGCGGTATGCAAAAAAGGTTATAAATAAACGCCCAGAACAAGTTTTGGTGAATGTTTGTAATGGTTTTGCGCCCGAGCCGCACGCAAGAAGCTACATCTTCAAGGTCACTGTTCATAAGGACAATAGAAGCACTGTCAATAGCTACATCAGTACCTGCTCCTATTGCAATGCCAACATCTGCACGAGCAAGGGCAGGCGCATCGTTAATACCGTCACCGACCATTGCAACCTTGCCCTCTTTTTGTAAGCGTCTTACGGCAGCCTCTTTTTCATCCGGCAACAGATTTGCAACAACGTCATCTACCCCCGCCTTTTTGCCTATGTATTTTGCGGCCTTTTCGTTATCGCCCGTAAGCATGACCACTTTTATACCAAGATTTTTTAAGTGGCTCACGGCGCTATACGAGGTACTTTTAATTACATCTGCTACGGCTATTAAACCAAGTATTTGTTTATCTTTAGAAAAGTACAGCAGAGTTTTACCTTTTTCTGCAAGCTTTTCGCCCAAATTAAACAGACGATCATCTTTATTTGCTTGATTTTCTATATATTTGCGGCTTCCGGCACGAAGCAACGCTTCATCTTTTTGTGCTTCTAAGCCAAAGCCGGGACGTACCTTAAAATTCGAAACATCAAAACGGGAAATTTTTTGGTCCTGTGCCTTTTTTACTACCGCTTTAGCTAAAGGATGTTCGCTTAATGCTTCAAGCGAAAATGCATATGACATCAGTTCGTTTTCGCTTATACCGTCAGCCGTAATCACATCGGTTACTACAGGCGTGCCGTTTGTTATCGTTCCGGTTTTATCAAGCACAATAGTATCGACTTTGCCGACTGTCTCGAGGGCTTCGCCGTTTTTAATTAAAATACCGGATTTTGCACCTAACCCGTTACCTACCATAATTGCAACGGGCGTAGCAAGTCCCAGCGCGCAAGGGCAGGATATTACAAGCACACATATACCGCGAGCTAATGCCTCGCCAATGCCGGATCCCGCAATTAACCAGCCTAAAATTACAATAACGGCAATTATAATTACTGCAGGTACAAAAACGCTTGAAACCTTATCCGCTATGCGGGCTATAGGCGCTTTCGTAGAAGAAGCCTCTAAAACCATACGGATAATTTTGCTTAGTGTTGTATCTTCGCCAACCTTTGTAGCTTTTGCTTTTAAATAACCGTAGCTATTTATTGTTGCGGCGTAAACAGAACTTCCTGCCGCCTTATCTTTAGGCACAGATTCGCCTGTAAGTGCGCTTTCATCGACAGCGCCGGTCCCCTCTATAACCACCCCGTCTACAGGTACGGCTTCGCCCGGTTTTACAATAAAAATATCGCCCTTATTTACTTCATCTATCTCTACTTCAACCTCTTGCCCGTTACGCAATATGCGGGCTTTTTTAGGTTTTAGTTTAATTAAATTTTTAAGCGCACCTGTGGTTTTCCCTTTAGAAACGGACTCTAAAAGCTTACCGACGGTAATAAGCGCCGGTATCATAGCAGCAGACTCATAATAAAGCTCGTTGTGATAAAGCGGCATAATCTCCATATTATCGGCGCCAAGCGTTATCATGCCGCACATTTTAAAGAATATATAGGTGCTCCAGGCAAATGATACGCTTGAGCCTAGCGCCACCAGCGTATCCATATTAGGAGCTTTCGATAATACTGCCTTCGTGCCGCTGATAAAAAAATTTTTATTTATAATCATTACAGCAGCCGACAGCAAAAGCTGCAACAGTGTAAGCGCTAAATGGTTGTGATAAAAAAACGTAGGAACAGGCCACGAAAGCATATTATACCCCATGGTTATATACATAAGCGCCAGCAAAAACACAACCGACGCTACAAGGCGTTTTAAAAGCCCTTTTGTTTCATTATTTTGTAATTCATCGGTTGTATCTGTCTTTTTACCGGAATCTCTTAAAGCGGCATTATAACCGGCCTTTTTTACTGCATTTATTATGTCCGCACTTTTTGCGCTTCCTTCTACGCTCATGGAATTTGTAAGAAGACTTACAGCACAAGAACTTACGCCCGGCACGGCAGATACCGCCTTTTCAACGCGTGCTTGGCATGCGGCGCAACTCATACCTTTTACGATATAATGTTCCATATTTTCTCCTATATAAATATAACTTATACTTAAATTATAAATATATAGAAATCGCTTGTCAAGTTGGCGAGATAAAAAACGAGAAGCTTTTTTGCTTCTCGTTAAATTTATACCAAATTGTACTTTTTAATAAGATTTGTAAGCTCCTGCTTATTTTTAAGGTCGGTCATTATAAGCATCTTTTTAATTCGATATTTCGCGGCGGATACTGAGATAAACAACCCTTCTGCTATAGCGGCGGTGGTTTTGCCGGCTTTTAAACCCCGTGAAATTTCCCTATCAATATCGTCAAAATTTTTTAATAGCTCTTCAGCTTTTAAAACCGACAAAAGCTCCGGATCGGATACATAGCCCGGCACCTTATTTTCGGGCATTTTATGGCGATACATCCGAATATTTGAAGCGCCGGGTGTGGAGTTTCGCAAAACAAGCGGACAGTCCACCGAAATAGACGCCGAATTAATATCGGTATTTTTTTGCAGCAACTGGTGAAGCTTTACCGCCTGGCGACCAAGCTCGACATAATCGTTTTTAACGGTGGATATTGCAGGCTGTGCTTTAGCGCAAACTCTGGTATCGCCACAGCCAATTACGGCTAAATCCTGAGGAATGCGAATACCCTTTTCTTTACAGCGTTCAACCAAATATAGCGCTGCCGCATCTGACGAGCAAAATACTGCATTATAATTTTCAATGGATTTTGAAAAAACATTGTAACACTCGGCTATGCTGCCACTGCGGTAAACATCCTGATATGATATCGGCAGTTTCCAAAGCGAAGCAATGCGCAAAAACTCTTCGGCTTTAATATCGTCTGCTACAGAATCCGTCTGCGCTCCGAAAAAGCAAATTTTACTGCGTTTTGCGCCAAGAAAGTATGATAAAACATTATAAACCGATTTTTTTAAATCAAAGCTTACAATACCAACCGGTCCCATCATTTCGGAAAAAGCTCCGTGATCGGCATTTACTAAAAGCGGCATAGCGTCAAATGCTCTTATTTCGCTGCAGTTTTTTTCCATCCAATGGGTGGAATAGCCCACAACCAAAACTATCGGCCTTGGCGCTTCTAAAGAAGTTTCAATCTTCTGACCGACAAAGTCAATTACGTTTATATGCTTTTTTAAAGACTCTTTAAAAATACCATCCAAAATATCGGTAATCCAATAGCCTTCAAGCCCTACTTGTTCACTTGTAATATAAATATTCATATCGCACAACCTTAAACGGTTTTCTTGACTATTATAGCAACCTTTTATTTAAAATACAACCAAAAAAATTGTTTTTATTATTTTTTGCTTTCCTATTATTATTGACAAATTCATAAAATAAAAGTAAAATTATATATTAGAAATATACCGAGGTGGGAAATATGTCAATATTAGTAACAGGCGGTATGGGTTATATCGGCTCGCATACAGTAGTACAGTTATTGGAAAACGGCGAAAATGTAGTTATTGTAGATAATCTTTGCAACTCAAAACCCGAGGTTTTATCAAGAATTAAAGCAATAACAAACAAAGAACCGGTTTTTTACAATGCAGACGTACGCGATAAAGATGCGCTTTTAAATATTTTTAAAAATGAAAATATTGAATGCGTAATTCATTTTGCAGGACTTAAGGCTGTAGGTGAATCTGTTGAAAAACCTCTTGAATATTACGACAACAACCTTATTTCTACTTTAAATCTTTGCGAGATTATGAGAGAATACGGCGTTAAAAAGCTCGTTTTTTCTTCCTCTGCAACGGTTTACGGCCTTGCTACCGAAATGCCTCTTAAAGAGGATATGCCCCTTGGCGCCATTAATCCATATGGAAAAACCAAATATTTTATCGAAGAAATTTTACGCGACTTATCGCATGACCCCGAATGGAGCATAGCGCTATTAAGATATTTTAATCCCATAGGAGCGCACGAAAGCGGGCTTATAGGCGAAGATCCAAACGGAATACCAAATAATCTTATGCCTTATATTTCTCAGGTTGCAGTAGGAAGGCTTAAAGAGCTTTCTGTTTTCGGCGATGATTATGATACTCCCGATGGTACCGGTGTTAGAGATTACATCCACGTTGTAGATCTTGCAGCCGGCCACTTAAAAGCCGTCGAATATGTCAAAGACCATAAAGGCTGTGAAGCATTTAATCTTGGTACCGGAAAAGGCACCAGTGTTTTAGAGCTTAAAAATGCATTTGAAAAAGCAAGCGGCACCACAATACCTTATAAAATTGCTCCAAGGCGCGCAGGCGATCTAGGCACAGTTTATGCCAGCGCCGAAAAAGCAAAAAAGGTTTTAGGATGGCAGGCCAAATTCGACATTGAAAGAATGTGCGAGGACACCTGGCGTTGGCAAAAGAATAATCCAAAGGGTTACGATAAATAATATGGGGAAGATAATTGCTGTTGTAAATCAAAAAGGCGGAGTAGGCAAAACCACAACTGCTGTAAACCTTGCGGCAGGTGTTGGCATATACGGCAAAAAGGTACTTTTAATAGATCTTGATCCGCAGGGCAATACCACTTCGGGATTTGGCGTAAGCAAAACCCTGGAGCATTCAAGCTACACCCTTTTAACAACCGGCAATTGCGAAGAATCTATAATATCTACAAAATTTAAAAACGTGGATATTGTCCCCACAAACATGGATCTGGCCGGTGCCGAGGTTGAGCTTATTTCTTTAGATTTTAGGGAAAGCGTATTAAAAAACGCATTGGCGGCGGTAAAGAACAAATATGATTTTATTTTTATTGACTGTCCGCCGTCGCTTAGCCTTATAACCATTAACGCGCTTTCTGCGGCAGACACTTTTTTAGTGCCTATTCAGTGCGAATATTACGCGCTTGAAGGTTTAAGCCAGCTAATGCAAACAGTGCGGGAGATAAAAAGGCGGTACAACCCGTTTTTAGATATTGAGGGCGTGCTTCTTACAATGTACGACTCCCGGCTTAATTTAACGCGGCAGGTAGCGCAGGAAATTAAAAAATTCTTCGGCAAAAAGCTTTATTCTACGGTAATTCCAAGAACGGTGCGTCTATCAGAGGCTCCGAGTTTTGGAATGCCCATACAATATTACGACAAGCACAACAAGGGTGCAACAAGCTACAACGACCTTGCAAAAGAGTTTATAAAAAACAATAAAACCTATAAGGGGGAATAGTCGGTGGCAAAAATCGGCGGTCTCGGCCGCGGACTTGATTCTTTATTTTCAGACAATGCCGATAACGGCAATGTCGCGGAAATTCGCATTTCGGAAATTGAACCAAACCGCAATCAACCGCGTAAAAATTTTTCGGACGATGCGCTTAATGAGCTTTCCGAAAGCATTAAAGAGCACGGACTTATAAGTCCTATACTTGTGCGCCCCTTAGGAAACGGCTACCAAATTATTGCCGGTGAACGCCGCTGGCGTGCGTCAAGACTTGCCGGGCTTTCTACTATTAAGGCAATAGTAAAAGATATGTCCGACGAAGAGGTTATGGAAGTAGCGCTTATTGAAAATTTACAGCGCGAAAACCTAAATCCCATAGAAGAAGCCGAAGGCTACGGCGAGCTTATTAAAAAGTTAGGGTTAACCCAAGAGCAGGTCGCGGAAAAATTGCACAAATCGCGAAGCTATATTACAAATTCTTTAAGGCTATTATCTCTTGATACCATGTCTGTAAATGCTTTAAAAGAAGGAAAAATTTCTGTTGGACACGCCAAAGCACTGCTGTCGATCGATGATATTTCCCTTCGCACAATAGCATTAAAAGAAGCAATAAACGGAGCAAGCGTTAGAGAGATTGAAAAATTAAAACCGAAACAGATTAAAATAAAAAGTACCGACAGATACTACGATGAAGTGGCTTTAGCCTTAAAAGACCGGCTTCGCAGGAACGTAAAAATAACACCCAAGCAAAAAGGGCGCGGCACAATACAAATTGAATTTTACAACAAAGATGAGCTAACCGAAATTACAAAACGGCTTACAGAAAAAGAATGGTGAAAGAAGAGTTTTTTTAATGCTGGATATCAAATTTTTAAAAGAAAACCCGGAAATTGTTAAACAAAATATTAAAAACAAATTTCAAGACGAAAAGCTTCCGCTTGTGGATAAGGTTATAGAACTTGATAACCGTATTCGCGCCGTAAAGCAAGAGGGCGACACACTTCGCGGCCTTAGAAATAAAATCTCCAAAGAAATCGGAGGGTTATATGCTAAAGGCTTAAAAGACGAAGCCGAAGCATTGAAGCAAAAGGTGCAGGAGAATGCCGACCGATTAGTGGAGCTTGAAAAAGAGCAGGCAGCGCTTGAAATTGAAATTAAAGATATTATGGTAATATTGCCTAATATTATCGATCCCTCTGTACCTATCGGCAAGGACGACAGTGAAAACGTCGAGGTTGAGCGTTTTGGCGAGCCGGTTGTTCCCGATTTCCCAATACCATATCACACTGAAATAATGGAACGGTTTAACGGCATTGATCTCGACGCTGCCCGTCGTGTTGCCGGCAACGGTTTTTATTATCTTATGGGCGATATCGCAAGGCTTCACTCCGCGGTTATTTCCTATGCCCGCGATTTTATGATTAATCGCGGTTTTACCTACTGCGTTCCGCCGTTTATGATTAGAAGCGACGTTGTAACCGGCGTTATGTCCTTTGCAGAAATGGAATCCATGATGTATAAAATCGAAGGCGAAGATTTGTATCTTATCGGCACAAGCGAGCACTCGATGATCGGCAAATTTATAGATACCATTTTACCGAGCGACAGTCTACCTCTTACCCTTACAAGCTATTCACCCTGCTTTAGAAAAGAAAAGGGCGCTCACGGTCTTGAGGAGCGTGGCGTTTACAGAATTCACCAGTTTGAAAAACAGGAAATGATCGTTGTCTGCGAGCCGGATGACAGCAAAAAGTGGTTTGATAAGCTTTGGCAAAACACGGTTGACCTTTTCCGCTCGCTTGATATCCCGGTACGCACACTTGAGTGCTGTTCGGGTGACCTTGCGGACTTAAAGGTAAAATCCGTTGACGTAGAAGCCTGGTCACCAAGGCAACAAAAATACTTTGAAGTAGGCTCCTGCAGCAACTTAGGAGACGCTCAGGCAAGGCGGTTAAAAATACGAATTGCCGATGAAAACGGAAAGCACTTAGCGCACACGCTTAATAATACCGTTGTAGCGCCGCCGCGCATGCTAATTGCCTTTTTGGAAAACAATCTTCAAGCTGATGGCAGCGTAAAAATACCAGAGGCATTAAGGCCGTATATGGGCGGCGTGGAAATTCTTGTTCCTAAAAAATAAAACTGGCGGGAAATTTTTCCCGCCAAAATTTAAAAAAAGCTTGACTTTTTGCGGTTATTTATTTATAATAATCTAGTCGCTATGGCTGTATAGCTCAGTTGGCTAGAGCATGCGGTTCATACCCGCAGTGTCATTGGTTCGAATCCAATTACAGCCACCATTTTAAATATTAACACGGCCCGGTGGTCAAGCGGTTAAGACACCGCCCTTTCACGGCGGTAACACGAGTTCGATTCTCGTCCGGGTCACCAAAAATAATAACCACCCTTTGGGTGGCTATTTTTTTTTGGCTTGAACGACAGAATCGAAAAGACCGGTTTTCTCATAGAGAAAATTTTAACCGTCCGGGGGACGGTTGAAAAGGTCGCGTGCGTGCCGGAGCCAAGCGACGGGCGATTCTCGTCCGGGTCACCAAAAATAACCACCTAATAGGTGGTTATTGCTGTTTTTACCTAATTAAAAATTGCCGGTTTTTGGCTGATAAGTTTCAGCCTAACTCCGGCAATTTTAATGTTAGATTTTATTTTTGGTTTTTAATTATTCTGTCCGGAAAGACAGATGCATTGATTAAATCGGCAGCATCAACATCCAGTACGTCTGCAATACTGAAAAGGACATCAATTGAAAAGCTTTTCGCCATGCCCGGCGCCTCTATGGAACTAATAAGCGAACGGCTGATCCCGGCTTTCTCGGCTAATTTTTCTTGGGACAATCCACGCATTTTACGAAGTGCCCCTATGGCAATTCCAAGTTGAATCAATCTGTCTCTATTATTAAAATCAACATTCTTACTCATAAAAATCAGCCCACCTTTCTTTTATTATTATACTTTTTGCCAATTCAATACGCTGTATTTATATAAAAGCACTTGATTTTATTTGTAAGCAATTATATAATAATATATAGAATTTGCTATATTTTTGAGCAAAGTGAAAGGAAGATAGCGCTTGCGTGGTCTACTGGATATTTATACTATTAGTTTTTTCGGACATCGTTATTTAGATAGTGCAATAACAATCGAAACAAGGCTTGAAAATCTTGTTATAAAACTGCTCTATGAACACGAGTATGTAGATTTTCTCATCGGCAGAAACGGAGAGTTTGACCAACTTGTTTCAAGCACTATAAAAAGAGTAAAAAAAGAGTACCGCGATGATAATTGCGCACAAATTCTGGTGCTGCCGTATAATACCGCCGAATATCAAAACAATGAAACAAGCTTTGTGGAATACTATGATGAAATCGAGATCTGTCCGGAATCAAGCTTGGTTCATTTTAAAAACGCAATACAAGTGCGAAATAGGAAAATGATTGAACAATCAGATTTGTGCATTTTTTATGTCGAATACAATTACGGTGGCGCATATCAAAGCATGAAATATGCTGTAAAGCAAAACAAAAGAATTATTAATATTGCAAATTCGGATTTGTTCGAATAGGTTAGCATTAATTAAAGCACACACCACCTCCGGAATTTTTCAGGTGGGTGTTTTTTATAGACTTTTATTTGTATTTATGCTAAAATTTCTTTGAGGTGATAATATGAAGATTATCAACGGCATGTGTTTTAAGACCATGCGCTTACTCCTCTTTACATAGACAACTTAAAAAGCGACGATTATTATCGGCCGTAAAATAATAAAATATCCATTCACAATTGTGAATGGATATTTTTAAAGGTCGTCGCTGTCCTGCACGGGCTCTTCATCTTCGTTAAGCGGTACCCCCGTATAGCTTCCTTGCGGATCGGTTTTTTCCGATTTTAAATTTACTACTTTTAATGCCTTTTCGGTGGGCTTCATGTCTTTATTTGTATCCATTTTATATTCCTTTCTAAAATACCGGCCAACTGCACCATTTGCTATTGGCCGGTTGCCCCTAAACGAACGAGGGCGCGTAATAAAATATATTAATTTTTTGAATTAATTAGAACTTCCAAGATTAATAAGGCTTAACGGCGCTATATTTTTCCCGTTTTCTTTAAATTCTAAGTGAAGGTGCGCCGAATCTGCCGATTCACTCGGCACTGTACCCACTGCTCCGATAGTGGTGCCGGCTTTTACGATATCGCCTTTTTTAACCGCGGTTTTTTCGTTTAATCCTGCATATATTCCGACAATATTGTTTCCGTGATCGATTTCTACTACCGTGCCAAGCAGATTGTCTTTTTTTATATCGATAATTTTGCCGTCTCCGGACGCCTTAACCGCAGTTCCTATATCGGCGGCGATATCAAGTCCTAAATGTATGCGCATATCGTTATAGGTTTTACTGTACAAAAGCTCGCTTTCGCTGTATCCTTTAATGATTTCTCCGGTTACTGGCAGTGTAAAAAATGCAGCCTCTACCTTTTTAGCTTCACTTGATACCTCCTCTTTGGAAGCGGTTTCATGCTTTTCTTCAGCCGGAATATCGCTTGCTTCTGCAGCAGCCTGCTTCTCGGATGAAAGGTTTTCTTCGGTGGCAGTAGAACTTATATTTGTTTGAGGAATATCCTCAACATCCGGAATGCCGGCAATGGCAATCCATGCCGCAACACCTACTGCCAACAAACAAATTCCCATTACAACATAAAAGCCTTTGCCGTTTAAAAATTTTATCAGCTTATTTTCTTTATCCATATTTTTACCTCTTTAAAATGATTTCAGCTTTATTTTTGCCTAAAACCAACAACTATATTCAAAATATTTATTGTTTGTTCATATTTTTGGCATAATATTTGCATTTTTATATTTTAAAGTATATACGTATTTAAAGATGCCGCAATCTTTAAGTACATTTCTACCCTCCTCAAGTCAGCGGATTATATCCGCAAAAAAATAAGACGACCGAGTACGGCGTCTTATTTTTTAAAATTATAAAAATAGTGTTGCAAAATTAAAAATAATGGTATATAATAAATATGTAAACTAAATATCGCGGAGTGGAGCAGTCTGGTAGCTCGTCGGGCTCATAACCCGAAGGTCGTTGGTTCAAATCCTTCCTCCGCAACCATTTAGAGTGGTCATAACGGATTCGAGTTATGACCACTCGTATTTTTTTGCATTACGATTCATTGTTTTTGAGAGAGCCGTATGATATAATAAAAATCAGTAAGGCAGGTGAGCGATTTGCATATAGCGGATAACGACTTCTTTGAAGCGTATAAGCGTTTGGACAAGCTTTGTTCTGAAATGTACTCTTGCCAAAACGGCGTCAGCGAATACATCACACAAATGGAACGCCTTACATATAGAGGACAATACCGCGTTTCCTCTTGGAACAACGACTATAAGATGCTCAAACATGTTCGCTGGGTCAGAAATCAGATTGCTCACGATTCCGGCACATTCCAAATCAGCGAACCTGACGATCTGGATTTTGTTCAAGATTTTCGCAGTCGTATTTTTTCCGGCGACGATCCTATGACACTTTTAAGAAAAGCGATTGAGTCAGAGGACAGTCTTCGGAGACAGCAGAAGAAACAGGCATCGGAAGCCAAAATCCAAAGACCTCAAGTGCAGCAATATACTTATCAAGCTCCACCCGAACTACCAAAATATACGCCTGAGAAGAAAAAATCTCGGGCATGGATCGGCGTTCTTGTCGGAGTCGGAATAGTTGCGCTCATCCTTTTGATTTTATTCTTTAATCATTGACTCCTATGTATCGGAGCAGGCTCGCCTGCTCCTTTTTGTTTATCCTCCTTCCTCGGTTTCTTCTCCGTCGTCGCCGTAGCGGACCTTGATCGGCGCGCAGGAGATATACTCCACCGATACTCCTTGCCTCGTGTCCTCCGAAAAGCGGGTCTCTTCGTCCGGGATCTCGAGATACCCGACAAAGCGGTAGTAGATCACCACGCGCTGGGTGCGGTTCTTACCCACGCCCTCCGTCTCGTGCACCTCGATCCGGTCGATCAGCTCGGTCAGAAGATTCTTCGTCAGCATCTTCATTTCCATAAAGCGACGGATCGCGCGGACGAACTTGTCCCGCTCATAGCGGCGGTCGTCAAGGTCCTTCAGCTTCTCCTGCAGAACGATGATCCGCTCCTTCAGCCGCGCCCGCTCCTCGTTGTACTCGCGGGAAAGGATCATGAAATCCTCGTCCGAGACCTTTTCGCTCAGGTTGTTCTCGTAGAGTTGCTTTAGTAGCTTCGGGATCAGCTCCAGCCGCTTGGTCGCTTTGGTCAGCTCCCCGGTCGTCTGCTTGTGAGAGGTCTGATACTCCTTATCGCTCTTTCGCGCTAAGATCTCGGCGAAACGGTCCTCGTCGTCCCGCAGATAGTCCGCAAGTCGCCTCAGCTCCATCGTCACGATGGTGTAGAGCGCGTCGGCGCGGATATAGTGGCGGGTCTTGCAGGTGCCGCGATAGTCCTTTTCATAGTTTGAACAGGAGAAAAAGTGGATATCCTTATTGGTGGTGCTGGTGTGATACCACAGCTTTTTCCCGCAGTCCGCGCAGTAGACGAGATCGCAGAAGATGCTCTTCGGACCGTTTTCCTCTTTGGGCGGGCGGCGCTTGGTCTTGCCGATCAGCTTCTGCACCTTTTCAAAGGTGGAGCGGTCGACGATTGGCTCGTGCACGTCGCGGAAGATCATCTGGTTTTCCTTCGGATTTTCAAGACGCTGTTTGTTTTTGAAGGACTTGGAGTAGGTCTTGAAATTGATGACGTCTCCGCAGTATTCCTGCCGCGAGAGGATGCCGGCGATCGTGGAGCATTTCCACTTGAAGGGGTTGGGCTGAGTCTTCTTGCCGCCTCTGCCCACGCCTTTTTCGTGCCAGTAGGCGGTGCAGTTGAGGTGCCCCTCGTCCTGCATGATGCGGGCGATGGTGTCGATGCCGTTGCCCTCGAGATAGAGTTTGAAGATCTCCCGCACCACCGGCGCCGCCTCCGGGTCGATGATCCAGCGCGTTTTGTCCTCTGGATCCTTCATATACCCGTAGGGCGGCTGTCCGAGCGGAACGCCGGATTTGCCGCGCGTTTTGTGCGCCGAGCGGCATTTTCGGCTGATATCCTTGGCGTACAGTTCATTGAAGACGTTGCGGATCGGCACGAAATCGTCGTTTTCGTTGATACTGTCCACGTTGTCGTTGACGGCGATAAACCGCACGTCGTGCTCGGGGAAAAACTGCTCGGTGTAGTAGCCGACCTGCAGATATTCGCGCCCGAGACGGGACATATCCTTGACGATCAGGGCCGAAACGAAGCCGTCCTCGATATCCTGCATCAGCCGCTGAACGTCGGGGCGGTTGAAATTGGTGCCGGTGTAGCCGTCGTCCACGTAGATGCGGATATTCTCAAAGCCGTGATCCTTGGCGTAGGCGGTGAGAAGTTTTTTTTGGTTTTCGATGGAGTTGCTCTCCTTATCCGTCCCGTCGTCACGGGACAGTCGGCAATAGAGAGCGGTGATGCCGACAGGGTTGTTTTTGGGCTGCATTAACGCTCCTTTCCGGCAGCCCTGTGCGCATTTTTCTTCAATATATTAGGCTCATCATCAATGTCTGTCAATTCTGCGAATTCACTGCCTATAAAGTCTTCAATACGATCGGCAAAGGTCTTGTCCGTGCCGTCGTTCTTTTCATCACGATACTGTCCTGAGACAACGTAATTCACGCCGTTTATTTTATACTCGCGGTGCCCGCCCTTAAGCCCCAGCAGCTCCCGCACCGAACGGCGCTCGCTATCAGGTTTCTTTTCTGTCATCAGCGCGCCCCCCTGTTTTTTATTCCCGCAATAATTCTGCAACACTGTTGCAGAATTTCTTTGTGCCTTATTCCGACCGATTTAATTCTGCACCAGTGGTGCAGAATTTTCTGCGAAAATGCCTGTCCGTTTAACTTCTGCACCAGTGGTGCAGAAGTTACAGCGCGGGTCAAGTCCGTTCAACCTCTGCAACAGTGTTGCAGAAGTTGCCTCTTTTATGCCCGGTAATAACCTCTCCGCGAAAATCGTTTTCAGCGATCCGCCGCAAATTTTCACGAACATGTTCACTGCGCTCGATCACCTGTCGCAGGTCGTTACCTCGCGGCGAAGTTTGGCAAGCCGCCTTGTCAACACCCCGACGTTGTACTTGGCGCGGGAATAAAGGGTAGTATCGCCTGAGCGAAGTGCGCGTTTTATGGCGTTTCGCGCCTCCTGCCGTTCCTTGATAAAACGGTCGATCTCGTCCATGGCGTGTTGCTTGTAGGCGAGAACATCTTCTCTTGTGTGAAGCCCGTGCCCGTAAACAAGCCGTGCCGAGTCCACATACAGCCGCATGGCGCTTGTGTCCTGACGGACGAGAAAATAGATGCGCCGGTTGGTTCGAGGTCGCTCTTGCGCCAAAGTCAGCGCACGGTTGTAACAACGGTAAAGAGGAATAAAGGTCATCAGCGCGACAGGTTCTTCCTCGCCGTCAAAGATCTGCAACGGATCTTCCTGCTCGGGGATGCGCGGATACATAGGTCGGTCGGTATGACGAATACGTTCCATAATGTTCCCCACGTCGTACCCGTCGCCCAGCGACCTAAACCGAACGAAGCGTTCGTTCCCGACCTGTTTGATCTTCGGGTACTTGCCGCTTTGGTCAATTACAAATCCCATTTGTTTCATCGCGTCGATAAGCTCGGCTTTGGTGTTGGAGCCGCGTATGGCGGTATCAATCGCCGCACGGATGGCTCCGCGCACCGTCCATTTGCCGTCCTGCTCCGCTTTGTATTCGGCGTAGGGTTTCGCCTTGCCTTGCGGATGCTCAATGACAGACAAGCCATATTCCCGACACAGGCGGTCGGAGACCTCACGGATCTTACGATACGTCGCCGGGCAGTCGTTGTACTTCAGCCCGTCCTTGAACGACACGGCATTGATAACAATATGATTGTGAAAATGGTCCGTGTTCAGATGGGTCCCGACAAGCGCCTCAAAGCGGTCACCGAATACTTCCTCAGCGAGTCTCACGCCGATCTTATGCGCGGTATCCGCGTCCACCTCGCCTTCGGCAAAGGACTGGTACATGTGAAAGGCAACCTTGCCGGTCGTTTTACCCCAGCGCTTCTGCGTGGCGGCGAAGGCTTCCTTCGCGTTCTCCGGCATACAGTTCACGCCGCTGACGTAGAAGCACTTTTCGGTCTTGTCGCCGTCCGCCGCGTAGTCGATCACGCCGTCGAGCGCGTGATATTTTTCAATATCCGCGTCGGTCTTCTTTGCGTTTGCGGCGTAGTCGAGTACCTTGTCAAAGCGGTCGCGTACCGGCCAAATTTTCGTTACAGCCATTTAAGACCACCTCCCGACAGGATTTTGCTGAGCTTTCTGTCGACGGCAACAATCTCGCTGAGTACGCTTTTGATCTCCGGAATATGAACTTCTCCCGCGTTTGCCGCTCGGGTGAGCTGGTTGAGGTTGTTGCCGATTCGGCGAAGTTGGATAACCGCTTCCGCGAAATCGGCAGGCGGCAGTTCAATGATCTTTAACTTCTTCCACGCCGAGCGCAAGATGTCGCTCTGCGTTCTGCCGGTGCGTGCCGACTGCTCTTTGAGCTGTGAGGCTTCCTCTTCGGTCAGTCGCAACAGCAGCGCTTTTGTTCTGTTCGCGTCAGCCATTGTCGACACCTCCGGGGGTTTGGGGCTCCACCCCAACAAGCGGATTTGTATATACAAATCCAGTGCTTGCTAAACCATGGACACTTTCATACGGTCTGCTCATCTGTCGTCCTCCTCGTCCTGCTCAAAAAGGCAGTTTATCAGCGCGTCAATCGGGATGATGAGTTTGTTGCCGTGGCGGTAGGACGGTACCGAACCGATGTGCCGCATGCCTTTCGCGAGCGCCCGATGACTGCGAGATCTCGCCGCCATTCTCTCCTCGACCGACTTTTCCGGGATGTCAAAGACGATGTTGTCGTGGGGCTTATTCAGCCCGTGTTTGGAAATCCTTTTCATTTAGATTTCCTCCTTTCTTAAATTTTCGGATTGCTCCGAATGTAAAAGGGTGCCCGCATATGTTTCGTCTTCCCGGAACGTCGGCGCAGGGTTCAATACGGCTATTCAGTTGTCAAGGATCGCGGTGGGCTTTTCATAAGCCCTCACCTATATACAGTTTTCAGAGGTTTTTGGAAGTATCCTTGAATCCCTCCTCACTTATCAAGTAGTAACGTAAAAATCAAAACTGGCGAAAAAATCCCCACCACTTATCAAGTAGTAACGGATTTGTATTTTTGTACGAAGTTTTTTGTGGGGGAAAAAAGTCCTCTCCGTGCAAAAGCCGGAAAGGACTTTTAGTTATCGTTTATTTGTTTTTCTCTCCATTTTCTCCTCATTCTGCAAAAATCTCCGCCAAATCAAAAAACGCCAAAAACCCTTGCAAATAGTACATTTTCAGGTTCTCGCCGCTTTCAACGGACGAATTTGCACAAACGAAAAAGTTCCACCAGGTTCCGTAGAAAGTATACTAACTTCCGTTATCTTCCAAATTGAGCACCGGACTCGAAATCCATGAGTTTTTGACACTCTGTAGGTTCGAATAAAAAGAAAAAACTTCGGCAGATTTTAGAGCTTTTCATAAATCTGCCGAAAAAATCGCCGCCATATCAAAGTATCATGCTTCAGTACAGCGGCGGTTTTGTTAATTCTATTATTTCGGGATAAGCGTTTTATCCTGTGGCGAGCAGAGAGATTCGAACCATAAAAAATCCAATATCACCATCACCCAAAATAGTACATATATATATATATATATATATATCTAGAAAGCAAGAGCACACAACAATTCCTTTTAAAGATAGTTGGCTACTTTATGGTTGCATATAATGTGCATATTGTTCCTCTTAAATCTCTCTTTGCTACATATAACAAGAATTATAACCGCCGAATGCACCCAAGCTTTCTCCCAGAGTTTGTCTGATGCTCCATATAGTTTTTAACAGTTTTCAAAAGCCTTCTTTCGGTTTTTTAACAAAAGCTTTGCTTTTTGCTGTATAATTTATGACTTTTTCGCAACAAGTCCGAATAAACCCATATTAACCTTGAAATATTCATCGGATTGTGATATAATACATTTTGTAAAATTGTATTTGTGTGAAAACGGAGGGCCTCACCATGGATAACAACCTCGAGCGCTGGTATTCAATGAAAGAGACAATGGAATATTTGGGCGTTAGCCGTGATACGATTCTCGACTGGATCGAGCGTCGTAATATGCCTGCTGCAAAGATTGGAAGATTGTGGAAATTCAAGATTAGCGAAGTCGATGCGTGGATGAAATCCGGCGTTGCCGCTGATAAGTAATTTGATTTTGGAGGTCACTATGGCACTTGAAAATAAATTGGGACTTACAAGTTCCGCAGATCTTGCCCGTGAAGAAGAACGCATCAGCAAGAAAAAGGCACTTGAGCTTTTTGAAAACGGTATGCTCGATAAATTAGAATCAGGAAAGTTCTCTGCTCTTAAGGCCATTCACAAATATCTTTTTGATGAGATTTACGACTTTGCAGGTGAACTCAGAACGGTAAATATCTCAAAGGGAAACTTCCGTTTTGCGCCTTTGATGTATCTTGAAGCAGCTCTTGAGAACATTGATAAGATGCCTCAGTCCACATTCGATGAAATTGTAGAAAAGTATGTGGAAATGAATATTGCCCACCCATTCAGAGAAGGAAATGGGCGCAGCACTCGTATTTGGCTTGACCTCATTTTCAAAACCGAGCTTCATAAGGTCGTTGATTGGAGCAAGGTCGATAAAGAAGAATATCTTCTTGCTATGGAGCGCAGCCCCATTAAGGATATTGAAATCAAACATATCCTGAAGGCAGCTCTGACGGATGACATCAATAGCCGTGAAGTCTATATGAAAGGCATCGACCACAGCTACTACTACGAAGGATATACAACCTTTAAGGCGGAAGAATTGTAAAAGAGGTATTATTATGAACTTAAAAACTTTACCTTCGGAAGGTAAAATTGCATATTTGATTAAGCCTATCCTGAAAGTATTGCAAGAAGCAGGCGGTCAATTGGAACGTTCTGAAATCAAAGAACGTATTGCCGATATGGATGACCAAATTGCCGAGTATTCGGAGTTTGAAAAGAAATCAAAGAAAACCGGTAAAACATATAAAGAATTTAATTTTAAATTCAACTTTGCCATTAAAGATCTGTTCTTTAATAGTCTGCTAACATACAACAATTCTTCTCCCGTTACTCTGACCGAAAAAGGTCTGTATCTTGATGTGGACAATCTTGATGTTCAGAAAGAGATTATCGAACCTTCCAAAAAGCATTGGGATGAACTGAGTCAAAATAACAAGAAAAATAAAGTAGTGGATATCACCGACAATGAAGAAGAAACCCAAGCAGAAGAAAAAATCAAAGACGATTTCAAGGAATCTCTGCTTGCGGCTATTGCCCAAATGTCCCCGAAAAAGTTTGAGGCTTTTTCAAGAGCTTTGTTAAACCGTATGGGCGTTGAATTCACCGAAAAAAGTATTCAGATCAGCAATGATGGCGGTATCGATGGATATGGTTATCACATTGATGCCAATGATTTTAGAACAACAAGAGTTGTTATTCAGTGTAAGAGATATAACGTCGCCCCCGTATCCGAACCTGAGATCAATCAGTTCTTAGGGACTATGAATAAATATCAGGCGGACTATGGTGTGTTTATTACTAACGGCAGATTCACAAACGCCGCCAAAACTGCCGCAAGAGAAGGCTCGCCGATTACTCTGATTGATGGCAATGAATTGGTTAGGCTGGTTATAAGGTACGAACTGTACATAACGCCGGTAAAGACTTATGTATTAGACGAGTTTTATAATACTGAAGAATAAATACTAAGTATAAAAGAGTTGTCGAAACACTTATTACAATTTTTAAGGAGTAGTGTTATGAGAACCGAAAGTCAAATTGAAATGTCTTTTATTGAAAAGCTAAAGGACTTAAAATATGTGTATCGTGAGGATATTAAAGACCGAGAATCTCTTGAAGCTAATTTCAGACAAAAGTTTGAACAGCTCAATAAAGTTCGTTTAAGTGATACGGAATTTGCTCGCCTAAAAGAGAGCATTATTACGCCTGATGTGTTTAAGGCAGCTAAAACTTTGCGTGAAATTAATACCTTTAAACGTGATGACGATACACCCCTGCAATACACCATTGTAAATACAACCGACTGGTGCAAAAATGATTTCGAAGTAGTCAATCAATTACGCATCAATACAGAAAACAGCAATCATAGATATGATGTTATTCTGCTTATAAACGGTGTTCCTGTGGTACAAATAGAGCTGAAAGCGCTTCAAGTTACACCGAGAAGAGCAATGGAACAAATTGTCGATTACAAAAACGATCCTGGCAATGGATATACAAACTCGCTTTTGTGTTTTATACAGCTGTTTATTGTCAGTAACGAAAGCAATACCTATTATTTTGCTAATAACACAAAGGAGCATTTTTGCTTTAATTCAGATGAACGTTTTCTACCCGTTTATCAATTAGCGGATGAAAGCAATAAGAAGATTACTCATTTGCATGATTTTTCACAATTTTTACTTCGCAAATGTGCGCTTGGCCAGCTGATAAGCAAATATATGGTACTAGTTGTAAGTGAAAAGAAACTGATGATTATGCGCCCGTATCAGATTTATGCTGTTCGAGCAATTATGGATTGTATTGAGCAGAATCGAGGAAACGGTTATATTTGGCATACTACCGGAAGTGGAAAAACCCTCACATCATTTAAAGCCTCTACTCTTCTGAAAGATAATAAAGATATCGCTAAGTGCCTGTTTGTTGTGGATAGAAAAGATCTCGATAGACAGACTAGAGAAGAATTCAATCGATTCCAAGAGGGCTGCGTTGAGGAAAATACTAATACAGAAAGTTTAGTTAAGCGACTACTTTCGGATAATTATAAAGATAAGGTAATTGTTACCACTATTCAAAAGCTGGGTTTGGCTCTTGATGACGATAGCAAGCGAAACCAAGCGAAGAAGAAAAAAGGTGAAATGACATATAAAGAGCGATTGGCTCCTTTGCGTGATAAACGCATAGTCGTTATATTTGATGAATGCCATCGCTCACAATTCGGAGAAAACCATAAAGCAATAAAGGAATTTTTCCCTAATGCTCAGCTTTTTGGTTTTACTGGAACGCCTATTTTCGATGATAATGCAACATATAAGCAAATCGACGGTACAATAGGCTCTTATACTACTACAAATGACATTTTTGAAAAAGAACTCCATGCGTATACAATAACTCATGCTATCGAAGATAAAAATGTATTGCGGTTCCATATCGACTATTTTAAACCGGAAATAGATGGGAAAAACATAAAACCTTCGGACTTAACCCATAAAAAAGCGGTTGTGGAAACCATCTTAGCTAAGCATGACATCGTTACCGGTGGACGAAGATTCAATGCTATTTTGGCAACTTCATCTATTAACGACGCAATAGAATACTACGATTTGTTCGCTTCTATGCAAGCAGATCTCATTCAAAATGTTGATCCTGATTATACACCGCTTAATGTTGCGTGTGTTTTCTCTCCTCCAGCAGAAGGAAACAAGGATATTCAACAAATTCAAGATGATCTCCCACAGGAAAAGATCGATAATGCAACCGAGCCGGATAAGAAGAAAATTGCGCTTGAAAGAATTATTAGTGATTACAACAAAAGATATAATTCAGGACATAGCATAAACGAGTTTGACGGTTACTATCAAGATATACAAAAGAGAATCAAAGATCAGCAATACTCAAACGCTGATTATCCTCACAAAAACAAAATTGATATTACCATTGTTGTTGATATGTTGTTGACAGGATTTGATTCTAAATTTTTAAACACGTTGTATGTTGATAAAAACCTGAAATATCACGGTTTAATTCAGGCATTTTCTAGAACCAATCGAGTATTGAACGGCACGAAACCTTATGGAAATATTCTTGATTTTAGAGGACAAGAAAAAGAGGTGGATGAAGCAATTGCTTTATTCTCTGGAGAGCAGAATAGTTCTCGTGCAAAAGAAATTTGGCTTGTGGATCCGGCTCCTGTTGTCATCGAAAAATTTGATAAAGCTATTAGTGCGCTTGAGCGATTTATGAGCTCTCAAGGACTTGAGTGTAAACCCGAAGAAGTTGCTAATCTTAGAGGTGATGTTGCACGTGGTGAATTCATCCAAAGATTTAAAGAAGTGCAGCGATTCAAAACCCAACTAGAGCAGTATACCGAACTAAAAGATGAAGATGTTGCTCGAATTGAGGAATTGTTGCCTAACGATACTCTTCGTGCGTTCCGTGGCGTGTATATTGATACCGCTCAAAGGCTGAGAGAGCAACAAGGTAAAACCAAAGAGCGCAAACCCGAAGTTGACAATATTGATTTCGAATTTGTGTTGTTCTCATCTGCAATCATCGATTATGATTACATCATGGCGCTTATATCCAAATATACGCAAAGCGAACCTAAAAAGCAAAAAATGAACAAACAACAACTTGTCGATTTGCTTTGCTCCACTTCCAATCTTATGGATGAGAAAGAGGATATTATCGCCTACATCGATACTCTCAGGATTGGTGAGGCATTAAATGAACAAGAAATCAAAGACGGATATCAGAAATTCAAAGTCGAGAAGAATTCTAAAGCGATAACATTTATTGCTGAAAAGCATGGCATAGAAGTACTGGCTCTAAATGAATTCATCAATGAAATTGTTGACAGAATGATTTTCGATGGAGAAAAACTGAGCGATCTATTAGCTCCGTTAGAATTGGGTTGGAAAGCTCGTACTAAAAAAGAGCTTGATTTAATGGAAGATCTAATTCCGCTGTTGAAAAAATTAGCAAACGGACATGAAATTGTGGGGTTAAGTGCATATGAATAAGAAAAAATCAGGAATTATTCCTCGAAAAAGATTCCCTCAGTTTGATACAAACGAAGCATGGAGTGAGCCTACATTAGGAGACTTGTCCGATAGGATAATTGATAAAGTTGGTTCAGATAAATTAACAACGCTAAGTATTTCTGCTGGTGTTGGCTTTGTTTCACAAGCGGAAAAATTTGAACGTGATATATCTGGAAATCAATATCGCAATTATATTCACATCAAAAAGGGGGATTTCTCATATAACAAGGGAAATTCCAAGAAGTTCCCTCAAGGTTGTGTTTATGAACTAAATGAATATGGGGAAGCTGCCGTACCTAATGCATTTATTAGTTTTAGATTTCATGATAATGTTGTTTCTAATTTCTATAAGGGGTATTTTGAAGGCAATTTTCATGGAAGGCAATTATCGAAACACATAACCAGTGGTGCAAGAAGTAATGGGTTATTAAATATCAATGCCGATGATTTCTTTAGCATTATTTTACCAACTCCTAAAGACATTAAAGAGCAACAAATGATTGCTGATTGCGTTAAAAGTCTTGAGGATATTATTTGTGCTGAAAATAAAAAGCTTGAAGTTTTACAAAAGCACAAGGATGGATTAATACAACAACTTTTTCCTTCCAAAGACACACAATTGCCTAATTGGAGGTTTCCTGAATATCAGGATGCAGGTGAGTGGAAATTTGCAAGATTGATAGATGTCGCAGATAGGATAACTTTGAGAAATAGGAATAATTCAATAAAACGAGTATTTACGAATTCTGCTATTAACGGTGTAATAGAGCAAAATGAATACTTTGAAAGAGAAATTGTTAGCGAAAACAATCTCGCCAATTATCTTGTTATTGAAATAGGGGACTATGTTTATAATCCCCGTATATCTGCAACAGCACCTGTTGGACCTGTTTCAAAAAACAAAATAGGCAATGGGATAATATCCCCCTTGTATACTGTCTTTCGCTTTAAGGAAGAAGATTTTGATTTTTATGAGTATTATTTTAAATCAACATTATGGCATCAATATGTAAATATGAAATCAAACACAGGAGCTCGGCATGATCGAATTAATATTTCAACAGATGATTTTATGAATATGCCGGTTCCTGTATGTCCGGATCCTAAAGAGAAAGAAAAAATTGCGTTTTTTTTTAAAAATTTAGATAACATCATTATCAATCAAGAGCTAAAAATAGCATCATTAGAATCATATGAAAAAGGATTGATACAGCAGCTGTTTCCCTCGTTTGAGGAGGTATTTAAATGAGCATTAATACTCCTAGTGATTTTTCGAAAGCAGAGTTCAATAATTTATTGAACTCTATCTTGGTCGGAAAAGATTTCGAACAATACAAACCCTTATTTAGAGATAATTATAAAAAGCAAACGGATACCAACAAGTATCAATTAAAAGATAGCGTATCCTTAGAAATCAAAAAGAAAATAGACTATGTTCTAAAAAGAGTTGGAGATGGTCATTTCGATACACTAATAGACATTGCCGAGTATTTTAGAATGTTATTAGAAGATAAGAAATTTATTGTCCTCTTTGCATACAATGGAACTGGAAAAACCAGACTCTCTGCCGAATTTAAAACATTAGGTCAACAAATTGATTCATCTACAGGGCTTAAAACAGCTGATACCCTATATTACAATGCTTTTACAGAAGATTTGTTCTATTGGGATAACGATCTGGAGAATGATACCGAAAGAGTATTGAAATTAAATGGTAGTTCGAGGTTTTTTGCTGGTCTTGATGAACTGGAAATGGAAAGCCGAATTCGTCCTATTCTTCATCGATATGCAGATTTCGATTTCACCATTGATTATGAACAATCAACGGTCAATTTTTCTCGTGACGTAATAATTGATGGAGTGTTACAAAGAATTGAAAACATAAAAGTATCTCGTGGAGAAGAAAATATTTTTATTTGGTGTTTCTTTCTTGCTATTGTTACTTTGGTAGCGGATAAAGTCGAAGCATATAATTGGGTTAAATACGTCTATGTTGATGACCCGATATCATCTCTTGATGATAATAATGCCATTGCCGTTGCAAGTAACTTGGCAAAACTGATGAGAGAATGCGATATTAAGGTTGTGGTTTCTTCGCATCACGCTTTGTTTTTCAACGTATTATGTAACGAACTCAGTCGTTCTGAACAATTGTTTTTACAAAAAAACACGTCCGACAATAACTACATCTTGAAAAACACAGAAAAAACACCTTTCTTTCATCATGTTGCTTTATTAAAAGAGTTGAAAAAGGCAGCTGACTCAGGAAATCTATATACATATCATTTTAATGTATTGAGAAATATTTTAGAGAAAACTGCATCATTTCATGGATTTAAACATTTTTCATCATGTATAAGAAAAGATGAGGAGAATGATGCCGATGGAATGATACATAAAAGAATACTTGACTTATTAAGCCACGGAAATTATTCTTTGTTTGATCCTATAGAAATGGTTGAGGAAAACAAAGAACATTTTAGAAATATTCTAAATAATTTCTTGGAAGATTATAAATTCAATCAAACATTGTTTGATAATACGCAGACGCAGGAGGTTGAACAATGAACGAGAATCAACAAAAACAACTAGGCGCAACTTTGTGGGGCATAGCGAACAAATTAAGAGGAGCTATGAATGCAGATGATTTTCGTGATTATATGCTTTCATTCCTTTTTCTGCGCTATCTTTCAGCCAATTATGAAGAAGCAGTAAAAAAAGAGCTTGGAAAGGATTATTTTGACTTAAAACAAACTGAGCCTTGGCGGGCATTGGCTTTATGGTATAACAACAATAAAGACGATGTGTCAGAATTCGAAAAGCAGATGCGACGTAAAGTTCATTACGTCATCAAGCCGAATTACTTATGGGGATGCATATATGGACTTGCCAAAACGCAAAGCAATGATCTATTAAAAACATTACAAGCTGGGTTTAAATATATCGAAAACGAGTCTTTCGACAGCAAATTCCACGGATTGTTTTCAGAAGTGAATCTGGACTCAGAAAAATTAGGTAAGAATTATTCTGCTCGTAATGATATGCTTTGCTCAGTAATAACTGAAATTGCCAATGGCTTGGCAGCATTCCCTAATGATTCAGATTTGTTAGGTGACGCATATGAGTACTTAATAGCTCAGTTTGCTGCAGGATCAGGAAAAAAAGCAGGAGAATTTTATACACCTCAACAAGTATCAACTATACTTTCAAGAATCGTAACACTGGACAGCCAAGATCCTAGCACAGGAAAAAAGAAGCGATTAAAGAATGTTTTAGACTTTGCATGCGGATCCGGTTCGCTTTTAATAAACGTGAAGAAACAATTAGGCTCTAATAATATAGGACAAATATATGGTCAGGAAAAAAACATAACCACATACAACCTTGCCCGTATGAATATGCTTCTTCATGGATTAAAGGATTCTGAATTTCAAATCTTCCATGGCGATTCATTATCAAATGATTGGCCACTGCTAAAAGAAATGAATCCAGCAAAAAAATTGCAATGTGATGCCGTAGTGGCTAATCCTCCGTTTAGCTTAAGATGGGAACCCAAGGACTCTCTAAAAGAAGATTTTAGATTCAAGAATTATGGACTTGCACCCAAGTCAGCAGCGGACTTTGCATTTTTACTCCATGGTTTCCACTTTTTGAGTGATGAAGGAACAATGGCAATTATCCTTCCTCACGGAGTCCTTTTCCGTGGTGGAGCCGAAGAAGTTATACGTAAAAAGCTGTTGATTGATGGAAATATTGATACAATTATAGGATTACCTGCCAACCTTTTCTTCTCTACAGGGATTCCCGTTTGCATTATTGTTCTTAAGAAATGCAAAAAGTTCGATGATGTATTATTTATTAATGCAAGCGAATATTTTGTTAAAAGTAAGCGTCAAAATGTATTGCTTGATGAACATATTGATAGAATCATCGAGACTTACCAATACCGAAAAGAAGATGACAAAAAGTATTCTCGTCGTGTAACATTAGAAGAAATTAAAAACAATGATTACAACTTAAATATTTCTCGTTATGTTAGCACTGCGACAGCAGAAGAACCTATTGATCTTATCGAGGTAAGTAAAGAACTAACAAAGATTGAATATGATATCCAAAAGACAAAAGCTAAGCATAATCAATTCTTAAAAGAACTTGGATTACCTGAGTTAAAATAAGTCTGTCTATATGTTCTACATCTTAAAAGTAACACTGCGATAATTCAAGTCTTACAGACAACAGGCACGAGAGATTGACTCCCATGTCTGTTGTTATTTTGTGTATTAAATTATAAGCTCATCGACACCGTCGCTATATTTGCCTTGAGGTATTAGCTTATTACGATAATTGAGTAGGTATTGGATAATGAAGTAGTGTTAATCATTGGTAAGATGCAGATAGTATTTTCGTTTTCCATACGAACACTACATCTTCGTTGACTACTTCTTTTGCACGCTCACGGATATTGTTCATCTTCAGCCTCCATTCCATTTGATCGGTGGCTTTAAATTGTTCATTGATGCCCTATTTTCAACGTATTCTTTTACTAGCCGAGAAAAGAGGTCATGTGCTTGTTTTTCGATATCTGCAAGGTGGGAATAAAGCTTGTCGGAAGTGAGCAGGTTATAATAAATCAATTATATTATGCGTACACGAATTCGTGTAGGACGAACTCTTCGACGCGACTGTGGATGAGATCACGCCCAGCGACTGACTATTATTCAACGTTACCAAAGCTTTTTAACTTGCATTCAAGCATCATTCGGACACCAAGCACGAAACCGCATTGGAATGCGGCGGTTTCGGAAATGGAGTTCATTTCATTTACTGAGAGGTTGAATTTGTCCAATAAATCAAGTTGTTTAGGGGATAGCTCATTTTCAAGAGACTCTCTGTTTTTGGATACAAGGCGTAGTAAGCCGTTATATTCCGTATTTCCCTCAACAAAGTTCTCAACCGGGCGAATGTTACCATACCATAAGTCTTCCAGCACCGTCATATGAAAATCACCTCATTCAGGACAATCTCGTTTACACGGTCGCGGATGTTGTTCATCGCGCCGACCCAAGCCATCTGGTCGAGGCATTTCAGTTCTTCGGTGATGCCTTCCTGCTTGACAAGTTGTTTTACCAGCTGAAAAGACATTTCATCCGCCTGATCGTTTACTTCTTTCAAATACGAGTTCAGCGTACCTTTCAGCCGCATAACGCCGATCACGCTCGGCTTGCATTTTTTCAGATACTGATAGTGCCTTTGTCCCCAGATTCCTACGCCTTTTAAGTTGTCTTTCATAGCAAATTCCTCCTTGGTGAGTACATTGTACTGTAAAGGATGTTTATGTTCAAATATGCGATTTTGTAAAAGAAAAAAGATGACTGTCGCCCGTCATCCTTTTTATAATATTCATCTTCGAGGCAAAAACAGAATTACTTTCCGTTTACCTCCTTATCTAAATTTTTCTTTAAATCCGTAAACACATAATTATATTCAGTGTATTCTGAATGATCATAAATACTTTTATTAACTTTTTTGCCGGCTTCCGTATTCTCTAATACCAGATCATTCACAAACATTGAATTAAAATGTTGAGTAAAATGCGTGTGATTCTGATTTTCAAAATTTGGTTCAAAAATAGTTGCCCGGTCGATACAATCAGCCCTATAATAAATATCAAAACCGGAAAGATAATTCATCGGCAAAAAATAATGAGAGAGGTAAGTGTTGGTCAAAACGCACTTATCCAACAATTCCGACATATCAGATTGCAACGGCATATCATAGTTGCTGATGACTATCTTTATATTTCCGGGGTAGTAGTTCTTCTGAATTATGCAGCTATCATCATACCATGAATTGAACTTATTAAATCCGATGCTTTCAGAATCAAATAGTCTCTCCAAGAATTCTAACAATGCCCCATTTGACACTGAATACATATATATGATAACAGTGCCAACAAAGCGATTTTTGTTTTGAATCCCTTTTAAAGATTTAAAATAACGTATTCCTGCTGCCGAATCATAGAAATTCAAATCTTCGGTTTTGTCGTTGCTGCCACCAGAATTATTTTTTTTGCGAATTTCATAGTGATTTTGAACCTTAATGATTTCAAAAGCGATTTCGTTTGCTGTAAAGCATGGGAAGCGGTCGGCTTTTTCATCATTAGTCAAAATATGACAGCAGACAAGATTGTGGTCAGCGGTTACTCCGCCCTTACTTTGTGGTAAAATGTGGTCAACGTTCCACCCACATTTGCTATTGCGATCGTTATAAGCGCCTTTTGCGATTGTTCTTCCGGCAAAGTCTTTTACCATATTACAATTACCAAAGGACTTATTCCAGAGGCGCATAGCAGTTTCTCTGTTAAGGTCCATAGTGTTTTGTTTGATCATTTCCATAATAATTACGGAAAGATGCTTTTGCCTCCTATGATGAAGTCAATTTCACAAAAGCATGTAACCGACCATAGGGCGACCTATTGCTATGAACCTCAAAGGGTGATCCTCATAATAGCATTACAGAAGATCAGTCGATTAGTTTTCGATAGTATCGAAAATGTTCAGTTTCGTAAAATTGCAAATATATTATATACTATTTTGGGTAAATAGTCAATCCGTACCTTATGTGCAAGAAAAAATCCGACTCCGCATCATATTGTAGAGCCGGATTACTTTTTCGTTTTTTCGTTCTGATCCTTGGAGGAAAAATGCGCGCAGGTGCCGTAAATACTTGATTTTATTGGGGTTTGGTCAAATCCGTTATCTCCACTCGTACTTTTTGCTTGCACTATTTTGGTTTTCAAGATATAATTGCAAAAAAAGAAATAAAGAACTCGGATTTGACGAGATAAAGATATGAAAACAGTAAAAGAACTCTAAGCAGGGCTCTGCGAACAATTGCAGGAGGAATATCATGTTCAATCAACACGATGTCAAGCGGGACAGTTGCATGCTGCACGGCCCCTTGGCGCATCACGGATACGACTGGTGGTGGCATTCCTTCACCGCCCAGGATGCTGAAACCGGTGAGGACAAGCCATTTTTCATTGAGTTTTTTGTTTGCAACCCTGCGCTGGCGGAGGACAAGCCTGTCTTGGGACAGCTTCCGGAGAACCGGGATGCAGGAAAAAAGCCATCCTACCTTATGGTTAAGGCGGGTACCTGGGGTGAGGACGCCTGTCAGATGCACCGCTTCTTCGCCTGGAAAGATGTCTGTCTGCACCCGGGCGCTCCGTATCGGATCGAAGCCGCGGACTGCCTGGCCTGTGAGACAGCGCTGAAAGGCAGTGTGGACATCACAGAGGAGGATGCGGCCGCCCATCCGGAGTGGATGTGTGATGCAGGAACAATGACCTGGGATCTGGCGATAGACAAGAAGATCGCTTTTAACGTTGGGTACGGGGCCAGCAAGCCCCTGCGGGACGCGGAAGCCTTCGCCATGTACTGGCACGCTGAGGGAATGAAGAGTGCCTACAGGGGAACCATCCTTTACAACGGCAGGCAGTACACGGTAACGCCAGAGCGTTGCTATGGCTACGCCGACAAGAACTGGGGCCGGGATTTTACCACACCCTGGGTCTGGCTGTCCTCCAACTGCCTGATCAGCAGGAAGACTGGGAAACAGTTGTTGAACAGCGTCTTCGACATTGGCGGCGGCAGGCCAAAAATTTACTTTGTCCCTTTGGATCGTCGGCTGTTGGGCGTGTTCTACTATGAGGGCAAGGAATACAACTTCAATTTTTCAAAGCTTCATCTGATGGTGAAAACCACTTTTTCGTTTGAAGAGTTGGACGAGGAGGTCGTCTGGCATGTGCGTCAGGAGAATATTCACGCTGCTATGGAGACTGAGGTACACTGTCTGAAGAAGGATATGCTGTTGATTAACTATGAAGCACCGGATGGCAGCAGGCATCACGACCGCCTTTGGAATGGCGGTAACGGCTGGGGCACTGTAAAGCTGTATGACCGAAAGGATGGCCAGTTCATTCTGACAGACGAAATCGAAGCCTCCCATATTGGCTGTGAGTACGGAGAGTACGATCACAGCGAAGCATACTAGGCGTAATTGAGTAGTGATGAGGAATAGGAGCAGTGATATTAACTGCATCAGATTTGGTAAAACTAGATGGCGACCGGAATCTCGGAGAAATTATTATATAAATATGAAAATGTTCACAAAATGTTCACGAAAAATTAGCACTCTCCTCTTGACAGTGCTAAAAAACGGTGCTATAATTATAATCGAACAGAGGAGTGAAGATCGAATAGATGACCTCCATCCCCCCTTGCTCAGGTAACAAACAAAATAATTGCAGTATTGAAGGAGGCATGACTTATGTTACCGAGTATTTTTGGAGAGAGTTTGTTTGATGACTGGATGGGCTTCCCGTTCAGAGGCTTTGAATCCGATGTGGATCGCAAGTTGTATGGCAAACATGCGGCTCATGTGATGAAGACCGATTTGAAGGAACACGATGAAGGCTATGAGCTGAAAGTGGACCTGCCGGGCTTCAAAAAGGATCAGATCGATTTGCAGCTGCAGAATGGCTACCTGACGATTACCGCTTCCAAGGGCCTCGAAGAAGAAGGCAAGGATAAGAAGGGCAAGATCGTTCATCAGGAACGCTACGAAGGCTCCATGACCAGAAGCTTCTATATCGGCGAGAATGTCAAGGAAGAAGATGTCCAGGCCAAGTTTGAAAATGGCGTCCTGACGCTTGACTTCCCGAAGGAGAAGCCGGTAGCGCTTCCGAAACGCAAGACCATTCAGATCCAAGGTTAATCATTACTACTCCAGCGCCCTGCCAATCGCGGGGCGCTTTCTATTTCAGTGGAGATGTTTAAAATGAAAGAGAATTTGATTCTTGTTAACTACAAAGTTGAAAGCGAAGCATATCAGGCACTGTCAGAGTTGAAGCGCGATACAAGCAATGCCAATTACACCCTCTCGCAGGCGGCTATCGTGAAGAAAGAAAATGGCACGCTCAATATCCTGGACGGTTTTGTCAACGGCGGCACAACCGGTGATGACACATGGAAAGGCGGCCTGATCGGCAGCCTGGTTGGTATCCTTGGCGGCCCGCTTGGCGTATTGCTGGGCGGCAGTATGGGCATGCTGATCGGCGGCGCGGTAGATGCGAATGACATGGCGGAAAACGCATCCCTTCTTGAAAAAGCCGGGGACAGCATTCTCGATGGCGAGACGGCAATCATTCTGCTTGCTCAGGAAGAATATGAAACTGCATTGACCGCAAAGCTCAACAACTTTGAAGTAGCGATCACCAGATTTGATGCTGCGGAAGTCGCGGCAGAGGTTGAGCATGCCCGTGAAGTTGAAAAGCAGATGGCCAAAGAGGCAAGAGAAAAACTTCGTGCGGAAAGATCCGAAACATTTAAAGAGACCGTTGCCAAGAAGAGAGACGAGTTGAAAAACTGGTTCACCAACCTGGGAAAATAAGAGGTCTGCCATACTGACCATCCTCATTATACAGAACGGCTGGGAGCGCCGGCAGGCGCCCACAGCCTGTTTCGGGCACCGCAAGGCGGCTTTCAGGCGGCTTTTGAGAGATGTATTCTCCCGAAAGCCGCCTTTTTTCGTTTTCACTGAAAAATTGTCTAAAATGAAGCTTTGACCTGCTCCAAAAACCGTTCGGCAATCGGTGTAAACGGTTGATACTTCTTCCAGACAAGATATAACTTCGTTTCGAGGTGCGGGGTAAGCGGTCTGAATACCAACCCGCTATCGGATGAAACATCGACCAGTTTATCAAAGGTCAGCAGGTATCCGAGCCCTGCCTTTGCGAAGATTGATCCATTGTATGACAGCCGGAACGAGCCTTCGAGATGAAAAGCATCAAAATCACTTTCGGCCCAGTTCCTTATTTCCTGATGCCACGCCTGCTCGGAACAGAACAGCGGAAGCCCGCGGAGGTCTGAAGGGGTAAAGCTTTCTCTTTCCGCCAGAGGATCGTCTGCGGGGAATATCACTCCCCAGCAATCCGCTTCCGGAAGAGCTATAAATTCGTACTTGTTCCTGTCCGGTTCTTCAGCGAGGACAACAAAGTCCAAAAGCCCTTTCTGCAGCTTTTCCGCAACCTGCTCCGTGTCGCCGCTGGTGATGTGGTATTGAAGCTTCGGATATTGCTCCTTCAAGGCTTTAATCGCATCTGCAATATACTTGATCTGACAGGATTCAGCTAAACCGAGGAACAGTTCTCCGCCGGAGACATCATCAAGCGAGACAAACTCCTTCTCAATCTTATCCGCCATGCTGACAAGGTCTTCCGCTCTGTCGCGGAGCAGGACGCCTTCATCCGTCAGACGAATGCTGAAGCTGTGCCGGGTGAACAGCTTTTTATCGAGTTCGTCCTCAAGAGACTTAAGCGCTTTTGACAGTGTCGGCTGCGTCACGTGAAGCTGCTCGGCGGCCCTCGTCATATTTTCCTCCCGCGCAACGGCAAGAAAGTACCGAAGTGTTCTTATCTCCATGGTATTCCTCCTTCGTGATATTCCTAATACGAATATCATAATATTCATTATAACCATTAGCGAGCATAAAGTCAATGCGTTATAATAAAAACGAACCAAGGTACAAGGAGCCAAGGAGTGCAAATTACTGTGTCAGATTTTTCGGAAACAATAAAATCCTTTCTTGCCGATACCGGTGTACGGCAAGAGCTCATAAAAAGGGCGATGCAGTTATATCAATCAGGACAGGAGGCAGAGCTTGTCAGATTCTTAAAACTGCGGCGCTGCAATATGGTGGAGGATATGCACGAGTGCCAGAGGAAAATTGATCGGATTGATTATCTGATCAGACAAACAAAGAATAATAATCACCGAAAGGAAGATTGAATCATGATGAAACCAGCAGAACTTACATTGACAAAAGAATGGGACAAGACCTTTAAGAAAAGCGACAAGGTGGATCACAGCAAGGTCACTTTTATCAATCGCTACGGCATCACGCTGGCAGCGGATCTGTACGTTCCGAAAGGCGCAGAGGGAAAGCTCCCGGCCATCGCGGTCTGCGGACCTTTTGGAGCCGTCAAGGAGCAGTGCAGTGGTCTTTATGCGCAGACGATGGCGGAGCGCGGCTTTCTGACGCTTGCCTTTGACCCCTCTTTTACCGGTGAGAGCGGCGGGAACGTGCGCTACATGGCTTCCCCGGATATCAACACCGAGGATTTCATGGCGGCGGTGGATTTCCTCTCCCTGTGCGACAAGGTCGATCCCGACCGGATCGGTATCATCGGCATTTGCGGCTGGGGCGGTCTGGCGCTGAATACCGCGGCGCTGGACACCCGCATCAAGGCGACGGTCGCCTCGACCATGTATGACATGACCCGTGTCAACGCGAAGGGATACTTCGATTCTGAGGACAGCGAGGAAGCCCGCTATCAGAAGAGAGCCGCTATGTGCTCACAGCGTCTGGAAGACCTGAAAAGCGGCGAATACAAGCTCGGCGGCGGTGTCGTCGATCCGCTGCCGGAGGACGCGCCGTATTTTGTGAAGGATTACTACGACTATTACAAAACAAAGCGCGGCTATCATCCCCGTTCCCTCAATTCAAACGGCGGCTGGAATGTGATCGGCTGCGAGAGCTTTATCAATCAGCCGATCCTGCAGTACTCCAATGAGATTCGCTCTGCGGTTTTGGTGATGCACGGCGAGGCGGCGCATTCCTGCTACTTTGGAAAGGACGCCTATGCTGACATGGTGAAGGACAGCAAGTACACCGAAAACAAGGAACTGTTCATCATTCCGGGTGCTTCCCATACCGATCTTTATGACGGCGGCGGCAAGGGCGCGATCCCATTTGATAAGCTGCAGAGTTTCTTTGAGGAATACTTGAAATAATTCAAGTAAGGGTAAAGGCAGATAACCGGAAGCAGAAAAGCATAGTTCGAACAGTTCTTATTATATATCAGAAAAAAACAAGGCAGATCGATGATCTGCCTTGTTTTTTGACCGAATATGGTTAACAAAACGTATAATCTCCAAAAGAAAACGGAATATTGTCCGGCAACTCTTTGTCGAATATACAAGACCAAAAGAAATCAGATATTGCTTTTGATAAACTGAGTGTAATGGAATACGAAGATCCGTTTTGTTAAGCCCTTTTAAAGGCTTTTAAAACGGCAAAACTTTAAAGCTTAAATAACGAGAAAGCCCGCGCCTTTGATCTCGATGAACATACCGCAGTCATCCTTATCTGCCGAACAGACCGCGCTTTTTGTATTCTTTTGATGAAACGGAAACGAAGGTGTAGCCGGTGTCGGCGATCGCCTTTTTCAGCGTTTCTTCGGCGACGGCGACGACGGAGAAGAAACCGAGGAAGGAGGATAAAAAAAAGGAGCAGGACAACCTGCTCCGGTATATAGAAAACTATCTTGACAATAAAACTACAGTTGCGACAAGCGATATAATTGTCAGTACGGTAAAGAAAAGGGCACAGTTTTTTATGGTTTTGATATGTAGGAGTTCTTGATATTGGATGTATTCTTGCTTTTCCGCATCAGTCAATTCGGGATCCCATACTGTATAAAAAGAATCAAAATAATCGCCTGTTGTTGAGTCTCTATGCTGGTAGACTCCAACGGGTAGTGATTCGCCATTTTTGAGCATTTGTTTGTATGTCTTGTTTTCTTCTTTTGTGCAGTCAATTTTCTGTAAGAAGTTCATATCAAAACGAAGTTGCTGTAATTCATTTCTTAAGTCCAATTTTTCTTTTGCCATAAATGATTCCTTCTTTCTTTTTTTACAATTATATCTCAAAAAACAAAATGATGCAATTAAAAAAATCAGAGAGTCCATAACTCAAATCCGTTATGAACTCTCTAAATGGTGCGGGTAGCAGGACTTGAACCTGTACAGGGTTGCCCCCACAAGAACCTGAATCTTGCGCGTCTGCCAATTCCGCCATACCCGCATAAATCGCGTGAATATATTATAAATAAAAATCGACGTGTTGTCAAGCAAATTAAAGCGTGTTATAATAACCTCAAACCGGCGGCTCTCTTCGTAGCTAAAAAGCTGTCGCTTTTGATTTTATGATATAAGGAATAAAAAAATTTAAAAGGTGTTGAGCTTTGTGGTTTATATAAACGATCTTATGCTGCCCATGTCTGACGGAGTGCATTTATACACGCGTATAATAAAGCCCGGCGACGGGAAATATCCGACTGTTTTTATGCGCACGCCTTATGACAATGACACAGTTATTACCGACGAAACGCATAAGCGCTTTGAATCGCACGAGTTAATCAGGCACGGCTACGCAATTATAATGCAGCATTGTCGTGGAAGCGGCGGAAGCGAAGGCGTTTGTATTCCCTATGCCGATGAAGAGCGACGCGACGGGCTTGATACGCTTAAATGGCTTCGCACCTTGCCTCACTATAACGGGGAACTGTTTTTGCTTGGCGGAAGTTATACCGCCTCGGTTCTTCTTATGTTGTTGAATGACGACATCCCCGATTTAAAGGCGCTTGTTATTAACGTGCAGACAGAAAGCATGTATCACAGAAATTATTTTAACGGCATGTGCCGCAGTTTTTGCGGATTTACATGGTGGCTTTCGATGATTTCCCGGCATTACCCTAAAATCAATGACTATGAAACAATTTTTAAACGCCCGTATAAAGATATAATAAAAAGGGCGATTGGCGAAGATATGCCGGCGTTTACCAATCAAATTCTTCACAACCGGTTTGACGATTTTTGGCAAAACGACCCGCGAATCGGCGCTATTGAAAAACTGCGCGTGCCTGTATTGTTTGTAGGCGGCTGGTTTGACTATTATTGTTACGGCATGTGCAGAATGTGGGAAAAACTGCCTGCAAAAACGCGGGCGCGCTCCTGCTTTTTAATGTCGCCGTTCGGGCACGACCTTAGTTTGCACGACCCTTCAGATTATCCTTTAGACGGCGGTGTTTTGCCGAGAGAACGAAATGCCGTCTGGTTTGACCATGTGCGACTTGGCACAACTTTTCCGTTTGCAAAGCCCGGCGAGTTTCGGTATTATTCCATAGGCGAGGACCGCTGGCATTCGGCAAAAAGCCCATATGAACAAGATCCTTCAAAAACGCTTTATTTTACCGCCGAAAAAACACTGGCACGTAAAAAACCAAACGCCTCTTCGCTTTCTTTTATATACGACCCCGAAAATCCAAAGCATCACGATAAGCACGATTATATGTTTTTGTGCTATAAAGAAAACAGCTGTGAAGACGTTTTGTCCTTTGTAAGCGAGCCGTTTAATGAAAACACTTCGTTTTTCGGGCCTGTATCTTATAAAATAACCGCAACGTCCGATTGCGACGATACGGCATTTTTTATAAGGCTTTATTTAGTAGAAAACGGAAATTCCTATAATATTGTAGACGCGGCGACCACACTGCTTCACGCTGATCCTTCTTATACCGCCGGTAAGCCGTGCACGTTTAATATTTATTCGCAGCCGACGGCATTTTTAGTGAAAAAAGGTTGCCGCTTGCGTGTGGATATTTCTTCTTACAGCGACTGTTTTGCGCCCCACGCCAATACCGCCGAGCCGTTTGCGACAGCAAAAAGTTCCCGCGTAGCGAAAAACACGGTATTGTTTGGCGAAAGTGTTGTGCTGTTGCCTAAAAAATAAAAAAATAACCGGAGAATTTAAAGATTATTCTCCGGTTTTTATTTTAATAGTTTTCTGCGTTTACTTCAAAATATGCTTGTGGGTGTGCACATACCGGGCAAATTTCCGGCGCTTTCGTGCCTACTACTATATGTCCGCAATTTCGGCATTCCCATACCTTAACTTCGCTTTTTTCAAATACCTTCTGTGCTTCAACATTGCTAAGCAATTTTCGATAGCGTTCTTCGTGGTGCTTTTCGATGGCGCCTACCGCGCGGAACTTTTCAGCAAGTTCCAAAAAGCCTTCTTCTTCGGCGGTTTTTGCAAAATCTTCGTACATATCGGTCCATTCGTAGTTTTCACCGTCAGCCGCAGCCGATAAATTTTCTGCTGTTGAACCGATGCCGTTTAATTCTTTAAACCACATTTTAGCATGTTCTTTTTCATTCTCTGCCGTTTTTAAAAACAGGGCGGCAATTTGCTCGTAGCCTTCTTTTTTTGCTTTTGAAGCAAAGTAGGTGTACTTGTTTCTCGCCTGCGATTCACCGGCGAATGCCGCGGCGAGGTTTTTTTCGGTTTTAGTACCTGCATACGGGTTTAATTTTTCTTTGTTTTCTGCCATTTTATTATCCTCCTTATGACAATGTATAATGAAAGCCTTTTCCGATAATCTCACTGGTCTCGGTCGCTATAATAAACGAATGCGGGTCAAGCTTTTTAACGTATTCTTTTAAACTCTCCGCCTGCCTTGCGTTAAGCGCCACTAAAAGCACCGCTTTTTTATCATGATCGTAGGCGCCTAAAAACGAATCGCTTACGGTTGCGCTTTTGTGTATATTTTCTGTTATGTATTTTAACACATTATCTTTGTATTTGGGATCTATTATTATTGTGCAGTATTTTGAAAGATAAATATTATGCGCCGCATAGTTCATAAGAAGAGTTTTTAAAGAAAGACCGAGCACGGAATACAGCCCCGTTTCAACATTAAAAGCGATAAAAGTTATACTTACGATTAATACGTCGACTAAAAAAAGAGCTTTGGATATTTGTATGTGGCTGTATTTTTTTACAATCATTGCAATAATGTCGGTGCCGCCCGCAGACGCATTCTGATTAAAAACTATAACGCTGCCCATGGCGGTTAGCACAGTTGCAAATATAAGCTCTAATAACGGCTGCGAGGTAAGCGGTTTTGACAAAGGAACTAATCTTTCGAGTACAAGCGTCATCACCGATAAAAGGGTAGAGGAATATATGGTTTTTATACCGAATCCGCGGCCTATTACAATAAATCCCAAAACAAGCAAAAGCATGTTTAATATAAAAAACAGCGTCCCTGAGGAAAACTTAGGAAAAAACGCCGACAATATAACGGAAATACCGCTGACTCCGCCGGTGCAGAAATTGTTGGGGAATTTAAAAAAATAGATGCCTACCGAAAAAAACAGAGTTCCGAGTGTAACAAGGCCGAATTCCTTTATTTTTTTCACATCTATCCCCTCCGGCGAACATTATAACCTTTTTTGTTTTCCAAGTCAACAAAAAACAATATTTTATTGTGCGCAAACGTTATTTATGATATAATTATTAAAACTGTTTCAGAGGGTGAAATCATGCCGGCTTACGAACGCAATTACGGAATTGACGCTTTGCGGATTTTGTCGATGATAATGATACCGGTTCTCCATGTCCTGGGACATGGCGGCATACTGGCGTCTGCCGCCAAATTGTCTTTAAATTACAGCGTCGCGTGGCTTTTGGAAATAGCCTGTTTCGGCGCCATAAACCTATTCGGTATGATTTCCGGCTACGTAGGATACGGCAAAAAAATTAAGTATGCAAATATTATAGTGCTTACCTTACAGGTATTATTTTATAAAATAATAATTACGGCTTTGTTTGCGGTATTTGTACCCGGTTCGGTTGGTATTAAGGGTATGCTCACGTCACTGCTGCCGCTATATTCCGATACGTATTGGTATTTTTCCGCCTATTTTGGAATGTTCTTTTTTATCCCGTTTTTAAACTACCTTTTAGAAAATTTAAACAAACAGCGTTTACAGATTTTAATATTCAGCATATTGCTTTGTTTTTGCTTAATAACGACTCTTTTTCATCAGGATTTTGCCGCGGTAAAATTCGGGTATAGTTCGTTGTGGTTGGCGTCGCTTTACATAATGGGCGGGTATATTAAAAAATATGACGTGGGTAAAAATATAAAAACCGGCAAACTGTTTTCAGGTTATTTAATATTTACCGGCATAAGCTTTTTGTCACGCATAGGTATAGAGCTTGTAACCAAACTCGTTTTTAAGCGCCCGATGGACGGGGGATATCTCATTCAATATGTTTCTCCCACAATAGTTTTAGGCTCCGTGTTTTTATTCCTTTATTTTACAAGGCTTTCATTTAACAACAACATAGCAAAAAGGATTGTTTCTTTTTTTACACCGGCGACCTTCGGCGTTTATTTAATTCACGATTTCCCTTTAGTGCGTCAATATTTTATTTTACACAAATTTGAGTTTTTGTTAAACTATAACCCGATTATTATGATGTTGGCGGTAATAGCCGCCGCGCTGGGCATTTTTATAGTTTGCGCTTTAATCGATAAATTAAGAATACTGTTGTTTAAACTGTTAAAAATTAAAGCCGGCATGGAAGCGCTTGAAAGACGGGTAAAGTCCGGCTTAATAAAACTGTATGCAAAATTTTAATAGACACAGAACAAAGGCAAAAAGAACATGGAAAAATTTCTGAAAATAATTAAAGCGGAAAGCCGGGCTTTCCGCCTTTTTTATATGTTGTTTGCAAAAGTGATATAGTTAAAGAAGTTGTTATCGCAGTAGCGGTCTTCGGTGGGTTCCATATTGCTTGGCATTAAAACCTCTTGCTCGAGCTCGTCGATAGGCTCGTTACACTCAATAAATTGTTTCAGCCGGTCGCTTACATAATCGTACCGCGCGAGGCTTCCGCCAAGAAGCAGGTGGTTATATTCCAGTCCGCCGTAAGGCTTGTTTTCTGCTAAATAATAGTCGGAAAAGACTTTAATAAATTCTGTCACGCGGTTTTTAAGCTCGGGTATGCGCTTATTTATTACTTCTTTAAGCTGTGCTTTGTCTTTTGCTTTGTAAGCTTCGTGGATGGTGCGCGGCAGCTCTGCACGAAGTGCAATTATGCCCGCCGCTTTAGACTGCATATAAAAAAGTCTTTGAAATTCGCCGCCGTCGGCGTTTAAGTATTCCTTTTCAAGCTGCGCATACTGCTTTGAATAGCCGTCGGACTGCATTAAATAAAGGTTGCTTAAAAAGAGGTCACATATCATTAGCCACATACTTCTGGTGCTCATATCGCACTTATTGTTTTTAAAAGGATTGTTAAGATAATCGAGAGAATGAAATACATCATAATCGACACCGGTGATCTCTTTAAAGCGAGATTTGTCAATTTCGTCCGCAGATTGTATTCTGCCGTATGCAAACTCTGCAGCAACAAACAATGTAGGCAAAACCGAGAAAATACTTGCCTGTGCGCCGCTGTCGGACCAGAGCGAAATTATAAAATGAGGGAATCCTTTTTTGTGACAAACGCGCATTTGCGGAATTAGCCTTTTTATACCGTAATCGTTTATAGGTGCAAATCCGGCAATCTTCCATGCGGCGCCGCAATAAGCTACGTTTGAAGCTTGCTGCTTAAACGCCGTAAGATTTTTATCAATAATATCTTCGTCAAACTGAAAATACTCCCAGTAAATTACTTCAACATCATCGGGAATTCTTGCCTTTACTTCTTCGTGTGTTAATTTAGAACGCTTTTCGCTTACAAGCATATCTCCCCAAATCTGGACTTTATAATTATACTTCTTCGCTATTTCATTACATCTAGCTAGATGGCGCAAAATAAGGTCTTTTGTATCAGCGTCACCGTGAATTTCGCGGTATCTTCCGTGACCAAGTCCATAGGTTTCGTCAAAACCTAAATGAATTTTATTGGTTTTTAAGCCCTTTCTTATAGATGCTATCATTTTTTCGGCAAGTTGATAAACGCGCTCGTCGTCGACTAAAAAGTTTGATTTGTTTTCAAAAAGGTCATTATAGCAATATTGTTTTTTCAGTAAGTCCATATGACCGAGCACGTGAATTTGCGCTATAACTTCAATGCCGTGCAAGGATGCGTATTCATCAATTTCTTTAAGCTCATCGGTGCTATAATGGCCTATCATATACCCAAAATACGGCTCGCCTTCGACTGTATATCCGTAATTAAGCCCTAAATACAGTTCGTTATAACCCATTTCGGAAATTAAATCTATAAACTTTTTTAAACTTTTTACTGTGGGAGTGCTTCCAGGGGAACAATTTACAAACACAGACAAACGATTAAATTTACACTTGTTCATATTAAAACTCCTTAAATCTTTTTATCCATTCAAAAATCTAACTCAAATGAATGTGTATAATACATTTTGTAGCGTCCGTTTTTTTAGCCCAGCCGCCTTTATTAAAAAACGCTCTAAAAATCTCGAAAATCAATGCTATTATTAAATATATTTAACAATTTCGTCAAGCGCTTTCGACTCTTCGTGCCTTGAAGACGGTTCGGAATCCTTAGCTTTATATCCGATGGGCATAAGAATGACCGATTTTTCGTTTTTTGGTATATTAAATTCACGCTCGATTAAACTGTTTGAAAAATAATTGCAGTAACATGTGCCAAGGCCCTGCTCTTCTGCGGCAAGCATAATATAGGTTGCAGTTATACTTACATCTTCAACGCCGGAATGCACACCATCCTCGAGCGGATTTTGCCATTCTTCGTCTGTATTATATGTAAAAAGCAAAACCGTGGAAGCGCCGTAAACGCATGAGGTTAGTTCCCTGAGTTTTTTTATGCCGGCATCACTTTTTATAACATATATTCTTTGCGGCTGTTGATTTTTTGCCGTTGGTGCTAAATTCCCTATTTGTAAAATCTTATTAAGTTTTTCACTTTCTATTTCTTTTGAAGAAAATTTCCTTACCGAATATCTTTTTTCTGCAAGCTCCTTAAAATCCATAACTATCTCCTATAAAATTATTTGACTTTTTCGCCTTTAAAAGTTAAAAGCATAAATATTCCGAAAACAAACAGCACGGAAATCGCAATATTTATATACATTATACTTCTAAAAGCAATCATTAATATAACAAAACAAAGTGCCGCCACGACAAGAAGAGCAACAAATTTTTTGTCGAACTCACATCGTTTTTTGGCATAAATACCGGTTAAAAACAAACAAATAAAATAAATTAAAAACGACACTGTTAAAAAAACGGTTTTATGTAAAAGCGAAACTTTTTCATCACGCATAAACTCAAGCGCAACCGAAATATTGTTTAAAGCAAATATCAAAAATACGTGTATCATCATATATCCGGTGCCGTTAGTCGTAATAAGCCGATCTAACATCTTGTTATACATATAGCCGTAGCTTAAAAGCAGTCCCGCAACAATTAAAAACGCACACCCCGAAAAATATAGGGTATTAAATCCTAAGTCGCCGTCAAAATAGGACGCTAAAGATATTATCATTTCGCCGAAGGTAAAAACAACATAAAGCATAGCACGCTCAGAAAGATGTGCAAAATCCACCGGCACCAACGCATTTATCCTGCCGGATAAAGCGGTTGCGATTATACCGAAAAGTATGGGAACATAAGCAATTGAAACGCCCGATAGATTATAAACAATCAAATGCAAAAATACAAGAGCTGCCTCGGTAAAAATAATAAAAGCTTTGCGTTTAAGCTGTGTTAATTCCCAAAAAGCATTCTTGTGATTTTTAAGCTCGATTACATGCTGTATGGCTATATTTATAAGAATAAGCGCCCACGCTATAGAATATCGGTTTACTGAAGACTGCCAGTGAACGCTGGTACCATCCGCCATATAGTACAAAAGATACATATTTATAAAAAGAAAAATATGATCTCGAATGCCGTTTCTGCCGTAAATATTGATATAAAAAGTGGTAAAATTCCAAATTTGTATTGCCGCCAATGTGCAAAGAATATATGCCAAAAACACTTCCGGCTTTACAAAACCGTTTTCAATATAATGCAAAAGCGAATTGTTCCGCCCGATTATATATACAAAAATCAGATCGTATACCAGCTCTAAATATTCTACCTTTTTTTCATCCTTAATGTTCAACATAAAATACCTTTAAATATTTTTTTTAATTATATAATATCTGCCATGCTTTTGCAAACTAATTTCTTGACATAATTGGGTTTTTCTAAACGTATTTATAAATGCAGTTTTATAATACACCAAAAATATTTATACTAAATAAGGCAGGTTAAATTTAACCTGCCTTAAATTAATTTTTCTTGAACTCAAATTTATTAAGAAAAAGAACCGACCCCACAAGAAGCACCGTGCACACCGCAAGGGAAATCCATGGCGTTAAAGTAAATCCGGATATTAAATAGCCGACTGCACATATTACCGCAACAAGCGTTGCATACGGAATCTGAGTTTCTACGTGGCGTATATGCTTGCACTCAGAGCCTGTGGACGACAAAATTGTGGTATCCGATATCGGCGAACAATGATCCCCGTATACCGAGCCTGCAAGAGTTGCCCCAAGCGCCGGTATAAGATAAGCGGCCGCGGCATCTGCTTTGCAAATCATTGTTACTATAGGTATAAGCATTCCAAATGTTCCCCAGGATGTTCCCATTGAAAAGCTCATCAATGCCGCAATTACAAAAATAAGAACAGGAAGAAGTCCCAAAGGCAAATTGGCGGTACTTACAAATCCGGAAATAAACACGCCTGTACCTATAAGTTCGCGGCACACGCCGCCAAGGCTCCATGAAAGAACAAGTATAAGCATGGGCGGCACTATACTGCTTATGCCGGACACAATAGATTCGATAAATACTTTTGCCGTCATTAATTTGCGCGGCAAATACAAAATAAATGCCATAACGAGGCCGGCAAAAGCGCCTAAAGTAAGTCCGGCCGTCGGGTTATAGCCTATAGCCTCTGAAAAACTAACCCCTCTAAAAAATCCGCCAACATATGCCATTCCAAGTACGGCGCAAACAATCAGCACCAAAATCGGAAGAACAAGGTCTATTACTCTTCCTTTGCCACTAATCGAGCTTTCGGTTTTTTCTTCCGGGTTTTTATTTAGCTCTGCAAGCTTTTCAGCCTTTTTCATAGGTCCAAAATCCTTGCCGGTAAAGGACAAAAACAAAACCATTGCAATGGTCAAAAGTGCATATAGATTATAAGGAATTGTAGAAAGAAAAACATTAAATCCGCCGGTTTCACTTACTTCACTTGCAACGGCGACCGCCCAGCTTGACACCGGTGCTATAATGCAGACCGGCGCCGCAGTGGCGTCGATTATATATGCAAGTTTTTCACGGGAAATATTTAGCCTGTCGGTAATAGGACGCATAACCGTTCCGACAGTAAGGCAGTTAAATCCGTCATCTATAAATATAAGAATGCCGAGAAGCGATGTCGCAAAAGCCGCCGAGCGCTTGCTTTTAAGCCTTTTGCCTGCCCAGCGTCCGTAGGCTTCGCTTCCGCCGGACTTTGATACAAGCACTACAACCGCCCACAAAAGCGCGAGAAAAATAATCATATACGCATTGTCAGCAATTTTTGAACACATCATATCAAATGTAGTGGCTACAGCAGATATAAAGCTGCCATGACTTGCAAACGCATAAATAAGCATTCCTGAAAAAAGGCCTGCAAACAAGGACGAATATACCTCTTTTGTAATAAGCGCCAAAGCTATTGCAATTATTGGCGGCAACAAAGATATCCATCCGGTTTCTACCATTGTAAATTCCATATGCGGCTCCTTTAATTTTTTACAAAAAAATTATAATACCAAAAGTTTTAAAAATCAACTTGAAATATTTTTAAAGATAAAAAAATAAAAGACTCTCAACTTAAAGTTGAGAGCCGTTTTTTATAAGAAATAAATAATTACATTGCGTCTGCCAAAAGCGTTGCAGGCGGCTTCTGTTGCCATGTTAAGGTCTACGTTGGTAGGTCTGCTTTTAATAAATCCGCCGGTATCGGCAGCAACACAATATCCGTAAACAAATTTACCGTCGGTAGATACTATATACATTTTTGTACCGTAAGGTATAATCTTTGGGTTTACAGCAACTATACCCGGTTTTGCACGAACTCCTGTTGCGGTAGCACCGTGTTCCTCGTGGTAGGCAGTAGCTTGAACAATTTTACTGCTTTTTGCATTTACGGGCACGCCGTTTGCGTCAAGCACTATCGGTGTGCTCGGCTTTAAAACCGAAATACAGTTTACGTCGTTTGAAGTTTTTGCGGCTTTGCCGGCAGTCACCGCTTTGGTTGCCGCTTTTGCGGTTGTTGACTTGGCGGTAGTTTTAGCAGCAGTTGCTTTTGCGGTTTTTTTGGTGCCTACATATTTAACGCCGTTTTCTGCCGCTTTTGTTACAACCGACGATATAACTTCACGTTTTGTTTCTACACCGTTAACATAGGTGACAGAATACGTGATGGTTTTGCTGCCTTCACTTCCGGCAGTTTTAATTTTAATTGTGCCATACGGCAGAGTTTTTGTTTTTACTTCCTTATAAGTAAAAGGAATGGCCTCGGTTTTTACCTCTTGCTTAACCTCAGTAACTGTAATGCCGATTTCTGTGGCGGTATTAAGAACAGCCTTTAAATCTTTATCGCAGGAAAGAGTTTCGTTAATTTCTATCCCCGCTTTAATAAGAAGCTCTTCTACTGTTGTAGTGGTTGTAAAAACAACATCCATATTGTCGCCTTTAATAAGTGTAACCGGGAAGGCGCGCTCAACTGTAATTTGATTACCGTCTTTTAAAATCTTATCGTCTTTTCCTAATGTTACGCTTGCCATAGCAAGAATATCGCGAGGTTTATCGGTAAGCGCATATAGATCTACGGTTTTTTCACCATCGTGTACCTGATAAAAGTTTACGCCTACTGCCCCCGCTAACGACGACGTGCTTAAAACGGCGGCGCACAATACCATGCACACAAATGTTATGAAATGCACAGGTCCGCTTGGAACCCTTTTTGCCTTTCTTTTAATGTTTTTAAATACCATATAGTTCTCCTTTTCCGGACATTTACCATTATAAATGGCAAAATATTCCTTCACAAGTATATTTTTTGACTTTTAAATGTGCAAAGTAACGAAATTTTGTGAAAAATATCGGCATTTTCATTAGTTACAAACTTGTAATAATTATTAATTGGGGTAAAAATTGTTATTTTTTAACAATTCGGTTGTGCAAGTTAACTAATGTTTGTCAATTATATCGACATTTTTGGGTGTTTTTTAATGCTTTTTAAGCATTTTTTATTAAAAATCGAGAAAAATAAGGATAAATTTCAATAAATTTCATTCTAAACCTATATTTTCCTGTAAGTTTATTATACGGAAAAATTTTTAAAAATATTCAAAAATATTACAAGTTGTAATATTTAATGGAAGCACCTTCATATTTGTTAATGAATGTTGACAAATGTTAATGTTTGTGCTATTATGTTAGCAAAAGAGGTGATATGGTGTTTATTGAAGAGCGACATGCGGAAATTTTAAACATGCTGAATAAAAACGGGCGCATAGTTTTAAGCGATATTCAAGAGCGTTTTTCAGTATCTTCAGACTCTGCGCGAAGAGATCTTAGAATTTTAGAAAGCAAGGGGCTTTTAAAGCGCACGCACGGCGGAGCTATCCCCATTCCGAAGGTGGGCATAAAGCCTACGTACAGCACTGTTCGCGATATTGGTGAAGGCACCAAAGAAGACCAGGCAATAGCAAGGCGTGCAGTTAAAATGATACGCGATGGCGATACGGTGTTTTTAACCAGCGCAACGCTCGGCTTTTTAATGGCGCAGTACCTACCCTCTACTATTAAAATAACGGTGGTTACAAATTCAATTATACTGGCAGACATTTTAAGGGAATATGAGTATATAACTACATATATAGTCGGCGGAAAAATGCGAAAAACGGGGGCCGCCGTTGACGACATTGCAATAAGCTTTGTAAAAAATTTGCGGTACGACCTGTATTTTACTACAGGAAGCGGGCTTTCAGCAGAATTCGGGCTTTCAAACGGAACGCCGGAGACCGCGGCATTTCAAAAAGCAATTATTGAAAATTCACTAAAAACGGTATGTATAATTAAAAGCGACCGCATCGGCGTAAACGGATTTATACACTGTGTAAACGCAAGCAAACTTTCATGTGTAATAACAGGCGGCGAAGCAGATGAGGAATGTTTAAACACAATAGCCGAGCAAGGTCCTGAAATAATAACAGTAACTTAGAGGCGATATTATGCAAAAAATAGAAATTATTAAAGATCCAAGTAAAAATTTTCATTTTACAAACGCACTTTTCGATTTTGACGGAACAATAAGCCTTATTCGTGAAGGCTGGCAGCAGGTAATGATTCCGTATTTTTGCGAGATTTTAGAGGACACTCCCATAAAAGAGGACAAAGCAAAAACCGAAAAAATTGTTACCGAGTTTGTAGACAGACTAACAGGAAAGCAAACCATTTTCCAGTGTATGGCTCTATGTGATGAAGTGGCGCGCCGCGGCGGAAAACCGGAAACTCCAAAATATTACAAGGACGAATATTTACGCCGCCTTATGGAAAAAATTCACGACCGCAGAGAGGGCCTTCGCGCAGGCACAATTAATAAAGATGATTTATGCGTAACCGGCGCAAGAGAGTTTTTAACCCTTTTAAAAAATCGTGGAGTAAAAATGTTTGTTGCAAGCGGTACTGACGAGCCACAGGTTAAAGAAGAGGTTGAGCTTTTAGGCTTTACCGAGTTTTTTGACGGCGGTATTTACGGCGCTAAAGACGCCGCCGTTGACTGCTCGAAAGAGCTTGTAATAAAAGAGCTTTTAGAAAGCGATAATTTTAACGGGAACGAGCTTGTGGCTTTTGGCGACGGATATGTGGAAATTGAACTTGCAAACAATGCCGGCGGTTACGGTGTTGCCGTTGCAACCGACGAAAAGCACCCCGGAAATTTAGACGAGCACAAACGTCAAAAGTTGCTTCGTGCCGGTGCAGGCATGTGCATAGCAGATTTTTCCGAACCGGAAAAAATAATCGCCGCTTTTGGCAACGCACTATAGGTGATAATATGAAAAGAGAAAGACTTGTTGAAATTTTAAACAAATTTCCCGAACTTACAATCACCGTTGTAGGAGATTATTGCCTGGACAAATACCTTTATATCGATTCAGCTCTTGAAGAAATTTCACGAGAGACCAAGCTTCCCGCGCATCAAATTACATCGCGCAGGCTTTCCTGCGGCGGCGCCGCAAACGTTTGCATGAATTTAAGCAAACTCGGAGTCGGCACTATAAACTGTGTAAGCCTTATAGGCGACGACGGCGACGGTTTAGAGCTTGAACGCGCATTAAAAAAAGGCCGCTGCAACACAGACGGTCTTGTAAAAAGTAAAACCTATATGACGCCCGTTTACACAAAACCCATGAAGGACGGCAAGGAACTGTCACGTCTAGATATTAGAAGTCGCGAGGGTGCCGCCGAAGCTGATAGTATAAAGGTTGCCGCAAACTTTATAAATGCTGCTAAAATTTCAAACGGTATTATAATTACCGACCAGTTCGACCAGCCGAACATGGGCGTTATAAATAAAACGGTAAAAAAGGCTTTAGAAGAAGCGGCGAAAGATAAAAATCTTTATGTGTTGTGCGATTCCCGCGTAGCGCCGAGAAATTACAACGACGTAATTGTAAAATGCAACGATTTGGAAATAGTTTCGGCATTCAATAAAAAGCCGCCTACAAAGCCCGACTTTAATCTTATTAAAGAATGCATGCAAAATGTGTTTAATAAAACCGGGCGCCCGGTTATAGTCTCATGCGGAGCAAGCGGCATTCTTACTTTTGACGGTAAAGAATTCGATCTTTCCCCGGCAGTTCCAACAAACTGCGAAATTGACGTTGTTGGCGCGGGAGATTCGGTTTCCGCCTCTATGACGGCGGCGCTTTGTGCGAAAGCTACAGCCAAAGAAGCGGCTGAGCTTGCAAATCTCGTGGCAAACATAGTGGTTTTACAAATAGGAACCACGGGAGCCGCAAGCCCAAAAGAAGTGCTTGAAGTATTTGATAAAATAAATTAAAAGAGAGCCTTAAGGCTCTCTTTTTTTAATCTATTTTTTTGGTTGTGTAAACCGTGACGCCAAGCGGCGCTATTACATCGGAAAGCTTATTCTTGCATTTTATAACCTTGTCGGCTTTCGGAAGTCGCGCCCTGTCGTCCGGGCGGGTGTTTTCCGGATCATAGCAGTAACGGTCAAATGTGAGATTTATGTCTTTTTTAAATTCTACGTCGAATGCAAGCGGCCTTAACGAAGTGTTAATTACCGCAACAGTCATATTACCGTCATCATCGCACAGTGCTAAGTAATAAAGCTGTTCGTCGGTTCTAAAATTGCAGTCTAAAATGTGCGGCATATCCTTGGTGTATTTTGTAAAAATTCCAAGTCCGTAATACTCGGTATGCGGAGTAAAGCTGTTAAGAAGACTCGGCATAGAACCTACCGAGTGGAAACCGTTGCGCATTTCTACGGTGTTTCCGTGACCGTTTGGCCAAAGCTGATCGGCATACTGCCAGTAGCAAATACCCATACTTTTTGCCTGCATTGTACCAACGCATCCTGACAACATATGGCATGCAAGATATTTGCGCAAATAAGCAGGATAGCGATAGCTGCCGCCTAAAAATTCATCTGAAAAAACATCGCTTTTAACGCCCGCATCGCGAAGATGCCCGGTCATGGTTTTAAAGAAATTATAATAATATTCGTACTCGACTTTATCGGTAACGAGAGAATACATATCCATATAAGGGTCGAGTCCTCTGCCCGAGTGGTCGGAATAAATATCTATCATTTTAGTGTCCGGCAGGTGTTTTGGAACATAATAAAGCAAAAGGTCTTCTTTATTTTTAATATTGCAGGGGCTTTGATTGGGGCCTACAATTTTAACCGTATCGCGAAGTCCGTATTTATTTAACATTTCGTTTAAGCCTACAATCATCTGAACGTCTGCCCACATCCAGTCGCCCTCTTTGGTGCGCATAAAAGCATAGGGCTCTGTAAAGCACAAAACATACTTTACATTGTTAACGCCATGCTCTTTAAAAGCCTTTAAAGCCTGGCAAACCCATTCGCCATAGCGATGAGAAGCTATTTTTATCCTTTTATGGTATTCGTCGTCGCCTGAATAATCGTAACCGTCGTTTTCGTTGTAAAAATCCTCGCCCTCGCCGTACAGATACGGATGGTCGCGGTACCAGATATGCTCTTTTTCAATCTGCGCGTAAAAATCAAGAAGCCAACCGGCGGTTATCATTACGTCAACGCCGATTTCTTGCATATCAAGGCAGTTTTTATAAAATGCAAGCATTTGAGGCGATTCGAAATTCCAGCCGGAAAACTCCTCGTCTTCAGGAACCGACCAGGTAGAACGAAACATCGTACGCACAATTTTTATGCCGGTATCTTTTATTCTGCGGTTTTCTTCTTTTATCATAGCGGGAGTGTATTTTCTGTCCATGTCGTCGTCAAAATAACTCGTCATATGATAAACCGTGGAATTCATAGCACCGATTGTATTGTGATAATACTCTCTATCATTATAAACGGGAAGCTTTACGTGATTTGTATCACCTGAAAGCTTATAAACTTCGTCGATAATTTCCTTATCTTCAACATTTATTTCGTCAAATATTTTATTGTATGTTGCAGGAAGCAACAGCTCAATAGGCCTAATTAAAGCTTCGTCGCCAAGCAAAAGCTTTTCTTCTTCGCCTTGTAATACAACATAAGGCCTTATTATAATATCCTTTTTGTAATTTTCCTTGGAAATATTATAGAACAAAACCTCTTGAAGACCGTCTTTAATTTCAAGAACGACTTTATGCTCGGAATTTACAAGCGGCATGCCGTTTAATTTTTCGGCATATTCAGCTAAAACGCCATATTCTTTTAATGCATAGCCGTCAAACTCGCTTAAAAGCTTTGCTCTGTCAAGCGTGTAATCCGCCTCGAAGCCTGTACAGCTAAAAACATTTAAGCTTACCTTTTCTAGTGTTATTCCGGACGGTACTTCAAGCAATGAGTTTTCCGAATTTAAAATGCTTTCTTCTATAAGACAAATATCGTCTAAGTAAATAGGCGGCGTCTCGAAATGGCTTGCCGAATATTTTATGGCAAGCTTAATTTTTTTGTGTTTTTTGGAATTAAACTTTAAATCTACTCTTTGCCATTTGTCGTAAACGGTTTTAATGCCGTTTTGCTCGTAACCGTCAAAATAAACGGTTGTGAACATTCCGCCCTTCCACCATTCGCCGTTGCAGGCAGTTACTTCGGCTTCGGGGTTGGCTACGCCCACATAATCAAGCTTTGCACATTTTGCGGGGTTTTCATCGCTTTTTATATAGTAGTAAAACGAAAATACATAGTCGGTTTCGGGTTTTACTTCGGTAACTTTTTGCAAAGCTAAATTCCTAAATTCGCATTCAAGACTGTGTTTGCCGCTATGCGAAAGCTTATTTGAAACCTTGGCTCTTGCTTTAAAACCGTCGCCGCAGCACCAACCGTCGTTATACCAGTCGTTACACATATAATATATATATCTGTAATCGTTGACTAAATTTTCAAAACTGCTGTTTTTAATTAAATTATAGGGTTTATAGTCGTGCGGAATGGTAGTTGTCCTGCTTTTTATATCAAGATAAAACGGACTTTCTTTCATATCCAAAATTTTCATAATTTCTCTCTCCTTATTTATTTACTATTGTTGTATAAACCGTAACGGAACACGGTGGAACAATATCGAATAATGCGTCTTTTACCTTAAAGGTTTTGTCGATACCGGCGAGCTTCGCCTCTTCTGTCGGCACGGTTGTGCGCGGATCAAACATATGGCGGAAAATTTCGGCGTTTACTTCTTTATTAAATTTAACATTAATGGCTTTCGGTTTATTGCCCTCGTTAACAACTGCCGCAGTCATATTGCCGTTATCGTCCGACAAGACCGCATAAAACAGATCTTCCCCTACTTTAAAATCGGTTTTTGTTATATTATGTAAATTTTTGGTAAATTTTGTAAATATTCCGTGTGCGTAGTATTCAATGTGCGGAACATAGCTTTTAAGAAGACTTGGAGCGCTGCCAACAAGGTGATATCCGTCGGCGAATTCCTCGTTATTAGAGTGGCACGACGGCCAAAGCTGATCGAACGCCTCCCAGTAACAAATGCCCATTATTTTATTCTTTAGCCCCGCGATTGCCCCCGCTACCATTTGCGGGCCTAAATGCTTGCGCCATTTGGCGGGGAAATCCAGTCTGCCGCCGATAAATTCGTCGGAATATATGGTTTTGTTAACACCGTTATATTCTAAAATATTATTTAACTTTTTAAATGCCATATCGTAATAGTTAAAGGATGTTCCGGGAATTTGATTATCCTCTTCGCTAAGACCTGTCAGTCCCGGGCCGGTGTGATCGGTGTAAATGTCAATCATATCTTTATCCGGCAAATTTTTAAGGCAATAATCTAATAAAAGTTGATTTTTATTGTCAAGCGTTATCGGGTTTTGGTTTGGCCCCATAATTTTTACCGTATCGCGAAGACCGTGCTCTTTAAGCTTTTCGTTTAAGCCTATAATCATCTGCACGTAATCAGGCGCCCAGCCGCGTTCGATACTAAATATGTTGGGCTCGGTAAAGCACAAAAGATATTTAATGTTATTTATTCCGCGCTTTTTAAATTCTTTTAAGGCTCTGCAAACCCATTCGCCGTAGCGAAGCGAAGCTTTTTTTATGCGAACCTGGTGCTTGTTAAGACCGGTAAAATCTGCGTTTTTGCTTTCGCCGTAAAAGTCCTCGCCCTCACCGCGAAGATAGGGGTGATCGCGGTACCACAAAAAGGGCAACTCATCGTACGCATAATAATCGATTATCCAGCCACAGGTAATAATTACGTCAACACCTATACTCTGCATATCAAGCGCCCCTTTATAAAAGGCGTTCATGTTTTCGCTGTCAAAATTCCAGCCGGAAAACTCTTCGTCTTCAGGAACCGACCACGTAGAGCGAAACATTGCACGAACAGCAGTAAGACCTAAATCCTTAATGCGCCTTACCTCTTCGTCGATCATACTTTGCGTATAATTTCTGCCGGCGTCGTCCTTCATGTAGGCTGTTAAGTGATACACGGCGGCATTTAGTGCGCCCATTGTTTGACCGTAGTACGGCATATCATTATAAACGGGAAGATTTTCGGTTTTTATGTTTTTTAAAAGCTTTAATATTTCGTCTTCTTGTTGCTCGCTTAAAACAAAGCTTTCGTCCGGGTTTTTATCGTTTATTGCAATCATCAGCAATTCTTTTAAACTGCCCGAATAAGCCGAGGCATAAAGGGTTTTGCCGTTTGAAAGCACAACATACGGTCTTACAAGATATTCGCGGCTTATGTTCTCTTTTGAAATATCCTGCAAATCGACTGTGTATGTCTTTTTTGCAGCTTCGTCTTCTTTATATAAAACAACATCAAAAAAAGCGTTGTTTAAAGTTAGAGGATCGCCGCATAAATCGTCCCTTTTTGCGGCAACTGCACCTATTTTTAAAACTTTTGCGCCCTTGTTTTCGCTTAAAAGCTTTTCGAAATCAACATTAAATTTAAACCTAATACCAAGACCGTCCTCGTTAATTAGTGACAGCTTTTGTGCGGATATTCCAAGTGCCGGTTCCAGATTTACTTTACCGCAATTTATCAATTCTTTTTCGTAAAGGCCGATATCGTCGAGGTATATGGGTGCAGTTTGGTCGTTTCCGGAAGAATATTTTATTGCAATTTTAACCTTTTCGTTGTTTTCGGAATTAAAGCAAAAATCTACCCTTTGCCATTTATCGTAAACGGTTGGGGCGTCTAAATTGCCATAGCCGTCAAAATAATCAAATTTAAATGGTTTTTTCATCCAAAATTCGCCATTGGAAGCAGTAAAGCGCGAACTGTTCGGTGCTGCGCAAACAAAGTCAAGCTTCGGGTTGTTTTTACCCGTATCGTCGCTTTTTATATAGTAATAAAAAGAGTAAACATATTCGGTGTTAGGCTTTACTTCTGCGGTTTTTCTCAGCAACTGATTTCTAAAATCGCATAAAAAACTACAGTCTGCCGAATGAAAATGCTCTTTTTGAACCTTAGCATAAACCTTAAATGCTTCGTCACTGTCCCAATCTTCAGGGTACCATTTATTATACAAATAATAAATGTGTTTGCCCGTCGGAAGCATTTCTGCCGTGCCGTCTTTTACAAGATTGCCGGAATGATCATATGTCGGATACAAAACATCCTCTAATGTTACTCCTTTTAGTGAAATCTTTTCTTCTTGCATACTTATTTTTCCCATTTTGACTCCTCCCGAAAAGTCAAATTAAATAAATATAAAAGCCACCTAAAGACCCTAAAAAGAGTCTGTAGGTGGTTATATAATTAGTCGATTCTTGTGGTGTATACGGCAATACCGCCGGAAGGAATTACATCTACCAGTTCATCAGTCACATTAAAGCTTCTGTCTGTCAATGCTAACTGCGCATCATCTGTCGGGTGTGTAGACGCCGGATCGAAAAGGTGACGATTTAGCGTTTTATTTATATCTTCTGTAAAGGAAAGCTTAATGTAATTTGATGATTTGCCGGTATTGGTTACTACAATTGTCATAATTCCATCATCCGATTCATTAGCGGTGTAGTATAGCTCGTCGTTATATCTAAAGTTGCTGTTAATAACGTTTGTGCACCCGCGTAGGTATTTAGTCATAAGCGAAATACCGTAGTAGGAGCCGTAAGGCGAATAGCTTTCAACTATAGCGTTTGTTGTGCCGGTCCTGTGAACACCGTCGGTAAATTCTACCGAATTACTTGTGCTCTGCCACCACAACTGGTCAAATATTTGCCAGTATGAAATGCCTTTGTATTTATGCTTTTGGCTGGCTATTAAGCCTACAGCAGAGCTTGTTGCTATCCAGCATTGATCTTCCAGTTCGTAATTTCTTGAAGATACTCCCCATTCGTCTGAAATAAGCGGAGCGCCGGTATAACAATAGTCGCTCATTATTCTTTGAAGCGATTCAAACCACAAATCGCAGTATGTCCAACAAAAATCGCTGTCATGAAGGCCTGTATTGTCAATTAAGCCCATCGGCGTTATATGGGTGGAATAAATATCGATTATCGATTGATCGCGGATATTTACAAGCACATATTTTAACATGGTTAAATCTTCTTGTGTGGGATAAATGCAAGCTTGGTTAGGGCCTATAAACTTAACTGTAGAACGCTCGCCTTTTTCAACCATTTTGTCATGCATTGCTTCGATTATTCTTATGTATGCATCCCAATATCCGCCAAAGCCTAAGGTTGTATTGTTAGTTGGCTCGGTAAATACGAACATATATTTTAAATTTGTACAGCCGCGACTTCTAAAGTATGCTAATGCCTGGCTGTAAAACTCGCCAAGTCTAAGTCCGGCTTTAGTCAATCTTATTTCCTCGTCAGTCATGCCGGTAAAGTCATAGCCTTCGCTTTCACCGTAGTAATCGTCGCCGTTTCCGTGTAGATACGGGCATTCCTGATACCACTCGTTAGGGGCTTCTTTATAGAACCATGGCAAATACCAGCCACACTGAAGTCCCGCTGTAATGCCGCGTTCTTGAATGGCGAGCGCCGCCTCTAAAAAGGCCTGCATTTCATCGGTTTCAAAATCCCAACCGGAAAATTCGTAATTGTAGTTTTCAAACATCTTATAATTGGCTCTTAGCGTTGCATTGTCTTCGCCTGTAGCCCAAATAGAGCGAAACATGGTTCTAACGTTTTTAATGCCGGCGTCTTTAAGTCTGTCAAACTCGTCATAGGCTTGTTTTCTGGTATAGTTTCTGCCGGTGGTATTATGCATAAGCGCGGTTAAATGATAAACCGTCCAACTCATATTAATGGCGTCTGTACTATAATACTCGGAAGCATTGTCAACAACCATTTCGTTTGGAGTAAGCTTTGAGATGTAACGTTCGTTTACAAGCTCTCTTGTAAAAACATTCTCGCTAAACTCCTGCGTAGTAGCGTTTTTGGAGTTTACGGCAAGCATTGCAACATCGCTTATCGAAGCCTTTTCGGTCGTTCCGTACAGCGTAATGTAATTAGACCCATTATATATTTTTACATACGGGCGGTAACTGTAATAGTTGCCGTAGTTTTTGGATGCTATGTTTACAAGCACGGCTTCATAATCTTTTCCGCTTACAAAAGCGCCCTCGTTCAAAGTCCATAACGTGGCGGTAACGGGTTGTTTTGTTGCGCCAAGATAGCTGTAGCTTGTATCCGGTAAAAGTTGTTTGCCGGACAAATAATCGGTTCTTATAACCGAAGCGCCGAGCTCTACAACATTGTAGCTGCTACCGTAATCCTCTTTTATAGCATCAACATTAACAGCGGTTTTAAAACGCAATGCCGGGCTTCCGACAACCCTTAACGATGCTCCCTTATATATTATTCCCGGAACTGCCGACCCGTCGGTCAGTCCGTTTGTTACGTCGGCTTTTTTATAAAGCTGAAAATCGTCGTAATATACTTTGCGGTGTTCGCGACTGGCTTCCGGAATATCATCATTGCTGCAGTAATCTACATACAACATTCCAAGCTGAATTTTTGTTCTGTTACCGGAATTGAATTCGAAGGTTACTTTGGTCCATTTATTGTTAACTGTAGCTATGGCGCCGCTTCTTTTGCTGCCGTCATAATACTGAGTTTTAATCGGTGTAATTGACCATCCGCCGCCGGTACTGCCGTATACTGCATTTTCTTCTGCTGCAACAACACTGTATAACCGCTGAGCCATTTGATAGGAGGCTCCCTCATATGTGCATTCATAAGCTTCAAAATTATAATAGAAATAAAAGACATAATCGGTGTTGGCCTCAACATCAAGGTCCCTTAATATGTAGTTGTTTCTGCCGTTTATTTTAATGCTTTTACTTCCGCTGTGCGCTTTTTCATCGGAAATATAACCTTTTGTCCATTCGCCGCCAACACCCGAGTGCCAGCCGTCACGAACCCACAGCCCGTCAACAACCGAGTGAGCCATATGAATACCGGGAGAAAAGACTTCAAAATCGCCTTCACTAAAATAATTTACCGGCTCATTTATGGGCGCTGCCGCCGAAACCGGTACGGAATAGAACATTCCAAACAGCAGTGAAAGAAATATGATAAAACTTAAAACCTTTTTCATTCTAACACCAAAAAGCCTTTCTTAGTAATTATCTTTTAGGTAGCTATTATAACATAAATATACTATAAAAGCAATGTTTTTATTGACAAACTTTCGATACTTTTGTACAATAATATGGCATAAGAAATGCGTAAAAATTTAACCGCTTTATAAAAATTTGCCCACGTAGCTCAGTTGGATAGAGCGGCCGCCTCCTAAGCGGCAGGTCAGAGGTTCGAATCCCCCCGTGGGCGCCAAAAAAGCTGCCGATAAAAAATCGGCAGCTTTTAATTTTGGTGCTTTAAAGCTTAGTTCAAACATAGCGCTTGAATAGTTTTATGCACCGTGTTAAACTAAATATAGTTAATTTTGCATTTATAAAAACGGCAATTCTTATAAAGTATCGGCCGGCATATTGCTGATAAACTAACGAGAGGTGGTTAATAGTGAGAAACACCCGTTTTTTTAAAAAGTGGGTTTGTTTAGTTTGTTCTTTATTTTTTATTTTATCACTTTGTTCTTGTGAAAAAACAAAAGTTGAATTTACAAAAACAGATAACGGCAACTTCATAAGCCCCTTAAATGTTGAATACACATTTTTAGCTCATGAGGGAGAGCTTGACTACCTTGGCAAATTAGAGTTTAAAGGAAACATAAAAGGCGAAGAAAAGACCTTTCAACATTTAGATGAAATCTTTCAAAACGGATTTTTTTCAATTAAAAATGATCCTACCGAAAACATATTGATCATGTACGAAAACAGTGAGTTTTTTAGTATTTATCGCAAAACCGATTTGCCCGCATTCGATTTTTCTGTAGACAATTGTGTGAGCATGGGTATTTTGATGACCGGATCAATCTATAATCAAAGTTCTGATAATATCCGCGAAGTAATCAGCGGAAAGGCTGAAACGGCCGACTTTTTAAGCTATATACGTTCGCAAAAAGATCCTGATGACACCGGTCTATACGACTTAGTTAGAAGGCCTGACGGAATGTTCGAAAACTGCTACTATTGTGCTGTGCTATACGGTTTTTTTAAAGAAGAACCTCATGTGGCAGTTGCAATGGATATAAAGTCATATAACGATTTGGCATATTCTATCACAATTTACGATAAAGAGTATGTTTTGCCTCAATATTGGGCTCAAAAACTTTTAAACAAATAAACGGGAAGGGTGACCTTCCCGTTTATTTTATTTCGGTTATATCGTAGGGCGTTGTTTGATATACAAAATAGTTGAGCCAGTTTGAAAAAAGAAGATTGGCGTGGCTTCGTCAGGATACAATCGGTTTTTCGCCGGACGCCAAATACGTCCGCGTGAAGTTACGCGGACGTATTTACTTGACAGCGGCACTTTTTTATAGTATAATCTTTTCGGCAGGAAGCCCGAAATGCTGAAGCATTAAAAATTTTTTATAATATATTTAGGTATACTCTTTCCCAGAAGGGAAACGCGTATGCCTTTTTTTATTAAAAAGGAGAAAAAGATGGGCAACACAAAAAAAATTACACTTGCAGGATTATTTTTGGCGCTTGGCGTGCTTTTACCGCAAATAGCGCACTTAAGCTTTGGAATGGCAATGGGGAACACCTTGCTTCCTATGCATATTCCCGTTCTTTTGGCAGGCTTTTTTACAGGCCCTATATACGGCGGAATAATAGGTGCCGTCACCCCTATAATCAGCTCGCTTTTAACAGGCATGCCGCCGGTTCCAAGGTTATATTTTATGATATTCGAGCTTTTTGCGTATGGATTTTTTTCCGGCCTTTTTTACAAAAAATTAAGGCTTAACAGCGTTTTATCGCTTGTTTTGGCAATGATTTCCGGAAGGCTTGTGTACTTTGTTTCGGTTTTCTGCGCACTCGATGTGTTCGGAGTAAAAATAAAAGGCTTCCAAAGCCCCGTTGCGGCGGTTGTATCTGCAGTTACAACCGGAATTGCCGGCATTATTATTCAGCTGATTTTAATTCCGGCAATAGTCGAAGTTATAAACCGCGCGCCGATTACCACCATTAAAAAGGCAAAACGCGCACTTAAAAAAGAAAACGCCTCGGCTGTGCTTATAAACAAAGAGCAAAATATAACCGAAACGTCGCATTTAAAAGGCATAAAGCCGATATTAGAATGGTTAAAAGACGAGCGCGGCATATTAAACGGCGCGTTTGTTGCAGATAAAATCGTAGGCAAAGCAGCCGCAATGCTTATGGTTAAGGGCGGCGTTAAAAAGGTTTACGCCGAAGTGTTAAGCAGACCCGGCGCTAAAATACTTAAATGCGCTAAAATTCCGTATTCGTACGGAAAGCTTGTCGATAAAATAATTAACCGTGACGGTACCGATATTTGCCCCATGGAAAAGACTGTAGAAGGCATTGACGATATTGAAAAAGCGTACGAAGCGCTTATAGAAAAAACAAAAGAGATGGCATAAGGGCGCATTCACAAAAGGAGAATAAGCAGCAAAGCGGGTCTTTTGCACCATACTTTGTTAAAATAAGCGGGAATCCGATAGGATGCCCGCTTATTTATGCCTTGTATGACACAAAAATCTTTGCTTTTGCGGTGCACGCAGTTTTGAGCGAGATGTTTTTTGTTTAGGGCATTTAAAAACTGCAGGGCATCCTGTCGGATTCCCTGCAGTTTTTATGTGGCTTAAGCGGAAAACAACCGCTCAAAACCTAATCATCCTTATGTGAATGCGCCCAAGCCATCTCTTTATTTTATCTTTGTTACGTCGTACGGCGTTGTTTGGTATACAAAATAGTTTAGCCAGTTTGAAAAAAGCAAGTTGGCGTGGCTTCGCCAGGATACAATCGGTTTTTTTGAAGGGTCGTCGTTTAAAAAATAGTTTTCGGGAATATCAATTAAGAGTCCCTTGTTTTTATCCCTTAAATATTCTTCGTTAAGGGTGTTAGCATCGTACTCAGGGTGACCGGTAATAAATATCTGACGTCCGTTTTTGGTGGACACCGCAAATACGCCCGGTTTTTCGCCGGACGCCAAAATTTTAAGACCCGGAGTGTTTTCGATATCCTCACGAAGCACCGTTGTGTGCCGTGAATGCGGCACCATAAAGACATCGTCGAACCCACGAAAAAGTATAGATTTTTTGTAATCCGCTTTGTGCGGGAAAATGCCGAAAAGCTTTGCTTTCAGCTCATGCTTTTTAATGCCGAAATGATAATAAAGCCCCGCTTGCGCGCCCCAGCAAATATGAAGTGTTGAATGAACGTGAGTTTTGCTCCACTCCATAATTTCGCAAAGCTCCGGAAAATACTCAACATCTTCAAATTTCATTTGTTCTACGGGAGCTCCGGTTATAATCATGCCGTCAAACGTTTGCTCTTTTACTTGGTCAAACGTTTTATAAAATGTAATAAGATGCTCACGCGCGGTGTTTTTGCTTTCGTGGCTTTTAGTGTGCATTAAAGTAAGGTCCACCTGAAGCGGCGAGTTGCCTAAAAGCCTCGACAGCTGAGTCTCGGTTTCTATTTTTTTCGGCATTAAATTAAGCAATAAAATTTTAAGAGGTCTTATGTCCTGCATTATCGCCCGCTTTTCGGTCATTACAAATATATTTTCATCTCTAAGGGTTTTAACCGCAGGCAGATTGTCGGGGATTTTTATTGGCATTTAAATCATCCTTTTTAAATCTTGGAAAGAGCGCTGTCTATATCCGCAATTAAATCTTCCGCGTTTTCAATTCCGCAGGAAAGACGAATAAGATCCGGTGATACTCCGGCGGCTTTAAGCTCGTCGTCGTTCATCTGGCGGTGTGTAGCCGATGCCGGGTGCAGGCAGCAGGTTCTCGCGTCTGCTACGTGGGTTTCAACAGCGGCAATTTTTAGGTGTCTCATAAAGTTTTCGGCCGCTTTTCTGCCGCCTTTTACACCAAAACTTACAACGCCGCAGCTGCCGTTTGGCAGGTATTTTTGTGCCAAAGTGTAACACTTGTCTCCGGGAAGAGAAGGGTATGTTACAAAGGAAACTCTATCGTCATTTTTTAAGAATTTTGCAACAGCAAGACCGTTCTCGCAATGGCGCGCCATTCTTACGTGCAGGCTTTCAAGCCCCAGGTTTAATAAAAAGGCGTTTTGCGGGGCTTGAATGGAACCGAAATCGCGCATAAGCTGTGCGGTCGCCTTTGTAATAAAGGCGCCTTCAAGTCCGAAACGTTCGGTGTATACAACGCCGTGATAGCTTTCGTCAGGAGTGCAAAGTCCCGGGAATTTATCGGGATATTTTGTCCAGTCAAACTTTCCGGAATCAACTATGCATCCGCCGACGGCACCACCGTGGCCGTCCATATATTTTGTGGTTGAGTGGGTTATAATATCGGCGCCCCATTCAATAGGTCTGCAGTTTACAGGGGTTGCAAAAGTATTGTCCACAATAAGCGGAACGCCGTGGTTATGCGCAGCTTTTGCAAATTTTTCAATATCTAAAACGGTAAGCGCCGGGTTTGCTATGGTTTCACCGAAAACCGCTTTTGTATTGGGTTTAAACGCGGCGTTAAGCTCTTCATCCGAGCAGTCCGGTTCGACAAATGTAAAATCGATACCCATTCTTTTCATGGTTACTGCAAAAAGGTTGTAGGTGCCGCCGTAGATAGTGGAAGATGACACAACGTGGTCGCCGGCGCTTGCTATATTAAACACCGAAAAGAATGACGCCGCCTGGCCGCTTGACAAAAGCATTGCCGCACTGCCGCCTTCCATTTCGCAAATTTTTGCGGCTACAAAATCGTTTGTTGGGTTTTGTAGTCTTGTATAAAAATATCCGCTCGCTTCAAGGTCGAAAAGCTTGCCCATATCTTCGCTTGTGTCATACTTAAAGGTGGTGCTTTGAATTATCGGCACCTGGCGCGGCTCGCCGTTAGTGGGTCTGTAACCGCCTTGAACGCACTTGGTTTCAATTTTCCAGTCTTTCATAAACTATCTCCTTAAAAAAAGCGGAAAGCACACAGCTTTCCGCTAAGATACAGATAAAAAGGAAAGCAATTATTTTGTTGCGCCAAAAAACATGCACATGAAAGGCATGCACATTGATGACATTATTTTTTTGGAGCAAAAACCACTCATAAAATTGCCTCTTTTTTAAATTGTTGATATTTTAGCACAACAGAAGGGTTTTGTCAACTATTTGACATTAATAAATATTAAATATATAATACAATCAGCGGGAGGCGAATATGAGCGGTTTAATCACAGCTTATGAAGTTTTAAGGATTATTGAATCGCACGGATTTCGGGCTTTTTTAGTCGGTGGAGCCGTGCGGGATATCGTTATGGGAAAAATTCCAAGCGATTATGATATTGCAACAAGCGCAAGTCCTTATAAAATAAAGGAAATCTTTTCAAGCTTTAAACAGTATTTATCCGGCGAACGCTATAAAACGGTCGGGGTAATTTTTAAAGGAACAAACTTTGAAATTACCACTTTTAGAGAAGAATCGGGTTACGGCGATCACCGCCACCCGGACGTTACAAGCGCTTCAAACATTAACAGCGATGTTTTGCGGCGCGATTTTACCATTAACGCCATTTACATGGATAAAAACGGTGAAATATTTGATCCGCTTTTAGGAAAAGAGGATATAAAAAAGCGACTTATACGCGCTGTCGGCAACGCTGACGAGCGATTTTCAGAGGACGCTCTTAGAATACTAAGAGCCGTACGATTTGCGTCGGCGCTTTGCTTTAAAATTGAAAGCGAAACCGCCTTGGCAATGCGTCGCTGTGCGCCTCTTATAAAAAACATTTCTAAAGAAAGAATTACCGAAGAGCTTAAAAAAGCGGTTGCAGGAGAGGCTTTTTTTGAGGTGCTTTCGAACTTTTCGGATGTGTTTTTTACGGCAACAGGCGATTTGCCTTTATTTTCAGACAAAGAAAAAGCGGCCTTTAAACTTTTAACCGCAGACGAAAAATTTTATTTTTTCCTTTCAAAGCTTACCACCGGTTTAAACCGGTTAGCGCTATCTTCCCGGCAGAAAAAAACGGCCGCGTTTTTACACAAGTATTTAAACGCCGAAACAATAAGACTTTCACAGCTTTTTTATGAGGATGAATTTTCCGCAAATGTGTTTTTAAAAATAAAAAAAGCCTGTGGCGAAGAAATAATACTCCCCGATTATTTTATTTACAAAATTAAAGACTTAGCGGTAAACGGAAACGATCTTGATATAAATCCAAAGCTTAAAGGAAAAGCTCTTAAAGAAGCTCTTTTTGCAGTAGCAGACGGAAGGCTTTTAAACGACCGCGAAAAAATACTTGAATTTATTCGGCTCTTATATATTGACAAATAAGCTTTCTTTTGCTATATTTCAAATAGGCTTTAAAACCAGATTATTTTAAGGAGGATTTTTATGACAAAATACGTATGCACCATCTGCGGTTATGAGTATGACGGCGAAATTCCTTTTGAAGAATTACCCGATGACTATGTATGCCCACTTTGCGGCGTTGGCAAAGAAGACTTCGAGGCGGTTACAGAGGAATAAAGACATCCCCGAAAGCGTTGCTTTCGGGGATATTTTAATTTTCAGAAATTATTTTTTCAAACAGTTTATCTAAAACGTCAAAATCCATTGCGTTTATATAGTAGCTTTCAAGCTCGTCGTGCAGCGCTTTGGCGCGCTTTACCGATTCGCCTGCAAGATTTATTAGTTTTAATGCTTCGTTGTTATCGGTATAGAGTTCTTTAACAATATTTTTAGGAATTTTTTTATACATATCGGGCAACATTGCTGCCCCCTCTTTTTTTATTTCGTGGAAAGCACAGCTTGTAAAAATACCGGTTGTGCCGCCTAAAATGATATGCTCGGTTGTGTTTCTTAGTACCGAACAGGGCATAACCGTCTTTTCGGCTTTTAGATGATTATCCATAATCTCGCATAAAAGCGCATTCGACGCGGCTTTATATTCGTCGTTGATTATAAATGCTTCGGTAACGCTATTGACGGTATTTTGGCATATCTCGGTTTTGCCGACCGATACAGCCGAAAGCAGGCGAACTTCGGTTTTTCCAATTTTGTATTCATTTGAAAAGCAGTCGTTTGCTACGCGTTTTACAGCGTTATAATCAACAAAGTTTTGTGCTGTGTAAAAAACGCTTCGCCTTAATGCGGCGGCGGATTTTATATATATCGACGCTTTAGCATGACAGCTTGATATTTCATTGTTAAGCCTTTCGATTTCGGATAAATGCAGCCTTAATTTATCAGTATTAAAACCGGCCGCAGTATCTACTATTGTTTCAAATGCACCCGGGTATTTCGGCTCTACGGTATGTGGCGGTGTACCGTCTATTATTGCGAAGTTTTTGGTTTTATTGTACATTCCGTCAAGGCTTTTGGGGTCGCTAGTGCAAGGATAGTATTCGCACTCGTCGAGGCTTTTGTTTGACCACTTTAAAAGTCTTTTTATAAGACTGCTTTTGCCGCTTCCGGGACCACCCTTTATTATGTAAAATCTGCCGCCGGAACAAAAAGGATAAAAGCTGTCAAACAAGCCTGAAAAGCCGTTTTCGGTGTTAGAACCCAAAAAATAATCTTTATTATTCATGTTTTTGCCCCTTTTATTTTATTCAACATTATTCTATTCGCGAAAAACCCGATTTGTGACCCCGGAAATTTTGTCTATACTCTTTACATTTAATTACAGTTTATGATATAATGATATAAATATTTAAAAGGGGGATTAGTATGTTAAAGAAGTTTTGCGCTTTTTTGCTTGCGGCAGTACTGGCTTTAACCTTTTGCGGCTGCAAAAGCTCTCCCTTTAATGCGGACACTCTTATTTCTCCGCCTAATCCCACCGGTGATTTTGCGCCTATTAAAGAAGCGTTGCAAAAATCCGTTGCCGGGAAGTTTAAGCTTAAATTTCCTATCGGCGGAAGCTACCGCTCGGCGTTTATTTTTGCCGACCTTGAGCAAAGCGGAAAAGAAGATTACTGTGTTGCTTTTTACACCTTAAGCGATTCAGAAGAGTCCGCTATCCACATAAATTTAATTAAACACATTAAAGACACCTGGGTTTCCGTAAGCGATTTATTTTATTCTGCTGAAGAAATTGAAAAGGTTGAATTTGCCGACCTTTCAAAAGACGGCTTTTTGGAAATACTTGTAGGTTACAGGGTGTATTCCGATGTGGACAAAAAGGTTTCGGTTTACAGCATATCGGCTGATACAATGCGCCAGCGGCTTTTAGAGGATTACAGTCAATTTATTGTGACAGACCTTACAGTTGACGGTAAAAACGAGCTTTTTGTTATTAATCGCACCCCTTCGGATAATTCGGCTACCGCAGCGCTTTACACGCTGAATTCGGGCGGCATTAAGGAAGAGGCGTTGTGCGCTATCGACGGCAACGTAAATTCTTACAACCTGCCGGTGCTTTCAAAGCTTGGAAACGATCAGCCGGCGGTGTTGGTTGACGCTTACACCTCAAAAGGTATGATAACCGAAATTATTTACTACAAGGACGGCCGGCTTGTCGCTCCGTTTTTTGACAGCAAGTTAGGCATGAACTCCGTATTGCAAAGGGACGGTAACACTGAAATTACCGATATAAATAACGACGGCAGGATTGACGTGCCGCTTTTATCGGCGCTTACTCTTACGGCTAACAGCGAAGGCTCGAGTTATATGACCACATGGGTAAATTATAACGGTTCAGAGTTGTACGCCGTAGCACACACGGTGACAAACAGTCTTGACAATTATTACATTGTAATTCCGGAAAACTTGGCGGAAAACATTGGCGTTGAAAGACTGCCCTTGGAAAAACTTAGAGTTTTTTATTTGTGGGACAAGGTGCAGGACGCACCGTTAAACGAATTATTCCGCATAAAGGTTGAGGATTCGGCATCTTATAAAAGCGAAAACAAAGACGGCTTTTTTGAGCTTACGCGTGACAGTGTTTATGTGTACTCCGCAAAAATAGCCGAGGCCGGCACTAAATACAACGTAACCGAAAAACTGCTTAAAGACAGTTTTAAGCTTATTGTCTAATACTGGAGGATAACATGAGAAAAATTTTGGTTTGCGAAGACGAAGTTCCGATCCGCGAGTTTGAAGTTATTAATCTTACCCGCGCAGGCTACCAGGTTATTGAAGCCGGAAGCGGCGAAGAGGCGCTTGATATTTATTCAAACGAACCCGACTTTGACATTGCGCTTCTTGATATCTCCATGCCCGGCATGGACGGTTTTGCTCTTTGCAAAGAACTTAGAAAGCGCTCGAAAAATTTAGGCATAATAATGCTTACCGCAAGAACCCAGGAGATGGACAAGGTAAACGGCCTTATGCTTGGTGCGGACGATTATATTACAAAACCTTTTTCTCCTAGCGAACTTTTGGCGCGCGTGGATTCGCTTTACAGAAGGGTTGAAATGCAAAGCGAAGCAAAAGCTCCGAGCGAGGAAATTACCCTTGGCGAGCTCTCCTTAAATTTAAGACGACGCACACTGTCAAAGCGCGGGCAGTTAATAGAGCTTACCCAGGTAGAATTTCAAATTATCGAATTCTTCTTTCAAAACCCGAATGTGGCACTATCGAGAACCGAAATTTTAAACAAGGTTTGGGGTGACGAATATTTCGGCGAAGAAAAAATTGTTGACGTAAATATTAGACGTCTTAGAATAAAAATAGAGGACGATCCCGGAAATCCCCGGTATTTACTTACAGTTTGGGGCATGGGATATAAATGGAACGCTAAGTAGGTTTTTATATGCTTAAAATTGCCAAAAAGGGAATTACAAGACGTTTAATTATAAATGTGCTGTCTGTTACGCTGGCGGCCTTTGTTATCGTTGGCATTACCCTTTGCGGAATATCCTCTTATATAATTAAAAACGATATTAAAGCACAAGCCGAAGAGCTTTTTACCGGTTACAACATGCTGGCATCCTGTAAAGCTTCCGAGTTTGAAGGGCGCGCCCGCGAATATATTGAAGCCTTTGCCAACAAAGACAAAATCGAGATTGAGGTTTTTGATTCAAGCGGCAAAATGATTATATCTTCAAGCGGCTTTTTATATATCGACAATGATATGCCCGATTATGACGCCGCAAAAGAATCCACAGGCGGCTACGCTACCTGGTCCGGAAAAAACAGCGCCGGCGAGCGCGTTATGGCAGGTACCGAAATTTTAAGCGATTTCGGCTACGGATCTAACGGTGCCGTAAGATGGGTGGTTTCTTGCGAAGCTGCCGAGTCAAGGATAGTTTTAATAAATATTGGAATAATCGTATTTTTGACGGTCTTATTTATAATTATTTTTATTTGGAGCTTTTATTTTATAAAATCCATTGTAGACCCCATACGCGAAGTAAGCGTTATTACCAGAAAAATAGCCCTCGGCGACTTTAAAGCCAGAATAAACATAAAATCGGACGATGAAATAGGCGAGCTTTGCGACGGTATTAATCACATGGCAAACGAACTTGCGCTTACAGACGAGATGAAAAACGACTTTATTTCGTCTGTTTCTCACGAGTTAAGAACTCCGCTTACCGCAATACGCGGCTGGGGAGAAACAGCAAAAATGTCGCTTGAAAACCCGGACAAAGAGCTGTTGCAAAAATCGCTCGACGTTATTTTAAAGGAGACCGACAGGCTTTCAGGGCTTGTTGAAGAATTGCTGGACTTTTCAAGGATGCAGTCCGGAAGGCTTTCGTTAAATATGCGAAAAAGCGATATTTCCGTGCCCTTTTACGAGGCTGTCGAAATGTATACCGAGCTTGCCAAGCAACGTGAAATTGAGCTTGTTGTTTCTTTGCAGGAAAATCTTCCGCCGGTGTTTGGTGATCCCGACAGGCTAAAACAGGTGTTTATAAACGTTTTGGATAATGCCGTAAAATACACCGACAAGGGCGGTCAAATATTAATTTCCGGGTTTTTAGAAGAGGGTTGTATTACAATTAAGGTTATAGACACGGGCGTAGGTATACCCGCGCAGGACCTAGACCGAGTAAAAGAAAAATTCTTTAAATCCAACAAAACGGTTCGCGGCAGCGGCATAGGGCTTGCTGTCGCAGACGAAATAATGAAACAACACAACGGGCTTTTGTTTTTGGAAAGCCGTGAAGGCGTTGGAACAACAGTTACCATCGTGGTACCGGTAGCTCCGGAAGACGAAGAGCCTTCGCAAGCACAAGGAGAATAGTATGAAAAAATGCACAAGCATAGGCGGGCAAGCGCTTATTGAGGGAATTATGATGAAGGGCCCTTACAAAACGGTTATGGCCGTTAGGGCGCCGGACGGTTCGATAACCACAGAGGAGCAGTCCGACAAAAGACTTATAAATAAATCCAAAGTATTTAAAGTTCCGCTAATTCGCGGTGCGGTAAATTTTATTGACGCACTTATTTCCGGATATAAGGCGCTTATGCGCTCGGCAGATCTTTCGGGGCTTACAGACCTTGAAGAAGAAGAGGAAAATAAAAAAGCCGCCGAAAAAAAGGCGGCAAAGGCAAAACGCAAGGCCGCGCACGAAGGCAAAAGCGAGCAGGAGCAAAACGAGATTTACGAGGCCGTTTTAAACGACGCTTTGGCGGAAAAAACCGACGAAGAAAAGCAAAAAAGCAAAAAAGCGACCGATCGACTTATTTCGGCGCTTATGATTGTGGCAACCGTTTTAGGTGTTGTAATTGCAGTATTTCTTTTTATGTATTTACCTGCAAAATTGTTTAACTTAATTAACGGTGCCGCCGGAAATTCCATATCTTACTTACGCGCTCTGTTTGAGGGAATTTTAAAAATAATTATTTTCTTGCTTTATATTGTGCTTGTGTCTAAAACGCCCGATATTAAGCGCGTTTTTATGTATCATGGCGCGGAGCATAAGTCGATAGCCTGCTACGAAAACGGTTTAGAGCTTACAGTTGAAAATGTGCAAAAACAAACCAGGTTTCACCCGCGCTGCGGAACTTCGTTTATGATTGTAATGCTTATTGTTGGCATTTTGTTTACATTTTTATTGCAGACGGTTTTTCCTGTTGTTACAACAATTTTGCCCCTTTGGGTTGCGGTTAAAATACTGATTTTACCGATTATTTGCGGACTCGGTTATGAGTTTATTCGTTACTGCGGCCGACACGATAATGCGCTTACTAAAATTCTTGCGGCTCCCGGGCTTTGGACGCAGCGAATAACCACAAAGCCTCCTTCTGACGATATGTGCGAAGTAGCAATTACCGCCCTTTGCGCCGTAATTCCGGATGACGGAAGCGACACAATTAAAAAATGAACGAGCTTGAAAAAAAATTAAAGCTTTACGGCATAGAAGATTTTCAATTTGAAGCAAAGCAACTATCGGTATTTAGCGGAAAAGATCTTGAAAATGCGTTAGCTCGCAGGCTTTTAAGAGAGCCGCTGCAATATATTTTAGGCGAGTGGGAGTTTTATTCGCTTCCATTTTGCGTAGGCCCCGGCGTTCTTATACCGAGAGCCGATACCGAAACCCTTGTAGACGTTGCACTAAAGGTTGTAAAAAAGGACAGCCGTGTTATTGATTTATGCTCGGGCTCCGGGTGCGTTGCAATAGCTATTGAAAAAAACAGCGGCTGTTTTATGACCGCCCTTGAAAACTCTGAGGATGCCATTAAGTATTTAAAGCTAAATATAGAAAAAAATCGCTCGAATATAAAAATTATACAAGAGGATATTTTTAAGTTTGTGCCGAATGAAAAGGTGGATGTTATTTTATCAAATCCGCCGTACATAAAAACAAAGGACCTGAAATTCTTACAAAAGGAAGTAACATTCGAACCTCTGTGCGCACTTGATGGCGGTGAGGACGGGCTTTTGTTTTACAGACGTATTTTAGAATTTATACCGTTTTTAAATCCGGGCGGCCACATTATTGTGGAGGTTGGGTATGACACTTCTTCAGATGTACAAAAATTGTTTGAAAATGCAGGTCTTATAACTAAAGCGGTTAAAGATTTAAGCGGAATTAACAGGGTGATTTTTGGTACTCTGGCCGATTGAATTTTTTAAATAAATAAAATAAAATTATAAGGCAAAATACACTTTAAGGAGAAATATAATGGCAAACGAAAAATTAAAATCACTTGAAACGGTAATAAACTTACTTGACAAACGTTTTGGCGCCGGCACCGTAATGAAGCTTGGGGATAATGCGGCTATGTCAGTAGAACATATTTCTTCAGGGTCGCTGGCTCTCGATTTAGCGCTTGGCATTGGCGGGCTTCCTCGCGGCAGAATAACCGAGATGTACGGTCCGGAGTCTTCCGGTAAAACCACTTTGGCACTGCACGCAGTAGCAGAGGCCCAAAAAATCGGCGGAATTGCGGCATTTATTGACGTTGAGCACGCGCTTGATCCCGTATATGCAAAAGCACTTGGCGTTGATATTGACAATCTTTTAGTTTCCCAGCCTGACAGCGGCGAACAGGCTTTGGAAATTGCCGAAAGTCTTATCCGCTCGGGCGCTATCGACATTATTGTTGTTGACTCTGTTGCGGCACTAACCCCTAAAGCCGAAATAGAAGGCGATATGGGCGACGCCATGCCGGGTCTTCAGGCAAGGCTTATGTCTCAGGCGATGAGAAAGCTTTCTGCTGTAATCTCAAAATCTAACTGCGTTGCCATTTTTATTAACCAGCTTCGTGAAAAAATCGGCGTTTTCTACGGTTCGAACGAAACAACCACCGGCGGCCGCGCATTAAAATTTTATGCTTCCGTAAGAATTGACATAAGAAGGGTTGAAACCTTAAAGTCTGGCGGCGAAATGATAGGCTCGCACACAAGAGCAAAGGTTGTTAAAAACAAGGTGGCACCACCCTTCCGCGATGCAGAATTCGATATAATGTACGGAAAAGGAATATCAAAAGAAAGCGAAATTGTTGAGCTCGGCGTAAAATATGAAGTGTTAGAGCGCACCGGTGCTTTCTATTACTACAACGAAGAACGCATTGGCCAGGGCAAAGAAAATGCAAAGAAATATTTTGAAGATAATCCCGAAAAAATGGCCGAAGTGCGCGAAAAAATAATGGAAGCCGTTGAAAAGGCGAACAAAACCGAGGAGAAGCTTGCAAAACACCATGGACTAAAACCGGGTGAAAAACCTGCCGAGGACGCGGTTGAAGCCATAACAAATCCAAAACCCCCGAGAAAAGCTATTAGTATTGACGTTGCTGTAGACGACGACGAATAATGCAAATAATAAACACCGTTTACAAAAAAGGGCTGGTAGAAATTATGCTGTCCAACGGCACTGTCAGCCCGCCTATACTTTATTCTTTGTTTGCTGCAAGCGGTTTTTCTAAAGGCGACGATATTTCGGAAAGCGAGCTGTTAAATCTTTACAGCGTTTCAGAAGAAAAGCGCGCATACAACCGCGCTATATACTTAGTTTCGAAAAGCGATATGTCTAAAGGAATGCTAATAGAAAAGCTTAAGAAAAATTTTTCCGATGACTTTGCGCTTGCCGCTGCAAACGCAGTAGAGCAAAAAGGGTATATTTGCGACGCGAACTATGCAAAACGACTAATTAAAAAAATGCTTTTAGAAGGGCGCTCGGAAAAAGAGATTTACGAAAAGCTAAAACAGAAAAAAATTTCAAAAGATATAATTGAAGAAGAATTTTCCGTGACAGATTTTTCGGATTATGAAAACTGCGCCGAATTAATAAGAAAAAAATATGCCGCAAAGCTTTTGGAAGAAAACGGCAAGCAAAAGGTAATTTCTGCACTAATGCGGCGCGGATACGGATTTGACGATATAAAAAAAGCACTCAATAAGTATTGCGAGGAACAGGATGTATAAGGTTGGAATGATTTCGCTCGGCTGTCCCAAAAACCAGGTCGATGCGGAAATAATGCTTAAAAAGCTTTCAGACGAAGGGTTTAAAATAACCCCCCGCGAGGATGACGCAGACGTTATAATCGTAAACACCTGCGGATTTTTGGAAAGTGCCGCACGCGAGGCTATTGAGGCAATCCTTGAAGCCGCAAGCTACAAAAAATACGGCAAATTAAAAAGCCTTATTGTAACGGGCTGCTTAGCAGAACGGTACAAAAACGACATAACCGAGGAAATTCCCGAAGTGGACGTTGTTGTAGGTCTTGGCGAAAACTCCAACATTGCAAATATCGTCCATAATGCTATAAAAGGCCAACACGAAAACCGTTTTAACGACAAGTGCCTGCTTCCTTTAGAGGGCGAGCGTATTCTTACAACCCCTAAATATTCGGCATATTTAAAAATAGCCGAAGGCTGTTCTAACGCGTGCAGTTATTGCGCAATACCTTCTATTCGCGGAAAATTCAGAAGCCGCACGCCAAAAAGCATTATAGAAGAAGCAAAGCTTTTAGCGGCAGACGGCGTAAAAGAGCTTACGGTTATAGCGCAGGATACCACGGCTTACGGTATGGATCTTTTAGAAAAGCCGACGCTAGCCTGCCTTTTAAAAGAGCTTTGCAAAATTGACGGTATAGAATTTATAAGAACTTTATATACATATCCCGATAAAATCACCGACGAGTTAATAGAAACAGTAAAAACAGAGCCTAAAATATGCAAGTATTTTGACATTCCCATTCAGCACATTAACGACCGCATTTTAAAAAGCATGCGCCGGCACACAACCAAACAACAAATTTTGGACGTTATTGCAAAAATAAGAAGAGAAATTCCGGGCGTTACATTAAGAACCAGCCTTATTGCCGGATATCCAACGGAAACGGAAGATGAATTTTGCGAGCTTTGCGAGTTTGTAAAGGCTGTAAAGTTTGACAGGCTCGGTTGTTTTGCATATTCTAAAGAGGAAGGCACCTTTGCCGCAACGCTTGACGGCCAAATAGACGAGCAAACAAAAATTGACCGCGCCGAAAACATCATGACCGAGCAGGCGCGCATTATGGAAGAATTAAACCGCAAAAAAATCGGAACAAAAATTGCTGTTTTAGTTGAAGGGTACGACGGTTATATAAAAGCATATTACGGCAGAAGCGAATCCGACGCGCCCGAAATTGACGGCAAGGTATTTTTTACGTCTAAAAACAAGCTTAACGCCGGCGATATTGCCGAAGTAATTATAAACGATACTCTTGAATATGATTTATTGGGAACAAACACTAAAAATTAAGGTGAAAATATGAACATTCCAAACAGGCTTACTTTATCAAGGATTATACTTACCCCGGTTTTTTTACTGGTGCTTATACTGCCGTTTCCACACCATATGCTTTTGGCGGCGCTTATATTTATCGGCGCTTCTATTACAGACGCGATTGACGGCAACTATGCGCGAAAGCACGACCTTATAACCGATTTCGGAAAATTTTTAGATCCAATAGCAGACAAAATGCTAACCACCGCCGCATTTTTGGGATTTATATTTTTAGGTATCGGCAAGGGTATTGTAATAATTACCTTTTTAGTGCTGTTTCGCGAGTTTGTTATTTCAAGCATTAGGCTTGCCGCTGCGGCTTCCGGAACTGTTATTGCCGCAAACCGCTACGGTAAATTTAAAACGGTTATGCAGATGGTTGCAATTATTACCGCCATGTTTTTTGAGTACTTCAAGTTTTTAAGCGCGCGGTATTTCGGAAACTTCCTTGCAACTTTTGCAGGCGGAGCGATTGAAACCGGCATGAATGTTTTAGTGGATTTAATGCTTTGGGCAGCCGCCGTATTAACCGTTATTTCGGGCATTATATACGTTGTTCAAAATAAAAAATGTATTGACACAAACAAATAAAAGATATAATATAATATAATAAAGCAATAGGTTTAAATGCGATGATGAGGACAAGTAGCCGGTCCACCGCTTTTTAAGAGAGGAAGTTTTAAGCTGAAATACTTCTAAAAGCGAAACCGTTGAATGCACCTTTTAGCAGACAAGGGGAAACAACAGTATCTTTGTACGGGAAGCCGCCGTTACCGGTATTTGATTGATAAACAGGAGTGGAACAGCGGGTGCGCCCGCCTCCCTAAAAAAAGGCTTTCCTTTTTTTAGGGGTTTTATTTTTTATAAAGGAGTGCCTATGTTTTTTAAAACTGCAAGAGAAGATATTGCCGCTGTAAAAGAACGCGATCCCGCGGCAAGAAACAGCCTGGAAATATTCTTTTTATATCCGGGCGTAAAGGCTATTAGAATGCACAGGAGGGCAAACTTTTGGTATCGCCACGGGTGGCTGTTTTTAGCGCGGCTTATTTCGCAAAGGGCTGTTAGAAAAACAGGAATTGAAATACACCCGGGCGCTAAAATCGGAAAAAGGCTTGTAATTGACCACGGCACGGGCGTAGTTATTGGAGAGACGACCGAAATCGGAGACGACTGCCTTATTTATCAGGGCGTAACGCTTGGCGGTACCGGTAAGGATGTTGGAAAGCGCCACCCTACTATTGGAAACAACGTAATGATTTCGGCAGGTGCTAAGGTTTTAGGCCCGTTTACCGTTGGAGATAATTCTCGAATAGCCGCAGGCGCCGTTGTACTTGATACTGTGCCGCCAAACAGCACAGCCGCAGGAGTGCCTGCAAGAATTGTAAAATTAAACGGCGAAAGAGTCCCGCTTGATCAGGTGCATATACCAGACCCCGTAAGCCAAGAGCTTTGCCGTTTGCAGCATGAAATAGACGAGCTTAAAAAGAGGATTGAAAAATGAAAATATACGATACGTTAACACGCCAAAAAATCGAACTTGAAAACGGCAAAGAAATTAAAATTTACGCCTGCGGACCGACAGTTTATAATTTTATTCATATTGGAAACGCAAGGCCTTTATGTGTTTTTGACGTTTTGCGCAGGTTTTTAAAATACCGCGGATACAAGGTGAAATACGTTCAAAACTTTACCGACGTAGACGACAAGCTTATTGTAAAAGCAAACGAAGAAAAAATTACCGTAAAAGAAGTGGCCGAGCGCTACATTAAAGAATTTTTTACTGACGCAGAAGGTCTTAACATTATTCCGGCAGACGTTCACCCGAAGGCCACCGAAAACATAGACGCTATTTTAGACATAATTAAAACCCTGATTGACAAAGGCTTTGCCTACGAAAGCGACGGCGACGTATATTTTAGAGCTGAAAAATTTAAAGATTACGGCAAGCTTTCACATCAGCCGATGGAAGACCTTTTATCGGGTGCACGAATTGAAATTAACACAAACAAAGAGTCGCCGGCCGATTTTGCTTTATGGAAAAAAGCAAAGCCGGGCGAGCCATTCTGGCCATCACCCTACGGAAACGGCAGACCCGGTTGGCACATTGAATGCTCGGCTATGGCGGGAAGATACTTAGGTAAAACCATAGACATTCATTGCGGCGGCGAGGATCTTATTTTCCCGCACCACGAAAACGAAATTGCGCAAAGTGAATGCGCCAACGGCTGTACCTTTGCAAAAGCGTGGATGCACAACGGGTATATTAACGTTGACAACCGAAAAATGTCAAAATCCCTAGGCAACTTTTTTACCGTGCGCGAGGTGGCGGAAAAATTCGGGTACGAGCCGATACGCTATATAATGGTGGCGTCGCACTACAGAAGTCCCATTAATTATTCGGTTGACGTTATAAAAAGCGCCGTTTCAAGTATCGAGCGCCTTTATACCTGCAAAAAGAATTTAAAATTTGCAATTGATACCGCAAAAGAAGGCGGCAGTGTACCCGAATACATTGAAAAAGCCAAAGCCGATTTTATTGCCGCATTAGACGACGATCTTAACACGGCAGACGGGCTTGGCGCAATATTTACACTTGTTAAAAACGCAAACAACGCGGTTGCAAGCGGCGCTTTAAAAGAAGAGCTTTCAGCCTGCCTTAACACCCTTTGCGAGCTATGCGGCATACTTGGTTTGTTATACAACGACAGCGACGCCGGTTTAGAAGCGGAAATTGAAGCTTTGATTGCCGAGCGCACAAAAGCGAGAAAAGAAAAAAATTACGCGCGCGCCGACGAAATAAGAGATACCCTTAAAAACATGGGTATCGAGCTTGAGGACACTAAGGACGGCGTACGCTGGAAAAGAATATGATGAAAAAAATTGATATAGGCAAAAACTTTGTTTATGTTAATGAAAATCATACCTTCGGCACCGACGCGGTGCTGTTGGCAGATTTCGCAAGCCCGAAAGCCACGGACAATATTTTAGATATCGGTACGGGCTGCGGCATTATTCCGGCGCTTATTTTAAGGGACAAGCCCTTTTTAAAGGTTAGCGCCGCAGAAATACAAAAAGAAGCCTTTTTGCTTGCGAAAAAAAGCTTTGATGCGCAAAAACTGCCTGTAAAGCTTTACAATATGGACATAAACAAGTTTGAAGGCGTACTGCAAAAAAGCTCGTTTTCGCTTATAATCTGCAATCCGCCTTATAAGAAAGCCGCCGGCGGCCTTGTTTCAAATAACACGGCAAGAGCCACCGCAAGGCATGAGCTAACGCTTGATTTAAACAGCCTTGCAAGGGTTTCAAGCCTTTTATTAAAGCCTTCAGGAAGGCTTTGTATATGTATTAGACCCGAGCGCCTTTGTGACGTTATAAAATGTTTTTCGAACTGCAATTTGGCGGTTAAAAAAATTAAGGCGGTAGCGAAAAACTATTTAAGCGAGCCAAAGCTTTTGCTTATAGAGGCAAAAAAAGGCGCAAAAAGCGAAGTAAAAATACTTAAGCCGCTTTATTTATATACTTTAGGCGGCGAACCAACCGAAGAATACAAAAATATTTGTCGTTATTAGAAAGGAAGAATGCTTTGCGAAAATCCGCAACCATAAAAGACGTAGCAAAAAAAGCAGGCGTATCAATATCTGTAGTGTCATACGTGCTTAACAACACTCCCGGCAAAACAATTACAAAAGCTACCAAACTTAAGGTGTTTAACGCTGCAAAAGAGCTGCATTATGTGCCGTCTTCTGCCGCTAAAATGTTGCGCGTCGGAAGCACACAAACCATAGCGCTGGTGTCTTACTGGGACGTATCTGACGCCTCTTCTTCTATGTTTTTATCGGGACTTTTATATGAGCTTAATTCAAACGGGTACAGCCTTCTTTTATCCGATACGGAAAGCACTTCAAAAAAAACCATGTCACATCTTTTAAAAAGGTTTTTGCCGTGCGGAGTTGTCGTATTACCGCCTCACAGAGATATTCCGGAATACAACGAAGAGGACATAAAAAAAGCATTAAAACCGCTAAATATTCCCTCGGTGTTTTTAAAAAGCGACAATTTATCAAACGAAGGTATATACTGTGATTACTTTAAAACCGGCTACATCGCTGCAGAGTACCTTATAAAAAAGGAAATAACAAAGCTTTGCTATGTAAAGTCCAGCTACAATACAAAAAGCGAAGAAGCGCGTCTTGAAGGGTTTTTGTCCTGCCTTAAATACTATAATTTAAAACCGATTGAAATTTTAGACGAAACAACGGTTTCAAATATTTTTAAAAACAAAGAAATTTGCGGCGCTGTTACAAGCAAAAGCGACATGGCTTACAAAATTATCGAGTATGCCGAGCAAAACGGGATTTCTTTGCCAAAAGAACTTAGCATTATATCTGCTAACGACAAGCCGTTTAACCAATACCTTCGTCCTGCGCTTACCGCTGTAAAGCTTCCTCTTCGCGAGCTTGGCCGCGCCGCCGGAGTTAAAATTTTAAACACCGTATGCGGTACCAACAATCCTTTGCCGCAAATCGACTATAAAATCATTGAGAGAAAGAGCGTAAAATAAATTGAAAAACGAAGGCATTTTAAAATCTTTTATCGGATCCGGGGCCTTTTACAAAAGGGTTGTAGCCCTAACACTTCCGATAATGCTTCAAAATTTAATAACCAACTTTGTAAATATGCTTGATAACGTAATGGTGGGAAGCATCGGCACAAACGAAATGACCGGCGTTGCCATTACAAATCAACTTTTATTTGTTTTTAATTTATGTATTTTCGGCGCGGTATCCGGCGCCGGTATTTTCGGCGCGCAGTATTTTGGCAAAGGCGACGATGAAGGCATTCGGTACACTCTTAGGTACAAAATTGTAATTTCTTTATTGTTTGCCGCGGTTTTTATTGCATTGTTTGCAACCTTGCCAAATGCGCTTATCGGCATTTATTTAAAAGGTGAGAGCACTCCCGGAGCGGCCGAGCAAACACTTTTATTTGCAAAAGAGTATCTTAACATTATGCTTTTAGGCCTTGTGCCGTTTGCGTTTGTGCAATGCTACTCGAGCACTTTAAGAGAGTGCGACGATTCGGTTTTGCCGATGAATGCCGGAATATCTGCAGTGCTTATTAATTTATTGTTTAACTATCTATTAATTTACGGAAATTTCGGGTTCCCCAAGCTCGGGGTAAAAGGCGCCGCGATAGCTACGGTTATATCCCGTTTTGCCGAACTTTTAATTATTATAGTCTTTACAAAATTAAAATCCGAAAAATACAGCTTTTTAAAGGGCGCTTTAAAAAGCCTTAAAATACCCTTTAAGCTTTGCTTAAATATAACCAAAAAAGCGATTCCCCTTATGCTTAACGAAACCCTTTGGGCAATAGGTATTGCTCTTATTAACCAAAGCTACTCTTTAAGAGGATTAAACGTGGTTGCAGCGCAAAATATTTCAAGCACGTTTTGGAATGTATTCTCGGTGGCATTTATGTCAATAGGCGTGGCTATAGGCATTATTTTAGGCCAGGTGTTAGGTTCCGGAAAGACGAACGAGGCGCTCGATTACTGCAAAAAACTTATGGCCTTTTCGTTTGCGGTAAGCATTGTTGTGGCTGTTATTTACGCGTTTTGCGCAAACTTTATTCCTCTTTTATATAACACCACAAGCGATATAAGGGGTCTTTCTACGGCGCTTATGCAAATAACCGCCCTTGCAATGCCGATAGATGCCATTGCGCATGCAGGCTATTTTTCACTTAGAAGCGGCGGCAAAACCATAATTACGATGTTGTTTGATTCCTGCTTTGTACTGTTTATAAGTTTACCTCTTTCGGTAGTTTTGTGCCGATTTACAAATCTTGATTTTTTGACCGTGTTTTTAATAATGCAGCTGCATAACGGGCTAAAGGCAATTATTAGTATAATACTTATTAAAACCGGAATATGGATAAAAAACATTGTAGAATAATCCGGCAAGCCATATTAAAAAAGCACCTATGGGGTTTTCCCACAGGTGCTTTTCTTTATTTAGTTAAGCTCGATATTTGCCCAGCCGGCCAAATATTTTGCCAAATGCGACGCGTCTTTATCGTCAATTTTGTCGTCGCCGTTGCAGTCAAGCGCATCCTCGTTGAAGCTTACGCTCCAGCCGGCAAGATGTTTTCTTAATGTAGAAACATCCTTGTCGTCAACAAATCCGTCGTCGTTAATGTCGCCCGGTAAATATCCGGCTTCTGTGATTACTTCGAGTATGGTTTGCGCATACATACGAACGGTAAAATCGTTGCCGTGGTTGCAGTTTGTATTCAAATAGTCGACCGCTTCTTTGGATTTTAATATCTCGTTAAACAAACTTGTTGTGTGCGATACAACAGTTCCTGAAACTTCAGCCGCTATTTCATCAAGCGCCTCTTCGTAAGAAAGATATCTGGCAACGTTGAATTTCGGAACAATGGGGTTCGGAAGGAAAGGCGCTACCATTATAAACTCCGCTTCGGAATTAATTGTGCGGACTTTTTCGATTATGCCTGAAATATTTGATTTATAGCTTTCTTTGGTAACGCTGCCGGAGCCGTCGTTAACGCCGAAGCCTATAAACATAAGGTCGCATTCGTTACCTACAAGAGAAAGTCTCTTTAACACGTTGGTGTTGCCCCACGAAGCGCTTGTGCCGCTTAGGGCTATGTTTTTAACGTTTATTTCAGCGTCGGGATAGCGAGCGGCAAGCTCGGATATCACCATGTCCGCCCAAGTAGGAGAATACGGTTTTACGCCTATAACATAATTATTGTATTCGCCTTGTGTGTTGGCGGAGGTATAAATCCGGTTGTTGTTAAGGCCGCTTGCCGACCAGCCGCAGGTAATGGAGTCGCCCAAAAATACCACGTTTAGTTTTTCGCCGTTTTTAAGTTTTGTAAGAGCTTTTTCTATAGAAGACGCCATGCTCTTTTGGCTAAAGCCTTTATAGCCGTCGCTAAAGACAGAGTTGTGTTTATACGTTACCGACAAAGCGTATTTCGGGAAATCGGTATCTGATATAAACGAAAGCGTGGTGTTGCCTTCGATTAAAAATGCATTGTCATAAGCGGAGCCGGAGGATTCGTGCGTTAAGCCTTTATCGTAAACGGGAATAGCGCCTGTAGGAATTATTTTTAACAGGCCGTCTTCGGTAACCTCGTAATCTATTCCTTCTACAAAGTTTTTATCAAGGCTGTAAGAACGCACCGAAACTATTTCGCTTATAGGATATAAAAGCTTTGCCGTTTCGCGGCCGGTGTAGAAAAGCACAGCCTCGTGGTAAACCGTGTCGCCGTCGTCAACGTCTTTTAAGTAAACTTCCCTATTGTATTTTGTAAGGTCGACGCCGTCCGCCGTGGTGCCTGCGTTATGACTGCCGGCGTCAAGATCTGTCTCGATTTTTATTGTGGTTTCGCCTTCTATGTCGGCGTAATAATATCCGTCTTCGTTTTTAGAAAGCTTTGTGCCGTTTGCGTAAACGTCAACGTTTTCGGCAGAAGTTACAACCTTAAAGCCGTACTGCGTACCTATTTCGGCGGGTGAATTGATATCGCCCGTTTTTGTTTCTACGCGCACTTTATCGCTCATGTCAAAATTAACTTTTTGACCGTCTATCTTTCTTATTACAAGTTCGTCCAAATACATATATCCGCTCGGGTCCTTAGAATTATAAAAGATGTTAAGCATAAGCTTTGTTTCGCTTCTGTTAATAAAACTAAAGCTCGCTTTTTGCCACTCGCAAGAGGGCACGGTGTATAAATCGCTGGTATATAAATCGTTCGCCGTAGCAACCGTCGTGTGGCCGCTTACTCCTAAGCAAACAGCCGGCACGGTAGTGCCCGTATTATCTACAACCGCGTAGTTAAAGCTTATGGCATACGCGGCGCCGGGCTCGGCGTCAAATTCGTAATATAGCCCTCCGTAATTGCGGTGCTGAATTTTTAACATTCTGTCGCCGTCGGTGGGAAGAATGGTTTTACCGCCGTGATTTGCCGAAACAGCGCCGTAAATAGTATGCCATGTGTACTGCGCAACATACCATTTATCGTTGTCAAGTTCCGTACCCTTAACAAGCAGTTCGCCGTCGGCTACGTTTTCAAAAGAACAGTCGTCTACAAGATTCTTTTCTTTAGCGTAAAATCTCGCTTCGAGATCGGTATATGTTTCGGGATAATACTTAACGCTGAATTCTTTCTCGGTTGAATACGGGGTTTCCGCTCCGCGCTCAAACCAGCCCAAAAACTCGGCGTTATCATAATTGTGAGCTTTGTAATTTAAAGTGGCGCCGGGAATAAGCACGTTGCCCTCAATAGTTACGCTCGCGCTGCCGCCGTTAGTGTCTTTTCCGGTTGTAACGCAGGTAACGTCAACGGTTGCCGCCGGTACTAAGGTTAAATCGTCAAAATACGCTTCTCCGGAAACAAGCATCGGTAACGCCACCCTTTCATAATTACCGGAATTAAAGGAGAACGAAGCCCTCGTCCAGCTGCCGGTTACGCCGTTTGCGCCTACGTTATCGGAAACGCAGGTTGTGGTGATTTTTGCCTGCGCCGGATAAGTGCTGTAAGCGTCACCTGTAAACTGGAAGGTGCCGCCCTCGGTTTCGATTAAATTAAAGTTGTTGTAAATTGCGCAAATCTCAGCGTCGTTTTCAAGTCCGTATACCGAAATATTGTTTCCGACCGCCAGAGTTTCCTGATAATAGTAATATGAATAGATGTAATCGGTTTCGGGCTCAACGTTTATTACTTTGTAAAGACCATGGTTGGAAGGTCTGTTAATATAAAGGGATTTTTCACCGCGATTGGCCTTAGCAGTGCTTACCGTAGCCTTGCCGTAAAAAGTTTTAGTAAAGCCGTCTGTAGTTATAGCAACATAAGAAATTTTATCTGTCCATCCTTCGGTTTTGCCGTTATAATAGGGTCCGCCCGCCGGATTTATAGAAGTATCCGCATTATAGTTTTCCCACGTGCCGTCCTCTAAAAGGTTTTTAGAGTATGAAGTAAATTTTGCCTGCAGTTTTTTGTATGTATCCGCGTGGAACGTAGCCGTATAATTTAATTCGCGGGACAGCGGCTCGTCGCCGTCAGGTAAAAACCAGCCTTCAAAAACCGCAATATCCGGATTTACCGTGGCGGTGTATCTTATTTCGTCGCCCTCTACCATGGGTATGTGGTCAGCTTCGGCTACGGCAGTGCCGCAGAAGCCGCCTTTGCCGGTTATTACAACGTCGCACGAGGCTTTTAAAACCTCTTTTAAAGATACGTCGTCTATATACATCGAACTTGTCGACGCAAAAGGCAGAAGAACCTTGTCGTTTTCGCCTGAATTAAAGGTCATCGAAACAAAGGTCCATTCCTCTGTTTTGCCGTTGTTTTTAAGAGCTTTAGTGGTTTCGGTAGCGTTAATTACGGTTTGTTTATAATAGGTTTCATCGGAATTTGCGCCGCCGTTTGTGCCGCCCTCTGTAGCAAAGGGAAAGGCGTTCGCTTTGTTGGATGTAGGCGTTAAGGCAACCTTTGTTGCCGCCTTTTGAAGTCCGATTATTTCTAAAGAGCGATTATCAAGTTTGCCTATTCCAAGGGAGCTTTGATAATAATAGTATGAGAAAGAATAGTCTGTATTTCGGCTTACGTTTACCGCTTTATAAAGTGCCTGCCATGAAAGCGAGTAGTAAAGCGATTTTGCGCCCGTGTGGGACTTGTCTTCGGAGATTACGCCTGTAGCATAGTCTGAACCCGTCCACCCTGCGGCCGATATGTTTTTAAACGAAATACGGCCTAAAGTAGAATAGTCGCTGTAATAAATTAATTTACCGATAAGCGCCTCGCTGTGGCCGTTTTTGTTGCTGGGGCCGGAAAGACCGGTTTCGTAATCTTCAAAGCCTCCGTCTAAAACGAGATTGGCATTTTCTCCTAAAACCGGAAGGCTATTAAACAAGAATGTGCCTATTAGCATAAATGATAATAAAACAGCTATTAATTTTTTCATCTTTCTCACCTACTAAATATATTGTACTAAAATGATTATACTCTATTAAAATTATAATTGCAACAAGCAATTTGTACTAATTCAACAAAAAAGCGGAGCCGAAGCTCCGCTTTTTGTAATTTTATTAATAGGCAATGCCCTGTGCTTTCATGGCTTCGGCTACCTTTAAGAAACCTGCAATGTTGGCGCCTACTACCAAATCGCCCTCGCAGCCATATTCTTTGCTGGCGTCATATGCGTTGTGGAAAATGTTCTTCATTATATCTTTAAGTCTTGCGTCAACCTCTTCGAAAGTCCAGCTAAGTCTTAAAGAGTTTTGGCTCATTTCAAGGCCGCTTGTTGCAACGCCGCCGGCGTTTGCCGCTTTAGCAGGGCCAAAGTAAACGCCCGCCTTTTTAAACTCTTCGACAGCTTCCGGTGTAGACGGCATATTCGCACCTTCGCAAACTGCCATAACGCCGTTTGAAATAAGCTTTTTAGCGTCGTCGCCGTTAAGCTCGTTTTGTGTGGCGCAAGGAAGAGCAATGTCGCATTTTACGCCCCAAATTCCTTTGCCTTCAAAATATTCGGCACCTTGTACACGCTCGGCATATTCTTTAATTCTTCCGCGCTCAACCTCTTTAATTTGCTTTACAACATCAAGCTTAATGCCGTTTTTATCAACAACATACCCGTTAGAGTCGCTTAAAGCTATTACCTTTCCGCCAAGCTCGGTAGCTTTCTCGGTAGCATAAATTGCAACGTTGCCGCTTCCCGAAATTACAACGGTTTTTCCTTTAAAGCTTGTGCCGTAGTGCTTTAAAAGTTCCTCGGTAAAATAGCATAGGCCATATCCTGTAGCCTCTGTTCTTGCAAGCGAGCCGCCGTAAGGAATGCCCTTGCCGGTTAAAACACCGGAAAACTCGTTGCGAATTCTCTTATACTGGCCGAACATAAAGCCGATCTCTCTCGCTCCTACGCCGATATCGCCTGCGGGAACGTCTGTAAACTGACCGATATGTTTGCAAAGCTCGGTCATAAAGCTTTGGCAGAAGCGCATGATTTCACCGTCGGACTTGCCCTTAGGGTCAAAGTCGCTGCCGCCCTTGCCGCCGCCCATAGGAAGACCGGTAAGACTGTTTTTAAATATCTGCTCGAAGCCTAAAAACTTAATAACGGAGATGTTTACCGACGGGTGAAGTCTAATGCCTCCTTTATAAGGGCCGATTGCCGAGTTAAATTGTACACGAAAACCGCGGTTAACTCTAACTTTGCCACTGTCGTCCACCCAGGGAACTCTAAAAATAATCTGTCTTTCGGGTTCTACGATCCTGTCAATAACGCCAGCCTCTACTAAATCCGGTCTTCTTTCAACTACCGGTTCAAAAGATTCGAGAACCTCTTTTACCGCCTGCAAAAATTCTTTTTCGCCGGGGTTGCGTTTTTCAACCTGCTCGTAAACGCCTTTCAAATAATCTGATTTAAATTCCATAATAACACTCCTTTATAAGTTAAATTACCCTAATATTTTATCACACCGTTTTTTTGTATACAACAATTTTTTAAAATTTTATATATAATCATAATTTCAGTTTTTGAAGCCGCCGCTATTTTTGCAAATTGCACAAATTTTTTCAAACGCAAAAAGCAGTGGCTTGTCTTTTGCCGGTTCTTTTGTTATAATATTAGCGAAATTTGCGGAGGGATACTATGTATATACTTTGCGTATGTTCGGGCAATACCTGCCGCAGTCCCATGGCGGCGGCACTTGTAAAAAAATATGTGCCGGGCGCAAAGGTTGACTGCGCCGGGCTTTTCGTTACTGAAAAAAACGTATCAAAAAACGCCGTTTTAGCTATTAAAGAAGAAGGGATGGATATTTCTTCTTACGTGCCGAAAAATCTCTCGGCAGAGCTTTTGGCTCGTACAGACATTATTCTTGTGATGAGTGCCGAGCACGAGGCGATTTTAAAAAGAATGACCGACAAAAAAATAATCAATTTAAACTGCCCCGACCCCTTTATGGGCGATATTGAAATTTACAAACGTACGCGCGACTATTTAAAGAATCGTATTTTAAAACTAAAGGCGGATGGCTGTTTTGATTAAGGTTTACAAAGACGCCGCAATTATTGCAGAAACTCTTCACGAAATTGAAAAGGCCTGCTTTTCACGGCCAACAAGCACAAACGGTTTTTTACAAAGTATTGATACCGATTATTATCTGTATTTTAAAGACGGTTGCGCCGCAGGGTTTTTATCATTTAAAAAAGCGGCGGACGAAGGGTACATTCAAAACCTTGCTGTATTGCCTGAATACAGAAAAAAAGGAATTGCTTTTTCACTTTTAAAAAAGCTTTTAGAGTCTTCAAAAAATTTAAAGTTCATAACTTTAGAAGTGCGTCAAAGCAATACGAGCGCAATAAATTTATACAAAAAGCTCGGGTTTTCTACCGTGGGCGTGCGTAAAAATTTTTACCGAAGCCCCACTGAAAATGCCGACATTATGACTTACTATATTGGAGAATGATATGCTGATTTTAAGTGTGGAATCCAGCTGTGACGAAACTGCCGTAGCTGTAACGTGCGGCCGTAAGGTTCTTTCAAACGAAATTGCTTCTTCTTTAGAAGAACAGCGCCTTTACGGAGGCGTTGTTCCGGAAATAGCTTCAAGGCGGCACCTTGAAAACATTTCGGCGCTTGCAAAAATTGCGATTGAAAACGCACATATCGACGTTACTCAAATTGATGCGGTTGCGGTTACTAACAGGCCGGGGCTTATAGGCGCGCTTCTTGTTGGCGTAAACTTTGCAAAAGGCCTTTCTGCGGCGCTTAAAAAACCGCTTATTCCGGTAAACCACCTTCGCGGGCACATTGCCGCAAACTACATAACTCACGAAGATTTAAAACCGCCGTTTTTGTGCCTTTTAGCGTCGGGCGGCAACACGGTAATAGCAAAGGTCAACGATTACAACGATTTAACCATTATTGGTCAAACAAGGGACGATGCCGCAGGCGAATGCTTTGACAAGGCCGCAAGAGTAATGGGACTGCCTTACCCCGGCGGAGTTGAGCTTGATAAAATCGCGAAATTACCAAATTTTGACATTTATCCCCTTCCTACTCCAAAAATTGACCAAAACCCCTGCGATTTTTCATTTTCCGGCCTAAAAACTGCCGTTATAAATCTTGTAAACAAAAGCAAAATGCAAAAAACCGAAATTGACGTTCCGGTGCTTGCGGCGACGCTTCGCAAAAAGGTTTGCGACATATTGATTTCCAAAACACTGCTTGCAAGCGAGCAAACGGGCTTAAAAAAAATCGTAATAGCCGGCGGCGTTGCCGCAAACAGCGAGCTAAGAGAGCGTTTTTTAAACCTAAAAAACGAGGATTACCAAATTTATTTGCCTGATATAAAATACTGCGGCGATAATGCCGCAATGATCGGCGTTGCCGCATATTATGAAAGCGCTCGTGCAGACATGACCCTAAACGCCTATGCCACCGCAGGCATTGACGAATAGCTTTAATACCAAGAGTATATTTTTATACTTTTGGTATTATTTTTTCGCCTTTTTAAAAAATACTAATATTTTACAATAAAAATTTCTATTTTTTTGTAGATTTTTTAACAAACATATGTTAGAATATAAAAGGTTTAAAAGCGCCGGCCGGCGCTTTGCACTATTTTTTTCCCCTAAGGAGGATTTTTATGGCAAAAATCAGCGCTATACCTTTTAACGGCACAAAAGAGCAGGAGGCCGCTTTAAAAAAGGTAATAGAAGAAGAAAAAGGCGGAAAGGGCGCCATTATTCCGGTGCTGCAAAGAGCGCAGGACATTTACGGATATCTGCCTATTGAAGTTCAGCAGATGGTTGCGGACGGTCTTAACGTCCCGCTTGCGGAAGTTTACGGCGTTGCGACCTTTTATTCCTTCTTTTCTTTAAATCCTAAAGGTAAATACAAAATTTCGGTATGCCTTGGCACAGCCTGCTATGTTAAAGGTTCCGGCAGTATTCATGACAAGCTTTTAGAAAAGCTCGGCATTGACGACGGCGGCTGCACGCCTGACGGTAAGTTCTCGGTTGAGGCCTGCCGCTGCATAGGCGCATGCGGACTTGCTCCGGTAATGACGATTAACGATGATGTTTACGGCAGACTTACCGTTGACGACATTGACGGAATTTTAGCCAAGTACAAAGATTAATGCTTCCCGAGATATCCCTTAATATTTTAGATGTTGCGGAAAATTCGGTTAAGGCAAAGGCCAAAAATATTTGCATTAAAGTTTCTTGCGACATGCCGGCAGACAGTCTTGTAGTTGTAATTAAAGATGACGGCTGCGGAATGAGTGAAGAAGAACTAAAGCGCGTGTGCGATCCGTTTTTTACTTCTCGTACAACCCGCAGAATAGGGCTTGGCGTTCCGTTTTTTAAACAGTCTGCGGAAAGTTCGGGCGGAAGCTTTAAAATTGAAAGTAAGAAGGGCCGCGGTACTAAGGTAACGGCCACCTATGTGCTTTCGTCTATCGACCGTATGCCCATGGGCGACCTTCCGGCAACCGTGCACCAGCTTATTACCCAACATCAGGACTGCAACATTTTGTTTGAATATTTGCTTAACGGCGAAGGGTTTTCGCTGTCAACCGATGATCTTCGTGAAATCCTTGGCGACGCAGATCTTTCAGAGCCGGAAATAAGCAAATATGTTAAGGATTTTTTGTCGGAAAATTATGTCGAAACTAATAAAGACAACAAAATTTAACTTCATACAGGAGGAAAAACCATGAAATCGCTCGAAGAATTAAAAGCCATTCGCGACAGAATGCAAGGTGCTGTCGGCGTTAGAAAAGAGGACGACAATAACACACGTGTAGTAGTCGGTATGGCAACCTGCGGTATTGCGGCAGGAGCTCGTCCGGTACTTAACACTTTATCAGAGCTTGTTGAAAAGAAAGGCCTTAAAAATGTTACCGTTACACAAACCGGTTGTATAGGGCTTTGTATGTACGAACCCATTGTTGAGGTTTATGCTCCCGGCAAAGAAAAGGTTACCTACGTTAAGGTTGACCCCGAAAAAGCCGCGGAAATAGTTGAACGCCATTTGGCGGGCGGCACTGTAGTAGAAAAATACACAATTAAGTAGGGGGAAAAAGAATGTACCGTTCACACGTACTGGTTTGCGGCGGAACAGGGTGTACCTCTTCCGGCAGCGCAAAAATACTTGAAGCCTTGGAAAAAGAAATTAAGGCTCAGGGACTCGATAAAGAAGTTAAGGTTGTAAGAACCGGCTGCTTTGGTCTTTGTGCTTTAGGCCCTATTATGATCGTTTATCCCGAGGGCACCTTTTATTCCATGGTAAAACCGGAGGACATTCCGGAAATAGTAAGCGAACACCTTTTAAAGGGCCGCGTTGTTACACGCCTTGTTTACCAAGAAACGGTTGAAAGCGAGGGCAATGTAAAATCCTTAAACGACACGGCTTTCTACAAAAATCAGCACCGTGTAGCTTTAAGGAACTGCGGTGTTATTAACCCTGAAGACATTGACGAATACATTGGACGCGACGGTTATGCGGCTTTAGGCAAAGTGCTTACCGAAATGACCCCCGACGATGTTATTCAAACCCTGTTAGACGCGGGTCTTCGCGGACGCGGCGGCGCGGGCTTCCCGACGGGCTTAAAATGGAAATTTGCAAAACAGAACGACGCCGACCAAAAATACGTTTGCTGTAACGCCGACGAAGGCGACCCGGGCGCGTTTATGGACCGTTCTGTTCTTGAAGGCGATCCGCACGTTGTTTTAGAGGCTATGGCTATAGCGGGCTACGCAATCGGCGCTTCTCAAGGCTATATTTACGTTCGTGCAGAATATCCTATAGCTGTTGAAAGATTAAAGGTTGCTATCGGTCAGGCCCGTGAATACGGTCTTTTAGGCAAAAACATTTTCGGAACCGACTTTAGCTTTGATATTGACCTTCGTCTTGGTGCCGGCGCATTTGTTTGCGGCGAAGAAACCGCTCTTATGACTTCAATCGAAGGCAAGCGCGGCGAACCGAGACCTCGTCCGCCATTCCCGGCAGTTAAAGGCTTGTTCCAAAAACCGACAATTTTAAACAACGTTGAAACATACGCTAACATTCCGCAAATAATTTTAAACGGTGCAGAATGGTTCTCGGCTATGGGCACCGAAAAATCCAAAGGAACCAAGGTTTTTGCTCTTGGCGGCAAAATTAAAAACACCGGCCTTGTTGAGGTTCCTATGGGCACAACCCTTAGAACGGTCGTTGAAGAAATCGGCGGCGGTATTCCGAACGGCAAAAAGTTTAAAGCCGCACAAACCGGCGGTCCTTCGGGCGGATGTATTCCTGCTGAGCATTTTGACGTTCCGATTGATTACGACAATCTTATTGCAATCGGTTCTATGATGGGCTCGGGCGGACTTATCGTTATGGACGAAGACAACTGCATGGTTGACATTGCAAAATTCTTCCTTGAGTTTACGGTTGACGAATCCTGCGGAAAATGTACCCCGTGCAGAATCGGTACAAAACGTCTTTTGGAAATCCTTACGAGAATTACTAAAGGCCAGGGCAAAATGGAGGATCTTGACGAGCTTAAAACCCTTTGCGAATACATAAAAGCTAATTCGCTTTGCGGTCTCGGTCAAACCGCTCCGAACCCCGTGCTTTCAACACTCAGATATTTCTACGACGAATATCTTGCCCACGTTAAGGATAAAAAGTGTCCTGCCGGCGTATGTAAAGATCTTTTAACCTTTACAATTAATAAAGATAAATGTATCGGCTGTGGCATGTGTGCTAGAAACTGCCCTGCAAATGCAATTTCAAAAACCGATTATATCGCCGAAGGCCACAAGCTTCCTTCGTATTATATTGATCCGGATAAATGTATTAAATGCGGCGCATGTATAGGAAACTGCAAATTCAGCGCCATAAGCAAACAGTAAGAAAGGAGTGTGCCGGATATGGCAGTAAATATTAAAATAAACGGTATGCCCCTTAGCGTACCCGAAGGAACAACCCTTTTAGAAGCCGCAAGGCTTGCCGGTGTGGATATTCCTACCCTTTGCTTTTTAAAGGACATTAACGAAATCGGCGCCTGCCGCATGTGCGTTTGCGAGGTTAAAGGTGCAAGAGGTCTTGTTGCCGCTTGTGTATATCCCGTAAACGAAGGCATGGAAGCTTTTACAAACACACCTAAAATTATAGATTACAGAAAGAAAACCCTTCAGCTTATTCTTTCTAACCACGATCGCAGCTGTCTTTCTTGTATAAGAAGCAAAAACTGCGAGCTTCAAACCCTTTGCCGCGACTTAGGCGTTGAGGACGCCGGCAGATTTGACGGTGCAAAACAGCATTTCGATATTGACTACTCCGCTCCGCATATGGTAAGGGATAACAACAAATGTATTGTATGCCGTCGCTGTGTAGCGGCATGTAAAAACCAGTTTGTAGGAGTGCTTGGCGCGAGAGACCGCGGATTTAACACATCCATCGGCTGTGCGTTCGAAGAAGGGCTTAACACTTCGGCCTGCATTAACTGCGGCCAGTGCATAGTATCCTGCCCAACAGGCGCTTTGCATGAAAAAGACCAGTCGGATGAAGTATTTGCCGCAATCGCCGATCCCGAAAAAACGGTTATCGTTCAAACCGCTCCTTCTATTCGCGCAACCTTAGGCGAGGCATTTGGAATGGAAATCGGCACTAACGTTACCGGCAAAATGGTAGCGGCATTAAGAAGGCTCGGATTTGACAAGGTTTTCGATACCGATTTTTCCGCCGACCTTACCATAATGGAAGAAGCCAACGAATTTGTTGAGAGACTTCAAAACGGCGGTACCCTTCCGCTTATAACTTCATGTTCTCCGGGCTGGGTAAAATTCTGCGAGATTTATCATCCCGAGCTTTTAGACAATCTTTCAAGCTGTAAATCTCCGCAACAGATGTTCGGTGCAATCATTAAAACCTGGTACGCCGAAAAGAACGGACTTGATCCCAAAAATATTGTAAACGTATCAATTATGCCGTGTACGGCCAAAAAGTTTGAAATAAACCGCAAAGATCAGTCTGCCGCAGGCAAGGGCATTCCCGATATGGATATTGCTCTTACAACCCGCGAGCTTGCAAGAATGATCGAGCGCGCCGGCATTAACTTTAAGCTTTTACCCGATGAAGAGTTTGATAATCCGCTTGGTGAAGCAAGCGGTGCAGGCGTTATCTTCGGCGCTACCGGCGGCGTTATGGAAGCGGCTTTAAGAACTGCCGTTGAAACCATTACCGGAAAACCTCTTGACAACGTTGACTTTAAGGAGGTTCGCGGAACCGCTCCTATTAAAGAAGCAACCTTAAATGTTGCCGGCACCGACGTTAAGGTGGCTGTAGCCTCGGGCGCCGCGGCGGCAAACGTTATGATGGAAAGAGTAAAAGCGGGCGAAAAATTCCACTTTATTGAAATTATGGGATGCCCCGGCGGTTGCGTAAACGGCGGCGGCCAGCCGACTCAGCCGGCTTCGGTACGTTCGTTTGTAGACTTAAAGGCCCTAAGAGCAAAAGCCCTTTACGACGACGACGCAGCAAATACGGTTCGCAAGTCGCACGAAAACCCGATGATAAAAACCCTTTACGGCGAATATCTTGAAAAGCCCGGCAGTCACAAAGCACATAAGATTTTACACACCTCTTATGTGGACCGCTCGGAAGACTACAAAAAATAATATAAAGGCGAAGGAAAGTCCTTCGCCTTTTATTTTATAAGCTCAATAGGGAACTGGTAAAAATCAGTTATTACTTTGTTTACAAGGTCTTTGTCCTTAAAATTTCCCGCCTCTTCGCTTACCCCTACAATATATCCGACATTAGCCGCCCTTGCCGCTAATATTCCTCCGTGGCTGTCCTCGGCTACGATTATATCTTCGGGATTAACGCCGATAGTTTTTGCCGCCAGCAAATAAATGTCCGGGTTTGGCTTTCCGGGAAAAGATCCGTCGTCTAAAAGAATCTTTTCTTTAAAATATTTGTCTATAGGCATGTGCTCTTTGTAAAAGCTTACGTTTTCAATTTCGGAACCCGTGGCTATCATATTGGGCACGCCTTTTTTATTTAAAAAGGAAAAAAGCTGCTCGGCTCCGTCAACAAATTTAAGCGGCCCGTTTTGCAAACATATTTCGCGGTAAAGCTTTTCTTTAGAGAGCCCAAAGGTGCGCTCTATACTTTTTGGAATTTCTTTATTGTAAAGCGACCTGTAAATTTCGGGGTTGGTTCTGCCGTGCATGTTTTTATAATAAAAGTCCTCTGTTATATCTATTTTTAAAACTTCTTTAGTGTATTTTAACCATGCTGCCGCATGAAACTTAGAATCAAAAAAGAGGGTCCCGTTAAAATCAAAAATTACGCCTTTATATTTTTTCATCTTATCACCGAAAGTATTTTAACATTTGCCTTTGTTTTTGTAAATATCTTAATTATACAACTTGTAAAAAAGAGATTGTTTACATCTTAAGAATATTTTGTTATACTAAAAACATGACATATTTATTAAATACAACAAAACTCGGCAACGCCTTTATGCTGCCAAAGGAGCTCGTAAGCAAACATCTAAAGCTTGCGGGCGCAGTTCAGCTTAAGGTTATTCTTTCGGTTTTTTCGGCGATTGAAGAAGAAATCGTCCCTGAAAAAATTGCCGGGAATTTAAATCTCGACGTAAATGACGTGTCGGACGCGCTTGGCTTTTGGTGCGAGCTTGGATATTTAAAAACCGAAAGCGTAAAAGAGCCGGCACCTAAAAAAGCCGTTTTAAGAAAGACCGAAAAGCCTTCACGCGAAGAAATTGCCGATCGTGCCGAAAGCGACGATAAAATTAAATTTATACTCTCTGAAGCCGAGCAAAAATTCGGAAGGACTCTTCGCCAGAATGAATGCTCGAGCCTTATTTGGCTTTATTCGGACGAGGGGCTTGCGCCGTCGATTTTAATAATGCTTTTGGACTATTGCCGAATTAACGACAAGATGAATATAGGTTACATAGAACGCGTAGCTATTGACTGGATAAATGCCGGAGTTGACACTGTTGCCGCCGCAGAAGAGCGAATAGCTATGCTTGAAGCCAGAAAAAAAGCCTGGCACAAGGTTTCGGCCGCGTTCGGGCTTGTAAAAAGAAGCCCCAGCGCCAAAGAGGAGCGCCTTGCGTACAAATGGGTGTACGAATGGGGATATGATCGCGCTATTTTAAAAGAGGCGTACGACCGCACGGTGGACACAATATCCGAATTTAAAATGAATTACGTCGAAAAGGTTTTGGCCTCATTTTATAAAAACGGCATAAAAAACATATCCGACTTAAAAGAATACGACGAAAAAAAGGCAAGCAAAAAAGCCTCTTCAAATTACGGCACTTACGACAAAGAGGCCTTTAAAAAATCGCTTGAAAAGGATTACGAATAAGGAGTTAAAATGGGTTACAGTTATAACACTATGCTTTCGGCATTAAAGCGCGTCCGCGAAAAAGCGTCGGCACACAAAGCGCATTACGAAGCCGAAAAAAACAAGGTTTTAAAAAGCTACCCCGAGCTGTCTGATTTAGAAACCTCCCTTATGCAAATAGGTGCAAAGGCAGGTGTTGCCGCGCTGGCCGGCGATGAAAAAGCTCTTTCGACTTTAAAAAGCGAAACTTTAATACTTAAAGAAAAAACAAAAGCCCTATATAAAAAAGCGGGCTTTTACGAGTATGCCCCAATATGCCCAAAATGCGGCGATACCGGGTACGTCGGCAAAAATTTTTGCTCTTGCGTATACGAAGAAGCAAAGCGCGCCGAAAGCGAGGAGTTCTTTTCGACCCTTCCGGATGATATTTCATTTTCGTCCTTTTTACTAAGCTATTATCCCGAAAAGCACAAAAGCGGAATTAAAAAAATATTTGACCTTTCAAAAAACTTTGCCGAGACCTTTTCCGGCAAAGGCGAAAGTCTTTTGTTTATGGGCGGAACGGGCCTTGGTAAAACACATTTATCGTTAAGTATTGCGAGGCGGGTGCTTGAACGCGGTTTTGAAGTTGTTTACCGCCCGGCAGACCGGCTTTTTAACGAAATTGAAAAAGAGCATTTTTCCTATGCCGACACGTCGCCAAATTTAGACCGCGCTTTAAACTGCGATCTTTTAATAATTGACGACCTTGGAACAGAGTTTTCAACAAAATTTACACTTTCAATTGCGTATAACATTATTAACGAGCGAATTTTAAGGAAAAAGCCCACGGTTATTAACACAAATCTTTCGGTTGACGAGCTTGAAAGCCGCTACGGCGAACGGATTTTATCAAGGCTTATAGGCGAATATACCGTAAAACAGTTTAAAGGCGAAGATATACGGCCAAAAAAGAAAGCGGCGGAGTCAGTTTGATTCCACCGCTTTTTCTATTGAAGGATAAACTATCGACAGCGCCGCTGAAATTATTAACGACTGCACGGCCTCCTCTAAAAGCCGCGCCAAAATAAACACCGAAAGCCCCACGCCGCTTGCCGCTATAAACGAGTAGTACAATATAAACGAATTTATTACCGAGACTATCGCTTTAGACAAAAACAGCGCAAAGAAAATCCCGAAAAACCCGCTTTTTGCTTTAAAAATTTTAAGGGCCAAAAATGCCGAAAGCCCGAAAGCTCCCGCTATTAGCGGAAAAAATGTCAGCGCAAAGCCGTATTTTTCTATATAAAAAAGCCTAAACACCGTGTTTAACATACCAAATAAAAGCAATGCCGAAAAAATCGCAAAAGCGGTTATTTTTACCGCCTTTTCGTTAGCTTTTTTCGCTAATTTATAAAAAAGTCCCATAAGTACGCCGCTAAGTATCGCCGTTACGGTTAACAGCGGAATGTAGGCGCCCTGCGGTTTTATAACTACGGAAAGTATGTCTAATAGCCCTGCCACCGTGCCGCCGTATATGCCGCCGAAAAGCATTGCCGGCACCGAGATAAAAATACTGTCAAGCGAAATACGCATGGTGTTCGCTCCGCCTATTGGAAGCATTATTTCAAAAACAAGCCTTGCGACAAGCGCTAAGGCTAACGCCACGCTCGAAAGTGTTATTTTATAAATTGTTTTGTTTTTATGCATAAAAAAAAGACCTCCGAAAAAGCCCCGCCAAAAAACAGCGGATGAGAAAACAGCTCCCGTAATGGGTTTGCGGCTTCTACTCCTATGCCGCAAAAAAGGAAAACCCCGCTGTTTTCGGCTCTGTACAATGCTACTATTATAAGTTTTAAAGCCTCTTTTGTCAATACTATCCTTGACAAAACCCGTATTTTTGTTATAATTGTTTCAGAAATTATTAGGAGGATATTTTTATGAAAAAATGGGTTTGTTTAGTATGTGGTTACACCTGTATGAGCGATACTCCGCCAAGCGAATGCCCCGTTTGCCATGCAAGCAGTGATAAGTTTGCCGAAAAAAGCGACGAAAAAAGCTGGGCTGCCGAACACGTTGTAGGCATTGCAAAGGGTGTTGACGAAAGAATAGTCGAAGGCCTTCGCGACAATTTTAAAGGCGAATGCAGCGAAGTAGGTATGTACCTTGCAATGAGCCGCGTAGCTTTTAGAGAGGGCTACCCCGAAATCGGTCTTTACTGGGAAAAAGCGGCACTTGAAGAAGCGGAACACGCCGCGAAATTTGCGGAACTACTTGGCGAGGTTTTAACCGACAGCACAAAAGAAAATCTCAAAATGCGTGTAGACGCCGAGCATGGCGCCACCGCCGGCAAAACAGAGCTTGCAAAGCTTGCAAAAGAACTCGGTCTTGACGCCATTCACGACACGGTTCACGAAATGGCACGTGACGAAGCACGGCACGGCAAAGCGTTTGAGGGATTGCTTGACAGGTATTTCGGTAAATAGATAGCATTATTATATCGGAGAACAATAATATGAAACATAAATGGTTGTTTTTGTTGACTTTAGCCGTTAATTTGTCATTATTACTACTTGTTTTCACATACCGCTTAGGTGCGCCGTTTCATTATCTCATATTGCTTGGCTCACATATCGGGTTGTTTTTCTTGAATATCAAAGCAAGTAAATTTTATTGGCAAGTAACAACGCTGGGAGTTGTGCATATAATCGTTACCTTTTGTGTTCATAAACAAAACGATTGGTTATGGTATAACCGTTATTTTTTCGCGTCCGACCCCGAGGGTCACCTTGTTTCCGTAATCGGAGAATATGTAGGGGTTTTCTTGGCAATCGTTATGCTTGCTTTTTCTCTTGTTTACTTTTTCATTAAACGGCGAAAAAGTTTGCAAAATTGTCAAACGAAACAAAATGTATATAATACAATTATTGAGAACAAAAAAGAACCGTAGAAATACGGCTCTTTTTTTAAGTGGTAAATTTCCATTGCAAAATATGTCGTAATGTGCTAAAATACCTTTCGGAATAAGGTGTGCCTTAACGGTAGGCGGTTTAATCTTGCCCTCGGAAACGGGGGTGATGCCCATGTACATAACTAATCAGGACATGTTCCAGTTTAGTATTGTTATAATTTCGGTTATAACCCTTGTATTAACGGTAATAAAAAAGAAATAACCGCCTTTCCCGTTCAAAAGTAAGGCGATTAAATCTTTAATCAATTTCTTTGAGGGCAAAACCGTCTATACGGCATGCCTTATTTCCACCATTATTATATAACATGTTTTCAGAATTGTCAAGGGCTCTTATAAAAAGCGGTTAAAAACACCTTGTTTTCCATACATATCTTTTTTTAATTGTGTGTTTTTTTCGTGTTGTTTTTATACAAACCGCATAAACAAAAGGGAAAACAATCATTTTCCGTGACGAGGCGCGGCACGGCAAGGCATTTGAAGGACTTTTAAACCGTTATTTCGCCGCCGAGCTTCTAAAAGAAAGCCTAAAGGACAAAGCGGAAAACATTGCCAAAAAAATAGGTCTTTAATTTAACAAAAAAAGAGAGGTTAAACCTCTCTTTTTTATTTTGTTCCGAAAATTCGGTCGCCGGCGTCGCCAAGGCCCGGGACTATATAGGCGTGCTCGTTTAATTTTTCGTCTACGTTTGCGCAGTAAACAGGAACATCCGGATGAGCCTTAGTAAAGGCTTCAATGCCTTCGGGCGCCGCTATTACGCACATAAATTTAATTCTTTTAGGTCCCGCTTCTTTAATTCTTGTTACGGCGTCTATCGCGCTGCCGCCGGTTGCAAGCATGGGGTCCAGTACTATAACGTCGCGAGAAGAAATGTCTCCCGGAAGTTTGCAATAGTATTCAACAGGCTCGTGGGTTTCGGGATCACGGTACATACCGATATGTCCTACTTTAGCGGCAGGCAAGAGGTTAAGAACCCCGTCAACCATTCCAAGGCCTGCTCTAAGGATTGGAACAAACGCTAATTTTCTGCCGGCTATTACCTTTGTTTTGCATTTGCAAATAGGCGTTTCGGTTTCCACCTCGCACAAGGGAAGATCTCTTGTGGCTTCGTAGCACATAAGGTTTGCAATTTCGCTTACAAGCTCGCGGAACTGCTTGGTGCCGGTAGTCTTGTCCCTTAAAATTGTAAGCTTGTGCTGAATTAGCGGGTGATCCATAATAAAAACATTGTTCTCCATATTTTTCCTTCCATTCTGCCTGTTGGCTTGTATTTTTAGTCTTTAAGACTTTTTTCCTCGCGTACACGCTCGGCTTGCGAGCGCCTTAGATAGTTTCCGTAAAGGCTTTCGGCAAAAACCGGTTTTATTTGCTTTTCCTCGGCTAAGAGCGCTACAACCTTTGCATCCTGATAAACGCCGGAAAATTTATACCCTTTATGGGTTTTGCAAAAAAGCTCGGCTCCGTCGCCTGCAATTATTACGTTGCTATAATTTTTAAGTTCTAAGTTAAGATCGTCGCCGCTTATAGCACGGTCGCCGGTTATTCTTTCTAAAAATCCTTTTTCTCTTTTAAATAAGGCGTTGTAAAACTGGTTCCTTCTTGCGTCCATAACGGCGCAAATTATTCCGTCTTCTAAAACACCCGCGGCAATCACCTTAAGTGTTGAAAGTTCAACGCAGGGCTTTTTTAAAAAGGCAAGCCCTTTTACGGCCGCAAGGCCAATTCTAAGTCCCGTAAAAGAACCGGGGCCGCCCGTAACCGCAAACATGTCTATATCGGTAAAATCGAGATGTGCTTTTTTAAGCATTTTTTCGGCGCCGAAAAGCAACGTCTCGCTGTGGGTGCGGTTGCTTTCGTCCAAAAAATAAGCCGCAAGCTCTCCGTCTACTCTAAGCGCCGCAGAGGCTCTTTTTGCCGAACATTCAAGTGCTAATATTTTCATCAAAATTCTCCAGAATAAATTTTCGCGTTTCTTCGCCTTCTGCCTTTATCGTTATTTTTTTATATTCGGGCAAAATTAAATCCGATATGTTTTCGCTCCACTCGATTAGAACAATTCCGTTTTGATCATCGAGATAATCGTAAAAACCGGTCGATAAAAGATCTTCCTCGCTTTTTACGCGGTACATATCGAAATGGTAAATGTTTTTTTGCCCCTTATAGTGGTTTACAATGTTAAACGTGGGGCTTTGAACCGGACCTTTGTATCCAAGTCCCGAGGCAATGCCGCCAATAATTGTGGTTTTGCCGGCACCCATGCCGCCGAAAAACGCAATAACATCGGGCGAGGTTAGGCTTTTTGCTATTTTTTCCCCAAGCAAAAAGGTTTTGTTAGAGCTATTAGTTACAATCTCCATATTTTTTACCTTCACATTTTTAATATTATACCAAAAAGTAGGTTTTGTTGCAACCTTTTTGTAAATATACTTGAACTCTTTGCAAAAAAAATATATAATGTGTATAGAAACGAGGTATATCATGATAAAACGTCTTTGGTGGTCTTTTACCGATTATATAAGAGAAACTGACAAGCTTCTCATTCTTCTTTGCACCGTTGCCACAAGCTTCGGTTGCATTGCCGTGCTTTCTTCTACGAGATACCTCGGAAGCTACCGCCGCTTTTTTATGCAGGTGGGCTGTATGCTGGCAGGATTAATACTTTCTATGATTGTTTCAAGTATAGATTACGCAAACTATCGGCGGGGATTATCGCTTATTATCGGCGTGCCTTTAGCTTTAACCCTTTTAACCTTTTTAATAGGCTCGGCTCCTACCGGAACCGACGCTAAAGCGTGGCTTGTATTTGCAGGCGTGTCTTTTCAGCCGTCCGAACTTTTAAAAATAGCCTTTGCTATAACCTTTTCCCTTCATTTAAGCGCTATTGGGGACAAGATAAATCGAATTTCACACCTTTTTTTGGTGCTTTTGCACGGGGCTTTTCCGGTTATGCTGATTCATCTTCAGGGGGACGACGGTACGGCGCTCGTGTTTGCCTGCATGATGCTTGTTATGCTTATAATGTCGGGCCTTAAGGGACGGTTTTTTGCAATATTTGGCGGAATTGTTGCCGTGGCGGCGCCTGTTCTTTACTTTTTTGTATTAAGCGATTATCAAAAAAGCCGCATTGTATCGATGTTTAACCTTGAAGCGGATCTTCAGGGGATCGGATATCAGCAGTGGCGCGGAAGAATTGCGCTGGCAAGCGGCGGAATGTTTGGGAAAGGTCTTTTTTCGGGACCGCTTACGCAAAGCGGCAATGTGCCGAAAGGTTACAACGATTTTATTTTTGTAAGTATAGGCGAAGAGCTTGGGTTTGTTGGGTGCTTAGCGGTGATTTTGCTTCTGCTTTTTATTTGCCTTAGAATATTATATGTTGGCATGCACGCAAGAGACGCGCAAGGAACGCTTATGTGCGCCGGCATTTTTGCCATGTTTTTAGCGCAGATAGTTGTTAATCTTGGAATGTGTCTGTCGCTTTTGCCGGTAATAGGCATAACACTTCCATTCTTTTCTTCGGGAGGAACCTCGCTTTTGTGCCTCTTTTTAGGAATAGGTACGGTACTTAGCGTTTATCTTCATAAAGACAGTAACGTAATACGGGTGAGCTATGATTAAAGGTGTTTGTTTTTCTGGGTATAGGCCGCAAAAATTCAGTTTTGAGCTAAACGACAAAGATCCTTATTATAGGCAGCTAATTTACAATTTATATACCGAATGTGAGCGACTTTATTTAAACGATGGTTATACGCGTTTTTTCTACGGCGGTGCTGCCGGGTTTGACATTATTGCCGCAGAGACGCTTTTAAAGCTTAAACAAAAGTACCCGGATATAACCATCCACGCTGTGCTTCCGTTTGTAAACAGCGAAAGCGCCTTTAGCTCAGACTACCGAAACCGAGCGACAGCTCTTTTAAAAGAGTGTGACAGTATTGAAATTTTAGCTGAAAACTATTTTAGGGGCTGTTATTTTGCAAGGAACCGCCGAATGGTGGATTTAAGCGACGTTTGCATTGTTTATTACGACGGCAAAGAGGGCGGCACAAAATACACGGTTGATTATGCAAAAAAGCTAAACCGAAAAATAATAAATTTAAAGGATAAAGAAAGAGCTTAAGAAAAGGGCGCATTCACATAAGGATGATTAGGTTTTGAGCGGTTGTTTTCCGCTTAAGCC
>CABUFC010000005.1 GCA_902490735.1 uncultured Oscillospiraceae bacterium
CTTAAGCGGAAAACAACCGCTCAAAACCTAATCATCCTTATGTGAATGCGCCCAAGCCCTCTTTTTTTATTTATTTTTCATTTGGTAGCGAAGCGTCATCATACTGTCGCTTAAATGCACGTTTTCGACTATAACACCCTCATGGTTTACAGCGATATCGTAATGCGTAAAATTCCAAAATCCTCGAACACCAAGTGCAATAAGCTCTTCGACAACATTTTTTGCCGCTTCTTTTGGTATGCAAAGAATGGCGATAGTCGGTTTTTGCTCGCGGCAAAACTCTTCTAAAACCGTCATGTTTCTTACCGGTATCTCTCCTAAAATCGAGCCTGCAAGGGCTTCGTTTTTATCGAAAATACCAATAAGCTTAAAGCCGTAGTCCTCAAACTTCATATGCACGCTTAGTGCTTTTCCGAGATTGCCAGCCCCGATTAATACCGCCTTGGCAACATCCTTTAGCCCTAAAATTTTTGATATTGATTCGTGCAAATCAACAACATTGTAACCAAAGCCCTGCTGGCCGAACCCGCCAAAACAATTCAAATCCTGTCTTATTTGGCTGGCGGTAAGACCCATACGTTTTGCGAGTTCACCTGAAGAAATTCTTTGAACATTTTCAGAAATAAGCTCTCCTAAAAAACGATAATAGCGCGGCAAACGTTTAATGACATTTGGAGAAATTGCGTTAGAAGTCATTTTACCACCCCTTTTTAAATCAGTTTTTCAAGATTTGATTTTATACTTGCTATAAATTCCTCTGTGCCAACGGAACGCTTGTTTTCTATAGTCGATAGCCTAAATAAGTCGCCCGTCATAACACCGCTTTCAATGGTATTGATAGTTGCCTTTTCAAGCTTTTTGGCAAAATCCTGCAATTCTTTGTTGCCATCAATTTCGCCGCGCTTGTTTAAAGCGCCGGTCCATGCAAAAATGGTGGCAACGCTGTTTGTAGAAGTAGGTATGCCCTTTAAATATTTATAATAATGAAGTGTTACCGTACCGTGAGCCGCTTCGTATTCGTATACGCCATCGGGCGAGACAAGCACGCTGGTCATCATACCGAGGCTTCCAAAGGCTGTAGCAATCATATCGGACATAACGTCGCCGTCATAATTTTTGCAGGCCCAAATAAAGCCGCCGCTTGAGCGAATAACCCTTGCAACCGCATCGTCAATTAAAGTATAAAAATAGGAAATGCCTGCTTTTTCAAAAAGCTCGCGGTATTCTTCCTCGTAAATTTCGTAGAAAATATCTTTAAAGCGGTGGTCGTATATTTTGCTTATTGTATCTTTTGAAGAAAACCACAGCTCCATTTTTTCGTCCAAAGCATAATTAAAGCAGGCTCTTGCAAAAGAAGCAATACTGTCATCCAAATTATGAATGCCCTGTACTACGCCGTCACAGGCGTAATCGTGGATAAGCTTTCTTGTTTCGTTGCCGTTTTTATCGGTAACTACTATTTCCGCTTTGCTTCCCTTTTTAACTCTAAGCTCGGTGTTTTTGTAAATATCGCCGTAAGCGTGACGCGCAATTGCTATAGGCTTTGTCCAGCTTGGAATGTACGGATCTATTCCCTTTACGGTAATGGGTTTTCTAAACACTGTACCGTCAAGAATGGCCCTTATCGTGCCGTTAGGGCTTTTCCACATTTCTTTAAGATTATATTCTTTAACGCGCTGAGCGTTAGGCGTTATGGTGGCGCACTTTACCGCGACACCGTATTTTTTTGTAGCTATGGCAGAATCGACCGTTACTTGATCGTCGGTCGCGTTGCGATTTTCAAGTCCCAAATCGTAATATTCGGTTACAAGATCAACATAAGGAACAATCAGCTCGTCCTTTATCATCTTCCAAATTACGCGAGTCATTTCATCGCCGTCCATCTCGACTAACGGCGTGGTCATTTCAATCTTTTGCATAATTTCTCCTATTGCTTGCTTTTTGTATAGTTTAAAAGTCCACCTTTTATCATTATATCCGCTTCTCTGCCGGATAATCCGGACACTACGGTATATTCTTCTTTTTTGGTCAGGTTTTTAAGGACTATCTCGCCGCGGATGCTTTCTATTGTATCGCAAAGTTTTAATTCGTCGAACTGAGAAATACGGTCATAATCGGCAGAGTTTTTAAATGTAAGCGGTAAAATTCCGGCATTTACAAGGTTTGCGGCGTGGATTCTGGCAAAAGATTTCGCAATTACAGCACGAATGCCTAAGTAAAGCGGAACAAGCGCGGCGTGCTCACGGGAAGAACCCTGCCCGTAGTTTTCGCCGCCAATAATAATTCCGCCACCGTATTTTTCACAGTTTTCGGGGAATTTTGTATCGCAAATATTAAAACAGAATTTAGATAAATACGGAATGTTTGAGCGATACGGCAAAATTTTAGCGCCGGCCGGCATTATATGGTCGGTTGTAATATTATCCCCAACTTTAAGCACAGCAACAGCTTTTATATCGTTTTTAAGCGGCTCTGCTTTCGGGAAAGGTTTAATATTAGGGCCTCGAAGTATTTCAACATCGTTATTTTCGGGTGCCGGAGCATCTATAAGATTGTCATTAATTAAGAATTCTCGCGGCAGCTTAATCGGCTTTATTTCCGGCAGTTTTCTCGGATCTGTTATAACGCCAAATAAGGCGGCTGCCGCGGCGGTTTCGGGAGAAACCAAATATACGCCGGCGTCGGCAGTGCCGCTTCTGCCCATAAAATTGCGGTTAAAGGTTCTAAGCGACACGCCCTTAGAGTTTGGCGACTGGCCCATTCCTATGCACGGACCGCACGCGCACTCTAAAATTCTAGCTCCCGAAGCTATAATTTTGCTTAACGCGCCGCAGTCTGCCAGCATATTAAGCACCTGCTTTGAACCCGGGGCAATTCCTACGCTTACAGTAGGGCATACGGTTTTACCGTCAAGTATTTCCGCAACCTTAAGCATATCGAGCAAGGAAGAGTTTGTGCAGCTGCCAATTAACACCTGATCGACCTTTTGGCCTTTAAGCGACTCTACCGTGCACACATTATCAGGGCTGTGAGGCTGTGCGCACAAAGGTTCTAAGGAAGAAAGATCTACGGTTATTTCTTTATCGTAAACTGCATCTTCATCGGAATAAAGTTCCATAAAAACTTCTTCTCGTTTTTCGGCTTTTAAAAATTCTTTTGTAATTTTATCGGACGGGAAAATAGAGGTGGTGGCGCCAAGCTCGGCACCCATATTGGTAATTGTAGCACGTTCCGGAACAGACAGGGTTTTAACCCCTTCGCCCGCGTATTCGACAATATATCCCACGCCGCCTTTTACGGAAAGTTTGCGCAAAACATCTAAAATTACATCTTTTGCGGTAACAAACGGTGAAAGCTTGCCTGTAAGGTTAACCCTTAACATTTTGGGCATGGTTATATGGTATTCTCCGCCGCCCATGGCAACTGCTACGTCCATACCGCCGGCACCGAATGCAAGCATTCCTATGCCGCCGCCTGTTGGAGTATGAGAATCGGAGCCTATTAAGGTTTTGCCGGGCGCAGAAAAGCGCTCAAGATGAATTTGGTGGCATATGCCGTTACCGGGGTGCGAGTAATATATGCCGTGCTTTTTTGCCATGCTTTGTATAAAGCGATGATCGTCGGCATTTTCGAAACCGGTTTGAAGGGTGTTATGGTCTATGTAAGCTACCGAGCGCTCGGTTTTAACGCGTGGCACGCCCATAGCTTCAAATTCAAGATATGCCATTGTTCCGGTAGCGTCCTGGGTTAAGGTTTGGTCTATTTTTAAACCAATATCGCTTCCCGGTATCATTTCACCGGATACAAGATGATTTTTTATTATTTTTTGCGCTATTGTAAGTCCCATTTTATTCCTCTTGATTATTGATTATTGCTAAATTCAGTTCATCCAACTGATTTTTGTCCACCGTGCCGGGAGCGCCGCTCATGGGCTCGGAAGCGTTTTGCAGTTTAGGAAACGCTATAACATCCCTTATATTGTCGGTATTGAGCATTAACATACAAAGCCTGTCAAGCCCTAAGCCGAAGCCGCCGTGCGGCGGAGGCCCAAAGCGAAAAGCGTTTGTTAAAAAGCCGAATTTTTGCGCGGCTTCCTCTTCACTAAGCCCTAACGCCTTAAACATTTTCTTTTGAAGGTCGGGTCGCGTAATTCGAATAGAGCCTGAAGACAGTTCTATACCGTTTAATACAAGGTCGTATGCTTTGGCAAATACCTTTTCGGGGTCGCTTTCCAAATACTGCTCGCATGTATCAAGCGGAGCGGTAAACGGATGATGCATTGCAACGTATTTACCTTCGTCTTCATCGTACTCAAAAAACGGAAATTCGGTAATCCACAAAAAGTTCCATTTATCTTTAGGTATTATATCAAGCTTGTTGGCAACTATAAGTCTTAATGCACCAAGTACGCTTAAAACCGTCTTTTTGCGGTCGGCAACAAGAAGCGCTACGTCGCCCTTTTTAAGCCCAAGTTTTTCTAATATTAAATTAAAGCATTCATCGGTTAAAAACTTTTTAAAGGGGCTTGACGGTTCATCTTCGGCGTATCTTATAAACGCAAGGCCTTTAGCGCCTATACCTTTTGCGTGATCCGAAAGCTTGTCTATTTCTTTGCGCGTCAAAATTTCCGTGGCATTATTGGCTACAATCGCTCTAACCGTTCCTCCGTTTTTAACTGTATCTGAAAATACAGAAAATCCGCAATCTGTTACCTCTTTTGAAATATCGATTATTTTCATGTCAAAGCGGGTGTCCGGCTTGTCGGATCCGTAATTTTCCATAGCGTCAACATATTTCATACGCGGAAGCGGCAGAGGAATGTCAACACCCAAAACGTTTTTAAACAGATAAGAGATGTATCCCTCGCCGATCTTCAAAACATCTTCAACATCTACAAAGGACATCTCCACATCGACCTGCGTAAATTCCGGCTGACGGTCGGCCCTAAGGTCCTCGTCGCGGTAGCAGCGGGCTATTTGCATATATCTGTCAAACCCTGAAAGCATTAAAAGCTGTTTATATATCTGCGGCGACTGCGGAAGCGCATAAAAGCAGCCGTCGTGAATGCGGGAAGGCACTAAATAGTCCCTCGCGCCTTCCGGAGTCGATTTTATAAGGGTTGGCGTTTCGATTTCGATAAAACCGTTGTTGTCAAAATAATCTCTTGTTGCTTTCGTAATTTTATGGCGCATCAAAATATTATTTTGCAGTACGGGACGGCGAAGGTCAAGGTATCTGTATTTAAGCCTTAATTCTTCTTTTGCGCCGGTATTATCCAAAATTTCAAAGGGCGTAGTTTCACTAACAGCCAGTACGTCGAGTTTTGTTACGGCAATTTCAATATCACCTGTAGGAATTTCGTGGTTTTTACTGCTGCGCTCGCGAACTTCTCCCTTTGCCATTATTACGGCTTCGGTTCTAAGCGCAAAGGCCTTATCAAAAACCGATTTTTCGGTGTGCTCGTCAAAGGCAAGCTGTACTATTCCCGTACGGTCGCGAAGATCGATAAATATAAGTCCTCCAAGGTCACGGTTGCGTGCAACCCAGCCGCAAACTACCGCCTCTTGGCCTTTGTCCGAAAGTCTGAATTCCCCGCAATATTTTGTTCTGCGGGCATTTTTTAATACATCCAATTCCATTTTTATCTGTCCTTTATTATATCTCGCCATTCAAGGTCGCCGCGCTCAAGTCCGTGTATTAAAATTTCTGCGGTGGCTATATTTGTAGCTACAGGAATATTATGAACATCACAAAGTCCTAAAAGAACCTTTTCGTCCGGCTCTGAGGGCTTAGGATTTAAAGGATCGCGAAAAATCAGCAAAAGGTCTATCTCGTCACAGCTTATTCTGCTTGCAATCTGCTGTGCGCCCCCCTGTTTTCCGCTTAAGCATTTATGTATAGTAAGCCCCGTAGCGTCGGCCACAAGCTTCCCTGTTGTGCCTGTAGCATATAAATTGTGACGGCTTAAAACACCGCAATAAGCAATGCAAAACTGAACCATGAGCTCCTTTTTTGCATCGTGGGCTATAAGCGCTATATTCATATTAAAAACTCCTTGTTAAATTTTTTTAAGCTTTGGCAGCGGCAAATACCGGCCTTTAATGCGGTCACATATACGTTCGACAGCGGCAGCAGCGGCAGAGCTATATGGCATTGCTTTGCCAAAGCTCAGCTTTAATACATTATTGTCATAAGGTACAATGCCTATAAGCCTTGCGCCGGAGCCATCTATCATATCGTCAATCGTTATACGGATCTCGCGGTTTTTACGGGATTTTAAAGCTTTATAATCAAACTGGTTAATTATAAGTCTTACATCTGAAAAATCGTTATTATGCAAATCGGAAGACATTGCGCCTGCATCGTTTATAGATACGGCGGAAGGTTGTGCAACAACAAAAAATTCGGTGGTTTTTGGAAGCTGTTTTATTTCGTCAAACAGTCTGCCTGCCGGAAAATCGATTATTATGTAATCGTATTCTTCGCACGCTTCGTTTAAAAACACTCGAAATAAGGATAAATCTATAGGACTGTCCGGTGCACAAATATAATATAAGCCTTCATTTATATGCTTTATTACTTCATTGGGCTCTTTTAATTTTAAAAGTAAATCTTTTAAATTAAATAAAGCTTCCGTGTTCCCTAAAATAATATCAAGCGTATTAAAGCCAACATCCATGTCTATTAAAAGCACCTTATTTTGTCGCGAAAGTGCTCTTGATGCCATAACCGATATGCTGGATTTTCCTACGCCGCCTTTTCCGGAAACAAACGCTAAAACCCTTCCCATAATTTCTCCTAATAGATAAATACTACCCGATTTTACAATAATATATAAATAATACTATCATATTTAGTATTTAATGTCAAGAAAACCGGGGTGGTTATTTAAAGCCGCCTTTTTTAAAATAAACTTTGAGTATTTTAAAGAAAAATGGCGTTTTTAAAAGAAATTAAAAGAAAAATAATTAAAAGTTTATTTTTATCCACGAAAACTGTTGACAGGCTATTTATTATGTGCTAAAATAGTTTTCGCTCATAAAATTAAGGAGGAAAAATATATGTCAACATATATGGCAAAAGCTTCTGAAATAGAACGCAAATGGTATATTATTGACGCAGCCGGCAAACCGCTCGGACGTGTTGCCGCTAAAGCTGCTGATATTTTAAGGGGCAAAGTAAAACCCGAATTTACTCCCCACGTTGACTGCGGCGATTTTGTAATTATCATCAACGCAAAAGACGCCGTGCTTACAGGTAATAAACTTGAGAAAAAGCATTATTACCATCATTCGGGATATATTGGCGGATTAAAGGATATAAATTATAAAACTTTAATGGCCGAAAAACCGGAATTTGCTATGCAAAAAGCGGTTAATGGTATGATTCCGGACACTACTATCGGTCGCAAAGCCATGACCAGACTTCGTGTATATGCAGGCGCCGAGCACAAAAACGCCGCGCAAAAACCTGAAGTTATTGAATTTTAAGAAGGGAGACAGAATAAATGTTTGAAGGAAAGCCTTATTTTTACGGCACCGGCAGAAGAAAAAGCTCTGTCGCCCGTGTAAGAGTATACAACGGTACCGGCAAAATCACAATTAACGGACGCGATATTGACGATTATTTTGGTCTTGAAACATTAAAACTAATTGTCCACCAGCCGTTAAATTTAACCGAAACCGAGGGTAAGTTTGATATTGTTGCCAACGTTTCCGGCGGCGGTGTTACAGGCCAGGCCGGCGCTATTCGCCACGGTATTGCAAGAGCATTGCTTTTAGCGGATGAATCGTTTAGACCCATCCTTAAAAAAGCAGGACTGCTTACTCGTGACCCACGTATGAAAGAGCGTAAGAAATACGGTCTTAAAGGCGCCCGTCGTGCACCTCAGTTTAGCAAGAGATAACAATCACCAATTAAAAAGCCCGATTTTTTCGGGCTTTATTTTTTTCTTTGTTTGTATTATAATAATAAAAAAGCATAAGTGAGGGAGAGTATGGAAACTTCAAAAAGATCTATCGGTCGCATTCACTACTTTGATTATTTAAGAGTGTTCGCAACATTTGCGGTTATTGTTATTCATGTTGCGGCATACAAGTTTGGAAGCGTTGATGTAAAAAGCTTTTCATTTTTTGTTTTTAACGCTTTTGACAGTCTTGCAAGATGGTCGGTGCCGATTTTTGTAATGATTAGCGGCGCGCTGTTTTTAAACAAAGATATTAATTTTTCAAAGCTTTTTAAAAAGAATATTTTAAGGCTTATTACAGCATATCTTTTTTGGAGCGTTCTATATGCCGCAATTTTAACTTTTAACAATGTTGTAGTAAAATCCGGGCAGTTTAACATTCACAATTTTTTAAGCATGGTTATAGGCGGACATTATCATATGTGGTTTATACCGATGATAATCGGTCTTTACTTATCCCTTCCCGTTTTACAGCCGTTAAAAGGACAAAATAAAACCATGAAATATTTTATTTTGTTAAGCTTTATTTTTGCCGCAGCAATCCCGTTGGTTTTTAACCTGGTGGATGATTTTGCCGGAACCTTTGCGGAAATCACTTCTATAAAAAATGTAATTTTAAACATGAAATTTTACCTTGCTTTAGGCTTTGTAGGGTATTTCGTTGCCGGGTATTATTTGCAAAAAAACGAGCTTTCAAAAACCGTAATAAAAACAATTTATGCTCTTGGAATTATAAGTTTTATTGCAAGCATATTGCTTAATTTTGCAGTATCTGTAAAAACCGGCGCTGGCCGCGAAACGTATATCGGTTTTACAACAGTGTTTGTAAGTATAGAATCGGCGGCGGTATTTTTGTTTTTTAAAAACTGTAAAGTCTTTAAAAACTCCGGAAAGTTTGTGCAAACACTATCAAAATTAAGCTTTGGAGTGTACCTTTTACATCCGTTAATTATTGAGCTTTTAGATAATATTTTGCATATAAGCACAACATCTTTTAACCCGCTTTTATCTGTACCGGTAATAAGTGTTGCGGTATTTATTGTATCAAGCGCCGCTATTTATGTTTTAAGCAAATTGCCGTTATTAAATAAATACATAATTTAAAAGACCGGAAAAAATCCGGTCTTTTTTTATGCTCTGTCTTTAATTTCTTTAGTAATTTTTGCAATGAATTCATCTAATGAAAAACTGTCGTTTTTATCGGTATCGCGATAACGAACAGAAATTGTACCGTTTTCGGCTTCTTTTTGACCTAAGATCACCATATACGGAACACGATCTACAACCTGCGCTTCGCGTATCATATAACCGATTTTTTCGTTGCGATCGTCAAGTTCTACTCTAATTCCTGCGTTTTTAAGCGCTTCATAAACACGGTTGCCGTACTCTGCGCATTTTTCCGATACCAAAAGAACCTTAACTTGAGTGGGAGCAAGCCATGTTGGGAATTTGCCGGCATAGTGCTCTGTAAGTACGCCTATAAAGCGTTCAATCGAGCCAAAGCATACACGGTGAACCATAATAGGTCTTTCTTTTTCACCTTTTTCGTTTATAAACTCAAGGTCGAAATTGATAGGCATTTGAAAATCAAGCTGTATCGTGCCGCACTGCCAGGTACGACCGAGCGAGTCCTCAAGGTGAAAATCTATTTTAGGACCGTAAAAAGCGCCGTCGCCTTCGTTAACCGTATAATCGAGTCCCTGCTTTTCAAGCGCCGCTTTAAGGCCGTTTGTAGCGGCTTCCCAGTCTTCGTCCGAACCCATGCTGTTTTCGGGTCGTGTGGAAAGTTCAACAAAATACTTAAACCCGAATTTTTCGTAAACCTCGTTAATTAAGTGAACAACATTTATAATTTCGTCAATTATTTGCTCTTTGCGCATGAAAATGTGCGCGTCGTCCTGGGTAAAACAGCGTACCCTGAACAGCCCGTGCAAAGCACCTTTTAATTCGTGGCGGTGCACAAGACCGAGCTCGCCCATACGAATGGGAAGTTCGCGGTAGCTGTGCGGTTTTGAGCGGTATACCATAACGCCGCCGGGGCAGTTCATAGGTTTTACACAATAGATTTCATCGTCGATTACGGTTGAATACATATTATCTTTATAATGATCCCAGTGGCCGCTGGTTTCCCACAAATGGCGGTTCATTATAAGCGGAGTTGTAATTTCAACGTAATTTTCGCGTCTGTGAATTTCGCGCCAGTAATCGATAAGCGCATTCTTAATTATCATGCCCTTAGGTAAAAAGAAGGGAAATCCCGGAGCTTCGTCCGCCATCATAAATAAATCCATTTCCTTACCGATGCGGCGATGGTCGCGTTTTTCGGCTTCTTCAACCATTTTAAGGTAGCTTTCAAGCTCTTCGTTGTTTCTAAAAGCAATACCTTTTACACGGGTTAACATTTTGTTGTTGGCGTCGTTTTTCCAGTAGGCGCCGGATTGACCGGTAACCTTAAAAGCTTTAAGCGCTTTTGTGTAGCAAATGTGAGGGCCCGTGCACATATCGATGTAATCACCCTGTTGATAAAAGCTAATTTCCTCATCCTCGGGCAAATCGCCTATGTGCTCAACCTTATAATCCTCGCCGCGCTCCTTCATTAAAGCTATAGCCTCATCCCTGCTTAAAATAAAGGGCTTAATGGGAAGATTCTCCTTGGTGATTTTTTTCATTTCGCTTTCAATTTTTGCTAAGTCTTCGTCAGAAAGCTTTGTGTCGCCGATATCTACATCGTAATAAAATCCTTTTTCGTTTGCAGGACCATACGCGAATTTTGCGTTAGGAAAAAGCCTTTTTATAGCCTGTGCCATAATGTGTGCGGCAGAATGCCTTAATATGTGCAGCTCTTCATTAGCTTCGGCTTCCTTTACCGTTCCATCTTTAAAAATAACCTTCATAAAATAATACTCCTTAAAAAATAAAAACCCTTAAAGCAATACGCTTCAAGGGTGCATTTTGCACGGTTCCACCTTGGTTTTTCACTCTTTGCCTTTAACGTAAGGACATACGGCAGCGCTTACTTTAAAAGTTTTCGCGATGCGGCTTGGAAGAGAGGTTTTTCGCACATGCCGTTTAAAAAACTTACAGCCTTGGTTTTTCTCTCTGAAAAACGGGAAATGCACTACTTGGTTCTTCCTTATAACGCCTTTAATATATTCATATTATATCATTGATAAATTTCTTTGTCAAGCGGCAAAGAGCTCCCTTATTTTGTGCATAATAACAAAAAGTTTTTAACATTTTAAAAATTTTTTTAATAAAATGCTTGACAAATCAATAAAAATGGTGTATTATATAGTCAGAAAGAAGAAGGGCGGTGATTCCGATGTTCAGTGAAGAAATATCGATAAGCGCCGTACGGCAGGTTTAATTTAGGAGTGACCATAATGAGGATGATTCGGGCAGTAATTTAACTCAAAAATTTATTTGAAAGGACATTGGTCCAATGTACAATTAAACCCTTCCCCAAAAAAATTTAAGGCAGACCGTAAGGTCTGCCTTTATTTGTTATTCCGAAAACATCGGTGTTGAAAGATATCTTTCGCCGGTATCCGGCAAGAGCGCCACTATTACCTTGCCTTTGTTTTCCGGTCTTTTTGCCAGCACCGTGGCGGCGTGCACCGCAGCACCCGATGAAATGCCAACTAAAAGGCCTTCTTTGCGTGCTAATGTTTTTCCGGTTTCAAATGCTTCTTCGTTTTCTACCGTTATAATTTCATCGTAAATTGAGGTATTAAGCGTATCGGGTACAAATCCTGCACCTATGCCCTGAATTTTGTGAGGACCGGGTGTGCCTTTTGATAAAACCGGAGATCCGGCAGGCTCTACTGCAACGATTTTTACATTCGGATTTTGCTCTTTTAAGTATTTGCCAACGCCCGAAAGGGTTCCTCCGGTGCCAACACCCGCAACAAAAATATCCACTTTGCCATCTAAGTCGTTCCAAATTTCAGGGCCGGTAGCCGCATAGTGCGCGGCAGGGTTTGCCATATTTGTAAACTGACTCGGAATAAAACTGTTTTCGATTTCGCTTGCAAGCTCTTTAGCTTTTTCAATAGCGCCTTTCATACCTTTGGTGCCGTCGGTTAAAACAAGTTCGGCTCCGTAAGCCTTTAAAAGGTTGCGCCTTTCAATACTCATGGTTTCGGGCATGGTAAGTATTATTTTATAACCGCGAGACGCCGCTACCGCGGCAAGGCCTATACCGGTGTTGCCGCTTGTCGGCTCAATAATAACGGCCCCCGGCTTTAATGCGCCATTTTGTTCGGCTTGGTCAATCATGGCTTTTGCAATCCTGTCTTTAACGCTGCCTGCAGGATTAAAGCATTCAAGCTTTGCGTAAATATCAGCGTCTAATTCTTTAAGCTTTTTATAGTTCGAAAGCTTTAAAATTGGCGTGCCGCCGATAAGATCGGTAATTTTTTCATAGATTTTCATAAGCATTCTCCTTTATTTCTCGTATTACCTATCTGTTTTGTAGGTATTATTATAGCATGACTTATGAATTTTGTCAATACACTTTTTTAATTATATGCCGATTAAAATCAAAATAGCCCTAATAAATATTGCGGCGATATATGCAATAATGCATTGGCCAACCACCATTAACGCCGCCCATTTGCCGCCAAGTTCCCGTTTTACCGAGGCAATTGCCGCAACGCACGGCGTGTATAAAAGACAAAAAACCAAAAGCGCACCGCAAGATACAGGAGAAATTACCGAGCTTAAAGCGGTTGCTCCAAGAAGTACCGAAAGGGTTGAAACAACGCTTTCTTTTGCCATAAAACCTGCTATAAGCGCAGTGACAATGCGATAATCCGCAAGCCCCAGCGGGGAAAATACAGGTGCAATAAAACCGGAAATTTGCGCTAAAATACTGTTTTTTGAGTCGGAAACTATATTCATCGAGAAACTGAACGTCTTTAAAAACCATACAATTATAGAAGCTAAGAATATTACCGTAAATGCGCGGGAAAGAAAGTCTTTAGCTTTTTCCCACAAAAGCATCGCGACGTTTTTAGCCCCCGGCATGCGGTAATTCGGAAGTTCCATTACAAACGGCACGGCTTCGCCTTTAAAAACGGCAATTTTAGATACGTACGCTACTATAACAGCAGTAATAATACCCAAAAGATAAAGCCCAAGCATTATTAGTCCACCGTGTTTTGGGAAAAATGCCGCAGTTAAAAAGCCATAAACCGGAAGTTTCGCGGTACAACTCATAAAGGGTATTAAAAGTATGGTCATTTTACGGTCCCTTGCGCTTGGCAGAGTTCTGCTTGCCATAACGCCGGGCACTGTACAGCCAAAACCTATAAGCATCGGCACGATGCTTCTTCCTGAAAGGCCCAGTTTTCTTAATAGTTTATCCATTATAAAGGCTACACGCGCCATATAGCCGCTGTCTTCAAGAAGGGATAAAAAGAAAAACAGTGTTATAATTATCGGTATAAACGACAGCACACTTCCTACGCCTTCGAATATTCCGCTAATTATAAACGATCGTAAAATTTCATTCACATTTACTGATATTAAAAAGCTCTCTGTAATATCGGTAAGCCACGAAATTCCGTTTTCTAAAAGGGTTTGAAGCGCCGCACCGATTACATTAAAGGTTAAAAAGAAGATAAGTCCCATTATTAAAATAAACATAGGAATAGCCGTGTATTTACCGGTTAAAAGTTTATCTATTTTTTGGCTTCTTTGGCGCTCTTTGCTTTCTTTTGGCTTTACAACACAAGCGCTGCAAAGCCTGTTTATAAACGAAAAACGCATATCGGCAATTGCAGCGGCGCGATCCAGACCGCATTCGTGCTCCATTTGAACAATTATATGCTCTAACATCTCTTTTTCGTTATCGGATAATTTAAGAGCGTTTAATACTATTTCGTCGCCCTCAATTAATTTGGTTGCGGCAAACCTAAGCGGCAAATCTGCCGCTTTTGCATGGTCTTCAATTAAGTGCATTATTCCATGTATGCATCTGTGAACCGCTCCGGATTTTTCATCACGATCGCAAAAATCGGTGCGTCCGGGGCGTTCGTTAAATTTTGCAATATGTACAGCGTGGCTTACAAGCTCGGTTACACCCTCATTTTTGGCAGCAGATATGGGAACTACCGGCGTTCCTAATGCGTCCTCTAATCTGTTAACATTTATAGTCCCGCCGCTATTCCGAACTTCGTCCATCATGTTTAAAGCTATAACTACCGGAATATCTAACTCTAATAGCTGCAGAGTTAAATAAAGATTGCGCTCAATGTTGGTGGCGTCCACTATGTTTATTATACAGCTTGGGTGCTCGTTTAAAATAAAACTTCTGGATACTATTTCTTCCGAGCTATAAGGAGACAGCGAGTATATTCCCGGAAGATCGGTAATTTTTGTGTTTTTTTGATTTTTAATAGGTCCGCTTTTTTCAGATACCGTAACACCCGGGAAATTGCCTACATGCTGGTTAGATCCTGTAAGAGCATTAAAAAGTGTGGTTTTCCCGCAGTTTTGGTTGCCGGCAAGAGCAAACGTAAGCGGCAAATCTTTATTAGGCTTAAAAGATCCTGTTTTAACATGGTATTTTCCTTCTTCGCCAAGGCCGGGATGCTTAACGGGTTTTAACTGCTCGATGCTTTTTGCGCTTTCATTTGCAGTTTCGTTTAATTTTTTAATTTCTATTTTTGCGGCGTCTGAAAGTCTTAAGGTTAGCTCATATCCGTGAATTAAAAGCTCCATAGGATCTCCCATGGGAGCGTATTTTACAAGCTTTACCACAGCACCCGGTATTACACCCATGTCTAAAAAATGCTGCCTTAAAGCGCCTTCGCCGCCAACAGAAATTATTAATGCACTTTCTCCTATATCAAGTTCTTTAAGCGTCATTTATATTCCTCTACCCCAATAAATAATTTTCTATTCTGATAATTTTTCCGTTTTTAATATATATTCTCGGTACTCGCCTTGATATACTGCAAACCATCTCGTAATTTATGGTTCCGCTAAGCTCTGCAAGCTCTTCAACCGGCAAATTCTTTCCAAACAGTTCTACAGTATCACCTTCGCGTGCGTTAATTCCCGTAACATCAACCATAAGCTGATCCATACAAACCCTGCCTATTATCGGCGCTTTTTTGCCTGCAACCAAAACCGAGGCTTTGTTGCTTAAATTTCTGTGATAGCCGTCGGCATAACCTACCGGTATAGTTGCTACAACCGTTGGTGCTTCGGCTTGATAGGTTCTGCCGTAGCTTACCGTATCACCTTTGTTTATGGTTTTAATTTGCGAAATTACCGCTTTTAAAGACATTACCGGCGAAAGCTTTATAGGCATTTCTATTGATGGATCGGGAGTAAGCCCGTACATGGAAATTCCTATGCGGTTTAAATTAAGCTGAGTGTCTTGATGTAAAACCGTGCCGGCGGTATTGGTGCAGTGAAGTATTAAATTTGCGCCTGTTCTAAGCTTGATTTCATTTGCTATTTTTAAAAACCGCTCGTATTGTTCGCGTGTATATGAAATATCAAGTCTCGCGTTACTGTCCGCCACGGCAAAATGAGTGAACATCCCTTTTACCATAAGGTTTTTAAGCAATAAAACCTGCTCGATTTCTTGTGCCGCGCTTAAAATATTTTCATCATTACGGCAGTTAAAACCGATGCGTCCCATGCCGCTGTCAATCTTTATATGTACAGGTATTTTTGCACCGACTTTTCCGGCTTCGGCGTTTAAAATTTTTGCGTATTCCAGTGAAAAGACTGCTTGCGTAATATTTTGTTCAAATAAATCTATTGCTACACCCGGATCTGTAAACCCAAGAATCAATATCTCCCCAACAATGCCACCGCGGCGCAATTCCTGTGCCTCATCGATGTTTGATACGGCAAAATGGTTTATTCCCATTTTTTCAAGCTGGCGGCTTACTGTTACCGCTCCGTGGCCGTATGCGTCGGCTTTTACTACAGCCATATATTCGCCCGAATTTATGGTGCTTTTTATATTTTCGACATTGCTTTTTAAAGCGTCAAGATCTATCTCTGCCCAAACCCGTTTACTTTGCATATTTTAAGTCCTTTCTACTTTATCTCGCCGCGGGACACCGCAGTAAGATAAGCATTTATAAAAGCATCTATATCCCCGTCCATAACGGCGTTAATATTGCCGTTTTCCGCACCGGTGCGGTGATCCTTTACAAGCGTATACGGCATAAAAACATATGAACGTATCTGCGAGCCCCAGGCTATTTCTTTTTGAACGCCTTTTATATCTTCAATTTTTTCAAGGTGCTCGCGCTCTTTAATTTCGATAAGCTTGCTTTTAAGCATTTTTAGTGCTACTTCACGGTTTTGGTGCTGGCTGCGTTCGTTTTGGCAGGCAACAACTACACCTGTTGGAATATGTGTAATTCTTACGGCGCTTTCGGTTTTGTTTACGTGCTGGCCGCCGGCTCCTCCCGAACGGTAGGTATCCACCTTTAAGTCTTCATCGCGAATTTCTATACTGTTGTCCTCATCGTCAATTTCCGGCATTACTTCAAGCGAAGCAAAAGATGTGTGCCTTCTGCCGGACGCGTCAAACGGGGAAATTCTAACAAGTCTGTGCACGCCGTTTTCGCCCTTTAAATAGCCATATGCGTTTGCGCCTTCAATTAAAAGAACAGCCGATTTAAGCCCGGCTTCTTCGCCGTTTAAAAAGTCTATCATTTTTACCTTAAAGCCGTGCCGCTCGGAAAAGCGGGTGTACATACGCACAAGCATTTCGTTCCAATCCTGAGCTTCTGTGCCGCCGGCACCGGCGTGAAAGGAAAGTATGGCATTTTTATTATCGTATTCACCCGATAAAAGGGTGGATAAGGTTAAATCCTCAAGGTCCTTTAAAAAGCCGTCCTTTTCTGCGGTTATTTCTTCTAAAAGCCCTGTGTCCTCTTCTTCGTTTGCAAGGGTTAATAAGGTTTTAAGATCGTCAAATCTGCTAATAAGACGCTCGTACTTTTCGATTTTTGTCTTTGCGGCGCTTATTTTTTGCAGGGTCTTTTTTGAGGCCGACGGATCAAGCCAAAAACTGTCTTCGGCGGTCTTTTGCTCAAGGGTTTTAACATCTGTTTTTAGCTCGTCTATTTTAAGGGCGCTGTAAAGCTTTTTAAGCTCGTCGGGTATGTTAGAAAGCTCCTTTTCTATTTCTTCAAACTCTATCATAATATCCTCCGAAAGTAAACCAGTTGTCTTTATGTATTGTGTCTGTAATTTTAAGTCCCGCGGCAGTAAGGGCTTTATAAACCTCGTTTTCGCGGCCCTCTATAATGCCGGAAAAAATAAACATGCCGCCCTTGTTTAAAAGTGGTTTTATTTTATCGCTTAAACCAATAATTACATCGGCTACAATATTGGCAACAACAATGTCGTATGTACCTTTTATGCTTTTTGTGGCGTCGCCTACATAAAACTCGCAAATGTTATCGGCATTGTTTAGTTGTGCCGTATGGCGCGCGACCGTTACCGCTGTTTCGTCAATGTCAAATCCGGTAGCCCTATTGCATCCTAAAAGTGCCGAGCACACCGAAAGTATGCCGCTTCCGCAGCCGATATCTAAAACGTTCATTCCGCTTTTGACGTACTTTTCCAAAAGTTCCATGCAGCTTGAGGTGGTCTCGTGTTTGCCTGTCCCAAAAGCCGCACCGGGGTCTATTTTTAAAACGATTTTATCGCTTTTTTCTGTCTTTTCCCATTCGGGACAAATTAAAAAGTTTTTACCGACCGGCGTTATTTTAAAATACTCTTTCCATTTATCTTTATATTCGCTTTCGGGTTTTTCTTGCTCTGTTATTAAGTAATCTATTTTAAGCGCAGAAAGGCGTTCTTTAATATAATCGATAATATCGCATGTGGGCTCGTCTTTAAGAGTATATACGTGAATATAAGCTACGCTTTTATCCTTGTTTAAAAGCTCATCATCGATAAGATCTATATGCGCAATATTTTGCGCTTCAATTTCAATATCGGAATAATCCTCGGTATAAAAACCGTAGGGCGAAGCCATGGCGGCTACCGCTTCGGCTTGTTCGATATCTTTTCGGTTTATTTTTATTATTATTTCGTTAAGATCCATTATTAACCCTTTGCCTCTAACCAGTTTTTGCCGCGTCCGACTTCGGCTAAAAGTTTTACTTTAAGTTTTGCGGCGCCTTCCATTTCTTCTTCTATAATCTTTGCAGCCCTGTCAGCGTCGGATTCTTTGGCCTCAACTATCAGCTCGTCATGCACCTGCAAAATAAGATTAGCATCAAGTTTTTCTTCCTTTAAGCGGTTAAATACGCGTATCATGGCGATTTTTATAATGTCCGCCGCCGTTCCTTGAATGGGCATATTGCGTGCAACCCTTTCACCAAAAGCTCTTAGCATTCCGTTAGAAGAATTAAGCTCGGGCAAATACCTTCTTCTATTAAAAAGTGTAACAGAATAGCCGGTATCTTTAGCCTTTTGCACTATATCATCCATATATTTTGCTATGCCTTTATATAGCCCGTAATAGCCTTTTATATAATTTTCGGCCTCCTTGCGGGAAACGCCGATGTCCTTTGAAAGCGAGAACGCGCCTATGCCGTATACTATGCCGAAATTAACCGCCTTTGCGCGCGAACGAAGAAGCGGAGTTACCATGTTTTCAGGAAGCCCAAAAACTTCGCTTGCGGTAATGGTGTGAATGTCCGCACCGTTTTTGAAGGCTTTTATCATGTTTTCGTCGCCGGACAGCGCCGCAAGCACCCTAAGCTCGATTTGAGAATAATCGGCGTCGAGAAGCACCCTTCCTTTACGCGCTATAAAAAACTCGCGCAGGCGTTTGCCTTCCTCTTTTCTTACGGGAATATTCTGCAAATTCGGCTCGGCACTGCTTATGCGGCCGGTTCTGGTTTCGGTTTGAATAAAGGTGGAATGCACAACGTCGTCGCTGTCCATTTTTAACAAAAGTCCCTCGCAATATGTGGCTTTTAGTTTAGTTAAAACGCGGTATTCCAAAATACTGTCAATTATAGGATGCAGTCCTTTAAGCGATTCTAACACTTCGGCATTGGTGGAGTAGCCCGATTTTGTCTTTTTCTTTGCAGGAAGCCCTAATTTTTCAAAAAGAATAACACCTAATTGCTTGGGGCTGTTAATGTTGAATGTTTCGCCGGCGTTTTCATATATGGCCTTTTCTATTTCAGCAAGCCTTTCTTTTAGCTCTTCGTTCATAGAAGTAAGTCCCTTGCGGTCGAGCAAAAAGCCGATGTCTTCCATCGAAGCCAGTACTAACGCAAGCGGCATTTCTATTTCAAAAAGAAGCTTTTCTTCGCCGGTGGATTTTATTTCTTCGGCGGTCTTTTTATATAAATTGTAACCCATTATGGCGGACTTTTCAGCGGTGTCTTGCTCTTTTATATCGCCGCTTAAATAATGGCTGTACATTTTATCAAGCGAATAAGACGATGCGGCCGGCTCTAATAAATAGCAGGCAAGCTCTGTGTCAAACAAAAATATTTTGGGCGCTATTCCTTTTTTTTGCATGTAGCGGTACCATTCTTTACTGCCGTGTACCACAATATTTTTGCTGTTTTTAGATAAAAGCTCTAATAAATCCTCTTCGGAAATTTTGCCGTAGCCTTCTTCTGTGCAAAAAGCGGCGCCATCATCGAATTTTACAATAAAACACGTGCCGTTAATTTTATCGGTTTTATTTATGCTTTTATCAAAAGCTGCTTTTTCTGTAACGTCTTTAGCGCCCAGCTTTTCAAGCATTTTGTAAAATTCAAGTTTTCTAAGCAAATTATAAAGCTTTTCTGTGTCATGCGGCTTTAATATATAATGCTCGATATTTAAATCAATAGGCACATCCCTTACAATAGTGCCGAGCTTTTTTGACAAAAACGCGTTTTCTTTATCGGAATTTAGCTTTTGCTTAACGCTGTCTTTAATATCAAGCGCATCTAAATTATCGTAAATGTATTCAATCGAATGATAGCGGCTTATAAGTTCGGTGGCAGTTTTTTCGCCTATGCCGCGAACACCGGGAATTTTATCGGAGCTGTCTCCCATTAAGGCTTTAAGCTCGATCATTTCGGGAGGCGTAAGGCCGTATTTTTCTTTTAGTGCTTCTTTTGTCATAACGGTAACTTCGGCGCGGCCCATTTTAGTTGAAGCTAAAAGCACTTTGGTGTGCTCGTCTATAAGCTGAAGGCTGTCTTTATCGCCTGTGGATATAACCGCAGTGTGTCCGCTTTTTTCGGCGGCAGATGATAACGTGCCTAAAATATCATCGGCTTCAAAACCTTCTTTTTCTACTACGGTCATTCCAAGATACAATAAAAGCTCTTTTAAAATCGGTATTTGCGATAAAAGCTCAGGCGGTGTGGCATGCCTTCCGGCTTTATAGCCTCTATAAAGCTTATGACGAAAAGTAGGAGCTTTTAAGTCGAATGCGACTGCAACGCAATCCGGATTTTCGGAATCTAAAAGCTTAAACAGTATATTCATAAACCCGTAAACACCGTTTGTAAAAACACCGTCTTTGGTGGTTAAAATTTTAATCCCGTAAAACGCGCGGTTAATAATACTGTTGCCGTCGATTACTAAAAGCTTCATATTTTACCTCCGAAAAATCCATATACAACTTAATTATAACAAATACTCTTTAAAAAAACAAATTTTTATGTTAAAATTATATATATTATTTGAAATTCGTGGTCGGTTTATGATTTTAGGAAGTTTAAAATTTAATGTTCCGGTAGCCTTAGCGCCTATGGCAGGCTGTGCGGACCGTGCTTTTAGGGAAATATATATGGGGCTTGGCGCAGATTTTTGCGTCGGCGAGCTTTGCAGTGCAAAAGGCATATCTTTAGGTGATAAAAAAAGCGTGGAATATTTAAAAATATCAAACGGCGAACGCCCGGCCGCCTGCCAGCTTTTTGGAAATGACCCGGCTGCAATGGCTAAGGCGGCAAAGGCTTCAATGGAATTTTCGCCGGATTTTTTAGATATTAATATGGGTTGCCCTGCTAAAAAGGTAGTGACTTCCGGTGCCGGCTCCGCACTATTAAATGACAGGGCTTTAGCGGCAAAAATAGTAAATGCCGTAAAAAAAGCGGTGCCGGTGCCGGTGACCGTTAAAATGAGAATAGGGTTTAACGATGCTGATTTTATAGCTTCAGACTTCGCAATGGCGCTTGAAGCCGCCGGAGCCGATATGATAACGGTTCACGGCAGAACGAGGTCGCAAATGTATTCCGGAGCAGCCGATTATAAAACAATAGCGAAGGTTAAAAGGGCGGTTAAAATACCGGTAATAGCAAACGGTGATATTAAAGACGGCGCTTCTGCAAAAAAAGCGCTCGACATTACCGGCGCAGACGGAATTATGGTGGGCCGTGCGGCACTTTCAAATCCGTTTGTCTTTAAAGAGATTAAAGCATATTTAAACGGTGAAGTTTTCCCCCGAAAAAGCCTTAAAAACAAACTTGAAATTTTGCCTTTGCTTTTTAAAAAAACCGCCGAATACGAGGATGAAAAACATGCCGCGCTAAAGTGCAGAAAGCATGCTGCATTTTTTATTAAAGGCGTTAAAAATGCAGCAAAATACCGGGTGCTGTGCGGCAAAATTAATAACTTTTACGATTTAGAAAAGCTTATTGCTTTAGTGCTTGATGATAATAACGGAGGTTTATATGAGTAAGCTTTACATTGTGGGCACTCCTATTGGAAACTTAGGCGATTTTTCCGAGCGCGCTAAAAAAACACTTGAAAGCGTGGATTTTATCGCCGCAGAAGACACGCGCGTAACCTTAAAGCTTTTAAACCATTTTAATATTAAAAACACGATTATTTCGCTTCATAAACACAACGAAATAGAAAAATCGGAACAAATAATCGAAAAAATCAAAGCCGGAAACTCTTGCGCGCTTGTAACAGACGCCGGCATGCCGGCAATATCCGATCCCGGCGAATATCTTGTACATTTATGTTATAAAAAAGAGGTGCCTGTTGAAAGCGTACCGGGACCTACGGCGGTTACAACCGCGCTGGCGCTTTCGGGAATGTACACCGGAAGATTTTCTTTTGAAGGGTTTTTATCTACAAACAAGCTTTCCCGTGCAGAACATTTAAACGAAATAAAAGACCGGCGTGAAACCCTTGTTTTTTACGAAGCGCCCCACAAGCTTTTATCTACCCTTAAAGATATGCTAAATGTTTTAGGCGACAGAAATTTAGCCGTAATTAAAGAACTGACCAAAATTCACGAAAACGTCATGCACACGTCATTGAAAGAAGCGGTTGAATACTTTACCGAAAATGCTCCAAAAGGCGAGTATGTGTTAGTAGTCGAGGGTAAAGAAAAACCCGAAGAACAAACATTTAGTTTAGACGATGCCGTAAACCTGGCAACAAAACTTAAAAGCGAAGGATTGCCGCTTACAGAGGCGGCAAAAGAAGCCGCAGCGGCGTGCGGCTTTAAAAAAAGCGAAATTTATAAAATGCTTATAAACAACAAAGAGGATTAAGGAATTTCCTTAATCCTCTTGTTTTATTTAATTGCAACACCGTTAACGTAGATGTTATAGCTGCCAAAGTCGATATTTGAATAGGTAGAATCGGCGTCGGTAAAGCTGGTTAAATACCAGTTGCCGGTAAGCTTAATCTTTGAACTTGCGTCTACTGTAATAGAAAGGGTTTTTGCGGTATTATCTGCATTTACCGCACCCTCAAAGTAAGATCCGGAAGAGAGTGTAAAATCTAAACTCGAAATAGAATCTACCACTATATTGCCGGCAGCTTTTTGGTTTTTAAAGCTTAATGTTACTGTGCCGCCGTTGCTGCCGCTTTGGCCCCAGGAATCTTTTTGAATGCGTAAGAAATTGCCTGTTTTGTCATTATTAACTATTGTGTTGTTTTCTAATGTTATAACGGCGCTTGTATTGGTTACATAAAAGCTGTCGCCCACTTCGGTTGTAATTTTGCTGTTTTTAGCGGTAAAACTGGCGGTGCCGGTTGCGGCGTCCCCGCTTTGCGACTGATACAGAAAAACATTTTTATAAGTGGTGGACTGTCCGTTTAATTTTGTGTTGTTATCATACAGTTCACAAGAGTCTAAAGTTATGGAGTTTTTACCCTCGATAATAGCTCCTTCGGATGTGTTCGATACAAGCTTTGCGCCGGTAACGGTAACATCTGCCGTGGAATAAATTGCAGGCGAGCCGGCTCCGTTTGTTGTATATGTGCCGCCGGTAACCTTTACGGTTCCGCCGCCGCGGTCGGTTCGAATTGCCGCGCTCGATACACCGCTTGTAGTAACTGTAAGGTTTTCGGCGTTCATAATTCCGCCGCCTGTAGTCATAATACCGCCGGAACCGTCGCCCGTGGTTGTAATTGTAGAGTCGCTTATATTTACGGTTGTGCCGTCGCCGGTTGCATTGTTGGTTGTGGCGCTGCCACCGTAGCAGAAAACGCCGTTTGCGCCGTTACCGTTTGTTGTAACGTTAATATTTTTTAAGGTTAAATTGGCGCCGTCTTTGGCTATTACCGCGGCGTTGGTACCGTAAAAACTCGAATTATCTCCGCCGGCGGAATCGCCGGTTTTATTTATTGTGGCATTACTCACGGTTACGGTTTTGCCGCTTACTAAAAGTGCGTTATTATCGGCCGTCGTGCTTTCGTAGGTTTTGCCGGTTTCGTCGGCTGTTACTTCGTTTGAGGCAGAATATTCCGCGCTTGTGCTAAAGGAAGCGCCCGAAGGCATTTGTGCGTTTGTTTTATTGTTTGCGCCAATCAGTACGCCTGCTGTTGTAAGCGCCGCCGCAAGCATAACAGTAACAATTGTGCCTGCAAGCACCTTTTCCGCACTGTTAAAGGTTTCACGGAAGGTCTTTTTGTTAAAAGCGGACATTACAAGGTATACCACAGATGCCGAGAATACTGCGCATTCCACTCCGAAAAGTACATACCACAAAACTTTGCTTTCGGAATTAGTGTGCATATTAGGTGGTGTGCCTTCTTGATTACCAGATGGCATTGTGGGGGCTGCGGCAGTTTCGCTTGTGCTGCCGTCAGTGCTTAAACCGGAATCTGTGCCGCTGTTATCACCGGATGGAGGCGTAGGCGGTGTACCTGTTTGTGTGCCGGTTGTGTCGCCGGATGGAGGTGTAGGCGGTGTACCTGTTTGTGTGCCGGTTGTGTCACCGGAAGGCGGCGTAGGCGGTGTACCTGTTTGCGTACCGCTGTTATCACCGGAAGGAGGCGTAGGCGGTGTACCTGTTTGCGTGCCGCTGTTATTGCCCGATGGCATTGACGGAGGTGTTCCGGTTTGTGTATTATCGGCTTGCTCGCTTATATTGGCCGGAGCTTCCGGCATGCCTGAAGGCGCCGAAGTTGAGTTTATTTTACTGAGTGTAAACCACACTGCAATGCACATTAATATTGCAATTGCTGATACGATAATGTTTTTATAAGTTCTCTTCATCTAAATCACTTCTTTCTGTATTTATAAGATCAAAGTCTATCCAAAAAGTTACGCCGTTTTCGTTGTTTACAACGCCGCAGCTATTTGAATGCAGCTTTGCGATCGCCTTAACTATTGAAAGCCCTAATCCAAAACGGCTTTCGTCGCGCTTATGGGAAATATCTCCCCTGTAAAAACTTTGCCAGATATGCGGCATCACTTTGGGGTCAATCTGCTCGCCATCGTTATATACTTCGACGCGTGCTTTATTATCACAAACTTTTAGCGATACCTTAATTTCGCCCTTGTTGTGCGCTACCGCATTTTCTAAATATCCTTTTACGGCTTGCTCGACAAGATCAGGGTCTGCCGAAACGCTAAGCTCTTTTAGGTTATATTCGTGTTTTGAATCCTTTAATATTGGTTCTGCAATAGAAATTATAAGTTTATCGAGCTCAAAATTCTTTTTATTTAACGGTATTCCGCCCGATTCGTATTTTGAAAGGTTAAGTATGCTTAGCACAAGCTTATTCATCCTTGCGCTTTCGTCGATAATAATATCGCAGTATTTATCCTTATTTTTGCTGTTAATATTTTCTTTTAGTGCTTCCGCGTAGCCTTTTACAATTGATATAGGGGTTTTAAGCTCGTGCGAAACATTCGCCACAAATTCTCTGCGCATAACATCGAGGCTTCGCTCTTTTTCGAGCTCACACTCTAAAATTCTGTTCTTTTCGCGTAAATCCTTAAGCGCATTATCGAGCTTATCCGACATATCATTTATTGATTCCGCAAGCTCTCCGATTTCATCATTATCAGAGGTGCTTAATCTTTCGCTAAAATCAAGAGATGCCATTTTTTTGGTGATATTGTTCATGGCGGTGATGGGTTTTGTCATATTGCGCGAAGCGAAAATCATAATTATTGTCGCAACCATGAAAGAAACAAGCGCCAAACCCGAAATAAAGTTGTTAGCTATATCTGCGCTTTCATTAAGAAGGCTTATTTTTGTGCGCATCTCAACAGTATAGTCGTCATAAACAATTTTATAAACTATAAATTCATCTTTAGTCATCCGGTCAACTGCACGCTCTAAAACGCTGCCGTCCGATAATGTTTTGCTTTCCTTGGCCTCTAAATTGCCATGCTGCATATCGAGCTTTTCGCCGCTTTTAAAAAGGTAATCGAGCATCTGCCCGCCGTCGGTCGTATATAGTACAAAACCTTGGCTATCGTATATTTCGGTTTGGATATTATAGTTGCTTTCGATGTTTGAAATATACTCCAGTACCGCATCCGAATCGCTCATATTAAGATCATTAAAGCTTGATTTTTGCGCGATTATTGTGCGCTCTTGTTTAAATATATAGTAAGAGCTCAAAAACGCGGTGTTAAAAATCATTATAACTAAAACAAACGAGAAAAATATGATGCCGACTCTTAAAAACAGCCTAAACCACAGGCGGTTAAATATTGATCTACTTTTCATATTTATAACCTATTCCGTACACGGTTTTAATATGGAGTGCACCGTATTCTTTTAGTTTTGTGCGAAGTCTCGCTACATGACTGTCAACCGTACGCGAATCGCCGTCGTAATCGTATCCCCAAACGGCGTCTAAAATTTGGTCTCGGTTTAAAACTCTGCCGCTGTTTTCGGTAAAATAAACGAGAATTTCGAATTCCTTTAAAGTAAGGCTTAAAAGCTTGCCGTCAAGGTATGCAACATATGCGTCGCGGTTTATATAAAGTCCGTTTTTCTCTGCTTCGGCGTTGTTTTTTATGCCGTTGGCACGCCTTAAAAGCGCTTCTATTCTTTTGTTAAGCACCGAAAGCGAAAAGGGTTTTGTAACATAATCGTCGGCGCCGTTTTCAAATCCCATCAGCTGATCAAATTCTTCGCTTCTTGCGGTTAGCATTATTATGGGTATGTTAGAAAATTCCCTGATTTTCCTTGTCGCTTCCCAGCCGTCCATCACAGGCATCATAATATCCATAATAGCAAGGGCTATTTTATTATCCTCTCGGATTTTAATAAGCGCCTCTTCGCCGTCATAACAGGTTATACAATCGTAGCCTAGTTCGCTAAAATAATCTGAAACAAGATCTGTAATTCTCTTTTCGTCGTCAGCAATTAATATCTTTACTTTTTCGCTCATTTCTAGCACCCCTTTGATTATTATTATCCGCAAGTATGTTTTATCTCGATAAAAATCTTGTGAACAATTTATGAACTATGTTGTCTTTTTTGTGCTTAAAATATCTAAGTTTCGGTCTACTACCGCCCTGCCGCGCCAAGTATAAGCACGGTTTTTATCGTCCTCGTCTTTTTGGTATTTGTCGCGGTATCCGTCTAAAAATTCATCTATATTGGTGTTCGCGGCATTTTTATTTAAGGGACAAACCGCTTGGCAAATATCACAGCCGAAAACCGAACCAAGCTTTTTAATATCTGCTTTTTCGTCTAAAGTAAGCTCGCCCTTTTTTTGAGTAAGCGAAGAAAGGCACCTGCTTTTATCAAGCCCTACGGGGCAGTGATTTTTACACATTCCGCATTTTGGGCATTCTTTAAATTCGCAAGCGTCTTTTAAACGAATGCTTGTAAGTATTTCGCCGATAAATACAAAGCTTCCGTATTTTTTTGTTATTAAAAGACCGTTTTCCCCCTTAACGCCAAGGCCGGCATAAACTGCAGCATACACCTCGCCAATGGGTGAAATATCGGTAAACGGTGAAAAGTTTTCTTCAGGAATTTCTTCTTTTAGTTTTGAAGCTAAGTTTTTAAGTTTTATCATTGCCACATTATGATAATCCGGTACAGCGCAGTATCTGGATATGTTTTCAGGCGGCTTTTCTTTAACTTTATAAGGAAATACAAAAACAACAGCCCCAAAAAAACCCTCGCTTTTTAAGCGTGAGTTTTTATTTTGGGGCAAAGAAGTTAAACTGCAAAAACCGAAATCTATTCCCGGCAGCTCTTTTTTTATTATATTTTTAATCCGTTTCGTCATAAACAGATTATATCACAAATTAAAATAAAAATAAACAAGCCGGTATAAACCGGCTTGTTTTATTCTCTTACATCGCCTACAAAATATACCGCAACCGTGCCCGGGCCGCTGTGTGAAGCGATAATTGTGCCTATATCGAATATTTTTATATCGTCACTTTTTAAATTGGGGAAATTTTTAAGAATTTCGTTTTTTGTTTCATAAGCGGTTGAAAGACAATTTGAATGGCTTAAAAACACCTTGCCGTTATATCTGTTGCCGTTTTCGGCGTGCTTTACCATTTCCGATACGGTTTTTTCTATTGCCGCACGCTTGCCGCGGGCTTTACTGTAGGCAACAATTTTGCCGGCATTATCTAAGTGCATTATAGGACAAATGCCAAGCACGGTTGCTATCATTGCAGTAGCGCCCGATACCCTGCCGCTCTTTTTAAACCATTTAAGCGTTGTGGAAAAAAACTGATGGTGTATCTTTTTTGAAAGCTCGGTTGTTTTTTCAACTACCTGTTCTAAACTATCGCCGTTGTCACGCATATCGGCTGCCATGTCAACTAAAAGGCCGTAACCTGAAGACGAGCAGTAGGAATCAAGCACAACTATGGTTTTGCCGCTTTCATCTGAAACCTTTTTAGCCGCGGCTTCGGCGTTTACTATGCTTGTGGTCATGCCGGAGCCTAAAACTATATGAAAAATTTTATCATGAGTTTTTACAAGCTCGCTAAAAAAATCATAATAACTAAATTCGTTAATCTGCGAAGTATGAGGCATTTTGCCTTCTTCTAAAAAACCGTAAAAACGCGGAAGTGCCATAGGATCCCTTAGCATATCGTCTACGTATTCGGTGCCTTCAATTTGATAACTATAAAATAGTACCGGGATATTCCTTTTTTCCATATAAGAATAAGGAAGATCTACCGTTGATTCACAAGAGAGTAAAAATTGCTCCATAGTTTCACCTCGTTTTTTTCTTATTATAACACATAAATAGTATTTTTCAATAGATTTTTTAGTTTTGTAAACTTTTTTATCTAATTTTTAAAATTATATGAGGAAAAAACTCAAAATATAAGTATTGTATTTTTTTTATCTATAATTTATAATAATAGCAAATAATGGTGAGGCGAATATGAATATAAATGTTAACGACAGTGTTATTCTTAAAAAACCACATCCCTGCGGAACAAACAGGTTTGTAGTTACGCGGGTTGGTATGGATATTAAACTAAAATGCACCGGCTGCGGCAAGGAGCTTGAATTTCCGCGCGCCGCCGCCGAGAAAAGAATAAAGAAAACGGAGTCAAACGATGCTCGATAAACTAAAATCCATTGAAAATAGATTTAATCAAATAGACGATGAGCTTGCAAGCCCTTCCGTAATATCGGACAATGAAAAGCTTAAAAAGCTAATGAAAGAGCGCAAAACCTTAGAGCCTATAGTTGATTGTTACAGAGAATACTGCAAAGCAGACGAAGCCAAAACCGAAGCTAAAGCCATACTCGACGATTCTTCTTACGACAAAGATTTTAAAGCTTTGGCCGAAGAACAGTTTAAAGACAGCGCGGAAAAGGTTGAATCTCTTTTAGAAGAGCTTAAAGTGCTTTTACTGCCGAGAGACCCTAACGACGATAAAAACGTAATTATTGAAATCCGCGGCGGAGCAGGGGGCGAAGAAGCGGCGCTTTTTGCGGCAAATTTATACCGTATGTACACCATGTACGCCGAAACCAAAGGCTTTAAAACGGAAGTTATAAACGAAAACGCCACAGAACTTGGCGGTATTAAAGAAATAAGCTTTATGATAACAGGCGACGGCGCTTATTCAAGATTTAAATATGAAAGCGGCGTCCACCGCGTACAGCGCGTGCCGGACACCGAGGCTTCCGGCAGAATTCACACGTCTACCGTAACCGTTGCGGTTTTACCCGAAGCCGAAGAGGTTGAGCTTGAAATTAATCCCTCCGATTTGCAGATAGACACCTATCGCTCCGGCGGAGCAGGCGGCCAGCACGTAAACAAAACCGAAAGCGCCATAAGAATTACCCATCTGCCTTCCGGCCTTGTGGTTGAATGCCAGGATGAAAGAAGCCAGCACAAAAACAAGGACAAAGCCATGAAAGTGCTTCGTTCACGGCTTTTTGAGCAACTGCAAAAAGAACAGTCGGACGCCATTGCAAGCGACCGTAAAAGCCAGGTCGGAACGGGTGACCGCAGCGAGCGAATAAGAACCTACAACTATCCGCAAGGACGTGTTACCGACCACAGAATAGGGCTTACTTTATATAAACTTGAGCAAATACTAAACGGTGATTTAGACGAGCTTATAGATTCGATAATAACCTTCTACCGCGCAGAAATGTTAAAAGCTTCTAAAGAGGGCGAAGAATAATAGACACTAAAATACTTACAACAAGAAAAAGCGACCTTGCGGCTGCCGCCAAAATATTAAAAAGCGGCGGTGTAGTTGCTTTGCCCACAGAAACGGTATACGGCCTATGTGCAGACGCTTTAAACGAAGCCGCCGTACAAAAGATTTTTAAAGCCAAAGGACGACCGGCGGACAATCCGCTTATAGTGCATATTTCGGACCTTTCGCAAATAGAAGATCTTTCTTACGGGCTTCCTGAAGGCGCTTTAAAACTTACAGAAAAGTTTTGGCCGGGCCCGCTTACAGTTATAGTTAAAAAGAAAAGCACCGTACCGGATATTACTTCGGGCGGGCTTAGCACCGTTGCTATACGTTTTCCGAAAAACCCGGTTATTAAAAAGGTTATGGAACTTTCGGGGTGCGTTATAGCGGCTCCGAGCGCGAATATTTCAGGTAGCCCCAGCCCCACGAATTTTAAACATGTAAAAGAAGATATGTTCGGCAGAATCGACGCAATAGTAGACGGCGGCGATTGTGAAATAGGTGTTGAATCTACCGTGGTTTCCTTTGTGGACGATACTCCGCGAATTTTGCGTCCCGGCGGGGTAACAGCAGAGCAAATTAAAGAAATTCTGCCCGACGTTATAATTGATAAAGGGGTATATAGCAGCGTTAAAAAGGCGCTTTCTCCCGGTATGAAATACAAACACTACGCGCCAAAAGCGGAAGTATATTTAATTAACGCAAAAAGCAGCGTATTTTGCAACTTTGTAAATCGTGAAAACATAGCCGCATTATGTTTAAAAGAGGACGAACAAAAGCTATCGGTTCCTTATGTAAGTCTTGGGGAAAAACCCGAAAAAAACCTATTTAGCGCCCTTAGAACACTTGACGAAAAAGGCTTTAAAACGGTGGCGGCTCATGCGCCGAATTTAGAGGGTGTAGGGCTTGCGGTGTATAACCGTCTTATTCGCTCATGCGGATTTAAAACCATAAACCTTCCGGTAATAATTGGTCTTACAGGGCCTTCCGGTGCCGGCAAAACCATGGCCGCAAATACTGCGGAAGGTTTAGGTTTTTACCATATAGATTGCGACCGCTTTGCAAGCTCCATAGTAAGCAGCCAATTAGAAGAGCTTGCCGCCGTGTTTGGCAAAAAAATACAAAACGGCAATAAGCTGAATAAAAAAGCTTTGGCACGCATTGCTTTTTCTTCAAAAGAAAACACCGAAGCCTTAAACAAAATTACACTTCCGGCAATTAAAGCGGCGCTGAAAGAAGAAATCACAAAACTCAATAAACCCTATATTCTGCTTGACGGCGCAACCATTTTCGAAGCCGGAGCTGAAAACCTTTGCGACGCGGTAATTGCCGTTACGGCAGATATGCATTTAAGAAAAGAAAGAATAATTAAAAGAGACGGTTTATCTGAAGCGGACGCTATGCTACGCTTATCCGCTTCTAAAAGCGAAGACTTTTACAAAGAAAAAACGCCGTATGTTATTAAAAACAACGGCGATATTAATGAATTTTTGCAAAACTTTACAAACACTTTAAAAAAATTTATGAAAGATATTAAAAAGGATGAAAAAGATGGACACTAAAGAAATTAAAGAAAAGCTTTCACTTAAAAGAACTAACGGTTTTAACAGTTTAAGTGATGAAGAAATTACCGCCGCTTACGATTTTTGCGACGGCTACAAAGGTTTTTTAAAAAAGGCAAAAACCGAACGCAAGGCGGTTAAAGAAGCCATTTTAATTGCTAAAGCGCACGGTTTTTGCGAGTTTGAACCCGGCAAAAAATACGAGGCCGGCGAAAAGCTTTACATTAACAACCGCGGAAAATCGGCGGCTTTTATTGTTACCGGCAAAAAAAGCGCAGAACAAGGCGTAAATATTGTTGCGGCGCATATTGACAGCCCACGCCTTGATTTAAAGCCCAACCCTTTAAAAGAGGACAGCGAGCTTTGCCTGTTAAAAACCCACTATTACGGGGGGCTTCGCAAATACCAGTGGACGGCAATACCCCTTGCACTTCACGGTGTTGTCTGCACAGCGGACGGTAAGGTTATTAACGTAACGATCGGCGACGAGGATGACGACATTTGCTTTGTAATAAGCGACCTTTTGCCGCACCTTGCCTCTGAACAAAACAAGCGCACGCTATCCGAAGGGATTTCAGGTGAGGAACTTAACATATTAATTGGAAGCAGGCCTTTAAAAACCGATGAAGAAGGCGAAACCGTAAAGCTTAATATTTTAAAAATTCTTTATGAAAAATACGGCTTTACTGAAACAGATCTTGTTTCAGCCGAGCTTGAGTGTGTGCCGGCGCTGCCTGTTAAAGACATTGGTCTTGACCGCTCGATGATAGGCGCCTACGGGCACGACGACCGTGTTTGTGCATATCCAGCCATTATGGGGCTTATGGATTTGCCTACACCGGACAAAACCGCAATTGTAATTTTAGCCGACAAAGAAGAGACCGGTTCGGACGGCAACACGGGACTTAATTCCGCATTTTTAAAATACATCGTGGACGATCTTGCAAGACCCTACGGCTTAAGCACTACTATAGCGCTTAGAAACTCCTGCTGCCTTTCGGCGGACGTAAACGCCGCGCTCGACCCGACGTTTAAGGACGTTTTCGACCCCGCTAACGCCGCAATGCTTAACCACGGCGCGGTTATAACCAAATACACGGGAGCAAGAGGAAAATATTCAACAAACGATTCCTCAGCTGAGTACATGGCAAAAATCCGCGGTATTCTTGACAAGGAAAACGTAATTTGGCAAACCGGCGAAATGGGCAAGGTTGATATCGGCGGCGGCGGCACGGTCGCAAAATACATAGCCAATTTAGGCGTTGACGTTATAGACCTCGGCGTTCCGGTGCTTTCTATGCATGCGCCTTTTGAAACCGTTTCTAAAATAGACGTCTACTCGGTATTTAAGGCAATTTGCGCATTCTTTAAGAATGCTTAGGAGTTGTTTTTATGAACGAACAAAAATCTGTTTGTCTTGACGGCAAATGGGACCTGTATTTTGAGGAAAACAGGATTTGCAAAGATTACGCGGACACTATAAAAACCCACAGCGACTTAAAAAAGCACAAACTCAAAAAAATCACCGGCACGGTACCCGGCAATTTTGAGTTGGATTTTTCCGCCGCCGGGATTTTGCCCGATGATTTATTTTTCGGTCAAAATATTTTAAAGGTTCAGGACTATGAAAATTTGCATCTTTGGTACAACGCCGCGTTTGACTGTGAACTTTCAGGCGAAACTTACTTACGCTTTGACGGGCTTGATACATTTGCCGATATTTATTTAAACGGCAGGCTTGTTTACAGCGCCGACAATATGCTTATTCCGCACGAATTTCCCGTTAACAATCTAAAAATCGGAAAAAACGAAATTTTGGTGCATATAAAGCCTACTGAAACAGAAGCGCGAAAACTTGCGCTTGGCGCGGGCGTTACAAGTGCGCTAAACTATAATTTTTCATCTGTTAACGTCAGAAAAGCCGCTCATACCTACGGATGGGATATTATGCCGCGCGCGGTTTCCGGCGGTATTTACCGCAGCGTTTATTTAATTAACAAGCCGGCGCGGCGCATTAACGACTATTATTTATACACCTATTTTTTGCCGTACGAAAGGGTTAAATGGAACGACGGACGCTGTGCCGCGATCGGTTTTTACTATAATATCAACTGCCCTGACGACAGCATTCGCGACTATGAAATAGAGCTTGATATTTCCTGCAAAAATCACAAGATTTACTATAAAAACCGCGTTTGGCACACAGAAGAAAACAAAAAGATTTTTATAAATGAACCGCCGCACTTATGGTGGCCAAGAGGCATGGGCGAGCCAAACCTTTATAAAGGCACCTTAAACCTTTACTTTAAAGGCGAACTTGCCGATACAAAAGATATTTCGTTTGGTATACGGCGTGTTGAGCTTATTCGCCGCGAATATAAAGACGAAAACGACAAGGGCGAGTTTTTATTTACCGTAAACGGCGAAAAGATTTTTGTCCACGGAACAAACTGGGTGCCGCTTGACGCTTTTCATTCGCAAGACGGCAAAAGATTTGAAAAAGCGGCAAAGATGGTTAAAGATTTAAACTGCAATATGTTAAGGCTTTGGGGCGGCAACGTTTACGAGGACGAAGAGCTTTACCGTTTTTGCGATGAAAACGGAATTGCCATTTGGCAGGATTTTGCAATGGCTTGCGCCACATATCCGAGAACCGAGGAATTTGCCGATAAAATACGTAAAGAGCTAAGCGTAATTATCCCTGTTTACCGCAAGCACCCGAGTCTTTTTATCTGGTGCGGCGATAACGAGTGCGATACGGCGGCGCTTTGGTGCCTTACCACTTTAAGAGACCCCAACAAAAACATAATAACAAGGCGCGTAATACCCGATATGCTTGAGCAGTTAGACCCTATGAGGCCGTATTTGCCGTCAAGCCCTTATATTTCAAAAAAAGACATGGAAAACGGCACCGCTTTTAAGCTTGCTGAAAACCATTTGTGGGGCGCTGTTGACTACTACAAGGACGATTTTTTCACAAAAACAGCAACAGTTTTTTCAAGTGAAATTGGGTATTTTGGCTGCCCTAATACTGAAAGCATTAAAAAATTCATTCCTAAAAACAGTCTTTGGCCGTACACCGACGATAACGAGGACTGGAACATTCACGCCGCCAACATGGAACCAAGCGGCTACTACGCATTCCGCATAAAAAGAATGATAAGCCAGGCGGAATATCTATTTAGCGAAAAACCTGACAGCTTAGAAAAATTTTCGGTCTGCTCGCAAATCTCACAGGCAGAGGCTTTGAAATATTTTATTGAGATATTTAGAACCAACCAGTTTAACGGTAAAAACGGCATACTTTGGTGGAATCTTTTAGACGGCTGGCCGCAATTCTCCGACGCGGTGGTAGACTATTACTTTGAAAAGAAACCGGCTTATCACGTTATAAAAAGGGTTCAGCAAGATATTGCCGTAATGTTTAAAGAAAAGGAAAACGGCGAATATGCGGTTATCGCCGCGAACGGCACGCTAAACGATGAACAAGGCAGTCTTGTAATTACCGACCTATCAAAAGGCAAAGAGGTTTTAAGCACCGACTTTACGGCAACAAAAAATTCCGCTGTAAAAATCGGCGCGATTAAAGCGGAAAAGGGCACACATTTTTATTTAATTGAATACGAAGTGGGCGGCAAGACCTATAAAAACCATTATCTCGCCGGAACGCCTAAATTTAACGCCGACGAAATTATAGAATACTACAAAAAAGCCGAACTGATAAAATAAAAGGAAGTCGTAAGACTTCCTTTTTTATTTCCCGAAATAATCTTTAACCGTCTTTAGGTGGTCTATAATGTGCAGGTGCTGGGGACATATGCTTTCGCAGGCGCCGCAGGCAATACAATCGCCGGCTGCTCCGTGATCATTAAGCAGTCTTTCGTAATATTCCCCCTGCGGAGTCCAGCCTTTGTTTTTGTCTTCTATTAAATCGGCATTATAAAGTGAAAAATACTTTGGTATTGCAATATTTTTAGGACAGCCCTCTAAGCAATAACCGCACCCGGTGCATTTTATATTGTTTGTGGAGTTTATGGCTTTTACTACATTGTTTAAAAGCTCGTGCTCGGCGTCTGTAAGCGGTTTTATATTTTCAAATAAATCTACGTTATCTTTTAATTGTTCGAAATTGCTCATACCGGAAAGCACAACTTTTACGTTGCTAAGCTCTGCCGCAAACCTAAGCGCATAAGAAGCATAAGAGCCGGAAAAACCGTTAAAAAGCTTTGAAACCCCAGGGTCAAGATTTTGCAGCGTTCCGCCCTTTACCGGTTCCATTACGGTTACCGGAACATTCCTTTTAGTTGCCGCTTCATAGCATTTGCGCGATTCAATAGCCGAAGAATCCCAATCGAGATAATTTATTTGAAGCTGGACAAAATCCATATCGGGGTTTTCGTCCAAAACCTTTTCTAAAAGCGCCGCTTTATCGTGAAAAGAAAAGCCGATATTTTTTACTAATCCCTCTTGTTTTTTCTTCCGTAAAAAATTAAAGCCGTCGCACTTTGTAAATTTCGGCAAGGAACTTGTGCCAACGTCGTGCAGAAGATAATAATCAAAATACTCTGCACCCGTCTTTTTAAGTTGCCCTAAAAAAACGCGCTCTAAATCTTCCTTGGTGTTAAAATATTCGCTGTGCATTTTGGTGGCAACAGTAAATTTTTCTCGCGGATAGCGGTCAACTACCGCCGTTTTTATTGCCTCTTCACTTTTGCCTGCATGATACATTAAAGCCGTATCAAAATATGTAAAACCGTGGCCGATGAAATAATCAACCATTTTTTCGGTCTCTTTTAGGTCTATTCTTGAGTAATCGTCTTTATTTATAACGGGAAGTCTCATAAAGCCGAAGCCAAGTTTTTTCATATTTAGTCCTTTCTGCCGGTAGAACCAAATCCGCCGGCGCCTCTGTCGGTCGAATCAAGCTCTTCTTCTACAAAAGATGCCTTAATATATGGCGCGATAACAAGCTGTGCTATGCGCTCGCCTTTTTCTATTTTTTGTGCGGTTTTGCCGTGATTAAAAATTGAAACCATAATTTCGCCGCGATAGTCGCTGTCAATTACGCCTACCTTGTTAGCGGGAGCAAGCCCTCTTTTTGTGGCGGCGCCGCTTCTGGCATAAATAAGGCCTACATACCCTTCGGGAATTTGAACGGCTATACCGGTTTTTATTAAAACAGTTTCACCGGGCAGTACCGTAATGCTTTCCTCGGCGCAGTCGCAGTAAAGGTCTGCCCCTGCGGCTTCTACACTGCCATAGGTTGGAATAACCGCAGTTTTTGTAAGCTTTTTTAATTTTACTTTGCATTCCATATTATATCTCTTTTCTGCCGTTTAAAGCGTGGGAGAGTGTTACTTCATCAGCATATTCAAGGTCGCTTCCTATTGGTATACCAAGGGCAAGCCTTGTTATTTTTATGCCCATAGGTTTAATAAGCCGTGAAATATAACTTGATGTGGCTTCCCCTTCTACGGTGGGATTTGTAGCCATTATTACCTCTTTTACGGTTCCGTCTGAAAGACGCGATAAAAGCTCTTTTATTTTAATATCTTCCGGAGAAATACCGTCTAAAGGCGAGAGCGCTCCGTGAAGCACGTGATAAAGTCCTTTATATTCGCCCGTCTTTTCAAAAGGCGGAACGTCCTTTTCGTCCTCAACCACACAAACAACACTTTTATCTCTTGTGGGGTCTATGCAAATATCGCAGACCTCTTTATCGGTAATGTTCTGGCACACCTTACAGGTGTGCACCGATTTTTTAGCTTCTAAAATAGCGTTGGCAAAAGATTTTGCTTCGTCATCGCTTTTAGAAAGCACATAAAAAGCAAGTCTTGCAGCAGATTTTTTACCTATTCCGGGCAGACGTTCGAACTGCTCGATAAGTCTTTGAAGAGATGGTATTTTATAGTTCATAATTAGAAAAGTCCCGGAATGTTAGGCAGTTCTAAGCCGCTTTGAAGTTTTTCCATTTCGCTTTCGCTTGTTTTTTTGGCGGTGGAAATCGCCTCGTTTAAAGCGACAATTAAAAGGTCCTCGAGCATTTCTGCGTCTTCAAGGCACTCGGGATCTACCTGTATGCTTTTAATTTCGTGGGCACCGGTTACGGTAACATTAATAAGTCCGCCGCCGGCAGAGGCAGAATATTCTTTTTTATCAAGCTCTTCTTGCAAATTTGCGGCGTCCTCCTGCATTTGCTGCACCTTTTGCATAAGCTCTGCTCTTGAAGGCCCCTGCGGAATTCTGACTTTCATATTTTTACTCCTTATTAAAGATTATTTAAATTTTTTGCAAACAAAGAAAGCGGATCTTCGCTTTCCTCTTTCTTTTTGTACGGCCCGATATTATAGGGCTTACCTAAAACCTCGGCTATAGCGCTTTTTATAATTTCACGCATGCGACTGTCCGCATTTACCATTTCACGAAAAGCGGGCAAATCACTATCTATTAAAACGCGATTATCTATAAGATAGGCTTTTGTGCCGCTCATGCCGCCATAAAGCGGTTTGCTGCGTGTTTTTATTATTTCAAGCACATCCTGCCAAGCCGCAATTTTACCGTCCGGCATAATTTCCGCCATTTTAGGTTTAATTTCTTCCGGCGCCGCCTTTTTTGGCTCCGGTTTTTCTGTAGAAGCAGTCTCGCTTTCAATATTGCAAAGCTTTAACGCGGCAAGCTCAAGCTCGGCTTTACGGCTAGAGTGCGCCATGCTTTCACGCGCAGCAGACAGCACACTTATAGCCTCTTGCGCTTTTTTAAGCGAATATGCCTTTGCCGTATTTATGGCGCTTTCGTAATCTTCATCCGACAGTTCAATTAACTGCCTTGGATTTCGCACGGCCTTTATTACCATTATGTTTCTAAAATACCCGATAAGCTCTTCACAGAAATTTTTCAAATCCAAAGACGAGCGATAAACGCCGTCTATTATCTCTAAAACAGAAGAAGCATCGTTCTTAGCTACCGCTGCGGCAAAATTATCACATACCTTTTTGTTTGCAATTCCGCAAATTGAGGCAACTTCGTCTTCCGTAATATCATCACAGCATCCATAGCACTGATCAAGAAGCGAAAGAGCGTCCCTTAGTCCTCCGTCCGAAAGCCTTGCTATCATACCGGCGGCACCATCGGAAAGCTTAATGCCCTCTTCTTTTGCAACATATAAAAGTCTTTCTTTAATTATGTCGCTTTCTATGCGCTTAAAGTCATACCGCTGACAGCGCGAAAGAATGGTTGCAGGAAGCTTGTGAGCTTCGGTTGTGGCAAGAATAAAAATAACATGAGCCGGCGGTTCCTCAAGCGTTTTTAAAAGAGCGTTAAATGCTTCTTGTGTAAGCATATGAACTTCATCAATTATATAAACACGGTACTTTAATATACTTGGCAAAAATGCGATTTGTTCTTTTAAATCGCGAACATCATTAACGCCGCGGTTAGAGGCAGCGTCCATTTCAATAATATCGGTAGATCCTGAAAGCACCGCTTTACAGCTTTCGCACTCCATGCACGGATCGCCGTTTTCGGTGTGCTCGCAGTTAACCGCTGCGGCAAGAATTTTAGCGCAGGTGGTTTTACCCGTGCCGCGCGTTCCGCAAAACAGGTACGCATGAGAAATCCGGCCGAATTTTACCGAATTTTTTAAGGTCTCGGTAACGGCAGACTGCCCCACAACATCGGAAAAACATTTCGGTCTGTATTTACGGTAAAGCGCCCTATACATAAGCTACTCCTTTAACAAAAAACAATGTCATACATTTGGGTGTGCGAACCGACCGATTTGCTGCGGCGCATGAACAAAACCGCTTAATGCTGCTCGGTTCCCCGCCTGACATGGTTCACAGCTGCCCATCGCACAGGACCCGCCAATCCGCACGCCCAAATATACGACAATTAGTACTATATTATTATATAACATTTAACTGCTTTTTACAATATATTTTTTAAGTCTTGTATATTCTAATAAAATTTGGTAAAATAATTTTGATATATAAAGAGGGTGTTTAGTTTGAAATTTAATGCTGGTAGATTTTTTGATTTTAATCATACTGCCGCTGCAAACCTTTTTGAAAACGCCGAAAATGTTTACGACGTGCTGCCGCAAATTAAAGGCTTTATACTTAATTTTCAAAAAACCTTAGGTGAAGATTATATAAAATTAAGCGACGACGTGTATGCCCATAAAACTGCAAAAATTGCACCTTCGGCTTTTATTGACGGACCTACTGTTATTGGTGCCGGCACCGAAATAAGGCACTGCGCATTTATTCGCGGCAGCGCGCTTATAGGCGAAAACTGCGTTATCGGTAATTCTACCGAGCTTAAAAACGTAATTGTATTTGATAACGCTCAGCTTCCGCATTACAATTATGTGGGCGATTCGGTTATTGGCTACCGCTCGCATATGGGCGCCGGAAGCATTACAAGCAATTTAAAAAGCGATAAAACGCTTGTAACTATAAAAGCAGGCGATGAAAAAATTGAAACGGGTCTTAAAAAATTCGGCGCTATTTTAGGAGATAATGTTGAAGTGGGCTGCGGAAGCGTTTTAAATCCCGGAACAATAATAGGCCAAAACAGCAATATATATCCACTTTCTATGGTAAGGGGATACGTGCCGGAAAATTCTATATACAAAAACCGTCGCGAAATAGTAACAAAACTTGAAAGCAGGTAACATTTTGGAGCTTTGGGACATACTATCTGAGGACGGCACTCCTACGGGCAAAACCGTCGAGCGCGGCAGTCAGTTTTCGGCCGGGGAATATCATTTGGTTGTACATATTTGGCCGGTGGCCCCTTCAGGTGCAGTGCTTATTCAGCGCCGCAGCCGCAACAAAAAGCTTATGCCCGGCGAATGGGCGGCTACCGGCGGTGCGGCAATAACCGGAGAAAGCTCGTATTTGGCCGCAAAGCGCGAGCTTTATGAAGAGCTTGGAATTGACGCCGATAATTTAATACTGTTAAAAAGAATTAAAAAACATAATTCCTTGGTTGACGTGTACGGCTTAAAGTGCCGGGTTAACACGGCCGATCTAAAACTTCAAAAAAGCGAAGTTGCAGATGCCAAGTGGGTAAGCCTTGAAACGCTTTATAAGATGATTGATACCGGGGAATATCACAACTACGGCAAGGAATATTTTAATATAGTTGCCGATTTTAGCAATGCATGTAAAGGAGAAAGCAATGAGCTTGTCAGTCGAAGGTGAAAAATGTCCGGTATGCCACGGTTATTTGTTTGATGACGACGATGTTGTGTTTTGTGTAGACTGCGGTGCGCCACATCACAGAAGCTGCTATGAATCGCTCGGTCATTGTGCGCTTGAAGAATACCACGGAACCGATTTAGAATACAAACGCCCCGAAAAAATTGAAGTGGAAGAAATTAAAAATTCATCGGATGACAGTCCTTTAAATTTTGACGAAAACGTAAACCTTCATTTTATCCCAATGAGCGCTCTTTACGGCGGTCATAATAAAAACGACGAGGTTGACGGCGTTAAAGCAAAAGATATGGGTGCGGTTATAGGGATAAACAGCCCGAGATATGTGCCGAAGTTTTTTAAGCTTAACAAAGACAAAAAAATATCCTGGAACTGGGCGGCGTTTCTTTTGCCGGAATACTGGTTTATTTTAAGAAAGAATTATAAGGTAGGTATACTCGCATTTGTCATTTCGGTTTGCGCTCAAATTTTAATGAGCATGCCTTACCTTATTGTCTTTGGTATGGAAAGCACAAGTAACACCCTGCAAAACGCATACAGCATAATGCTTCAAAATCCGGATAAATATTATCCCATTGCGGCGGCTGTAGCTGTAGGTTTTGTAATATCACTTGTTTCAAGAATTATCTTCGGTCTTTTCGGCGACTGGATATACAAAAAACAGGTTGTGTCCATAATTAAAAAAGCGCCGGAACCAGACGAAGAGCGTTCTTTATATTATGCGCAAAAAGGCGGTTATAATTTTTTAGCGGCAGGAATTGCCGTTATTTTAAGAAATATTTTGATAAATCTTGTTTTTCTTATGGTTTAAAGGAGGATGATTTTTTATGAAAATTAAAAAGGCTGTTATTCCCGCGGCGGGACTTGGAACAAGAGTATTGCCGGCGTCAAAGGCAATACCCAAAGAAATGCTTCCTATTGTCGACAAACCGGCAATTCAGTACATAGTTGAAGAAGCAGTTGCCGCAGGCATTGAGGACATTTTAATAATTACAAACCGAGGCAAAGGCGCAATTGAAGATCATTTTGACCACTCTTTTGAGCTTGAAGCGGGCTTAAAATCTAAACCCGAAAAGGCTTCTATTTTAAAAACCGTAGAGTTCCCGTCTGCGCTTGCTAATATTTATTTTATTCGCCAAAAAGAAACTAAGGGACTGGGCGACGCGGTTTTAAGAGCCGAAAAATTTATTGGTGACGAGCCCTTTGCCGTGCTTTACGGCGACGATGTAATTATCGGCGAAGATCCGTGCATTGCTCAGCTTTGCAGAGCCTACGAAAAATACGGAAAAGGCGTGCTTGGCATTAAAGAAGTTACAAAAGAGCAGATTTTAAAATATTCCAGCTTAAAGGTGCGCCCTCTCGAAGGCAACATGTATACGGTTACAGATATGATTGAAAAGCCGACGCCTGATAAAATTATGTCTTTATATTCTATTTTAGGACGCTGTGTTCTTACTCCGGAAATATTTGATATACTGCGTTCAACCCCTCTTGGCGCAGGCGGCGAACTCCAGCTTACCGACGCCATGAAAACCCTTGCCGTAAGGGAAAGCATGGTTGGTGTTGACTTTACAGGCACACGCTATGACATGGGCAACAAGTTTGGCATTTTAAAGGCAAACATAGAGGTTGGCCTGAAGCACCCCGAAACAAAAGATGAGCTTGCGGCATACATAAAGCATTTAGCCAAAACCTTATGATAAAGAATAAAGCCGGTTTAAAATACCGTTACCTCCTGTTTGACGCGGACGATACGCTCCTTGATTTTTTACGCGCAGAAAAAACAGCATTAAAAAAGGTGCTTATTAAAAACAGGCTTCCGCACGACGACATGACGATAAAAACCTACAGTCGCATAAACCTTAAGTGCTGGAAAATGTACGAAGAAGGCAAAATTAAGCGAGACGAGATTTTTTCGCTTAGATTTTCCGAATTTTTAAATATTTTAAACAGTTCGGCAAATCCTTTAGATGTGAACCATCAATATTTTTTGGAACTAAGCAAATGCCATTTTGTATTTCCGTATGCAAAAAATCTTTTAAAATATGCGGCAAAAAACTATAATTTATATATTATTACAAACGGAGTGGCGTTAACACAACGAACTCGATTGCGCCAGTCCGGGCTTGACAAATATTTTAAAGAGCTTTTTATTTCGGAGGAGCTTGGTTTTCAAAAGCCGAGCAGTCAGTTTTTTGATAGGGTTGTATCTTCAATAGGCGACCAAAACAGAGATAATTATCTTATAATCGGGGACAGCCTTTCAAGCGATATTTTGGGCGGCAAAAATGCCGAGATTGACACAATGCTAATAACCTTAAGAAAAGCAAGCTCAAGTTTTGATATTGTGCCAAACTACGAGGCGTTTTCCCTAAAAGAACTTAAAAAAATGCTATAAAAAAAAGAGAAGATTAAGGGCGCATTCACAAAAGGAGAATAAGCCGCAAAAGCAATCTTTTTGCACCATACTTTGTTAAAATAAGCGGGAATCCGATAGGATGCCCGCTTATTTATGCCTTGTATGACACAAAAATCTTTGCTTTTGCGGTGCACGCAGTTTTGAGCGAGATGTTTTTTGTTTAGGGCATTTAAAAACTGCAGGGCATCCTGTCGGATTCCCTGCAGTTTTTATGTGGCTTAAGCGGAAAACAACCGCTCAAAACCTAATCATCCTTATGTGAATGCGCCCAATTCTTCTCTTTTTTTAATCCGTAAATTATCATTTTAATTTTTATTATTGCTTTTTTAATAAAAAGCCTTATAGGCCAAATAACTCTAACAAAAAATATAGTGAATTTGTGCCTAAAGCTTGCAACATCTATTTCTTTGCCGTTCCTTATAATTTTGGCAACCGTTCCGATAATTTCTGCCGCGTCTTTTTCGGGAACATAGGTATTATCTCCCTTAAATACCGGCTTTCCGTTTTTAATGCGGATAACTCTATGAAGCACCGGCGTGCCGTCCTCCCTTAAAAACAGGCAAACGTCATTAACTTTTATGTTTTGTTTCTTTTTTAGCACAACGCTATCCCTGCCGCCGCGAATCGTAGGCAGCATGCTGCGGCCATATGGGGTAAAGGTTACTTCCCCGCCGCATTTTAGCTTTTCTTCCATTACGGGCAGAACATCTTTTAATTCTAAGTTATTCAATAAGGCTTAGTCCTTCAAGCTTAGCTAAAAATATCTCAAGATCTTCTTCCGCTTTGTTTTTCGATACGTCAAACTCGTTTAAAAGAGCGTCTAAAAGCTCTTGCTTGCTTTTGTCGACGGAAAGCTCATTCCACAAGAACGCGCCCGTTTCGTTTAGGGTGAGTATACCGTCGAAATCCATATCCTTTTTTGCGGTAATTACTACATATAGTCCTGCGATTTCCTTTAAAACATAACCGTCTTTAATTTTCATAATTAATCCTTATAATCCTCAAATAATATACATTCAATCCATGCTTCATCAATAGGCTTTGAATTTTCGTCAACCGAAAGTGCCGCTATGGTATCAACAGTATCCATACCGTCTATTACCTGGCCGAAAACCGTATGTTTATAATCAAGCCAGGGCGTGCCGCCAAGAGCTTTATAGTCGTCTACGGACTCATTTGGATAGCTTTCCGGATATTCCGCCATTTGCTCTATCATGCCGTCCGGAACTGTTTTTGCCTGCACTATAAAAAACTGACTGCCGTTAGTGTTAGGCCCTGCGTTTGCCATTGAAAGCGCGCCTTTTATATTGTGAAGTTTTACATCAAATTCGTCCTCAAAAGTATCACCCCATATGCTTTTGCCGCCGCGTCCGGTGCCTTCGGGATCGCCGCCCTGAATCATAAAATCTTTAATTACGCGGTGAAACGAAATATCATTATAATATCCGTTTTTTGCGTGGGTAATAAAATTTTCGACAGCTTTTGGCGCTTCTTCTTTAAAAAATTTTACGGTAATATCGCCAAAGTTGGTTTTTATAATTGCGATTTCTTCGCCATTTTCCGGCATTTTTGTTTGGTAAGACATTTTGTTCCCTCCCGTTTTTTATTATAACATAGCGCCGGTTGTTTTTCCATAATAAAATAAAAAAGTTGCGTATTTTTGTGCTATTTGATAAAATATATTCGGAAGTGATTGCGTGCTTAAAAAAAGGGATGTAATTTTAATAGCGGCGGTATTTTCTGCGCTGATTTTGGCTTTTTTTGTTTTTAAAAACTCTTATAAAAAGCCAAGCGCAGTAAACGTGTACGTAGACAACCGGCTTTTTTTAACCCTGCCTTTTTCCGATACCGAAAAAACAATTAAAACCGATTACGGATACAATATTTTAAAAATAGAAAACGGTAAGGTTTATATAACTGCTGCAGACTGTGACAATAAAACCTGCATTAAAACGTCACCCGTAAGTAAAAAAGGGGAAAGCATAATCTGCGCGCCGCACAGATTATTGGTGGAGCTTAAATAATGACGAGAAAAATTACCCGATACGCTTTATTTTTAATTTTTTCTGTAGCGCTTTCTTATATTGAAGGTTTTTTGCCGGCAATTTTTATTCCGGGTGTAAAAATCGGACTATCAAATCTTGCGCCGTTATATCTACTAATAAAGGACGACTATTTTGGCGCGGCGATTACTAATTTTGTAAGAATACTGCTTTCGGCGCTTTTGTTTTCAGGAGCGTCAGGATTAATATTCAGCTTTTGCGGATTTCTTCTTTCGTACGCCGTAATGTTTATTTTGCACAAGCTTAAATTTCACACGGCGGCGGTATCGGTTGCGGGCGGTACCTGCCACAATTTAGGGCAAATATTAGCTTCGCTTTTGTTTTTCCCTGCGGCTGTGCTGTATTACCTTCCGCCGGCGCTGTTACTTGGCGCCGCAGCGGGACTTATTATGGGCCTTTTATGCGAAATTATTATTAAAAAACTGCCCGAAAAAATAAATTAACGGAGAGTATACATCTATACTCTCCGTATTATTTTAGTTCGCATCCGGGATAATACCAACTTAAAATATCCACGTATTTACTGCCTTCGGTTGCCATATATTTTGCGCCGGCGCGGGACATTCCAAGCATATTGCCCTTGCCTTTAACCGAAAAAGTAAACTGGCCGTCCACTTGCTCTAAGGAAAAGTTGCACGAATTTAAAGAAAATATATTTTTTACTTCGTCACCCTTAAAGCTTTTTTTGCAAAGAACTATGGTTTTTACGCCTTTTGCGGCTGTGTATTCGACTTTACCTATTGCGGTGCTTAAATTTGAAAAATCGGTTGCACCGGCATTTTTAAGCTTTTCGGTAAATTCGGCGGCAGAAAATTTTACAGTGCTTAAATAGTCGTCCGCCATAATATCGCCAACGCTTGCAACATTGGTAAGGTAGGGTATATCCTCGCCTAAAATTTCTTTGGCGCTTTCTGTTTTTCCGCCCGAAACATCGTGCCTTAAAGTCTTTGCGTACGCATTTTTATACATTACGGTTTTATTGCCCGTATCGGCAATAGCCGATTTAAAAATTTCAGCGTTTTTACTGTAATTTTCGCCCCATTTTTCTTTAAGCTTTGCATCTGTAATATAGCCGTCTTGCAAATCATCAATATCATAAAGTTTATCGCCGCGGTTTTGTTTATAATAAAGCGCCAGCGTTCTTGCCGCAACAGCTTCTGCTTTTATGGCTTCATAAGGCGTGTCCGCCGGAAGGTTTGCGGCTGTAACGTTAAATACGTAATCGGCAAGCGAAACGGTTTCGGACTTATTTGTATCTGACAAAAAAACAACTATGCCGTCTTTTGGTTCGTTGTTTGTTGCTGCCGGCTCGGCCGCTTTTTGCGCAACCGAAAAAACCGGCATAATAAGCATTGTAAAAAACAAAACTGCCGTAAATAATACATAAAGCGTTTTCATATTATCACCTACTAATAATATGAAAACGCTTAAATTTTAATGCCAAAAACAATTAATTACCGTACCGGTTATGGCGCCTGCCAAATAGGTACATAATAATACCAACAGAATTTTTTTCTTGCTTTTGTTTTTAAAAAGCACTACAAACCCAAAGCCCGCAGCGGTTGAAAGCCCCGCTATTGCCGAACCAAAAGAAATGCTTCCCTTTATAAACATTTCGGTTACAAGGACCGACATAGCGCACCCGGGCACAAGGCCTGCAGCGGCGGTAATAAAAGGCAAATACAAACTGTTTTTTAAAAAAAGCCCTTCGATGTTTTTTTCGCCTACAAAAAATATTACCGTGTTAATTAAGGTCATGGTTACAAAAATATAAAGCGCAATTTTTAAGGTGTGATATACTGCATGCTTTACTACGGACAACCTTTCGCTGTGGTGATGATGATCCGTTTTTTCGCAGGACGACAGTTCAACCTCAACCTCTTTATTAATAACAGTGCTTTCCTTTAAAAAGACGGTGTAATTTAAAAGATAACCGAAAATAATTCCTGCCGCAAATTTTATAAGCAGAAGGGGTAAAATATATGCCGCTTTAGATAAATCGGTAAACAATATCGGAAGGGCCTCGTCGCTTGTTGCTAAAAATACGGCAATTAAAGTTCCTGCTTTTATGGATTCGCTGTTATATAAAGCGGCGGCCGCTGCCGAAAACCCGCATTGCGGCACAAGCCCTGCAGCAGAGCCGACTAACGGTCCAAGCGAATTTAAATGCCTGCTTTTAAGTCCGGCACTTTTTTTCATTCCGCTTAAAAACTCTAATGCCAAATATACTACAAAAAGAACCGGCAGCGTTTTTAGCGTGTCAATTGTTAAATCTTTTAAAACTTCAAAATATTTAAGCATAAAAAATCCTTCTGAAAAATCTATAAATATAATAACCTTTTTTTACCATTTTGTCAAACTGCGGTTTAATAGGCCGGTTTTTCGCATATATTACTTTTAAGGAGTGGTAATATGAAAAAAATTAAAATAAAACCCTTAATAATTGCACTGCTTGTTCCTGTATCCGTGGGGCTTGTCTCGGCATTTATAACTTCTGCCAAAATGGATGCGTTTGAAGCCGTTAACAAGCCTTCTTTCAGCCCGCCGTCAATTCTGTTTCCCATTGTCTGGACAGTTCTTTACATTTTAATGGGCATATCGTCCTATTTGGTGCTAACTTCACCTTCTTCTCAAAAAAAGATTGATAAAGCGCTTTTAGCCTACGGCATAAGCCTTGTATTAAACTTTTTTTGGTCGATAATTTTCTTTAATCTTGAGGCTTTCTCTTTTGCATTTTTGTGGCTGTGCATTCTTCTTGCGGTTGTAATTTATACATTAGTTTTATACTTTAAAATTAACCGCATTGCCGCATATCTTCAAATACCGTATGTTCTGTGGCTTATTTTTGCCGGCGTTTTAAATATATCTATTGCAGCGATGAACTAAAAAGCTTATAAAATAATTATTGCCTAAAAACTTTTACTGTGATATTATAATTGTATAAAATTAAAAAGGATTTTTTTATGCGGAATATATTAATTAACACAGTAAAGGTTTTGGGCGTTATTGCCGCTTTATGGCTTTTGTTTTTTGACGCCTCAAAAATTTTTCTTGCAATTGGCGAACCGGTTGCGGCAACAGAACTAATCGAATATTATGCTCTGCCGCTCGGCATTTTGTTTGCCGCTTTAAGCATTGCCGATTTAGTAAACTACAAGCGCAAAAAGGTTTTTGCCATATTTACTATTGTGTTTGCGTCGATTTTTATTGTTTTAAAAAGCGTGTCGCTTATTGCAAGTCTTTTTTTAGGCCTTATTACAACTATTGACACGGTTTTTCAAACAATATACTATGGCTCGAACCTTCTTTTATACGCGGCGATTATCCTTTACAGTATAATTGTTATAAAAAATAAGGACTCTAAAATATTACTAACTGCATTTAGCGTTTTATTAGTTGCATATTTGATAGTGTTTATTTACGGCTTGTGGTATTTTATGAGCAGTTACAATTTATCACTTGCAGAAATGTATTTTGCCGAAGACTACGGTTTTGTAATGCTTATGCTAAGTTATTTATCGTACACGGTTATTTTTATTAACAATCTTTGGGTTAAAAGAGAATTATTATAACTATGGCTAATACGTTTTCTTTAAAAAAGCTGCTGGAAAAGAACGGTATCGACCTTAAAAAATCGCTTGGCCAAAATTTTTTAACAGACGATTATTATCCTGAAAAAATTGCGGAAAGTGCAAGCGAAATATCCACGGGCGTTATTGAAATAGGCCCGGGAGCCGGCGCGCTTACAAGGCATTTATGCCGACACTTTAAACGCGTAGCCGCAATTGAGCTTGACAAAAGAATGAAGCCGTTATTAGATGAAGCTTTAGCCGAGTTTGACAATTACGAAATTATTTACGGCGACGTTCTTAAGGTTGATTTAGCCAAAATAATAGACGATATGAAAGTGGATTCTGTCTCGGTTGTGGCAAATCTTCCTTATTACATAACAACGCCGATAATTATGAAGCTTTTAGAAAGCGGCCTTTCTTTAAAGGCAATTACGGTTATGGTGCAAAAAGAAGTTGCGGACAGGCTTTGTGCCGATCTTCCCGGAAAAAACGCGGGAGCCGTTACCGTTATGGTAAACTACTATGCAAGACCCGAGATTTTATTTAAGGTGCCGCGCAGTTGTTTTTTACCCGTCCCTAAGGTGGACAGTGCGGTTATTCGTTTATCTGATCTTCGCAACGGCAGAACGCCGGTTAAAAACGAAAAGAATTTTAAGCGCTTAGTGTCGGCCGCATTTAATTACAGGCGAAAAACCTTTGTAAATTCGGTTAACCAATCTTTAGGGATAGACAAACCGCTAATTATAAACGCATTGGAAAAGCGGGGAATTAATGTTACCGCAAGAGCAGAAGAACTCTCGCTGGAGGATTTTGCCTTTTTATCTGATTTACTTTTTGACGGAGGAAAATAATGAACAACATATTTTCCGGCGAAGTTTTAGACGCTTTGCCGATTTCAAACGGTATCGTTTTTGCTTTTATTGAAGAAGTAACAGCCGATAATAAAACCGTTGTCGCGTACCGACACATTAATTTTGATACCGGCAGAACCGCCGCTGTTACAAAAAAAATATATCAGCTGGCAAAGTTCGGCGCGGAATATAGGGCGGAAGCTTTACAAAAATTTCATCATTTATCCACCCTTTCGGCATTTATGCCCGAAGGAAAGCTGTTTTTATGCGAGCGCGGCGGAAAGGCGACCATTCTTTCCGGTGACAACGAAGTTATTTGGACAGGCCGCATTACATATAACGGCAAGGGGCCGTCTTCGATTATATTTAACGACGGCAAAATTTGGGCTTCGTTTTTTGACGACGGTGTTGTAACACGATATAATATAGAGCTTGAGCGCGAAGAACTTCGAATTGGCGGAAGCGGCGGGATATCGAAATTTTTGGGGCCCCGATCACTCTTTTTAGACGGCGACACGTTGTTTGTCAGCTGTGAAAAAGGTCAAAACATCTGGCAAATTAACATAAAAAATTACGATTCCGGTATGCTTTACGAATTTAAAGAACCCTGTTATTTATACATGAAAACAAACGGCATAGAGCTTGTCGTACTAAAATCCGGAATATATCTAATATAAAAAGAGCGCCCTTGGGCGCATTCACATAAGGATGATTAGGTTTTGAGCGGTTGTTTTCCGCTTAAGCCACATAAAAACTGCAGGGAATCCGACAGGATGCCCTGCAGTTTTTAAATGCCCTAAACAAAAAACATCTCGCTCAAAACTGCGTGCACCGCAAAAGCAAAGATTTTTGTGCCAAAAAAGGCATAAGATAAGCGGGCATCCTGTCGGATTCCCGCTTATTTTAACAAAGTATGGTGCAAAAAGACCCGCTTTGCGGCTTATTCTCCTTTTGTGAATGCGCCCTTGGTGCTCTTTAATTTTTCTTTCCGAGTATTACTGCTATTATATAGGCTGCCACAATAAACACGGCGGCAATTATCATTAGAATTGTTTTTGCTGCACCCTTTAAAAAAATCCATGCAATAACCGTTAGAATAACCGCAACAACGGTTAGTATAGGCAACAATATATTTTTTAAAAAATCAATCATAATTTCACCTTTAAAAACTTCTGCCGGCACCGCCGCCGGAAAAACCTCCGCCGCCGCCGGAAAAGCCGCCACCACCGCCGGAAAAGCCACCGCCGCCGCCGAAAAATCCGCCGGGACCGCCAAAGAAGAAAAAGGGCACTCTCTTAAATACAATTAATAGTACAATAATTACAATAATAATTATTACCGCTATTACATTGTCAAAAACACCCTCGTCCGATTCGTCCGAGTCTTCGTAAATGGCGGACGCGTTGTAATTGTCGGGCTCGATACCTTCGTGTATATAAGTTTCACTTACAAGGGCGTGGTAAACCTTTGTAAGCCCTTCGGAAAACTCGTCGTTCTTAAAATACGGAACGCCGTATTTATCGAGTATACGGCCGCATTTGCCGTCGGTTAAAGTGGCTTCTATTCCGCTGCCAACCTCGATTTTTACGTTGCGGTCTTCGGCGGCTAACAGAAGCAGTACGCCGTTATCCTTATCTTTATCGCCGATTCCCCATTCTCGCGCAAGCGCAATTGCGTACTCGTCAATATCCGTATCGCCTGTGGTATTTACGGTTACAACAACCACCTGCGCTCCGGTTTTTTTGCTTAAATTAGCGCCTTCAGAGTAGATTGTCTGCTCGTCGGAATCGTCTATGCAATTTGCGAAATCGTTTACGAAAAATTTTTCGGTGGGCTCATATTTTTCGGCAGTTTCTTCACAGCCGCAAAAAACAATTATTATCATTAGCGCCGCAAAAAGCGGCGCAAGAAATTTTTTTAGTTGTTTCATATTAGAAGCTTACTGTAGGAGCGTTTTCTGCACCGCTTGCCGCTTCAAAATAATCAACCTTGTCAAATCCCAAAAGGCCTGCGACAATCACAGTCGGGAAGGATCTGATTTTTACATTATATTTTTTTGCCACGGCATTATAATCGTTTCGAGCTGTTGTTATTCTGTTTTCTGTACCGGCAAGCTCATCCTGAAGGTTAATAAAGTTTTCGCTGGCTTTAAGCTCGGGATAGCTTTCGGCAATTGCTAAAAGTCTTGAAATCGCGCCGGAAAGTTCACCGTTTGCCTCAACCTTTTCGGCTGTAGTGGTTGCTCCCGCAAGTTTTGCACGAGCGTCCGCTACGGCGGTATAAACCTCGGTCTCATGCGCGGCATAACCTTTAACTGTATTTACAAGGTTTGGTATAAGATCGCTTCTTCTTTGAAGCTGTGTATCTATAACCGCGCTTTTTTCTTCAACTTCGCCGCGCAATGTATTTAAATTGTTATACGTGCCAATGATTGCGCCTATTATAAGTGCAACAATTACGGCAATTATGCCGATGATGGCCCATTTTTTCTTCATAATAAGTTTCCTTTCTATTAATAATTTTATTAAAATTATTATATATTATTATTATACATTATATTTTACCAAAATTCAACACCTACCTTATTAAGCGCAATTTAGGCGGTTTAACTTAATAAAATTAAGTTTTTGCTTAATTTTATTATTTTTTATTAAGCATAGTGCTTTATTGATTTGACATTTTTGGCTTTATGTGTTAAAATTTAAATTCAAATTTTAAGGAAAGGCAGATGAGAATGATGTCAAAAAGAGGATTAAAGATTTTCGATGTTACCCCAGAGATTAAAAAGCTGGGCAAAATCGTAAAAGGCAAGAACACTATAGACAATAAGTTGTTTTTGAAGTACGAAGTTAACAGGGGACTAAGGGATATTAACGGTAACGGCGTAATTACCGGTCTTACCGAAGTTAGCGACGTACGCGCCTTTGATGTTATTGACGGCAAAAAAATCCCCTGCAAAGGTCAGCTTTGCTACAGAGGTATAAATGTCGAAGATTTAACCGCCGGTTTTATGAACGGACGGAGGTACGGTTACGAAGAAACGGTCTATTTATTGCTGTTTGGCCAGCTGCCGACTAAGGATGATCTTGAGCAGTTTTGCGATCTTCTTGCAAGCTATCGCACCATGCCCGAAAACTTCGTTAAAAACGTTATTTTGGAAGCCCCGAACGCCGACATTATGAATTCGCTTACGCGCAGCGTTCTCACCATGTATTCTTACGATACCCACGCGAACGACAACGAGATTTCAAACGTTCTTCGTCAGTGCTTACAGCTTATAGCTTTGTTCCCGCTGTTTTCGGTGTACGCATACCATGCGTACAACCACTATATGTTAAACGAAAGCCTTATTATTCATAACCCCGATCCGGCTTTTTCAACTGCGGAGAATATTCTGCATATACTTCGGTCTGACGGTAAGTTTACCGAAGAGGAAGCCCGTCTTTTAGACCTGGCTTTGGTTCTTCACGCAGAGCATGGCGGCGGCAACAACTCAACCTTTACAACAAGGGTTGTAACCTCTTCCGGAACCGACACTTATTCAGCAATGGCGGCGGCGCTTTGCTCGCTTAAGGGGCCTCGTCACGGCGGCGCCAACATAAAGGTTGTTGAGATGATAAAGGATTTAAAAGAGAACGTTGACGACTGGGAGGACGAAGCAAAAATCGAAGCCTATTTAAAAAAGCTTTTAAACAAGCAGGCGTTTGATAAATCCGGCCTTATTTACGGCATGGGCCACGCGGTTTACACCTTAAGCGACCCGCGTGCCGAAATGTTTAAAAAGTTCGTCGGACGCCTGTCAAAGGAAAAAGGCAGAGAAAAGGAATACGCACTATATAAATGTGTGGAAGAGTTGGCGCCTAAGGTTATTGCCTCCGAACGCAAAATATACAAAGGCGTTAGCGCAAATATTGACTTTTACAGCGGTTTTGTATATGACATGCTGGGACTTCCTTTAGAGCTTTACACCCCGATTTTTGCTATATCCAGAATTACCGGCTGGAGCGCGCACCGCATGGAAGAAATTATAAATAACGGTAAAATTATACGGCCCGCGTATATAAACGTACACCCTCCGGGCGAATATGTTGAAATAGATAAAAGGTAATAACAGTCCGCCTATAGGCGGACTGTTGATTTTTTTTACGAGTTATGATATATTATTAAAAGTACATTTTAGGAGGACGCGTATGATTTGGCACAGTTCCGAAGTAGCTACGGTTGAAAAAGAGCTTGGCACAAACCGTTTAAAAGGCATTTCAAACGGCGAAGCTTTAGACCGCAAAGCGATATACGGAGACAATAAAATCAAAGGGTCTAAAAAGGTAACTTTTTTAGAACGCATGATAAAGCAGCTGGGTGATTTTTTGGTCATTATTTTGCTCGTTGCCGCGGCGGTCTCCTTTATTACCACATTAATTGAAGGCGACAACAATTGGGCAGAGCCCATTATAATTATAGGTATAGTTATTGCGGATGCCTTTGTAGGCGCTTTGCAAGAATCTAAGGCCGAAAATGCGTTATCGAGCCTTAAAAGTATGATTGCCCCCTCTGCAAAGGTAATTCGTGACGGTGTTTTAAGGATAATTTCGGCAGAGGATTTAGTACCGGGTGACATTATTACGCTTGAAGCCGGCGATTACATCCCTGCCGACTGCAGAATTATAGAATCTGCATCATTGCAATCGGACGAATCTGCGCTTACCGGCGAAAGTTCACCTGTTGAAAAGATGGACGCCGTTTTAGAAGACATTACCCCTTTAGCTGACAGGGTAAATATTTTGCATTCCGGCTGCAGCGTAACGTACGGCAGAGCAACCGCTATTGTAACCGACATTGGTATGAACACCGAGGTTGGCAAAATAGCAAAACTTTTAGACGAAGAAAAGTCCACCATGACTCCGCTAAAAGCAAAGCTTGCAACTTTAGGGAAGCTTATAGGAATTGGCGTGCTGATTATTTGCGCGATAATTTTTATTGTAGGCATATTTTTACCGGCGGCAGATGGCGTTACGCTATTAAACAAAGCCATTAACATGTTTATGACGAGCGTTGCTTTAGCCGTTGCGGCAATACCCGAAGGGCTTCCGGCAATTGTTACAATAGTGCTTGCTTTAGGCGTTAAGCGCATGGTTAAAAAAGGCGCAATAATAAGAAGTTTGCCGGCAGTTGAAACCTTGGGCTCCGCTTCGGTTATCTGCTCGGACAAAACCGGTACTTTAACACAAAACAAAATGACCGTTACAAAAATTTTTGACGGTAAAAATATTCTTGAAGACAATTTCGACGATGCAGGGCTTATGCTGCTTCGACTTGGCGCAATGTGCGGCAACGGCAAGGTAACCGAAGAATTCGGCAAAGAGGTGCATATAGGCGACCCCACCGAAACGGGTATTGTTTCGGCCGCAATGAAGCACTGTTTGCAAACAAAAGACGATATTGAAGCTATTTACCCGCGTCTTGCGGAAATTCCGTTTGACAGTGAAAGAAAGCTTATGACCACCGTAAATATGATAAACGGCAAGCCCTTTGCGGTTACTAAAGGCGCGTTTGACATTTTAATTGAAAAATGCTCTGCCGGCAATCTTGAAAAGGCCGAAAAAGCTGCAGTTTTAATGGGCGAAGAGGGGCTTCGCGTTATAGCTGTTGCAATAAAACCGCTTGACAGCATTCCTTCTAACCCCACACCCGACGGTATCGAGCACGGTCTTACTCTTGTAGGGCTTATTGGGCTAATTGATCCACCGCGTCCGGAAGCCAAAGAGGCAATTGCTCTTTGTCATAAGGCGGGCATTCGTACCGTAATGATAACCGGAGATCACGTTTCCACCGCCGCGGCAATTGCTAAAAAGCTTGGACTGTTAAAACAAGGCGAGCTTGCGGTTACAGGCCAGGATCTTTCCAATATGAGCGACCAAGAGCTTAGCGAAAAAATTGAAAAAATTTCGGTTTATGCAAGGGTAACGCCCGAAGATAAAATAAGGATTGTAAAAACATGGCAGTCTAAAGGCCATATAGTTGCCATGACGGGCGACGGCGTTAACGACGCTCCTGCATTAAAATGCGCAGACATAGGCTGTGCCATGGGAATTACCGGAACAGACGTTGCAAAAGGTGCCGCAGATATGACCCTTACAGATGATAATTTTGCAACTATTGTTTCTGCAGTAAAAGAGGGCCGCGGAATATTTGACAATATTAGAAAATCGGTGCACTATCTAATAAGCTGCAATTTGGGCGAAGTGCTAACCGTGTTTATAGGACTTATTATTTTTGGTAAAAGCCCGTTTTCCGCCTTACAGCTTTTATGGATAAATCTTATATCCGACACGACTCCGGCTCTTGCTTTAGGGCTTGAAAACGCAGAGTACGACATTATGGAGCGAAGTCCACGCAAAAAGAACGAAAATATTTTTAACCGTGTTTTAATTGCCGACGTAATTTGGCAAGGCGTGCTGTTTGCGGCGCTTTCAATTACGGCATACTTTATTGGCGGCGCAACGCTTGCGTTTTTGACACTTTCGCTTTCACAGCTTGTACACGCATTTAACACAAGAAGCGAGCATTCGCTTATAAAGGCAGGCTTTTTATCAAACAAATACATGCTCGGCGCGGCCGCGCTTTCGGCTATCCTTGCGATTATTGTTGCAGCAACGCCGCTTAGAACCATATTCTCGTTAGAAGCAATTAGCTTTGGCGGTTTTATGATAGCAGTCGGGCTTTCAATAATTCCTTTAGCAATATGCGAGGCTGTTAAGTTTATAAGAGAAAAATTTAAAAAATAATTGTTTTATCGCGGATAAATTAAGTTGGTCGAACGGCTGCGGAATTTTATATTCTGAGGAAAGTCCGAGCTTCGCAGGGCAGAATAGCAGCTAACGGCTGCCGAGGGTGACCTCAGGACAAGTGCAACAGAGATATACCGCCTAATTTTTAGGTAAGGGTGGAAAGGCGGGGTAAGAGCCCACCCGACGGTAAGGTAACTTATCGCCGATGTAAACTCTATTCGAAGCAACGCTAAGTTTGGCAATACGCTTGCCCGGCGTGCCAAGAAAAGCGGCTTGAGCGCAAGGGCGACTTTGCGCCTAGATAGATAGTCGTTAAGGAGAAATCCTACAGAACTCGGCTTACAGACCAACTTAATTTGTCCGCGATTATTGTGAAAATTATGAAAAAATATCTTATCTTTTTAATCTCTGCAATATGTATGTTGTCGCTTTGCGCGTGTAAAGAAAACACAACCGAGTTTTCGGCCGTTGTTGTTGGCAGTTACACCGATTATATTTCTGTTGTGACGGTAGATCCTGCAGTTGACTTTATCTATGCAGACATTAAAATTAACGTTGCAACTTTGCCATTTACGCCAAAAGCCGGTCGCTCTATAAAGGTTACATCCAAAAAAATAACCGCAGGCGATCCTTCTTATATTGTAGTGCCGAAAGCCGTTGAAAAAATTGACTCCTATTTTACTAAAATCACTGCGGACGAAGCGCTAAATATGTTGGCGGACGGTACTAACGCCGTAATAATAGACGCAAGAAATGCTGCCGAATACAAATACGGGCATATAAAAGGTTCTATAAACATTACAACCGAAAATTTAAAAAGCAAAATTAATCTTTTGCCGAAAGATTATAATACGCCAATAATATGCTATTCGAAAAGCACCGACGGCCGAAGCGAAGAAATGGCGCAGTTTTTAATATCGCTTAACTACACAAGCGTTTACGACATGGGCGACATTAATGCTTGGCCCGGCAAAATGGAAGCGGAATAAAAAAACAGAACGGGTAACCGTTCTGTTTTTTTAAGGAGAGGAAGATATATGAAAAAGCTTTTTTTAACTTGCTAAATATAATATACCCAAAAGTCTGTACGTAAAAATATTCTTTTTATTAACGTTATATTAACAATTGTTAAAAATCTTTTTTCGACAATTTTTATAATATTAACAAAATTTAATAAATGTTTAAATTATTATTGTTGAACTTGCCCATATTTTATGATATACTGTATTTATCAAGTAGTTTGGAAAGGGTGTTTTAGTTGAAACAGTTTTCTTCGTCCAATATTAAAAATTTGGCAATTTTAGGTCATGCAAACAGCGGAAAATCTACCGTCGCGGATGCAATCATTTATTTTACCAACGGCATTGACCGTATCGGGAAGGGCGAAGACGGTACCCTTACAATGGATTTCGATCCGGAAGAGAAAAAGCGCCACGTGTCTTTATCGTCGGCGATATATCCGGTTGAATATAAGGATAAAAAAATCAATCTTATCGACTCTCCCGGCCTTTTTGATTTTATAGGCGGAGCGCGTGAAGCCCTTTCTGCGGCAGACAGTGCGCTTGTAGTTTTATCGGGCAAATCCGGCCTTACAGTAGGTGCGGAACAGGCAATTGAGTTATGTGCCAAAAACCAAAAGCCGGTAAGTATATTTGTATCTAAACTCGACGCTACAAGGGCAATGTTTTACAGGGTGCTTTCAATAGCAACGGGAAAATACGGGAGCAAAATTTGCCCGATTGTTGTGCCCCATATGAATGGCGACGCGGTTGATAGTTATGTTAATTTAATAGACAATACCGGCCTTACTTTTGACGGCGTTGCCGCAAAGGTCACCGAGCCCGCTTCGGACAGCAACATCGAACTTATGCGCTCGCTTATGCTTGAAGCGGTAGCGAGCCAAAGCGAAGACCTTATGGACAAATATTTTTCCGGCGAAGCATTTACAAAAGAGGAAATTATAGGCGCATTAAAACAGGGCTTTATAAAGGGTGAGATTTATCCCGTATTTTGCGGAGTAGGCCTTACCGGAGCCGGCATTGCGACGATGATGGACGTATTTTGCGATATTTTGCCCTCAAGCGGCGATATTTCGATTGTTGCCGAAAAGGACGGCGACCTTGCAGAAGTTAACGCAAAAACTTCCGAAACTACCCTTTTGTGCTTTAAAACGGTTGCCGACCCGTTTGTAGGAAAGCTTTCGTATTTTAAGGTGCTTTCCGGCGCCGCAAAGAGCGACCAAAAACTTATTAACGAGCGCACCAAAGAAGAGGTTAAACTTTCGAAGGTTATGTTTGTAAAAGCCGGCAAGCAAGAGGACGCTGCAGAAATACCGGCAGGAGATATCGGCGCGGTTGCTAAGGTTTCCGGTATTTCCACGGGTGACACTTTGTCAAATTCCGGCAAGTACAAATTTATACCCGTACCGTTCCCTCTTCCCACGCTTTCTATGGCAATATATCCTAAGAATAAAGGCGAGGAAGAAAAAATTTCGCAAGGGTTAAAGCGCCTTTCGGAAGAAGATCCTACAATTAAAGTATCATCGAATTTAGAAACAAAAGAGACTATACTCTCCGGTCTTGGCGAACAGCATATAGACGTTATTGTATCGCGTTTAAAATCAAAATTCGGCGTTGATGTAGTGCTTAAAAAACCAAAAGTTGCGTACAGAGAAACAATTAAAAAGTTTGTTAAGGTTCAAGGACGGCACAAAAAACAGTCCGGCGGTCACGGCCAGTTTGGTGACGTTTGGATTGAATTTTCACCATGCAGTGAAGATTTTGTTTTCGAAGAAAAAATCTTCGGCGGAAGCGTACCCAAAAACTTTTTCCCGGCAGTTGAAAAAGGTCTTCGCGAGTGCATGCAAAAAGGTGTTCTTGCGGGATATCCCGTTGTGGGCGTAAAGGCCGTTCTTGTTGACGGATCGTATCACCCGGTTGATTCATCCGAAATGTCATTTAAGCTTGCCGCCGCGGAAGCCTTTAAGGAAGGCATTAAAAACGCCGCTCCGGTATTATTAGAGCCTATTGGCAGTCTTGTTGCAACTATTCCGGATGACAATCTCGGCGACGTAATAGGCGACATAAATAAGCGCCGTGGCAGGGTTATTGGTATGAACCCTAAGGAAAACCAGCGTCAAGAGGTTGTAGCCGAAGTGCCCATTGCCGAAATGGCAGACTTTTCTACCTCTATGCGCTCAATAACGCAAGGCCGCGCTACCTTTACCCTTGAATTTTTGCGTTACGAAGAGGCTCCGGCACCCGTATCCCAAAAGGTTATAGCAGAGGCCAAAGCAGAGAATTAACAAATGAAAAAAACAGCAATAATTTTAATATGCATATTTTTTGCAGCCTGCCATTTTGCAGGCTGCAGCAATAAAAAACCCTCAGCCTCAAGGAAATACACCTCTTCAAGAGCGGCAGTTGTATCCGACCCTGTGCTAAACACGAATATAACCGAAAAGGGCGACGATATTATTCATTATTCCTCGTATAACGGCAGGGAAACCACTGTAACCTATCATTTTAACGGCGAGGTTTTAGAATCGGCTACGATTAAAATGGTGTGTATAACCGCAGAGGACGCCGACGCCCAATATGAAAACTATGAAAAAATCAACGAAAAAACCACAAAGCCTATTTATTCGGACATTTCGCGCGAAGATTTAACAATCACCCTAAAATACACTTCTTTTGGGATGAGTGAATTTAAGGATTTTAACAAAGAAGAGCTAAAAAGCTATTTAAACGATCTTGTTTTATTAAGATAAAAGACTGCAAGGGATTTTTCTTGCAGTCTTTTTACGGTGTAACTAAAACCGTGCTGTTCGTTTTAAATATAACCATTCCTGGTTTTGCACCGTTTGGTTTTTTAATAAATTTTACCGGCGTGTAATCTACCGCCACTTTAGCTCCCGGTGCCGCCGCCGAATGGCGTGCCGCAAGAGTAGCCGCATAAACTATAACCTCGTCCGGCAAGGCACTGTCACCGGTTTTTACTATAACGTGGCTTCCGGGAATATTTTTTGTGTGAAACCAAACATCGGTTTTGTCGGCAAAATTTAAGGTTAACTCGTCGTTTTCTATGTTGTTTTTGCCGATATAAATTTTAAAGCCTTTATACTCGTCCTCTAAAAAAGAAACCTTTGGCTTTGTTTTTTTTGCCGCCGCTTTTTTCGGGCGTATTATTTTTGCGTTTATAAGCTCTGCGCTAATATTTTCGGCCGTTTCTACACTGTCCGCCCTTAAAATTTCATCTTTAACCGACTGCAAATATAACAGCTCGTTTTCACTCTGCTTTAAAAGTTCTTCAACCACGTTTGCCGCCGAGCACATTTTTTTGTATTGGTTAAAATACTGCGCCGCGTTTTTTTGCGGTGAAAGACTGCTTTTAAGCGGAATGGTCACCGGCTTTAATTCGTCGTAATAGTTTTCTACGGTAACGCTTTGTGTGCCGGGTTCTATTTTATATAGGTTTGCCTTTAAAAGCTCGCCGTAAATTCTGAATTTCTCGCGGCTTTTGGCATTTTCAAGTTCTTGCTTTCTAATTCCTATCTTTTTTTGCTCGTTTTTAATTTTATTGTCAATTGTTTTTTTAAGGCCGGAAAGTTTTTCGTTTATTTCGCTTTCTTTTCTTTTTGAAAAGTAAAAATCGTTTACAAGGCTGTTGTAATTTTTGTACTCTATGTTTTTATAAGTTTTTCCGTACTGGGTAATTTCAATATAGGTAAAATCAAAAAATCCGCCGTTTGGGTCTAATATCATTACGGGTTTTTTGTTGCGTATCAGCGTATCAACCGGAATTTGCCGCTCATTAGATTCGCGCTCTATCAGCATAGAATATTCGCGGTTACTTTTTATGGGCAGTGTATACACGGCGCCGGGGGCGATTATTCTGCTTGCTTTTTCAAGGTCGGACCGCCTAAAAGCGTCAATTATTTTGCCGTTTTCTACAAGCACTATATTGCTTTTTGTGCCGGTAAGCTCAATATAAAGCTCTTTATTAGATAAAAAGCCCATTTCGTTTGGCTTTTGTACAGAAAGCCGTAAAATTCTGTCGCCCTCAAGTTTTGAAAGCTTAGTAATTTTTCCACCCTGCAGGTGCTTACGAAGAAGCATACAAAACATAGGCGGGTTTTCGGGATTTACAAAGCGTTCTGACACTAATGTTATATACGGCGTTCCGGCAAGGTTTATATAAAGCTTTTGCTTTTTTAAACTAAAAACGAACACACCGCCTTTTTGGCAGTGGATTTTTTCTATGTGATTGCCCTCTATTATTTTAAGTTCGTCGCATAAAAGTTTTAAAAAAATACCGTCAATCGCCATTTTTTATTCTCTCGTCCAAAAGTTTTAAAAGCTCTTCGGCTTTTTTATATTCGTCGCTTTTTATGGCGACGTTTTTAATTTCATCCGCCATTTTTTTAATAACGGCGCGTTTTTTAACCGCAAGCTTTTTGGCCGCGCTGTCCAAAAGATCGAGTTTCCCCAAAACGTTAAAAAGAGGATCGTCGTTCTTTTTAGCGTTCTCTTTTTTTACGGTTATAATTTCGTAAATTCTGCCGCCGGACATTACCGCATTGTGGTTTAAAACCCGGTATTCGCCGTTATTTAAATAGTTTAGCAAAAGATTGCTTTTAGACACGGGATTTAACACAAGTTTTTTATTTTGCAAAACACCCTTGCCGGCTTCTAAAATTTCAATAATCGTTTCAGCGCCCATACCGGCAATTACGGCGGCGTTAAATTCGTCAAAAGAAAACCCGTCTAAACCCGAACAAAGGCGCAGCTCGATTTTATCTGCTACGCCCTGTTTTATAAGATTTAATTTGCCGCGCGCAAGCGGCTTTTCGCGCTTATCAGATGCGATAACCCTTTTTGCATAACCGTTTTTAATTAAAAAAACGGGCAAAAAGGCATGGTCTGTACCAATATCGGCAACCGAGTCCTCGTTTTTTAGTTGTTCGGCGATGGCGCAAAGCCTCTTATCCATTAATGTGCGCGTTGAGTTTTTTTACAAGCTCGTCAGCGTCGGTACCGTGAACCGCGCAGGCTTCACCTATTGTTTCTCCGCGTGAAGACGGACAACCGAGACAGTGCATGCCGATTTCAAAAAAGTATTCTGCTGTAGACTGATCGTAATCAAGTACATCGCCAATAATTGTATCTTTTGTAACTTCCATAATATCCTCCTATTTTATAAGGCTTTCGCCCGTCATTTCTTTAGGTTTTTCTATGCCCATAATTTTTAGCATTGTAGGTGCTATATCAGAAAGCCTGCCGCCCTCTCTTAATTCGCACGACTTTCCGACAACGCAAAACGGAACCGGGTTTGTTGTGTGCGCGGTAAAGGGAGATCCGTCGGTATCTACCATGCGGTCGGCATTTCCGTGGTCAGCGGTAATTAACATTGTGCCGCACATATCTTTTATCGCTTTTTCAATTTTACCAACACACTCGTCCACCGTTTCAACCGCTTTTACGGCCGCGCTAAACACGCCGGTGTGTCCTACCATATCACAGTTTGCAAAATTTAAAATTATGCAGTCGAATTTGCCGCTTTTAATCGCTTGTACTACCTTGTCGCAAACTTCGTAAGCGCTCATTTCGGGCATGAGATCGTAGGTTGCAACCTTAGGAGAATTTACTAAAATTCTGTCTTCGTTATTAAACAAAACCTCTCTGCCGCCGTTGAAAAAGAAGGTTACATGAGCGTATTTTTCGGTTTCGGCAATTCGAAGCTGAGTTTTGCCGTTTTTCGCCAAAACTTCGCCAAAGGTATTCTCTAAGCTTTCGGGTTTAAAGGCTATTTGAACGTTCGGCATGGTAGCGTCGTACTTTGTCATGCAAACATAAAATACGTCGGGTCTTCCGCCTTTGCGCTCAAAACCTGAAAAGTCATCGTCAACCAAGGTTCTTGTGATTTCTCTTGCACGGTCGGGACGGAAATTAAAGAATATAACGCTGTCCTTATCGGCTATGCGTTTGGTGCCTTTAATTACTACCGGAAGAACAAACTCGTCGGTTAAAAATTTTCCGTCCTCATCTTTTACAGTGTAGGACTTTCTTATTGCACTTTCGGCATCGTCAGAAATTTCACCTTCGCCTAAAACAATGGCGTCGTAGGCTTTTTTAACACGCTCGAAGCGATTGTCCCTGTCCATACCGTAAAAACGGCCCATAACAGTTGCAATTTTTCCAACGCCGATCTCTTTTAACTTAAGCTCGAGCGCCTTTACAAAATCCGCCGCGGAAGCAGGCGGCACGTCACGGCCGTCTAGCAGCGCGTGAACGTATACTTCGCTTAAGCCTTCATTTTTGGCAAGCTTTATAAGAGCATAAAGGTGCTCTATGTGGCTGTGCACGCCGCCGTCGGACAAAAGTCCCATTAAATGAAGCGCCGAACCGTTTTGTTTGCAGTTTTCTATCGCCTTTAAAAAGGCAGCGTTTTTAAAAAAGTCGCCGTCTTTTATAGATTTTGTAATTCTTGTAAGCTCTTGGTATACTACTCTTCCGGCTCCAATATTAGTATGCCCTACTTCGCTGTTGCCCATTTGCCCTTCAGGAAGGCCCACGTCCATGCCGGAAGCTCCTATGAGCGTACGCGGATTTTCAGAAAAAATTCTGTCTAAATTAGGGGTGTTGGCCTGTGCTATTGCATTTCCTTTCGTTTCGGGGTTATAGCCAAACCCGTCAAGAATTGTAAGTATTAACGGTTTTTTCATGTTATTTCGCTGCCTTTACTATTAAAGAAAAGTCCTCTGCTTTTAAAGAGGCGCCGCCGATAAGCCCGCCGTCGACATCTTCTTTCGATAAAAGCTCTTCGGCGTTTTTCGGATTCATCGAGCCGCCGTACTGAATTGTAAGGCCGTCTGCCGCCGATTTAGAATAAAGCTCGGCTACAGTATTTCTGATAATTGCGCAAACCTCTTCGGCTTGCTCGCTTGTGGCGGTTTTGCCGGTGCCGATTGCCCAAACGGGCTCGTAGGCTATTATTGTGCTTTTAAGCATGTCTTCGGTAAAATCTTTAAGCGCGGTTTTTACCTGCAAAGCTACAAGCTCTTTTGTTATGCCCTGCTCGCGTTCAGAGAGCGTTTCACCTACGCAGATTATAGCAATAAGACCTTTTGCTATTGCGGCTTTTGCCCTTAAATTTACGGTTTCGTTGGTTTCGCCGAAATACTGGCGGCGCTCGCTGTGGCCGACAATTACGTACTCAACGCCCATTTCTTTAAGCATATTAGCCGAGATTTCGCCTGTATACGCGCCGGACTCTTCAAAATGGCAGTTTTCTGCGCCGATTTTAATATTGGAGCCCTTTGCCGCCTCGATTGCTACCGCTAAATCAACGAACGGGACGCATAAAACAACGTCCGCGGCGTCGGTCTTAACAAGCGGTTTCATCTCTTCAATTAAAGCCTTTGCTTCCCTTGGGGTTTTATTCATTTTCCAGTTTCCGGCAATAACCGTTTTTCTTAAATCACTGTTCATATTATTACTTCCTTTTATTTATCGTTAAGTGCGGCAATTCCGGGGAGCTCTTTACCCTCTAAAAATTCGAGAGAAGCACCGCCGCCGGTAGAAATGTGGCTCATTTTATCCGCAAAACCGAGTTTTGTAACAGCCGCAACACTATCACCGCCGCCGATAATTGAGATAGCGCCGGAGTTTGCAACTGCGGTTGCAACAGCAATAGTGCCGCTTGCAAAGTTTTCCCACTCGCTAACGCCCATTGGTCCGTTCCAAATAACCGTGCCGGCACCTTTAATGGCGTCTGCAAAAAGTTTTTCGGTTTCGGGTCCAATATCAAGTCCCATCCAGCCATCGGGGATATCGTCGGACGGTACTATCATGTGTTCGGTATCTTTGTTGTATTCTTTGCCGACTCTGTTATCTACGGGAATTAAGAATTTAACGCCCTTTTCTTCGGCTTTTTTCATCATATCTAAGGCAAAATCAATATTTTCGGCGTCAAGAAGTGAATTTCCGATATTGTGGCCAAGTGCTTTCATAAAGGTATATGCCATGCCGCCGCCGATAATTAAAGTATCGACCTTGTCTAAGAGATTTACGATAACGCCTATTTTGTCAGCAACTTTTGCGCCGCCTAAAATAGCAACCAGCGGTCTTTTAGGGGCTTCTAAAGCGCCGCCTATAAACTCGATTTCTTTATTAATAAGATATCCGCCAACCGCAGGAATAAACTCTGCTACGCCGGTTGTGGAAGAGTGGGCTCTGTGTGCGGAACCAAAGGCGTCGTTTACAAAAACATCAGCTAAAGAAGCGAATTTTTTGGAAAGCTCGGGGTCGTTTTTAGTCTCGCCCTTTTCGTAGCGAACGTTTTCTAAAAGTAAAACTTCGCCTTCTTTAAGCTCGGACGCTAATTTCTGTGCCGATTCGCCAACAACGTCTTTCGCCATTTTAACGTCTTGTCCTAAAAGCTCGGAAAGACGAGTCGCAACGGGCTTTAGAGAAAACTCGGGAACAACTTCACCCTTAGGTCTTCCTAAATGCGAGCAAAGAATTACCTTCGCGCCGTTTTTTATAAGATATTTTATTGTAGGAAGGCTTGCAACAATACGCTTGTCGTTAGTGATAACGCCGCCGTCAAGCGGAACATTAAAGTCGCAGCGAACCAATACGCGCTTACCCTTTACATCAATATCCTCTACGGTTTTTTTGTTTAGTACCATATTAATTCTCCTTTAGTTATGATTTTACAAATATATTCTAACAAATATAATTATATAATTCAATAATAAAAACGCAAAAATTTGTTAAAGTTTTAACGTTTTTTATGTATATTTTATGGTTTTTCGGAAAAAATATAAAAAAAGCAAAGGAGCACATTATGTTTTCGAGAAAAAAAGAGACAGATAAAAAAAGGGAGCTTTTCCCCGGAATTATTGATGATTATTCAACCACAAATGCGGTTTCAGGTATGGACTGCACGGGCTCTGTCCCAAGAGGCCGAAATCTTACAGGCGAAGAATACCAAAACATCGGCGACGTTACGGGTGTAACCCCAAGCCCTATTGAGCCTGCCGACCAGCCGGTAGACCCAATAGACCTTTAAAAAAAGACCGCATTGCGGTCTTTTTTTATTTATGTTTTGCGCGAGGCTCATTTGTTTCGCCGCTGAAAATTCTTTGTAAAAAATCTGCGGCTTCGTCTGTCCAACGGGAAATATCAGGAAACTCTTTTGCAAGCCCCAGCCCGTGACGCCCGTGCGAGAATATATGGCTTTCAAACGGCACATCCGCTTTAGCGAGCGCTTCCATATAACACAGCGAATCTTCTATTGGAACGCAGTCATCCGAAAAGGTTGACCAAATATAGGTTGGCGGAGTGTTTTTCGTTACATTATCAAAGGTATTTATTTTGCTTATTACATACTGTTTGTCCTTATTGCCGCAAATATTATCGCCAATACTTTTGTGAAACATCCAAAATGCGGAAGATGTTACCGGGTAGCAAAGAACGGCGGCGTTCGGTTTTACTTCATAAGGTGTAGCAGAAATCGGCTTTAAAACGTCGTCTTCATTAAAAAGGGTTGATATACTTGCCGCAAGATGTCCTCCGGCAGAAAAGCCGAGAACCGCAATAGCGTCCTTTTTAATTTTATATTTTTCGGCGTTTGCGCGGATAATTTTAATTGCTTTTGCCGCATCTATAACGGGATTTGGATAGGCAGCGTTTTCGTTTAATGAATAGTACACAACAAAGCAATTAAAGCCCTTATTATAAAACTCTTCGGCTATGGGCGTTGCTTCATGCGGAGCGCACACGTGATAAGCGCCGCCCGGGAAAATAACAAGGGCGTTTCGCACTTCGTCCTCGTGGACAAAGCTTTCAAAAAATATATCGGGATTTTCTTTTCGCAAATTTACTTTGTCTTTAAGCATTTAAAAATTTTCTCCCTTTAAATTTTTATATAACAGAAGCGCTATTATGGTTTTAGCGTCGACTATTTTGCCGGTATTTATATATTCGTACGCAGTTTTTAGCGGCACCTTAACCACATCTAAAAACTCGTCGTCATCCAGGTGCCTTTCGCCAAAATGAAGTCCCTTTGCCATATACAAATACAGCACCTCTTTAAGAACGCCGGGAGAGGGGTAGGTTTTCATTAAAAACTCAATATTTTCCGCTTCGGCGCCGGTTTCCTCTTTTAGTTCACGCTTGGCGCACAAATACGGGTCTTCATCGGGCGAATCGAGTTTGCCCGCAGGTATTTCCAAAAGAATTTCCGAAAAAGGGCAGCGGTACTGCCGCACCAACAAAACGTTACCTTCGTCATCTATAGGAAGCACTGCCGATGCACCGTTTAATATTACGATTTCACGGGTGGAGTCCTCGCCGTTCGGTAAAACTACAAAATCTTTTTGGACTGTCATTATTTTTCCGGCGTAAATTGTTTCTCTTTTTTGAATTTTTTCTGTAAGTTCCATGCTTTTTCCTTTCTAAAATAAAATCTGCCGCATATATATTATAAAAAAGGAAATTCACTTAAAAGGAGTTAAAAGAAATGGCAGATTCATATTATGAAATAAAACGAAGGTGCACCGATCTTTATGCAAAATATCCTTTTTTAAATTATCAAATTTTAGGAAGATCACACCTGGGGCGAGATATCTTTTCGCTGAGTATCGGCTGCAACGAAAACCGCACTCTTATACTATCGTCTCCAAAAGCCAACAGTAAAAGCTCACCGAATTTGCTGGTTAACTTTTTAGATGAGCTGTGTTTTTCAATATATAAAGGCTCCGATATGGCTGGGCTTAACATTCGCCGCGCGTTAAAGGACAAGGGGGTAACCGTAATTCCTTTTTTTAATCCGGACGGATACGACTTTGTGATATCCGGCGATAAAAGCCTGCCTAAAGGCGCAAAGCCTGCCGCGGAGCTTAGCAAGATTAACAAAGAAGATCTTGTTACAAATATCGGCGGCGTAGATTTATACTACAATTTTTTAAAAAGAAATCCCACGGTGCCTTTTAAAAGAGGCTTTTCCGGGTACAGCCCGTTAAGCGAGCCGGAGTCCGTTACAATTGCCGAATTCTGCCGCAAAAACACGGTTGAAAAACTTGTTTTAATAGAAAGCGGCGAAAATGCCATAGGATATTTCCCGGACGCAAAAGACAGCGAAAAAATATCGCAAATACTATCTGCGGCGAGTCTTATGCCAAGATACAAGTTATGTGACACAAGCGGATTTTTGTACTGGTACAGATCAAAAATCAACGGCAACGCGTTTATGCTTAATATAAACGACGATTACGCGCGGCTTCGCGAGGCGCTTGTTCTTGTTTCAATTATGTAATTTTCGATAATAATTAAATATGTACTGCTGGGCAATGCCGCGGTAGGGCTCTACATATTTCGGCATACCGTTATTAAACAATTCTTTTACGGCGCGCTTTATCCAAACATCCTCCGGAAAAGCGTCTAAATGCCGGCAGGAAAAAAGAAGGGTGCAGTCCGCCACCTTTTTCCCGACGCCCACAATTTTTTGAAGCTCCGCTTCTGCATCCTCAAGGCTTTTATCTTTAAGCGAGTAAAGGTCTACCTTTCCCGACGCCACCTTATGCGCCGCGTCTACAATGTACCGCGCCCTAAAGCCTGCCCGTAAAACAGCAAGATCTTCGGCGCTAAGCGAAGCTAATTTTTCGACCGCCGGAAAAGCAAATCCGCCCTCTATCTCTTCGCCGAAATTTTCACAAAGGCGCTCTATTATGCCTTTTATTCTTGGTATATTGTTATTTTGCGAAATAATAAACGAAATAAGCGTCTCGAACGGGTCCTGGTTTAAAATCCGTATGCCCTTTTCGCTTTCGACTATTGTTTTTAAAGGCTCCTCTTTGCCGATAGTTTCGTTTATTTTTTCATAATCGCGGCAAAGATCGAAATAGTCGCAAAAAAAATCGTCGTACTCCTCTTTTGTAATGTTGTAAAAGACAAGCTCATCCTCTGTTTGGCGAACTCTAATTAATTTTTTGTTTACAATGCCGCTTACTTCGTTGCCGTCTACCTTAAAACGAAAGGACTGGCCACAGTCAACAGTAACGGCAAGCGAAAACGGTTTTGGACATTTTACTCTAAGTTCCATAGCACACCTATAAACGATAATATACAATTTGTATGAAAAAATTTTGAACAATTAATTAAGAACAGCATTATTTTGGTTGAAAACTCTTCTTTTTATGCCACTTTTTATGGTTTTCCACCGAGTTATCAACATTTGTTGGTATATACAATTTGTATATATATTTTTAAAAATCGCCGCGAAACTTAAATTCGCGGCGCTATTTGTGATCTTCTGCGTCTTCGAAGCAGTTTTTTCGAGCGGTTAATGCCCACAATGACAAGAACGGTTCCTATAACCGTCAAAAGCAAAATCGGTACTATTAAATAGCTTCTGACAAAGCTTAAAACAGCGGCGCTTGAAATGGAAAATCGCACTGCTTTGCCCGTAACCAGCAGCATAAGCGGCGCCAAAAGCATAAACCCTGCCGCGGTTAACGACACAGCGCCCGCGCTTTTGCCGTTTAAAAAGAACAGGCCGACAGCTACGGCTGCAAAAGCCAAAGCCCCAAGCAAAAGCTTATAGGAAAGCCTTGCCGCGTATTTACATGCGGTATTAAAGGGTTTATAGCTAAGATTTAAATATTTTTCCACTACGCTGTCAGCAGTAATGGAGATGCTTTCTTCGTCAATCTCTTGCATGCCTATGCTTGCGGCGTATTCTTTCATCATATTGGAAACAATTTGCTTAAGCTCGCCAACCGAAGGTTCATAGTCTTCGTTTCCTTTAAGGCGATTATCAACAGTAGCCAAAACCGTGCTTTTTATAAAAGCTTCATCTATTCTTTCATTAAAATAATCTTCGGGAAGTCCTGCAGGAACTGCAACGGCGGTAAGCTCGTCTGCTATTTCGACGGCAGCCTTATTATAATAACCCGAGATACTTAGGACGCCCTTTATAAACAGCCCGTTAGTCATTATTCCGAAAACAAGAAGCAATGCCGCGCAAAAAATAAGCGCAGTAGTAAAAAACGAAAGAATAATTTCAAATACTTTTCTCATTGCATTCACTCGTTTATAAGAATTTTAGGGCCGCTTATAAGATCAGCATATACAACAAAGCGGTTGCGCTTATAACCCACCGTTTCGAAAGGATAACAAGTATAAAGCACAATGTTTTCGTCCGTTCGGTCTAAGTCATAAAAAGAACCGTCAGTAATTTCTTTAATGCCAACCCATGTGATTTTATATCTGTATTCGCCGTAATTGGTGTTAACTACAACCGTTCCGCCAACCTCTGCGTCCCTTAAATACTTAAAATGCCTTGTGCAGTGCGCGCAGACAAGCACGGTTCCGCCCATTCCGGGAAACATACTTCCGATATACTGGCCGGCTCCGCGTTTTAAAATGGCCTTATCATCACCAAAAAACAGGTCGGCTTCTACTCTTGTATTTTCAATGTAAAGCTTACCGTACCTGTCCCCAAATCGAGGAAAGGTTACAGCGGAAGCCTTTACCGTGCCAACGGTCTGTTTGTTGCTGTCTTCGTAAAGGTCTTCGTAACTGTCGCTTTTAATATAATCGTTCCCAATAAAGCTAAGCGCCGCCGAAACAGGAGAAATTATCGGCTCGAGCAAAAGTGCCAGCGACAGAAAAACAACAAAACTTAAGGCCAACGGCAATATAAAATATGCCGCCGGCCTGCTGTTAAAAAAGATTGATAGTCTTTGTTTCATTACGCAGTTACACGCTTTTTATAAACAATCGCACCTGCAACTGCCAAAACCAATACGCCCGCCGCAACATAAAGAGGTACTAAACTTCCGTTGCCGCCTGTGGTTTTAAGTGCAGGAGTTGCATCAAATACAACCTTGCCTGTTGCATTTTCGGTAATTACAACAGTATTGTTTTCGGGAACGTAGGTAAGTGTTAAATTAATTACCGCACAAGCCTGCTGGCCGAGCGATAAGATTTTTGCTTTTGACGCATACGGCATTTGATTTACGTTATTTAAAATCCTGCCGTTTTTGCCGGCCGCTTCTAATTCGGCTCTGCCGACGGCAATGCCTTGATCGAGAATCTTAACAATTTCATCAGCCTCAGCTTCAGACATATCAATTGTCATAAAATAATTACGAGCCTGATTTATATAGGAAGTAGGAATTATAATTTTACTTTGACCAACTTGAACTACGGTTGTAAGCTTGTTAAGTACCCTTTGCTCGTTTGCGTTAATATCGCCGGCGGCACTTACCGACAACACCGTGAGCGTTAAAAGTAAAACTACACTTAACAATGAAACTATAATCTTTTTCATAATACTCTCCTTAAAAATTTCCGAAAGCTATTCAGCCGATTCTTTTTCGGTTTCAGGGGCTTCCTCTTCATCATTGCAATTGCATTCGATATATGCAACGCCTTTTCCCTGGAGCTTTTTTGTAAGGTAAACAGTAAAAGCCGCCGCGGCAGCCATTGCAGCAATTACGGACAGAACTATTGTAACAATCGTCTTCGGCTTCATATCGTTCACTTCCAAGTAATAGATTTCTTTTTATATTATAAAACCACCAAAAACAAAAGTCAACCATTTATTTTATTATTATATGCTTTTTTTTTGGCATATGATGTGGTATAATATAAAAAATCAAAGCCCTCGGAGGAAAAAATGGCAGAACTTTACAAAATTTGCAACGGCGTTGACGCCTTATTTATAAACGGTGACCGATTTAACACCACCGAAATATCAATAAATTTTTACATGCCGCTTAGCGGCACCGATATAGCCGCAACCGCTTTATTGCCCTTTTTATTAACATCCTGCGGAAAAAACTACCCGGATGTTCCTTCGCTTAGCAAAACCCTTTTATCGCTGTACGGAACCGAAATTTCCGGCTCGTGCGATAAGGTGGGGGACAATTTGTGGGTGCGCATTTACATGAACACGTTAAACGACGGCGTTTTTTCACCCACAAGCCTTCTTGATGCTGCAAAATGCTTAAAAGATCTTATTTTTAATCCAAAGGTGGACGCGTTTGGTTTTTCAAAGAGCGATTTTTTGCGCGAACGTATGCTTACCGCCGAAAAAATCCGCGCAATTAAAAACGACAAGCGCAGTCTTGCAATTAAAAACGCCACAGCACTTATGTTTAAAGGCGAAGCCTACGGCAAGTACAAGCTCGGCGAGCTTTCGGAGGTTTTAGACCTTTCTCCCGAATCGGTTTATGCGGCCTACAAAGCCATGCTTAAAAAGGCTTATGTTAGAATTTTGGTTATTGGAAAAGGCGAGAACAGGCAAATCGTAAATCTTTTCGGATCGGCTTTTTCTATGCTTAACAGAAGCGATAATGCCCTTAGTGAAACAAAGGTTGTGCCCGTAAAAGAGGTTCTTAATAAGACCGAATACGCTGACGTTGCACAGTCGAAGCTTGTGCTTGGATTTAAATATGGCTTTATTGAAAAAGACGAAAACTCCTTTGCGCGCGCCGTATTTTCCGATATTTTCGGCGGAGGCACGTATTCTAAGCTTTTTAGTGTTGTAAGAGAAAAAATGGGGCTTTGCTACTATTGCTCGGCGCGCAACAACCGCAGTAAAGGATTTTTAACGGTTGACAGCGGAGTATTAGACAAAAACCTTGAAAAAACCAAAAACGAAATACTAAACCAGCTGGAGCTTATGAAAAAAGGCGATTTTTCGGATGATGTTATAGTTGCTTCAAAGACCTCTCTTTGCGATTCGCTTTTATCCATTCCGGATTCGGCTTCATCGCTTGATAATTGGTACGGGCTACGTCCTGAAGGCGCCGCAATTAGCCCTGTTGTTGCAGCAGAACGTATAAAGCAGGTAAAAAAAGAGGATATCGTGCTTGCGGCAAACAACCCGTCTTTATGCGTAGTATATTCAATCAGACCGGAGGCGCAGCATGATTAAAACCTATAAAAGCGAGCGCTTTGGCGCAAGCTACACTAAATATATTCATCCGTCGGGACTTTCATGCTATCTTTATTCCATGCCGAACTTCAGCTCGCACTATGCGGTGTTCGGCACAAAATACGGCAGCGTTGACAATACTTTTTTTGTCGACGGTGAAAAGACGGTTGTTCCCGCGGGAATTGCGCATTTTTTAGAGCATAAAATGTTTGAAAACGAGGACGGTGACGCCTTCGAAAAATTTGCAAAAACCGGCGCTTACAGCAATGCTTATACCTCGTTTGACAAAACCTGTTATCTGTTTTCCTGCACCAAAAACTTTGATAAAAATTTAGAAATACTGCTTAATTTTGTGCAGTCTCCCTACTTTACCGATAAAACAGTTGAAAAAGAACAGGGCATAATCGGCGAAGAAATAACCATGTACGACGACATGCCCACCTGGCGCGTATTTCACAACCTGTTAGGCGGGCTTTACAAAGATCATCCCATAAAAATCGACATTCCCGGCACCCGCGATACAATCGCAAAAATAACGCCACAGCTTTTGTATGCTTGCCACGACACTTTTTACAGGCCCTCTAATATGTTTTTATGCTTAGCAGGTCCCATTGACATTGAAAAAACCATAGAAATTATTAATTCCAATGTTAAAGCCGAGTACAAAGATGCGGCGCAAGCGATATTTTTAAAAGAGGACGAAAACGCCTTTTCTTCCTACGAAGAAGAAAAAATGGACGTTTCAAAGCCGTTGTTTTCATACGGCTTTAAGGATGACGATAAAATGCGTTCAACCGCGGAAGCAACGGCCGTAGAGCTAATGCTTAAAGCTATGTTTTCGACCGTTTCTCCTTTTTATAACGAGCTTTTGGAAGAAGGGCTTATTGACGAAAATTTTTCCGCCGAATACCTTTGCGGCAGGGGCTTTAACTCGATAATTTTCGATGGCGCAAGCTTTAACATTCCAAAGGTTATTGAAAAAATCGACTGTGAAATTTGCCGCGTAAAACGCGAAGGCATTCCGGACGATACTTTTGAGGCGCTTAAAAACGGTATGTTGGGCGCAATTGCACGTTCTTTTAACAGTGCCGAAAGCATGGTAAACATGTTTATTTCCTGCGCCATGCGCGACGAGGAACTGTTCGAGCAAATCGACGCGATAATAAACGTTACAAAAGAAGATGCAATAAAAGCGCTTGATAAGCTTAATAAAAGCAGGTCGTCTTTATCCGTAATAAAAGAAAGGAGTTAAAATGCACACCGTTACTATTTTTGGTATAACATTTAATTACAAGCAGGTTGCCTTTCCCATTCCGGGAATTAACTGGGACATTTATTGGTACGGCATATTAATTGCTCTCGGGTTTTTGCTGGCGGTTATTTATGCCATGTTTAACGCAAAGCGGTTTTCCCTTGATTTTGACAAGATTTTAAACTGCATTTTTATTGTTTTACCCGTATCTATTCTTTGCGCAAGGGCTTACTACATGATTTTTGCCGGCGTGCCTATAAACGAATTTTTCAGCTTTTCTTCGGGACACGGTTTTGCCGGCCTTGCCATATACGGCGGCATTATCGGGGCGGGTGCCTCGGCTGTTGTTGCCTGCAAAATTTTTAAGCTTGACATTCTATCTGCGGCGGACATTACGGCAATTGGCTTTTTAATCGGCCAGGGCGTTGGCCGCTGGGGAAACTTTTTTAATCAAGAAGCCTACGGCACATTTACCGGAAGCTCCTTTTTTGGTATGACGGGCGATATTATATCAAGAGAAATGGGATCTGACGCATTGGTTCACCCCTGTTTTTTGTATGAATCGGTATTTTGCATACTCGCATTTTTAGCCCTTCACTTTATAAGCAAAAAGCGGGCTTTTCGCGGTGAAATAGCACTTTTTTACTGCGTTTTTTACGGAGCAGAGCGTGCAATTGTCGAGGGACTTAGAACCGACAGTTTAATGCTTTTTAACATAAGAGTTTCGCAAGTTTTATCCATAATTATATGTCTTGCGGCGGCGGCAGTGCTTATAGTAAAATTTAAAAAAATCAAAAAATCCCGGGCGGTAACAACAAATGATAATTGACGGTACAGTTATATCAAAAAGCGTAAAAGACGAGCTAAAAAAAGAGGTGGATACCCTAAAAAAAGAGGGTATTAAGGTTAGCCTTGCGGTAATACTTGTAGGTGAAGACCCTGCGTCTAAAATTTATGTTGCCAACAAAAAGCGCTGCTGTGAAGAACTTGGAATATACTCGGAAGTGTACGAACTTCCAAAAGAAACCAAAAAAGAAGAGCTATTAAATTTAATAGATGTTTTAAATAAAAGAGATGAAATTTCCGGCATTTTGTGCCAGTTGCCGCTTCCAAGTGCCATAGATGAAAATGATGTTATAGAGGCTATAGATAAATCTAAAGACGTTGACGCTTTTTCGCCTTATAACGTTGGGCTTATAATGACCGGCAATTATGACTTTTTACCCTGTACGCCTGCCGGAGTTATGGAAATGCTAAAGTACGAAAAAATTAGCGTTTCGGGCAAAAACTGCGTAGTAATTGGCCGCAGCAACATTGTAGGCAAGCCAATGGCGATGCTTCTTTTGCATGCAAACGGCACGGTAACCGTTTGTCACAGCAAAACAAAAGACCTTAAAAGCATTACAAAAGGTGCGGATATTCTTGTATCGGCAGTGGGAAAAGCGCGTTTTGTAACTGCTGACATGGTAAAAGACGGCGCGGTTGTAATTGACGTTGGTATGAACCGCGATGAAAACGGCAAGCTTTGCGGCGACGTTGATTTTGACGCCGTTAGTAAAAAGGCCTCGTATATTACGCCCGTACCAAAAGGCGTGGGGCCAATGACTATTGCCATGCTTATGAAAAACACCGTAACTGCGGCTAAAAAAAGGGGCGCTAAAGCTTGAAAAAACTCTTGTGCGTTTTAATTTGTGCGGTATTATTAACAATGCCTGTTTTTTCGTATTCAGATAAGCAGGTTAGCTTTGCTGTGCCCGACGGTTACACCGAACTTACTGCCGCCAACATTAAAAATCACGAGGAAGAGCTAAATCTTTTAGGCTACAGCGAAGATTCTTTTAAAAAGTATCTCGAAAAAAACAACATTTTATTTATTGCAATAAACGACGACAACACAAGCCAAATAACTTTAAGGGAGTACGGGGACGGTTTGTCCTTTGAAATATCCGACTTAAATGATTATTCGGACAGCGATATTGATATTTTGGCAAAAAGCCTGGTGCCAAAAAATTCCTTATATTATAAAGTAAGTGTAAACGGCACAAAATATATGCAGATAATTTCAAAAAACACCGACAGCGGCGGCGCGTTTTGCAGCGTAAACTACCTTACAGTTAAAAACGGCACCTTTTATTCGTTATTGTTTAACTATTCGGAAAGCAGCCTTTCTAAAGAAAGCCTTGATAACTCCTTTAATGCCATAAATGCGCTTTTAATAAAGGCAGACTCGCCTTCCGGCAACTGGAGCTTTACAGACATTCTTCTATTTATCGGCGCGATGATTCTTTTGTTCTTGCTTATTGCCGTAATAATAACTATTATATGGTTTTTTATTGTTGACATAATTAAAAAGCGCAAGGAGCGCGCCGGCGGCGGTGTAATAAAGGTTAAGCGCCGCAAATTTTAGAAACGATTGTTCAAAGTTTGTTAATAAAATAAACTTTTTAATATCATTTTTTCGGCCTAACATTGAATTGTAATAGATTTAAGGAGATTTTGTTATGGACAACAACGAAAAAAGAAACAACGACATAAATGGCTATTCCGTAACGCCCGGCGGCGATATGTTTGAAAAAGATCCGCCCGTATCTGCTGTTGAAATAAACGACGACAGCTTTGTAGACAAGGTTTTTGACGACCAGGTGGTTTCAGAATCGTCTTTTTCGGAAACAACCGATTCCGATATTGATTCTTCATTTAATTCCGAGCCGCAATTTATTCCGAGCAACAATTACGGCCATAACAAAAAAAGCGCTTCTAAAGGCAGGCGCGGCACTGTTTTTACCGTTATTTTGTGCTCGGTTTTATCCGCCCTTATTGCAGTAGGCTGCAGCGTAGGAGTTATGTATTCGCTTAATAAAAACGAAGCGGCTTCCGGCAATATAAGCGGCTCAGGCGAAAACACCGTGGTTACAAAAATCAACGTAAGCGACGCTACGGCAACGTCTATTGCAGAAGCGGTTGCGGCAAAAGCAGGGCCTTCGGTTGTGGGCATTAGAACCACCGCCGCGGTAACCAGCTTTTTTGGCGGCAGTCAGGACAGTACCGACGAAGGCAGCGGCATAATCTATTCGACCGACGGTTATATTATTACAAATTACCACGTTATAAGCTCGGCTGTGGAATCAAGCAAGAGTAAAATCGAGGTTTTTTTAGAAAGCGACAATAAAAACGGCATAGAAGCTACGGTTGTCGGGTACAATATTTCGAGCGACCTTGCGGTTATTAAAATAGCTAAAACAGGGCTTACCGCAATTGAACTTGTCGATTCTTCTGCTTTAAAGGTTGGACAGTACGCTGTGGCAATCGGTTCTCCGGGCGGTCTTGAATTTATCAACAGCGTAAGCTACGGCATTATAAGCGGTCTAAATCGCGAAATTTCCACCTCAAACGGCACAGTAAAGCTTATTCAAACAGACGCCGCAATTAATCCCGGAAACTCCGGCGGCGCTCTATTAAATACCGAAGGAAAGCTTATTGGCGTTAACAGCGCAAAACTTGTGGACACAAGCTTTGAAAACATGGGTTTTGCAATCCCTGTAAACACGGTTAAAGAGATTTGCGATAAAATTATCGCTCGTCAAAACAGCCCGACACCGTATATAGGAATTGAAATAAGCCACCGTTACAGCGCCAACACCTTAGCTTCTTTAGGTTACCCCGAAGGCGCGGTTGTAAACAGCGTATCGTCGGGCGGACCTGCCGCCGAAAGCGGAATTAAACGCGGTGACATTATTACCGAGTTTAACGGCAAAACCATAACTTCTTATACAGAGCTTGAGGACGCCATTAAAGATACAAGCCCCGGAAGCAGCGTTACGGTAAAGCTTTACCGTTCGGGAAGATTTTACTCAACAACTATTAAGGTTGCTTCTAATAACGAGCAATAAAAATACGCAGAGTATAAAACTATACTCTGCGTATTTTCTCTTGACTTATACCGTTTTATATCTTAAAATAAAATCACTAAATGTTCCACGTGGAACAAAAGGCGGATTATATGAAAACTCCTTTAGCGGACAGGCTTCGTCCTGAAACAATAGAAGATGTTGTAGGCCAGGACCACCTTTTAAAAGAGGGTAAGGTTCTTCGCCGTGTTATAGACAGCGGTGAAATCCCCAATCTTATATTTTACGGGCCGTCGGGGGTTGGCAAAACTACTGTTGCTAAAATTATTGCAAAGCGCGCAAACAAAAAGCTTTACAGGTTAAACGCCACAACCGCTTCAACTGCCGATATTAAAGAGGTTATTTCAAACCTTGGCGGCATTGAAGAGCAAAACGGCGTTATTCTTTATTTGGACGAAATTCAGTATTTTAACAAAAAACAGCAGCAGATATTGCTTGAATACATAGAAACGGGCGACATTACCCTTATAGCTTCTACTACCGAAAACCCGTATTTTTACGTTTACAGCGCCATTCTTTCGCGCTCGAACGTGTTCGAGTTTAAGCCTTTAAGCGAAGATGATATAATTAAATTTTTGCGGCGTGCAACCAAGTTTTTGGCAGAAGAGCTCGGGAAAACCGGCACTATTGAAGAAGCCGCGTTAAAACGAATAGCCTCACATTCGGACGGAGATTTGCGAAAAGCTCTTAACACACTGGATCTTGCAGTTAGCGCAGAGTCAACTGCCGAAGCATTTAACGTTACCGAAGAAACAGCTAAAGAGCTTACTGCAAACGCAGGGCTTAGGTACGACCGCGACGGCGACGCGCACTATGATATTATATCTGCCTACCAAAAGTCCATGCGCGGAAGCGATCCGGACGCGGCGCTGCACTATCTCGCGCGGCTTTTAGAGGCAGGCGATTTGCCAAGTGCCGTAAGAAGGCTTATGGTCTGCGCTTCGGAAGACGTGGGACTTGCTTACCCGCAAATACTGCCGATTGTAAAATCCTGCGTCGATATGGCGCTGATGTTAGGACTTCCCGAAGCCAGAATTCCCCTGGCGGACGCCGTAGTGTTAGTGGCTCTTGCGCCTAAGTCAAATTCAGCATATAACGGAATAAACTCCGCAATGGCAGATATAGAGCGCGGCAAAGGCGGTGCCATACCAAGAACGCTGCAAAACAAGCATTTTGACGGCGAGGATGCCGAAATAAAAGGTCAGCACTACAAATATCCGCACAACTTTAAAAACCACTATGTGCCTCAGCAATATTTACCGGACGATCTTAAAAACACTAAATACTACAACTTTGGCGATAATAAAACCGAAAAAGGCTTTGAAGAATATTTTAACAAAATCAGAGAAAAATATTGATGTATATTTCCATGCAAAACGCCCATACTAATAAAAATGTTCCACGTGGAACAAAAGGGGTTATTGCATGGAATTGTTTTTAAATTGCTTAAAGGCTTTTGCTGTTGGCGGGGCAATTTGCCTTATAGGCCAGGTGCTAATCGACCGCACTAAGCTAACGCCTGCGCGAATAATGGTTGGTTTCGTAATTGCGGGTGCAGTTCTTACCGCCGTAGGTCTATACGATCCTTTAGTTAAATTTGCCGGTGCCGGCGCCACCGTTCCGATTTCGGGTTTTGGGTACTCGGTTGTTATGGGCACTAAAAAAGCCATAGAAGAATTTGGTTTTATAGGGGCCCTTTCCGGCGGTATTGCGGCTACAGCCGCAGGAATAGCCGCGGCAATTATTATGGGACTTATCGCGGCGTTTATTACAAAGCCGGATAAGCGTTCTATGAAATAAAAACAGACGGTAAATTTTACCGTCTGTAATTATTTTATACTCTTAGTAATAAATCTCCGTAGGTTGGAAATGGCCAAAAGTCTTTTTCGGTAATTTTGTCAAGTGTATCCGCTGTATTTCGGACTCTTTCCATTTTAGGGATAATCTCATCTTTGCAAAAAGCCGCAAGGACTTTTTTTTCTTCTATTTTTTCTGAGCGCTCAATTGCTATGCACAGGCTCTCTGTGCGCTCTTCAAGCTCGTCAAGTAAAATTCCGAGCTTTTCCGAAAGCTTTTTAGCGGAGGTAGAAATTTTAGCGGCCTCTTTTAGGCTTGCGATGTATTTTGCAACTCCGCCGTAAATATATCTCCTTGACATGCTGACGGTTGTAGCCGCTTCTATTCCTATAATTTTGCAATAATTTTCTAAAAGAATTTCACAGCGGGCATCAAGCTCTTCTTTGGTGAATATCTTGTATTTAGAAAAAAGCGCAACATTTTTTTCGCTGTTAAGCAAAGGCACACAGTCTGCCGTGGTTTTTAGGTTTAAAAGTCCCCTGCTTTCGGCTTCTTTCACCCAATCTTCGCCGTATCCGTTGCCGTTAAACAGAATTCTTTTATGCTTTTTAACAGTCTCTTTAATTAAGATATTAAGCTCTTTTTTAAAGTCGTCCGCTTTATTTAAGCGCTCGGCAAATTTAAAAAGGGCGTCGGCAGTAATCGTGTTTAAAACTATATTTGCACTTGCTATTGACTGGCTTGCCCCAACCATTCTAAATTCAAACTTGTTGCCGGTAAACGCAAAAGGCGAAGTCCTGTTGCGGTCGGAATTGTCCGTCTTGATTTTCGGCAATTCGTCCACGCCTATTTCAATATTATCTGATTTTGGGCCGTTATAAACATCATCGCCGGCTATGGCGTTTAATACGCCTAAAAGCTCGTCGCCGATAAACATTGAAATTATAGCCGGCGGCGCTTCGTTTCCGCCAAGGCGGTGATCATTTCCGGCACCTGCAACCGAAATTCTAAGCAAATCCTGATGCTCGTCCACAGCCTTTATTACCGCGCACAAAAACAGCAGAAACTGTGCGTTTTCCATGGGGTTTTTTCCGGGATCGAAAAGATTTACGCCGGTATCTGTAGCAAGCGACCAGTTGTTGTGCTTGCCGCTTCCGTTAACATACATAAAGGGCTTTTCGTGCAAAAGGCAGACAAGACCCATTTTTTCGGCAACCTTTTTCATGCACTCCATGGTAAGCTGGTTTTGGTCGCATGCGGCATTTGTGTTTGTGTAAATCGGAGCCAGCTCGTGCTGGGAGGGAGCCACCTCGTTGTGCTCGGTTTTAGAAAGAATGCCAAGCTTCCAAAGCTCTTTATTAAGCTCGGACATAAACTCCTTTACCCGTGGCTTTATGCTTCCGTAGTAATGGTCGTCAAGCTCCTGTGTTTTTGGGGGCTTTGCACCAAAAAGAGTGCGTCCGCAATAAATAAGATCCACGCGTTTGTCAAAATACTTTTTATCAACCAAAAAATACTCCTGCTCGGCGCCAACGGTGGGAATAACCTTTTTAGCTTCTGTGTTTTTAAACAGTCTTAATATTTTTAGAGCCGCATCCGCTATAAGATTATCAGAGCGCAAAAGCGGAGTCTTTTTATCGAGTGTGGCACCGCTTGGCGAGCAAAAAACAGTGGGAATGCAAAGGGTGTTTTCCTTTACAAACGCGTAAGATGTTGGATCCCACGCAGTGTATCCGCGTGCTTCAAAGGTGGCCCTTAGTCCTCCGGATGGAAAACTCGAAGCGTCGCTTTCGCCGCGAATAAGCTCTTTGCCGCGAAAATCCATAATTATTCCGCCGCCGTCTTTAGGTGAAATAAAACTGTCGTGCTTTTCGGCGGTAACGCCGGTCATCGGCTGGAACCAGTGGCAAAAATGAGTAGCGCCCTTATCTATAGCCCAGTTTTTCATGCCGGCGGCAACCTCGTCGGCAATATCGTCGGGCAGTGCGCTTTTGCCCTCTATCGTCTCTTTTAATTTATTATAAATATCTTCCGGCAGGTATTCTTTCATGGCACGATCGCCGAACACCATAAAGCCGAACATCTCTGGTACTCCCATAATACGCTCCTTTAATAAAATACCTAATTATTATATGTTTTAAAGGTGCCAAAGTCAACAAAATCAAGTTATTTTATGGGTTTGTTACATTTTGGCGGCTTTTGGCTTAATAAAATTAGGTTTTGGCTTGAAAATGTAAAGAAAATGCGCAGAGGTTTTTCTCTGCGCACCTTTTAATTTAATTTTTATAGCAGGCAAGCACCGGTTTGTCTTCAACCTCAACGCCGCGCTGCTCCATAAGCTCGCTTACGGTTATAAGCTGGAAGCCCCGGCTTTGAAGCCCTTTTACAATATCTTCAACCGCGTCGACCGTGGTTTTGTGAATATCGTGCATTAGAATAATGTCACCATCGTGTATGGACGAACCCGTAGCCTGGCTTACAACCCAGCTGGAATCGCGGTACTTCCAGTCGAGCGTGTCTATCGACCAGTTTATACCGGAATATCCGCGGGACTTAAGCTCTTTTATCATGGCTTTTGTGTAAGCTCCGTAAGGCGGGCGATAAACGGCAGGCTTGTATCCGCCGGAAAGGGTCTCGATTTCTTTAATTACGTACTCCATATCGTCAGCCGCGTCGGTCGCGCTTTTTTTGCTTAAATCCGAATGGTGCCGCGAGTGCGCGCCTATTTCGCAATCAAGACTTACCGCGCGTTTTAAAAGCGAAGCCTTGCTTTCAGCAAGATTTTCGCCAACCATAAAGAATGTGCAGCGAGCTCCGTATTTTTCCATGATATCAAGCACCTTGTCGGTATAAGCACCGGGGCCGTCATCAAAAGTAACCGCTACCATGGGCTTGTTGGGATCTATTTTGCCGTAAACCACATAGTCCTCAATATTCTCGTTCATCACTTTAAAGCTAAACGATTTTTTGCCCGAAAACAGGTCGTTTTTAGAAAAATAAAATTCAACTCCGTCTGTTTTTACGGCAAATTTTGAAAACTCTTCTATATTAGAAAAAGTATAGTCGCCAATCCCTTGGCTTTTAGCCACTTTTGCGACCTCTTCGCTTGCTATGCCGTTTAAATAGGAAAGCGAAGACGAGCGGAAGTAGTTTTGAAAGGTAATTTGTCTGTTTGACGCACGGTCGTACACAATTGTTTTTACAAGCTCATTTTGGCTTTCGTCGTCAATATTTTTTGTCGTGGTATAAAATACAACGCTTATAATGTCATCCTTTAAAAAGGTTTCGTAATCAACATAAAGCGTGCCTCTGTTTCTAAACCTTTTAGCCGTAAAGCCCTTTGCAAGCTCCGCAAAACTGCCGCGCATGCCATTAACGGCATCGATTACAAGATTGTTAAGCTCGTTATACTCAAACTGCGGATAGTTTACCGCAATTATAAGGTTCATGTCGTAATATAAACTAAGTTTGGTTTCGCCGATTTGCTTATTTGCCGTATGCGAGGTTTTATACTCGGACGGAACCTGACTTTCGTTTAAGTCGGCCTCGCTTTTCGGGAAATCATTACATCCGCAAACTAAAAGCGCCATAACAAAACAAAGTATAAGCGCAATTGCTTTTTTCATTTTTACATCTCCTTTGCTATAATATAATAACCCTGAAAATATATTTTGTCAAGCTAATGAAAATTTACATACAATCCTCTTGAAATTTACATTAAAAGTGGTACAATTAATAATATATTTATTGTTTAGGAGATTAGATATGAGCGCGGCTTTTAAAACTTCAGACGTTTTTTCAATTAAAGACCTTGAGGAAATTATTGAACTCGACGAAAAAGCGGCAAGTGCAGTTGCCGCCGCAAAAGAAAACCTTAAAAAAGCCCTGTCGTCTTCGGGAGAGATTGCCGAAAACGCGCGCAAAAGGCAGCAGGAAATTGCCGAAAACAAGCTAAACGCCTTAAAAAAATCAAAGGAAGAAAAAGCGGCTTTATTAAAAAGCGCAGAGGAAGAAAAGGCACGGCTTAGCATATCCCGCCTTGAAGAAACCTTTAATAAAAAAAGGGACGAGTACGAATCCGAGCTTTTTAATAAAATAACCGAATAAAGGGGTGCGTTTATGGCTAAAACAGAGGCGGCGGTTTATACAAAAATCCGCACACGCTTTGGCAAGCGTTTATCTTTTGACGACTATATAAAGCTTGCAAACCTTAGCTTAGTACGGGAAATTGCCGAGCACCTGAAAAACACCAAGTTTTCGGACAGTCTTAAGGACTACACCTACGTAGAGCTTCATAGGGGAAAACTTGAAAACGTACTTTATACCCACTCGCTTTTTGACGGTTATTCCGCCTGCATGTACGACAAAGCCATCGGAGACAGCCTTTCGTTTTTAATTTTGCAAAAAGAAGAAATTGACGAGCTGATAAGTTTTTTGTGCTGTCTAAAAGCGGGCGAGCCCTCGAATTATATACTAAATTTGTCGCTTGCAAAAAACAAACTCGCAGAGCTTGATTTATCGGCTCTTTCAAGGGTTTCTTCAATCGGTGAATTAAAAACATTTTTAAAGGGAACGCGATACTATAAATATATTTCGTCTTTATTAACCGATGATTTTTCGGTACGAGAGATTGATTTAGCCCTAAAAAAAGCCTTTTACCGCTCGGCAGAGCGAAGAATACGAGCATCGGGCGCCGCAGAAGGCGCATTAAAGATTTTATTTTTAAAAGCAGAAATAGAGGATATTAACCTTTATTTTCGCGCGTTAAACTTTTTCCCTAACAGTCTTAAAAAAATAAGACCCTATTTAATAAACCGGCCGGCACTTTTAAAAAAGAGCGAATCTGTAAAACTTTTTTCCTGCACCGACATTGATTCTTTTAACCAAATCCTTTTAGGTTCGAAATATTCCGGTGAAATTCAAAGCAACGGCGAATTGTCCGTACGGCTGTTTATTAAAGCACTTATAAAAAACATACATTTTTCGAGCGATCCGTTTTTGGTGCTTTTAAGCTATATTTTTTATCTGGAAGAAGAATATAACGATTTAAAAACCATTATTGAATCGGTTCGGTACAAGGTTTTGCCGGACGAAATAATTAAAAATCTTAACATAATTAACGCAGAAAGGAGAGAGTGATTTGATTGAAAAAATGAACCTTATTAACATACTCGCAAACGAAAGCAATCTTGATAAGGTTATATCCGTGCTTTTAGATCTCGGCTGTTTTGAGCCCGAAGAAAAGGCGATACCTAAAACCGCAAAAAACTCTGCATACGGTCAAAACCCCTATGCGGAATCCTTAAAAAGCATGCGTGAAATTTTGGATTACTGCAAAATTACACCTACCGGCATATCATTTGAAAACGAAAACGAAAGCGAAGCACTGTCGCGGCTCTCCTTTTTGGAAGAGCGCTTAAATCTTCTTCGCAAACAGCGTGACGATGCCATAGAAAGCCTCTCGGAAATATCAAACAAAATTACGGCGCTCTCGCATTTTACCGATCTTGATTTTGACATTGAAAAAGCTATACATTCAAAATATTTTAAGGTGCGCTTTGGCAAGATAACCCGCGAAAGCTACAAAAAAATCGAAGCGCTATTAGAAAGTTTTAAGTTTTTGCTGTTTGTGCCGTGCTCGTTTGACAAAAGCTTTTGCTGGGGACTGTACGCGGCACCCGTAAGCCGCGTAGAAGAGGCTGACCGCCTTTTTGCCAGCGTGTTTTTCGAGCGGCTAATGCTGCCGGACAGTACCGGCGAGCCCGAAGCGCTTATAGCCGAATTAACTAAAGAAAGCGAAAAACAAAAAGAGCTTATTTTAGAAGCCGAAAAGGAAATTGACGAGGAGTTTTTGCACCACGGCGATGAATTTTCAAGGCTTTATAATCTGCTTAAGCGAAATTACGATATTTTTGAATACAAAAAGCTTGCCGCAGAATATAACGACAAAAAGCGAATGCTCGCAGGCTGGATTCCGGATAAAGACTACAAAAAAGTGGAAGAAAGCCTTTGCAAAATAAAGGGCGTTAAGCTTATAGACGCGGCCGACGACGCCGGCGGAAAAATCACCCCGCCTACTAAACTTAAAAACTGGCGGCTGTTTGCGCCCTTTCAGTTTTTTGTAGAAATATACGGGGTTCCGGGATACAACGAAATAGACCCAACCGCCTTTTTTGCCATCTCTTACACCCTTTTATATGGCGTTATGTTTGCAGACGTAGGTCAGGGCATTTTGCTTACTTTAATAGGTCTTTTAATGTACAAATTAAAGGGAATGGCGCTTGGAAAAGCTCTTATACCCTGCGGCATTGCCGGAACCGCATTTGGGCTTTTGTTTGGAAGCGTATTTGGGTACGAAGATCTTTTAAACCCGATGTATGCGGCTCTTGGGTTTTCAAAAAAGCCCTTTCCCGTAATGGAAAACGCGGTAAATCTTTTGGCGTTTTCGGTGTTTTTAGGCATATTTTTAATGATTGTTGCGCTTATTTTAGGGGTTTTTTCGAATATAAAGAAAAAAGCATACGGCGAAGCTCTTTTTGGAGCAAACGGCCTTGCGGGCCTTATAATGTATTTAAGCATTCTTATGCTTGTTGGCGGTATGCTGTTTAATATAAAGCTTCCGGTTAGCGTAATTTTAATTTTCGGAGTACTCCTTCCGGTTGTGCTTATTTTCTTTTCAAAGCCGTTAAATAAAGCCTTGTCCGGCGACGGCTTTAAAATTGAAAACGTTGGCGATTTTGTTTTAGAAAACTTTTTCGAGCTGTTTGAAGTACTGCTTTCTTATTTTACAAACACTATTTCTTTTTTGCGTGTCGGCGCCTTTGTGCTGATACACGCGGGCATGATGATGGCGTTTTTAGCGCTTTCGGATATGGTTGGCGGAGGAATTGCCGGAGCAGTAATGATGATTTTCGGAAACGCCTTTGTTATAGCTCTTGAGGGCCTTTTAGTGGGCATTCAGGTGCTAAGGCTTGAATTTTACGAGATGTTTAGCCGCTTTTACTCGGGCGACGGTCGCCCGTTTAACCCAATAAAAAATAAAAACGGAAAGGTTTTGGTATAAATGTTAGCAACTGTATTATCTATCTCTTTGCCCTTGTTGGCGCTTTTTGCAGCTGTAATTATCGGCAAAAAAACCATGAAAAAAACTCATAACGGCAAGGTCGCTTTTACAAGGCACTTTGTGTCTCTTGCGCTTATGCTCTGTTTAGCGCTTGCAATTACCCTTACCGCGGCCGCAGCCGGTACAGAAAGCACCGACAGCACGACCGACACCACTGCTTCTTCCTCCGAATCAGAAGAAGCGGCTTCTGATTCCGGCAAAGGAATAGCCACCGGTCTTGCTCTTGTGGGCGCAGGGCTTTCAATAGGACTTGCGGCAATAGGCGCCGGAATTGCGCTTTCTGCAGGAGCTCCTGCCGCTATCGGCGCTGTAGCAGAAAACGAAAAGGCCTTCGGTAAATCCATTATATTCGTAGCCTTAGGCGAGGCCGTTGCAATTTACGGATTTATTATTGCGATATTAATGGTTATTAAGGTCCCGGACCTTCCGGCGTTATAATATGAAAGCATTTTTAATCAGCGAAAATCACGATACCGCTTTAGGTCTTAGGCTTGCAGGGGTTGATGGCAAAATCGCACACGATAAAGAAGAAGTTCTTAAAATTTACGAAGAAGTAAAAAAGGACGAAAACATCGCGACGGTTTTTATTACGAGGAAGCTTTACTCTCTTTGCAAAAATGAGTTCGACAAAGAAAAACTGTCATCCGGGCGTCCGCTTATTGTTGAAATACCGGACCGCCACTTAAAACCGGGAGAAGAATTTTCCCGGCTTTCCGAATACGTAAAAGACGCACTCGGTATAAATATATAGTTCGGAAGTGATAAAATGCGTGAAAATATAGAAAAATTCTGCTCGGAAATGAAGGCAACCGCCGACCGCGAAAGGCGTGCCGTTGTAACCGAAACCGAAGCTTTTAAAGCAAAACTTACCTTTAGAGCCGAAAAAGAGGCTAAACTTTTTGCCGAGCAGTATTTTAAGCGCGAAAGCGAAAAAATCGCAGTTGAATTTTCGAAACAGTTTGCCGAATTTTCGGTCGGCAATAAGGCCGCCGTATTAAAAAAGCGCGAAGAGCTTATTAAAGATCTTTTATTGTCGGTTGAAAAGCGGCTTTCCGACTTTAAAAATTCCAAAGATTATTTGCCTTTTTTAATTAGAAGTGCAGAAAAAATCAAAGAAAACGGCGAGTTTGTCTTTGTTTTGGATAAAGCCGATATGAAATATAAGGACGCACTAAAAGAGTATGCGGCAGGTTTTGAGGAATATTCCGGAAAAACCCTTGGCGGCATACGCGCAAAAAGCACTGACGGCAGCGTGTTTATAGACGACAGTCTTGACACGCGCGAAGCTTCAGCATTAAAGGAATTTAGAGAAAAAAGCGAGCTTATAATATGAAAAATACTATTTACGGAATAAACGGACCTGTAATAACCGTAAAAAACACCGCCGATTTCTTTTTAAGGGAAATGGTATATGTAGGAAGCGAAAGACTTATCGGTGAGGTTATAGATATTACCGACGACCGAACCCTTATTCAGGTTTACGAAGACACTTCGGGGCTGGCTGCGGGCGAAGAGGTTTTTAGCACGAAAAGCCCAATGTCCGTAACGTTAGGGCCAGGGCTTTTAGGCAATATTTTTGACGGTATCGAGCGTCCGTTGCGCGATATGGCGCAAAAAGACGGCGCATTTATTAAAAAAGGCGGGGTTTTTTCGCCGTTAGACCCAAATAAAAAGTGGCAGGTAAAGGTATTATGCTCAAAAGGTGATAAGCTTTTGCCCGGTACTGTATTTGCCACAACCGACGAAACGCCGGCAATTGTGCATAAGTGCTTAGTACCAAACGGAGTATCGGGCGTTGTTACCTTTGCCGCAGAAGACGGCGAATATACAATAAATGATAAAATAGCCGAAATTACCGGCGAAAACGGCAAAATCACGCCGCTTTACCTTTGCCATAAGCACCCGATTAGAACGCCGCGTGCAATAAACAAGCGGCTGCCTTTAAACATTCCGCTTATTACCGGACAAAGGGTTATCGACAGTCTTTTTCCCATCTCTAAAGGCGGTACGGCGGCTATTCCCGGCGGCTTTGGCACGGGCAAAACCATGACACAGCACCAGCTTGCCAAGTGGTGCGACGCGGACGTTATTATTTACGTCGGCTGCGGCGAGCGCGGCAACGAGATGACTCAGGTTTTAGACGAGTTTTCAGCGCTTGCAGACCCAAAATTCGGCAGAAAATTAAGGGACCGCACAGTGCTTATTGCAAACACGAGCAACATGCCGGTGGCGGCTCGCGAAGCCTCGATTTATACCGGCATTACCCTTGCCGAATATTACAGGGATATGGGGTATGACGCCTGCCTTATGGCGGATTCTACTTCACGCTTTGCCGAAGCTTTAAGGGAAATTTCGGGAAGGCTTGAAGAAATGCCTGCGGAAGAGGGTTTTCCGGCCTATCTTCCAAGCCGCCTTGCAGAATTTTACGAGCGCGCCGGCAGGGTTGTTACTTTAAACGGCGACGAGGGTTCGGTTACGGTTATAGGCGCGGTAAGTCCGCAGGGCTCGGACTTTTCGGAGCCGGTTACACAAAACACAAAGCGTTTTACCCGCGTTTTTTGGGCGCTTGACAAGGCTCTTGCTTACGCGCGCCATTATCCGGCTATTAGCTGGACTTCTTCTTATTCCGAATACGAAGAGGATCTTGCAAATTATTATGACCAGACTGTAGACCCGATGTTTATGCAGTACCACAGAATAATAATTAAGCTTTTGCTAAAAGAAAGCGAGCTTTTAGAGGTTGTAAAACTTATAGGCTCAGACGTTTTACCCGAGGATCAAAAGCTTGTAATAGAAGTGGCAAAAATTATACGCTCCGGCTTTTTACAGCAAAACGCCTACCACGAAACAGACACCTACGTGCCGCTAAACAAGCAATTTAAAATGATGCAGGTGATCTGTCACGCTTACGAAGAGGGCCTAAAAATAGCCGCCTCCGCAAGGCCAATATCTCTTTTATTTAACGAAGATCTTTCTTCAAAGCTTATAAAAATGAAGTACGTCGTTCCAAACGACGATTATTCGTTAATTGATAATTATATTAAAGAAATCACCGCAAAAACCGACGAGATTTTAGCGTCATAGGAGGAAAGCACATGATAAAGGAATATGTTGGATTTTCCGAAGTGTCCGGTTCGTTGGTTGTGCTTTCGGGCGCTGATAATCCGCACAACGAAGAAGAGGTAATGCTGCGCCAAAACGACGGCTCAGTTCGTCACGGAAGAATTGTGCAAGTAGACGGCGACCGCGCGGTGGTTCAGGTTTTTGAAGGAACGCGCGGGATTTCTTTAAAAAACACAAGGACGGTTTTGTCCGGCGGACCTATGAAGCTCGCTTTATCTAAAGAGATTTTAGGCAGGGTTTTTTCAGGTCAAGGCAAAGAGGTTGACGGTCTTCCTCCGATTTTTTGCGAAGAAAAGCGCGATATTAACGGAAGCGCCATAAACCCCGTTATGCGAGAATATCCTAAAAACTACATTAAAACCGGCATTTCTTCAATAGACGCATTAACAACTCTTATAAGAGGCCAAAAGCTTCCTATTTTTTCGGGGTATGGCATGAAGCACAACCAGCTTGCGGCGCAAATAGTTAAACAAGCGTCTGTTCCGGGAGCTTCTAAGGATAATTTTGCAGTTGTTTTTGCGGCCTTAGGCGTAAAAAACGACGTTGCGGATTTTTTTAAAAACTCGTTTTCTGAATCGGGCGTTATGGACAGGGTTGTAATGTATCTGAATCTTTCGAGCGACCCGATAATAGAAAGAATTATAACCCCAAGGCTTGCTCTTACTGCCGCCGAATATTTGGCGTTTACTAAAAATATGCACGTACTTGTAGTTTTAACCGACATGACCGGCTACTGCGAAGCATTAAGAGAATTTTCTTCAAGTAAAGGCGAAATTCCCGGAAGAAAAGGGTATCCGGGGTATTTATATTCCGATTTAGCGTCGCTTTACGAGCGCGCGGGAATAATTAAGGGAATTGACGGCAGCATTACGCAAATTCCCATTTTAACCATGCCGAACGACGATATAACACATCCCGTGCCTGACCTTACAGGCTACATTACCGAGGGACAGATTGTGCTTTCCCGCCAGCTTGACAGTGCAGGGATATATCCTCCTGTGTCGGTACTTGAAAGCCTGTCAAGGCTTATGAAGGACGGCATAGGCGAAGGCTTTACAAGAAAAGACCACCCCGCGCTTTCAAACCAACTTTTTTCCTCGTACGCAAAAGTGCAGGACGTAAAAAGCCTTGCGGCGGTAATAGGTGAGGACGAATTATCCGAGCTTGACAAAAAATATCTCGAGTTCGGCAAGGCGTTTGAAAACGAATTTATTGCTCAAAACAAAGACGAAAACCGCGATATGGAAAAAACGCTCAGTCTTTCATGGAAAATGCTTGATATTTTGCCCGAAAGCGAGCTTGACAGGATTGATTCCTCTTTAATAAAAGAGTTTAAATACGAAAAATAAGGAGCTTTTTTGTGCAAAAGGTTTTTCCCACAAAGGCAAATCTTATAAAAACAAAAAATTCCCTGCGGCTCAGCCGGTCGGGGTATGACCTTTTAGACAAAAAGCGAAATATTTTAATTAAAGAAGCGTTGTCTTTATTAGATGAAGCAGGTATGCTCCAAAAGCAGGTAGCAAGCGCATATATTGAAGCCTACGATTATCTTCAAAAAGCGAATATTTCGCTTGGTATCAGCGATACGGTGGCAGGCTCTATACCGCCCGATGATTCAATAAATTTAAAAAGCCGCTCCTTTATGGGTGTAATTTTACCGGAGATTTCTTTAAATTCCGAAGAATTTTTTCCGGAATATCCCTTGCGCCGTACCGACATAAACTTTGATAAAAGCGTACAAAGCTTTATAAAGGTAAAAGAACTCACTTTAAAGCTTGCCGAAATTGAAAGCCGTGCTTACAGGCTTTCGGTTGCTATTAAAAAAACGGCAGGGCGTGCAAACGCTTTAAAAACGGTTGTAATTCCGCAATACGAAGAAACGGTAAAAAACATCACCGAAATATTGGAAGAGCGAGAACGAGAAGAATTTTCCCGTTTAAAAGTAATAAAAAAACCCCCGAGTGAAAAATAATTTTCATTCGGGTTTTTTTCTTGTTTTTTTATATTATATATGATATAATTAGGTTGTATTATTATAATTATATTTAAAGGGGAATAAAAAATGTCGATGGAATCTATTAACGACGTTTGGGCGGCTGTTTGCGACGAGCTTAAAAGCAGGATGACAGAAGTTAGCTTTAACGTATGGCTTAGTGATTTAGAGCCCGTTAATTTAACGCCCGAATTTTTCTTTTTATCAATAGCATCGGAATATAAAAAAGAAATTATCGAAATGAATTACCGCTCGATTATCGAAGACTGCATTAAAGAGATAATGGGGATACCTTTAACGCTTGTAGTTTTAATTAAGGACGAAGAAGGCGAATTAAAATCCGCAAATCAGCTGCATTCTTCTAAACCCAGCGATAATTTTGAAGATAATTTTACTTTTGACAATTTTGTTGTGGGCTCCTGCAACAGGTTTGCGCATGCTGCTGCTATGGCCATTGCCGAAAAGCCCGAGCAGTCTAAAGATTTTATTCCCTTTTTAATTTACGGAAATTCCGGTGTTGGTAAAACCCATTTAATGCTTGCAATTAAAAACCGTATGAAGGCGCTTTTCCCCGAAAAAAACATTGTATACACACGGTGTGAGGAATTTACCAACAATCTTATTTCCGATCTTCACAGCGGAAATATTGAAAACTTTAGAAAGCGCTACAGAACCGCCGACGTTTTAATGATTGATGATATTCAGTTTATTGCCGGCAAAGAATCCACAATGGAGGAGTTTTTTAACACTTTTAACGAGCTTTTGCAGGCCGGAAAAATTATTATCGTAACATCCGACCGTCCTCCTAAAGACATGAAAACCTTAGAAGAGAGGCTTCGTACCCGTCTTGAAAGCGGCGTTATGGCAGACATCACTCCGCCGGACTTTGAAACGAGAGTAGGCATTTTAAACAGCAAGGCGGAACTGCTTGGTCTTACAATTGACCAAAACATAATTTATTATATTGCAGAAAACATAAAAATAAACACTCGGCAATTAGAAGGAGTAATTAAAAAACTGCAGGCATTTGTAATGCTTCAAGGAAAAAAACCAACAATTGCAATAGCGCAAAATTATATTAAAGATATTATTACTTCTCAAGCACCGGAACCGATTAAAATGGAAGAAATAATAAAGGCAGTCTCTGAACAGTACAATATTCCCGAAAACGATATTATTTCAAAAAGAAAAACAGCTCCTATAGTTTTTGCAAGGCAGCTTTCTATGTATATTGCAAGGGAAACCACCGAGCTTTCATATAAAGCAATTGGTGAAAGCTTTGGCAAAGACCATTCTACCGTTCTTTTTTCTGTTGAAAAGATTGAAAAGCATTTAAAAGAGCACCCTTATGAAAACGACATGGTAAACGATATTATAAAAACACTCAAAAAAGAAAATTAGTTACCTTAGTTTACATAATTTTTTATTTATTAACCTTTTTATACTTATAAACATTTAGTTTTTTAACACCACTGTTAAAAATAAAAAAGTTTTTAACATATAAACAATTAGTACACATAGGCTAAGTTTATTAAAAATCAGCATAAAATAAGGTAAAATTTGGGTTATTCACTTTATTAACACCCCCTACTATTACTACTATAATTAAATATAAAAAAGGCGGTAATAAAAATGAAAATAACAGTCGATAAAAATGAACTTTTGGAAACAGTTGCAAATTTATCACGCGCAGTATTAAACCGTGCCGCAATACCGGTACTTGAAGGTATACTATTATCTGCAGAAAACGGTATTTTAACCATGATGGCATATAATCTTGAAATAGGCATGACCAAAAAGCTTAATATTAAAACCGAGCGTGAAGGAGATATAGTTTTAAACGCGCGCCTTTTTCTTGAAATTTTAAGAAAATTAAACGGCAATAGTGTAACAATAGAAGTTGACGAAAAAATGACCTGCCATATTAAAAGCGGCGATACAAATTTTGATATTGTAGGCATGGAAAGTGAAGATTTTCCCGAAATGCCAAGTGTTGCAGAACATAAAAAAATTACAGTATCAAGTGAAGTACTGAAAAAGATGGTAAGAACTACTTCTTTTGCGGCAGCGCAAAATGAAAACACAAGGCCAGTTTTAACCGGCATTAAATTTGAAATTAAAAACGGCAATTTAACTCTTGTAGCTATTGACGGCAACAGGTTAGCTGTGCGTCACGGTCTTATTAAATATGGCGACGATATGGAATTTATTGTATCGGGAAGAGCAATCAGTGAAGCTGTAAAAACAATAGGTGAAGAGGATGAAGATATATCTATTAGAGTAGGTCTTAAACATATTTCTTTTGAAGTTTCAGGATATTTTACAATTTCAAGGCTTTTAGACGGAGAATATATTGATTATAAAAGAAGTATACCAAATACCTGCCAAAACAAAATGAGTATAGAAACAAAAACATTTATGGATATTGTTGACAGGGTTGCTTTAATAATTAATGACCAAATTAAAACGCCAATAAGAATGCTTTTTGCGGACGGCAAAATAGAATTTACCTCTGTATCGTCAATAGGCAGAGCAAAAGAAATTTTAGAAAACGACTTTTCGGGTCCTAATTTTGAAATAGGTTTTAATTCTCGCTATATTTTAGAAGCTTTAAAAGCAACAGAAACCGAAAACATAGAAGTATGCTTTAACGGACCTTCTTCTGCGGCTGTAATTAAACCTGTTGATAACGATGAATTTTTATATCTCGTAATGCCGATGAGGTTGTCATGAAAATAAAAATTAAGGAAGATTTTATTAAGCTTGACAGTCTTTTAAAATTTGCAAACGCAGCAGCTACCGGCGGCATTGCAAAAATGATGATACTAAACAAACAAGTTTTAGTAAACAATGAAATTTGTTTAACGCGCGGAAAAAAAATAAAGCCCGGTGATAAGGTTTTAGTAAATGGCGAAGAAATAGAAGTTTTTAGCGGTAAAGAAAATGAAAATTAAAAAACTGACTATTAAAAATTTTCGCAATATCGAAAAAATTGAACTTGTGCCGGATAATACAACAAACATATTTTTAGGCGAAAATGCCGAAGGAAAAACTTCACTTTTAGAAGCAATGTGGCTTTTTTCGGGAGCTAAAAGCTTTAGGGCTGCAAGAGACTGCGAAACGGTTATGTTCGGCAAGGAAAAAGCAGTACTTACTTGCGATTTTTTAAGTGGCGGCACCGAAAAAACTGCCGAAATTGAAATTGCGGATAGACGCCGTGCAAAGCTTTTCGGAAAAAATTTACAAAGACCGTCGCTTTTATCGGAATATTTTCACGCGGTTGTTTTTTCGCCGCAGGATCTGTCAATAATAGACGGCGATCCGGCGTACAGGCGCAGATTTTTAGATCTTGCAATCGGCAGTTTAAGCGCAAAATATATAGACGCTTTAAAAAAATACAACCGTGCAATAATTCAAAGAAACAACCTGTTAAAAAAAGCACGCACGGAAAACGATGCAATTTTTCTTTTGGAACCGTTTGAAGAAGAGGCCGCGGCAAGCGGCGAAACAATTATAAATTTGCGGTACAGATATGTTGATAAGCTTAATATTGAAGCACCGCAAATTTATAGCGGAATATCTGAAGAAAAAGAAAAACTAACAGTTTCTTATTTATCAAAATCACAAAGAAATATTACAAAAGAAGAGCTTTTTGAAAAATTTAAAGCACACAGAAATGCGGATATTGCCGCGGGTACAACCCTTATAGGCCCTAAAAGGGACGACCTTTTTATTGAGGTTAACGGCAAATCTACTAAACTTTACGGCTCGCAAGGGCAAAAGCGAAGCGCGGCTTTATGTTTAAAACTTGCTGAAGCCGAAATTTTAAAGCAAACTTCCGGCGAAGAGCCGATTGCCCTTTTAGACGATGTTTTAAGCGAGCTTGATACGTCGCGCCAGCGTTATATATTAAATAAATTTAAGGACAAGCAGGTTTTTATTACCGCATGCGATCCTGCAAACACCATGGACCTTAAAAGCGGACTTATTGTAAAAATTAAGGACGGTAAAATATGTTCATACAATTAGGCGGAGACTGCTGCGTTTTATCAAAGCACATAGTGGGTGTTTTTGATTTAGACAAAATTACCGTTAAAAAGGCGGCGCGCGAATATATAAACAGGGCTGAAAAAGAGGGAAGCTTAATATATGCCGATATTTACGAGCTTCCCAAAAGCTTAATTGTAACAAAAGATATTTCATATCTATCGCCGCTAAATACAGCGACGGTATTAAAAAGAATAAAAAATAGGAAGGCAAAAGAATGAGCGAAGAACTAAATGCTAAGGTAAATGACAGTTACGACGAAAACTCTATACAGGTTTTAGAGGGCCTTGAAGCCGTAAGAAAGCGTCCGGGTATGTACATTGGTTCTACCGGAGAACGCGGACTTCATCACTTGGTGTACGAGATTGTCGATAACTCAATCGACGAGGCGCTTGCCGGTTATTGTGATAAGATAACGGTAGAGCTTTTAGACGACGGTGTTGTGCGCGTTTCCGACAACGGGCGCGGCATACCTGTAGGTATTAACCCGCAAAAAGGAATACCTGCGGTAACGGTTGTTTTTACAATTTTACACGCCGGCGGAAAATTCGGCGGCAGCGGATACAAGGTATCGGGCGGTCTTCACGGCGTTGGTGCTTCGGTTGTGAACGCGTTGTCCGAATGGCTTAAGGTTGAAGTTTACGACGGTAAAAACAAGTACACCCAGTCGTTTAAAAAAGGAATTGAGACAACCGAGCTTATAAAAGGCGAAGAGACCACGCGCACAGGTACTACCGTAACTTTTAAGCCGGACGCCACTATTTTTACCGATACTACCACCTACGATTACGACACCCTTTTAAAAAGGCTTCGCGAGCAGTCGTTTTTAAATGCAGGTATTAGAATAGTTTTAAAGGACTGCCGCTCCGATTTTCCCGAAAGGGAGACCGATCTTTGTTACGAGGGCGGCATTAAAAGCTATGTGGAATTTTTGCTTGAGGGCATTAAAAAGGAAAGACTTAATAAAGATGTTATTTATCTTTCAACCACTAAAGGCGACAGCACCGCCGAAATTGCCCTTTTGTGGTCTACTTCGTACGACAGCAAAATAATGTCTTTTGCCAACACTATTCATACGGTTGACGGCGGAACGCACGAGCAGGGCTTACGTCAAGCTCTTACAAATGCAGTTAACAAATATGCCTTCGATTTTAACAAATTAAAAGCCGGAAACCCCAGGCTTAAAAACGAAGATATTTTAGAAGGCCTTGTAGCCGTTGTTTCCGTAAAGCTTATAGACGCTCAGTTTGAAAGCCAGACAAAAGCAAAGCTCGGCAACACCGAAATCGGCAAAATTGTGCGCGATCTTGTAAACGAAAAGCTTTATGAATACTTTGGCGAGCACCCGCAGGAAGCCGGCGTTATTATTGATAAATGCATTGCCTCTTCCGCCGCGCGTGAGGCCGCGCAAAAAGCGCGAGACGCGTCAAGAAGCAAGGCAGGCATAGGCGGAAAATCCAGAATGCCCGAAAAACTTTCCGACTGTATTTCTAACGACCCCACTAAAACCGAGATATTTATAGTTGAGGGAGATTCCGCCGGAGGCTCTGCGGTTGACGGCAGAAATTCAACCTACCAGGCAATACTTCCACTTTGGGGCAAAATGTTAAACGTTGAAAAAGCCCGTGACGACAAGGTTTACGGCAACGACAAATTAACCCCCGTAATAGTAGCACTTGGTACCGGTATTGGTGAAAACTTCGATCTTGAAAAGCTTAGATACGACAAAGTAGTAATTATGGCGGATGCCGACGTTGACGGATCGCACATAAGAACCCTTTTATTAACCTTCTTTTTTAGATATATGCCAAAGCTTATCGAAACGGGGCACATATATTTAGCCCAACCGCCGCTTTTTAGAGTATCAAAAGGCAAACAGCATTACGACGCCTTTGACGATGACGAGAAAGCAAAGTACATAGAACTTTTAGGCGGCAACGCAGATGTTCAGCGTTATAAAGGTCTTGGTGAAATGGACGAGGATCAGCTTTGGGAAACTACACTTAACCCCGAAACCAGAACCATATTAAAAGTAAGTATGGCCGACGCCGAGGAAGCCGACGCTACCATTAGAATGTTAATGGGCGAAGAGGTAGAACCAAGACGCCAGTTTATTGAAGAAAACGCGGTATTTGCAACCGATCTCGATATTTAGGGGGACAAAATGAAGAACAATCACGAAAATATGCGTTGGCCAAGCGACGAGGAGACAAATATTCAGCCGATTGAAATGGTCGACGAAGTTAAAAACAGTATGCTTCAGTACGGTATGTCGGTTTTAGTCGGGCGAGCTTTGCCGGACGTAAGAGACGGGCTTAAACCCGTACACCGCCGCATACTTTATACCATGTACGAAAACGGCCTTACGCCCGATAAGGCCTACAGAAAAAGTGCCGATACGGTAGGTGCCGTGCTTGCAAGGTATCATCCGCACGGCGATACGTCGGTTTACGACGCTATGGTACGTATGGCGCAGGACTTTTCACTTAGATATCCGCTTGTAGACGGCCATGGAAACTTCGGTAATATCGACGGTTATCCTGCCGCGGCATACAGGTATACAGAAAGCAAAATGAACCGTCTTTCGCTTCATATGCTTGACGATATCGAGAAAGACACGGTAGATTTTGTTCCAAACTACGACGACCGCTTAAAAGAACCCACCGTTTTACCCGTTCGTTTTCCGCAGCTTTTAGTTAACGGCTCGTCCGGTATTGCGTTTGGTATGGCAACCGAAATTCCGCCGCACAATTTAGGCGAAATTATAGACGGTATGTGCTACCTTATCGACAACCCCGACGCAGAGCTTGCCGATTTGTGTGAGTTTATTAAGGGCCCGGATTTTCCAACAGGCGGCACCATTATGGGAAGAAGCGGTATTCGCGCGGCGTATGCTACGGGGCGCGGCAAAATTGTTGTTCGCGGCAAAGCCGAAATCGAAGAGAGAGACCGCGGCGGCTACAGAATTGTAATATCGGAAATCCCTTATAAGGTTCGCAAAAAAGATTTAGTTAAAAAGATTTACGATTTAGCCCAGGAAAAACGCATTGAAGGTATAACCGATGTTGTTGACTATTCTTCAAAGCGCGACGGCGGCATTAGAATTGTTGTGGACGTTAGCCGCGACGCAAACCCGCAGGTTGTATTAAACAAGCTTTATTCTTATACCGAGCTTCAAACAACCTTTGGCGCAATATTTATTGCTATTGTTAACGGCAAGCCGCAGCTTTTAAATCTTAAAGAAATGCTTCAAAACGCGATAGATTTCCAATGCGAAATTATCGAGCGCAGAACCAATTTTGATATGAAAAAGGCCAAAGAGCGCCTGCATATTTTAGAGGCGCTTAAAAAGGCTATTGATTTTATTGACGAGGTTATTGCAATTATCCGCGGAAGCAAAACCATTCAGGAATCTAAAGAAGCGCTTTGCGCACGGTTTGATTTTGACGATGTTCAGGCAACCGCCATTGTGCAAATGCAGCTCGGCAGACTTGCTGGCATGGAAAAGCAAAAAATCGAAGATGAAATCGTTGAAAAGAAGGACTTTATTAAAGACTGCGAAGAAATTTTAAGCAACCACCAAAGAGTGCTTGAAATCGTTAAAAACGATTCGCTTAATCTTCGCGACAAATATGCAGACGACCGCAAGACCGATATTTCCGTAGTTTCCGGCGAGGTTGACGTTGAGGACCTTATTCCAAAAGAGGAATGTGTGCTTACAAGAACACTAAAAGGCTATATTAAGAGACTTCCTGCAGATACATACAGCGTTCAGCATCGCGGCGGCAGAGGAATTATTGGTATGCAGACCCGCGAAGAGGACGCGGTTGAATCGATGATTGCCTGCAACTCACATGACTATATTATGATGTTTTCAAACCTCGGCAGGGTTTACCGTATAAAGGCGTACGAAATACCCGAGCAGTCAAGAACGCAAAAGGGACTTAACATGGTAAACATTTTGCCACTTATGCCGGACGAAGAAATTAAGGTTATAGTGCCTGTTAAGGATATTGAAGCCGAGGGATTTGTTGCAATCGGCACTAAAAAAGGCATAATTAAGCGCACGCCGCTTTCTGCCTTTAAAAAAGCGAGAAAAACAGGCGTAATAGCTATTAGCATTGACGAGGACGACGAGCTTTGCTTTGCTGATATTACCGACGGAAAGTCCACTCTTATTATTGCAACGGCAGACGGTAAGGCCATACGCTTTAAAGAAAGCGATGTAAGGCCGTCGGGCAGGGTTTCAAGAGGCGTTAGAGCCATAAGAGTAGCAGGAAACGACCGCGTAGTCGGCGTTTGCAAATGCTATGAAAGCGACCGCATTTTAACTGTATCTGAAACAGGTTACGGCAGAATAAGCGATCTTTCGGATTACCGCGACCAGTCACGTGGCGGCAAGGGCGTTATAAATTATCGCACCGAAAAATACGGCAAGGTAGCAAGTGTTGTAGTAGCCGGCGAAAACAGCGACGCCGTAATGATTTCTTCTTCGGGCGTAGTTATTAGAATTGCGCTTGATGAGGTAAGCAGTTTTGCAAGACCGAGCAAGGGCGTTCGTGTTATGCGCGTAGGTGAAGGCGAAAAGCTTCTTACGGTATCTGTAGTCGAACATGACGACGAGGAAACCGAAGAAATAGCGGAGAACGACGCCAATGGATAATAGCAAATATATTCAAAACGCGTTAATTAAGCAACAGGCAAGAAAGTGCGGCAACAGAATAGCACTTGCAGTACTTTTTATGCCGATAATTTCGTATGCGGGTATTTTTATTATAGAGTATGTTCTTATTTCCTTTGGTGTTACCGCATTATTAAAAGACCCGCTGTTTTTAGTACTTATATCTACCATTTTGTCCGCGGCCGCCATGATTTTGGGAACGGTATATCTTGTAAAAGGCGACCACAAAACCGCCGAGGTGCTTCGGTTTAACACCCCCAAAAAGGGCACATTTATAAAAGCGGTATTAGTTGGCCTTGGCGGCGGAGCGGTGGCAAATATTGCAACAAATATTTTTATTAATATGCTTAAAAGCGTTGGCATAACACCTAAAATGCCGGATATTACCATGCCTGCCGGCGGCTTTGGCATTGCCGCGTATATTATTTTAATTGCTGTTATGCCCGCCCTTTGCGAGGAGCTTCTGTTTCGCGGCGGCGTGCTATATATGGCAAGCAAATACGGCAAGTGGCCCGGAATTATAATATCCAGTATGTTTTTTGCGCTTTTGCACGGTAATTTTTATCAAATTCCGTATGCTTTTATGCTTGGCATTATAATTGCATATATGGTAATTGAAACCGGCTCGATTTTTACAGGGATTGCAATACACTTTGCCAATAACTTTGTATCGGTAATTATTGAAATTTTCGAAAAACACGCAAGCGAAGAACTGGCTTCAGCAGTAGCTTTACTTATTTTTGCAGTTGAAATTATACTAGGCATAGTAGCCACTGTACTGTTCTTTACAAAAAAGGAAAAAGAAGATAAAACCGAAAGCACTCGCCAAGAGGGCGGCATAAAAAACCTGATTTTTGCTCCGCTTAGCATAGTGTTTTACTGCTATACTGTGTTTGAAATACTTTTAACACAGCTTTTAGGCTAATGAATGCAAAATATATGCTAAGCGCCATAAATATGGCGAAAAAGGCAAAAAGGAAGAACGAGGTCCCTGTTGGCGCGGTAATAGTAAAGGACGACAAAATAATAGCGTCGGCACATAATATGTGCGAGGCGCTATTTGATAGTACGGCGCACGCCGAAATGCTTGCAATAAAAGAAGCAGAGAAGACTTTACAAAAAAAGCGATTAAACGACTGTGAAATTTACGTAACCTTAGAGCCATGCGCCATGTGTGCAGGCGCCATAGCCGCGGCGCGTTTTAAAGAGGTGGTTTTTGGGGCATACGATTTAGATGTTGGAGCAGTCGAATCGGCAATGCAGCTTTTTTCAAACAAAAAATTAAACTACAGCCCTAAAATTTTCGGCGGCATAAAGAAAAAAGAATGCGAAGACCTAATAAAAGAATTTTTTAATAATAAAAGAGCTTAAGATTGGGCGCATTCACAAAAGGAGAATAAGCCGCAAAGCGGGTCTTTTTGCACCATACTTTGTT
>CABUFC010000006.1 GCA_902490735.1 uncultured Oscillospiraceae bacterium
TAGTTTACGTCTTTGTCGTCAATAGAGCCGTCTTTGTTAACGTCAAGTGCGGCCTCAACAACTTCGACATCCCATCCTGCAAGATAGCGTTTCATAATGTTGATATCCTTATCGTCAATCTCACCGTCGCCGGTTGCATCGCCAAGCCTGCAATCTATTATAGTTATGCTGCCTTTAATGCCAACCATAGGAATATCGGTTTCGTTTTCATTATCATAGTAGCAATTTACAGGTACTATGTCAATATCAAGTACGTCGCCAATATTTACGCCTTCTAGAATTGAAAACTCGAAGGTAATAATATCTCCGTTGTATGTAACCGGATCTGTGAATACGCCTTCCTCGATTAATGAAGGAACAAATCCGTACTTATACCAACCATTTGTATTCGCTGAATCAACTGTAGAGTCAACATGGCGGTCGATATAATTTTCCGGTAACGGAATATTGTTTTTAAATACGCTTTCAAGTTTTAATTTGGTTGTATCAAAGAACATCTTGAATGTTAATGTGCCAAAACCGGTTTCATTGCCAGAGATTTTTACTGATACTTTTACTCTGTCAGAGGTTCTGGAATTAACGTTGTTTGCAATAACTTTTATGGATGAAAAACCGCAAACATTACATGTGGAATCTGCATCGTTGTCATAAACGTGATTTGCTAAGTCTTTCTTGTCACCGCAAACTGCGCATTCATGCCAGTGTTGTGTTCCGTCGTTTGACCAAACATCGCTGTAAGAGTGCGATACTGTTCTTACGTATCCGCAAATGTTGCAAGTAGCATCACAGTCATTGTCAAATACATGAGCAGCTAAATCTTTCTTATCACCGCAAACTGCGCATTCATGCCAGTGTTGGGTTCCGTCATTTGACCAAACATCGCTGTAAGAGTGTGATACTGTTCTTACATATCCGCAAACGTTGCAAGTAGCATCACAGTCATTGTCAAATACGTGATTTGCAATATCTATTTTATCACCGCAATCGGTGCATTCGTGCCAGTGACTTGTATCGTTGCTTGACCATTCTTCACTATATGAGTGAGCAATTGTTGCACCCTTTAACAATACAAGGTTATCAATTTCAAGAGAATCACTGTCTAATTCGGGAGCTCCCCACGGGTTGTTGCCAACATCATAGGTAAAGAATACTCTTACTTCGGTATTATTACCGGAATTAAATGTAAGTGTTAAATCTTCCCAGTCACCGGTACCGCTTAGAATTTTATCAGTAGAAGCTAACATACCTTCGTCTTGCGATGAAGTCTTGGTATTATCACCAATGGCCACTTTTTGAAGTTGAGAAAGGATTTCTCTCTTTTGTTGTGGATCTGCTCTTGAATAGTCGCCGTCTTTAAGTGCAAGCATCCATTTAAGGTTAAGGGTGTAATCTGTGTTTTTATCAACCGCTAATGTTAAGAAGTTGCCTGTAGCTTGCTTAGCATTGATCATAACCATGTTATTGCCGGAGTAGGGGAATAAATGACCGTAATTTTTAACTGCAAACGGAATTCTGTCTTTAATTGTAACAGAGCCGGATGCCACCGTCCAACTATCGGCCGCTGACAAAGTTTTTCCTGCGGTATAGTTTTCGAATGATGAATCAGAAAATACATTGTTCGAATTAAACTTAGCGGTAATTGTTGTATCGGCGTAGTTTGTGGTGTAGGTTGGTTCATTAGACAGCAGCTTATCGTTTTCATCATACCAGCCTACAAACTCGCTGTTCATATAAGGCTCAGCTTTAATGGTTAAAGCTGTGTTTTTGTTGCCCCTTAATGACAGGTTATTGCCGCGGTTATAATCGTTAACCAAGCAATCGCCGCCATCGGCTTTAATGTTGATTGTGGCGCAGTCTTCAGATGTGGTGTCTACTACCTCGACTTCAAAAGATTGGTCGTAAACGATTTTATTTGAGACGGTTGAATAATACTGTGCTCTTACGTTTTTACCGTCTTCGCTAAAGTAGAAATATCCGATATATCCAACAGGGCCTGTATGGCCTTTAACTTGAACATCTTCTAAATTCTGCTGGTCAACAAGTATTTCTGCAACCTTAGAACCGTCTTCACGTGTTGTGGTTGTAACGGAAATGGTATTTTTAGAAATGTGTCCGCAGAATACCATTTTAATATTGCTGTGCTTGGAAACTAATTTTTGGTAAATGTCTTCACCACTGTTCCAAAATCCCATATTATTAGGTGAAAGGTCATCGTCATCATTGAGTCTTGTGCCGTCGCTGTCTAAATAGCCGTGAGTAGTAACTACTACGTTGCAGTCGGGATTGCGGTCACAAAGATTCCCGGCCCATTTAAGAACATCGTCCGAAGGACCAAAATCAAGCGTGATAAACAGATATTTAATTCCGTTTACTGTATAGAACTTGTAGGTGTCCTCCATGTTTCCGCAGTATGAGCCGTCTACTAAATCGCCGTATTTAGCAGAATTAAGATAGTGGCGGTAAGATTCAATATTATCGTGGTTTCCTCTGTGGAATACTTGCGAAATGCCTGCATTTCTAACTTTGTCAAATGATTCAATAGCAAGGTCGTATTCTTGTTTATTGGCTCGGTCAGTAATATCGCCCATATTCATAACCATTTGAAGATTATGTTCTTCGGCGGTTCCAACCAGGTAGTCATACATATTAGACATGGTTTCAGGGTAATAACGATTTAATTTTTGCTGGTCGCCGATTGCCGCAAACGAGTACGAATACTCTTGAGTATATATATCGTCAATTTCGTACATGCAGAAGTCGTCTACATACAAAGCTGAATCGCTCGAACCGCACGAAGCAACAGGGATTGCAATTCTTGTAGCATTAGATCCTGTTGCGATCTGGAAGGATACTTTTGTCCATTTGTTAAGTACGCCGTGGCTTCCAATATTATCGGAAGTGCAGTTCATAGTGTATACATATTGACCTGCATCTTCGTTGGTAGTAGCAGTGCTGTCATTTTGACCGCCAATATAGATTTGAGTTGCGTCATCTGCAATTTGTACATAATAACTGCCTGCGTTTCTCCATAAATACAAGCCGTCCTGATAATAATAGAAGCTGAAATTATAAATAGAATCAGGATTTACATTGTAAATTTTAAAGAATCCGTGCCAGTTGTTTTTAATTGCAACCGATTTGTCGCCATGATAAGCTTTTTCAGTTGATACGGATGCTACACCGTATGCCATTTTTGCAATGCTGTTGGCTGTGTCGATTGTTATGACATTATAAGGCTCAACCCAAGGATATTTTGTATTTGCTAAAATATTATCACCGTCAGGATGAGATTCGTATGAACCGTCATTTTCTATATTCGCATATTTGTTATTAAAACGCGCTTCAAGATTTGCATATGTGGCGGAATCAAACGGCTCACTGAAGGTAAAGTCGGTTTTATAAAGCTCGTCGTTTTTATACCAGCCTAAAAATTCTGCATTTTCAAATGCGAATGCGTTGTAATTAAGCATGTCGCCATCGGTTAAATCCGTGCTGTCATATTTAACAGTGGCATATCCGCCGTTTTTATCGGAAGCGCCAAGATTAACTACCTGTACTTCCGGTTTGAATATTTTAGTTAAAGTAATATCGTCAAAATAAACGTTCTTGGTGCTGAAAATAGGTACTAAAACCTTGGTGTATTCGCCGGAATTAAATGTGTATTCAACTTCGGTCCATTCGTTTAAAACAGAGTTTGTACCGATATTTGCAGTCTCAAGAGTAGCGTTAATCTTTTTCTGAGAAGTATATGCAGTATCTTTCGATCCACCTGCATCAAGACCACCGTTTGTTTCAAATATGGAAGCGTTTGGGCTGCCATCACCTAAAAGGGCTACAACCTTTGCATTATCTGCAAGTCCGTAAAAACCGTTATGGCGTGCAGCGGTGCTGATTCCTAAGCCTTTCTCGGTTTGATAGTACCAATATTTTAAGGAATAATTGGTATTTGCTGCAGTATCTAAAACGATATAAAGATCTTGCCAGTTTTGTGTGTATTTTAATGATTTAGAACCGGTGTGGGCTTGCTCATTTGAAATTTCATAGGCCGCATAATCATTGCCGGAAAGACCGGTTTTAGCGATATTTCTAATTGATACGTTATTGTTTTTGTTGTAGTCTGCAAACCAGAAGAAGCGGCCGGCCAGAGTCTCGTCGTAGCCGTTTGCATTTCTTGCGGACAGAAGGCCTGCTTGATAGCTTTCAAATGTACCGTCAAGATCGTAGTGAACTTCTTCAACGTGTTTAACTAAAGAAATATTGTCTACAAGGCAAGCTCCGTTTGTGCCGGCGCGGGAAGAAAGAGGAAGTAAAACTCTTGTGTAAGAACCGGAATTAAAGGTAAACTCGGCTTTGGTCCATTCGCCGACAACACCGTTTGCACCAACATTTTCGCTTGTGCAAACAGAGGTAATTTCACGTTGTTTTCCGTAATCCTGATCGCTGTTTTTGCCGCCGCCCGTACCACCGTCGGTAGCATATACACCGGTTGTTTTGTAAATTGCAATGCTTTCAGCATCAGCCTCTATACCGTAAACTATGCTGTTGAAGCCTATGTATTGACCTTCCTGCTTGTACCAGTAAGAATAAATATAGTCGGTGTTTGGTTCAACTTCAACCACCTTATACATAACGTGATCGGATACACTGTATAAGCTGAGCGATTTTTCACCTTCGTAAGCGTCATCTGCTGTGACCTTACCTCTTCCGTAAGCAGACATAGTCCAGTTTTTATCGCTGATATCAGAAAATGATATCAAATTTGCCGAAGTGTCAACCCAGTGATACAGCTGACCGAGATCGGTTCCGTCGTTATACATTTCAAACGAACTGTCGGCAATAAGATTCGGGCTTTCGGCGGACGCGCTAAAAGAGGTTACGCCTATAAAGCACGAAAAAGTCAACAATACGCTTAAAACAAGCGACAAAGTTTTTTTCATACAACTCACTCCTTAATAAGTAATACTGTTATTATAATATCATGTTTTAAATAAATATTCAAGCAAGCTTATGGTTCGAAAAAATGTCAACTTTTGTATAATTTTTAGTCTTTTATTATTTCGCCTATCACATGGTAACTGCCGGCATCGGTGATTTTTGCTGAAATAATACTAGATTCGGGAAGTTTTTCATTTAAAATAACTTTAGTATAATTCTCCGAAAAACCGTTTCCATCACTTTCAACTAAAACCTTGCAAACTTTACCAATCATTTTAGAGTTGACGGTTTTTGCACTTTCTTCCATAGATTTTTTCATAAGCCGGGCTCTTCGCTGTTTTTCAGCATTTGTCACCTGGTTCTTGTAGTTATATGCGTATGTGCCGCTTCTTTTAGAATAGGGGAAAATATGCATATGCGTAAAACCTATGCTTTCGCAAAAACGCATTGAATTAACAAAATCCTCTTCGCTTTCGCCGGGGAAACCCACCATAATGTCTGTGGTAAATGCGGCGTTTTCAAATAGTTTTCTTATTTTTTGAACAAGATTATAATAGTCCTCGGTAGTATAAAGTCTGTTCATTCTGTTAAGTGTTTTGTTGCAGCCTGATTGCAGGGCCAAGTGAAAACTCGGGCAAAATTCAGGGATTTTTTTAAGTGCTGATAAAAGCTCATCAGAACATAAATCGGGCTCTAACGAACTTAGCCTTACTCGTTTTATATTTTCCGGCGAGGCCGCGGCGGTAACTGCTGCGGCAAGGTTATGCTGGTAGGAAGATAGATTTATGCCGGTTAAAACTATTTCTTTAAATCCGGCATCGGATAACCTTTGCGCTTCGTGCTTAATATCGGAAAGGGCTCTGCTTCTGACTCTGCCTTTGGCTTTTGGAATTATGCAGTACGTACAACCACGGTTGCATCCGTCCTCAATTTTTAAAAACGCACGAGTCCTATCAGAAAAATTACTTATATTTGATTTTGCAAACGCTTCGTCTTTGGTGTGATGTAAGACTCGAACTATGCGCTTTTTAGTCTTTAAAAAATCATTAACTGCCGTTAAAATATCTCGTTCTTCGGTATTGCCCAAAATAATATCACACGGCAGCTTTTTTGCCTCTTCTAAAAAAGCCTGCGGCATGCATCCCGTAAGCACAATAACGGCGTTTTTGTGCTCGCGCCGTACTTTATGTACAAGTTGCCTTGTTTTGCGGTCGCTTTCTGCTGTTACGGTACAAGAATTAATTACAAAAATATCGCCGCTGTCGGCCGGCGTTATGCCGCCTTTTAAAAGCTCGGATTTCATATTTTCGCTTTCGTACTGGTTTACTTTACAGCCAAGCGTATAAAATGTTACAGTCAATTGCATCCCCACTTAGTTTTTTTATAATTATAAACTATTTTTTCTGAATCCTCAATATAAATAATTGCTTTTTTGTTTCTGTTGGTTTATAATAATCAGGTAAATATTATTTTTAAGGATGGTTTTATATGAGCGCTGTAGACATGTCGTCTTTTCGTCCGAATAAGGGCAAAAAATTATTAGTTGAAACATCTTTCGGAAAATTCGCACGTTATCCTGTAAAAACACACGTTGTAAAAGCCGGTGACGATCTTAATGAAATAATGGACAAATATGTTATGCCTTATATCACCGAAGGCGACGGTATTTTTTTAAGTGAAAAAATGGTGGCAATAAGCCAGGGACGAGCCTACCCGATCGATGAAATTAAAGTATCATGGCTTGCTAAATTTTTAGTTAAATTTGTTACAAAGTCTCCATACGGAATTGGTCTTGGCAGTAAATACACAATGCAGCTTGCCTTGGAGGATGTTGGTGTTTTTAAAATTCTTTTAGGTTGCATTTGTGCGGCCTTTACTAAACCGTTTGGAATCCACGGTGTTTTTTATAACGTTGTAGGCCCCAAAGCCCGTTCTATTGACGGCCCCGGCGAATATGTAATTCCTCCGTATAATACTTATGCAAAAAAAGCTCCTTTAGAGCCTGATAAGGTATGTGAACGCTTAGCAGAGCATACAGGATGCTATGTAATTATGCTTGACGCTAACGACCTTGGCCTTGAAGTTTTGGGTTCGTCTACTAAAGATGTAACGCTTTCAATGGCAAGAGAACTTTTTGGCGACAATCCGCTTGATCAGTCCGACCAACAAACACCAATAGCTATATGCCGTAAAGTTCCGGACGATATGGAAGAACCGACGTTTGCAGATGAAGGAGAAAGCAATGATTGAATATAAATTTGACACTCAGCTTTTAATTGAAGGCGAGAATCTCGACGAAGATGCAATTAATGATTATATAGAAGAGCATTTTGAGGGGGACAGCCTTTTGGTTGTTGGTGACGATACACTTATTAAACTTCATTACCACACGAATGAGCCATGGAAAGTTCTTGAATACTGCGCGTCGCTTGGTGAAATCCACACGATTATTTTAGAGAATATGAAACTGCAGGCAGAGGGATTACATGGATAATATCATTTTTGAAAAAAAAATAGATGTAAAGTACAAGGCATCTGTGGTTGTAGCAGGTGGAGGGCCTTCCGGTGTTGCGGCGGCGGTTTCGGCCGCGCGTAACGGTGCCAAGGTACTGTTAATAGAAAAGCTCGGTTGTCTCGGTGGAATGGGAACAGCCGGGCTTGTTCCGCTTTTTATGGGCTTTTCGGATAGTGTAAATTTTTATTCCGCAGGTATCGGCAAGGAAGTTCTTGATAAAATGAATGAATATTCAAGCGAACCGATAGACCATTTCGGAAACGAAGCAATTGATCCGGAAGCATTAAAATTCGCTTACGACGAAATGGTAAGCAATGAAAAAAACATAACCCTTTTACTTTTTTCGGAAATAATAGATATAGTTTATAAAAATGGATATATCGAATATTTAATTATAAAAACGCGAAGCGGAATTTATGCCGTAAAAGGGCAGATTTTTATAGACTGTACGGGCGGCGGAGAAATTGTTGCGAAAACAGATACGCCGTGTTTTATAGGTGATGATGAAGGCAATATAATGGGGGCTACTCTTTGCAACCTTTGGACCAACATAGATTGGAACAAGGTTACTTATAACGATGCCGACCATTTGCAAGATGCTTTTGATGAAGGTATTTTTTCTAAACTTGATCTTCATTTGCCGGGCATGGTAAGGCACGGTAAAAGCTCGGCAGGCGGCAATTTGGGACACATATATAACGCCTACGAAAATGACGAGCAAATACTTACAAAAGCAATGCTTGAAGGAAGAAAACAAGCGCAAGAATTTTTGCGATATTATAAAAAATATGTCGACGGATACGAGAATGTCGAGCTGGTTTCTACCGCCAATGTTTTGGGCACAAGAGAGCTTCTTCGTTATAAAGGCGATTATACTTTAAATGTAGAGGATTTTTTAAACCGCGCGGTGTTTGACGATGAAATCGGAAGAATGCACTATCCGGTAGATTTGCATGCTTCCAACAACAGTAAAAGCGCATTTGATAAATACCATGCCGAGTTTAACGAAAAGTTTGTTTATAAAGACGGGGACAGTTACGGCGTGCCGCTTTCCTGCTTAATTCCTAAGACTGTTAATAATTTGTTTACCGCAGGAAGGCTTCTTTCGGCTGACAGGATGATGTTAGCTACACTTCGCGTAATGCCCGGTTGCTTTATTACGGGGCAGGCAGTCGGTACTGCCGCCGCCATTTGTGGTAAAAACACACGCGATGTAAACATAAAAGAACTGCAAAACAAATTAAAAGCGGCAGGAGCATTTTTGCCGAACGCATAAATTAAGGAGATAAAAATTGTCTATACCCCAGAAAAACATCAGAAATTTTTGTATAATTGCTCATATTGATCACGGAAAATCCACACTGGCCGACCGCCTTTTAGAGGCGACAAATTCTGTTGATGACCGTGATATGGAAGACCAGCTGTTAGACAGTATGGATCTTGAACGCGAGCGAGGTATAACAATAAAAAGCCACGCTGTAACCCTTTATTATAAAGCCGATGACGGCGAAGAATATGAGCTTAATTTAATCGACACCCCGGGTCATGTAGACTTTAACTACGAGGTGTCGCGTTCTTTGGCGGCTTGCGAGGGGGCGTTACTGGTTGTAGACGCTTCACAAGGTATCGAAGCGCAAACCATTGCAAACACCTATCTTGCTGTCGATAACGATCTTGAGCTGTTGCCTGTAATTAATAAGATAGATTTACCGGCGGCCGATCCCGACAGGGTGGAAAAAGATATCGAAGATGTTATCGGCATTCCTGCGGACGAAGCACCGCGAATCTCAGCCAAAAACGGAATAAATATCAAAGAAGTTCTTGAAAAAATCATCACCATGCTGCCAGCTCCAAAAGGGGACAGTAATGCCGAATTAAAAGCGCTTATTTTTGATTCGTATTACGATGCTTATAAAGGTGTTATTGTATTTTTCAGAGTGGTTTCCGGTACCGTGAAAACAGGGGATACAATTAAAATGATGGCGACAGGCGCTGAGTTTTCTATTGTAGAACTCGGTCGCAAAAGCGCCACCAGAATGGTTCCGTGCAAAGAATTAAAAGCGGGCGAAGTAGGCTATCTTTCGGCATCTATAAAAACCGTAAGCGAAGCGAGAGTGGGCGATACAATTACACTTTCAAACAAGCCTGCTAAAGAGCCGTTAAAGGGATACAGAAAGGTTAATCCCGTGGTTTTTTGCGGGATTTATCCTGCTGACGGCGCGCATTATGAAGATTTAAAAGAGGCGCTCGAAAAGCTGCAGCTTAACGATGCGTCGCTTCTGTACGAACCTGAAACCAGTAAAGCTTTAGGCTTTGGTTTCAGATGCGGCTTTTTAGGCCTATTGCATATGGAAATTATCGAGGAGCGATTAGAACGCGAATACAACCTTGATTTAGTTACCACTGCACCGAGCGTCGTTTATAGGTTTTTACTAAATAACGGCGAAGAAATCGAGATTGATAACCCTACAAATTATCCCGATCCCGCAACAATATCCGAAGCCCGTGAGCCTGTAGCAGATGTTTATATTTTTAGCCCCAAAGAATTTATCGGCGATATTATGGGCCTTTGCCAGGAACGCCGCGGCGAATACGTAGACACCAAGTATTTGTTAGATAGGGTTAATATTCACTATGTAATGCCGGTCGGCGAAATCGTTTACGACTTTTTTGACGCCTTAAAATCGCGCACAAAAGGTTACGCCAGCTACGATTACGAGCCAAAGGGTTATCAAAAATCCAAGCTTGTAAAACTTGACGTTATGCTTTCCGGTGAAACGGTTGATGCACTGTCATTTATTGTGCATGCTGATAATGCATATAACAAGGCTCGGCGCATAGCGGAAAAACTTAAAGAGCATATTCCGCGCCAGCTTTTTGAAGTGCCCATACAGGTTGCGGTCGGAGGCAAGGTTATCGCGCGCGAAACTGTAAAAGCGCTTCGTAAAGATGTACTTGCAAAGTGCTACGGCGGCGATATAACAAGAAAGAAAAAACTTCTCGAAAAGCAAAAAGAGGGCAAAAAACGTATGCGCCAGTTAGGGTCTGTTGAGGTTCCTAAAGAGGCGTTTATGGCGGTGCTTAAACTTGATGAGTAAGAAAACTGTAAGTTTATTTGCTGCAGCGGCGATTTTTGCCGCAGTCTTTTCCGGATGCCAAAATATGCCCATAACCCGCACGTTTTTTGCTATGGATACAGTTATGTCCATATCCGCCGAGGCGGACGAACAAACTTTGGATGAAGCCGTAGATATTATTAATAGTCTAAGCAGCGAGCTAAGCGCCAGAAGTAAAAGTGAGTTAACTGATTTAAACGAAAAAAAACAAAGCTCTGCTTTTTCAAACAATGCATTGCAAGCAATAAAACTTGCAAAGTCTTTTTCACAGCTTACTGATAACTCTTATTGCGCGGCGATTGGCGGTGCCAGCCTTTTGTGGAATTTCGAAAAAAAGACGGTGCCAAATGTTGAAGCTACAAATGCGGTTATATATACACTTGACTATAACAACATAATAATTTCAGATGAAGGCGTTACGCTTTTAAACGGCGCAAAAATTGACCTTGGCGGAATGTTAAAAGGATTTGCCGCAAATTTGGTTAAAGACTTGTTCTTAGAAAAAGGCATTAAAAACGCAGTTATTAATTTAGGCGGTAATGTTTATGTTTTAGGCGAAAAACAGGCTGTAGGAATAAAAAAACCTTATTCCGATGATGTCGCCGTAACTGTTCGAGTAAAAGATTTATCTGTCGTAACGGCCGGCAGTTACGAGCGGTCGTTTGTTGCGGACGGGCAAACATATCATCATATTTTAGATGCTAAAACAGGACGCCCTGCAAAAAGCAATCTTTTAAGCGTAACCGTAATAGGGGAGGATTCTGCTTTTTGCGACGCCGTTTCAACAGCTATGTTTGTAATGGGTAAAGAAAAAGCGCAGAATTTTGCCTTGCAACACGATATTGCCGCGGTATTTATTGATGAAAAATCAAATATTTCTTATTCCGATAGAATTTTAAACAAAAAAGACGGGGAGCGCTTGATAGTTGATATGTAATATCTGTCCGCGAAAATGCGGTGTAAACAGATCTTTATTGCCCGGGTTTTGCAACGAAACCAATAAAATAAAAATAGCCCGCGCGGCGCTCCATTATTTTGAAGAGCCGGTAATTAGCGGACAAAACGGCTCGGGAGCCGTTTTCTTTTGCGGTTGTAATTTGCGTTGCATATATTGCCAAAACCACGCAATAAGTACAGGCGGTAATGCGGGTTTTAATGTTTCAAAAAACGAATTGCCACTGGTTTTTAAAAAGTTAGTTTATGCCGGCGCTCACAATATTAATCTTGTAACGCCAACCCATTATACAGATGTTTTATCGGAAATTATCCCAATAAAACACTCGGTTCCCGTAATTTGGAACAGCAACGGGTATGAACGCTTTGAAACCTTAGAAAAACTAAAAAATAAAGTCGACGTTTTTTTACCGGATTTAAAATATTATGACGATTCTCTTGCGCTTAAATACAGCAATGCTCCTAATTATTTTAAAGTTGCAACAAAAGCTCTTGAAAAAATGTACAATATGGTTGGCGATGTAAAAATAGGCGAGGACGGTCTAATTAAAAAAGGGCTCATTATTAGGCATTTGGTGCTTCCGGGGCAAATTGAAAACACTATAAAAATAATCGATTTTATTAAGAAAAACTATAAAGATAAAGCCCTTTTTTCACTTATGTTTCAATATGTGCCGCCCACAAAAGATCTGCCCGATGAATTAAACCGAAGGGTTAATAAATACGAGTATGAAAAAGCTACCGAATATCTGCTCGCATCAGGTATAGTTAACGGCTTTGTTCAAGATAGATCCTCTGCAAGCATAAAATATTTGCCGAACTTTGATGGCACGGGTATAATAAAATAATTCACCTTAAAGAATAATGCGGATTTTTTTCTGCATAATAACTTTGAGGTGAATTTTTTATGAAATTAACAGAAAAAGAAACGCTTTTATTAAAGGACTTAAAAACTCAGGAACAGCTCTGCATTGATAAGTACGCAAAATATGCAAGCGAAGCCTCGGATAAAAACTTAAAAGAACTTTTTAAAAGCATAGGTAAAGTAGAAGAGGGCCATTTTAATACCATTCAAAAAATTCAAAATGGCGAAACGGTTCAGCTTAAAAGCTCAAGTAAACAGGCTCAAAAAACGCCGACAGCTAAGCTTATTAGCACTGTGTCCGGCAAGGCAAAAGAAAAGGACAGTTTTTTGTGTCAAGATGCTCTTACAACGGAAAAACAGGTTGCAAGCGCATATAATACCAGTATTTTTGAATTTGCCCAGCCGAAACTCAGAAACATTTTAAATCATATTCAAAAAGAAGAACAGGAGCACGGGTTAAGGCTTTACGAGTATATGGCGCAAAATCAGATGTACCAGGCAAAATAATTTCTTTACTTTTTGCGGATTATCTGTTAAAGTTATATAGTAATATTTGACTTTAAGGAGTCTTTTAAATGAAATCCGTAAAAGATTATGTGTTAACCATTCCCGATTTTCCCGAAAAGGGCATAATGTTCCGTGACGTTACTACGGTGGTAGGAAACCCGGAAGGCATGCGGCTTGCTGTCGACGAAATGAAGGCTCGGCTTGAAAAAATCGATTTTGACGTAATTCTTGCCGCCGAAAGCCGTGGATTTTTGTTTGGCGCACCGCTAAGCTATTTATTAAATAAGCCTTTGGCACTTATAAGAAAAAAAGGTAAGCTGCCGCGTGCTATCGTTTCGAAAGAGTACGCCCTTGAATACGGTACGGCAACGATCGAAATTCATACCGACGCTGTAAAACCCGGTCAAAAGGTTGTAATAGTAGACGATCTTATTGCTACAGGCGGCACGGTAAAGGCCGCTTGCGAGCTTGTTGAAGAACTTGGCGGTGAGGTGGTTGAATGCCTGTTTTTACTTGAACTTAAAGGCTTAAACGGCAGAGAAACGTTAAAAGGCTACAAAGTTGAATCAGTTGCGGAATATGAAGGAAAATAAAAATTTTGTTTTAAAACCGATGTCATTTAACAAATAATGTTGATTGTAAAAAAGCTGTGCAGAAAATTTTCTGCACAGCTTTTTGTTTTTATCCCTGTACGTCGTACATTGAGCCTATAAAGAAAGGCAGGTTTGTTTCGCAGTCGATAAGCATATAAAGAAACGGCCGATTTAATATAACCGTTTTCGGCTTTTCGTTTAAAGCGGAGCCGTCCTTCAAAATAACCGCGGTGGCGGCACCGGCTTTGGTACCTTTTTCGGTAACCGATATAAACGTTTTGTGTACAACGCTGTTAATAAAAATTTTGCCATTTTTGGATTTACCTAAAGTATTAAAATCGGCGGTATCAGGATTAAATGCGTCCTTAATGCCCATAGTTTTTAAAACTGAAGACATTTCTGTTTCGTAGCCGGTTTCAAATTTCGGCATAGAGGTTAAAACGGTTTCATATTGCGGATTTGAAAGCATTTTATGGAGTCCGTCACCGTTTAAAGAATTGATATAATCAGAAAGATTTATGCCTTCGTTAGGCAGCAGCGCGGCAAAAGCGAATTTATTCGATTCGTAATATTTTATAAATCCGGTTGCCTTGCTGTCACTTAAATACGTGCCTTCGGAGCCGTTTAAAAATGAAACCAATCTTTTTTCGCCGCTTTCCAAAATGAAATTGCCTTGACTGACATCTTCTTCCGCATAGGGGTCGTTCCAATTTTCTTCAAACGCGAGAGCGTTCAAAATACACATAACGGATTCATCCGAAAGGTTGTCAAGAATATTCGGGATGGTTTTATCGGTTTTTTCGTTTACCCATTTGTTAATCTCATTTAGCGTGGCGCTGTTAAACGGTGCCTTATAGATGTCCGCCTTGTAATAGTCGGCGTTTGTTTGCAAAAATTCGCGGTTTGCCGAAAAACTCGTGCTATCATTAAACCAAATGGAATTCGCAAGTTTTAAAGCGCTTTGATCTTTAACTGTTTTTTGCATGTACTTGTAAAAAAACATATTTAAATCTTCGCTTTTTATGCCTAACGCTTTTTCCATTTGAGAAAGAGTTTCGCCGTTTGCGCCGTTCGCCGTCATGGAAAGCGCGCTCATTACAGACAGCGGAGAAACAAGCGTGTTTTGACCGTTTTTGCTGCAGGCTTTATAAAGCCTTACGGCAAAATCCGAAGCCAATCCGGCAACAGCCGAATCGATATCCAAAGAATTAACCGTGGGCTCGTTGGCGGTTATGTTTTGCATTAGGTTTTCGGCTTTTACTTTGCTGCATCCGGTAAAGCTTAAAGCCAACAACATACTAAGGGCAATACAGAAAAATGATTTTAGAAAATTACTTTTTTTCATAACTGTACACCACCTATTTAGTTTGTTTATCTAACGAAAGTTTAAACGAGGGTAAAAATTCTTTTATAAAAATATCCGCAGCAGGGTAGTTAAGTGATTTTATGCTGGCTTCCGTTTGTTTTTTTGCTTCTTTAAACTCAACGTTCCCAAAAGACAATTCCTGCTCGCACTTAATAAGCGCGGAAATTTTGTCTGCTGCTTTTACGGTTTTTTTAATTTCATCCGATACATTGTATACATCGTCAATTTCGGCTTTAAAATCATCCGGCAACAATGAAAGAAGCTTATCTTCAGCCATATTTTCAATTTGTTTATAAGCGGTTTTTATATCGTCGTTATAGTATTTAACAGGAGTCGGCAGGTCCCCGGTAATAACCTCTGCGGTATCGTGAAAAAGTGCATATAAAACAGCTTTTTCGGTGTTAATGCTTGCATTGTTTAATCTGGTTTTTTCTATTACACACAATGCGTGGGTAATAAATGCGACAAAAAGCGTGTGATCGGAGAGGCTTTCTTTATCGACGTTTCGCATAAGCGCCCAGCGGTCGATATATTTCATTCTAAAAAGCACAGAATAAAAGCTAGACATATTTTTTCTCCTAAATAAATCTTTCATTGAATATTATACCAAATAATGATATAATATCAATAAGATTTTTCGAGGAGACTAAATTGGCACATAATACAAGTTTAAAAAATTTTAATATTGACTATAACAAAGCCGTGTTTTTGATGCTTCTTGCTTTTGCAATACTTACAAGGGCATTTATTTCGCTCGGATATTACAATATTTACGATACTTTTTGGTATAGGCGCTGGGCGGTTGCAAGTAACGATGGTTTGTTTTCTATTTATTCCAATAAGACGATTAATCTTGATTATCCGCCGGTTTATCTGTTTTTTCTTTATGTTGTCGGGGTTTTTTATAAAATCATTCCAAATGCTGTAAACGACAATTATTTAAACATGGCGCTAATGAAGTTTTGGCCTGTGGTTTTTGATATTATTTTAGGCGTCGTTATATATATTGTTGCTAAAAAGCGTGATACTAAAACAGGAATTTTTTGCGCCGCATTTTGGCTTTTTAATCCTGCGGCACTGTTTAATTCTGCTTTTTGGGGACAAACTGATGCACTTATGTGCCTTATGATTTTTGCGACGTTTTTGTTAATGGAAAGGCATCCGGTGTGGGCGTCGGTAATGTTCGCACTTTCGGGACTGACAAAATTCCAAAGCTTATATTTGCTTCCCGTATTTTTAACTATTCTAATATTTAAGCACAAAATAAGAGACTTTTTTGCCGGTGTTTTTGCGGCGGTCGGCACTGTGGCCGCAGTGTTTTTACCTTTTATGATAGGTTCGCACAATCCGTTTTTGTTTTTCGACGTGTACTTAAACGGTTCGAATTCTTATCCGTATGCAACGCTCAATGCCTTTAATATTTACGGAATTTTTAATTTAAACTGGGCGGCTGAAAGCAACAAGGTTTTAGGTGGTTTTACTTACGGAATGCTAGGCTTAGCGCTTCTTATTGCGGTAGTTATATCAAGCATTGTGCTTACTGTTTTTGCAAAGAAAAAGTGCTTTATTGTACTTTCGCTTGTTTTAATGCAAAGCATTTTTATGCTTACTACCAAAATGCATGAGAGATATCAGTTTTTGTGCTTGTTTTTATGCCTTGCCGCTTTTATACTTTACAAGAAAAAGGATTTTTTCATTCTTTTTGGGCTATTAAGCTTTGTTGTGGCTATAAATCAGGCGGTTCCAATGTTCGACTGGAATTATCAGCATTCTATATTCAGCGGCCACTCATACAGCGTAATCATGATAATTATGTCTGCTGTTAATTTTTTAGTTTATCTTTACAGCCTTTATGTGTGTGTTAAATTTTTGTTTGGGAGTGAACAGGAATGATTTTTAACCAAAAAAAGATTGCCGTTTTAGGAAAACCAAAAGAAAAATACTTGGCGACGTTTTTTTTGGCGATGCTTGCCGCAACAGCGGTGTTTTTGCCTTTTATAATTATCGATAAAGGCTATTTCCTTTTTTACGGAGATTTTAACGTACAGCAAATACCTTTTTATAAGCTTTCGCACGAAGCAATTTTGTCTGGCGAAACAGGTTGGAATTTCGGTACGGATCTTGGTGTAAACTTTATTGGATCCTATAGTTTTTATACGCTCGGAAGCCCCTTCTTTTTGCTTACTCTTTTATTCCCAAATAATTTTTTACCTTTTTTAATGGGGCCGCTTTTAATACTTAAATTTTCACTTGCGGCACTTACGTCTTATTGCTATATCAGGCGATTTACGCGTATGCCGGAATCCGCTATGATAGGTGGGCTTTTGTATGCTTTTTCAGGTTTTTCGGTTTATAATATCTTTTTTAATCATTTCCACGAAGCAATAATTTTGTTCCCGTTGCTTTTGTTGTCGTTAGAACTTTTGATAACCGAAAACAAACGCGGATTTTTTGCCGCCATGGTTGCTCTTTGCGCGGCTGTAAACTACTTTTTCTTTTTCGGAATGGTCTGCTTTGTTGTAATTTATTGGTTTGTTCGTGTGCTGTCGGGCAATCTGCATATAACCTTTAAAAGATTTATGGTTATTTTTTTTGAGGCGGTTATCGGCCTTTTGTGTGCTGCGGCAATACTTCTTCCAAGCATACTTGCTATTTTGGGCAATTCAAGAATTTACGAGTTTACAACCGGTTGGCCGGGGATTTTATACTCAGACGAGCAAAGATACGCGAATATTATTCAGTGTTTCTTTTTCCCGCCGGATATTCCTGCAAGACCGGTGTTTTTTCCGCAGGCAAATGCAAAATGGTCGTCGCTTGGCGGTTGGTTGCCATTGTTTTCAATGGTTAGTGTTACAGCGATTTTACAGCAGAAAAAAGGCAGCTTTTTAAGGCGCATTATTTGCATTTCTGCATTTATAGCGTTAGTACCTGTATTAAACAGCGTATTCAGTATGCTCAATACCGCGTACTATGCCAGATGGTTTTACATGCCTATTTTAATGATGTGCCTTGCTACAGTTACCGCTATTGAGGATAAAAGCGTTGACTGGAACACCCCATTTAAATGGGTTGCCGGCATTACCATAGGCATAGTTTTGGTTATTGGTCTTTTCCCGTGGTACGACGAAAAAGGCGTGCTGAGGTTTGGCCTTTATACCTATGACGAAAACAATGTTTATTTATATCGCTTTTTAATAGCTTCTGCTATAGCGCTTGCTTCACTTTTTATTTTAAAACTGCTGTTGCCGCTGATGCGCAAAAACGAAACTTCATTTTTAAAAGTTTCAACCGCGCTTGTAATAGTTATTAGCATTATTTACAGCGTTGTATTTATTTCAACGGGAAAATCTCATTCTTACGATACTAAAACCGTAATGAAAGAACAGCTTTTAGAAAGCACTCTTACACTTGATGACAGCGATACTTTTAGGGTGGACGTTTACGACGGTGTAGATAATACCGCCATGTTTTTAAACCTTCAAACAATAAATGCTTTTCATTCGATTGTACCGAAATCCGTTACAGAATTTTGGGAATATGTCGGCGAAGAGCGCGGCGTTGCGAGCCGCCCCGGCACAAATACTTATGCTGCAAGAAGCTTGCTTTCGGTAAAATATCTGCTTGACCGCGAGGGCCGAACAAATGCCGACGATAATTTTGTTGATTCATCAGGCAATGCAAAAATGCCGGGCTATATTTATTTTAAGACACAAGGCGGATATAATGTTTACGAAAACAAAAATTATATTCCGATGGGATTTACTTACGATTACTATATTTTAAAAAGTGAAGCCGATGAGTATTCAAAGAGTGATCGCGCCAACCTTATGGTAAAGGCTATGATTTTAGATGACGCTCAGGCCGCAAAATACGGCAATATTTTAACCGATATTGCAAAATCACCCGATAATCTTGCAAACCAAGAAGCGACCGACGAAGAAGGCGTTATTAATATTGAAAATCAGCTTTCAAGCGAAGCATTAAACAATCCGGAGGATAGTTCTGCTGTTGGCATTGACGAGACTGCTTCGGTTTATGAAGATAATGCTAAGATTATTTTAAACAGCGAATCGCTAAGATCTGATGCAGAGCTTCGACGTGCAAGCGCCGGCATATACTCTAAGTTTAATAATGGCTTTAATGAAAAAATTACGCTTGAAAACGATAATCTTGTATTTTTCTCTATTCCTTACGACGAAGGATGGACTGCAACCGTAAACGGCCAAGCGGCAACCATTGAAAAGGTTAATATCGGATTTATGGCGGTTCTTGCAAAGGCCGGAACTAACGATATTACCTTTACCTACCATACTCCGGGACTTAAGCTTGGCATATATATTTCTATTGCTTCTTTAAGTATTCTTTTAATTTATTACGTTATTTGCATTTTTGTATATAAAAATAAAGAACCTTTGCTTGATTATCCCGAAGGCGAAGAGCTTTTAAAAAGATTTGAGCAAGAAAAAGAAGAGGTGCCGGACGATTCGGACGTATGGGACGATATTTCCGAAGCGGATTATACCGATTATTCAAGTGCAAACAATGGATTTAATCGTGGCTTTTATTTAAATATCGACGATGATGATAAAACCGATACGGCGCCAAAAAAAGATGAGAATAATGACGCTGATGATGGATTTAATATAGATATTGACTTTGACAGCTTTGAGTAGAGGATAAAATGCCGAAATTTTTTGTAGATACATTTAACGGAAAACTTGAAGGTGAAAATGCGCAGCATGCCATAAAATCGCTAAGAATAAAACCCGGCGAAAAACTGGTGGTAGGCGACGGTAACCTTTATGACTATTATTGCCACGTAAAAAGCATACTTGGCAATACTGTAGAGCTAAGTTTGGATGAAAAAAGGCCTAACAATACTGAGCCCTCTTTAAAGGTTACGCTTTATCAGTGCCTATTAAAGGGAGATAAGCTTAGCGAGGTAATTAAGCATGCGGTAGAGCTCGGGGTGGATAAAATCGTTCCTGTAATATCGGAGCATTGCGTAAAACTTCTTCGAGACAATGAAAAGCTTACAGCAAGGCTAAACAGAATTTCCGAATCCGCCGCAAAACAATCCTTTAGGGGAAAAATTCCGGTGGTAGAAATGCCGGTAAATATTAGTGAAGTGCCAAAAAACAGCATTATTTTGTACGAGGCTTCAGGTGAAAGTTTTAAATCCGCAATAGAAAGCAGATTAAAAGAAACGCCCGAAGAATTGGGTATATTAATAGGAAGTGAAGGCGGCTTTTCTGCAAAGGAAGCGGCAATGTTTAAATACAAAGTACATTTAGGCAACCGTATTTTACGTGCGGAAACCGCACCGCTTGCGGCGCTTGCTATAATAATGCACCTAACCGGCAATTTGGAGGATTCATATGCTTTTTAATAAAAACGGAATTGAATATATAATTGTCGGACTTGGAAACCCCGGAATAAGATACGAGCAAACAAGGCACAACGTGGGCTTTACTGCGGCTGATTTTTTAAGCGGCAAGTTTAATGCGACTTTTAAATTAAAAAATAATGCACTATATGCTACAGTGGGTATCGGCAAGTATAAATGCCTTGTTTTAAAGCCGCAAACATATATGAATAATTCGGGTGAGGCAGTAGCCTATTTTGCGAATTATTATAAAATTGCGCCGGAAAAAATAATTGTGATTTGTGATGATGTGTCGTTACCTTTTGGTAGCCTTCGTATAAAACGAAAGGGCAGCTTCGGCGGTCACAACGGCATAAAAAGCATAATTGAGCTTTTAGGAAGCGACGATTTTGTAAGAATAAAAATAGGCGTAGGCAATAAACCAAATCCCGATTATGATTTAGCGGATTTTGTTTTGGGAAAATTTTCAAAAGATGAGAGTGCACGAATAAAACCCGTAATTGAAAATGCGGCAGAAGCGGCACAATGTATTATTACGGAGGATATAGATACCGCAATGAACCGGTATAATAAAATATCAAATGCTTAATGATTTTTATATCCGAAACAGCCGCGTTTTAAAGGAATTATCTGAAAGCCTTAATAATGGCGTTTTACCTGTTGAAGTAAACGGTTTATCTAAAGGGTTTAAAAGCCTTTTAGTCGGGGCTTTTGAAAAATGCGCGGTAGTAGTACCCAATGCCGCGGAGGCAGCAAACCTTGTAGACGAGCTAAAAGTGCTGGGACTAAATGCACTAAGGCTTGAGACAAGAGATTATGCAATACGCGACATTAGCGGATACTCAAAAGAATACGAACACAAAAGAATTAACACCCTGTCACACATGGTTGACGGGGATTTTGACGTTATTGTGCTTGATGCAGAGTGTTTAACGCAAAAATTTATTAATAAAGATTTTTTAGTACAAAGCGCCATAACCGTAAAAAAAGACGAAACATTGGATTTCGAGCAGTTTAAAAACAGTTTAATTACACTCGGCTACGAAAGAACAAATGAAGTTTCAGGAATAGGCCAGTTTTCCGTAAGGGGAGATATTGTTGACGTTTTTTCTCCCGGACTAAACGAGCCTGTTAGAATCGATTTTTTCGGTGATACCATAGACGAACTTCATTTTTTCGATACGGATAATCAAAGAAAAACCGACTCTCTTAAAATGGTTAAAATACTGCCTGTTAGCGAATCTGCAGACATAGATAAAGAAGCACTTAAAAAGTACCAAAAATCCATAGAAAAAAAGAATACATTGCTGTTTGATACTATCGAGCGGGACATATCTTCCGATATGTTTTACGGCGACAGATATATGGCGTTTTTTAGAGCTAAACCATCAACATTTTTTGATTATTTTAGCAGCATTTTGTTCGTGTCGGAATTTAACGCGGTGCTTTCTCGCTTAAAAAGCTTAAAAGAAATTCGTGACGCCGAAAAAAAGGAGCTTATAAGCGAAGGACTTTTATCAGATAAAACCGATGTTTTTTACCTTAATAAAACAGATGTTTTAAACGGCTTAAAAGAATCTAATTTAGTATATCTCGAAGCGTTTTTAAGCTCAAAAAACGATATCCCGCCAAAACAAATCATAAATACAAACCTTAAAAGCTTAAACAGCTGGAACGGTGGTATAGATATATTAATTGCCGATATTAAAGAATACGCCTTATCAAAAATTGTAGTTTTTATGAGAAACGAAAAATCCGCTATGTTGTTGTGTGAGCAATTAGAACAGAATGACATTCACGCAGTATACTTTAAAAACGACAATTTTCCAAGCGAAAACGGCGTATACGTAACGGTCGGATGGCTTCCTGAAAGCTTTTACGATCCCGAGCAAAACCTGCTTTTAATTACTCAAAGCGAAATTCAAAGCCGCGTAAAAAAAAGAAAACATCAAAAAAACGGCATACACAGTTTAGAAGAATTATCAGTCGGCGATTATGTTGTGCATTATGCGCACGGTATTGGTCAATTTATGGGAATAACCAAAATTAAAACCGACAGCATAATTAAAGACTATATTAAAATTAAATATCGCGGAACAGATATTTTATATCTTCCTGTAACACAGCTTGATCTTGTGTCAAAATATATAGGGTCAAATCCTAACGGGAAAATCCGTTTGAACAAGCTTGGAGGCACCGAATGGCAAAACGCGACAAAACGCGTAAAAGCCGCAGTAAAAGAAATGGCCAAAGAGCTTATCGAGCTATACTCAAAGCGTAATAAATTAAAGGGTTTTGCCTTCGGTAAGGACAGCACCTTGCAAAACGATTTCGAAGCCTGCTTTAACTACGAAGAAACTGACGATCAGCTAAAAGCTTCGGAAGAAATTAAAGCGGATATGCAAAAGCCGATCCCCATGGACAGGCTTTTGTGCGGCGATGTTGGCTTCGGCAAAACCGAAGTTGCCTTTAGAGCCGCCTTTAAATGTATAGAAAGCGGCAAGCAGTGCGCTATTTTAGTGCCTACAACTCTTCTTGCCAATCAGCATTATAATACGGCAATAGAAAGATTCGGCCGTTTTCCGATTAACATTGAAATACTTAACCGTTATAGAACAAAAAAACAAATTAACGAAAGCCTAAAAAATATAAAGCGCGGCACAGCGGATTTAATAATTGGTACGCACAGAATGATTTCAAGTGATGTGGATTTTCACGATTTGGGGCTTCTTATCATCGATGAGGAACAGCGCTTTGGTGTCGCCCAAAAAGAGCGTTTAAAATCTAAATTTGTTTCGGTTGATATATTAACTCTTTCGGCTACGCCTATACCAAGGACGCTCAATATGGCAATGAGCGGGCTTAGAGATATGTCCTCTATTGAAGAAGCTCCGCAGGACAGAAAACCCGTACAAACCTATGTAATTCGTCAAACGCCGGGCATTGTCATCGAAGCCATAAACAAAGAACTTCGCCGCGGCGGTCAGGTCTTTTATCTTCATAATAATATTGAGTCAATTTACAGTACAGCCTCCAAAATACAGGGCATGATACCAAACGCGCGCATAGGCGTTGCACACGGTAGAATGGGCGAAGACGAACTGTCAAGCGTGTGGCAGGACCTGTTAGACGCTAAAATTGATGTTCTTGTTTGCACAACCATAATTGAAACCGGCGTGGATGTCGCAAATGCTAATACTTTAATTGTTGAAAATGCGGACCGCTACGGTCTTGCTCAGCTTTATCAAATTCGCGGCAGAGTCGGCAGAAGTCCCAGAAAAGCATATGCATATTTTTTGTACAAAGCTGATAAAGTTTTATCGGAAGTCGCCGAAAAACGGCTTGTGGCAATTAAGGAGTTTACCGAGTTTGGCTCCGGATTTAAAATTGCCATGCGCGACTTAGAAATTAGGGGAGCCGGCAATATTCTCGGAAGCGAACAGCATGGACATATGGAGTCTGTCGGATACGATATGTATGTAAAGCTTCTTGGTGAAGCTGTGCGTGAAGAAAAAGGCGAGACTTCAAAAACATTGCCCGAATGTACGGTGGATTTAAATATTTCCGCGAGCATCCCCGAAGATTATATTCCTTATGTAACCGCAAGGCTTGGCATTTATAGGCGAATTGCTGACATAAGAAGCTTTGCCGACGCCGATGACGTAAAAGAGGAAATGATTGATCGCTTTGGTGATATTCCGCCTATGGTTATTGGCCTTATTGATATAGCTTTAGTACGCGCCGCAGCAGCAAATAACAATATTTATGAAATTTCGCAACAAAAGAACGAAATATTTTTAAAGCTTCATGAACTAAATCTTGAAGAAGCCTCAAAAGTTTTAGCAAAACTTGGCGATAATGCGGCGCTTGGAACGGCGGACGGTAAGCCGTGCTATAAAGTTAAAATCGATGAAAACAAAACGCCGCTTGATACCATAAAAATAATCACTGAAAGGTTGAATGCACAATGATTTATACTGTTACACTCAATCCGGCCGTTGATTATGTTGTCGGCTTAGATGAAATACGCCTTGGTGAAGTCAACCGAACGTTCGGTGAGCAAATCTTTTTTGGCGGCAAGGGTATAAATGTGTCAATCGTTTTACGAAGGCTAGGCATTAAAAGCACGGCGCTCGGTTTTATTGCGGGTTTTACAGGGAACGCTTTAAAAAATCAGCTGATGCTTGAAGGTGTATCCAGTGATTTTTTGCAGGTTGACGGTTTTACGAGAATTAATGTTAAAATCCGGTCGAAATTAGAAACCGAGCTTAACGGAAGCGGCCCGTTTATTGACGAGCAGTCTTTATTATCATTAATTAAACAACTTCAAAATCTTAACAACGAAGACTGGCTTATTCTTTCGGGGTCGCTGCCTAAATGTTTAAAAAAGGACACATACAAGCGTATTTTAGATGCTGTAAAACATAGCGGCGTAAAGACGGTCGTAGATACTTCCGGTGAAGCTCTGCTAGAGGCTATAAAGGCGTCTTGCGACTATATAAAACCGAATATTTCTGAACTGTCCGAAATTTTAAATAAAAAACTCGATACCACAAAAAGCGTTATTGAAGCTGCAAAAAACATTCAAAAATTCGGCGCCAAAAACGTTATAGTTTCAATGGGCAAATACGGGGCGGTATTTGTCGATCAAAAAGGCGGTGTTATAACCGAAGAAGCACCCGTTATAAATCCCGTAAACACTGTAGGCAGCGGAGACAGTCTTTTAGCAGGTTTTATTTCCGGCTTTATTTCAACAAACAACCCACGAACCGCTTTAAAACTGGGTGTTGCCGCAGGAAGTGCAACAGCCGCTTCAGAGGGTTTAGCAAGTAAATCCGCTATTATGGAAATTTTTAGTGACAAAAATAAAAGCATGTGATATAATAACCTCAAACCGGAAGCGTAAAACGCTGCCAAAATGCTAAGCGCATTTTAAAGCTTACGCTTTAGTTTGAGAACATTGTATTGTTAAAACCACCGTAAAACACGGCGCGCGGCCTTGCCGCCTGCAAAAGCTTACGCTTTTGGTTTTGTGATATATTTATTCCTTAAAATAATATGAGGTGAAAGCATTGACCGATAATATTCAAAAAATATTGATGGCTGAAATTGAACCTGTAATAAAAGAGCAGGGATTTTTAAAAGCTGATGATGTTTATAAAAATGAAACCTACGCATTTAAAATCGAGCACAGCGAGGAAGAAAAACTTCTTAAACTTTATTGCGCTACAGTTGACAACGGCGAAGTAGGCGATTTTTCCGAAGCTTCCGCGTTTTTATTCGAAGACCCCGAAAACGAGCGCGACGCAATGAGCGCCGGGTTAGATTTTGTTGATACTATAAAAACTCGTTTTGGCATTAAAAACACAAAAAATGCAAATGCCAACATCATTCTTCCAAAAGCGGACAAGAAAAAGTCGCCGGATATAGATTCTTTTACCGGAACAATGTTGTCTGTTTTCCCTGAATTTAAAGAGACTTATAAAGAAGAAGTCGAACGCTTCGGCGGATTTATGGCTATTGATTTTTATAAGCGCTTTATAGCCCCAAAAGCGGCTGAAATTCTGCTTTCTAATAATCGCAAACAGATTAAAAAGCTTTTATCTACACTTTCGGATATGTACGAGCAGGGCGATAAAATTGTGGGCGACATTGTTGTCGGCATTATTTTAACTAAGGCTGCCGACTTTGATAAAGAAAAGGCTGACATCTTCCTTTCATATATGGATGATTATCCATACCTCAAACCCGCGTTTAAGAATTATTTTGAGTTATCCGTTAAAGATAAAAAAATAAAAGAAATGTTGGCATAATTAATTAAAAATATAAAATAATTATTGACATTTAGCCAAAATTTAGATATAATCTAAAGGCTATGAACAAATAAACGGAGGACTTAAACATGAAGAGGACTTATCAGCCGAAAAAGCTTCATCGTAAGAAGGAACACGGCTTTTTAAAAAGAATGGCAACACGCAACGGCCGCAAGGTGTTATCTCGCCGCAGAGCAAAGCACAGAAAGTCATTAAGTTATTAAAAACTGGCCGCGATGGGTGAAAACCCTGTTTGCGGTCTTTTTACTTAATTTGCTTAAAGCAAAATACGGGTGATCCGCACGAAATACTCTACCTTTAAACTCAATAAGGATTTTAAAAGAATGTACGGGCAGGGCAAAAATTTTGTGTATCCTGCTTTAGTAATTTATATTAAAAAAAACAATCTTGCGTTTAACCGAATCGGCATTACCGCAAGCACAAAAATCGGCGGTGCGGTAAAACGCAATCGCGCAAGAAGAATTATTCGCGCGGCATTCGTTGATGTGTTTAAAGATCTTTCTGGATATGACGTGGTGTTTGCCGCCCGTGCTAAAACCACGCGCTGTAAAATGCAGGACGTAAAAAGATGTATGTTAAATGCGCTTGAAAGTATGGAGAAATAATAATGAAAGCGCTTATAATATCACTTATTAAAGCTTATCAAAAAAACATTTCGCCGACAAAGCCAAAGTGCTGCAGGTTTACTCCAAGCTGTTCGGCTTATGCTATTGAAGCGCTTGAAAAAAGAGGATTAATAGTAGGCGGATGTTTAAGTATATACCGGGTTTTAAGGTGTAATCCGTTGTGTCGCGGCGGATATGATCCGGTACCGGAAAAAATAAAAAAGGAAAAATAAAATGAGCAGTATTTTTGATATTCTTTTAATACCGTTAGGTTGGATTCTTCGCAGCTTGAGTATGATTTTTAACGGCAACTTTGCCGCAAGTATATTTGTGTTTACGGTAATTGTAAACCTTCTTATGATTCCGCTAACTATAAAAACACAAAAATCCACGGTAGGCCAAATGCGCATAAAACCAAAGACCGACGCCCTTAAACAAAAATACGGGGATGACAGACAAAAAATGGCCGTAGCCCAACAGCAACTTATGCAGGACGAAGGCATTTCAATGTCCGGCGGATGCTTACCGCTTCTCATTCGTATGCCTTTAATGCTTGGTATTTATTACGTAATTTTAAGCCCGCTAAAGTATTTAACAAACCTTTCTTCAGAAGTTGTCACCGCAGCGACAGAGGCTTTTAAAGCTTTAAATACCACCAATGCTAAAGCCGCTTACTTAGAGCCCCAAATTATAGGCGCTATAAAAAACGGAACTCTCACCGGCTTTACAGGCGCAAGCGAAGCCAAGGCGGCGGTAAGTTCGCTGAATTTTAATTTTTTTGGTATAGATTTAGCTTCCAAACCCGAATTTAATATTGATATAATCGGGCATTTTAATATTAACTGGTTAATACCGATACTTGCATTTGCCGCGGCAATGCTTACAAGCATAATCTCAATGCGCATTCAAAAAAAGAATAATCCCGATGCGCCCAATATGTCGGGACTTATGCTTACGATGCCGTTAATTTCCTTAATTATCGGTTTTACAGTTTCTTGTGCGGCAGGATTTTATTGGGCTTGTTCAAGCCTTGTATCCGGCATTATTACTGCGTTAGTTCAGTATTTTTACGGACCGAATAAAATGATAGCCCAAGAACAGAAAAAAGAACTTTATTTGCGCTATAAAGAAGAAGAAAAGCGCATTTTACAAAAAAAGGCCGACACTGCCGATATTTAATCGGCTAAAAATAATGAGGTGAAAATGTTGATAAAAGAAGCCATTGGCACCGGAAGCTCAGTTGAAGAAGCAAAAGAAAATGCGTTGCGCGAGCTTGCCGCAGGCCCTGAAGAAGATGTCAGCATAGAAGTACTTGATACGGGAAAGAAAAAGTCGTTTGGACTGTTTGGAGGCTCGCCCGCGAAAGTAAGAGCATATTACGAAGTTGCTGACAGTACTGCAAAAGTAAAAAAAGTAAAAGAAAAGAAAGCAGAGAAAGCTCCCCAAAAGGAAGAAAAGGTTAAAGAAGTAACCGAAGGAAAAAGTTTAGATGAATTAACTCCGGGTTCTAAAGCCGAAAAAGCGGCAAAGTATTTAATTTCTATATTAGAAAAACTCGGATGCGATGAACTGGAATTAAAATTTATCGAGATTGACGGCGGAATAAAGATTTATGTTTCCGGGGACAACACCAGCATAATAATCGGCCGCAGAGGGGAAACCCTTGACGCTATTCAGCATTTAACTTCACTTGCAGCAAATGCCGGTGAAAGCGGATATTACAGGGTAGTATTAAATACAGGCGACTATCGCGAACGCCGCGAACAAACACTTATAGCCCTTGCAAACCGTATGGCAGCACAGGCGATAAGAGCGCAAAAATGCCGTACGCTAGAGCCGATGAATCCGTACGAAAGAAGAATTATTCACACGGCAGTTCAAGAAATTGAAGGGGTTTCCAGCACTTCTTTTGGTGAAGGCGAACAAAGACGCGTTGTTATAGCGCCGGACGGTGTAACGCCAAAACCGCGCAGCGAGCGCCGCTCACGCGGGTTTTCCGATCGAGGAAGATCAGGCCGCAGTTCGCGTTCAAAAAGCTATGTTGCTTCGCCGACAAATCGCGAGCAGCAAAAAGATGCAGAGGATATGCCTTTGTACGGCAAAATTGAGTTATAATACATTGGGCAGTTTATCTGCCCTTTTTTAAAATCGGAAGGAGATTGCTTGTGCTTTTAAAATTAGAGCCGGCAAGGGTATTTTATTATTTTAACGAAATTTGCAAAATTCCGCACGGTTCGGGAAACACAGGACCGATAAGCGAATATTGTGAAAATTTTGCTAAAAGCCATGGGCTAAAATACCGCCGAGATAATTTAAACAATATAATAATTTACAAAGAAGCAACCACCGGTTATGAAGATAGGCCGGGTGTAATTATTCAGGGCCATTTGGATATGGTTTGTGTAAAAAACGAGGATGTAGATATCGATTTTTTAAGGGACTCAATACCGGTTACAACCGATGGCTTGTATGTTTATTCAAACGGTACCAGCCTTGGTGGAGACGATGGTATTGCTGTAGCTATGGCACTGGCTATTTTAGAGGACGATAGTATTAAGCACCCAAAATTAGAGGTTTTATTTACTACCGATGAAGAGACCGGAATGTACGGCGCGGCAGGCCTTGATGCAAGCAATTTAAAGAACAAACTGCTTATAAATATCGACTCCGAAGAGGAAGGCATTATAACGGTTGGGTGTGCAGGCGGCGCGAGGGTTAATCTTTCGCTTTTTGCCGGTAAAGAAAACAGTTTATGCAAAACTAAAAAAGTTATTATTTCAGGGCTTTTGGGCGGTCATTCCGGAATTGAAATACACAAAGGCAGATTAAACGCTCATAAATTAATGACCGAATTTTTATATGACATTCAAGACGCAAAAATTAATTATATTTTAGGCGGCGATAAAGACAATGCCATTCCGTCGTATTGTGAATGTTCTGTTGCAACCGAAATTGATTTAACTAAAAAAGCTTTAGAATTTGAAAAACAAAAAAGATGCGCTTCTGACAAGGAACTATCGGTAACTGTTATACCCGAAACCGAAAAATCTTACTGCTTTAGTGCCGATGTTTCAAAGAAGATGATTGACCTTTTAAAACAACTGCCGAACGGCGTAATTGCCATGAGCAAAGATATTGAGGACTTTGTTGAAACCTCGCTAAACATGGGCGTGTTAAAGGTAAACGATAATGGACTTTACCTTTCATATTCTGTAAGAAGCTCGAAAAAAGAATCAAAAGAAAAGCTGATATCAACCTTATTGGGTGCTGCTAAAGATTTTGGCGCAAGTTATAAGGTTACGGGGGATTATCCCGCATGGCCCGTAAAAAAGGATTCTTACTTGCTGTATGTTGCGGTAAAAACCTACGAGCTAATGTATAAAAAAAGCCCCAAAGTCGAAGCGGTTCACGCCGGCCTTGAATGCGGCATTTTAAGCGATAAAATAAGCGGACTTGACGCTATATCGATAGGGCCCGATATTTTAGATATTCACAGTGCTAAAGAGCGGTTGTCGGTTGAATCGGTAAAACGCACATATGAATATGTTTTAAATATTTTAGAAAGGATTTAGGAGACGACATGAAGGTTACAAACGATATTTTTTATGTAGGTGTTAATGACCACAATATTGATCTTTTTGAAGGCCAATACGACGTGCCGAACGGTATGGCGTACAACTCTTATCTTATAAAAGATGAAAAAATTGCAATAATGGATACGGTTGACGCAAACTTTACTCACGAGTGGCTGGATAATATTGCAAAAGCACTCGGTGGCAGAACTCCCGACTATTTAATTGTTCAGCATATGGAGCCGGATCATTCGGCGAATATAGTTAATTTTTTAAACACATATAAAGATGCTAAAGTTATAGGCAATGTAAAAACCTTTAATATAATGCAGAATTACTTCCCTGAATACGATTTTTCCGCACGCAAACAGGTAGTAGCAGAAGGAGACGTTATATCTCTTGGCAAGCACCATCTCACCTTTGTAATGGCACCGATGGTTCATTGGCCGGAAGTTATGGTAACTTATGACAGTACCGATAAAGTGTTGTTCTCGGCGGATGGATTTGGAAAATTCGGAGCACTGGATGTCGACGAAGACTGGGCGTGTGAAGCAAGACGCTATTATTTTGGCATTGTCGGAAAATACGGTCAGCAGGTGTCTGCGCTGCTTAAAAAAGCGGCCGATCTGGACATTTCGGTAATTTGCCCTTTACACGGACCTGTTTTATCTGAAAATCTCGGTTATTATATTAATCTTTATTCTTTGTGGTCTTCTTATACACCCGAAAGCGAAGGCATAATGATAGCCTACACCTCGGTTTACGGCAATACTAAAAAGGCGGTAAATTTGCTGGCGGATAGGCTTAAAAATTCGGGCTGTCCTAAAGTGGTAGTTACGGATCTTGCGCGGGAAGATATGGCCGAAGCGGTGGAAGACGCCTTTAGATACGGAAAACTTGTGCTTGCAACTACTACCTACAATTCCGAAATTTTCCCGTTTATGAGAACCTTTATAGATCATCTTGTAGAGCGCAATTATCAAAACAGGACGATTGGTTTTATAGAAAACGGCACCTGGGCGCCAATGGCTGCAAAAGTAATGAAAGAAAGCTTTAGAGATTCTAAAAACATAAGTTTTTTAAACACTACGGTTAAAATAAAATCCGCCGTACAAGCCGATAATATTAAAGAAATTGATGCAATGGCCGAAGAATTGTGCAAAGACTATATTGCTCAAAACGACAATACCGCTAATAAGCATGATATGCAGGCGCTTTTTAAAATAGGATATGGCCTTTATGTTGTAACCTGTAACGACGGCACGAAAGATAATGGACTAATAGTTAATGCAGTTACCCAGCTTACCGATAATCCGAACCGCGTTGCAGTAAGTATCAACAAGCAAAACTATTCGCATCATGTAATAAAACAGCAGGGAAAACTTAATGTTAACTGCCTGTCTGTTGAAGCGCCGTTTAAGGTGTTTGAGTCTTTCGGATTTGTAAGCGGCAGAAATGTCGATAAGTTTAAGGATTGCACACCGCTTCGTTCGGATAACGGCTTAGTATTTTTACCGAAATATATTAATGCGTTTATGTCACTTGAAGTAGAGCAGTATATCGATTTGGAAACTCACGGAATGTTTATTTGCCGCATTACAGAAGCACGTGTAATTTCAGATAAAGAAACAATGACATATACCTACTATCAAAACCATGTTAAACCAAAACCCGAAACCTCCGGGAAAAAAGGCTATGTTTGCAAAATTTGCGGATATGTATATGAGGGCGATGAATTGCCGGATGACTATATTTGTCCTCTTTGTAAACACGGAGCGGCCGATTTCGAAAAAATCGAATAATAAAAGGCAGAGAAGTGGGCGCATTCACATAAGGATGATTAGGTTTTGAGCGGTTGTTTTCCGCTTAAGCCACATAAAAACTGCAGGGAATCCGACAGGATGCCCTGCAGTTTTTAAATGCCCTAAACAAAAAACATCTCGCTCAAAACTGCGTGCACCGCAAAAGCAAAGATTTTTGTGCCAAAAAAGGCATAAGATAAGCGGGCATCCTGTCGGATTCCCGCTTATTCTAACAAAGTATGGTGCAAAAAGATTTGCTTTTGCGGCTTATTCTCCTTTTGTGAATGCGCCCATTTACTCTGCCTTATTTTTTATCTCTGAAATTATCTAAAAATTCTTGCTTTAATATGCTTTGCTGAGAGTTTAATTGATTTTTGCCAAAATCTTTATAAATGCATCCGGGGCTCCAGGTTTTTGGATATAGTTTTTCTTCTGCTTGTTTTTCGTCTTTTTCCGTGTTTTTAGTTAAAAACATGGAAAGCAGTTCGTTTTTTATAACGGGGAATATATAACTTTTTGTAAAGAACTCTAACAGCGCTTTGTAATCAATGGTGTTTTCCCAAAAAACGTTGTTTACTTTAACTTCCGGCTTTTCTTTTATTGTTTCTTCTAATAATGCGGGAATTAAAACTTCCTCATTAGATATACTTTTTGCGGGGCTAACATTGTCGAGCATTATATCTTTAATATTTAATGCATTAATTTTTTCACTTTGCATTTTTAAGTCCTTTTCTGCTGTTTTATTTTTTACTTTTTTATTTACTGTTATTAACAAAATAATTATAGTAAAAATAGCTATACAGGATATAACGATTATAGCCATAATTTTCAATCCTTTCATAACTATATTATTTTTACAAAAATAATACTGTTACAAAAAAGCCTGAACTTTTATGTTCAGGCTATTGAAAATATTTATTAAAAATGATAATATAGTAATTAAGTGTTAAACCTCTTGAACTACGGCAATTACAGCATCAACTATTTGGTTTTCGTAATATAGTTTAACATTTTGGTTGTGCTTTAATATGTTTTTATCAAAGGAAAAAGCCAAGCTTTTTATTCCTCCGGACAGCCCTTTTCCGGTGTATTTTAAATAGGCTTCTTTAGCGGTCCACAATCGCAAAAAGCGACGGTTTTTATTGTCCTGTACATTGTCTAATACTATGTAATTTTTTTCATCTTCATTTAGTATTTTTGCGGCGGCGGCGCTTGAAAACGGACGCATGACCTCTATATCTATCCCTAAAGGTTTGTCACCAACTGCTACAACGGTATAATGCCCGCTGTGGGCGGCATTAAAATGTGTTTTGTAATTAATGGCATAGGGCTTTCCGTGTTCGCCTTTAAAAAATTCCGGTTCATCTTCTCTGTTTTCAAATTCCATTAATGCTTTTTTTGTAAGCACATATGCCGCAAGGCTTTGTTTTCGTTTTATTTCGTCCTTCTTGCTTAATATTTCTTTTTGTTTTTTAAGCGGAAGGCCATTTAAAACGTTATTATATTCTTCTTCTGTAATAAAATTTATATCACTGCAGTAGAGTCTGTACATGGTTTTCTCCCATAGTTTTTTTATATTTTAACATAAACTTTAAATAATATCAATGGAGCCTATATGAAAAAAACATTATTTAATAAGTTTAAACCAAAAAGTGAAGATTTTCTTAAAAAAACGCTTAGTTTTGATTTTTCCGAATTAAGTTATGATGACCTGCGTCTAAAGTTAAACGGAGATATTTATAATATCGCCGCGGCAGTTAAGGAAATTATAAAAAGAGAACAAAACATAACCCTTTTTGATTCGCAACTAAAAACCGCTTATGGGTTATATTCCGGCAATATATGCGAGCTTGCTACAGGCGAAGGAAAAACTTTGGCGGCGGTTGTGGCGGCGGCTCTTTATAAAAAGGACGGCCGTAAGGTAAGCATTCTTGTTTTTAACGATTATCTTGCATTAAGAGATTACGAAAATAATAAATCCGTATTTGAGCAGTGCGGAATTAGCGTAGGATATATTACTTCTGCAACTAAGGCTGATAAACGCCAGGAAATGTATAATAAAGATGTTTTGTATGTGCCGGCAAAAGAATCCGGGTTTGATTATATAAAAAACATTTTGGCAATAGATAAAAGCGAGTATTTAAGCATGCCTTTTGATGTTGCAATAGTTGATGAAGCAGATTCTATTTTAATCGACGAAGCTGGAATTCCCCTTGTTTTGGCAGGCACCGCAGAAGCTAGCGAAAGCCTTGCCGAAAAAGCCAATTTAGCGGTAAAAAAACTTGCCGTAAGCGATATAGAAATATCAAGGAGTGACAATCAGGTTTGGCTGAATGACAGCGGGACGGCAGTTGTTGAAGACGCATTTTCAATTGAAAACTTGTACGATTCAAATAATTTGCTTATTTTGTCGGCTGTAAACATGGCACTTGAAGCAAATTATTTACTTAGAAAAGATAAAGAATACATTATTAAAAATGACCAAATACAGGTTATTGATGAATCCACCGGAAGGGTTGCAAAAAACAGGCGCTTTCCGGATGCTTTGCAGCGTGCGGTTGCCGTAAAAGAGGAAATAGCTTTCGATAAAGATTCAAAAATATTTAATACCATAACCATTCAGTCCTTAATGGAAAAATACAAAACCCTGTGCGGAATGACCGGCACTGCCAAAACTTCCGCAAAAGAACTTCATTCGATGTACGGGATTGATACGGTTGTAATCGAGTCGCACACGCCGTGTATCAGAATTGATAGTCCCGATAAAATTTTTAATACTTTATCCGAAAAGCAACAGGCTGTATTAGACTGCATAAAAGAGGCTAATAAAATCGGGCGCCCCGTTCTTTTGGGAACGCAAAGCGTTGCCGAAAGTGAGTGGTATTCGCGACACTTAGGCCTTGAGCATTCGGTTTTAAATGCCAGAAACGACGAACGTGAAGCCGAAATTATAGCTAATGCAGGCGCAGTTGGCAGAATTACCATTTCTACGAATATGGCAGGTCGCGGCGTAGATATTAAACTTGGCGGTGCCGACGAAAAAGAAAAAGCAAGGGTTGTAGAGCTTGGGGGGCTACTTGTTGTAAGCAGCGGAATTAACCGTTCAAGAAGAATTGACGATCAGTTAAGAGGCCGCGCGGGCCGCCAGGGAGATCCCGGTGAAAGTCGCTTTTTTATAAGCTTAGAGGACGAACTTATTGTTCCGTTTATTGAAAATGACGGCAAAGAAAATTTTGCAAAATACGTACGTGAAGCACAAAAAATTCTTGAAGGCAACGGTGCGGAAGCTCGGTATATGCTGCATAAATATTCTTTGATAATCGAAGATCAGCGCCAGGTGGTAACTAATCTAAAAGAGGATCTTTTGTTTGAAAAGGTTGATGTTGAAATACTTAAAAAGCACTACAAAAAAACATACGACGAACTGATAAAAAATCACTCGTTATCAAGCATAAAAAAAGCCGAGGCACAACTTATGTCCTATCATTTGAGTCATTGCTTTGCAGATTATCTTGAAACAATGGAGGATATAAGAAACGGCATTCATTTAGTAATTGTCGCCGGGAAAAACCCTCTTGATGAATACAACCGCATGGCAATAGCAAACTTTGCCGAAATGCAGCAAGACGTAAAAAACAAGGTGGCAAATGATATTTTAAAATATGAAATCACCGAAAACGGCATAGATCTTGCGGCAGCGGGACTCAAAGGAGCTTCCACTACATGGACATATATGGTGGACGAAAACACAAGTCAGTTTAGCCGTTTACCGGAACTATTAAAAATGGTGTCCAACAAGCTAAAAAGAAAACTAAGCTTTAAAGATCGCTTAGAAGAAAGACTTCAATAAAAAAATCAGGCATTATTTTTGCCTGATTTCTTTATTTTTACATATATCTTTTAATACGCATATTTCGCATTTCGGACTTCTGGCAGTGCACACGGCTCTTCCGTGCAGTACCGTTCGATGGCAGAAATTGTTGGATTCATCCGGCGGCAGTTTTTTTCGCATTTCTTTTTCAACTACTAAAGGATTAGTTGAATTTACAAACCCAAGCCTGTTGCACAGCCTAATAAAATGTGTGTCGCACACTACGGCGGGTTTGTTGTAAATGTCTCCGCAAATTAAATTTGCGGTTTTGCGCCCGACACCCGGAAGGGTTGTAAGTAAATCAATATCATCCGGTACTTTTCCGTCGAATTTATTAAGAAGCATTATAGACATTGCCTTTAAATCTTTGGCTTTTGTTTTATATAGTCCGCAAGATTTAATATAGTTTTCAATAACTCCAACCGGCGCTTCGCTAAAAGCTTTCGCATTAGGCAGTGCTTTAAAGAGCGCGGGGGTTACCATATTTACGCGTTTATCGGTACACTGAGCGGATAATCTAACTGCCACCAGCAGTTCGAACGGATCGGTATTTGTAAGCGAGCATTCGGCGTCCGGGTATTCTTTTTTTAAAAGCTCAACCGCTTTTTCTACATTTTTGTACATTTTTTTCACCGGGTATATTTTATCATAGGTGCGCTTTTTCTGCAAGAATATATTAAAACTTTACTTTTCTATAATTTATGATAAAATAACAGTATGGAAAATATTTTTGACAATCCGTTTTTTGATGCTGTTTTACCATTTGTCCGTGAGGGGTTAAGATGGTTTATTTGGTTGCCGCTTTTACTAATTCTTTTTAGGTGGGCAAGGCTTTTGCGCGCCCAAAAAGATGCGGCAAAACCATTTGCGCTTTTAACTGCTCAAAAGGGCAATGAACGATTTGAAATCACAGGGTACGAAACATCTATCGGAAGAGCCAAAAACTCCGATATTAGGCTCGACTATGCCTTTATTTCGCGGAATCATGCCGTAATTGCTTACAGGAGTAAAGAGTGGCGGCTATATGATACTGATTCGTCCGGCGGCGTAACCGTAAACGGCAAAAAGGTAAAAGATTATGCCATTTTGCAAAACGGTGATAGTATTGGTTTTGCGGATTACGAATTTTTGTTTTCGCCAAGCCCCGATAAAACCGACAGTTTAGATATCTATTCATATAAAGACCCTACAAAACGCGGTAAAAAAAGGAATAAACATGACAAAAAAAGATAAAAAAAGAAGATTAGTAAAGATCTCGGCAGGCAAGCTTTTATCGGCTGTTATTTGCTTTCAAATCATTTGCTTTTTGCGCCTTGTTTTTTGCAAAACGGCTATAGCAGAGCCTTTTGCAATGGCAGGGATACTTGCGTTTATGGCTTTTGAAATCGCATATTACATAATTTTAAAGCGTTTTTTCGGCGGCGGCGGAGTACTTGAAATTTCTGCCTTTTTTCTTTCAGGAGTAGGCTTTTTTACACTTGCTGCAACTACTCCCAAAATGGTTTTAGTACAGCTTGCGGCCTTTTTTATAGGTGTTGTTTTTTACATTCTTATGACCTTGTTTTTAAAAGACATAGACAGGGTTTTAAAATATAAAAATGTTTTTATTGCACTGGCAGTTTTATTGCTTGTTTTAAACCTTGCAGTTGGTAAGGCTATAGGTGGCAATCAAAACTGGATACGAATAGGGCCGCTTTCTCTACAGCCCTCTGAATTTGTTAAAGTTGCTTTTATTCTTGTTGGGTCTACTACATTAGAAAAAATGCAAAGCAGTAATCATTTAACCACATTTATTGCCTTTTTTGGCATTTGTATGGCGGCTTTAGCATTAATGGGTGACCTTGGAACAGGCTGTGTGTTTTTTGCAACCTTTTTGGTTCTTTGCTTTTTGCGCAACGGAAGTATAGGAACAACCATTCTGTTTTGTTCGGGAGCCGCGCTTGGCGGAGGAGCAATGATTTTAGCAAAGCCCTACGCTTTAAGAAGAATTTCCGTTTGGCACCATATTTGGCAAAATGCGGACGGTTACGGGTATCAACAAACAAGGACGCTAATTGCTATAGCATCAGGCGGACTTTTAGGTTTGGGCCCCGGAAACGGACAGCTTAAAAATGTTGCTGCGGCTACTACCGATTTAATTTTTGGCGTAATAAGCGAAGAGTGGGGACTGCTTTTAGCTTCGCTTGTATTGTTTATATATATTGGTTGGGTAATTTTGGCGGTTCGCGGAGCAAAAAGCGCCAAATCCAGTTTTTATGCTATTGCGGCGGTTTCGGCATCATGTTTGCTGCTGTTTCAAGCGGGGCTTAATGTTTTCGGCGTTACGGATATTATTCCGTTAACCGGTATAACGTTGCCGTTTGTTTCAAAAGGTGGATCATCTATGATAGCGTCGTGGGGACTTTTATCATTTTTGAACTTTGTTCCAAGATTGGGGGACGAAGAATGAAACTTATTGCTAAACGCGCAAAAGCCGCGCTTGTGTTATTAATACTGTTTTTAACCGGGCTTATTCTGTTTTATTTTAACTTTGGGATAAACGGGAACAAATGGGCCATGTCATCTTATAATCGGCATATATATAAAAACGGCACATTGCAAAACAGCGGCACCATAGTAGACCGCGACGGTGTTGTTTTGGCTGAAACCAAAGATGGCAAAAGAAAATACAATGGCGATACTTTAACAAGAAAATCGCTGCTTCATGTTGTAGGGGACAATACGAGCTATTTAAGCGGAAGTATTCAAACTTCGTATGCTTCTACCTTGGCAGGTTATAACATTTTTAACGGTGTGCATATGCTTAAAGAGTGGAACTCTGTTCCAACAATGCAGCTTACCGTAAGCGCCGCTATTAATAAAAAAGTGGCCTATTCTTTTGGAAACCGCAAGGGTGCAGTAATTGCATATAATTACAAAACAGGTGATATAATTGTAAGTCTTAGCAGCCCGAATTACGATCCCCAAAACAAGCCTTCAAATATGGATAGCGATAGGTATGAAGGAGTTTATGTTAACAGAACGCTGCAGGGCTTATATCCTCCGGGATCAACCTTTAAGCTTATTACGGCTACTGCCGCAATTGAAAATATGCCGGACATAATGAGCAGAAAATTCAACTGTACGGGAAGATATGAACTGCCGGACGGCGGTGAAATCGTTTGCAACTCAAATCATGGTGAGATAGATTTTGCGACCGGTCTCGAAAAATCCTGCAACGTGGTTTTTGCAAAGCTTGCAATTGAGCTTGGCGCTGAAAAAATGCAAAAAGCCGCTGAAAAATACGGATTTAATAGTAAAGCTTATATGGGCAATATAAGTGTAAATGGCGGATATTATAACACAAAAGGTGTAAAAACAGTCGATATTGGATGGTCGGGTATTGGTCAAAACACCGTGCTTGCAAGTCCTTTTACCATGATGACAGTAGCGGGAAGTATTGCAAACTCCGGCGTAAAAATTTCGCCAAAAGTAATTAAAAGCGTAAAAAATGCGGTCGGCGTACCTGTAAATTTAAATCTTTCGCTCCCAAATAACGTAATATCTTCAGATACCGCCGCTAAAATTAAAGCAATGATGAAAAAATCTGCCGTATATTCGTTTGGTGAAAGCTTCGCAAATAAGTACTCGCTTTATTGTAAAACCGGTACTGCCGAGGTGGACGACGGAAAACCGCATTCTTGGCTGGTAGGCTTTTCGGATGATAGTACTAAGCCATATGCATTTGCAATAATTATTGAAAACGGCGGAACGGCAAAAACTGCCACAAAAAGTGTGGCAGAAGCCCTGCTTGAAGGAATAAATTCATTAAAATAAAGGGATGCATTTGGGCGCATTCACATAAGGATGATTAGGTTTTGAGCGGTTGTTTTCCGCTTAAGCCACATAAAAACTGCAGGGAATCCGACAGGATGCCCTGCAGTTTTTAAATGCCCTAAACAAAAAACATCTCGCTCAAAACTGCGTGCACCGCAAAAGCAAAGATTTTTGTGCCATACAAGGCATAAAATAAGCGGGCATCCTGTCGGATTCCCGCTTATTTTAACAAAGTATGGTGCAAAAAGACCCGCTTTGCGGCTTATTCTCCTTTTGTGAATGTGCCCTTGCATCCCTTTTTATATTAATTCACTTAGCTCTTGAACGGTGTGGATAAATTTTAAATCTATGTTTTTGGATTTAAAATTCACAAGTTGCTTGTAACAGCCTTTTGGTAAAATACAGGTTGTAAACCCCATGCGCTCGGCTTCTTTAACCCTTATTAATGCGTGTGGTACGGTTCTTACTTCGCCGGATAATCCTATTTCACCAAAACAACACATTTCGCTGCTTGTAGGCTTTTCCCTAAGCGCCGATATAAGTGCCGCGGCAACCGCAAGATCGCCTGCCGGCTCATAAAGCTTTAAGCCGCCTACAACATTAATGTACACGTCTAAACTTGTAAAAAACATACCTGCGCGTTTTTCCAAAACAGCTAAAATAAGATTAAGCCTGTTATAATCGAATCCCGAAGAGGTTCGCCTTGCATTCCCAAAAGTCGATGTTGCTGTTAAACCCTGCACTTCAACAAATATGGGCCTTGAGCCTTCAACTATACTGCAAACAGCAGATCCTGGAACGCCTGTTAGTCTTCCCGAAAGCATTAAAGCAGAAGGATTTTCAACCTCACACAGGCCTTCGTTTTGCATGTCAAAAACGCCGATTTCGTTAGTGGAACCAAATCTGTTTTTATTGGCACGCAAAATTCTGTATGTGTTGGTTTTTTCACCCTCAAAATAAAGTACGGTATCAACAATATGTTCCATAACCTTTGGGCCGGCAATGTCGCCGCCTTTGTTTATGTGGCCAACAATTATTATCGGAATATTAAGGTCTTTGGCATATCTTAATAAAAGGCTTGAGCACTCACGAACCTGAGTAATACTGCCGGGAGATGAGTTTAGTGCGCCGTGGTTCATAGTTTGAATGGAATCGATAATAACCATAGAAGGCTTTTCGGATTTAATATGCTCGCAAATTGATATAACATCGGTTTCTGATAAAACATAAAGAAACGGATTGTCAACGCCAAGCCTTTGAGCTCTAAGTTTTATTTGTCTAGCCGATTCCTCGCCTGTAACATATAAAACCTTGCCACTGCGCACATTGTTGCAGGCTTGAAGTAAAATGGTTGATTTACCAATGCCCGGATCACCGCTTAAAAGCACAACCGAGCCTTTTACAAGCCCGCCGCCCAGCACACGGTTAAATTCGTTAATTCCTACGTCAATGCGATCCTCAATATCTGTTGAAATATCATTAATTGCCGTAGCGCTCAAAGAGACGGCAGGAACGGATTTTTCGGTTACCGGAGATGAAACAGACTCTTCCAGTGTGTTCCATTCGCCGCAAAAAGGGCATTGACCAGACCATTTTGGCGAAACTCCGCCGCATTGATTGCAAATGTAAACATTCTTTTGTTTTGCCATGTTTTTTTACCTTTCGTAATAATCAAAGGCTATCCCGCAAAAAATGGCAAAGGCCATTTTGCGCTGATACTCTTCTTCCTGTAAAAGCTTAAAATCCGTTGGATTGCTTAAAAACCCACACTCGACAATAACTGCCGGAATGGTCGTTTTGTAAAGCAAATAAGTGTCTTTAGTGCCGCTTTTAACTGTTCTTTTGTTGTTTTTTTGAAGCATTGATTTAATGCTTTGTTGAATGCATTCAGCTAAATTTTTGCTTTGCTCGTTTTTGGTTCCGTAAAAAACCTGGGCGCCAAAAGGCGCGGATGTTGTAAACTTGTTTAAATGGATGCTTACGAATATTCCGTCGGGATAACTTTCCGCAATTTTTAAACGGTTTTTCATATCGCTGACTTTCTTTTGCGAAATGCTGTTGCCCATTGTGTTAATTGCGTTGTCATCCTTTCTTGTAAGTATAACATTAAAACCATTAATTTTCAATATATCTGCCAAATTTAAAGCTATTTTTAAGTTGATGTCTTTCTCTAAAATGTTATTTACGCTTGCGCCCCCGTCAAAGCCTCCGTGACCTGCGTCCAAAACAACGGTAGGCATTATGCTTTCGACGCTTTGAACCGTTTCGAGCACCTTAAAATAGGATGAAGCAAAAAACATTGCAATAATAAGTATTGCCGTACACGGGAGCGAAAAACTTAGTTTTTTAACGGCGTATTTCATACTTTTCCGTATGGACTTTTTGCAGCGGCATTTACACCTAAAATTCCGCCAAGGCCGCCGGATACAATGCCGATGATAAGTTTAAAAAGCGTTGAAATGGTTGGCAAATGTCTTGTTGCAATCAGTGCCACCAATGTAAACATTATAATAAGTATTATGCCGCTTAAAAGGCCGTAAATAAGCCCTCGCGCTTTTTCTTTTAAGGCCACAAAAAAGCCTGCGGCAAAACAGCCTGCCGCCAAAGCGAGCGATGCATAAAGGTTTGCGGCAAAAACAGGTAAAATTCCAAACGCCATAAGGACTGCTGTGAGTATTACAAAAAAGCTGATTATTGCTACCCCCAAAAGTATACCGAAAATAAAATGTTTTGCTGTTTCATTTCTTTTTGCTTGATTTTTGTCCATAAAAAAACCTCCCATATCAATAAATGATATGCGGAGGCTTTATTTTGATATGCAAAAACTTACTTTTTCTCGTCGTGAACGGTAAGATTAGACTGAATAGCCCACTTTGCAAATTTTTGTTTAGATTTATCGGTAAGTGACTCTAAAACAAAACTGTCCTCTTTTAAAGATACGATTTTGCCGTAAATGCCGCCGATAGTAACGATTTCATCGCCGATTTGAAGATTGTTACGCATTTTTTCTTCTTCTTTTTTCTGCTTTTTTTGAGGCCTTAAAATAAGAAAATAGAAAATAGCCACAAAAACCACGAGCATAATTATTGTGCTCCACATAGACATTGCGGAATTGCCTTGTGCGGCTGTAGCCGCAGCAGATGAAGTGTTTGCGGCATTATCAAGTAATAAATTAAATAAATTCATTTTTTTGCTCCTTTTTTATCGTTGTTACAATTATATATTAAAATATCTTTATTTGCAAGAATATTTTATACTCTTTGCGATAATATTTCAACCTGCTGTTTTTTAAATTCACTAAAATTACCGCTATCAAGTGATGAGCGAATTCTTTCCATAAGACTGTTGTAAAAGTACAAATTGTGCATTACACAAAGTCTTCCGCCTAAAATTTCTTTTGATTTTAATAAATGCCTAATATATCCTTTTGAAAAATTCCGGCAGGCGGGGCAGTTGCAGTTTTCATCTATAGGGGAAGTGTCCGTAACGTATTTTTCGTTTAAAATATTTACAATTCCTGCGGTTGTAAATAAAAGCCCGTGCCTTGCGTTTCGGCTTGGCATTACGCAGTCGAATAAATCAACGCCTAAATCCACCGCTTCTAAGATATTTATAGGTGTTCCAACACCCATTAAGTATCTTGGTTTATCTTCAGGCATAAACGGTTCAACAGCTTCTATTATTTCGTACATAACTTCCGCAGGCTCTCCAACGGCAAGGCCGCCTATAGCGTAGCCGTCAAGATTAAGCTCTTTAATTTCTTTCATGTGATTAATTCTTAAATCTTTATAGGTGCACCCTTGATTAATGCCGAATAACATTTGCTTTGGGTTGATGGTGTCGGTTAAAGAATTAAGCCTTTCCATTTCTTTGATGCATCTAATAAGCCATCTTGTTGTACGTTCGCATGAGGCTTTCGCGTAGTTGTATTCTGCGGGATTTTCCACGCATTCATCAAACGCCATGGCAATAGTTGAGCCGAGGTTTGACTGAATCCGCATACTTTCTTCCGGTCCCATAAATATCCGTTTGCCGTCAATATGTGAAGCAAAAGTTACGCCTTCTTCACTTATTTGTCTTAAAGAAGCAAGCGAAAAAACCTGAAAACCGCCGCTGTCGGTTAAAATTGGTTTATCCCAACCTGTCATTTTGTGAAGGCCGCCAAGCTTTTTAACAACTTCATCGCCGGGCCGCACGTGTAAATGATATGTGTTGCACAACATAACCTGCGTTAAAAGGTCGTTTTTAAGATCGAGCGCGCTTACGCCTCCTTTAATTGCAGCAGAGGTTGCAACATTCATAAACGCCGGGGTTTGTATTTCCCCGTGAACGGTTTTAAAACTGCCACGGCGCGCGTTATTTTCTTTTTTATGCAGTGTAAACAATTATTTTTCTCTCTTTCCTAAATTATAAACATCGCGTCGCCAAAACTGAAAAATCGGTATTCGTTTTCAATGGCGGTTTTATATGCGTTAAGTATGTTTTCTCTGCCGGCAAGGGCTGATACAAGCATTATAAGCGTACTTTCAGGCAGATGAAAATTAGTAATAAGTGCGTCCATACATTTAAATTTATAACCCGGATAAATAAAAATATCGGTGTCGCCGCTTGAAGCTGAAACGTATCCGTTTTCATCTGCGGCGCTTTCGACCGTACGACATGAAGTAGTTCCGACGCAGATTATCCGGCGCCCTTCTTTTTTAGCGGTATTAATTGTATCTGCCGTTTTTTGTGAGATTATATAATGCTCGCTGTGCATTTTATGATCGGCAATATCGTCGGCTTTTACCGGCCTAAAGGTACCAAGCCCTACGTGCAAGGTAACATAACAAATATCAATACCTTGTTGTTCGATTTTTTTTAATAGTTCTTTTGTAAAATGAAGCCCCGCTGTAGGCGCCGCAGCCGAACCTAAATTTTCGGCATAAACCGTTTGATATCGGTTTTTGTCTTTCAGTTCTTCTGTTATGTAGGGAGGCAGCGGCATCTTGCCGACCTCGTCTAAAACAGCATAAAACTCGCCGTTAAAACTAAAACGTAAAACTCGGTTGCCGTCATCTTTAACCTTTAAAACTATTGCCGAAAGTTTTTTTGAAAAAACAAATTCTGCGCCTTCTTTTGCGCGTTTTCCCGGCCCTGCAATGCATTCCCAGTCGGTATCGTTTATGCGCTTTAAAAGGACGAATTCTACCACGGCTCCCGTACTTTCTTTAGTGCCGAAAATCCTTGCAGGAAGAACTTTGGTATCGTTTAACACGAGGGTATCGCCGGGCTTTAAAAAGTCCAATATATCTTCAAAATGGCGGTGCAAAATATCGCCGGTTTTCTTATTTAAAACAAGTAATTTTGAAGCTGAACGTGGTTCGATAGGCGTTTGCGCTATAAGCCTTTTTGGAAGTTCAAAATAAAAATCATGTTTGTTCATAAATATCTCCAAATAGGGTATCAAAAATGGCTTTTAAATGCATATTATATATTGACAAAACTTTTGCGCTTTGTTATATTAAATATACAATATAATAGGGATAATATATGCGTATATACTCATTATATTGCATATTGCAACTATTAGCAAGTTTTTTTTAAAAGAGGTAGTTTTATGAATTATAATGTTGGGATAATAGGAGCCACGGGAATGGTGGGTCAGCGTTTTGCGCTATTGTTACATAATCATCCGTGGTTTCACGTAACGGCACTTGCCGCATCCGGTCGCTCTGCTGGAAAAAGCTATGAGGAAGCATTAAACGGCCGCTGGGCAATGACAGAGCCGGTGCCGCAGTCCCTTAAAAATATGGTTGTATTAGACGCTGTAAAAGATATAGATGAAGTTGTAAAGAAGGTTGACTTTGTATTTTGCGCAGTCGATATGAAAAAGGACGAAATAAGGGCGCTTGAAGAACAGTACGCAAAGCGTGAGTGCCCGGTAATATCCAATAACAGCGCGCATAGGTTTACAAAAGACGTTCCTATGATAATACCGGAGCTTAATCCCGAACACGCAGAAATTATAAATGCGCAAAGAAAACGTCTTGGCACAAAAAAAGGCTTTATTGCAGTTAAATCCAATTGCTCTTTGCAAAGCTATGTGCCGGCGCTTTTCCCGCTTGATAAATATTTTAAAGTAGAAGATGTGCTTGTTTGCACCTATCAGGCAATTTCGGGCGCCGGAAAAACATTTGAGCGCTGGCCTGAGATTATTGACAATGTAAATCCGTATATCGGCGGCGAAGAAGAAAAAAGTGAAAAAGAGCCGCTTAAAATTTGGGGGAGCGTACAAAATGACGAAATTGTCCCGGCAACAAGTCCTCGCTTTACAGCGCAGTGCTTAAGAGTTCCGGTATCAGACGGTCATATGGCGGCGGTTTTTGTTAGGTTTAAACAAAAGCCCGAAAAATCCGAAATCCTTAAAATTTGGAAAGAGTTTAAGGCAGAGCCGCAAGAGCTTGATTTGCCGCACGCACCGAAACAGTTTTTGAACTATTTTAATGAAGACGATATGCCCCAAACAAAGCTTTGCCGTGATTTAGAAGGCGGCATGGCGATATCTGTAGGAAGGCTTCGCGAAGACACACAGTATGATTATAAGTTTGTATGTCTTTCTCATAATACGTTGCGCGGAGCCGCCGGCGGCGCTGTACTTATGGCTGAATTACTTGCGAAAAAAGGATATTTTGATTAATTTTTTGGAGGTTTTTTATGAAAAAGCTGGTATTTAAAGGCGCGGCGACCGCGCTTGTTACCCCAATGAAAACTGACCGCAGCGTAGATTTTGATATGCTCGACTTTATGGTGGAAGATCAAATATCAAAAGGAATAGACGCGCTTGTTGTATGTGCTACAACGGGCGAGTCGTGCACGCTTAATTATAAAGAACATTTATTGGTAATAGAGGCGGCTGCAAAAAAAGCCGCTAAAAGAGTGCCGATTATTGCAGGTACCGGCAGTAATGATACCGTATATTCCGTAGGCCTTTGTAAAGACGCTAAAGATTGCGGTGCAGACGCATATTTATCGGTAACGCCTTATTACAACAAAACTTCTCAGCACGGGATTGTTGCGCACTATAATTACATTGCGGACAGAATTGACCTGCCTTTAATTGTTTATAACGTGCCATCAAGGACGGGTGTTAACATTGAACCGGAAACATATTACGAACTGTCTAAGCACCCGAATATTGTAGCCACAAAAGAAGCAAACGGCAATTTAGAAGCACTTAAAAAGACGATTGACCTTTGCGGAGATAACCTTACTATTTACAGCGGTAACGACGACCAAATGGTAGAAGTTTTAAAGCTTGGCGGCATGGGCGTTATTTCGGTAATAGCTAATATTTTGCCGACTGAAACCCACGATATTATAACCAAGTACCTTAAAGGCGATATAAAAGGTTCAGAAGAAATTTTTGCAAAATACGAAGAGCTGTGTAGGGCGCTGTTTTACGATGTGAATCCTGTGCCTGTAAAAACGGCGCTTCGGCTTATCGGCAAAAGCTGCGGCATTTACAGATTGCCGCTTGTAGATATGCTGCCCGAAAAAGAAGAGAAGTTAGTTTTAGCACTAAAAAACTGCGGACTTATAAAAAAATAAGGAGTTAAAAATGCTACATGTAATTTTAAGCGGTTGCTTAGGGTTTATGGGCAATGTCGTAAAAGAAGGCATTGACCGTGCTGAAGATATTGAGATCGTTTGCGGAGTTGACAATAAGGGTGCAGGTTCGGATTTTCCCGTTTTTTCAAGTTTTAAAGATATTGAAGCTGAAGCGGATGTAATTATTGATTTTTCGCATCCGTCCGTTCTTGACGGAATGCTTTCTTTTGCTAAAAGCCGCAAAATTCCGGTTGTTATAGCCACAACCGGCTATTCGGACAAGCAGATTGAGCAAATAAAAGCCGCGGCAAAAGAAATTCCGGTGTTTTTTACCTTTAACATGTCACTTGGAATTAATCTATTAACCGAGCTTGCCAAAAAAGCGGCAACGGTTTTACAAGGCTTTGACATTGAAATAATCGAAAAACATCACAATCAAAAAATAGATGCTCCAAGCGGGACTGCCATAATGCTTGCAAACGCCGTAAACGAAGCGAAAGATAATGCTTTAATATTTGAGTACGACAGGCACAGTCACCGCAAAAAAAGAGATAAAAACGAGCTCGGCATACACTCTGTTCGCGGCGGTACAATTGTTGGTGAACACGAGATTATGTTCTGCGGGCGCGATGAGGTTGTAACATTATCCCATACGGCTTTAAGCAAAAACGTGTTTGCAACGGGCGCTATCAGCGCGGCACGGTTTTTAGCGGACAAGCCGGCAGGACTTTATGATATGTCAAATCTTATTAAGGGAGAATAACCATGCTTTATCCGAAAAATTTAGATAAAAAAGTTTCCGACGAATTGTTTAAAAATCCAACAGCCGAGTATAGGGGAGCGCCTTTTTGGGCGTGGAATACAAAGCTTAATCAAAACCTTTTAAACATGGAAATCGGCTGCATGAAGGAAATGGGATTTGGCGGATTTCACATGCATACAAGAGTAGGCATGTCCACAAAATATTTGTCGGACGATTTTTTTGGATACATAAAGTCTTGCGTTGAAAAAGCTAAAGAAGAGGATATGCTCGCCTATCTTTACGACGAAGATAAGTGGCCCTCCGGTTTTGCAGGCGGGTATGTTACCGAAAATCCAAAATTCAGACAAAAACACCTGCTTTTTACTACACAGCCTTATCAAAAAAACAATGATGTAGTGCATGAAGTCGATTTATTTAAAGACGCATCGGCTCAAGGCGAACGCGCCGAAAACGGCGATCTTCTGGCAATTTTCAGCGTACATCTTGACGACGACGGATATTTAGAAAGTTATAAAAAGATAAACGATTTAGCCGAAAATGACGGCGGTGTTGTTTGGTATGCTTATATCGAAACATCAATACCGTCGCCGTGGTTTAACAATCAAACATATGTTAACACGCTTAATAAAGAGGCAATAGACGAGTTTATAAATATCACCCACGAAGCTTACAAAGCAAATGTAGGTGAAAGCTTTGGCGGTGATATTCCTTCGATTTTTACCGACGAGCCTCAATTTGCCCAAAAACAATGCCTCGATTTTGCTAAAGCGACCGATGATATAATAATACCTTTTACCGACGATTTTGAAAAAACATATTTTGCAGCTTACGGCGAATCCTTTATAGAAAAATTACCCGAATTGTTCTTTGAGTTAAAGAACAGTATTTCGGTAACAAGATATCGCTTTCATGATCATGTTGCAGAGCGTTTTGTTAACGCGTTTGCAGATAATGTTGGTTCGTGGTGCCGCAAAAACGGTATTATGCTTACCGGCCACGTTATGGAAGAACCGACATTACTTCGCCAAACCCGTGCAACAAGTGAAGCGATGCGCTCGTATCGTTCATTTGGAATGCCGGGCGTCGACATGCTTCAGGATTACGTTGAACTTAATACAGTTAAGCAGGCTGCTAGCGCCGCGCATCAATACGGCTGCCCGGGCGTTACAAGCGAGCTTTACGGCGTTACCAACTGGAATTTTGATTTTAGGCATCATAAACTTCAGGGTGACTGGCAGGCAGCCCTTGGCGTTAGCCTAAGGGTGCCGCACCTTTATTGGTGCGCTATGGGCGGCGAAGCAAAACGCGATTATCCGGCATCCATCGGTCATCAATCTCCTTGGTATAAAGAATACGGTTATATAGAAGACCATTTTGCAAGAGTCAATACCCTTATGACAAGGGGAACTCCAAACATTAAAATCGCGGTTATACATCCGATTGAATCGCTGTGGATGCATTATGGTCCTAAAGATCAAACGATGTTAATTATTAACGAGATGGATCGTAGGTTTGACGAGTTTACAAAATGGATGCTTTATAATACGCTCGATTTTGATTTTGTATCTGAGTCATTGCTTTTGAATCAATATAAAGAGAGCGAAACGGGCTTTGCGGTTGGCAAAATGAATTATGATGTGGTAGTTTTGCCTTCTATGGAAACCATTCGTTCGTCTACACTTAATAAGTTAAAAGAGTTTAAACAAAAGGGCGGGCGTGTAATTTTTATGGGAAATATTCCCACGTTGCTTGACGCAGTGCCTTCAAACAAACCTTTAAAATTTGCACAAAAATGCGAGCATATTGCCTGGTCTGAACGCGAATTACTGCAGTCTTTAGAACAAAATAGATTTATCAAAATAAAGGATGAATTTGGCGAAGCATCAACTAATTTAATCTATGGACTTCGCAATGATAAAGACGGTAAAAACCTTTATATTTGCCACGTTACAACCGATAAAAACCAAGACATATCAACTAAGGAGCATTATGTAATTACTTTAAACGGCGAGTTTGTTCCAAAGTTATACGATACGCTTACGGGCAATATTTCGGAATACCCGCGCAAATATGAAAACGGAAAAACCATAATTCTTTGGGATTGTTATATGCATTCAAGCCTTTTGTTACGGCTTGAAAACGGCAAACAAGAGCTTGCAGTCAACGACATTAAGCCTGTACTTTTAAAAGACGAGCATGTTGCATCGCGTGTGGATTTTGCGCTGAGCGAACCTAACGTTTATATGCTTGACCAGGCGGAATGGGCATTAGACGATGGCGAATGGAATTCTAAAGAAGAAATGCTTAAAATTTGCGATTTGGCCAAATCTGAGCTTGGCTATCCGCTTGATGGTGCGGCCGGCTGTCAGCCGTGGGTGTTTGAAGAAAAAGAAGAGCCAAAGCATTTGCTTAAACTAAAATACAATATTTCTTCAACTCTTATGTCCGACGATATAATGCTGGCGCTTGAAAACCTAAGTGTTACCGACATTGAATTTAACGGTAAAGAGGTTGAAGCCGTATCTTGCGGAAAATATGTTGATGTTGATATAGATAAAGTAAAACTGCCGACACTTTTAAGAGGCAACAATACTTTAATTCTTACTGTAAAATTCGGACCTCTTACAACCATAGAAAACAGCTTTTTACTTGGTGAATTCGGGGTTAAAGCCGAAGGCGACAGCGCAGTCATTTACGATATGCCTCAAACCATTACATTTGGAGATATTTCTAATTCGGGTTTCCCGTTTTACGGCGGAAACGTGCTTTATTCGTTTAAAATAAACGGTGACGGCACTGAAAAATTCATTAAGCTGGATCGCTTTGCGGCACCGCTGGTTACGGTATTTTTAGATAAAGAAAAAATCGGCGTTATTGCTATTTCTCCGTATGAGCTTTCTTTGGGAGTACTGCCTAAAGGTGAGCATACTGTTACATTATGCGCCTTCGGTAGCCGAATAAACACATTTGGCGCTTTACATAACTGCGATCTTTTAGACGATTGGTACGGACCGCCGCTTTGGCGCAAGACCGGCAACTCTTTTACATATGAGTATCAGTTAAAGCAATGCGGTATTCTTACTGCACCCAGAATACTTACTTACAAAACCGACAATAATAATTAAAATATTATTAGGGGTTTTAATGAACACATTTGAAAAAATTTATAGTGTAGTAAAAGAAATTCCGTGCGGCAAGGTTGCAACCTACGGAATGGTTGCCGTCCTTGCCGGAAATCCACGGCTTTCGCGGGTGGTTGGCTATGCTCTTCATGTAAATCCTGACCCTTCAGCTATTCCGTGCCATAGGGTTGTAAACAGAGAAGGTCGGTGCTCCGGTTCATTTGCGTTTGGCGGAATTAATGCGCAAAGAGCGCTTCTTGAACAAGAAGGCGTTACATTTTTAGATGACGGTCGTGTAAATTTAAGCTGCCATTTGTGGCGCCCGTAAAAACAGGCATTAATTTAAACTAGTCCACATAATCATTTAACGGGTGATTATTTTGGACGAAGAAATTAAAATTCAAGAACAAAGCAAAATAGAAACGGTAAAACAAAAGTCTGATCCTCATTTAAAAATTATGATGGTGCAAATATTGTTTTGCGCCGTTATATTAATCTCTGTTTTAGTGGTTAAAACCTTTTTTAAAGGGGTATTTTCCGAAGCGCAAAAGCAGTATGTTTCTCGCTTTGAAGCGGTAACCGATTATAAAGAAGTAACCAGTGATATAGGTACAAATGACCTTTCATCTAAAGAAAGCGAAACAACCGCTGCCGGCGGCCCGGCGGAATATGTTGAAACAGCCGTTATGTTTGATACGGTTAGATCAAATGTTACAACCAATAGCTTTTTAATGCCGCTTACAACATATGTGCAAACATCATCGTTCGGAAGCCGTAAGGACCCGTTTACAGGAAACGACGCAATGCATCGCGGTGTGGATCTTGCGGCTGATGAAGGCAACGATATTTATGCGTCGCTTAGCGGAACGGTTATAGCCGCCGGAAATGATTCTTCTTACGGAAATTACGTAAAAATAAAACACAGTGAGAATTTAAGTACGGTTTATGCTCATTGCAGTAAATTGCTTGTAAAAAAAGGCGATACCGTTAAAAAAGGCGATGTTATAGCTAAGGTGGGTTCAACCGGCCGATCGACCGGACCGCACCTTCATTTTGAGGTGATACTAAACGGCGAAAAGGTTAATCCCAACGAGTACATAAACGTTAAATGAAGATAAAAATACTCGGCACAAAGCTTATTTTAACCTTTCCTTTTGCGGCAATAATTGTTTTGCTGTTATTTATAGATAAATCCGGCATTTTTTTGCCGCTTTTAGCCGCTTGTTTATTGCACGAATTAGGGCACATCGTCGCTATGCGTTTTGTTGGCACCGCACCGAAACAAATCGTTTTTAAAATTGCAAGCCTTGAAATATCGGGATATGTACTAAAAAGCCTTAAAGACGAGGCATTTATAGCTTTAATGGGACCTGCCGCAAATTTTTTGTTTTTTATTATTTTTTATTTAATATATAAAGTTTTTAAAGATGAAGTATTTATAAAAACGGCGGCAATTATGCTTGCTTTAGGCTTTGTCAATATGCTTCCATCTTATGGACTTGACGGCGGCGATGTGGCATATGCAGTTTTGTCGCATTTTTTAAGTAAAAACAAATCAGAATTAATTTTAAGTGTTTTAAGCATAATAATTGCTTTTCTTATTTGTTTTGCCGGATGCTTCGTTTTAATTAATATGCACAATCCGTCAATCACGATATTTGGTATATATCTTTTTATAATGGCTGTCATGAAAAAAGGAATTTAAAAAATGGATAACCGCAACATAGAAGAATTTTTTTTAAAGGTGCAAAAACCGGGCAGATATGCCGGCGGTGAGCTTGGTAGTGTCTTTAAAGATACATATAAAACCAGATTTGCTTTTTGCTTTCCGGATACTTATGAAATCGGGATGTCGCACCTCGGGATGAAAATTCTGTATTCAGCGCTTAATAATGATAAAGATATTTGGTGCGAGCGATGTTTTGCACCGGCAGACGATTTTGAACAGGTGCTACGTGAAAACAATATTCCGCTTTTTGCACTTGAAAGCAGAGATTCGCTGGCTTGTTTTGATATTATCGGCTTTTCTTTAATGTACGAGCTGTGTTATACTACTGTTTTAAATATGCTGGATCTTGCCGGTATTCCTTTCAAAAGCTGTGAAAGAACCGAGTATTCGCCTCTTGTTGTAGCAGGAGGCCCTTGCGCTTGCAACCCTGAACCTATGGCGGATTTTATAGACCTATTTATGATCGGCGAAGGCGAAGAAGTAATTCTTGAAGTGACGCGGCTTTACGAAAAATATAAATCATGCGGGGATAAAAAAGCCTTTTTAATCGAGGCTTCAAAAATTGACGGTGTTTATGTGCCAAGCCTTTATGATGTTGAATATAAGTCAGACGGCACAATAAATTCAATCACACCAAAATACGGCGCGCCACTACCGGTACGCCGCAGAATAATTAAGGATTTAGATACATCGCATTATCCCGAAAACTTTGTATTGCCGTTTTCCGAAATTGTTCACGACCGCGCTGTGGAGGAAATATTCAGAGGCTGTATAAGAGGCTGCCGTTTTTGTCAGGCAGGCTTTATTTACCGCCCTGTAAGAGAAAAAGCCCCGGACACCATAATAAAACAATCCGAAACACTGTGCAGTAATACAGGATATGAAGAAATGTCGCTATTGTCTTTAAGTACGTCTGACTATAGCGAAATAAACGATCTTTTACCTAAGCTTGTAAAATTTACCGATGAAAAAAAATTAAGCCTTTCATTGCCATCTCTTAGGATTGACAATTTTTCGGACGAGCTGCTAGAAGAAATTAAACTGATGCGCAAAACAGGCCTGACATTTGCTCCCGAAGCGGGCACTCAAAGGCTTCGCGACGCTATAAACAAAAACATAACAGAAGAAGACATTTTTTCGGCTTGCAAAAGGGCATTTTTGGGTGGATATACTAATGTAAAACTTTATTTTATGCTTGGACTTCCAACCGAAACCGATGAAGATATTATAGGAATAGCCAAACTTGCGGAAAAAATCGTCGATCTGTTTTACTCTTTGCCAAATAGACCGCGAGGAAAGGCGCCTCAAATTACAATTAGTGTTGCTTGTTTTATTCCAAAACCCTTTACACCCTTTGAATTTGCGGCTCAAAACGACGAAGAAACCCTAAAACGCAAACAGCGTCTTCTTTTAAATTCGGTTACGTCAAAAAAAGTAAAAGTAAATTATCACGATAGCACAACCTCGCTTTTAGAAGCTGTTTTTGCAAAAGGCGACCGCCGTCTTTCCTCGGTTATTGAATATGCCTTTAAACACGGCGCCAAAATGGATAGCTGGAGCGAGCATTTTGATATTAACATTTGGCTTAATGCGTTTATTAAAAACAATCTTGACATGGATTTTTATGCTCTTCGCGAGCGCTCGTTTGACGAGGTTTTCCCGTGGGATCATATAGATATTGGCGTAAATAAAAGCTTTTTTGTCAATGAATATAACAAGGCATTGCATAACGACACCACTCCAAACTGTAAGGAAAAATGCAGCGGTTGCGGTGCAGCGCGATACGGTTGCGGTATCTGCGAAAGAAAGAGGGGAGAATAATGACCAATGTTAGAGTGTTCTATACAAAAACAGGACGAATGAGGTTTATTTCTCACCTAGATACAACACGCTTTTTTACAAGAATGCTTAGAAAATCCGAAATACCTGTTTATTATACCGAGGGTTTTAATAAACATCCTTATCTGAATTTTATTTTACCTTTGCCGCTTGGATTTGAGAGTACGTGGGAGATAGTCGATTTTAAAGTTACGGAAGAAATATCTTTCGATGAAATTTTTGCAAGACTAAATGCCGTAATGCCCGATGGCATTAAAATATTAAAAGTTACATCTCCTGTTTTTGCCGCTAAAGATTGCCGCTTTGCTGAATATTTTATAGATTTTAATAAAGATGTGTCAAAAGACCTGTTGGTCTTTTTAAACGGACCTTCAATTGTTGTTGAAAAAAAAGGCAAAAAGGGCAAAATTTCAACAATTGATATTTTGCCGCTAATAAAAAAATACGAGATAATGGGCACCGGTTTAGATATTATTTTGCCTGCAGGCAACGAGATTAATATAAACCCTACGTTATTTTGTGTAGCTTTTTTAGGCGATAAAAACCTAAATTATTCAATACTGAGAAAGGCAATATTAACCGAGGACTTGAAGATTTTCGAGTAACATATTATAATTGTTATGCTTAAGGGGTGACAAAATGGCTGATGAATTAAAAACTATTACTACCAATAAAAAAGCTTTTCACGACTATTTTGTCACGGAAAGCTTTGAAGCCGGCATCGAACTTACCGGCACCGAAATTAAATCCATTCGTAACGGCGGGTGTAATTTAAAAGACAGTTGGGCTTCTATAGATAAAGGCGAGCTTTTTATTAAAGGTATGCATATTTCGCCGTATGAGCAGGGAAATATATTTAACAAAGACCCTTTAAGAGTGCGCAAACTGCTTATGCATAAACGCGAAATATTAAGACTGTTTGGATATGTAAAACAGGATGGCCTTACTTTAATTCCTTTGTCACTTTATTTTAAAGGCAGTATTGTTAAAGTTCAGCTAGGGCTGTGCAAAGGTAAAAAACTGTACGACAAACGCGAAACAGCTGCAAAAAAAGCTGCAGAGCGTACAATAGAGCGCACTTTAAAAAATCATTAAATCGGGGGCGTAAAGGTTTCGACAGGGATTATGAAACTGGGCAAGCGGGTAGTGTAGCGGAAACACTTAAAAGCCGCAATTTAAATAATAAACGACAACAATAAAGTTGCCTTAGCAGCCTAATTAGGCTGCCGTCCAACCAAAGAGTACCGCGGCTTTGCGCGGGCGTCATTTTAGCGGTTAATCTGAATAAAACGGTTCCCAACGCTTTATCAGAAATTATCGGGATGCACAAAAAATTATTTTGTTAGCTTGGCATTTTTTGTAAAGCCTTCAAACTGACTGCACCCGGAGAAAACCCAGTGAATTGATTTTTGGACAGGAGTTCGATTCTCCTCGCCTCCACCAATGAAGTTAAATCCGAACTCTGTAAGGGGTTCGGATTTGACGTTTGATGCTCCACCACAAAAAATGAAAGCCGCTATTTAAGCGGCTTTCAGGTTTTTAAATATAAAAGTGTACGAATTTACAGTATTATTTAATTGCGGCAAAGCCTTTTTCAAGGTCTGCGATTATATCGTCGATATGCTCGGTACCAATAGATAAGCGGATGGTGTTTGGATGTATGTCCTGATCGTTAAGTTCTTCGGCCGATAACTGTGAGTGTGTAGTTGTAGCCGGGTGAATAACAAGGGATTTTACATCGGCAACATTGGCAAGCAGGCTAAAAATTTCGAGTGCGTCTATAAATGCATGAGCTTCTTTTTGACCGCCTTTAATATCAAAAGTGAATATCGAACCGCCGCCGTTTGGAAAATACTTTTTGTAAAGGTCATTTTGAGGATGTGATTTAAGCGACGGGTGATTGATTTTTTCTACAAGCGGATTGTTTGCAAGATATTCGACTACCTTTTTGGTGTTTTCGGCGTGTCGCTCAAGTCTTAAAGAAAGGGTTTCAATTCCTTGCAAAAGAAGGAAAGCGTTAAACGGAGATATTGCGGCGCCCGTATCGCGAAGCAAAATAGCGCGAATATATGTTACAAATGCTGCCGGGCCTGCCGCTTCGGCAAAGGATACTCCGTGATAGCTGGGGTTTGGAGCGGCAATTCCCGGGTATTTTTCGGGGGACCAGCTAAATTTTCCGCTGTCCACAATTATACCGCCGAGTGTTGTTCCGTGTCCGCCGAGAAATTTTGTTGCCGAGTGTACAACTATATCTGCTCCGTGCTCTATTGGGCGGATAAGATACGGTGTTCCGAAGGTATTGTCAACCACTAACGGAATGCCGTTTTTATGGGCTATTTCAGCTACAGCGTCTATATCGGGTATATCGCTGCTGGGATTGCCGAGTGTTTCAATAAAAATAGCCTTTGTGTTTGTTTTTATAGCGTCTGCAACTTCTTTTAGATTGTGGATATCAACGAAAGTTGTGTCAACACCAAATTGTGGCAGGGTATGCGATAAAAGGTTAAAACTGCCTCCGTAAATAGTTTTTTGGGCTACAATGTGGTCGCCTTTTTGAGCCAGCGCTTCTATAGCGTATGTTATTGCCGAAGCTCCGGAGGCTACAGCCAGTGCTGCAACGCCGTTTTCAAGTGCGGCAACGCGTTTTTCAAGTACGTCTTGAGTGGCATTTGTTAGTCGTCCGTAAATGTTGCCGGCATCTGCAAGTCCAAAACGTGCCGCTGCATGGGCGCTGTTATGAAAAACGTATGAAGTCGTTTGATATATCGGAACGGCTCTGGCGTCGCTTGCAGGATCTGCCTGTTCCTGTCCTACATGAAGTTGAAGTGTTTCAAATTTGTAATTGCTCATTTTTGTTCTCCTTTTGCTTCGTTGCGTTAATTTTAACGCCGAAATTTTTATTTGTCCAATATGTAAATTTAATATTTGGATATAGATTAAAACTATTACTGCACGCCAAGGTATTTTTTAATCCTTTTTTACATGCTTGTAATCCTACTAAATATATGGTATTATTAGTATATAAAGTATTTGAGGTGAAAAATGCGAGTTTCAACTAAAGGACGATATGCTCTGCGAATGTTTATTGACCTTGCTGAGCATCAAAACGGCGGATATGTATCGTTAAAAGACATTGCAGAACGCCAAAACATATCTAAAAAATATCTTGAACAAATTATACCTATTTTTAATCAGTCGGATCTTCTTCGTGCAAACCGCGGCTCACAGGGAGGTTATATGCTTGCACGATCTCCTGAAAAATGTACTGTAGGTGAGATTTTGAGGCTTACGGAAGGCTCGCTTTCTCCGGTTGACTGTGTTGATCAGAACCCATGTGAATGTGAACGCAGCGCAACATGTGCGACGCTTCCTGTTTGGCGGGGATTATCTAAAGTGATAAATGAGTACCTGGACAGTATTACCTTGCAAGATATTATTGATAAAAATCGCGAAAAAGAAACTTTTAACTATATTATTTAAAATTTTTATGCGGCGCCTTCGGGCGCTTTTTATTTTTTACAAAACCTATAAGTTTTATAGGTATTATATCATTGTTATACCGGTTTGTCAATACTTTACTTGTAATGGATTTAAAAATAAAATCATATAAAATTAATACAAGTTTTATGTTAAAAGCCGTGATAAGCATAGCGCGAAAAACCGCACACGCCTAAAGCATATGCGTTTTAGGTCGCAGAATTTATCGGAAAGCTAATTTTAGCGCTATGAACGGCAAAAGCACAGGAAATCTTGTTGGATTTTCGAGTATTTTAACGAAGGAGGGGCGAAATTTGCCCGCAAAAATCGGGTTTGGATATTCGCGAAATGCTTAAGTATGATTAAAAGCTACAAAAAGGGCAAAGCCACACAAATTTCTGACCATTTTAAATCTACCGAATTTGACTGCAAGGGAGACGGTTGCTGCAGTACCACGAAAGTCGACACAGAACTGATAGATGATTTGGAACGCATACGCAACCATTTTAGAAGACCGGTTTATATTAATAGCGGGTACCGCTGTACAAAGCACAATAAAGATGTAGGCGGTTCCGGCGGCAGCAAGCATTTAAACGGTATGGCGGCAGATATAAGGGTAAAAGACGTAAAACCCGAAACAGTTGCAAAATACGCTGAATTTATAGGGATGAAGGGTATAGGGCTTTACAGTAATTACGTGCATGTAGATACAAGAACGAAAAAGTTTTTTTGGAAAACATCAAAACAAACTCCGGTTACTACATTTGGAGGTACTTGCCCGTATAGCGAGCCCAAAGTTTCGGTAAGAAAAGGGGATAGAGGCAACAATGTGCGTTGGTGCCAATGGATGTTAAATTTTTGCGGATACAACTGCGGTAAGGTGGACGGAATTGCCGGGCCTAAATTTGTTTCGGCAACCAAAAAATTCCAAAAATCACGCGGGTTAACGGTCGATGGCATCATAGGTAAAAAAACACGTGCGGCACTTAAAAACTGGTAATAAGACGATTGTTTAAAAAAATTAAAAAAATTTGTGAAAAATCTTGAAATTTTTATAATTTGGATTATAATAAAAATAACAAAGGAATAATTTACGAGGTGCTCAAATGACAATCGGTCAGCGGATTAAAGAATTAAGAAAACAAAAAGGAATTTCCAGACAGCAATTCCAAAAAGAAACCGGAATAGGAACTAACACACAGTTTTCGTGGGAATCTGATAAAACTTTTCCTAATGCCAAAAGCTTAGAATTGTTAGCCGATTATTATGGTGTTTCTATTGATTACATAATGTTAAGATCACCTCACGTTGAAAACCGATTATTAGAAGTTTCTGAAAAGATTATCGAAGAACAGCAGAGCATTTGTAGTATGTTAGAGCAAACTCAGAGGAAAAGCCTTTAGTAACAAGAATACATCTATTGTAACTTTTTTAGTATTGCTATTGTGATTTTTATATGATATGTTTAGTATGGAATATAAATTTAGAGGTGTTAAAATGGGTGGTAAATTCTGTATCAGCGTTGACCTTGAAGGTGTAGCCTGTGTGTCGGGCAGCGGCGGAAAAGGGTTATCTTGCGAATCGGTTAGTTATTCTTTTGCCGCAAAGCAAGCCACGCGCGAGGCGGATGCTGCAGCACGGGCATTATTCGATTGCGGCGCTTGTGAGGTTATAATTTGGGATAGCCACGGAACCGGTGTAAATCTTGATTATGATGCTTTCGACAAGCGCTGTAAGTTCGCTATAGGTGCCGGAAGTCGCATAAGATTTCCCGGGGTGGACAGCAGCTTTGACGGAGTCTTGTTTATCGGTTATCATGCGTATGATACTGAAAAAGCTACGTTATCCCATGTTTTTTCTTCGTCGGCCAATGCTTCACATTTAATTAACGGTGAACCTGTGGGCGAGCTTCAGTTTGACGCGGCTATTGCCGGTAAACGCGGAGTAAAAACCTTATTTGTAGCGTCGGATGATATTTGTATTTCACAAAGCATAAAAAGCTTTCCTTGGGCAAAAACCGTTGTAACTAAAGAATCTCTTGCATGGAACAGCTGTTTAAGCCGCCATCCTGCTGCTGTTGTGGAGGAAATATATAAAAAAGTATGCGAGGCTGTCGCACAAATAGACAGTATGAAAGAATATAAAATTAAAGAACCGTTTGAGCTTACGGTTTCTTACAAGCATATTGATATCGCTCAAAGGTGTAATTTGCATAGCATTGATAATAAACCGTTCGAAATAGTCGATGCATATACAAGAAAAGGCGTTTTAGCAGATATCGAAGATTATTTTTTATATTAATTATCGGCGGCCTCATGGTCGCCGTTTTTTTAATTGCAAAAAGTGCCGTTAAATGTTATAATTATAAAAACATTTAAATAAATTATTTATAGTAGCCTAAAAACTATATAAAGGAGAAAAACATGATTTGGTTAAAAGTTTTGGTTCGTGCGTTTCTTGCGGTACTGATAGGCAGTTTAATCGGTAGTGAAAGGGCACGTCATGGCCGTGCGGCCGGAATGCGTACGCATATTCTGGTTTGCCTTGGAGCGGCGCTAACTTCTATGACAAGCATGTACGTAGCCAATGTTCTTTTAAATAACGGTGATGTTTTTCGTATTCCGGCGCAGGTAGTATCTGGCATAGGCTTTTTGGGCGCTGGTATGATAATACTTAAGAATAATACTGTTATTACCGGCCTTACTACGGCTGCCGGCGTTTGGGCAACCGGCGTTATCGGTATTGCCATAGGCTATGGTTTTTACGAAGGCGCTATTATTGTAGCGGCATTTTGCCTTATTTCTATTGTTTTGCTTGCTAAATTTAAAAAGTTAAAGAAAAACACAGAGCTTATATATATTGAAATTGATGATATGTATAAGGCAAACAAAATAATTGATGACATAGCAAGCAGAATACATGTTGATTTTACGCACCAAATAGTTCCCCCTAAGAGCGGCAACAGCGACCATATCGGTATAAATATTTTGGTCGAAAAAGATATAGAATTTGGCATAAACAGTTTACTTGATATTGAAAATATTGTCTTTGTTGAGGCACAGTAATTTAAGCAAAGCGCAAAATTAGTCTGCTAAAATCAAAGCTCAGATATATGCGCAATTAAGCCCGGAAAAATTTTTCCGGGCTTTTCATTTATTGACATTTAATTGATTATATTATATAATCTATAAGAAAAAATTTTTTGAGGAGAATTGTCATGTCAGTTTTTGATGGAAAGACTATAATGATAACCGGCGGCACGGGTTCTTTTGGAAATGCAGTACTAAATAGATTTTTAAATACCGATATAGCTGAAATAAGAATTTTTTCTAGAGACGAAAAAAAGCAGGACGATATGCGTCATGAATTTCAGTCTAAAATGCCGGATTATGCCGAAAAGATTAAATTTTTTATCGGTGACGTAAGAGATATTTCATCTATTAAAAACGCAATTCACGGCGTTGACTATATTTTCCACGCGGCCGCGCTAAAACAGGTGCCCTCGTGTGAGTTTTTCCCAATGGAAGCAGTAAAAACCAATGTTCTCGGTACAGATAATCTTTTAACTGCGGCAATAGAGGAAGGCGTTAAAACCGTTATATGCCTTTCAACCGATAAAGCCGCCTATCCTGTAAACGCCATGGGTACCAGCAAATCTATGATGGAAAAAGTAATTATTGCAAAATCAAGAATGGTTTCCCCCGAAAAAACAAAGATTTGTTGTACACGTTACGGTAACGTTATGTGCTCTCGCGGCAGTGTAATTCCTCTTTGGATAGATCAAATCAAACACGGCAACCCAATTACAATAACCGATCCTTCGATGACAAGATTTATTATGTCTTTAGACGAAGCGGTTGATCTTGTGCTTTATGCGTTCGAAAACGGTGTTTCCGGTGATATTCTTGTTCAAAAAGCACCTGCATGTACAATTAAAACACAGGCGGAAGCTGTGCTTGAGATTTTTGATAAAGAGCATAAAAGCGAAATTAAAACTATTGGTATACGCCACGGCGAAAAAATGTATGAAACTCTTCTTACAAACGAGGAGTGCGCACATGCAATAGATATGGGCAATTTTTACAGAGTACCCTCCGATAAGCGCGATCTTAATTATGATAAATATTTCAGCAAAGGGGATACCGCAAGAAGTACCCTCCACGAGTTCGATTCTAATAACACGAAGCATTTATCTGTTGAGGAAGTTAAAGAAAAAATACTGTCCTTGCAGTATATAAAAGACGAACTCGCAAAAATAGAGGATAAACAATGAATATTTTAGTGACGGGTGCTAAAGGTTTTGTTGGCAAAAATTTAGTAGAATCACTTAAAACTATAAAAGATGGACGGAATAAAACCCGTCCAAATCTTGTAATTGACGATATTTACACCTATGATATAGATTCAACGCTTAATGAACTTGAATTTGCCGCGAAAAACGCGGATTTTGTGTTTAATCTTGCAGGCGTAAATAGGCCAAAAGACGAAAAAGAGTTTTTAAAAGGCAACTTTGGTTTTGCAAGCACGCTTTTAAACACATTGCAAAAATACAACAACTGTTGTCCGGTTATGCTTTCTTCTTCTATTCAGGCTACTCTTATAGGCAGATATGCCGATGGAGAATACGGCAAAAGCAAAAAAGCGGGCGAAGACCTGTTTTTTGAGTATTCTAAAAAAACCGGCGCTAAAGTTTTAATATACAGATTTCCAAATCTTTTCGGCAAATGGTGCAGACCTAATTATAATAGTGCAGTTGCAACTTTTTGCAATAACATAGCTAACGATTTGCCGATAACGGTAAATGACCCGAATTTCGAGCTTGAGCTTTTATATATTGATGATCTTGTTGATGAAATGCTTGACGCACTTGAAAACAAGGAACATCATTGCGAGTTTAACGGCGTTGATACTGTTTTTTGCAAAGACGGAAGATTTTGCGCTGCTATGCATTCTCACAAGGTTACGCTAGGCAGAATTGTAGAACTTTTGCATCAATTTGAGGATCAGCGCAAAACTCTTATTATGCCGGAAATCCCATACGGCAGCTTTGAAAAAAAGCTTTACTCAACTTTTCTTTCGTATTTGCCGTATGAAAAAACCGCATTTGACCTTAAAATGAATGTTGACGAAAGAGGATCGTTTACAGAACTTTTAAAAACAAACAATTGCGGGCAAATATCTGTAAACATCTCAAAACCGGGCATTACAAAAGGTGAGCACTGGCACAATACAAAATGGGAATTCTTTATAGTGGTTAAAGGCCATGCTTTAATTGAACAGCGTAAAATAGGTTCTGATGAAATTATTAGCTTTGACGTTTCAGGCGATAGAATCCAGGCTGTTCATATGCTTCCGGGGTACACTCATAATATTAAGAATTTATCTAAAGATGAGGATTTGATTACTTTAATGTGGGCAAATGAATGTTTTGACCCGAAAGCTCCGGATACATTCTTTGAAAAGGTATAATAACATGGAATCAAAGCAACTTATTACTATTGATCAAAGTAATTGCCTTAAGGGCATTTTTGCAATTTCCATACTCATTCACCATATATTTCAGTTAACAACGATTGATAACGGAACCATCATATCGATTGTAATGCATTATTTGGGATTTTTAGGAATAGCTTTGTTTTTCTTTTTAACCGGTTACGGGCTTTATACTTCGCTTAGACAAAAACCGGATTATATTTCAAATTTCCCCAAAAAACGACTGCTGCCTTTTTATTGCCAAGTTATTTTCTTTATGCTTGTATATATTCTTTTAAACTTAATTAAGCACGGCGGTTTTGATTTATGGAAAATACTTACAACTTTAACAGTCGGAAGCTCCTTAATAGGCTTTGGATGGTTTTTTCAAGACATTTTTGTTGTATATCTGTTGTTCTATTTAACCTTTAGGTTTATAAAAAACAGAAAAGCCGCATTTTTAACATTTACTGCACTTATTGTGGTTTTTTCGGTTGTTTGTCAAATTTTAAATATAAGGCAAATTAATAGGCAGTTTACTTTACCGGTAGCTTTAGGAATGCTTTTTTGTCATTATGAAGATAAAATAGCAGACTTTTTAAAGAACAGTAAACATTATTGGTTTTTAGTGCTTTCGCTTTTGGCGCTTTTTTGCTTGAATTTCATCCCGTTTGCAAAGATTCCGCTTCTTTTTATTGTTCAGTTTGTTTTGTACGTAATATCGTCGTCTGCATTTTGTTTAATCATAGTTTTATTAATCCAAAAAGTTAGAATTACATTTGCCGTAACGCGGTTTTTGGGAAAGTATTTTTTAGAAATTTACGCATTTCAGTCGGTCGTGTTCAATATATGTGCAGGTTTAAAACCGGTAAACGAATTGCTGTATATAATAGTGATGATTATTGGTACCGTTTTGTTGGCAGTAGTTGTTCATCCGGTTGTTAAGGGAATAAACACTCTTGTAAAAGGAGAAAAAATATGGAAAAAATAATTCACGATTATTCTAATGTAAGTTTTAAAAATAATGGCAAACTAAAACTCTTAATAATTGTGGGAACCCGTCCTGAAATAATAAGACTGGCCGCGGTAATAAATAAATGCAGAGAATATTTTGACTGTATTTTAGCTCATACCGGTCAAAACTACGATTATACTTTAAACGGCGTATTTTTTAAGGACTTAAAGCTAAATGACCCTGACGTTTATATGAATGCCGTAGGGGACGATCTTGGAAGTACTATAGGTAATATTATTGATTGTTCTTATAAACTGATGTCAGAAATAAAGCCGGATGCCATGCTTATTTTGGGCGATACTAACTCCTGCCTTTCTGCAATTCCGGCAAAACGCCTTCATATACCTATTTTCCATATGGAAGCCGGAAACCGCTGCAAGGACGAATGTTTGCCGGAAGAAACCAACAGAAGAATCGTTGATATTATTTCCGATGTTAATTTAGCCTACAGCGAGCATGCAAGAAGATATCTTGCAGATTGCGGGCTTCCCAAAGAACGCACATATGTTACAGGTTCTCCTATGGCGGAAGTGCTTCACAAAAACCTTTCCGAAATTGAAAACTCCGATATTCATAAACGCTTAGGGTTAGAAAAAGGCCGGTATATTTTGCTTTCTGCACACCGAGAAGAAAATATCGATACAGAAAAAAACTTTAACAGCTTATTTAATGCCATTAATAAAATGGCTGAAAAATATGATATGCCTGTTCTATATTCCTGCCACCCGCGTTCTAAAAAACGCTTAGAGGTCAGCGGGTTTAAACTTGATAAAAGGGTAATTAAGCACGAGCCATTAGGCTTTCATGATTACAATTGCTTGCAAATGAACGCTTTTGCGGTGGTTTCTGACAGTGGAACGTTGCCTGAGGAATCAAGCTTCTTTACAAGCATAGGACACCCGTTTCCGGCGGTCTGCATAAGAACCTCCACAGAAAGACCTGAGGCTTTAGACAAAGCTTGTTTCGTACTTGCGGGAATAGATGAAAAATCTCTTTTACAAGCGGTAGATACTGCAGTAGAATTGAATAAATGCGGTGCTAACGGTATACCGGTACCTGATTATACAGATGAAAATGTTTCAACCAAAGTTGTAAAAATTATTCAATCGTATACCGGAATTGTCGATAAAATGGTTTGGAGAAAATATTAAAATTTGCGGCACTTAAATCAAGTGCCGTTTTTGTTTGGGTTTAGTATAAAAAATGTTTAGAAAGAAAAATCGCGGCGAAGTATTCTGCTTCGCCGCGATATGCGTTATATTGCGTTTTTGCTATCTGTTATATACTCTTTTCTTTTTGCCGAAAATAAGTGTTACCGCAATTCCAATTAAAGAGAGCATCATCAGCGCGAGCCAAAGCCCAATGTGGCTGTTATCGCCGGTATTAGGTAAGGTAGCGTTTCCGCCTCTTGCCGCAAGAACGGTGAGGGTGGTATTGACCTCGCCGTTATCGAAGAGAACGGTAACGGTGTGATCGCCAACAGATAATTTCTCAAGCGTTTCGGGTTTCAAGGTAACAATGGTGCTGCCTTTTTCCACCGTGTAGTCCACGTCTTTAACAAGTTCTACGCCGTCAAGTTTTACGCCTACAAAGTGGTCAAAGCTATCTTCTTCGCCGTTGTTCTTAACGGTGATTACAACACCTGCTTTGCCGCCCTTTGTCCATTCTTTCTCTGCTTTGCCCGAAAGGCCTTTAACAGAGATTATATTATAGGAAACAGGCTCCCATTTTGCATAAAGGGTGGTTTCGTTCCAGGTGATGGTATCGTTATCGAAATCAAACTCGGTTTCAAACTCTTCTTCCCAGAACCAACCTGCGAATACAAAGCCTTCTTTTTCGGGGTCTTCGGGCTTGGTTATCTTAGTGCCTGACTTAACACCGGTTATTGTTTCAACATCACTTCCGCCATTGCTTTCAAAGTAAACGGTAGCACCGGCAATTACGGGATCCATAGTTGTCCAGTCGTCGAGTTCTATATCACCAAGAAAGATTTTAACAGTGATATATTTGCCTATATCTTCGCTTCTGAAGGTGTAGGTCTTACCGGTTTCACCGGGGATTTCGGTAAGGTTATGAATAACTCTTCCTTCGTTATCCTCTGATTCTTCGTTTTGATACCATTTATAGGTAAAGCTATCTTTATCGGGGTCGGGCTCTATTTCAACGGTTGAGCCTACAATTGTGTTTTCATAATAAGAAGCAATGCTATCGATATCAGTATTAAGGGTGATTTTGGCCGGTTCGCCCGCTTTGTCTGTTTGGGTTGCAGCAACGCGGGTATAGATATCATACTCGGTAGCGGGTTCAAGATTGTCAAAATTAACACAATCATCGCACGCCGGATCGGGTAAAACAGAGTTTTCCCAGTCTTTTTCGGTAATTTCCGTGCCCTTGGGGACGATTATATATTCCTGGCCTTTAATTCCTTCTAAGTTGATGAAATCGCTGCCCCAAGCCATAAAGTCGGTTTTTATAACAGCTTTTTTTGTCGGATCGGTGTACGAATCAAAATAAATAACACATCCCGATTCGCCGTTAGGTCCCGGGACATAAGGACTATAATAAACAACCTGACTATTACTCTGGCAATCCTGCTCAAAAGTATAAGACGAAGAATTGGGACTTTCATATACCAGCTCATTGTCGATGTATACATGCATCGCCAGACCTCCGGATGACGCTTGGATTTTCGATCCGCTCAAAAATATAGTTCCATCACCAAACTTATAACCGTCGGTGGTAGGATAGAACATCTTGATTTCACCGGATTTAACTACGTTTAACTCTTGCGCTTGTGCCATAAGGCTTACTGCCGTCATGAGAGTGAGCACAAGTGCAAGGCTGAGCACAAGGCTTATTGCCTTTACTTTTACAGATTTTTTCATATGTATTCATCCTCCTAACAAATACTATATATAGTATTTTATCACATTAACATACATTTTTCAACAGGAGAACTAATAATATTATAAAAATCAATTCATATTACAAGCCCGAAACATTCTTTAATTATAAAAAGTTCGAACCCGTCAATTGTGGTCGGAGTTTTCATAACGCAAGTGAACGGCTTCGGGGTAGAGGTTCTAGATAACAACAGAGCCTAACCCGGATTGGGTCAGGCCCTGCCTGTGGTCGGGATGACAGGATTCGAACCTGCGGCATCCTGCTCCCAAAGCAGGCGCTCTACCAAACTGAGCCACATCCCGAAATATTAAATTGTAACAATAACGCTTTGGTCGCCCTCTTGCGGTGCCCGGCATAAAGCTCCAAATGTCGCTTTCTTGCCGACCGCGGCGCTTCGTAATGCTCGCTTATTCGTCCACCGGACGTGCTCGCAACCTCACCCAAAGCAGGCGCTCTACCAAACTGAGCCACATCCCGAAATATTAAATTGTAACAATAACGCTTTGGTCGCCCTCTTGCGGTGCCCGGCATAAAGCTCCAAATGTCGCTTTCTTGCCGACCGCGGCGCTTCGTAATGCTCGCTTATTCGTCCACCGGACGTGCTCGCAACCTCACCCAAAGCAGGCGCTCTACCAAACTGAGCCACATCCCGAAATATTAAATTGTAACAATAACGCTTTGGTCGCCCTCTTGCGGTGCCCGGCATAAAGCTCCAAATGTCGCTTTCTTGCCGACCGCGGCGCGAAAGAGCATACTCGTGATTGTTGTTAATTATATATCAAAACACGGATTTTGTCAATTAAGTTTTTAAATATATATTTCGCCGCCGCCAAGCAAAATGTCACCATCATAGATTACGGCAAATTGACCGGGAGTTACAGCACGCTGGGGCTCAGAAAATGCAAGGTTGTAATTGCCGTTTTCGTCTTTAGACAGAACAGCATAAGCCTCTTTGGCGCTATATCTTAATTTGGCTGTAACCTTAATACTTTGATTAAGATTATCAAATGCGGAAAACACCGCGTTTTTTATTTTTACATTTTTTGAAAAAAGGTCGTCGCTGTTGCCTAAAACGACGGTATTATTTGCCGCGTTTTTATTGGTTACAAACATAGGCTTGCCAAAACTGACGTTTAAGCCTTTTCTCTGGCCGATTGTATAGTTAATTATTCCGTTATGCTTGCCGATAACTTGACCGGAAGTATCAACAAAATTACCGCTAGGAAAATCGCCGCATCTTTTTTTTAAAAACTCGGCATATTTACCGTCAGGGATAAAACATATATCCTGGCTGTCTTTCTTATTTGCATTTAAAAAGTTGTTTTTTTCTGCAATTTCCCGAACTTCGCTTTTGGTTAAATCGCCAAGAGGAAAAACTATTCTTTTTAGCTGTTCACTTGTCAACATATATAAAACATAGGTTTGATCTTTATTTACATCTTTGGGTTTTTGAATTAAATATCTGTCGCCGCTTTTTACTATGCGGGCGTAATGCCCTGTGGCAATATAGTCAAAACCCAAAATATCCGCGCGTTTTAACATGGCGTCAAACTTTATGTGTCGGTTACATTCGATACAAGGATTTGGAGTAAGCCCGTCAATATATTTTTGTGAAAAATCGTTAATTACCTGTTGCTCGAAAATCTCTTTAAAATTAAATACATAGTGTCTTATATTAAGCCTTAAGCAAACGCTCCGCGCATCTTCAACATCGCTTAAAGAACAACAGGTTTTTGTTAACTTTTGCTCATAATCCTCGCCGTCATAAAGTCTAAGCGTTGCTCCGGAAACATCGTAATTGTTTTCAAGCAAAAGCTTTGCTGCGACAGAGCTATCCACCCCGCCGCTCATGCCGCAGAGTACTTTTTTTGGTGCGTCGTTTTTGTTTTGCAAAATAAATTCGGGCATATTTCTCCTTGAAAAAACAATGTAAATTATGTTATTATTGGAACAATATAATATAGTAATGATATTTTAACATAAACGGAGCAAAAATGGAATCTTTTTTTAAACGGAAAAGAATAATAATTTTTATAATTGTTTCAGTTTTTATAATAATATTTTGGTATTATAATAACAATACAATTGCCGTAAACAGGGTAAAAATTACGAGTGATAAAGTAAAATCCAAAATTACCTTTGTACAGCTTTGTGATTTGCACGGCAAAGTATTCGGAGATAATAATGAAACACTTTTAAACAAAATATCTAAAATTTCACCTGATTTTATTTGTGTTACAGGGGATATGTTTACAAGAAACGATGTGAACGGACAGAATGTTGCGGTTTCTTTATTAAAGCGCCTTAGTGAAAAGAATAAAGTGTTTTTTGTGCGTGGCGAGCACGATGGCAGCGAGAAATTTCTTGAAGAGCTTAATAATGTTGGCGTTAATGTTTTGTCAGACCAAAAAAAGAGTATTGAAATTAATAATAACACAATAGATATTTACGGCATAGGTGCTGTATATTTCCCCGAAAGTTATAATTTAGATAATGTATTTGACAATCCCGATCCAAATCATTATAATATTCTTATGGCGCATATATTGAATTTTGAAGCATATAAAAGCTTTGGTGCGGACATAACGATAGTCGGCGATACCCATGGCGGTCAGGTTAGATTGCCGTTTATAGGGCCTGTTATATATGAAAACACATGGTTTCCTGCATTTAATTACAGTGGCGCTGTTTATGATAAAGGTAAGTACAGTGTTGACGGATTTGATTTTTACGTATCGTCGGGACTTGGTTCATATCCATACGATATAAGACTGTTTAACCGCCCGGAAATTGCTGTCTTTGATATTTTACCAAAAGGGGAATAGTATTTATGTTTTGTAAGCATTGCGGAAAAGAATTGTCAGAAAATGATAAGTTTTGCATAAATTGCGGAAGCCCGGTATCAATAGAGTCCTCTGCTGTAGTTATTAAATCAAAAAAAGAGGATAAGGCGGCTTTACCGCTTTATAAACGCTGGTGGTTTTGGGTTATTATCGCTGTTACCTTGATTGTTTTAGTGTCTGAATTTCTCGATCTTTTTAAGGAACAGCAAAATACAGACAATCCTTATAATAACTATCGCCAGTTTGAAGAAATTCCGGATGATGAAGAAGAACTTTCCAAAGACCTTCAAGATCTTTTTGACAGTTTTAATTATTGAATAAAATAAAAAGACGGGATACCCGCCTTAAAAAATAATTTTTATTAAAAATAGTATTACAGATATTATGCTAACGGCTATAGCAGTTAGTACGCATCTGTTGATAATTACCTGTCTCTTGCGCTTTTTTCGGGCTTCGCTTTTGTGCGTAAGCCCGTATTTTTCTATAAGGCTGTCTGCCTCCATTTTTAATCGGTATGGGGGAGTATCGACATATTCCGGTTTTAAAAACATTATTACCTTTTCAAAATATCTGTTATCGGTTTCGTTTATTTCAATAATAGATCTGTTAACTCCGCGCAACATAAAAACAAACCTCCAAAATCATTTGTCTTTATTTTGGACGGTTTGTTTTATTTTTATTCTAAGCTTTTAATAAACGCATCTATCGAATCGTCGTCTTTTTGATTAAAATCCTTATCGGTTTTATATAATGACCAATATTGCACAAGTGACAGGTTTTCGTCAGGATTTACTTCTTTAAGTTCAGAAAGCGCTTCAACTTCGGTAAAATCCTTACAAGAATAGGTTTCAAAAGAAACGTTATTGTCGGGGTATACACCGCCTTCGCGAACCGGATATTCATGTTTCATTACTGTGCCGTTTAATGCATAAAAAACATGTTGTTTATTTAAATTAAAGCCAAGTTTTAAAGGTTTATTAATGTTTTTTTGTGTTATTGTGGCGTATTTATGCCCAAAATAAATTCTTTCATCTCTAAGATCGGTATATGGCCAAACGGATATTTGGCGGTTGTGTAGAAGCCCGGTATCTTTTGTATTAAACGGGATTATTTCTATACCGTTTAGCGCCGATACCGCAATAGCCCAAACAGCAAAACGCCGCGGAGTTTTTGCTGTGTTTTTTATTGTGCTTGTAACTTTAACCTTTTGTCCGTCATATTCAACCGTAATTTTATATGCTACATTATTGCTGATTTGCGGTAAAGGTGTAAAGACTGCCCCGGTATCTAAAAAACGGTATTCAACCTTTTCGTTATCGGGATAATAGCTTCCCGGTGTGCTTTCAGGGCTAAACCACAGCCTTTGGCCGCCGTAATTATACCAATAAGCGCCTTTGTAATAGTACTCATCGAAAGTTTTTCCAGACATCTTTTCTTCGGATTTATGATAGGTGTCGTTTAAAAGGTTTTCTCCGCCTACAAAGCCATATCTAATAATTCTCGGACCAATATCCACAGTAACAATTACTTCGGTAATTCCGTCAGAAATTTTAACTGCATTTCCAAAATCCTTATAATTTATCAATTCTTTTGTAATCATTTATTTCACCTTTAAAAATTTATATTTGTAATCAGCAGCTGCTGCATGCTTGTTTTTTAAACAAAGGCCGTAAATATCGGTAGAAAAAGCCTCTAACTGCGCCATTCTTTTGGCTTTATCGCTAATTTTTTCAGCATCTTTTAGTGAAGTTAATATGGGGATAGTTTTATCTTTTGCATTTTTAATGATTTCTAATCCACGCGTATTGGCACCAAGCGGGCGTATATACGGCAGCGGCAAAAGAGAATCTTCCTTATTTATGTTTAAAAAGCTTGAAAGCACTATGCGCCTTAATCTTGCTAATGTGTACCTTTTTGTTTTTGCTATACTATAAAACTCATCTAAAGTAGTCGCATTTGCAGCAGCCGCGGCAATGCGGTTTTCAAGGCCTTCGCTAATATCCGGAATACTTTTAAAATCTTCGGCGGTTTTTTGACGTAAATTTGCAAGTAAAGCCAAGTTTAGTTCGTTAATATCGGCAATATTTCCGCTTTTTATTTCTTTAATAAATATTTCGTAAGCGGATTTTGGCATAAAGTTTTGGCATTTATCTAAGTTTGCTCTAATAAAAGATGAACTGCAAATATTAGATGTCGCATTTTGTGAATCATGCTCGGCACCCACTCTTTTTACGGGAATAAATTCAATTTGTGCGTTTTGTTTCGCCGCGGCCAACATATATTCTACTGCAAGTGTATCGTTGGGATTTTGAAGTATTTTTGAATCGCTTCCGATTATTGAATTTACTGCGCTTTCACGTATTGCCGCAAAGGTTTTACCGCTGTTTAAAGATGTTTTTAATATTTTGTTGTAATTTTCCGATTGTAAGCATTGTACTACGGCATTTAGCTTATTGATATCGTTGCACTCGCTGCCGAAAATTAATGCATCACAAAAATTTTTTAATATTGCAATTGCACCTTTTGAAAAGGTCATGGCAGAGGCCATCGAAAAAGGTACAGGAAGCTCTGCAACCAAATCTGCGCCACATCCAAGCGCCATTTTAGTCCTTGTAAACTTTGATACTATTGCTGCATCTGCCCGCTGTACAAAATTAGAGCTTAACGCAACTGCAATGTGTGTTGCATTTAAAGCTTTTGCCTGTTCAATTAAATAATAATGTCCGTTGTGAAAAGGGTTGAATTCGGCAATTATACCAAAGGTTTTCAAAAAATCACCATCTTTGTAAAAAAGGCTTGAAAATACCTTAAAAATACGGTAAAATGTTTTATTGAGAGTAATCTATAAGTATTATAACTTAACGTTAAATTTTGTGCAATATTTTTTTGGGAGAAGTGTTATGAAAGTATTAGTAGTAAATGCAGGCAGCTCGTCCATGAAATATCAATTATTTGATATGTCAAACGAAACTATGATTGCAAAAGGAAACTGCGAAAGAATAGGAACCGATGGTAAGATAAGCCATAAATCGGCTGACGGCAGGGAGTATTCGGCAGAGATCCCGATGCCCACCCACGCTGAGGCGTTTGAATCTTTGGTTTATGCACTGACAAAAAGCGAAGCAAAAGTTTTAGATGATTTGTCTGAAATTGCGGCAGTAGGCCACAGAATAGTTCAAGGCGGCTCTATTTTTAAGGAATCTTGCCTTGTAACCGAAAAGGTAATCGAGGATATCGAAAGCCTAATTCCTCTCGCTCCGCTTCATAATGCGGCTCATGCGCTCGGAATTAAAGCTTGCCGTAAAGCTCTTGGCGATAAAGTTCCGCAGGTAGTTGTATTCGATACGGCTTTCCATTCAACAATGCCCGAAAAAGCATACATCTTCGGCGTGCCTTACGAATACTATGAAAAGTATGCCGTACGTCGCTATGGTTTTCATGGAACCAGCCACCGCTATGTAAGCGACAGAGTAGCCGAGCTTGAGCATAAAGATAAAAAAGATATGAAAATCGTAACGTGCCATCTTGGTAACGGATCTTCCATTACTGCAATTAAAGATGGAAAAGTTATAGATACTTCTATGGGCTTAACCCCGCTTGATGGTATTATTATGGGAACAAGAAGCGGAACACTGGATCCTTCTGTTGTTACATTTATAGCCGAAAAAGAAGGGCTTAAACCTAACGAAATGTCCGACTATTTAAATAAAAAATGCGGAGTTTTAGGTATAAGCGGTGTATCAAACGATAACCGTGATGTTACAGATGCTGCAGCCGCAGGTCATAAACGCGCACAACTTTCACTTGATATACTTCATTACCAAATTGCAAAATTTATCGGCGGATACGCCGCCGCTATGAACGGACTTGACGCTATAGTATTTACCGGTGGTATCGGCGAAAACAACTATATTACCCGTGAGCTTGTTTGCGACTATTTTGATTATCTCGGTGTAAAGCTCGATAAAGAATTCAATAAGGCGCACAACAAAATTAAAGGTAAAGACATAAAGATTTCCACGCCGGATTCCAAGGTTGCTGTTTATGCTATTTCTACAAACGAAGAGCTTGTCATTGCAAGAGATACTGTTGCTCTGGTCGGCGGTAATAAATAATGAATTTTAACGAATTAATTAAAAACATAGATAACGGCTTTTTTGACGGCGATTTTTTAAAACTTTACGGCGAAACCAAAGAAGCTAAAATCCGCTTTAAAAAGACCGCTTCGGGATACTCGGACAGCTTTAATACTAAAGGCGATGTTTTCCTGTTTTCGGCTCCCGGAAGAACCGAAGTAGGCGGGAATCATACCGATCATCAGCACGGGAAGGTTCTTGCAGGCAGTGTTAATCTTGACACTATAGCTGTTGTTTGTTTGAATGACGAAAATGTCGTTAGAATTAAGTCCGAAGGCTATCCCTTAGATGAGATTGATTTAAACGATCTAGCCGCAAAAAAGGAAGAAGAAGGCCACGCAGCTTCTCTTTGCAGAGGTATTTGCAGCTTTTTTAAAGAGCGCGGGTATAACGTATCCGGTTTTAATGCATATACTACATCAAACGTGTTAAAAGGTTCGGGGCTTTCATCCTCAGCCGCATTTGAAGTTCTTATTGGAAATATTATTAACGATCTTTTTAATGACGGCAAAGTTTCTGCTGTCGAAATTGCGCAAATTTCTCAAAAAGCCGAGAATATTTATTTCGGAAAACCAAGTGGTTTATTAGATCAAATGGCATCGTCTGTTGGCGGTTTTACAGCGATCGATTTTGCCGATCCGGCAAATCCGGTAGTAGAAAAAATTGATTTTGACCTTGCCGGCAATGGATACAGCTTGTGCATAATTAACACCGGAGGGTCTCATGCCAATCTTACGGACAGCTATGCGGAAATAACGCGCGACATGGCAGAAGTTTCGGCTGTTTTCGGCAAAAAGTATCTGCGCGAAATCAGTGAAGAAGATTTCTTCAATAACATAGTTGAAGTTAAAAATAAGTGCTCAAGCCGCGCGATTGTAAGAGCAATACATTTTTATAACGACAATAAAAATGCAGAGCTTGAAAAAAATGCGCTTAAAAGCGGCGATTTTTCCGAATTTTTAAATTTAATAACTGCTTCGGGGAACTCTTCGTTTAAATATTTGCAAAATGTATTTGCAACTTCTGCACCTAAAGAGCAAAATTTATCACTTTGTATATGCCTTGCAGAGAGATATCTTAAAAACAAAGGCGCCGTGCGTGTACACGGCGGCGGTTTTGCAGGCACAATTCAGTGCTTTGTAAAAAACGATATGCTTAATGGATTTAAAGAGTATATCGAAAAAGTATTCGGAGAGAACAGCTGCTACGTTTTAAATATACGTCAGTTTGGCGGATATCAGTTGAAAGGATAATTTATGGCAGAGTTAAGATATAATCCTCTTATTAAAGATTGGGTAATGATTGCGTCTAACAGGCAGGCACGTCCAAATATGCCTAAAGACTATTGTCCGTTTTGTCCCGAGTTTAAAAAAGTACCCGAAAATTTTACGGTTTATAAGTATGATAATGATTTTCCGGCGTTGTCGCAACATCCGCCAAAACCGGATGATGTTGCAAACGAGTTTTTTAAAGTAAAACCCGCATATGGCAAATGCGAAGTTATTCTATATTCGCCCGATCACCATGCAACTCTACCTGATCTTTCGGTCGATCATATTACAGAACTGGTTGATCTTTGGAGCGATAGATTTGAGGATTTGCGCAAAGATGAAAAAATCAAATACGTTTTCATTTTTGAAAACAGGGGAGAGCTCGTAGGCGTTTCCATGCCGCATCCGCACGGTCAAATTTACGGCTATTCTGTAGTGCCTAAAAAAATCGAGCTTGAAGCGGCATCCGCTAAAGAGTATTACGCCGAAAATGATAAATGCCTATATTGTGACATGTTGTCTTATGAACAAAAAGACGGCAGACGTATAATTTTTGAAAATGACTCGTTTGTTGTTTTTTTGCCCTTCTTTACAGAGTATCCATACGGCGTATATATCATGTCTAAAAAACACATTAATTATATTTCTGAACTTGATTCATCCGACCGTAAGTGTTTAGCGGAAGCTCTGCGCGATACAGTTGGGATGTTTGACAGTCTTTTTGATTATAAGTTTCCGTATATGATGTGCATGCATAATGCTCCGGTAAACTGCGAAGATTATTCTAAAGAATTTCATTTTCATATCGAGTTTTTCCCGCCCATGCGAAGTGCTGACAAACAAAAATTTAACGCGTCAAGTGAGACTGGATGTTGGGCGCACTGCAATCCTACAGCACCCGAAGAAAAGGCTGTAGAACTAAGGGCGGCGTACGAAAAGTTTAAGGGAGGAACAAAATGATTTCATTAGTAGTTCACGGACAAAACTATGCTTTAGACGTAACCGTTTGCGGGCTTATCATTGTTTTTTCTGTTTTAATTTTGCTTGTAATAATTATAAGTGTTTTCGGGAAAATAATGGACAAAGTTAACGGCAAACCGTCAAAGAAGAAATCCGAAACAATAAAACCGTTTGTAGCGGTGCCGGAAGTAAAAGCGGAAAATGACGAAGAAATTGTAGCCGCAATTTCTGCCGCTGTTGCCACTATGTATGAAGGCAGTGATAAAACACCGGTAATTAAAACTATTCGGCCAATTGCTAAACGCTCCGAATGGAAGCATAGCGGCGTTGTCGAAAATATGCGTTCATTCTTTTAAGGAGGGTTTAAAATGGAAGTTTTTAATAGCTTATGGAATACAATCAGCGGTATTCTTTCCGAATCGGGACTAATGCAGTTGTTTGTGGGAGACGGTTGGAAAAATTTAATTATGTTGGCTGTTTCATGCTTTCTTATTTATTTGGCAATTGCCAAAAAATTCGAACCGCTTCTTTTATTGCCTATAGCTTTTGGTATGCTTTTAACAAATCTGCCGGGTGCCGGTATGTTCCATCCGGAATTATGGTATAGCACCGATCCGAATTTTGTAATAAGCTATAGCGACGTTCTTCATAAGGGCGGCGTTTTAGACATCCTTTATATCGGCGTTAAAGCGGGGTTGTTCCCACCGTTAATCTTTTTAGGTATTGGCTGTATGACCGATTTTGGTCCGTTAATCAGCAATCCTAAATCGTTCTTACTTGGTGCCGCAGCACAGCTCGGCATATTCGTTGCGTTTTTAGGCGCTTTGGCTTTAAATATGAGTCCTCAGCTTGCAGGTGCTATTGGTATTATCGGCGGCGCAGATGGCCCTACAGCTATTCTTGTAGCGTCTAAGCTTGCACCTAATAAACTCGGTGCAATAGCTGTGGCAGCGTATTCATACATGGCGCTAATACCGTTTATTCAAAGGCCTATAATGCTCGCTCTTACTACCAAAAAAGAGCGCCTTGTAAGAATGGAACAAACAAGGGTAGTATCTCGCACCGAAAAAATCATTTTCCCAATAATGGTAACAATTGTTGTATCTTTAATTCTTCCTGCGGCGGCTCCGCTTATCGGCATGCTTATGCTTGGTAACTTAATGCGTGAAAGCGGCGTAGTTGAAAGAATAAACAAGACAGCTCAAAACGAGCTTATGAATATTATAACAATATTCTTAGGTCTTTCTGTTGGTGCCACAACAAGTGCCGCTACATTCTTAAATCTTGATACATTAAAAATAATTTTAATGGGACTTGTAGCTTTTGCCTTTGGTACGGCCGGCGGTGTTTTGCTTGGTAAACTTATGTATATTATTACAAAGGGCAAGGTTAATCCGCTTATCGGCTCTGCCGGTGTGTCGGCTGTTCCAATGGCGGCAAGGGTGTCGCAAAAAGTCGGCCAAGAGTGCGACCCCGGCAATTATCTTTTAATGCACGCTATGGGGCCTAATGTTTCGGGAGTTATCGGTTCGGCTGTTGCCGCCGGAATACTTCTAAGTATGATCCCTGCTGTATAAAAATATAACGCCTGAGTTATTCAGGCGTTTTTTTATTCAATTCCTTCGGGGAGCTCGCCGTATAAATTAAAGCGGAAAAGCATTGTTTCATCGTCCGGATCTGTGCAGCGAAGAGTTGCTTCCGCAACGCTTGCTCCTTTTAAAATGTTTGCTATACCGACAATTTGGCTAAGCTTTGAACGCAGATTAAGCGAATCTCCATCCGGGGTTTCTAAAAATACATCGCCTTTACAAAGATCAAGTATTTTAATGAATTTGTTAAAATCTATATCCCGTAACTTTAAATCTTTTTCCATAATATTTTCACTCCTTAATACATAATTATTATAAAATAACATCAAATATCTGTCAATTTATTTTTCTGTAAAATAATAGTTGAAATTAAAAAAAGTATGTGTTATAATCATTAAGCTGTTAAATGCCGCTGTGGTGGAATAGGCAGACACAAGGGACTTAAAATCCCTCGGTAGCAATACTGTACCGGTTCAAGTCCGGTCAGCGGCACCACGTCGGAATGGACTATGCTCCATTCAAAAACCCCAGCCTTTTGGCTGGGGTTTTCTCATAACGCACCAGCCGTCGCAAACTACAAAAGTCCGCCACGTAACCGTGCGAACACGTGTAGTTCGCGACGGTTTTTTGTTATATAGCCTTATTTTATAGCAGGGGAAATAAAAAAGCACCTTACTGGGTGCTTGCTTTTTTTATATCGTTAATTATTTGAATTAAGTGTTGGTGAACATCGCTTGGAAGACCCTCTAAATCTACCATGTTTATTTTGTTTCTGCCAAGTAAATAATCGGTGGAGGTGCCAAAATAATCTGCTAACGATACGAGCATTTCAATAGATGGCTGAATGTTGTTGTTTTCCCAGTTTGAAATGGTTTGCTTTGTAACACCCAGTACTTTTGCAAGTTCGACTTGATTTATACCGCGCGCCAGCCGCAATGATTTAATATTATCGTTAAGCATAAGTATCCCTCCGTCAAATATTACAATACTATTATAGTATTCCTACTTGACAAAATAAAAATACTATTGTATATTAATAATTGACTTTTAATGGCATGTAATTAAAATTTTCGGCATAACAGCATAATAAACATTATGCAGCAAAATATATAAGGGGATTAATCTATGAATTTGCAGGAATACGGAGAAAAATTCAGGCGTGAATTGCTTGACGATAAAAGTGAAATTACTATATCTGGGATTGCAAAAAGAATAAATGGATTAAAGGTTAACGGGCAACCCATTTCCGAGCAACAAAAAATGCAACTGCTTGAATATATACAATATGAACATACGTCGGACGGGAAAAGAGCAGTTAAGGAATCTGATAATTCAAGTTGGATTAAAGCTATGAAACTGTTAAAGCAAAAAATCGAAAACGGTAATAAATAAAATGGAGAATTGTACTATGGAGCTTTTTATAGCAATTTTATCAGCAGTTGCCACAATTGCAGCTGCGGCATCTGCAATCTTTACATATTTCAATGGAAAAAAGATGGCATATGGCAATGTGGAACTTCAAATACGAACGATGATTTCTGAGGTAAAATATCATCAAAGCGAGATTATGGTTAAGTTGGCTGAAAATCCAGATGACAAAGTTCTTCAAGGAATATACGACTCGCTTACAGAGGATGTATTAAATGCCTATGATGAAGCTTGTGCCAAATACAATGATAAAAAGGTTGATAGGGATAGATTTAAGAAAATGTATTTTCATGAAATAAGGCAGCTGGTAGAGAATGAGAAGTTGTCTGATAAATATAACAGTATTTCATCGAGATATACTGCCACCCTTAAAGTATATAAAGAATGGCATCAGTCCGAAGGGTAACAGGGGGGATAAAAGAATGATGCTGAGAGATAACCTTGTTGATAGTGTTTTGGAAAAACTGAAAGATGATTTTCCTCGGCAATCTTTTTCTGTTGAGAAAGATCCTAAGAATAATTCGACGAATTATATTGTTGAAAATGAATTTGGAGATTTTTACGCAAACGGCAAAACAGAATCAGTAATTATTAAATGTTGCCAGTTTAAGGCAGTTGTTACGATTTTCACTTGGAACAACGAAAGTGAAAATGCTTATATTGTCTTTACAGGACTTGAGCTCGGATTTGTACCGTACAAAATGGAAATCATAGTTCAAAACCAAGAACAGGATTCGTACATAGTAAAAAAATGCAAAGCTGCAAATGACAGACTACAAGAATTTAATACCCCTGTTGTGCAGAGGTTCAATAGTTACAGCGATTTAATAGATTACTTGGCTACAGCCATTTCAAAGTGGTTTGGCCTTAAGGAGGAACAAGTTTGAAGGTCCAAACATGTAGAAAGTTTATATGCTTAATACTGTGTGTAGCGATTATGCTTAGCATGAGTACTCAGGTATTGGCTGGCGACATTGCCGATGATGTTGACTATTTGAGGTATAGCATAAACAATGGCGAAGTTACAATAACAGGTTATAAAAATAACCCTGTAAATATTACAATTCCCTCAACAATTGAAGGCTATCCTGTGACAACTATAAATGATGCCTTTTATGAATGCGATTCTTTACAAAGCATAGCAATACCTGCCAGCGTAATATCAATAGATATATACGCTTTTTATTACTGTAGCAATTTGCAAAGCATAACTGTTGCAACTGATAATACCGTTTACCATAGCAACGGTAACTGTATTATTAAAACCGCTCAAAAACTACTTGTTGCAGGATGTAAAACAAGCGTTATACCGACCGATGGCAGCGTTACAACAATAGGTGAATATGCCTTTAGTGGTTGCATAGGTTTAAAAAGTATTACCATTCCATATGGCGTAACTTACATTGATTTCTGTGCTTTTAGTGATTGTGATGGTTTACAAAACTTAACAATACCAGGCAGTGTAGCACAAATAGGTTTTGCTTCTTTTCATCTTTGCACAGGGTTACAAACAATATTCTTATCAGATGGTGTGGAGTATCTTGACGAAAATGCATTTAGCAGATGTACAAACTTGCAAACTATATATATCCCTGATAGCTTAACACATATAGGATATGATGCCTTTGATGGTTGTAATAGTTTAAAAGATATTTATTATACTGGCACAGCAGAACAGTGGAACAATTTTGAAAATAGACCAAGCGGTACGGTGCATTATATATGTAAATCTAATCAACATGTTTACGATAACGACTGTGATGAAATCTGCAACACTTGCGGGTATGTTAGAACAGCACCACATTCCTACAGCGAATTATGGTCGCATGACGGAACGCAGCACTGGCACGAATGCATAGTTTGCGGTAAGAAAGATTTAACTGCTCATGTATTCGACAATGCCTGTGATACAACTTGTAATATTTGCGGATATGAAAGAATTGCACCACACGCATATAGAGAGGTTTGGCCAGAAGGTAATAGAATTCACTGGCATGAATGCACCGTTTGCGGTTATAAAACAGACGAAATAACATGGTCATGGGATAGCAATGCGCATTGGCGTGATTGTATGATTTGTGGCAAGACTGGTTGGGGTACACATACTTTGGATTTTGACGAGTATAATCCTTGCCATTTTTATTGTAATGATGGTTGTGGATATAGCGAAGAAAATCACTCATACAGAAAAACGTGGTCGAACGACGATACCCAGCACTGGCACGAATGCAGCAGATGCGGTGATAAGAAAGATTTAGCTGCTCATGAGTTTGACGATGAATTTGATAATACCTGCAATATTTGCGGCTATAACAGCCATATACATTCTTATAGTGCATCTTGGTCTAAAGATAATACGCAACACTGGCGCATATGCACCGTTTGCGGTGATAAGAAAGATTTAGCTGCTCATGTATTCGATAATGCCTGTGATACAACTTGCAACACTTGCGGGTATGTAAGAACGGTAGGACCGCATGCATACAGCACAACATGGTTAACAAATAGTGCGCAGCATTGGCATGGATGTACAGTTTGCGGTAATAAAACCGATGTGGCTTCACACAAATTTGACAATGCCTGTGATACAACCTGCAACACTTGCGGTTATGTTAGAACAATAACTCATTCTTACAAAACCACATGGTCAAAAGACAGCACGCAGCACTGGCACGAATGCACAGTTTGCGGTGATAAGCAAGACCTTGATAACCATGTTTTCGACAATGCCTGCGATACAACCTGCAATACTTGCGGATATGTTAGAACAATAACCCATTCTTACAGCAATATCTGGTCACAAGACGAAACACAGCACTGGCATAAATGCACAGTTTGCGGCAATAAAAAAGATTTAGCTACTCACAAATTTGACAATGCCTGTGATACAACCTGCAATATCTGCGGTTATGTTAGAATTGTTGAACCACATGCATACAGCACAACATGGTTAACTAATAGCGCGCAACATTGGCATGAATGCAGTATTTGCGGCGATAAGAAAGATTTAGCTGCTCACGTATTTGACAATGCCTGCGATACAACCTGCAATACTTGCGGATATGTTAGAACTGTAGGACCGCATTTTAGGAAAGAGTTTTATTATCCTTGCTCAATTTGCGGTAATTATGAAACACGCATTACAGCACACGGTGAATTTGAAAGCGGTGCAAAATGGTCTTTAGACGGTAATACAAATACCTTGTATTTATATGGTGGCGCAACCGACGGTTATAAAACCGCTTCTGCTGCACCTTGGTATTCTTACAGCAATTCCATTACAAGTGTTTATGTTGAAAAAGAAGTTACGAAACTTGGAAATTATTTATTTAACAGTTTAAATAATTTAACAAAGGTTACGATTCTTAACAACGATATTGCTTTTGGGTATTATGTATTTAACGATAATGTTAACCCAACCTTTTATGGCCCGAATTCTGGCAATTTAAGAACATACACAACAAACAACAACTATGTGTTACAAAAAATTGCCAACCCATGCACACCGATTAACCCAGTATTGTTAGTTAAAACAAAGACATCACTGGTTTTTAACAGCGTTTCCGGATATGAGTACAGTTTAAATGGTATTGCGTGGCAAAAAAGCAGTGTGTTTAACAATGTGCCGTTAGACGCGACTTATACCGTTTATCAGCGCCTTGCAGAAACTTATGAATATGCGCCTTCGGAAAAAAGTGAGGGCTTAACGGTAAGCACATTAAAACTGCCTGATACACCCAGTAAACCGACTATTGAAAGCTATACGTGCAATTCGGTTACTTTAGTTCCCGATGAGGCTTTTGAATACAGTTTAGATAAAAACACTTGGCAAGCATCAAATATGTTTACAGAACTTAAAACAAATACCGTATATTCTTTTTATAGAAGAACTGTACCGCAAGGTGAATACGTAGAATCTAATGCAAGCGAAGCCGTTAAAATAATATTTGTTGCTACCCCTACTATTGATAGTTATGGTAATGGTACTGTAACTTTGAACAATATTGCAGAATTTCAATATAGTAATGATAATATTGTTTGGCAAGATTCAAATGTATTTACAAAACTTATACCGGAAGAAATTTACGAATTCTATCAGCGCCCTAAGAACACAATTGGAATAAATATAGTTTATTTGGACGATAGCGGAAATATTTCAATTGCACTTTCGCACACTCAGACAATAGCCCATGCATATTCAACTGATTGGTATAAAAACGAAACCAATCATTGGCACGAATGCACCGATTGCGGTGATAAAATAGATGTAGCAAATCACGTATTTGACAATGACTGTGATGCTACTTGCAACGTTTGCGGATATGTAAGAACAGTATCACACTCTTACAGCGATGTTTGGTCAAATGACGGAACCCAACACTGGCATGAATGCGCAGTTTGCGGTGATAAGAAAGATTTAGCTGCTCATGTATTTGACAATGACTGTGATGCTACTTGCAACATTTGCGGATACGTAAGAACAGTATCGCACTCTTACAGCGATGTTTGGTCAAACGACGGAACACAACACTGGCACGTATGCACCGTTTGCGGTGATAAGAAAGATTTAGCTGCTCATGTATTTGACAATGACTGTGATGCTACTTGCAACATTTGCGGATACGTAAGAACAGTATCGCACTCTTACAGCGATGTTTGGTCAAACGACGGAACACAACACTGGCATGAATGCGCAGTTTGCGGTGACAAGAAAGACTTAGCAAATCACGTTTATGACAACGATGCAGATTCCACATGTAATGTTTGCGGTTTTTCATCCATAAAAGTTATTGCAAACAACGTTAATTCCAGAACCTCTGACAGAGTAAAAGTATCAGTAAAAATCTCTGGCAATGAAACCGGTTTTGGCACATTAACATTCAAGATGTTCTTTGATACAACCAAATTAAAACTTGAAAGCGTATTTAAAAACAATATTCCGTTACCGGAAAATTATATCGACCGCCATGTTGACTCTACAGTTGATTCAGCGAATACAAATGGTTGGTATAAGTACGGATTTGTTCCTTCATTAATCGAGGAAGGCGTATTCACAGATCCGGTTACATACAACGGAGATATTATTACCTTCGAGTTTTCAATTCTAGAAGGCGTAAATATTGGCGACGTACTTGATATTGACATAGTACCTGTAAATTGCTACTATGATAATGAAAACGAAACCGATATTCCTATGGTTGGCATTAAAGGCAGCATAACTATAATAGATTGCAGGCTTGGCGATGCAACCGGCGACGGTGAGATTGACGATAAGGATATCAACATTATGAAACGCTATCTTGCAGGATGGGATGTCGAAGTTGTTGAGGCCGCACTTGACGTTAACAAAGACGGCTCTATTGACGACAAAGACGTAAACTA
>CABUFC010000007.1 GCA_902490735.1 uncultured Oscillospiraceae bacterium
TAGAATTTACACCATTTTCGGATTTTACACCACCGAGGGACTTCATTGTCGGGAAAAGAAGAACATCGCGGATTGAAGCGCTATCCGTAAACAGCATTATAAGTCTTTCAAGACCGATACCGAGGCCGCCTGTCGGAGGCATACCGTATTCAAGTGCGGTTATAAAATCTTCATCGAGCATATTGGCTTCTTCATCGCCGGCTTCGCGAAGCTTTATTTGATCTTTAAATCTTTCAAGCTGATCTATCGGGTCGTTAAGCTCGCTATAAGCATTTCCCAGTTCTCTACCGTAGATGAAAAATTCAAATCTTTCGGTAAGTTCGGGTCTATTCGGGCAACGTTTTGTTAAATGCGAAACTTCAACCGGATAATCTATTATAAATGTAGGCTGAATAAGTGTTTCTTCAACCTTTTGGTCAAAGCAGGCATACAGCGCTTCGCCCCAGGTTGCGTTTTCTTTAACTTCAACCCCTACAGAGTTCGCAAGCTTCCTTGCTTGTGCATTATCTAAAGCAATTGAGTCAAAATCTACACCGCAAACATTTTTAACAGCTTCAACCATGGTAATCCTGGGCCACTTGTTATCATAATTAATTTCTGTGCCCTGATATGTTATAGTACCACTGCCGCAAAGTTCATGAGCGAGTTTTCTTATAAGGTCTTCGGTAAGATCCATCATACCGTTATAATCGGTATAAGCTTCATAAAGCTCGATATTGGTAAACTCCGGATTATGTTTAATAGACATGCCTTCATTTCTGAAAAGTCTGCCGATTTCATAAACCTTTTCCATGCCGCCGACAATAAGTCTTTTTAAATATAGTTCGGGAGCTATTCTTAAATACATATCGAGATTAAGTGTATTATGATGTGTAACAAACGGTCTTGCCGCCGCACCGCCGGGAATTGTATTTAATATAGGTGTTTCAACCTCGGTGTAGCCTCGCGCGTCAAGATAATCGCGAATAAACTTCATCATGCGGCTTTTTTTAATAAATGTCGCTTTTACTTCAGGATTTACGATAAGATCTAAATAACGCTGTCTGTAGCGAAGATCGGTGCTTTTAAGTCCGTGGAATTTTTCGGGCATCGGTCTTAACGACTTAGACAACAGTTTTATTTCTTTTGCATGAACAGATATTTGACCGCGTTTTGTTTTAAATACAAAACCTTTGATACCTACAATATCGCCGATATCCCAGTTTTTTGAGTCGGCAAATGTCTCTTCGCCAATATCGTCAACCCGCATATAAACTTGAATTTTACCGCTATTATCATAAATATCCAAAAAGCTTGCTTTGCCCATATCACGCCAGGACATAATTCTTCCGGCTATAGATACGTCTTTGCCTTCAAGCTCTTCAAAATTAGATTCAATTTCGGCGTTATGATGAGTTACTTCGTACTTAGTGACTAAGAACGGGTCCTTACCTTCTTGTTGTAAAGTTTTTAGCTTTTCACGTCTTATAGCTAAAATTTCATTTAGCTCTTCAGCGGTTTGTTCTTTTTCGGTGTTTTGTATTTCCTGCATTACAGTACCTCTTATCTATTTTTTAATGCTGATAATTTTATATGTTACTTCGCCGCCGGGAGTTTCAACTCTAACCTTGTCCCCTACTTTTTGGCCCATTAATGCTTTACCCACAGGAGATTCGTCCGAAATTTTAAAATTCAGCGGATCTGCTTCTGCACTGCCAACCATATGGTATGTTACAGAAGATTTAGCGCCGGATAATTTTATTTCAACGTCAACACCTACGGTTACAACATCACCGTTAATTTCATCATCGGTAATAATAACGTGATTTTTAATTATAGACTCGATTTCGGCAATTCGCGCCTCAATTTTTGCCTGCTCGTTTTTAGCGTCATCATATTCGCTGTTTTCTGAAAGGTCACCATAACCTCTTGCGATTTTAATTCTTTCTGCTATATCACTTCTGCCTTGAGTTTTTAAATATTCTAGTTCATCTACAAGTTTTTTAAGTCCGTCTTCGGTAAGTCTTACGATTTTTGCCATAATTATCACCTTTTCTATTAGTTTTAAAATTCAGCTGAACCTGTTGTTCTTGGGAACGGAATTACATCGCGAATATTGGAAATGCCGGTAACGTACATAATAAGTCTTTCAAAGCCAAGACCGTAACCGGCATGTTTAGTGCCGCCAAATTTGCGAAGTTCTTCATACCACCAGTAGTCTTCTTTATTAAGTCCGTATGTTTCAATTGCTTTTGCAAGCATTTCGGGTCTTTCTTCTCTTTGGCTGCCGCCAATAATTTCACCAACGCCCGGCACCAGCATATCAACTGCGGCAACCGTTTTGCCATCGTCGTTAAGCCTCATATAAAAAGCTTTGATTTCCTTAGGATAATCGGTTACAAACACCGGGCCCTTTACGATTTCTTCTGTAAGATATTTTTCGTGCTCTGTTTGTAAGTCACAACCCCAGTACACCGGGAAGGAAAATTTATCCTTAACCTTTTCAAGCTCATTGACAGCTTCTGTATAAGACATCTGTTTAAACTCGGAGTTTACAAGATTATTAAGCCTATCTAATAAGCCGTTATCAACAAATTTGTTAAAAAATTCAAGTTCATCCGGGCATTGTTCCATTATATATTTTATGACGTATTTTATCATGCTTTCGGCAACATCCATACAGTCATTAATATCGGCGAAAGCGATTTCCGGTTCAATCATCCAAAACTCTGCCGCATGACGCGGAGTGTTACTTTTTTCAGCACGGAATGTAGGACCAAAAGTATAAACCTTGCCAAACGCCAACGCAAAGCACTCAGCATTTAACTGGCCTGATACGGTTAAATTAGCAGACTTATTAAAAAAGTCCTGATTATAATCAACCTCTCCGGATTCGGTTTTTGGTATTTCTTCTAACGGCATGCTGGTAACATGAAACATCTCCCCTGCGCCTTCGCAGTCGCTTCCGGTAATAATCGGAGTATGCACATAGCAAAAACCGTTTTCCTGAAAGAATTTATGAAGAGCAAAAGCTGCAACTGAACGCACCCTAAACACCGCATTATATGTGTTTGCCCTTGGACGAAGATGCGCGATTGTTCGCAAAAACTCCGGAGAATGGCGCTTTTTCTGCAAAGGATAATCGGGTGAAGATTCGCCCTCGATACAAACCTTTTCAGCCTTTATTTCAAACGGCTGTTTCATCTCGGGAGTGAGTACAACCTTGCCTTCAACCGTAATTGCCGCACCGACGTTCAATGATACGATCTCTTTATAATTTGAAATAACGCTTTCTTCAATTACAATTTGAGTATTTTTAAAACAGCTGCCGTCATTTAGCTCTATAAATCCAAACGACTTACTGTCGCGAATAGTGCGCACCCAGCCTGCAACCGTAACGTTATTATAAGCTTCAGGCTTTGAATGTAAAAATTTTAACTCTGTTCGTTTCATAAAAGTTCTATACCCTCTTTTTCACACCGACTGTATATTTCATCATTCCAAATTGATGCCTGAACTTCGCCAATGTGCTGTTTTTCAAGAATTAACATGCAAATTCTGCTTTGTCCAATACCGCCGCCAACACTTAAAGGAAGCTCGTCGTTTAAAAGTGCTTTATGAAAAGGAAGCTTTTCGCGATCGGTTTTTCCTGATAGCTCAAGCTGAAGTTTAAGGGCTTCTTTGTCAACGCGAATGCCCATAGATGATACCTCTAAAGCCATATTAAGCGGCTCGTACCAAAAAATAATATCGCCGTTTAAATTCCAGTCGTCATAGTCGGGAGCTCGACCGTCGTGAATGGTGCCGTTTGAAAGCTTTTTGCCAATCTGCATTATAAAAACAGTTTTGTGTTCCTTTGCAATTAAGTTTTCACGCTCTTTTGGCGTTTTATCAGGATAAAGCTTTAACAGCTCTTCGGTTGTGATAAAAAACACATCTTTACTTAATTTATCATTTAAAACGGGATATGTTGAAGACAATAATTCTTTAGTATCACAAATGCAGACAACAATTTTTCGCACAATATCTTTTAATGTTTCAATATTTCTATCGCTTTTAGTAATAACTTTTTCCCAGTCCCACTGGTCTACATACGCGGAATGAATATTATCAAGAACCTCATCACGGCGTATTGCATTCATATCGGTATAAAGCCCAAAGCCCGGTTTAAATCCGTGTCTTTTTAAAGCAAGTCTTTTCCATTTTGCAAGCGAATGAACAATTACTGTTTGCCTGTTGTTGTTTTTTAAATCGAATTTTACCGGACGTTCTACACCGTTTAAATCGTCGTTAAGTCCGCTGTCTTCATAAACAAAAAGCGGTGCAGACACCCTGCAAAGATCTAAACTTGAAGCTAATTTTTTTTCAAAACTATCTTTAACAAGCTTAATTGCCTGTTCGGTTTCCATTAATGATAATTTAGATTTATACATTTTATTCCTCCGCTTTTTCGCTATTGTTAATAAAATCCGGATACCGCTGTTCAAGCATTTCATACACGGTATTTAAAAAATCTTTACCGGCTTGATTAAGCCCTTTTATATTTACCTCAATCACGCGATTATTCTTTACAGCCGAAAGATTAGAAAAAGCGGTATTTGAAAGTATTGTTTTTTTATAGCCTAAAGGCACATAAATAGTATCTGGATTAAGACTAATTAATCGTTCATCGCTTAATGAAAAATCCTTACCTGCCAAGTTTTCCGCGTTGCAGTACGAAAGTATACTTCCGGCAAAACAATTTTCAGCCGCCGCATAGCCGTGTTCAAGCATCATAACTGCAGTGTATTTTTCACGGTCTTTTAAAAACTCAGAAATATTATTAAAGCTTTCTTCAATATCCGAAAAAACACTTAATGCATATTCACGCCCTGTTATAGCACCGTTTAATAATGAACCGGCAGCAACATAGTATTCTTTTAGTCCTGCAAAACTGTTAGGTATTGGCATATACGCAACCTGACCGCCAATATTTTTAATCTTTTCAACTGCGGTTGAAGAAAAAGCAGATGTTGTAATAACAAGATCCGGCTCAGCTGCAATTATGCTATCAATATCAGGTTCGGTAGAGCTGCCGAAATCACCGGATACAATAAGCTCGCCCTGCCCCATATACTCAATTAAAGATTTAGTCGCGTTAGATAATGCAATTACCTTAGTAGGTTTTACCGAAAGCTCAGCGCCTGCAGCTTTTACGGGATAATCCGAACTGGCCTTTTGCGAACATCCGGCAAAAGACAAGACAACAAATATAGATAACAGCCCAGCAACTAATTTTTTCATAAAGACCTCTTACAAAAATATTATATTTTATTGTAACTCATACGGAATAATAATTCAAGCTTAATTTTTATATTTATAAAATAATATAAGTTGAAAAATGTAGATAAATAGAGTATAATGGTTTCACAAATATGCTGAAGGTGAAATCATGATAAAGGTTGGACTTTTTAACGATTCCTTTCCGCCGCTTATTGACGGAGTTGCTAACGCCACGTTTAATTATGCTGATATTATAACAAAAAAATACGGAATGGCCTGTGCAATTGTTCCACGGTATCCGCATGTTACCGATAATTATCCTTTTGAGGTTTACCGCTATTCTTCTATAACGCAGATTGGAAAAATGCCATACAGAATCGGCAATCCTTTTTCCCCTGCCAATATTAGCGATATGCGAAAGAAAAATTTTGATATTTTACATGTGCATTGCCCTTTTGCTTCGGCTGTTTTTGCAAGGCAAATTAACATGCGCCCAAAAAGCAAAAAAGCACCTATGATTTTTACATATCACACAAAATTTGACATTGATTTAAACAGGTACGTTAAAAATCCCCAGTTTAACAAAGTAGCCAGAAGGTTTGTGGTTAACAACATTTCAAGCATGGACGATGTTTGGGTGGTATCTGAAGGTGCCGGCCAAAACCTTTTAGATCTTGGATACAAGGGCGAATATATTATAATGCCAAACGGTACGGATTTTCCAAAAGGCAAAGCCGATCCGGACGTTATTAACGAAATAAAACGGATTTATAAGCTTACAGATGAATTTGTATTTTTATTTGTGGGCAGAATGATGTGGTATAAAAATTTGAAGCTGATTTTAGATGCTTTAAAAATTGTAAAAGACGCCGGAATTAAATTTAAAGCCTTTTTTGTTGGTGACGGCGGCGACGCACCTGCCGTTGCAAAATATGCTAAAGACATTAGCATTAATGACCGTACTGAATTTGTTGGCGCAGTTTTTGACAGAGATAAATTAAAGGCGTATTTTTCGGTCGCAGATTTGCTGCTTTTCCCTTCAACATACGATACTTCGGGATTAGTTGTAAAAGAGGCGGCGGCCTGTGAATGCGCGTCGATACTTGTTCGTAACAGCTGTGCATCTGAAGGAGTAGAAGACGGAATTTCCGGATTATTAATTGACGAAAACTCGGATGATTTTGCTAAAAAAATCATTGACGCCTGCAGAGCTTCCGGCTTTTTGCAAAGCCTAGGAAAAAGGGCTTCGGATCTTATTTATTTATCGTGGGACGACGCGGTGAAGAAGGCGGTCGACAGATACCATTATGTACTGGAAAATTATAAAAAACGCCCTTAAGGGCGTTTTAATTTTTGCATATATTTAATAAGTGTGCAATAGAAGGAATAGATTCTCCTTGGTTCGATGACACTGGTGAAAGCAGTGCTCCCGTAGCACAAAATAAAATATTTTTATATTTATCATTTTCCATGTTTTTAAATATATGACCGTTTAAAACTGAGGCCGCACATCCACAACCGGATCCTCCGGCGTGAACATCCTGATTATTCATATCGTATATTAACAGCCCGCAATCTTTATGAATGTTTTCAATTTCTAAGCCATTTCTATTCATGATTTTATAAAGCAGTTCGCTGCCGACTTTTCCAAGATCACCTGTAAATATCGCATCATAATCATATGGCTTTGTATTGCTGTCGTTAAAAAAAGCCGTTAAAGTATCCGCCGCCGCGGGAGCCATCGCGGCGCCCATATTTGTAGCATCGGTAATTCCCATATCTACTACTTTGCCAAATGTTACAGCATCGATATAGATTGGATTTTGTTCGTTAGATAGTATAGTAGCTCCCGCGGCTGTTACAGTATGCTGTGCAGACATTGTTCTCTGACCTCCGTATTCTACCGGAAATCTATAGGTTCTTTCTGCACTGCAAAAATGGGAGGATGTAACACAAATAATATTATTGGATATGGCGGCTGATACAAACAACGCGCCAACTCCTAAATTTAATGCCGAAGTTGAGCAAGCACCGTATAAACCAATATACGGTAATTTTGAAGACCGAGCCGCAAAAGAACTTACCGTGCATTGATTTACAAGGTCCCCGGCTAAGATATTATCTATGGCGTTTTCGTCGATATTTTTCTTTTTTAATGCAATTTTTACGGCTGTTTTTTGGAAAGAGCTTTCAGCAGATTCCCATGTTTTTTCACCTGCCAGGGGGTCTTTAATTATAAGGTCAAAGTCGTTTTTAAGTTTGCCGTTTCCTTCTATAGGTCCTGCAACAGAAGCATAAGATTTAACATAAGCTTTATTTATTAAAAATTTTGTCTGCATATCTTACCTCAACAAATTAAACAAAAGATATAACAATCCATATATAACGCCCGAAAGTGTTGCATATGCAATAACCGGCCCTGCTATAACAAACATTTTTACTCCTGTACCTAAAATATAACCTTCTGTTTTAAATTCCATAGCGGGCGCTACAACAGCGTTTGCAAATCCGGTGATGGGTATAAGCGTTCCGGCGCCGGCAATTTTTGCAATATTATGAAAAACCTTAACTATAGTTAATATTCCCGCTATAATTATAATGGTTGCCGGAACGAGCATTTTAACTACATCCTCACCAAATCCGCAATGGGTATATAAGTACTTTAAAAGCTCGCCTATAACACAAATAATTCCGCCAAATAAAAATGCGTAAAAATAATTTATAAAGTTTTTTCCGTGTGGGTCTAATTTATCAGCCAATTCTTTATATTCTTTTTTTGTCATGTTATGCATTTTATCACCTTGTATTATTTTTAGAAGAAAAAAATAAAATATGCATAAAAAAGGGTTAAAATATTTTAGGTGATATTATTGAAAAAAATCATAGAAATGCACGGTATAACAAAAGAGTATAATTCTTCTAAACACTCGCTTTTGGCACTTAGTGATATTAATTTATCAATTTACGAAGGCGAATTTGTAGGCATTTTAGGAAGCTCCGGCAGTGGAAAAACAACCTTGATGAATATTTTGGGACTTCTTGATAAACAAACCAAAGGTCAATATATTCTCAATAAAAGATCCACAGATAATTTAAAAGACAAAGAACTTTCGAAACTTAGAGCCAACACCATCGGGTTTGTATTTCAAAGTTTTAATTTAATACCGGATTTAACTGTGCTCGAAAATGTTATGCTGCCGCTTAGTTTTAAAAAAATCGAAAAAAGCAAAAGAAAAGATTTGGCTGAATCAGCGCTTTATAAAGTTGGATTATCTGAAAGAAAAAACCACTATCCTTCGGAAATTTCCGGCGGCCAAAGCCAAAGGGCGGCAATAGCCAGAGCCATTGCCTTAGCGCCGCCAATAATACTTGCAGACGAGCCAACCGGAAACCTGGATCCAAAGTCTTCAAGTCAAGTCGAGCAAATTTTTAAAGACCTAAATAAAGAGGGCAAAACGATAATACTTATAACGCACGACAAAGAAATTGCAAAAAGAATCCCAAGAACCGAAATAATTAAAGATGGAGTATTAATATAACAAAAGCCTCTTTTGCTTAAAGCAAAAGAGGCTAAATTGACAGGTTGAATAAGCCGTGGCGGTTACAATAAAAACATATAAAACGAACTCCGCGTTTTTCTCTAAGGCGCTTTATCATAGCACCGGTAACAAGCTGAGCATCAAAAAAGGGCATCCAACCAGATGCCCTTTTTGTGGCTGCGGAACTAGGATTCGAACCCAGACAAACAGAGTCAGAGTCTGCTGTGCTACCCTTACACAATTCCGCAAAGCGAACAATAATATTATATAGTTTTTTGCAAAATTGTCAAGCATATTATTTTAAATTGTTAATTGCATCCGCGATTTTTTTAAATAAAGGCGCGCAAGTGGCACTGCCGGATACTGCGTCCTCGGCGAAAACAATGCAGGTGTATTCGGGAGTATCGTATGGAAAAAAGCCGCAAAACCAGGCGTGGTTTACTTTTTTACCGTTTTTTAGCATGCCGGTTTCGGCTGTTGCGGTTTTTCCTGCCGCATCGACCGTTTCGGGTTTTGCAGATTTACCCGTTCCGTTTTCGAGTACTTCTTTTAAATACTCTTTTAAAATATCGGCGTTATTCTTTTCCATTGCTTTAACAGTATCCTTCGTTGTTTCCGCATTAGTTTTACCGTTTATTACGGTTTTTTCAATAATACTCGGTTTAACATACTTGCCGCCATTTGCTATTGCATTATACAGGTTAAGCATGGATATAGGCGACAATAAAATATCCCCTTGTCCGATTGAAAAATTAGCGACTTCTCGCTTAGATGACTGCAACTTTTTTAAAGAAGTTAAATTCCCGGGCTTTGCTATTAAGGTTTTAGAGATTTGAATGCTTGAGCCAAAGCCAAATATCGCCGCATTATTATATAAAGCTTCACTAGATATAGCATTACCGAGGCTGTAAAAATAGGTATTGCACGAGTTGGCAACCGCAGTTTTTAAGGACATATTTCCATGCCCTTCTCTTTTATGACAGTTAAAATCATACCCATCAATTAAAATATGTCCCTTACAGTTAAAGGTTAAATTTGATTTGTTTTCGCAAAGCGCGGATAAAGCTATACAAGGTTTAAAAACAGAGCCCACATTATATGCCGACAATGCCCTGTTTAGCATTGGCGAATTTTCTGCTGTTAGATAATCCTTTACCTTGTTTTGATCGTATGTCGGAAAGCTTAACAGTGCGCGAATTTTACCGCTTTTTGGTTCGCAAACTATTATGGCTCCTTTTTTTAAATCATCTCTTACCGCCTCATAAACCGCTTGTTGAATTTTTTTATCAATAGTTAAATAAACTGAATTTCTGTTAATACCGCCAGAAAATGTCGGCGCTACACCATAAAGAATTTCTCCGTTTGCAGATGCGCTAAATGAAATATCCTTTGTATCGGAGGAAAACAAAATATCGTCGAATTCTTTTTCAAGTCCGCTAACTCCATGACCTGATCCATCCGAATAGCCGATAATATGTGAAGCGTATTCAGAAGAATAACGCATGGTTGTATAAAAACCATAAATGCCTATGTCATTAATATATTCTTCGGTGTCAACAATTATCGGTTTTTTTGCTTTTAACCTATTAAGGATTGCAAGCTTTTCTTCTTTGCTAAAGTATTTATTTAGGTTGGTTATTGCTTTGTCTGTCGGGGTGATGACTGCTTTATAAACTATTCTGTCATTTGTAATCGGAGAGCCGCTGCAATCAAAAAAATCTCCCCTTATATTATCATAATTTAATACAATAGAATTAAAATTTGTGCCGACTTTTTGCGTGACTTCGCCGTTTATTAAATATATTCTGAAAATTCCCACAGCGGATATTACCGCAACAAGAAAATAACATACAATGATTCTTATTCCAAATGACTTGTAAAAACTTTTTTTCAAAAAAATCACTCCTCGGATATTTTATCCTGAGAAGTGATTTTTATTATACTGATTTCATTCTTAATAATGATCCTGTTTTTACCGCATGATCGCAAGGTATATTAACCGTCATCATCGGATGAATTGCCGCATCAATTAAGTTCCCTGATTCATCCAAAATTTCCGTAACCGGCAGTTCAAACGGCATACTTTTAGGTTCTAAAACATCTAAACACGTGCCTGCTAAAAATTTATTCTTAATTACTGCCTTAATGTACCCGTTTTTATAGCCTGTAACAACTGCTGCAACCTGATAATCGCGGACGTAGCCTGCATTTTCATAGGTTTGAGAATTTTTGGGCTTCCCAAAATAAAAACCGGTTGAATATCCGCGGTGGCTTACTTTATTAAGCTCATTAAGTATTTTTTTGTCAAGGTGCCATTCTTTATCAGAAGGGTTGTTGTAATAGCTTTGAATCGCAAGATAATACGCGTTTGTAACCGCCGCAACATAATAGTGGGATTTAGCCCTGCCTTCAATTTTTAAGCTTTTAATTCCTGCGCGTTCAAGCTTAGCAATATGTTCAATCATGCAAAGGTCATTAGCATTTAAAATATATGTGCCGTCAGCGGTTTCATTAACAGGAAAATACTGACCGGGGCGTTTTTCCTCCATAAGGGCATAACTCCAACGACAAGGCTGGGCGCAATCGCCCCTGTTTGCGTCGCGCCCGGTCATATAGCTTGAAAGCAAGCATCGTGCGGAAAACGACACACACATAGCGCCATGGACAAAAGCTTCTAACTCCAGTTCCTTTGGTGTTTTTTGACGAATTTGGGCAATTTCTTCTATCGACAATTCGCGCGCAAGAACAATACGTTTTGCGCCTAAATTATAAAATGCATTTGCCGTTTCATAATTAACAACGCCAGCTTGAACGGATACATGAATATCCAAATTAGGCGTATGTTTTTTTATTAGTTCAATTGTTCCAAAATCGGACGCAATAACTGCGTCAACGCCTAAATCATCAAGAACCTTTAAATATTCCGGCAATCGGGCAATTTCTTCGTTATGCGGTATTGTATTGCAGGTAACGTGAACTTTAACGCCGTTTTCGTGTGCATATTTTATGCCTGTTTTTAAGTCGTCCGTATTAAAGTTTGCAGCAGCGGCGCGCATACCAAATTCCGGACCTGCAAGATAAACAGCGTCTGCGCCAAACTCGACAGCAGCATAAAGTCTTGTAAGGTCTCCTGCAGGAGATAACAGTTCTAACATTTTAACCAATCCATTTGCCTTTAGATTTTAATTCGGCAATTATTTTTTTGTGCTCCGCATAAGAGCTGCTATAATAAAAATTGTTGTCAGCATCGGATACAAAATAAGTTTTATTAAAGTTTTCTTCCGGGTATAAAGCGGCTTTAATCGCTTCGCGGCTAGGTGAACACAGCGGTCCCGGAGGAAGGCCTTCGATTTTATTGGTATTATACCGTCCGCCGCCATAAGGGTATTCTGCTGTAGGAGAAGAACCTAAAAACTTTGGTTCGTCCCATTTTAAGCGGTTATAAAAAACGGCGGCAATTTTTGGCATCTCATTGGGTGAGCCGGAAGCTTCAAGCTGAATTATAGAGGCCATAGACAGTATTTGATGCATTGTATAACCTTTTTGTTCGGCGCGTTTAGAATATTCGGATGTCCAAACTTTTTCGGTTTCTTTAAGCATCTTGCTTATTGCAAGTTCGGCGCATTTTGCACTGTCAAAATTATAGAAATTATACGTATCGGGAAATAAATATCCTTCAAATCTATAATAAACCTGCTCTACAGGAATATCTTTTACAAAAGAAAATTCGCTAAAATCTATATTGTTCATTGCCGATTTAAAATCGGCCTTTTTACATACGCCATTATCTGAAAGAATTTTAATAATATCGTCAATATCGCTGCCTTCAGGTATTGTTACTTTTACGGTATCAGGACTTTCGCCGTCAGTTTGAAGCATCTTTGCGATATCTTTATATCCAAGCTCGTTAGTAAAGGTGTATACACCGTATTTAAAAGATCCGTCAAAACCCGCAACCTTGCAATAAAGCCTAAATAATAAAGAACTGTTTATTGCACCGGCTTCTTTTAATTCGGATGCAATCGCCGCCGTTCCGGAACCCTTTATTATTTCAATTGTACATTCCGAACCGTCGCGAAAACCAATACCCAAAAAATCAGAAGCAAAAAGTATTGTAGTTCCGGCCAATAAAACCGCTGCCGCAATAACGCAAACCACAAAAATAATGCTTTTTGTTTTTTGGCGCTGTCTTCTTGTCTTAATTTTTTGAGGCTTTTTCGGCTCGATTTCTTCGGATTCGGCAATTTTAAAGTTTTCACCTAAAACAAAATCCAGATCTTTGTTTATTTTATTTTCGTTTTGATTATTATCCATAGTTTCCTACTTTCACATTTTATAAAAATCAACATAAAATGTTATTGAATCCACAAATTTAAGGAGTGAAAAAAATGATGACTAAAGGTTTCTGCGGCAATGACTGTACGTGGATTTTGATCCTCTTAATAGTATATTTAGGATGCTGTAGAGGTTAATTTAGCGACCGCATAAAAGTGCATTACCGCTTTTATGCGGTTTTCTGTTTTTACAGGTGTTTCTTATCCATTTATTGGTAACAACGGTGTCAACCGCTCTGTCATAATGGCCGTGATATAAATGAAATCTAAAATCGTCTACATAACAAATACCAACAACAGCTCCGGTATATTTTGATAAATATCTATCGTAATACCCTTTGCCATAACCAAGTCTATAACCGTTGGCGCTAAACATAAATGCAGGAACCAACATCAGTGTCCCCGTGTGGTCATGTACAATCGGTAAATCTTTTGACGGCTCTAACACGCCAAACGATCCCGGAGTTAAATCATCAAAAGAATTTATATAATGAAACTCCATTTGTCTTGTCATGGGAATACATCTTGGAACTGCAACCTTTTTACCGTCCGCCCATGCATTTTTGATTATTCTTTTTGTGTCTACTTCAATGGGAGTCGAAACATATACCATTACGGTATTGCAGGTTTTATATTGATATAATTTTTTAACCCTTTCGCTTATTTCAAAATCCATTTCGCTTTTTAAGTTTGGATCCAACGATTTACGGCGGTTTTTACATTCTTCTCTTAATGTTAGTTTGTATTTTCTTAAATCTATGCTTGACATAAAATTGAATCCTTTATTTTTTTTGCGGTTTCTTTATTTTTTAAGGCTTCAATAATTGTAAAAGCAAAATCAAAAGATGCGCCTGCGCCACGTGCGGTTATAATATTTTCGTCTTTTATTGCCGGCACATTCTTATATGTGGCGCCAAAAAGCTCCTGCTCAAAACCGGGATAGCAGGTGGCTTTTTTATTTTGAAGAAAACCTTTATGTCCAAGTACAGAAGGTGCCGCGCAAATAGCGCAAATTAATTTAGAATCGGTATAAAGCTTATCTAAAATATTTTGAAGCAATTCACTTTTTTCCAAATTTAAAGTACCGGGCATTCCGCCGGGAAGGATTGCCGCCGTTATTTTTGAAAGATCAGTTATATCGGAAATTACTTTATCGGCACATACAGTTATACCGTGAGATCCTGTAACCATTTGTTCTCCTACGGCAACCGTATATGCTTCGATTTCCGCGCGCCTTAAAAGATCTAATGTGGCAAGCGCTTCTATTTCTTCAAAACCCTGAGCTAAAAACATCAAAACCATTATAAAACCTTCTTAACTTTTGCAATAATTTCATTCGATATAATTTCGGGACTTTTTAAAACGTTATTCTCTGCACAACTCACCGTAAACCAATCAAGTTTTTCTGCGGCATAACGAGCGGCCTTACTACAGCGCTTCAGGTATTCCATATCCTTTTCGTGAATGTCTTTTTTGCTGTCATCGCCTTTATATCGTTTAGATAAAAGTGTGGCTGAAATTTCATTTGGCATATCTAAAAATATAACAAGATCAGGTTTTGGAATACCGACTTTTGAAAACTCCAGATCGTACAACCAATTTAAATATTCCTGCCATTCACTTTCGGGAAGTTTTGCCATTTGATGAATGATATTAGAAGTAACATATCTTCCGGCTAAAATCGTACCACCGTTATTATAAAATTCGCCCCAGTGAATTTTATAACTTGCGAAACGGTCAACTGCATAAAGAATTGAAGCGGCGTATGCATTAACATCGTCAGCCTTACTCCCAAAACGTCCGGCAAGGTACATTTTTACCGGCTCACACGAAGGCTCGGAGTATTCGGGAAAAGATACAACGCGATAATTATCACAAAAACCTGCCAGGTTTTTTTCAAGAAGCTCTAATTGAGTGGATTTTCCGCTGCCGTCAAGCCCCTCTAAAACTATAAGCTTACCCATGATTTAACCCTTAATCCTTGCAAATTCTTCCATAACTTCTTTCTTTTTGCCGCAACTCATTTTACCTTCGGTGCAAGGGCCAAAAAGGCACGGAGGGCCTGCTTTTTTAAACAAGTTAGGTGCAACGCCGTAAACCAGCTTTAACATCTGCTTTGCAACATCCCTAATTTCCCATTGGGCGCGGTTGCAGGTCCTGTGTTTAAAAAAGTTCATTAAACTTCTTGCGTTCATAGTCATAACAATCTTTGTCTCACAAGCATTCGGCAACACAAATCTTGCATCTTCTATCGCCATTTTTTCAGATGCGCGTTTTGCAGATTTTTCATCCATTCCGCTGCTTATTAGGTTGTTATAGTGCTTTTCTTGCAGAATGTCCGCTAATTTATTATATGTATCCTGCGCATCTTGCATAGCCTTTGTGTAAATATCAAGAGCCGTACTGTTAGCGGATATTTCCGGCGGTGTTACATATTCCATATTGTTTTCTTTAACATATCTTTGACTTTGAACAGAAAAAGAAGCTATTCTATGCCTCGTAATTTGCGCAAGAAGGCTTCTTGATACACCTTCAATGCCAAATGTAAACGAAGCGTGTTCAATCGGACTTTCATGCCCGATTTCTGACAGCATATCTACAAATGCCGCGGTTTTTTCATCTGTTAATCCTTCACGAATTCCCATAATATCCGATGAAGAATAACAAAGTTTTGCGGCGGATGCCACAATTTTTTCCGGCTCAGCAGTATGTGCTATTAAAGTTACTTTTGCCAAAATACCACTTCCTTACCTATTTTTATATAAACTTTTATATATTATAACAAATAAACTATATTATAGCAATTAAAAATTGTCAAAAATTAAAAAATCGAAAAAAGCTATTCACATTACTGTAGAAATATGTTATTATTAAAATATAAAAATGTATGGAGGGATTTTTTTGGTTACGGAAGTGTTAAAACACATGCCTTATGGCGACCTTGCCATAATAAGCATGCGCGGTTGTGAGGAAATTTCAAGTAAAGTAGATTACTATTTAAAGCAATGGCGCGGAATGCCGGAAGACAGCACTTTTGTTATTAAAGCAGACTGCCCGCGTTTCGGCACAGGCGAAAGCAAAGCCGTATTAAATCATACTGCGCGTGGTTTAGACGCTTATATTATCAGTGACTGTTTCAATTACGGCGTAACATTTAAAATGTACGGACAAACAGTGCCTATGAGTCCGGATGATCATTTCCAGGATTTAAAAAGAATGATTGCCACAATGGGCACAAAAGCAAGGCGTATTACAGTTGTAATGCCGATGCTCTACGAAGGTCGCCAACATAGACGCAGCGGACGTGAGTCGCTTGACTGCGCAATGGCGCTTCAGGAACTTGTAAATATGGGTGTTAAAAATATTATAACCTTCGACGCTCACGACAGCCGTGTTCAAAACGCTATCCCGCTTGACGGATTTGACAATGTAGGCTCTACATATCAAATGATTAAAGCAATAGTTAAAGAAGTCCCCGATATTAAACTAAACCGTGACCATACCATGATTATATCGCCTGACGAAGGCGGAATGAACAGATGTATATACTATTCGTCTGTTTTAGGCTTAGAACTTGGAATGTTCTATAAGCGCCGCAATTATTCAATAATTGTAAACGGCAAAAACCCGATAGAAGCACACGAATTTTTGGGCAACGACATTAAAAATAAAGACGTTATCATTGTTGACGATATGATTTCTTCCGGCGAATCAATGTTCGATATATGCGTTCAGTTAAAATCTATGGGAGCAAAAAGAATATTTATTTTTGCAACCTTCGGTCTTTTTGTTGAAGGACTTGAAAAATTCGATAAATTCTATAAAGACGGATTGCTTAACAAGGTATTTACAACCAACCTTATTTATAATCCCCCGGAATTACTTGCAAGAGAATGGTATTGCAATGTTAATATGTCAAAATACATCGCTTACTTGTTAGACAGTTTAAATTACGACAATTCCATAAGCAGTCTTCTTAATCCGATGGACAGGATTAATAACTTCCTTAAAAAGAACGGACAGAAATAAAAAAACGGCTTAAAGCCGTTTTTTATTTTTGCAAAATACTTATAAACTCATCAAAATGTTCATTCCATGCCTTCTTATTAGTTGCTGAATATTCTTTAATAGGAAAGCTGTTAAATACTATTTTTCTGCCTTCATCCATGTTATTAATTTGTCCTGAAGTTACCATTTGAATTAACGCATTACCTGTAACAGTAGCTTCAACAGGACCTGCCTTTACAGTTTTTCCGCAAGCGGAGGCTGTCATACCGCATAGTAAATTATCCTTAATTCCGCCGCCTATCATATGAATTACTTCGAATTTTTTATCGGTTATTTCTTCTAAAATATTAATTGCATATTTGTATTTCATAGCAAGGCTTTCGTATATACAGCGAAGAATTTCGCCCATAGTAGTAGGTACAAACTGACCGGTACGCCTGCAATACTCGGAAACACGTTTAGGCATATTGCCGGGTAAAACAAAATCTTGCGCGTCAGGGTCAATAAAGCATTTAAAAGGTTCCGCAGTCATTGCGGCCTTTTCCATTTCATCGAATGACACGTCTAGCCCTTGACGCTTCCATTCGTTGCGTGACTGCTGGATAAGCCAAAGGCCCATAATATTTTTAAGGTAACGAATTTTTCCGTCAAATGCGCCTTCGTTTGTAAAGCTCGCTTTATATGATTCGTTTGATAAAATCGGCTCGTCGATTACAGTTCCAAACAGCGACCAGGTGCCGCAGCTTATATATGCATAATCCTTTTTATCGGTTGGAACTGAGGCCACCGCAGATGCCGTATCGTGCGTTGCAACGGCAATAACAGGAACTTTATTGCAGTGCAATTCTTCGCAAATTTCGTCCTTTAAATAGCCGTAGGCTTCGCCCGCTTTAATCATGGGGGCAAACAAATCGGAAGATATACCTATGGCGCTAAATATTTTTTCATCCATTTTGCGGGTACTTGCATTTAATAAATTTGTAGTTGAAGCGTTTGAATATTCGGTGCGCATTTCCCCTGTTAGCAAATAAGCGAACAAATCGGGAATTAAAAGCGCTTTTTTAGAAATAGACAAAAGCTCCGGCTTTTTGGCTTTTAAGTACATTAGCTGATAGATTGTATTAAATTGCATAAACTGCGTTCCGGCAATATTATACAACTCTTCTTTAGATATATGTTTAAAAACCTCTTCATCCATACCTTGTGTGCAAGTATCTCTGTAATTAAGCGGATTGGAAATTAATTCTCCGTCTTTATCAATAAGGCCGAAATCAACGCCCCAGGTATCTATTCCTATGCAGTCAAATCCGCCGGACAATACGGCTTTTGTAATTCCCTGCTTTATTTCGTGGAATAATCTTAATACATCCCAGCAAAGTCTTCCGGCTACTGTAACCGGATCATTGGAAAATCTGTGTATTTCGTTTAGATTTAGTTTGCCGTTATTTAATGTAGCTATCATAGCTCTTCCGCTTGAAGCTCCAAAATCAAATGCTAAAATTCTTTTGCTTTCCATTGTTTACCTCCTATATCATGAATAATATTTAAAATTTTGTTTAAAATAAGAAAGAACACTTAAAGGAGAGAAGAAAATGTTCGATAAAATTTGCTTGATTCTTACTATTATCGGTGCGTTAAACTGGGGCAGTATAGGTCTTTTTCAGTTTGACATAGTCGCTGCTATTTTCGGCGGTGCCGATATGCTATTAAGCCGTATAGTTTATACCTTAGTAGCGTTAGCGGGTATTTGGTGCATTTCGCTCTTATTCAGAAAAGATGACGAAATGGAAAAAGCAACATCATTTACCGAATAAAGGCGGCTATAGCCGTCTTTTTTTTTACACAAATAAATCGTCTTCAAGATTTCTTATTATTTGTTTGCGCTTTTCTGCATCTTCTACCGATAGTACATATTTCCCGTCAATTATTTTTAAGCAGCTGCCTTCGGTAGCTTCTTTTGGTAAAAGGTTAGATTTTACCGTAATAAATTCACCGTCGTCTTCTAATATGGCAAAATCTTCTTCAAATCTATCAATTATTAACATATTGCACCTCGTTGGTTATATTTTTAAAACCGTCTTTACTAAAGCTAAAGATAATGTCGCCTTCGTTAAACGTTGATAGTGTTTTAATCCCTGTTTTTTGCTCGAAATACTCACTGTCTTCCACCGAATAATCGTTTTTGTCAGCGGATGCTATAGCGTACTTTGGTTTTAAAGATTTAAAAAAGTCATAATCTATAAATCCTTCGCATTGTGTTGGAACGGTTACAATATCTGCCTTAAGATTTAACGCTTTAAGTCTAAAAGTAAGCGGCATTTCCATATTTGAAGTGTACAAAATATTTTTACCAAATGCAGAAATCATTAAAATTACCGAGCGGTTATTATATTTTAACTCTGAATTATTATAATAGACGATTTTTATATCAAAGTTTCCAACTTTATAAACATTTCCTGACGTCGCAAAACCAACGTTTTTGTTATCCATTAACGAGTTTTTGACGGTCTTTGTTATAATTTCATCGTAATCAAAATCGGAAAACTTTGGGCAAATAATGTTTTTTATTGTGTAGTGATATGCGACCGAAAAATATCCGCCTATATGGTACGATGATGTATTAGTAATAAAGCCGTACTTAAAATCATGTATTTTAAGCTTTTTTGCCTGCCTTAAGATATGCGAAGAACTGTATTTTGCAGAACCGAAGTCAATTATAGCGGCAGTGTCTTTACTTTTTATTATAAGGCAGTAACCGTCTTTACAGTTAATAAAAGAAACCGTATCGTCAAATGCTACGTTATTGTTAAAATCCGAAACAACTAAAGACGCAATTATTAAAATAACAAAAAATGCAATGAACCACTTATATTTTAATATCTTTTTTCCCATTTGTTTTTTGTCTTTACTTTTTTATTTGGCCGTTTTACAGGTTTAAAAGCATTATACGGTTTAATAAGACAATTCGGTCCAAACCCAATTAAATCTTCTCTGCCGGCTTGTTTTAATGCCTTTAAAACTATTGGCCTGTTTTCCGGTTTAAAATACTGCAGCAATGCCCTTTGCATGGCTTTTTCGCTTGGGGTTTTAGGAACAAAAACATCCTTATTTGTATAAGGATCTATGCCGGTATAGTACATACAAGTGGAAATTGTTCCGGGTGTTGGATAAAAATCCTGAACCTGCTCCGGATGAAGATTGTTCTTTTTTAAAAAGAGCGCTAATTTAATTGCATCCTCTATTCGGCTACCCGGATGACTTGACATTAAATACGGCACAAGATATTGCTTTTTATTAATTCCTTTTGTAATATCGTAAAACCTTTTTGAAAACCTGTTGTATGTATCGATATGAGGTTTACCCATTTTATCAAGAACAAAATCGGAGCAATGCTCGGGTGCAACTTTTAGCTGACCGCTTACGTGGTTTTTAACCAGTTCTTTAAAAAAGCTTTCGTCTTTATCCAGTAAAAGATAATCAAATCTAATTCCCGAGCGTATAAAAACCTTTTTTATTTTTGGAATGGCGGAAATCTTTTTTAAAAGCTGTAAATATTCTGTATGAGAAACCTCTAAGTTTTCGCACGGAGTAGGCGCTAAACATTTTTTGCCGCGACACATTCCGTACTTTTTCTGCTTTTTACAGCTGGGCTTCCTAAAATTGGCAGTGGGTCCGCCAACGTCGTGAATATATCCTTTAAAATGAGGATTATTAGCCAAAAGCTTTGCTTCAGATAAAACAGAGCTTTCACTTCTTGAGGTAACTGTTCTTCCCTGGTGAAAAGCAATCGAACAAAAATTGCAAGCGCCAAAACATCCGCGGTTATGTGTAATAGAAAATTCAACTTCTTGAATGGCAGGTACGCCGCCCATTTTTTCATATGAAGGATGATAATAGCGTTCATAATTTAATGCGTAAATATTATCAAGTTCCTCGCGAGAAAGCGGCGGCTGCGGCGGATTTTGCACAAGAATTTTATTGTTATGCTGCTGTAAAAGGCGTTTACCGTACACATGGTCGTGTTCATCGTACTGCATTTTACATGCCTTTGCATATTTGCGTTTATCATTAATACATTCTTCAAAGGACGGCAAAACTATACCTTTAATATCTGCATTTGCATCTTCGGCATAGCAAATACCTCGAATATGCTTATAATCTTCCCCGTTTTTTAATGCGACGGCTAATTCGCTTATTGACCGCTCGCCCATGCCGTAAGATAAAACATCCGCTCCGCTATCAAAAAGAACAGAAGGCATAACTTTATCTGCCCAGTAATCGTAGTGAGCAAATCTACGCAAAGACGCTTCAAGTCCGCCGATTATTACAAAACTATCTTTAAAAGCCTGCTTGATTAATTTTGTATAAACAATTACGGCGCGGTCGGGTCTAAGTCCGGCTTTATTACCGGGTGAATATGCGTCGTTACTTCTTTTTCGCTTGGCGGCAGTGTAATGTGCCACCATAGAATCGATAACGCCGGCATTTACCAAAAATGCATACTTAGGGCTACCCAGCCGCGAAATATCGGTTGTATCGTTATATTTAGGTTGAGCAATAATTCCAACACTATAGCCTAAATTTTCCAGCATCCTAGATAAAATAGCGGTTCCAAACGAAGGGTGATCCACATATGCATCCCCGGTTACAAATATGAAATCAAACTGCGAAATATTTAGTTTTAGCATTTCTTCTTTTGTAGTCGGTAAAAATGCCATGTTATTCTTCCCTTGCCCGTTTTTCCAGAAGCTCCGACTTTGTAATTAGCACTTCGCGCGGTTTAGCACCTTCATATGGACCTATAATTCCTTTTACTTCCATTTGGTCCATAATTCTTGCGGCTCTTGCATATCCAAGCTTTAATTTACGCTGCAGCATAGAAGTAGAAGCTTGGCCGGCATCTACCACACAGTCAATAGCCGCGTCTATCATCGGGTCAAAATCGCCGTCTTCTTCATCATCGCTTTTACCGTTCTTTTTATTAAGCGCCTTTTCTGCCTGCTTTTCAATTTCATCCATTACATCATTATCGTATTCGTGTTCATATTCGCCTTTTACATAATCAATAACCTTTTCAATTTCGGCATCAGAAACAAAGCACCCCTGAATACGTGTAGGTTTATTTGAGCCTACCGGACTAAACAGCATATCGCCTCTGCCAAGAAGCTTTTCGGCACCGTTTGTATCTAATATTGTTCGACTGTCTATATAAGATGAAACTGCAAAAGCAATTCTTGACGGGATATTTGCTTTAATAAGTCCGGTTACAACATCGACAGACGGGCGCTGTGTTGCAATTATTAAATGCATACCGGCGGCCCTTGCTTTTTGAGCAAGACGGCAAATTGAATCTTCAACCTCACGCGGCGAAGTCATCATTAAATCTGCAAGCTCGTCAATAATAATTACAATTTGAGGAATATGATCAAGGTCTTCAACCTTTTGCGCCAGCAAATTATATCCTGTAAGATCCCTAACGTTATTATCGGCAAATATTTTATATCGCCTTTCCATTTCGTTAATAGCCCAAGATAAAGTAGCAGACGCTTTTCTGGGGTCGGTAACAACCGGAACCAACAAATGCGGAATCCCGTTGTATACGCTAAGTTCTACCATTTTAGGGTCTATAAAAATAAATTTTAAATCATTCGGCGAAGCTTTATATAAAAGACTTATAATCATCGAATTAATGCAAACCGATTTACCGGAGCCGGTAGATCCTGCTATAAGCCCGTGAGGCATTTTAGCAATATCGGTTACAATAGCGTTGCCGCCGATATCTTTGCCAAGCGCAACAGTTAAATTGCTTTTTGCAGAAATAAATTCATCAGATTCAAGTATATCGCGTACACATACAACTGATGTTTGCTTATTGGGCACCTCAATACCTACAGCCGCTTTATTTGGAATCGGCGCTTCTATTCTTACACCGGCTGTAGCAAGATTTAGCGCAATATCATCAGATAAATTTGTTATTTTGCTAACCTTTACACCCGCGGAAGGCTGTAGCTCGTAACGCGTTACGGCAGGTCCTTGCGAAACATTCAACACCCTTGTTTCTACGCCGAACGATCTTAAAACATCGACAAGTCTGTTTGCCGTGTTTTCCATTTCGTTATAGTTTTTATTTGATGTTTTAGCACCGCTTTTTAACAAAGTAAGCGGCGGAAAACGATATTCGGGTACAAAAGAATCTTCTTGTGATAAATCGTCGCTTAATGTTTCAGTCTTTTTTGAGGCTTTCTTTTGTTTTTTGCTTTCTTCTAAAACTTTTGAAAACGGTATTGATTCGCCATCCCCGTTTTCTATGTTATATTCTTTTGTATCGCTTGTTTTTTCAGAATCATCATAATATGTTTCTACTAAATGTTTACCCTTCTCTGTAGGAGCGTCATTTGGGCGGTCAACAGGAATGTCGTCAACCGGAATATCAAACTTAAAAGGCTCCGGTTTTTCATCCTGTTCTTCTAAAGAGCTTTCATCTTTATCGTCTTCCGCAACTTCAACGCGCTTTTTAGAAAAGCGTTTTATAAAAAATCTTAAAACAGTGCCAAGATTTAAATCTGCTATAAGCATTACAAAAATAAAAAGCAATAACAACAGCACAATACATGCCCCGGTTGTGCTTAGAGCATATTTTAAGGGATATCCGATAATGCCGCCCATTACGCCGGCACCTTTAATTTCAACACCGTTATTATATGTATCGACTATATGTTCTAAATACCCATAGTTCTCGCCCGAAGTAAAAATATCAATTAATGAAGCAATGGATAAAAAAAGCACTCCAATTTCAACAAACTTTGCCGTCATCCTGCCGTCATATCTCTCTAAGGCCTGCATAACGGCTACAACCATTAAAAAAATCGGGACTATAAAAGATAAAGCGCCAAACAGCCCGAAAATAACATCATGTAAAAATTTCCAGACATTTTCACCGGGGATAATAACTAACGCCAAGAGCAACAAAGACAGCGCAAAAATAACTATCGTTACAATTTCTTTTTTGCGCTGATTTTTTTTACTGCGGTAATTATCCGCTTCTCTTTTTTGAATGGAGGTGGCAGTACTGCTGCGTTTTTTAGCAGATGTTTTGCTTTTGGTTGCCATATCTTCCGTCCTTTCAATCTTTGCGATTATTTTCATTTTTTTTAATCATATCATAAAGAGCATCAAGTGCATCCGAAAGTTTTCCTATTCCATCAATAAGTCCAACTTCTACAGCCTTGTCCCCATTTAAAATGCTGCCCATATCTGTTGCCTGCTCGCCGGTCTTCATCATAAGCTTTGTAAGGCGTGACTTTGTAATTTTGGAATTATCAACAACAAAATTAATAATTCTTTCTTGCATACGCTCAAAATAATCCAGCGTTTGTTGAACACCGACAACCAGTCCATTTGTGCGTACCGGATGCACCGTCATTGTGGCACTTTTAACTATAAAGCTCTTTTTAGCCGCAACAGCAAGCGGAACACCGATTGAATGACCACCGCCGAGAACTAAAGAAACTGTAGGCTTTTTCATGCCGGAAATAAGTTCTGCTATTGCAAGCCCCGCTTCAACATCGCCGCCCATTGTGTTCAAAACAACCAACAGGCCTTTAATTTTGGGATCCTCCTCGATAGCTATTAGCTGAGGAATTACGTGCTCGTACCGTGTGGCTTTTGCGTTTGCCGGAAGATTATAATGTCCCTCAATTTCACCGACAATTGTAAGACAATATATCGGAAAACCGCCGTATGATTCAGTTACGGCGCCCATTTGCTTTATTTGTTCAAAGCGATCGTTATTTTCGCTCGTTTCAGTATTTTGGCTTTCAGAATTTTCATTATAATAGCTTTGCATAACAACACCTCTAATGTTTATTATGCCAAAAACTATCCATTTTATCTATTTTATTATACTATAGAGACTTTTCTTTTTCAAGTATAATTATATTTATATATTATAATAAGCCGAGGAATATTCCTCGGCATTATTTATTTAAATTCTATTATCGTTACCCCGTTTTCTCCTTCACCGAAAACACCGGGACGACTGCTTTTTATTACGTTTATTGTTTTGACGTGTTTTCTTATTGCGTCGCGAAGCACGCCTGTTCCTTTTCCGTGTATTATTGTTGCGCTGGTAACGCCCGATAATATGCAGGAATCAATAAACCTGTCAAGCTCGATAATCCCTTCATCTACAGACTGCCCTCTTATGTCTAGTTCGCGTTTTATCTCACGTTCGGCGCTGCTTTTTATTCCTGTAACTTTGCGCGAAGGCTTAATATCGGCCGTGTTATTTTCAAGTAAAATAACATCGTTTAAGCTTACCGTAGTATTAATGTTTCCTATTTTTACGTGAAGCTTTTCATTGTCAATTTTCGACAGGACCGCTTCTTTTTCAATGCCCTTAATTTTAAGTCTATCCCCTTTTTTTAGCGGCCGTGGCAAAACATAATCATCGTTATTGTCAATTTTTGCGTCAATTTTATTCTCAATTGATTTTAAAGCTTTATTAATAGCACTTCTTGCTTTTAAAACAGATTCGTCTGCATTGCTTTTATTGATATTCGAGCGCAGTTTTTCAAGCTCGTTTAGCAAACGGTTTGATTCATTTCTTGCAAAATCCAGCATTTGTTCGGACTGCTCTTTGGCCTTTATAATTATTTTTTCTTTAGTAGTATCAATTTCCTGTAATTTTGTATCAGCCGATTTTTTAGCGCTTTCAAGAGCAGATCGCAGCGCAGATGCTGTTGCACGCTCCTTTTCCGCAATAATTCTTTGGGCCTGCAATTTTTCGACAAAACTGTCAAACCTTTTATCGTCCTCTTTTACAAGATTCCCGGCATAATCGACTATTTCAGGCAAAAGTCCAAGCTTTTTAGAAATCTCAAAAGCATTGCTTTTACCGGGCACGCCGACTAACAAGCGATACGTTGGCTTTAATGTTTCTACATCAAACTCGCAAGAAGCGTTGCAGGTGTTTTCCCGAGAAAGTGCATATCCTTTAAGCTCTGCATAGTGAGTGGTGGCGGCGATTTTTGCGTTTTTATTTAATAAATACTCGAGAATAGCTTCGGCAAGCGCCGCACCTTCCGCGGGATCTGTGCCTGCGCAAATTTCATCTAAAAGCACAAGCGTTTCATTATCGCTTAATTTGATAATATCAATTATATTTTTAATATGACTTGAAAAGGTCGATAGCGACTGAGCTATGCTTTGCTCGTCGCCGATATCCGCAAGCACGTTTTTAAATATTGAAATTTCACTGCCTTCGTCTGCCGGTATCATTAGCCCGCATTCACACATAAGCGTTAAAAGTCCGATAGTTTTTAGTGTTACGGTTTTACCACCGGTATTCGGACCTGTAATTAATAGTAAGTTATAATCTTTTCCGAGTTCCAAAGACACAGGAACTACTGCATCTTTGTTTATAAGCGGATGGCGTGCATTTTTAAGCCGTATTTTGCCGTTATTGTTTAACTTAGGCATTGCAGCCTTCATGGAAAAAGCAAGTTTAGCCTTAGCAAACAATAAATCAAGAGACAAAAGCGCATTATATGATATTTCCAACTGCAGTTTATAGTTTGCAACTTCAGCTGAAAGCTCAAATAAAATACGATCGATTTCATCTTTTTCCTTGCCTTCAAGAAGTCTTATTTCGTTATTTATTTCCACTACTTCCATAGGTTCAATAAATAGCGTAGCGCCGGTAGATGAAGTATCGTGCACAAGACCCAAAACACTGTTTTTATGCTCGCTTTTTACGGGAACTACAAATCTTCCTTGCCGCTGTGTCACTATAGCGTCCTGCAAATATTTTGATTTGGAGCCTTTTATTATTCTATCAAGCTTATCGCGGACAGACAGTGCCGCCTTGTTTATTTTTTTACGTATATCGTAAAGAATTGGCGAAGCATTATCATACAATTCCGACTCGGATTTAATTGTAGAAAATATTCTTTCTTCTAAAAATTTATTTGGAGACAACTGATTAAACAATTCGTCTAACGAACCGTCAATACCTTCATTAGATTCTCGCCACGAAAAAACAGACCGTGTAACTCGCAATAGTTCGCCTACTGTTAAAAGTTCGGTCATGTTCAGCATGCCGCCAATATCTGCACGGGCTACAAACGAGCTTACATTTTTAACACTGCCAAAGCTCGGCGCCGAATATTTAGATATAATTTTATAGGCGTCATCAGTCTGCTTTAATAAAAGCTTAACTTTAGAAAAATCGGTTTCCGGCAAAATTTCGCGTGCCAAAGTTTTAGCGTCCGCTAAATTTGCCTCATCCGCCAATTTATCTAAAACCTTGTCAAGTTCTAGTGTTTTACAGCTTTTTAACAATAAATCAGTCATAATTTATAATACGGATATTTGATGAACCAATACTTTTTCTTGGCCCTCTTTTACGGCAATAATGCCTTCTTTGTTTTCAAGTTTTTGATTAGAATTCGTACTATCCGGCAACCCTGCCCACGGCTCAATGCAAATATACCCGCCGTTACGCACAGTCCAAATTAAAAGATATGGAAAATCATCAAATTTAACTTCTATTTTTTCGTTTGTCAAATTATTTTTAACATAAACCGTACGCGATTTATGTTCTTTTAAAATTATTGCATCTATATCAAAATAATCGTAATTTAATGGCAATTCGTGATTTTTAAGCTTAATTTGTTCCGTGTTAAATGTTACAATATTGCCGTCCACTAAATATCTTGAGAGCTCGGTGTCATTAGGAAATACTATAGAATAATTCTCAAAGCCATCACTTAACATATAGCCTTCGTGTGCGCCGGCAGAAAAATATATGGTTTTATTATCGGTATTTAAAAATTTGTAAGTAACTTCTAAACTGTCGTCAACTATTTTATAAATAATTCTGTATTCATAGCTAAACGGATATCCTTCGTTGTGGTTTTCCTTACTTGACAATAAAAAGCAGGCTTCGTCAGTCTTTTCGTACTCAACATTAAACATACTCGTTTTTGCAAAGCCATGCTTTTTTAAATGGTACGGTTTGCCGTTATAAAAATATGTATCATCAATAAGTCCGCCGCAGATCGGAAACAAATTGTAGGCTCTGCCGTGCCAATACTTCGGGTCTCCTTGCCATAAATACTCTTTCCCGTTTTTAATAAAATGCCAAAGTTCGGCGCCCAGTGGATTAATTTGAATTTTTAAATTATTAGAGTTTAGTTCAACCATATATGTACCCCTTTACATTAATTCTTTTAAAGATTCTAAAGTTTTATAGTGATGTTCGGTTGTAGCAATTACATATTGCTCGCTTATTTTATTTAGAGCTAAAAGATCGCTTTTAGGTATCTCAAAATTATAAATATTTTTACCGTTCTTACAAATAAAACGCAAGGCGTCAAGTGTTGTTTTATTTAAAATTACTCCCCTAAAATTCGGATCTTTAAGCGAGCAAGCCCTGCATATTAAACCGCCATTAATATAATCAAAGCATAAATCATCTTCATGGCCGCATTCGATTTGCTCTAAATTGGGTTTAAAGCCGGCCGCAATCATAAGGCGCATTTCGGTTACAGTTTTAATAATATATTTGTCTTTATCGGTTTTTGACAATAAATGCAGTGCATTAAGCATTATTGGCAAATACTCTTTGCAATCGTCTCCTTCAAGGGCGATATTTGACAAAATTTCGCAAAAATACGACGCCAAAGCAACCGACGTAATATCGTATCTTAAATTGTAAAAAAGTTCTTTAGATGAAGCGTCTTCAACGCGGTATCTGTCGCCGGAATTAACAAGGTCGAACATAGAATATACAAACAAACCGCACCCGGATGCCAGCTTACTTGTGTGTTTTCTTACACCCCCGGCAAAAGCAGTAATTACACCGACATCCTCAGTCATAATAACAAGCAATCGATTAGATTCGCCAACATCAATTGTTTTTATTATTAGTCCGGCTGTTTGTATTTTTTTTGATTTTTTGACTATTTTTTTCATCTTTCTCCTTGGCGCTTTTAAATGCTAAATAATCTTTAATTGTACCTGTAGCTTCAAATTGCCGCCATAAAGACTTTTTTTCGTTGTCCATATTAACACCTCAAAAATAGCATTGCCATTTTTGAGGAAATTAAAAATTAATCAAGCTTTAAATTATGAATAATACCACTGCGATTTCGCCAATCCTCTTTAACCTTTACCCAAAGCTGCAAATTGGTTTTTACACCAAAAAAGTGCTCTATATCTTCTCTTGCTAAACTGCCAACCTTTTTTAAAGCTGCACCGCCGCGGCCTATAATTATTCCTTTGTGGCTTTCTTTTTCGCAAAAAATGGTTGCTTCTACATTTAAGATAGGTTCGTTGTTTTTAGAGTCTTTTTCAAAAAACCTTTCGATAGAAACGGCCGTTCCGTGGGGAATTTCTTTATCAAAATTTTTTAAAATTTTTTCTCTTATTAGTTCAGCAACAAAAACCTCCTCGGGTTGATCGCTTACACAATCGTCCGGAAAAAAGTGCGGAGAGGTCTTGCAAAAACTAAAAAGATGATTATAAAGCTCGTCTAAGCCGCTTTCGTCTTTAACCGAAATAGGATATATTTCATTAAAATCATAATTGTCGGAATAAGCTTTAATCATAGATAAAAGGCCGGTTTTATCGCTTAGTTTGTCAATTTTATTAATCGCTAAAACGCAAGGGATTTTTCTTTTTTCTATTTCTTTTAGCAATGCTTTTTCGGCAGCAGGAAGGTTTTCCGGATCAAACTTAAATTCCGGAGCTGCATCAACTACTAAAAGCGCCGCGTCTACATCGGAAAGTCCGCTTTCAGCAGCCTTAACCATTTTTTCGCCGAGAAGGTTTTTAGGCTTATGAAAACCCGGTGTGTCCACAAACACAAGCTGTTTTTCGCCATTTGTACACACACCCATTATTCTTGTACGGGTGGTTTGAGGCTTATCTGAAACAATTGCAATTTTACTGCCAACAGCCCAATTAATAAATGAGCTTTTACCTACATTTGCCCTGCCTACAACTGCAATAAACGCTGATTTTGTATCCATTATTTTACCTTTCTATTTTAAGTAAACTCATAATTTCTTTTTCTTTGGCGCGCATTAAATCGCCTTCACTTTCGATAATATGGTCATACCCTAAAAGGTGCAAATAAGAATGCACTGCCAGAAAACAAATCTCTCTTAAAAGGCTGTGACCGTATTCTTCCGCCTGCTTTATCGCTACGTCTAAGCAAATGACAACATCGCCAAGCAACTTCATACCGTTTTCAGGATTTGTTTCAAAGGTTCCGTTTTCCGAAAGCGGAAAAGAAAGAACATCTGTTACAGAATCGATTTTTCTAAAAGAACTATTTAATTCCTTAATTTCTGAAGGCTCAACAAAGGTTACATTAACTTCGGCAGGATATTCAAATCCTTCATTAGTTAGTGTAGCCAAAAATGCACGCCTTAAAAGGATTTTTATACCTTTTGGCAGCAAAGAATGTTGATTTTCGGTAAAATTTACTTTGATTTTTTTCATCTTTTTTCCTGATTTTTTTCGTATGCCTTAATTATTTCCTGAACCAATCTGTTTCGAACTACATCTTTACCGGACAATTTAACAATTTCAATATCTTCAATATTTTTAAGTATTTGCAATATTTGTTTTAATCCGGACTGCTTGCCATCCGGCAAATCTGTTTGTGTAATATCCCCTGTTACTACAGCTTTACTGCCTTGGCCAAGTCTTGTTAAAAACATCTTCATTTGTTCACGCGTTGTGTTTTGTGCTTCGTCTAAAATTATAAAGCTGTTATCAAGTGTGCGTCCGCGCATATAAGCTAAAGGTGCCACCTCAATATCCCCGCGTTCCTGACATTTAGCAAAGGTTTCACTGCCGAGCATTTCAAAAAGGGCGTCATAAAGCGGCCTTAAATAAGGATCAACCTTTTGTTGAAGATCTCCTGGTAAAAAGCCGAGTTTTTCGCCTGCTTCAACAGCCGGGCGCGTAAGAACAATACGACCGACCTGCTTTTCGCGAAAAGCCTTAACTGCCATTGCAACAGCAAGATAGGTTTTACCGGTACCTGCAGGGCCGACTCCAATTGTTAAAGTATTTTTTGCAATTGTTTCAAGGTATTTTTTTTGACCGAGTGTCTTTGCTTTTATGGGCTTGCCCTGATTTGTAACGCAAACCACAGAACTATCGGTAATTTCGGAAACCTTTGTTTCTTCGCCGCTATCTACAAGCGAAAAAACATACGATAAAACCTGATCGGTAATATTTTCACCTTTACTTATAAAGGTTTTTAAGGCTTCCACAGCTTTTGCCGCAGAAAGAACATCGGATTTTTCGCCTTTAATTTTTATTTCACCGCTATGATATAAAAGCTTTACCGAATACTTATTTTCTATCTTTTTTAAATTTGCATCAAAACTTCCAAATAGATTTGACAGTTCTTGCACTCCGGTCAAATTTAAATTATGCTCGTACAAATATAATCTCCTTATAACACGTTTTTTTAATTATATCACGAAAAATTATAGATTACAAATAATTATATTTTTTTGTATGTTTTTCATATCATTTTTCACAGTTTTTTATATAATCATAATAATTGTATTATTTATCAAAAAGTGTTAAAATAAATATAATAATTTTAGGATGGCGATAATCGTGAAAAAATTGGACTTTTCTAACATTAAAACTAATTCCATAGCAATTCGAAGAAATTTAGTAACGGTTGATAACATTAAAACCCCCGGCGACCCCGTTCCAGAGTGGAACCCGGAAGGTTTTGACGAGCTTATAGACAGAATTATAACCGCCCGAAAAAACAACAGGCCGGTAGTACTTTCAATGGGTGCACACGTAATTAAAAACGGTTTAAGCCGTTATTTAATTGCGCTTGTTAAAGAAGGTTTTGTTACACACATTGCAGGAAACGGTGCCGGAAGCATACACGATTTTGAACTTTGCCTTGCAGGCGGCACGAGCGAAGCTGTTGGAGATGCAATTGAAGACGGTAGCTTTGGCATGTGGGAAGAAACCGGTGCATATATGAACAAGGCTTTACAAATCGGCGCCGAAAACGACTGGGGATACGGTGAAAGCTTGTACCATTTTGTAGATGAACACAAGGACATGTTTAAATATGTCGACGACTGTGTATTTTACAACTGCTACAAAAACAACGTGCCTGCGACATACCATATTGCAATAGGCACCGATATTATTCATCAGCACCCAACGGTAGATTTTGCCGCTATCGGCAAAGTTACCGGCAATGATTTCAAAATTTACTGCAACACAATTTCCCAACTTGACGGCGGTGTATTCTTGAACTTTGGTTCGGGTGTAATTGGCCCTGAAGTGTTCTTAAAAGCTCTATCAATCAGCAGAAATTTAGGCTTTGATACATATAAAATAACAACCGCTAATTTTGATTTAATAAATCTTGGCGACTATCACAAGCCTATAGGTTACGACGATCCAAATTACTACTACAGACCAAGAAAAAATATTGTTAACAGACCCGTATCATTAGGCGGAAAGGGCTGGCATTTTGTAGGCGACCATAAACAGACAATCACAAATTTGTACGACAAGCTTCATAAAATCGGATTAAAATAAAAAATAAGAATGTGAGAGATTTCTCACATTCTTTTTTTATCCAATAAAAGCGTCGTGAATTGCGTTCGATGCTCTTTCTGCATCGTCTTTCGAAATTAAAACCGAAACCCTTATTTCGCTTGTGCAAATCATTTGAATATTTATATTCGCATCATAAAGAGCTTCAAACATCTTGGCTGCTACACCATGGTGGCTTTCCATACCGGCACCTACAATAGATACTTTAGCAATGTTTTGATCAATGCTTAAAGATTGATAAATCAACGCATCTTTTATGTTTTCAATTGTATCCTTTGCGTCATTTATTTGATCAAGCGGAACAGTAAATGAAATATCTTTGGTACCGTCGCGACCAACCGACTGCAAAATAACATCAACATTTATTTTTTGGGCCGCCAACGCATTAAACAATTTAAAAGCAACGCCGGGCAGGTCTGACAAACCGATTACAGAAATTCTTGCTACGTTTTTATCGCAAGCTACCCCTCGGATTAACATTTTTTCCATTTTTACTACCTCCTTGACTATTGTGCCGGGCTTATCTTCGTAGCTTGATAAAACTTCAAGCTCAACCCCGTATTTTTTAGCCATCTCAACCGATCTGTTATTTAAAACCTGCGCTCCCAAAGTTGCAAGCTCTAACATTTCGTCATAAGAGATTTCATCCATTTTTTTAGCGTTAAAAACTTTGCGTGGATCGGCAGTATAAACGCCGTCTACATCTGTATAAATTTGGCAAACATCGGCTTTAAGTGCCGCGGCAATGGCCACAGCGCTGGTGTCGGATCCGCCTCTGCCAAGAGTTGTAATGTCATCGTATTTATTAATGCCCTGAAATCCGGCTACAACAACAATATTGTGCTTGGATATTTCAGATTTAATTCTTTCGCTATCGAGAGTTTTTATCCGTGCTTTGCCATAGTTAGAATCGGTTTTAAAACCGGCCTGCCAACCGAGCAGTGATACTGCATGAAACCCAAGCTTACCTATCGCCATTGATAACAAAGCTATAGATATTTGTTCACCTGCCGACAAAAGCATATCCATCTCTCTTTTGCTGGCGCCGGAATCTATCTCATTCGCTTTATCTATAAGATCATCTGTTGTATCACCTTGAGCGGACACGACAACAATAACATCGTTTCCTTTAGCATAATCATCTACAATTATCTTTGCAACATTCATAATTCGTTCGGCATCTTTTACGCTCGTGCCGCCGAATTTTTTTACAATTAATGCCATATTGATTCTCCTTTACATTAATGCCTAATCTAATATATGCAATTTAGAAATAACAGTGGCATTAATACTTGATAAAGCGTCTAAAATTTTACTTTCTTTATCTACAGCGGTAATAAATGCAAGCTCGTTGGAAGCCTTTTCTCTTTTAATAAACGTACAGCCGGGAAAAGTCTTTTTAACGGTTTCTAATAGGCCATCAGAATTTTTAAGGCAAATAAAAAATTTTGCTTTATTAACTCCTTCATCTACAACATAACCGTCGGTACAATCGTCCCAGTACAAATACTTTCTTGCACTTAGGTGTTTTACACAGTCAATAACATCTGCTACAACTGCGCTTGCAGTAGGCATTTTGCCGGCTCCTCTACCATAAAACATAACGTCCCCTATAGAGTCACCTCTTACCATAATGGCATTAAAAACGTCGTTTACATGACATAGCTGATTCTCCTTGCCGATAATTGCAGGATAAACCGAAGCGGTTATTTTACCGTTTTCTAAAAGGCGCGATCTGCCTATAAGTTTAATACTGCCTCCATATATGGATGCATATTCTTTTTCTTCTAAAGTAATATTTCTTATGCCTTCGGTTTTAACCCACTTAGGGTACACATGCTTGCCAAAAGAAATAGAAGCTAAAATACAGATTTTACGGCAAGTATCATGGCCGTCAATATCGGCAGAAGGATCGCGCTCCGCATAACCCAACTGCTGAGCTAAAGCCAGTGCCTCGTCAAACGACATATTTTCTTCTGCCATTTTGGTTAAAATAAAATTGGTAGTGCCGTTTAATATACCAATAACTTCATACAAATCATTAGCGGCAAGGCATTGAGTGATTGGCCTTAAAATCGGAATTCCGCCGCCGACGGATGCTTCAAAAAGAAAATTAACATTATTATTTTTAGCGATATCAAGCAAAATAGCGCCCTTTTCGGCTACAAGCTCTTTATTGCTTGTAACAACGCTTTTGCCTTTTTCTAAAGCGGCTTTAGAGAACTCGAACGCAGGATGAATACCTCCCATAACTTCAACTACGATTTTTACATCATCATCGTTAATAATATCATTATAATCCTTGGTAAAGCGATCGCTGTATTCAAGACCGTTAAATTCACGCAAATCGAGAATATGTTTTACATATATCTCTTCTTTTGCTTTCTTTTTTATATTTTCGGTATGTGCATTGATAAGTTCAACAACGCCGGAACCTACAACGCCATGGCCAAGCACCGCAATATTGATCATTTTTATTCTCCTATTAAAGCATTGGTTGAAAATAAGGATTTACGTTAGAACACCGTTCTAAATTAGAAAAAATATACCACATTTTTGTTAATATTTCAAGTTCTTTTTATTTTTTTCTTGTATGTTTATAAATTTTGTTATATCATATATAAGAGGTGTAGCTTATGACTATCGAAAAACGCAGAAATTTTCTTATTAATACAGCATATTTTGTTTTAATTGCAGCAATAATATATTTTATCTGCAGAACACTTGCTGTATTTTTTATGCCTTTTTTAATAGGAATATTTGTAAGCTATATTGTTCAAAAGCCGGCTAAAGCAATATCCAAGAAAACCCGGATTAATAACGGCGTAGTTACGGTGTTTTTTGTTATACTCACCTATGCGTTTATTGTTTTATTACTAACTGTTTTAGGCTACGTTTCTTATAAGCATTTATCGGTGTTTTTCACAAAAACCGTGTCTCAATATATTCCGGCAATTAAATCGGCTTTTAATAATTTAAATTTAAAGATATCGCAAATTCAGCTCGGTCTTCCGGATGATCTTACAGCTACATTAAGCGCATATCCGGATAAACTATTTTCATCCATTATTACCGGAGCTGCAAACATAATTTCAAATTTCGGCGTAAGGCTTGTTAAGACGGCGCCGCAAATGTTGATTTCCACAATCGTTACCCTTGTTGCCTCTTGTTTTATAGCGGTTGATCACGAACGAATTATCAGCTTTATTAAGCTTCAATTAAGTGACAAAGCACGAGACATTGCCGTCGATATTAAACATTTATTTACAAACAGTATTTTTAAAATGTTAAAAGGATACGCATTTTTAATGGTAATAACATTTTGCGAACTATGCGTATTTTTAGGAATTTTAGGAATTAAAAATTTCGTGTTTGTTGCTATGATTATTGCATTTGTTGATATTTTGCCGGTTTTAGGCACAGGTACTGTTCTTATCCCCTGGGCAATTATTTCTTTAATTTGCGGTAATTATTATCACATGGCCGGGCTTATTATTGCATATGTTATAATAACGATTATACGGCAATTTATCGAGCCTAAAATCATTGGCGAGCAAATCGGACTTCACCCGTTAGTTATGTTAATAGCTTTGTTTGTCGGTTTAAGGCTTATTGGATTTGTTGGAATGTTTGCTTTCCCGATAGGAATAATTATTATTTCACATCTTCAAAAAACCGGTAAAATACATTTATGGAAAACGGCAGAAGAATCTAAGACAAAGGAGTAATTTTATGAAAATCAAGCTTGGAATAGTAGGTTACGGAAATTTAGGCAAAGGCGTAGAAACAGCTGTAAAAACTGCCGATGACATAGAGCTGAAATATATTTTCACCAGAAGAGACCCGAATGCGCTTGAGATTAATTCCAATGCAAAAGTAATTGCACTTAGTGATATAGCCAATTATAAAGACGATATTGACGTGCTTATTCTTTGTTCCGGCAGCGCTACAGACTTGCCCGAGCAAACACCAAAACTTGCAAAACTATTTAACGTTGTTGACAGTTTTGACACGCACGCGAAAATACCCGATCACTTTAAAGCAGTAGATCTTGCCGCAAAATCCAACAATAAGGTTGGAATTATTTCTGTCGGCTGGGATCCGGGAATGTTTTCTTTACAAAGGTTATTAAGTGAAGCAATTCTTCCAAACGGAGAAAGCTATACGTTTTGGGGTAAAGGCGTAAGCCAGGGGCATTCGGATGCTATAAGACGGATTGACGGCGTTATTGACGCAAGGCAATATACAATACCGATTGAATCTGCAGTTGAAAAAATCAAAAAAGGTTTACACCCTACACTTTCTGTGAGAGAAAAGCACAAAAGAGAATGCTTTGTTGTGGTAAAAGAAGGTGCCGATCTTAAAAGAATAGAGCAAGAAATAAAGACCATGCCAAATTATTTTGATGAGTATGATACTACCGTGCATTTTATTTCTATGGAAGAATTAATTAAAAACCACAGTGGAATTCCTCATGGGGGGTTGGTTATAAGATCGGGATCAACTAATAACGGCGAAAACGAACATATTATTGAGTACAAATTAAAGCTTGATTCTAACCCGGAATTTACTTCAAGCATACTAATTGCCTATGCCAGAGCCGCAAAAAAGCTATATGACAGCAAACAATACGGCTGTAAAACGGTTTTTGATATACCGATAAGTTATTTAACCACAAAAAGCAGAGATGAATTGCTAAAAACTTTATTATAAAAAAAGAGCTGAAAGAAAAACTTTCAGCTCTTTATTCTTGTAATTATTATTTGCGATTGTTAATCATATCAAAAAGCTCGGAATATGTATCGTCATCTTTATCATCATCTTCGGTGCTTAATATGTCTACAAGATCGGAACCCATTCCGGATTTTTTCTTTTCGGTTCCAAGACCTGTTGCAACAACAGTAATGCGGACAGTATCCTCAAGATTTTCATCAAGCTGAACGCCCCAAATAATGTTTGCATCAGGATGAGCCATATTCTTAACCGCATTGGAAGCTTCGGCAACTTCTTCAAGGCCGATATCTTCACTAGCAGTAATGCTGATAATAACACCACTTGCGTTTTCCATAGTAGTTTCGATAAGAGGGCTGTGAATAGCGGCATTTGCAGCAGCTTCGGCTTTATCTCTGCCGGTTGCAACGCCAACGCCCATATGTGCATAACCGGAATCGGTCATTATAGCTTTTACGTCAGCAAAGTCAAGGTTAATAAGAGCTGTTACATTTACAAGTTCCGAAATGCTTTGAACACCCTGTCTTAAAACGTCGTCTGCAATATAAAATGCATTCTTTAAAGTAAGCTTTTCGGCAGATGCGTCTTTTAATCTTTCGTTAGGGATAACAATCAGGCTGTCAACATGCTCGCGTAATGCGGCAATACCCGCTTCTGCCTGTTCCATTCTGCGTTTACCCTCAAATGCGAAAGGCTTTGTTACGATACCAACAGTTAGAATCCCAAGTTCTTTAGCGATTTGAGCAACGATGGGAGCAGCTCCGGTACCGGTTCCACCACCCATTCCGGCTGTAATGAATACCATATCCGCATCACGAATAGCCGCTGTAATTTCTTCTTTTGATTCTTCGGCTGCGTTCTGTCCTTTGGTAGGATCGGCACCGGCACCCTGGCCTTTAGTGGCTTTTTCGCCGATCTGGATTTTTTGAGAAGCCTTTGAAACATAAAGAGCGGCGCGGTCAGTATTAATAGCAACAAATTCTACTCCGCGAACACCGGCATCGACCATACGGTTTATAGCATTTCCGCCGCCGCCGCCGACACCTATAACTTTAATTTCAACTATATCTTTTTGTTCATTCAATACATCAAATGGCATTTTTTTCATCCTTCCAATCGATTAAAATACAGAAAACGCATTTATACAAAGATATTTTAGCACAAAGAATTGCGAATTTCAATATTTTTTTTTAATAATTTAAGATTTACTATAATATCCTTTTTGACTGCTGCTTGTCCAGTTTTTTAAATTGATACTACCGCCGCTTTTTTCCCCTATTTCTTTAAGCATACTTTTAAGGTGAAGAATTTTATATGACAGATCATTTTGAGTGCCTAATTCCACTGTGATGCTATTTGCAACTACTGTTTTTATATTTGTAATATCCGATACGTCAATTTCTGAAAGCTTTATTTCTAGGTCGTCAGTTTTTTTATACAAGTCTTCAAATATTTCATATGCGTCGTTATTTTCGAATGTAATTTTGTCTCCAAGATTGCTTTTTAAAATTTTAAGTCCTTTTATTTTTATCGCTGTTTCCGACACGTCGGTTTTCTTGTCGAGGGTTTTGAATTTAGCATCGGTTACAACATATGCCCCGTTATTATAAAAGGCGAACTTTTCAATGTCGTCAGTAATTTTTAAAATTATGGTAGACGGAATTTTACGAACTACATCCACCTTTTCAACATAAGGTAATTTTTTACTAATTTTGTCGCTGACATTTTTAGATATAAAAGAAAAAAGCTTAGTCCCTTTACCAATACCCGAAACCGTTAAAATCTGGTCGGCGGTATAAATGTTGCTGCCGGTAACGGTAACCGTTTTTGCAGGAAAAAGTACAAATTGAAAAAGCATTACAACAACAAAGCCGATCAAAAACACCGCAATTACAAAATTACGGAGTTTATGTGACCGGCGTTTTTTCTTTTTTTGTGGTATAACTTTTTTTGATTCTGTTTGTTCTATTTTCATTTCCTTATTATTTCTGCTCCCAGTTTTTTAAGATAGCATTCTATGCTATCATATCCCCTATCGATATGGTAAATTTTATTTATTTTTGTAGTGCCGTGTGCTTTTAATGCCGCCACAACCAATGCCGCGCCGCCTCTTAAATCGGTGCATTCTACGGTACTTCCCCATAAATCATCCACCCCGTTTACTATTGCGACTTTTCCTTCTACACTAACTTTTGCGCCCATTCTTTTAAGTTCGTCAATATATTTAAATCGGTTTGAAAAAATATTTTCAACAAATACGGAGGTTCCTTCTGCCGCGGACATCATTGCAAGTGTTGTGGGAGCGGCGTCGGTAGGAAAGCCCGGATAAAAATGAGTTTTAACCGTATACCCGCCTTTAAGTTTAGGCGGTGCTTTTAAAAACAGTTTATTTTCTTCAAGCAACAGTTTTACACCTGCGGCTTTAAAGCATTCGGTAACCGGCACAATATGTTCTGTAACAACGTTATTCATTAATAGTTCGCCGCCGGTTATACTTACGGCTGACATATAGGTCGATACGGCTATTCTATCCGGTATTACGGTATGTTCAACGCCGGATAAACTGCTAACACCTGTAATTTCAATTGTACCGCTTTCTTCGCCGCTTATTTTTGCGCCAGCACCCTTTAAAAAATCCGCAAGATCCTTAATTTCAGGCTCGCGTGCGGCATTTCTTATTACGGTTTTTCCTTTTGCAACTGAAGCTAAAATCATGGCGTTTTCGGTAGCCCCTACGCTTGGCAAAGGAAAAGTAATTTCTGCTCCGTGTAAGCCTTTTTCAATTCTGCAATTAAGATTTCCATGATCCTCATCAATTTGAGCTCCGAGTCTTTTTAAAGCAGATATATGTATATCTATGGGTCTAGGACCAAGTTCACAGCCACCAGGACCTGAAAGGGTTGCTTTTTTACAGCGTGCAAGAATGCTTCCTAAAAAAATAATCGAGGAACGCATTTCACGCATTAAATTATCGGGAATAGAATCGCAATCAATATATTTTGAATTGACTACGACTGTATTATCTTCCCTGTAAACAATACAGCCAACATGCCGCAATATTCTAATTGCCGCATCTATATCAGATAATCGCGGAACATTATGTATTATGCATTCTCCGTTGCAAATAACCGTTGCCGCTAATATTGGCAATGCGGAATTTTTTGCACCGTGAAGAGAGATCTCACCTTCAAGTCGTTGATTTCCTTTTATTATTAGACTTGACATTAAAATGCACTCCTTAAATAATGAGGCTGATTATTTTCAACCAATATTATTCTATGCAGTACATTTATAACCTGTTACGCTTATTTTGCCAAAAGCTTCATTAATTCAGAGTATATTTTTTCGGTGGCATTGGATATTGTAGCCGTTGCCGCTTTTGCGCTCATATTTTTAAGCAGTGAATCATCGTTGATAATTTTCATAAGTGTGGGTTCTAAAAGCTCTATATCTTTTTCTTCTACAAGTTCGGCAGCTCCGATATTTTTTAAAGATAGAGCATTATAATATTGATGATTTTCTGCAACATTTGGCGAAGGTATAAAAATTGCGGGTTTTCCGCATACGCCGATCTCTGTTAATGATATGGCTCCGGCACGAGAAATCACAATATCAGCTGCCGGTATACAAACAGTACTGTCAAGATAATCTTTTATTATTACGTTAGGTGAATTCAGGTTAATGCCTTTATTATTGGCCGCCTTAATCACATCGTCAAAATTACCTTTACCGGCTCCGTGAATAAAAAAGAATTTGCTGTTTTTATAATGTTTAGCAATAATATCTATCATTGCTTCATTTATTTTCCCGGCGCCGAGACTGCCGCCCATAGATGTTATAACTTTTACTTCGTCGCTTATGTTTAAAATCTTTCTGGCACTGCTTTTTGTGTGCTTTAACATTTCAAGTCGCACGGGATTTCCCAAAACAACCGGCTCGGTTTTTAGCCTCATCCGGTTTTTTGCCTCTTTCATAGCAAGCATTACAAGGTCAACTCTATTTGAGAGCATTTTTGTTGTAACGCCCGGGAATGCATTTTGCTCGTGAATAGCAGTTTTTATATGTAATTTAGAAGCTTCCCTAAGCACCGGTCCGCTTACATAACCGCCGGTACCAACTACTAAATCCGGTTTAAGTTTTTTTAATAGTTCTTTAGAGCGAGTACTGCCTAAAACGGCTTTTTTAAGCGCGTCGAAATTCCTTGCAATGTTTTCACGGCTTATTTTGCGCTGAAAACCGGCAACGTCAATAGGATAAAACTCAAATCCCGCTTCAGATACCAGTCTTTCTTCCATACCGCCTTTTTTTCCTATATAGGAAATTTTTGCGTCCGGATGCTTATTTTTAATGTACTGCGCAACAGCAAGTGCCGGGTTTATATGGCCTGCTGTTCCACCGCCGGCAAATAAAATATGCATATTATATCCATCCTTAAGATTTTTCTAAGTTGCTTGTTCTGGAAATGGCAAGAACTATCCCCATTTGCACTAAAAGCAGTAAAAGCGCCGTACCACCATAACTGAAAAACGGAAGGCTTATACCTGTATTGGGTAATGTGTTTGTAACAACAAGAATATTAAGTGCCGCTTGAAGACCTACCTGAAAGGTAAGTCCTGCTGCTAAAAGCGCCGAATATTTATCGGGCGCACGCATGGCTATAACAAAGCCGCGCCACAACAATAAACAAAAAAGGATTACAAGCGCTAACGCACCGATAAGGCCCAATTCTTCGCAAACAACCGCAAAAATAAAATCGTTGTGGGGCTCCGGAAGCCAAAGATATTTTTGATGAGACTGGCCGAAGCCTCTGCCCATTATACCTCCGGAACCAATTGCCAATAACGATTGTATTGTTTGATATCCTTTACCCGTAGCGTCTGCCCATGGGTTTAACCAATAGGTTATTCTGCTGCTGCCGTAGCTAATTACTCCGGTAACAATGGCGCCAATAATGCCAATAACACCAATTCCCGCTGCGCCTATTACATATTTCCACTTAATACCGCCGAAAATCATTAGTGCGGCGCCTATAATAAAAATTAAAGCTGTAGCAGAAAGATGCGGTTCAACTAAAACAAGGGCGCAGACAACTGCCAAAAGCAGCCCCGGTATTACTATGCCCTCTTTAAAATTCTTCATTTTAGAATAGTTTTTTGAAATATAAGTGGCAAAAAGCAGAATGATGGAAAATTTAGCAATTTCCGATGGCTGGAAAGAAATAGGACCTAATACGAGCCATCTTTTAACGTCCATGCCTTTTATTTGAATAGGCAAAATAAGCAGCAAGACAAGAAGCGCTGTAGAAATAAAATAAACTATCCATGCAAATTTTTTATAAACATGAGCATTTATTTTTGAAACCAAAAGCATCAGCACTACACCTACGATCGCAATCGATGCCTGCCTTATTATAAAATGATAGCTGTTGTTCATATAGGCATACGCGTACGGATAGCTTGCAGAAAACAACATAATAAGCCCAAAAACAAGCAGTATCATAACAAGAGCCAAAAATCCAAGATCCATTTTACCCTTTAAAAAAATGCCTTGTTTTTGGCGGGTACTTCTTTCCTGCTCCACGCTTTTCACCTCAATTATCTTACAAAAATAACCAACAAACAGCCTATAAAACTAAAAATAAATGCTACAAAAGAAAATACAAAAACTATTTTTTCTTCGCTCCAACCACTCATCTCAAAATGATGATGTATAGGAGTCATTTTAAATACTCTTTTTTTAGTGCGTTTATAATGTGACACCTGAATAATTACAGAAAGCGCCTCAAGCAAATAAACCATACCTATAAGCAATAATATTGCCGGGCAACCGATGGCAAAGGAAAGACCACAAACTGCGCCTCCTAAAAACAGCGAGCCGGTATCGCCCATAAAAATTTTTGCCGGGTGGCCATTCCAAATTAAAAATCCTATAAGGGCGCCTGTTAAAGCAGATGCAAAAATATTTGCGCCTAAAAAACCTAAAACGCCGGCTAAAAGCATAAACGCACAAGATACGACTATAGTTACCGAGGAAGCAAGGCCGTCTATACCATCGGTTAAATTTACGGCATTTGTAAATCCGTAAATAAACATAAGTGCTACAGGCCAGAATAAAAGTCCGGCGCCGCTGTTTATTTTAATATAACCGATTAACGGGATATATGTGGTATCCATTCCCGCAAGTCCAAGAGAAGATAAAAATGCCGCAGATACTAAAAGCTGTAAAAAGGTTTTTTGACGTGCCGTAAGACCTAAATTACGCTTTTTTACCACCTTAATATAATCGTCAATAAACCCAATTAAGCCCATCGACATCGCAAGCCCGACTGCTGCAATCCACTGAACGGTTTTTAATGGATGCTCTGAAAACACAGGTTTTGCAATTATGGGAGATAAAGTAACGGTAATTATAATTCCTATAAGTGTACCTAAAATTATTAAAACGCCACCCATTGTTGGGGTGCCTTCTTTAGAAGCATGCCACTTTGGACCGTCTTCCCTGATAGTTTGCCCGAATTTTAATTTTTTTAAAAAGGGTACAACCGGAAAACCAAAAGATAAAGAAACGATAAAGCCTATCGCCGCTGCAACAATTGCAGAATAATTCATATTAACGCCCCTTTTATTTCCTATGATTTTTGACTTAAAATATCGCGAATAATCTCTCGTTCATCCAGATGAATAGTGCCGTAATCGAGTATTTGATATGTCTCGTGGCCTTTTCCTGCTAAAACAATTATATCGCCCGGTTGCGCGTTGTCTATGGCAAATTTTATTGCATCCGCTCGGTTTACTATAATTTTATACGGAACTGCAATATGCTTCATACCGGAAACTATTTCTTTAATAATGGAAAGCGGATCTTCACTTCTTGGATTATCGCTTGTCACTATAACAAAATCTGCATTGTGTCCGGCGATTTCGCCCATGATAGAGCGTTTGGATTTATCTCTGTCACCGCCACAGCCAAACAATACCACCAGTCTGTTTTTGGGACAATCCTTAAAGGTATTTAAAATATTTAACAGACCATCCGGCGTATGGGCGTAGTCTATAACAATTGTAAAATCGGTGTTTGTATGCACAATTTCGGCTCTGCCTTTAACGCCTTTAACTGTTTTTATGGCACTTGAAACATCGTCAATACTAAATCCAAGTTGTATAAGCGTAACAGCGGCCGCCAAAGAATTATAAACCGTAAATTTACCCGGAATTGCCATTTTAATTCGATTAATAGAATTTTCTGAAACCAGTTCATAATCAACGCCGTCCGGCTTATAATTTATACTTTTAGCAGTATAATCGGCATCGTTAGCGACTGTTGAGTAGGTTATCTTTTTACAACCAATATTATTATAAAACTGTTCAAAATACTTGTCATCATAATTAAGAACAGCAATTTTAGTGGCATTAAAAAGTTTTAATTTTGCCGCCAAATAATTATCCATAGTTTTATGGTAATCTAAATGGTCCTGAGTTAAATTTGTAAACACGCCGACATCAAAAGTAATTCCTTCTACCCTTCCCTGATCAAGCGCATGGGAAGAGACTTCCATTACGGCATACTCGCAATTAGAATCAACCATTTTTTTAAACAATTCGTTTATTTCATAAATTGAAGGAGTTGTATTATTTGAAGGAAATTCTTCATCCCCGACCATATGGCTTATAGTGCCGATAAGTCCGGCTTTATGCCCCAATTTTTCAAGCACGGATTTAATAATATGGGCAGTCGAAGTTTTGCCGTTTGTACCGGTAACACCAATTATTTTCAGTTTTTTTGCTGGGTTTCCAAAATATTCGGCAGACATTTTTGCGTAGGCTTTTTTTGTGTCCTCTACAATCAACTGGTTATAAAGACCCAAATCGCGCTCGCAAATAATCACCGACGCGCCGTTATCGTTTGCTTGTTTAGCAAATTTATGGCCGTCAACGCAGCTGCCGTTTATACAAACAAAAGCATAACCCGGTTGTACCTTTCGTGAATCATTGGTAAAGCCTGTAATTTCTATGCTTTTTGAACAATCTTTGAGAATTTCGCTTAAAAACATTATGCTATCCTTTCACAACTAATCGACAATACTCATATCTCCGGTTTCGGAGCTTCTAAAAAACACCTCTATAACCGAGCCTTTTTCAATCTCCTTGCCGGCTTCTATGCTTTGCGAGTAAGAGACAACCGCACTGCTTTGAATAGTATTGCCCTTAAATGATACATTAAATCCTGCATTTGTAGCAGTGGTATTAACCGCGGAGATGCTCATGCCTACCAAATTAGGAACGACGGCCGTGTTGCTTTCGTTGGTTTCTTCGGTATAAAGAATTACTATGCCGTTTTTATAAATCGACTGAGTAGATGCAGGCAGTTGTTTAATAACCGTATCGCCAGACCCAATTACGCGATATTTTAGTTCGGCAGTTGTAAGTTTGTTTTTCGCTTCATTTACGCTTAAATCAGTAACATTTGGCACGGGGATCGCGTGGGTAGCTTTTTCTTTCTCTTTATACTGCGGCTCATAACCTAAATATGGAAGAACCTCAGATAAAATCTGTCCGCCGACAGGGGCCGCTATCATGCCACCGTAATAATTGCCTCCGTGAGGCTCATCGAGAATAATTAACACAGCAATTTCAGGATTGTCTATAGGTGCAAATCCCGCAAATGACGCAATATAAAGACCGCTTTTGCCGCTTAAAAGCATTTCGGCAACCTTTTGAGATGTTCCGGTTTTGCCTCCTATTCTGTAACCTGCAACATATGCATTCTTTCCGCCGCCACCGTCAACAACGCCTTCAAGCAGTGAACAAACCGTACTTGAAGTCGATTTTGAAATTACCTGGCGAACAACCGTTGTTTCAAAATTTTTAACAACATTGCCGTCATGGTCGATAATTTTTTTAACAACATGCGGCGTTACTAATTTTCCGCCGTTTACAGCCGCTGAAAGAGCTGTAATTAACTGAATAGGTGTAACCTTAAATGTTTGCCCGAAAGAGCTTGAAGCAAGTTCCGTAGGGCCCATGTTTTTTTCTTTATGAAATTGTGATGTGGCTTCACCGGGTAAATCAATACCGGTTTTTTGCGATAATCCAAAAGCATTAAAGTACTTTGAAAATGTGCTGACTCCTATTGTTTGGCCAAGTGAAATAAAAAACGGGTTGCAGGAATTTGCAGTTGCAAGCGCCAGATTTTGTGTGCCGTGGCCGCTTTTTTTGTGACACGAATACTTTTGCCCTGCAACATAAATATTTCCCGTACAAGTAAAGGTATGGTCTAGACTTGTAAGACCCTCTTCAAGGCCGATACTTGCTGTAATTGTTTTAAACACAGAACCGGGTTCATACGGATCCGAAATAATTTTGTTTCTCCACTGGCGGTTTCTAAGCTCCGATAGTTTTGCGGTACGTTCATCACCCGTAAGCGCATCTACAATCGCCTGGTCTTCTTCCGATAATGCAAACGGATCGTTGGGATTAAAATCGCCTTTTGTTGCCATTGATAGAATATCGCCGCTGTTAACATTCATAACAATAGCCGCTCCGCGCTCGGAGACCTTATTATTTACAACAGCCATAGAAAGATATTTTTCGGTTACATACTGAATATACGAATCAATAGTGGATACAAGGGAATTACCGGCTTTTGCGTCAACCTTTTTTTCGTAAGTAAATGGCATTTCCGTGCCTTTTGCATTTTTGGCCGCAACAATTCTTCCCGGAGTACCGGTAAGCTCTTCATCATACTGAAGCTCCAGTCCCCCAAGGCCCTGATTATCATCTCCAACAAAACCTAAAACGGTAGAAGCCAGCGAATCGTTAGAATAATATCTTTTTGTCGCTTCGTCAAGTCCTATATAAGATGACATTCCAAGTGCAGAATTGTCTTTAATAAAAGCACGGACCTTATCTGCAACATCCTTTTGAATTTTTTTCTTTATAGCAACGTAATACTGGGAGGTTTTTTCTAAAGAACTTGATACTTTTTCTTTTTCGAGCTCGAGTATTTCAGAAAGATTGTTAATAATTGCGTTTTTAACGTTAGTGCGCTTGGTCTCATCTTTTATTGAAGCTATTTCATTTGGGGTGACAAATACCGTCCATACAGGCGCACTTGTGGCAAGAACGTTCATTTTACAGTCGTATATATTTCCGCGCTCGGCAGTTATTCTCGCGTCATAAAGCTGCTGCTCGGTGGCTAACTTTTGATATTTTTCCCCGTCAATAATCATTACTTTTACAAGACTGTATCCTGCCGAACCAACGGTTAATATAACCATTGCCAGCAAAAAGCCTAACATTCTATGAAGCATCTGTTTTGAGGGATACTTATTCAAAATTGCACCAACCCGATATGTTCTAAATTATGCCATGAATGCGAGAGTTGATTTTCAACCCTCGCATAAAAATATGTATGAATAAAATATACTAATTATTCTCGGCAAACTGCACGCCGTCTTGTGTGATTGCTTTATTTGTGTTATTCGATTTTATATATATCACCTGGTTTTTATCCATCTTACGCATACCAAGCATATATGCTTCCTCTTCTAAATTTGTATATGACAATTTATTTCCGATTATAACGTTTAAGCGTGTTTGTTCGCTATCCATTTCGGAAATCTGCTTATTGATTTTGTCAATTTTTGCACGTGTTTCTGTAATTTTGGAGCGCAAAAATAAATTTCCGCAAAGCATTCCTAAAATAAAAACGGTTAAAAGCACTATTGTTCCTTTGCCGGCCAGTGCTCTAGCTTTGTGTTTTTTGCGCGAATTTTTACGCTTTCTTTCCGGCATAGGAATAACGTCCGCCTTTGGTTTTTCGGCAAACATCTCAAAATTATACGCTAGACTTGTGTCGTAGTATTTTAAATTATTCACTATGCTTACTCCTTTATCTTTTCGAGTATCCTTAATTTTGCACTTCTGCTTCTTGGATTTAACTTTAGTTCTTCATCTCTTGCTGTAATTGGTTTTTTGTTTATAAGTTTTGCCCGCGGAGTTTTTCCGCATACACATACCGGAAAATCTTTTGGGCAGGTGCAGCCAACGGAGAATGATGCAAAAGCCTGCTTTATTATGCGATCTTCAAGCGAATGGAAAGAAATAATCGCCAGTCTGCCGCCAACATTAAGCCTGTTAAAAGCCCTGTCTATAACATCTTGCAAAACATTTAGTTCATCGTTTACCGCAATGCGCAACGCCTGGAAGGTTTTTCGTGCCGGATGCCCGTCCCTTTTTGCCTTAAATGGAACCGCATCGGATATTACATAAGATAATTCGAGTGTGGAATGTATAGGCCGGTTTTGTACAATTGCGCGTGCAATGCGCCGACTGAACTTATCTTCACCGTATTTAAAAATTATATTGGCAAGCTCTTCTTCGCTTAAATTATTTACAAGGTCGTCCGCAGAAATCCCCTCTTTGCTCATTCGCATGTCAAGCGGGGCGTCCTCGTGATATGAAAACCCGCGATTTGCATTATCAAGTTGATAGGACGATACACCTATATCTAAAAGCATACCGTCAATTTTTTGGATGCCGTATTGAGAAAGCACTTTTTCAAAGTCCTTAAAGTTGGCGCGGTAGATGGCCGCACGATAATCTTTAAGTCTTAAAGCAGCGACTTTTATAGCGTCGGGGTCTTGGTCAATTCCAATTAAAAGACCTTTGTTTGATAGCTTTTTGGCTATTTCAACAGAATGCCCTGCTCCGCCTACGGTACCGTCAACATATATTCCGTCCGGCTTAACATTAAGTCCGGATATGGTTTCATTTAATAGGACCGGTTTATGTAAAAACTCCATAACTAAATTTAAAAATTAAGTTCCTGCATAATTTCGGCAATATCTTCCGGCGAATACTCTTCGCTTTCATGCCGCCATGCATCTGAATTCCATATTTCTAAATACGTTGACATGCCAAGTATGTAAGCCTCACCTTCAAGCTCGGCATAATCTCTTAAATTTTGAGGGATAAGAACACGACCTTGGGCGTCGCACTCAAGTTTAGTGGAGCCTGCGTATAAAAATCTTTTGACGGCGCTTGATTTTGTATTTGGAAGTTGTCTTATACGCTCGTCAAGTTTTTCCCATTCGGCCAAAGAATAAACACAAAGACAACGTTTGCCGTCAATTCCGCGGCAAATCATAAAACTGTCACCCAGTTCATCCCTAAGTTTAGAAGGAATAAACACTCTGCCTTTTTTATCTATACTATGCTGATATTCGCCGTAGAGCATTAACTTCCCTCCTCACCACTTTAAAACACTTTAATGGAAATATACTCCACATTCCACCACTTTTCTTACATTATAATAGATTATGAACAAATATGCAAGTGTTTTTTTAAAAAATTTAAAAAATAAAAAATCCGCCGCTAAAAAGCGACGGACAAAAAAACTGGACGGCTTTTGGCCGTCCAAATGTTTATGCGTATTTTGCTACATTTAATTTAATGCCGGGGCCCATAGTTGTTGCTACAACACAGGATTTTACGTATTGTCCCTTAGTAGCGGCGGGCTTGGCTTTAACAATAGCGCTCATTAATGCTTCAAAGTTTTCTTTTAATTTTTCTTCACCAAAGGAAACCTTACCGATAGAGCAGTGAATAATATTGCTTTTATCAAGCTTGTATTCAATCTTACCGGCCTTAGCTTCGGTTACAGCCTTTGCAACATCGGGTGTAACGGTGCCGGCTTTGGGTGTAGGCATAAGTCCGCGAGGACCTAAAATTTTACCGAGACGTCCTACAAGACCCATCATATCGGGAGTTGTAATAATTAAATCGTAATCGAGCCAATTCTCTTTTTGGATTTTTTCGATCATCTCTTCTGCACCAACAAAATCACTTCCGGCAGCTTCGGCTGCTTTTGCCGCATCGCCTTTAGCAATTACGAGTGTTCTAACGGTTTTACCTGTTCCGTGAGGAAGTACTACCGCACCTCTCACCTGTTGATCGGCGTGGCGAGAATCGACACCCAAACGAACGTGAAGTTCAACAGTTTCATCGAATTTGGCTGTGCCGGTTTTGATAGATAAAGCCATAGCCTCATCTAAATCATATAATTTGCCTACTTCTAAAAGTTCAGCTGCAGAGTTATATTTCTTTCCGTGTTTCATCTGTATTTACCTCCCGCTTATTCTTCTACAGTAATGCCCATACTTCTTGCGGTACCGGCAACCATGCTCATTGCTGATTCAATGGATGCCGCGTTAAGATCGGGCATTTTCTGTTCGGCAATTTTCTTAACTTGCTCTTTTGTGAGTTTTGCAACTTTGTTTTTATTAGGAACACCGGATCCCTTTTCAATTCCTAACGCTTTTTTAATTAAAACAGCGGCAGGCGGTGTTTTAGTAACAAAGCTGAAAGAACGGTCTGCATAAACAGTTATAACAACAGGGATAAGCAATCCATCGTCGTTTTTTGTGCGCTCGTTAAATTCTTTTGTGAACGCCACAATATTAACACCATGCTGACCAAGTGCCGGACCAACCGGCGGTGCCGGAGTTGCTTTACCGGCAGGAATTTGCAATTTGATATAGCCTGTAATTTTTTGTGCCATAATTTTTTCCTCCAATAATAGTGGTTTTTCGGGTATTAACCCTCCCACACGGCCAAAGCCGTATAAAAAGCGTGTAAACGCTAATTATTCAACAAGCGTAAGCTGTGTAAGCTCGAGTTCAACAGGAGCTTCTCTGCCGAACATGGAAATAATAACTTTTACTGAATTGTTCTCAGTATCAAGCTCGCTAACCTTACCTTCAAATCCTTCCAAAGGACCATCGATAATTTTAACCAGTGAACCAATCTGATATTGAACGGCGACTGACTTCTTATCAACGCCTAAGTTTTCAACCTCGGCATCGGTAAGCGGCACAGGCTTTGATCCCGGGCCGACAAAACCTGTAACGCCGGTAGTATTTCTTACAACATACCAACTATCATCCGTAACTATCATCTTGATCATAACGTAGCCAGGGAAAATCTTGCGTTCGGTTTCTTTGACAACATCGTCCTTAATTTCGGTTACTTTTTCGGTTGGAATTTTAATATCAAGTATTAAATCGCCCATTTTACGGCTTTCTACCATCTTTTCAAGATCGGTAGCAACCTTATTTTCATAACCCGAATAGGTGTGGACAACATACCACTTTGCTTCACTTTTGTCCGGCATTATGACTTAGCCCCCCAAATTAGATTGAGCAACTGACCAAGTCCATAATCGACAAGCCAAACAAACAATCCAATAAGCAAGCACATTAAAAGCACGATAAGTGTGTTTTTAATAACTTCCTTAAACCCAGGCCATACGATTTTTTTAACTTCGCCTTTATAATCTTTAAAGAAATTGGCGATTCTTTTTAAAACCGGCAGTTTGGCTCCTTTGCTTTCCATAACCTCAACTTGGTCGGAGCAATATAAATATACTAAGCTGCAAAGGAAAGTCGCAAACAAAACGATGGTTGTTACTAAGACAAAAGGAGTATAAGATACTGAATTCCAAGAATTGCTTAAAGGACGGATATCAACAAAATTCCTCGCAGGATTTAATGTTATAACCAACATATAAATCGAAGCCGCAAGGCTGGTTATAATTCCCGGCCAGCGAGTACCTTTAAACTTAAAGGTTAACGCATTAAAAAGCACTGTAAAGGCAGTTAATATAAAGCAAAACCAAATATCTGCCGACACAGCAAGTTTCGAGCCGTTAACAGTACCGTGGAAGCTCATCTGAGCGCCGGTAATAGAAACATTTATATCCGACAAATTCGCGAATGGGAAAAAGAATAATACCAACGACGCCACACTGAACAAAACTAAAATAACACGAATGACTTTTGTTGCGGTTTTCATATTCTTCTCTCCTTACTTTGTTTCCTTGTGGAGCGTGTGCTTTTTACAGAAAGGGCAGTATTTGTTCATTTCCAATCTGTCAGGATCGTTCTTTTTGTTTTTCATTGTATCATAGTTGCGTTGCTTACATTCGCTGCAAGCCAGAGTTATTTTTACTCTCATGACGGCACCTCCCGTTTTACGGAAAAATTTTGCCTTCCTCAAAGGTCTTATCGTTTAAAACGCCAACATAAAAAAAGACCTGCGAAGAGGTATAATGATTATAGCATATACCACTTCTCAGGTCAAGACTTTTTTTAATTATGCAGAAAGATTTTTATTTTTATTACTTTTATATATGATTTTGCCCTGTCCTTCTACGAAATCTTTTGTAACCACAACCTCAGAAATCGCATCATTAGATGGTATTTCAAACATAATGTCCTTTAAAAGCCCTTCTATTATCGAACGAATGCCACGAGCACCTGTTTTTCGCTCAATCGCAATTTTAGCTATAGCTTTTAAAGCATCGTCTTTAAACACAAGCTTTACGCCATCCATTTTGCAAAGTGCTTCATATTGCTTAATAATAGAATTTTTAGGTTCGGTCATTATTTTAATAAGGTCTTGCTCGTCAAGTCCGTTTAATACGCTTATTACCGGCAAACGGCCTACCAGTTCTGGAATTAATCCATATTTTACAAGATCCTTATGCGTTGCAAGAGACATTATATTTTCTTTGCTTTTTTCAGCCTTGGTTTTTATCTCTGCACCAAAACCCAGATTTTTTTGACCAATACGGTTTTCGATTATTTTATCGATTCCGTCAAACGCACCGGCGCAAATAAAAAGAATATTGCTGGTATCAATTTGAATAAATTCCTGTTGCGGATGCTTTCTGCCACCGCCCGGAGGCACATTTGCGACCGTGCCCTCAAGAATCTTTAAAAGAGCCTGCTGGACGCCCTCGCCGCTTACGTCTCTTGTTATTGAAACATTCTCGCTTTTGCGAGCTATTTTATCAATTTCGTCAACATAAATAATGCCGCGCTGGGCCCTTTCAATATCGAAATCCGCCGCCTGGATAAGCCTTAACAAAATATTTTCAACATCCTCGCCAACATAACCGGCTTCGGTTAAAGTTGTAGCATCGGTTATTGCTATCGGCACATCCAAAAATCTGGCAAGCGTTGTAGCAAGCAAGGTTTTTCCAACACCTGTAGGTCCTAAAAGCAACACGTTGCTTTTATTTAATTCTACATCTTCGGTTTTTTTGAAAATGCGTTTATAATGATTATAAACGGCAACAGCCAAGGTTTTTTTAGCGTCATCCTGACCAATAACATATTCGTCAAGCTTTTCTTTTAGCTGCTTTGGTGTAAGCAAAACAAAGTCTTCTTCTTTTTTAGGCTTTGTTTTTTTATTGTGCTCAATACCGGGATAAAGCATTGAATGGCAAAGATCTATGCATTCATCGCAAATATAAACCCCGGGGCCGGCAATAAGCCTTGATGCTTCTTCGCTGGTTTTTCCGCAAAACGAGCAGGTATAATTGCCGTCATCGTTTTTTCTCATGTTTTACCTCTTTGTAATTACTCGGTCAATAAGTCCATACTCGGCCGCTTCTTGAGCAGACATAAAATTATCTCTTTCAGTATCTGCCGTAATAATATCTAAGGGTTTTCCGGTATTCTCGGACAAAATTCTATTAAGTGTTGCGCGAGTTTTTTCAATGTGTTTGGCGTGGATAAGTATATCCGAAGCCTGGCCTTCTGCAGAACCTAATGGTTGGTGAATCATTATTTCGGAATTTGGAAGCGCAAGGCGTTTGCCTTTTGTGCCTGCAGAAAGCAAAAATGCACCCATAGACGCCGCCATGCCAATGCAAATAGTGCTTACGTCACATTTAATATATTGCATTGTATCGTATATAGCCATACCTGCGCTTACAGAACCGCCGGGGCTGTTGATATAAAAATTGATATCTTTATCCGGGTCTTGACCCTCTAAATAAAGCATTTGCGCAATAATAAGGCTTGCAGAAGCATTGTCCACCTGATCATAAAGCATAATTATTCTATCGTTTAAAAGGCGGGAAAAGATATCGTATGAACGTTCTCCCCTGCTTGTTTGCTCAACAACATATGGCACAAGATTTGAATTTATTTCTTTCATTTGTTTCTCCTTTCGAATAAAAAGGTTCTCCGTCACTTTCCGACCGAATATTCGTTCGAAAATTAGCCGGAGAATCTAGCATAAATATTATGAACAAAAACTTAAAAATATAATCAAATACTATTTATCTGTTTTTTTGACAGCCGGTTTTTTAGCGGTTGAAGAAGCGGTTGCCTTTTTTGTAGTAGACGTGGTCTTTTTAGCAGCCGGCTTTTTAGCGGCTGTGCCGGATTTAGCGGCCGGTTTTTTTGCGGGAGCTTTTTTCTCGGTTTTTGCTTCTACTTCGGTAATTTCCGCGTTAGATTTAACAAAATCCATAGCTTTTCTTACCGCAATATCTTCTTTTAATTCAATTTCGGGGATAGCCGCTTTAATTCTATCAACATCAACCTTGTAGTCTTCTGCTAACTTTTTGTATTCGTCGGCAATCTCATCGTCAGAAGCTTCAAGTTTTTCAAGCTTTGCAATAGCTTCTAAAGCAAGCCTTGTTTTTACCTGGTTTTCAGCCTGTGGACGCATATCCTGCTTCATCTTGTCCATATCTGACCCGGTAAACTGCAAATATTGCTCAAGACGCATTCCCTGCATTTGAAGTCTGTACTCAAAGTCCTTAATGCTCTGCTCAATTCGATTGTTAAACATAGCTTCGGGGATATCGCCTTTAACATTTTTTACAAGCTGTTCAATAAGCTGGGTCTCCACATCTTCTTCAGCATGTTTTTCTTTGTGTTCTAAGGCTTTCTTTTTATTATCAGCTTTAAGCTCTTTTAAAGTGTCAAACTCGCTTACGTCTTTAGCAAACTCATCGTCGATAACAGGGAGCTCTTTAACCTTTATTTCGTGAAGTTTTACTTTAAAAACAACGTCTTTTCCGGCAAGTGATGCTTCGCCGTACTCTTTCGGGAAGGTAACATTAACATCGAACTCATCTCCGGCTTTATGACCGACAATTTGATCTTCAAAACCGGGAATAAACTGACCGGATCCTAAAGGAAGACTATAGTTTTCACCTTTACCGCCATTGAACGCCTTATCATTTAAAAAGCCTTCAAAGTCAATAACCGCGGTATCGCCCAAAGCGGCGGCCCTGTCTTCAACGGTTACCATACGCGCATTGCGATCTGCCAAAGCTTTTAATTCATCTTCCAGTTCCTTGTTGCTTACAGTAGGTTTTACCTTTTCGGCTTTTAAACCTTTGTAATTTTTAATTTCTATTTCAGGTTTAACTGTAAGAGTTACTTTAAAATCAACACCGTCTTTTTTATTTATGGACACAAGATCAAAATCCATTTTATCATTAATAATAGTCAAGCCTGCTTCTGCGGCGGCTTCATCGATTGCGTCTGAATATAAAAGATTTAAAGCGTCCTCGTAAAAGAAGCCTTCACCGTACATGCCTTCAATAATCTTTAAAGGAGCTTTCCCCTTTCTAAAGCCGGGTACGGAAATCTTTTTAACGTTCTTTTTGTAAACCGTTTGAATAGCATCGCTGAATTTTTCACCGTCGATAATTATTTCCAATTCATAACGGTTAGTATCTACATTTTTACTTGCTTTTAAGCTCATCGAAAATCCCCCTAAGTATATATGCAAATATTATAATATCACAAATATTTTACTTTTTCAATCTTTAATTTTAATCGGCGTAAAATCTATGCAATCGGCAGAAGTCAGATGAAGCTTTACGCCTTCAAAAGCCTGTACAGCATTGTTTCTGCCGGGGCCGTGTATGTGTCCGTGGTAAATATCTTTTATTCCGTGCGACTTTATAATATCAAAAATAGGTCTGCAAACATAGTCGCCGTAAACCGGCGGATAGTGCAGAACTAAAAGCGGTTTTTTACTGCTTTCTGCTGCAGCTTTAATTGAACGTTCAAGACGAGCCGCTTCGCGCAAAACTATTTTTTCATCCTGCTTATCGTAAAACCAACCGCGGGTACCGCAGACGGCAAACTCATCTGCAATAATACAGTTGTTGTAAATAAAAGAAATATCTGTAAAATTATTAGCGGCCAAAAACTCATTTAATTTTTTTGCGGTTGGCCACCATAAATCATGATTGCCTTTTATTAGTATTTTTTTACCGGGCAAGCTATGTAAAAAGTTAAAATCTTCGTATGCCTCTAATAAATCGATTCCCCAGCTTAAATCGCCGCCGATAACAACGGTATCTTCAGGTTTTATTAATCTTGTAAAACTTGCCTTTATTCTATCGTGATAGTTTTCCCAGCCGTGAAATACCGACATAGTTTTTTCCGGTTCTGAGATTGAAAGGTGAAGGTCCGATATTACAAAAACTGACAAAACTATTTCCTCCTTTTATGAATATTAATTTATCTTTTGTAAATAATAATACCAGCGCTTACAAGATGGACTGCATCTGTTTGTGCTGAAAAAGCAAATGTTGAAAGGAATTTATTTTTATGGACGAACAAAAAAGTGTAATTTCCGGCATTTCCTGTGACGTACAAAGCTGCGTTTACCATTGTAACGATTGTTGCTGTTCTGCCGGAAACATTGAAGTTGGAAAAGCGTTTACCGATTCTGATGCTACTTGCAGCACATATCTTCCAAAAGATGAAGGCGAAGAAACCGGCACATCGTTTGGTGAATAACAACACTTTTAACGTCAAAATGTCCGAGATTAAACTCTCGGGCATTTTTATATTTGTAAAAACTTTTTAACAAAATCAGTCATCTTACTTTTATCGATGACATTGTTAAAACGCACCGGTTTGTCTTTAAGCGCACTTATGGGACTTGGTATTGGCACACCGGTTTTAGAATTTAGCATAATTAAGTTTTCGAACTCATCATCCGATGCTTTTTCGCCTATTGCATCGAGAACCGTCGAAGAAAACTTATATGGCGACGCGGTTGAAACTATTAATGTTTTAGTTTTATCGCCTGTGTTTTTTACATATTTTTCGTAAGCTCCGAAAGCCACCGCCGTATGTGTATCTATTAAGTAGTTGTACTTAGAAAAAGCCTTATTAATAGCGGCTTTGGTTTCACTTTCGTCGCAAAAATCGCCGTAAAAATAAGATTGGATTTTTTCTTTTACTGCCTTTGGTACTTCGTATTTCCCAAGATTAAATAAATCATTCTGCATTGATACAATGCTTTTTTCATCGCTGCTATTTAATATGTATATTAATCGTTCTAAATTGCTTGAAATAAGTATATCCATAGAAGGCGATGAGGTGGAATAAAAATCTCGGTTGCGGTCATAAATACCGGTATTAATAAAATCTGTTAACACTTTATTTTTGTTGCTGGCACAGATCAGTTTTTTAATCGGAATATTCATTTGTTTAGCATAAAACGCCGCTAAAATATTGCCAAAATTGCCTGTTGGGACAACAACATTAAACTCTTTTGGACATCCCATATCAAAATATGCCGAAACATAATAAACTATTTGCGGCACTAAACGTCCGAAATTGATAGAATTAGCGCTTGAAAACGCCATGTTTTGTTTTTTAAGCTCTTCGCTTAATTTTGTATTGGAAAAAATTGCTTTAACAGCGCTTTGAGCATCGTCAAAATTGCCCTTTATGGAACAAACGGAAACGTTGCTGCCGTTTTGAGTGTCCATCTGCAGCTTTTGCATGCGGCTTACACCGTCACTCGGATAAAAGACAATTATTTTTACACCGTCAACATCGCAAAAGCCTTCAAGCGCAGCTTTGCCGGTATCGCCGGAAGTTGCAACAAGTATAACAGTCTGTCTGCCATTATCGATCTTTTTAACAGATGTGGTTAAAAGATAAGGCAAAATTTGCAGCGCCAAATCTTTAAATGCGCAGGTAGGTCCGTGCCACAGTTCCAAAACGCTAAGGGTTTCATCAAGCTTTTTTACAGGCGCAGGCTCGTCATTTTCAAAGCTTCCGCTATATGCACCGCTTGTACAATAGCTTAGTTCTTCGGCGGTAAAGTCCGTCAAAAACTTTGAAAGAACAATATTTGCCCTTTCAATATAGTTTGCATTTTTTAAAGCTTTAAAATCCGCTTCGGATAATTTTGGTATTTCAACGGGCAAATAAAGGCCGCCGCTTTGCGATAAGCCTTTTGCTATTGCTTGCGCACTTTGTACGCATTCTTCTTTTCTGGTTGAAGTGTATTGCATGGTGCCTCCTGTGTTAAAAAGCATTTTTTATTACATTAATGCTTATTTCATTTATATTTTCATCTATAATAGTAACTTCTACGATATCATAGCGGTATTTTGTGTTATTAAGCTGCCTGCTTTTGCGCAAATAATCAAGGGCAGTAAGCTTTATTCTTCTTACCTTCTTAGCATCTACCGCCATAGATGGTGTGTACCCCACCGATTGCTTTCTGACTTTTACTTCCGCGAACACAACCTCATCTTTGCTTTCGGCAATAAGGTCAATTTCACCGTAACGACATCTATAATTTCTTTGAGCTATTATATATCCCGAATTTTTATAACTTTGTGCTGCGGCTTCTTCAAAAACAGCCCCTATTTCTTGCCTGGTTTTCATATTTTCTTTAAAAAACTTAATCGGTGCACGGCGCATGGCCCGTATGTTTTAATATTCTCAATATGTTCTTTTGTGCCGTAGCCTTTGTGCTTTTTAAAATTATAGTTTGGGTATTCTTCGTTAAGTTTTAGCATGAGCCTGTCCCTGGATACTTTCGCAAGCACCGAAGCCGCTGCAATGGACATTGAAAGACTGTCTCCTTTTACTATAGCCTTGCAGGGAATTTCAAGCGATGCAGGTGTTCTATTACCATCTATTATTGCATAATCGGCAACTGCTATCCCTTTTACCGCTCTAGTCATTGCAAGCATGGTTGCATTTAAAATATTTAATTCCTCGATTTCTTCTACAGAAGCCGAGGCGATATAGTATGCAACTGCTTTTTCTTTAATTATTTCAAAAAGCATTTCTCGCTTCTTTTCAGACAGCTTTTTACTGTCATCAAGGCCTTCGATTTGAATGCTTTCGGGCAAAATAACTGCCGCCGCAAAAACCGGTCCCGCCAGCGGTCCTCTGCCGGCTTCATCTACACCGCAAACATATTTGTATCCGCTAAGATTTAACTCGTTTTCGTAATCAAAATTCGGCATATTATTCAGGTCTTTCTAATGATATTCGTCCGATTTTTCCTGCGCGAAATTCATCAATAAGCATTGTTGCGGCCCGCTCGGTATCAGTTTCACCGCCGCGCACAAGCATACCGCGCGCTTTACCTATTGCTTCTAACATAAAATATGAATCCTCAGCGTAATCTACAGAATATCTTTCTTTTAAATTATTACCGTAATCGCTTTTAATAATGTTTAAAAAAGAAACTGCAATTTCTTCAATATTTAAAATAGTATCCTTAACTGCGCCGGTTATAGCAAGATGTTCACCTACGGTGCTATCCTCAAATTTAGGCCACAAAACACCCGGCGTATCTAAAAACAGATAATTATTTTTAGCGCTAAACCATTGGTTGCCGCGTGTAACACCCGGCCGATCCTCGACTTTGGCTTTTTTATCACAAAGCCTATTAATAAAAGAAGATTTTCCGACATTAGGTATCCCTACAACCAAAAACCTAAGTGCTTTATTTATTCCCCTGTCTTTGTTTTTCTGAACTTTTTGTTGCAATACCGAATTAACGGCCGCAAAAAACTGTTTGATTCCAGAACCGGTTTTGCAGTCAATCGGCAACGCTATAATCCCGGACTTTTTATAAAAGGATATCCATTCGTTTGTAATATTCGCATTTGCAAGATCGCTTTTATTTAACAGGACAATCCGCGGTTTTGGGCCGACAATTTCAGCGATATCGGGATTACTGCTTGAATAAGGAATACGTGCATCCTTTATTTCTATAACGGCGTCAACAAGCTTTAAACTTTCCACAATTTTGCGGCGGGTTTTTGCCATGTGACCAGGATACCAATTAATATTTTGATTATCGCTCATTTTAAATCCCGCCTAATTTATTCAACGGAAAAACCCTGATAATGGCACGTCCGAGTATTCTTTTAACATTAACTTGACCAATAACCGATGAACGACTGTCAAGCGAGTCCCGTCGATTATCTCCAAGTACAAACACACAGTCTTTATCTACAGTAATCGGAAAAGAAACGTCATATAAAGTATCGGTTGAATAATGATTGGTGGCGTAATCTTTTATATACGGTTCGTCTAACAAAACACCGTCTACATAAACTTTACCACTGTCTTTATCAATATTTACCACTTGATTTTCGGTAGCTATAATTCTTTTTATGATCGGTTCTGTCGAGCGTGTGGTATCTGCGGCGTTATTTTCCTCGTTTCGAGATATAACAACAATATCCCCTGCTTTAGGAGTGTAAAAAAGCTTTGATATTATTACACGCTCATTATTAGAAAGGGTGTCGTTCATAGAGCTTCCGTCAATTCTAACAATTCTAAACACAAATGAAAAAGCAATTACAACAATTAAAACCGACGCCACAATAACGTCAACCCACTCGAGAACGCTTTTAATTTTACCGGATACCCGTTTTTGTGTTTGCACAACTTCACCACCTAAAAATGGAAAAAGAGGACCGTAACGTCCCCTTTTTTTAGATTTGTTCTTTAACCTTAGCAGCCTTACCGACTCTGTCACGCAAATAATACAGTTTTGATCTGCGGGTTTTACCGAGTCTAACTGTTTCTACCTTCGCTACGTTTGGAGAGTGAACCGGGAACACACGTTCAACGCCTACACCGTAGGAAATGCGGCGAACCGTAAATGTTTCACTAATACCGCTGTTGTTTTTGGCGATTACAGTACCTTCAAACACCTGAATTCTTTCCCTCTCGCCTTCGCGGATCTTAACGTGTACGCGAACGGTTGAACCGATAATAATTTCGGGTTTGTCTGCTTTTAAGTTCTCTGCTACTAAATTTTTAACAGCATCCATTTAAAATTCCTCCTTAAATTATTCAGACGTTCTTAACACAAATTTTGCCAGAGGACCGCCCGCTTCAATTGTCGAACTTCGGCTATTGAACCCACCCTAAAGGAAAGGGTGAATTAAATGCTTAAATATAATATCACAACAAATAAAAAAATGCAAGGATTTTTTTATGTACCATTATTATTTATTATTTTAGTTATAAATAATTTATCATTATACACCTTAAACGAAATATCAAAAGAAGAAAAAAGCATGCTGAAAATTTGCTCTTTGTCTAACTTATAACCGGGTCTCGGATCATCGGCAAGACACTCTATAAGCCCTTTTCTTTTATCTTCCGGAATTATTGTTAAAAGATTATTATCATCAATTACCGTTAATTTGTGGTTTTTCTCTTTTTCGGCAAACCCGGCCACGGCATCAACGTGGCAATCGCAATACGGTATATATGGTTTTATATCGTAAATAGGCGTACCGTCAAGCAAATCCGCGCCGCCAACCTTTAAAACCATACCGTCATTTTGAGTATTTATAACCTCTAACAGTTTTACAGACGAAAGCCCCAAAAAATTCGGTCTGTTATACGACCTTGTTGCAAAAACTCCAACCCGTTTATTGCCGCCAAGCCGTGGAGGTCGAACTGTTGGGCTAAAACCGTCTTTATGAGAAAGAGAAAAATCAAAAATTAACCACAAATAGTTATAATCTTCAATGCCGCGAAGAGCCTCTTTAATTCTGTATTCCGGCTCGAAAACAATTATACCTTCGGTTGCCGCCCGCATGCTTTGCCGTGGTATTCCGAATTTTTCTTTAAAATCTGTTTTTATATAAGCTATAGGTTTAATTGTGGCCATTGTTTTTTAATATGTTTTCTAAATTATTGGCGAGCATATTTTGGTATTCTTCTTTTGAATATCCTAAGCTTAAAAAATGCTCAAGCTCTTGCTTGGGATCATGCATGGGATAATCCGTACCAAAAAGCACTTTGTCGGTGCCGTACTTATTTATCATTTTAACGGCAAGCTCATCTGAAATATATGGAAGAGATGAAGAGCAGTCTACATAAAAATTATCATATTTATATAAAGCTTTATATGCCGTTTCCCAAACAGAATATCCGCCAAAATGAGCGCCTATGACCGTTAGATTTTTAAAGGTTTCTAAAACCGGTATTAAACGGTTTGGATTAGAATAGTCGTAGCGTTTATCACCGGTATGTAATAAAACAGGAAGTTTTTTTTGTTCGCAAATAGCGAAAATTTTAAATGCATTATCGTCATCAAGCTTAAACTTTTGAATATCCGGATGCATTTTAACGCCTTTAAGATTCAACGATAAAAGATCATCTATATCCCCCGCTATATCCTCGCTGTCACAATGAAGAGTGCCAAAACCTATTAAATTATTATGACTTTTAACCTCTTCGGAAATGAATTTATTAATGCTTCGAACCTGATGCGGGGTTGTTGCAACCGAATGCACAAGAAACCCATCAAAACTATCAGAAGCCCTATACAAATCCTCAACGGTACCCTTGCAAACCGATACAACACCGTAAAAATTGTCGGTACCATGTACCGCCTTTTCTGCAATTTTTTGCGGATATATATGACAGTGACTGTCAATCACTCTAAACCCTTTGTACATAATTATTCCTCAATGATATATTTTACCAAATCGCCGGCTCTTTCTGCAATTGCATCATAGTCGTCTAAGGCAATTAAGTCTTTTGGCACCAAATAGCTGCCAATACAAGCGCCTACGGCACCGGCATTTAAATATTCCTTAATGTTATCTTTATTAACGTTACCTACTGCCAACATTTTTACTCGGCCAAGCGGCAAAGTAATGAGTTTTAAGTAGTCAGAAGGCATAGAAGATATTGGGAATATTTTTACAAAATCGGCACCAACAACACTTGCCGCCCTAATTTCAGTTGGAGTAAGTGCACCGGGTATGGAAATAAGCCCCAGCTTTTTTGTAGCCTCGATTACATCAAGATTAGTGTCAGGTGATACAATAAACTTTGCACCCGATTTTTTTGCCAGTTTTACTTGATTAATGCTTAAAACGGTGCCCGCACCAACAACCAGCTTTTCGGAAAACTCTTCGCAAAGCAAACTTATCATAGATGAGATTTCTTCATCCGAAATATATCCGGTTGCGTCAAACGGAAGCTCCACAAGCCGAATTCCGCCTTTAAAAAGAGCATTACATAATGGAACCAGCTTGTCCGCCGGAACACCGCGAATTATAACTATAAGTTTTTCTTTGATTATTTTTGATCTGATATTTTCCATATTGTTCTCTTTATAATTTTTTTATATTATAAAACAAAACAAAAACCCGGTCAATATAAAAATACGGCAAAAGCCGTATTTTTTATAAAGTATTTAATTTAAGCTGTCCACATAATCACAAGCTGCAAGCGCCGCCACGGCACCATCCGCCGCGGCTGTGGTAACCTGCCTTATGCGTTTTGTGCGGCAATCTCCGGCAACAAAAATACCATTGGTTTTTGTGCGGCAATCTTCCCCGGTATTTGCATAACCGTAATTGTTTAATTCAATTAAATCGGAAAACGGCTCATTTTGCGGTATCAAACCTACCGCTACAAACATACCGTCGATCTTAAGTGTTGTTAATGACTTATCGGATGTTTTTTCAATTACAATGCTTTCAAGCTCGTCTTGTCCTTCAATTGAGTGTACTACACTGCCAAGAATTATTTCAACGTTATCTTTGGCTTTTAATTGCTCGCTGAGTTTGTCTTCACCGGTTAAAAAATCGAGATTTTGAATAATATAAACTTTTTTACACAAATCGGAAAGAAGTATTGCTTCCTGTAAGGCGGAATTTCCGCCGCCTATAACCGACACAACACGGTCTTTATAAAAAGCGCCGTCGCAAACAGCACAAAATGAAATTCCGTTTCCGATAAATTCTTCCTCGCGGTCAAGCCCTAAAAGTCTGTGCTTTGCGCCGGTTGCAATTATTACCGACTTTGCCTTAAATTCGCCGTCATCGGTTATAACGGTTTTAACATCTCCGTCAACAACCTTTAATACTTCTGCCGATTCAACATCGGCCTCTTGGTTTAAAACCTGAGAAACCAGTTTTTCGGCAAATTCATTTCCGGAAAGCTCGACAAATCCGGGAATATTTTCAACCTTAGGAGAAAATGTTATTTGCCCGCCGAAGGTTTCTTTTTCGATAACTAAAACTTTTTTATTTGCCCTTCTTGCATACAGGGCGGCGGTAAGCCCCGCAGGGCCACCGCCGATTATAATAATATCGTACATTTTAATACCTATTTTAAGAATTTTTTGATGTCCGAAACACCCGTGTATTTGGTTTGTTTGCCGTTTTCAATTACAACTAAGGTCGGAGCCTGCTTAATGCCGAATTCGCGTGCAGCTTCCGGATCTTGATCGGCATAGATTTTTTGATATGCGATATTGTTTTTATCAAGATTTGCCGCCGCTATTTTGCAGTTCGGGCAGGTTGTTGTGGCAAACAAATATATGCCGTCGCCAACAGGCTTTACTTCCGCCTTATCTTCTTTAGCCTCTTCTTTTACCGGCGCATTTTCAACACCGTGATGAGTTAAATGAGAATTGGCAATATCGTAAACCTTACGGTCTTTATATTCCTGAGTTTTACCGTCGTTCCAGTTTTGTACCGGACGATAATATCCTGTAATACGGCTGTAAACTTCGGTCTTTTCGCCGCATTCCGGGCAAACTTCCTGCTCTCCTGCGAGATAGCCGTGGTTTTTACATACCGAATATGTCGGGCTCATGGTGTAGTACGGAAGTTTATAGTTTTCGGCTATTTTGCGAACAAGGTTTGCCGCCGCCTTCCAGTCGGGCAGCTTTTCGCCTAAAAATGCGTGGAAAACCGTACCGGATGTATAAAGTGTTTGAAGTTCATCCTGAATATCGAGCGCCGAGAATATATCTTCTGTATAACCTACAGGAAGATGTGATGAGTTGGTATAATACGGTGTATCGTCACAAGATTTTGCAGCAGTGATAATATCGGGGAAATGCTTAATATCGTGCTTTGCCAAACGGAAAGCTGTGCTTTCGGCGGGAGTAGCTTCAAGGTTGTATAAATCGCCGTACTGTTCCTGATAGTCCGAAAGGCGCTCTCTCATATGATTTAGAACTTCTATAGTAAAGTCCTGAGTTTCCTTATGAGTCATATCGGCTTTAATCCACTTTGCATTAAGACCGGCTTCGTTCATACCGACAAGACCAATCGTAGAAAAGTGGTTGTTAAATGTACCAAGATATCTCTTAGTATAAGGATATAATCCGTTATCTAAGAATTTGGTTATAACCGTACGCTTAACCTTTAAGCTTCTTGCGGCAATATCCATAACCTTGTCAAGTCTGCGGAAGAAATCTTCTTTATCTATTGCAAGGTAAGCAATCCTCGGCATATTAATGGTAACAACGCCAACACTTCCCGTAGATTCGCCGGATCCGAAAAATCCGCCCGATTTTTTACGGAGCTCTCTAAGGTCTAACCTTAAGCGGCAGCACATCGAACGAACGTCGCTTGGCTCCATATCGCTGTTAATATAGTTGGAAAAATACGGTGTGCCGTATTTGGCGGTCATTTCAAACAAAAGTCTGTTGTTTTCGGTATCAGACCAGTCAAAATCGCGGGTAATTGAATATGTGGGAATAGGATACTGGAATCCGCGGCCGTTAGCATCGCCTTCGATCATTATTTCGATAAATGCCTTATTAACCATATCCATTTCTTTTTTGCAGTCTTTATATTTATAAGGCATCTCTTTGCCGCCGACAATACAGTTAAGCTCGGCAAGATCGTTAGGAACAGTCCAGTCTAAAGTAATGTTTGTAAACGGAGACTGGGTTCCCCAACGAGAAGGGGTATTTACGCCGTAAATAAACGACTGAATGCACTGTTTAACCTCTTTATAGGTTAAATTATCGGCTTTTACAAACGGAGCCAAATAAGTATCGAAAGATGAGAACGCCTGTGCGCCCGCCCACTCATTTTGCATAATACCTAAAAAGTTAACCATTTGATTGCAAAGGGTGGACAGATGGCTTGCAGGTGCCGAAGTTATTTTTCCGGGAACGCCGCCAAGACCCTCTTGAATAAGCTGTTTTAACGACCAACCTGCGCAGTATCCGGTAAGCATTGAAAGGTCGTGAATGTGTATATCGGCATTTCTGTGAGCTTCACCGATTTCATCATCGTAAATCTCGCTTAGCCAATAGTTAGCCGTAACAGCACCTGAGTTAGAAAGAATAAGACCGCCGACAGAATATGTAACAGTTGAATTCTCTTTAACGCGCCAGTCGTTGATTTTAAGATAATTGTCGACTATCTTTTTATAGTCAACCAATGTTTCGCCAACATTACGGATTTTTTCGTGCTGTTTACGATAAATAATGTAAGCCTTTGCCACTTCGTCGTAGCCGGCTTTAATAAGAACAGACTCAACACTGTCCTGAATATCTTCAACAGAGATATTTCCGTCCTTAATTTTCGGCTCAAAATCTGCTGTAACCTTCAGCGCCAAAAAATCAATAGTATCGTTATGATACTGCATTTTACAGGCGTCAAAAGCTTTTATAACAGCGTCTTTAATTTTTGCAATGTTAAAATCAACCACATTGCCGTCTCTTTTTAATACCCTGTACATATATCTATTCCCCTTTAGTTTTTGTGCATTGTAAATTATACCAAACATTTTGTGCCTTGTCAATACTAAAAATACTATATGTTGTGTTTTTAATTTTTGACCATTAAATTCCGCGAAGCTCGGTATTGCTTATATATTTTAACGCGGCATTTTTCATTGCAATCATTTCTTGCTTTTCTGCTTCGTGTAGGTTATCGCCTATTAAATTGCCGCTGTCAACAAAGTTTTGCAAGAAATAATTATCCGCGCCCTTTATCCACTCGGCTATTTTTTCAATATCTTGTACCGTATGGAATTCTTTAACCACGGTAGTGCGAAATTCAAAAGGTATTTTGTCTTGGGAAATCAAAAAATGTATACTTTCTTCAATACTTCCGATATCAAAATCTTTTAGCCCGATAGTTTCGGCATATTTTTCTTTAGAGTTTTTTACGTCCATTGCAACATAATCCACAAGCCCGTCATTTACAAGCCTTTTTAAAAGCTTCGGGTAACTGCCGTTTGTGTCTACTTTGCAAGCAAACCCAAGCGCTTTTATTTTTATAATAAAATCGTAAATATCATCATTCATTAGCGGCTCGCCACCGGTAATACCAACGCCGTCCAAAAGACCGGTTCTTGTTTTTAAAAATTTTAAAATATCCTCTTCGGTATAAATCTCCGACGAACTTAAATCGGTAACAAGCGACGCATTATGGCAAAACGGGCATCTAAAATTACAGCCGCCCGTAAACAGTGTACATGCGATTTTCTTAGGAAAATCTAACAGGGTCATTTTTTGCAGTCCGTGAAATATCATAACAGTTCTCCAAATTGGTTTTAAATTATAATATCATAAAGCGCACCCAAATTCAATATCTTGTTGTAAGAAAATCAAAAAAATACTATATATTGTAAAAAATGCTTTTATTTTTAATAAAATATGTTATAATAATTTTAAAGGAGGTGCTTATATGCCCGATTTGCATAAATTTTTAGATGAAGAAGATTACATAGAGCAGGAATGCCTGTTATGTATGGACAAGGCGCAAAAAGAAAAGCCCCTAAGAACAATCCCTATCGGCCGTGTTATTGAAAAGCTTGACGACTATTTTTCTCGCAATGATTATTTAGGCGCAGAACGGCATCTTCTTTACTGGTTAGAAGACGCAAAAGACGGCAAGGATTTACGCGGCATGCTTATACTAAGCAACGAGCTTATGGGCATTTACAGAAAGACGGGCAAAAAAGAAGCCGCCTACAAAAAAGCAGACGAAGCTATAAATTTACTTAAAGAATTAGAAATGGAAGAAAGCGACGTTGCAGGAACAACCTACTTAAACGCCGCAACCGTACTTAAAGCCTTCGGTGAAGCAGAAAAAAGCTTAACTCTTTATAAAAAAGCTCAAATTATATACGAAAAAGAAAACAAAAGTGCCGATCAAAATTTGGGAGGACTTTACAATAATATGGCTTTAGCTTTAACCGATATCGGCGATTATTCCGCGGCCGAAAGATACTATTATAAAGCAATAAATATAATGATGTCTATTAAAGAAGGCCCTTTAGACGCGGCTATTTCATATTTAAACCTTGCGGATCTTGCTGCAAAAAGGGACGGGCTTGAAAAAGCCGAACAAGAAATAAATAGTCTTTTAGACAAAGCCGAAGAACTAATTAACGACAATTCGTTAACTAAAAACGGTTATTACGCGTTTGTTTGTGAAAAATGTGCGCCGACATTTCTTTATTATGGCAGGTTTTTATTTGCCAACGAACTAAAAATAAGAGCCGGGAGTATTTATGAAAGGGATTGAAATTTCAAAAGAATATTATAAACAGTTCGGCGAACCAATGCTTAAAAAAGATTTCCCCGAGCTGCTTTCAAAAATATCCGTTGGCCTTTGCGGCAGTGGCTCTGAATGCTACGGCTTTGACGACGATATTTCGCGCGACCATGATTTTTCAGCCGGCTTTTGCATTTTTATTCCCGATGAAGATCTGCTTGACCGAAGATCGGCATTTTTGCTCGAACGCGCGTATTATAAACTTCCCAAAGAGTTTATGGGATTAAAAAGAAGCGCGGTTAATCCGGCCGGCGGAAACCGAGTAGGAGTTATTAAAATTTCTGATTTTTTCATTAATAAGGTGGGCTCCCCTGACGGCCAACTTTCAACCAACTCTTGGCTTACTATCCCGGAAAGTTTTCTTGCAGAAGCTACCAACGGCGAAATTTTTTACGACGGTGCAGGCATCATTACCGATATTAGACGCCGACTTAAGAATATGCCCGAAGATATCAGGCTTAAAAGACTGGCCGGCAACCTTGTAATGATGGAACAATCCGGTCTTTACAATTACAACAGATGTATAAGTCACGGCGAGACTGCCGCCGCTCAATTAGCCTTAACGGAGTTTTGCAAAACAACGCTTGCCGTCGCTTTTTTATTGAATAAAACTTATATGCCGTACTATAAATGGGCGTTTAAAGCTTTACGGAGGCTGCAAAAACTCGGCACAATTTATGACGGTTTAGAGTTTTTAATCTCAAGCGATAATTCGCAGGATAACATAAAACTAAAAAATGAAATAATTAACGATATTTCAGCAATGGTGTTAAACTGTACAAAAGAGCTTTCAAACAACGGCAGTAACGAACTTAGCGTTCAGGCAAGTGCCTTAAACGAACAAATCAAAGATTCCGAAATACGTAATTTAAATATTCTGTATTGTGTATAAAAAAGCCTCGACAACGCTGCTTGCGTGCCGAGGCTAAAAATTTTTTATAACTCGTACCCGGTCCACCCGGCAAGAGACCTTGCTAAGTAGTTGGCGTCCTTGTCGTCTACCGTGCCGTCTCCGTTAATATCAAGAAGAGATTCTACAACTGATATATTCCACCCGGCAAGATACCGCTTTAACGCGGAAATATCCTTGTCGTCTATTCCGCCGTCACCGTTTGTGTCGCCTAATTCTCTGTCAATAACGGTTATGCTGCCGTTGACACCAGCTACGGCAATATCGGTTTCATTTTCGTCGTCTACGTAGCAACTTTGAGGAACTATGCTAATATTAAACACGTCGCCGACACTTGCTTCCTCTAAAACTGAAAACTCAAAGGTTATAATATCGCCGTTATAGGTAACAGGGTCAGAAAAGACCTTTTCGTCAATTAAATCAGGCACAAAGCCATATTTGTACCATCCGTTTGTGTTTGCTGTGACTATGGTTGAATCGGTGTGAACATCGGTATAATTCTCGGGCAACGCAATATTAATTTTATCCACACTTTCAAGTTTTAACTTAGTTGTATCAAATAACATTTTGAAAGTTAGCGTGCCAAAACCTTTGTTGCCTGTTATTTTAACAGTAACTTTTACCTTGTTTCCAACTTTCACTCTTACGTCATTGGCTATTATTTTCATTGCTTTATAGCCGCAAATGTTGCAAGTCATATCAAAATCGTTGTCAAAAACGTGCGAAATTACCTCGTCAATTTCGCCGCATACGGTACACACATGGTAATGTCCGTGCATAGATGCAGACCATTTTGTCGAAAATTTGTGCGTAATTGTTCTTGTGTGATTACATTCATTACAAGTTGTATCACATGAATTGTCGTACACGTGAGCGGTAATATCTTTTTTATAGCCACAAACCGTACATTCTTGCCAGTGATATGTACCATCATATTTTTGCATAAAATCATGTGCAGAAACATCAGTTTTGTCATAACAAATTTTACATTCGTACCAATGGTTTACAGCATCGTTTGACCAAGTTGTTTTATACGAGTGTGATATTTCCCTAACGTAACCACAAATGTTGCATGTGGTATCGCAATCGTTATCATAAATATGTTTTGCCACAGCATTCTTATCACCGCAAACACTACATTCATGCCAATGCTGTGAACTGTTTTTTGACCAAGTTGTTTTATACGCGTGTGATATTTTCCTAACGTAACCACAAACGTTGCATGTGGTATCACAATCGTTATCATAAATATGGTTTGTGTTTTTACAAATATTATAATGTGCTGTACTGCTCGGCTTGCCCTGCAGCTGATCCCATTGTTCTTTAGTACCTGTATAATAAATATCTTTTAAACCGGTGCAACCAGAAAAGGCATAAACGCCTATTGACGTTACGCTATCAGGTATTACTATACTTGCAAGGCTCAAGCAATCAAAAAAGGCAGAACCGCCTATTGACGTTACGCTATCAGGTATTTCTATGCTTGCAAGGCTTGTGCAACCTTCAAAGGCACGTTCACCTATTGAAGTTATGCTATTACCAATACTTACACTTGCAAGTTTTGTGCAATAATGAAAGGCCCAACTGCCTATTGATGTTACGCCGCTTTTAATGGTAACTTTTGTTATGTCTGTGCCCCACGGCCGTGTCTTGTAAGTATAATACCCCATAGCGCCGGTGCCGGAAATTGTTAGTTCGGTGCCTTCGAGGGTCCAGGTGCAATCTCCCGTTCTGCCGGAGGTTGCAGCTAAAACATTAAAAGCATTTACACTAAAAAGTGAAAATGTTATTATTAAACATAGGGTAATGCTAATTATTTTCTTCATAAGATACTACTTTCTTTTAATCTACTTATAAATTTGTATTTTGCGTTCAAAAATTTTAGATATTACTTCTTCTATCTTATTGTCATCTTGCTGTTTTGCTATTGTTTATTTTATTATATTTTATCTCTATTTGTCAAGGTCGCAAATGTTATTTCAAATCTTTATTTTGCCTGTCATCCCCCGCTTTTGAAGCAAAAGCTTTAATGCGGAGCAAAAAAAGAGCCTCGAACACAAAGTTTTGTGCCGAGGCTTATTTTTAATTATTATCAGAAAAGATGATAATTAACAACAACCGCTGCAAAAACAATAGAAACCATTGAAAGAAGTTTGATTAAAATGTTTATTGCAGGACCAGATGTGTCTTTAAAAGGGTCGCCGACTGTGTCACCCACGACGGCAGCCTTGTGTTGATCACTGCCTTTACCGCCGTGAACTCCGCTTTCTATATATTTTTTAGCATTATCCCAAGCGCCGCCTGAATTTGACATAAATATTGCCAGTAAGAAACCACTTGCCGTAGCGCCTGCCAGCATTCCTACAACGCCGTGGTAGCCAAGCGTTACGCCTGTAACTATCGGAACTATTATAGCGACAATCGTAGGCAAAATCATTTCGCGCAAACTCGCCTTTGTACAAAGATCAATGCAAGATTTATAATCGGCATTTGCTTTGCCTTCCATAAGGCCGACAATTTCTTTAAACTGTCTTCTGACTTCAACTACGATTGATTGAGCGGCTTTACCGACCGAACTCATAGTAAGTGCGGCAAATATAAACGGCAAGCAAGTACCGATGAATAAACCAACTAAAACCTTTGGATTCATAAGGTCAAAAGACACATCGGCATTAGGATTAATCTGCCGAATTCTGTCAATATAAGAGGCCATTAAAGCAAGAGCGGTTAATGCGGCAGAACCGATAGCAAAGCCTTTACCGGTTGCTGCGGTAGTATTTCCAAGTGAATCAAGAGCATCTGTTCTTTCTCTTACCGATTCATCAAGGCCCGACATCTCAGCGATACCGCCGGCATTATCTGCAACAGGGCCATAAGCATCGGTTGCAAGGGTTATACCAAGTGTTGACAGCATACCGACAGCCGAAAGAGCAATACCGTAAAGGCCTAATCCGGAACTTGTTTTACCGCCTGAAAGGAAGAAGGCAAGAAGAATACAACTTGCAACTATAATAATCGGAATAGCAGTCGATAACATTCCAAGGCTTAACCCACCGATAATAACAGTGGCACTGCCTGTTTCTGATTTTGCTGCTAATTTTTTAGTGGGTTTATAAGAATCAGAAGTAAAATACTCTGTAGCTTTTCCAATTAAAACGCCCGACAACAAACCTACAATAATCGCAAAGTAAATTCCTATGTTTTCTGAACCAAGCAGGAAATATACAATCGGAAAAGATATAAGAGCAATCATAATGGCGCTGAAGCTTGTACCGCGGCTTAATGAATTCAGCAAATCTTTTTGAGTCGCTTTTTCTTTTGTGCGAACCAAAAACGTACCGATAATCGAACAAAGTATGCCTGCCGCCGCAATAAGAAGCGGAACAGAAAGAGCTTCTAACTGAAGATTTTTAAATGCTGAAACTCCAAGAGCCATAGCAGAAATAATAGAACCAACGTAAGATTCATAAAGGTCTGCGCCCATTCCGGCAACATCGCCAACGTTATCGCCAACATTGTCAGCAATAACGGCAGGGTTCCTCGGGTCATCTTCAGGTATGCCCGCCTCAACCTTACCAACAAGGTCAGCACCTACGTCTGCGGCTTTTGTGAAAATACCACCACCAACACGAGCAAAAAGCGCCATGGAAGAGGCACCCATTCCAAATGTAAGCATTGCCGAGGTAATAACAGCAGGCTCCAACTTGAAAGCATATTTTAATATAATAAACCAAAGGGATATATCCAAAAGACCAAGGCCTACAACGGTAAAGCCCATAACGGAGCCGGCACTAAAGGCAACTCTAAGGCCATTATTTAGGCCTTTAATGCAAGCATTCGCTGTTCTTGCGTTTGCACTTGTTGCAATTTTCATGCCGATAAATCCCGAAAGTCCTGAGAAAAATCCACCGGATACAAAAGCAAACGGAACAAACGGTGTAAGGAGATTAAAGAAAGCCATTACCGAAAGGATAACAAACATAACACCGAAAAAGACAAGAACAACCGTGTATTGCCTTTTAAGATATGCGTTTGCACCAGCCTTTACAGAATCGGAAATCTTTTTCATTAAATCGTTTCCACGTTCAAATTTAAGAACGCGCTTTGCTGTTAGTGCGGCAAATATAAGCGCAATTACCGAACCAATCAGGGTTAAAAATATCGAATAATTTTGCATTGGTAATCTCCTTTTTTATAAAAGATAATAAGCTGTTCTCTTGCTGTTTTGCTATTTTTTTATTTTATTATATTTTATCTCTATTGTCAAGGTCGCAATTGTTATTTCAAATCTTTATTTTGCCTGTCATTCCCCGCTTTTGAAGCAAAAGCTTTAATGCGGAGCAAAAAAAGAGCCTCGAACACAAAGTTTTGTGCCGAGGCTAAAAATTTTTTATAGCTCGTAACCAGACCAGCCGGCAAGGTATCTTGCTAAGTAGTTTACGTCTTTGTCGTCAATAGAGCCGTCTTTGTTAACGTCAAGTGCGGCCT
>CABUFC010000008.1 GCA_902490735.1 uncultured Oscillospiraceae bacterium
ATAACCTGCAGGGTGACGTAATTGCCTTACTTGACAGCACATTCACCCCGGTCGTCACCTACACCTACGGCCCTTGGGGCACGGTTGAAGATATTACAGATAGTACAAATATTAATCTAAGTGATGTCAACCCATTTTTATACCGCGGTTACTATTACGACTCAGACACAGAACTATATTACCTCCAGTCTCGTTACTACGATCCAACAACAGGACGGTTCATTAATGCGGACGGGCAATTAAATGTTAAAGACGGAGCTTTAGGATTTAATTTATATTTGTATTGCATTAATAATCCAATCAACTTTGCAGACCCATATGGTCATATGCCATTTTTGGCTATAACTGCATTAATTGGTGTTGTAGCTGGCGCAATAGTTGGCGGAGTACAAGCAGCAATAGCGGGGGAAAACATTTGTGTCGGGGCTCTAAAAGGAGCTGCGATAGGTGGCTTAATTGGGCTTGGAGCAGGCGCAATAGCAGGTGCTTTGCTCGCTGGGAGTGTAACAGCTCCCGTAACATCAGTTGTTCTTGGTGCTAAAGCTCTAGTATCTGTTGTGGGAAGCGCCGGTATTGCTGCTGGTGCGCGAATGATTGCTGATAACATATCATTTGCAAGTAATAATGTGGCACAAGTCTTTTGGTCGGGTGGAGATGCTGCAAAAAATGCCGCGAAACAACTTGCAAATAGCATTTCCGGAAAAACATTAGAAATGACACATTTAGGTGCATATTTGGAAAAAATTAATGCTTCATACCCGGCATGGAAAGCAGCTTCAGTTAATTTTGCTAATATTGCAAACAATTCACACCATGCTATTTATACGATTCAAAATGCAACAGGTGTAGGGATACAAAGCATATGGGCAACAATAGAATATCCATTGATACAAGGCAAAGATATAATATATGGTGTTGTTTCACAAGATGGAGTAATACATATTATGTCATAGGAGTATGCAAATGGGCGATTATTTTGTCATGAGCACCAGATTTAATAAAAGCAACGCTTCTGATTTTGGGTTTATATCAAAAAGTGAAAATTTGGCAATTAATCCAAAAGACAATTCAACATGGATAAAGGTTGTTTTATATGATTTCGGTTGGGGGAAAGAGAATGGTTTTTATAAATTTCCTCTTCCCAACTTTGATGTCCTGTTTGAATTGGTACTGTATAGCGAAAACAGAGATGATAAATATGGTGCAGCAGCCATTATTCTTGAAAAATTTCCTGAAGAATTATTATACCAATGTGAAAGATTGGCGAAGGATCCGTATCGAAAAAAAGAGTTTAAAGAATTGGTTGAGTTGTTTAAACTAAATATATCAACAAATAGGTGTTCTGTTGCTCAAAAAACCAATGAACAAATTCAAAATGATTATATGCGTTGGAAAAGGATATCTGAAATCGCTAAAAAAACATAAGATTATTGGTGGGTATTGCCTTTTAGAAAATTGATAATAACAGACAGATTATATTATAAAATTTTTTTGGCAATATTACAGCAGTATACCTTAATAATACTCTTCGCGAGCAGTACGCTTACGATGATTTGGGCGAGCTTGTAAGGGCCGATAGCCTTGACGCCGACTGCACTTTAGTTATAGAGTACGACAATCTCGGCAATATAACTAAAATGAAAAAGACCGCCTGCACCTTCGGCGATCTAACAAACTGCCAGTTTACAGAGTATAACTATACCTACGGCAACACTTCCTGGACCGATCTTTTAACCAATTACAACGGCAGCAACATCTATTACGATGAAATCGGCAACCCCACAACCTACTATACCGGCGCCGACCTTACATGGATAGGCAGAAGACTAAGGGCTTACTCGCTGGACAACATTACAAATACCTACACCTACAATGATGACGGTATACGCGTTAAAAAAGTATCGGCAGACTCCAATACAAACACCACCGTAACAACCGAATACGTCTTAGACGGCTCCAATATAATCGCCATAGTAGAAGACGGCGCAGTTAAAACACGTTTCTATTACGATGCCGACGGTACCCGCATTGCAATGGATTACCTTGGCTCCACATATTACTACCAGTATAACCTGCAGGGTGACGTTATAGCACTCTTAGACGGCACCTTCACCCCGGTCGTAACCTACACTTACGGCCCTTGGGGCACTGTTGAGAATATTACAGATAGTACAAATATATCCTTAAGCACCATAAACCCCTTCCTCTATCGCGGATACTTCTACGACGCTGATACAGAACTCTATTACCTCCAGTCTCGCTATTACGATCCTGCAACAGGTCGCTGGATTAGCGCCGAACCTAATGTCGATTTTGGGGAATTTGATGAAGGTGCTGGTCTATTAGCCTATAATTCATATGCCTACTGTGCTAATAATCCTATTATATACAATGATGAAAACGGAGAAAGCGTTCTTCTAGCAATGGCAATAGGGTTTTGTGTAGGAGCCCTTGTTTCTGGCGGAATTAAAATATATAAAAATTATAAATCAGGACAAAAATGGTATAAAGGTTTAGCACTTTCAATGTTGGCAGGGGGTGTAGGAGGAGCAATTTCGTGCATTTCAATACCGGGTGTTAGCACATGGGTTTGTGCTGCAATATTTGGTGCAGCCGGTAATGTTGCTACAAAAGTTATTCTTGGCGAAATAAAAACCATTGGTGATTTAACATCTGCAATAGCTGTTGGTGCGACTGCAGGCTTGTTAGGAAATGCAGCATCAAAAGTGTTGATAAAAGGGGTTACAAAATATTTTGGTTCATTAACAAGATCTAGTCAAAAGGCATTTTTAAGTAGAGTTGGACAGATTACTAATCGTCAGTTAACCGCAATAAGACAAGAAATAAAAAAAGGATTGACGCCAGCAATTCTTAATAAGTTAGTTAAGAAATATGGCTATGATGTGGTGGTAAGTGCGTTTGTTTCTTCAACTGCATCTTCAGCAAAAAAGTGATATAAAATGTTTAAATTTAAAATGATCAAACCATTTGTTGCAGAAATGTTAATATTGCTTTTTGTGGTTGTAAGCGTAATTGTAGGATTATTAACTGGGGAATTTATTGAAATTACAATTAAGCCACATTTAATAACACTTGCTTTTTTCATTATAGTAATAGGTTTGTTTTTATCGGTTTTTTCTCGTGTTATAAACCTAGGAGTCAGAGCCATATTCGATTATATTTTTCAAAGCACAAAGACGGGCAACTACGAGTTTATTAAAACACTTCCATATCATGCAAGCGTTTTTAGCGAGAAATTCGCGGCGAATACCGAACGATCATATGGTATGTATTATTTGATACAAGTAAAAAAAGATGACCAGATGTTAACATTTATTTCTTCTTCGTTTCTTGATTTAAAAACCGGTAAAAGATATATCTTTAAAACAACAGCTTTATCACATATAGTCTTGGAATGGTCAAGCAGTGATACAGAGGACGCATAAAACCACCGAAAATCATTGAGACAGGGAGCGCTTCTGTGTCTTGACGGTAAAATAAATGGTGATAACCTACTAAAACGGCACGTATTCAGGCGGCTCCTTTACCGCCGGTAATACGTCAAACACCTATTCGTATACTTACGATAATTTTGGCAATATAACCGCAGTATACCTTAATAATACTCTTCGTGAGCAGTACGCTTACGATGATTTGGGCGAATTAATTCGTGCCGATAGCCTTGACGCCGGCTATACTTTAGTTATAGAGTACGACAATCTCGGCAATATAACTAAAATGAAAAAGACCGCCTGCACCTTCGGCGATCTAACAAACTGCCAGTTTACAGAGTATAACTACACCTACGGTAACACTTCCTGGACAGACCTGTTAACCAATTACAACGGTAGCAACATCTATTACGATGAAATCGGCAACCCCACCACCTACTACACCGGCGCCGACCTTACATGGATAGGCAGAAGACTAGGAGATTGTTATGTTTGGCTTAATAAGAGTATTAATCGGTGTTATATTTTTTATAATATATTTATTAATTGCAAAAATTACTAAATTAAATCTTAAAAAACGACACTATATTTTATCGGTCTTTGCGTCTATTGTTTTAATAACCGTTTTAGCATTTGTCCCGTTCGAAAATTTATTTGTTACATTTTCTTCTCCCAAAGCTGTGTTTAATTATATGAACTTTGGCAAATCAGAAATTAAATTAATAGTTACAGGGAATAAGACAGCTTTTGTCATTGGCGGGGAAAATACAAACAAACTTCTTATTGTTCCAAAAACTGAAAACGGCTGGAAAATCGGGACGGGTTATAAAACCCAAAAAGCTTATTCAAAAATTACTGATGATTTAATAATTGATGTTTATCAATACCAAAATACAGATGATTATTATATTGCTGTTTACAAAATTAATGGCGGACAATTTGATATAACCGACAGTAACGATTCTGTATTTTACCCCTTAGGCAATACGTCGTTTTACACTTATTATGCATACATTCCTAAATATAATTCTCATTATTGGATTTTAGTGAATGGTGAAAAAATTGTATTAAAAACTAATGGTTGAACTTTTGTCGATATTGTTCACAAATTTGCGTATAATTTTGGAATGGTTCGTGCGAGATCACAGAATGTTGATTTTGATAATGCAGATGAAGGCAGCACATTATGGGATTATATATTCAGGTAGGTTAAAGTCATGTTAAGAGTTGTGAAAAAAATTTTACTTTACTCATTAATTATAGTGTCATCAATAACATTCATTATTTCAGCATCATTCTATTGGCTCCACATTAGTAATTGCCCGTTGAGCTCATATACAGTCGTAAGTTTTATGTGGGTATCACTTGGTTTAAAAATGTATTATTTTATACCGATTTGTTTCGCTGTTTGCGCTCTTATGTTTTTTTCTGCCTTATCTATTAAAAAAGAAAAAATTTTTTTGCCAATAATTCTGTTTCCGTATTTATGTTGTGATGTATTTTTTCTTTCAGGAAGCTTTTTTGACGCTTGGTTTAATGATAAATATTTTATACAGGAACAAATGATACAATTAGTTATAAGTGTTGCCATTATAGTTTTAATGATTATCTATTTTATTCTTATTTGGAAAACAAGGCGGCAAAAGAGGACAGAGAACGACATCCAGTGTTAATTTTATTTACATATTGATGGCCTTTACGGAGTCTCGTCTGTCGAACTTTGAAGAGACTTATGCTTATGACAAAACGAATCACGATGTCTTGTGGCCTTATGTGAATATAATTCACAAGCGTTTAATTATTCTATTCTTGCCAAATATTTATCCAAAAAAGTCGAACTGTGTCGATTTGTCAAAATATTTCACAAACAAAGAGTGGAACCTAAAAAGCTTTTTAAGTGATTAGTTTTTCGGCGATATAAATAAACAAAAAAGACAGCTAAATTTTGGCTGTCTTTTTTTGTAAAAATAGCGTTTGTCGAACAGTGTCGAAACTGTTGACATTTTATGCTATCAACACTATAATAAAATCAAAGGCGGTGCCAAATGAAATATATAGAATACAATAACGGATTAAAAATTATTTGCTACTCTATGCCTAATACCCATTCTATATCGTTGGGTTTGTATGTTCGTGCCGGGTCTATTTATGAAACAAGTCAGAATTCGGGAATTACTCATCTTTTAGAACAACTGCATTTTCGCGAATTATGCGACCTGTCACAAGAAGATTTATATTATGCAATGGAAAGCATCGGCACATCAATAGATGCTAAAACCTATCCTGATTTTATTAAGTTTAGCATGAAAGTTTGTCCAAGGTTTTTTAAAGAATGCTTATTAATATTTAAAAAATTGATTTGTGCCAATACCTGGTCGACAAATAGTTTGAATTTAGAAAAATCATTAATAAAGCAGAAAATTCAAGAAAATAATTCTTTTTTTTCAACCGAATCTATTTCTAAAAGTCGGCTTTATAAAAACTCGCCGTATGCAAATTCTTTGTTAGGAAACCCAAGTATTGTCGATTCTTTCACGCTTGCGGACATTGTTAATTATAAGAACCAAGTATTTAATAAAAACAATATGATAGTTTGCATATCTGGGTGTTTTAGCGAAGATGACAAAAAATTACTTGAAGAAGAGCTTTCATCCATAGACATACCGGATGGGTCAAAAAACATTCCTCCGCTTTATAGCGTCAATATGTTTAATAGAAAGCCAGATATTTATTTTGAAAATGATGTTTATGATTATTTGGAAACAGAGATTTACTTTGATGTCGACTTATCTAAAATAAAAATAAACGATCTTTTGTTATTGAACTGTATATTAGGTGAAGGCATCGGATCAAGGCTTCAAAAAACAATTAAAGAAAAATTGACATTGGCATCGGACATATCGTCGGATGTTCAAATTTACGAAAACTTTGCTAATATTCGTGTGCATTTTTCGATTCAAATGAATGAATTTAATGAATGCTTTAAAAAGGTTATTGATGTTATCTCTAATATGATGCAAACCATAGATAAAAAAGATCTTGAAGTTTCACTTCCTTTTTATACCGATAATTTGCAATTTTTAGAGGATGATACCGCGGCCAAAAACTTTGAACTTGCGTATAATCATTTTATAATTAATAAAGAAAAACAAATCAATGAAAACAGCATAAGCGATCATATTGAAAAATTAAAAAATGCAGCCAAAGTTGTTTTTACGCCTAAAAACACGAGTGTTGTGGTTTTCGGTAACTGTAAAAATTTAACCAAAAAATCTATAAATGAGATGGTGGCAAAGCTATAATCTTTGTCAAATAATCCAAATCATTTTGTTTGGTTTTATTAAAAATATTTTTAGAATTATTCTATCTAGTTTTATAAAAACATCTTTCGGTCGAAATTTTTCACAAATATTTTATTTTTTCATTCTTGAAAAATATTCATCAAAAAATTCGAACTGTGTCGATGTGTCAAAATATTTCACAAACCAAGAGAGGAACCTAAAAAGCTTTTTAAGTGAATAGTTTTTCGGCGATCTAACCACTACCATACCTACAATAGAAAGGGAGGACATGTTTATTACTTGTTCTAATATACTTCAATGAATATTGAATTAAGATTTGATTATTATTCACAAATTATTTTCATTCCAGATGAATATATTAAAAATTTTGATACATTACAAGTATCGTTTTTAGAATGGGTTAAAGAACAACCAGATTGTATTATAAAAGGACCTGATTCTTCATTGGCTTTAAGTTATGATGAAAATGATTTTGTAAAATATGTTAATGATGTATTATTAAAAGACAGCAGAGAAAAATCGTATCTGTTACGGCAGACGAAACATGTAAAAGTTAACAGAATAATTAAATTTTAAAGTTTATTATGCTCTTGGTAAGCAAATTATTGCTTCCATAATTACGCTTGCCCGAATAAATTTTGAAATCTTTGAGGATTAGTATGAACAAGAGTAATTAACGACAATGTTCTTCACGAATCAAGGAGAAGTATGGGAAAACCGAAAATCAAACAGATATTATTAATTTGCTTAATAGTATATTTTATTTTTGTTGCTATAGTGATAGTTTTATTTCATTATGTGCAAAACAATCCAATTGATAAAGTTTCAATGACATATATATGGCACAACACCGATATACAAAATCAATATGGTGAAATCGTATCTGTTGGCAGAAATGTTTTACTAAAAAGAACAAAAAATGGATCAACTATTAAGTCACCCTATATTATCGAAACAAAAACAAATCGAGTAAAGGTGTATGTTACACTTATTCAAACCGACAAACAGTTAAACGCAGTTTCTTATGAAGTAATTGAAGTGAGGCCAAATGAAAGTTAAAAGATTATTAGCTGGCTTGATTGATTTTTATATTATTTGTTTTTTATGCACTGCTTTTATAGGTGTTATAACGTGGGGAAAATTGAATGTTACGCCGTTAACTATAATTTTGTTTATTCTTTTGTTCGTTTTACTTCAACTTATAAAAGATTGTGTGTTTAAAAATGCAAGTATTGGAAAAAGGATTTTTAAAATTAAAATTATAAAAACGGATGAAACAAAACTGACTCTTACCGATATTGTAAAAAGAAATATTCCCTTTGTTTTGTTTATAGGTTTAGAAGTGATTATATTAGTATTTAATTATCAACGATTAGGCGATGTTTGGGCAAAAACATTAGTTGTTAATACTCTTGAACGGTAACATATCAAGAGTTAATATAATGCCAATATTCTTCACAAGTCTGGGGGGAGGGAATTTAAATTAGGTTTAAACTAAAAAAATCGCCCAATTATAAACAACCAAAGGATAATACAAATAATTGTGAATTTTTTGAATACTTAAATCAAAAGTATATACTATTGCAAAAACAGTATGCTGATTCTTTTCAGGAGTTGCAAGCATTTGTTGACTTAAATGCATATAGGAAGGAATATTCAAAAGGTGGAGTCACTCTTCATCGCGGTTATTACTCCCCAAGCTCTTTGGATTTGGTTGTAGGAGGTTGCAATAGAGGCAAGCTTATAAAAGGCCTCCCAAAGAACAACTCATATGATTATGAATACATATTTGACGGCAAAGACAATTTAATCTGCACTAAAAAGTATAGTGATGAATTTGAAAGCGTTTTTAGATGTATTGCTATCGAATTTCTTGTGTACGAACAAAACAGAGTATTATCTTTTACATTTGATCTATTAAACAACTATACTGAACTTTCTTTTATTTCAGAATGTCAATACAATGACGATATATTATTAAGATATGAAAGTGCTCTTTGCTACGAAGGAAACGATTGTATAGAAATTAATGTTGAAATTCCTGAATATGCAGATCACTTGTTAAAATCGGTTTGTTCATATCGTTATAATCCTTTTAATAAAATGTTAGACCAAAACAAATTTGTTTTTTTTAGAGACATGGATGGTTATTTGTCAACATATACTATTGAACAGCTTGATAAGCAAGATGCAAGTCATGACACAAAATTATATAAAGTCAATGTGAAACGCAAGTAGAGCACAAAAAAACGGCTCTGTATCAATTTTATTCAATAAAAAGACAGCTTTTAACGGCTGTCTTTTTTTGTGAAAATAGCGTTTGTCGAACGGTGTCGAAACTGTTGACATTTTATGCTATCAACACTATAATAAAATCAAAGGCGGTCATTAAAATGAAAAAATTATTTTTTTGTATAATTTTATCGTTTGCAGTTTTTTATCTAAGCGGATGCAGTTATGATTTGAATGTTAAAATGAACAATAGTATGCCCAATATTGAAATTCAAGAAACAGAAAAATATGATATTGATTGGGATCAACTTGAATTTCCTGTAGATTTAAACTTGGATTTTTTGCATACAATAAAACCGTTGAAAACAAATGATGATGCTAAGAATATAGCGTATACTTTGTTAGAAAAGTGCCATGAAGAAGGAATGCCTACAACATATAAGTTTTTAACAGGTATAGTACATTCTACAAGTGATAATATTTGGGTGTTTCAATATACAACGGACATGGATATTTGGGTTGAATCCGAAACCTTTCATGTGGCGATAGATGGCAATGAATGCACCTTAATAAAGGCATGGGTGGAAGAAGGATAGAGAACACTATAATTGTTTTCAAAATTTAAAAAAGAAAATAATTTAATATTTCATAATTATTGTATTAATTGATTCTTGGTCGATATTATTCACAATTATGGGGAGGAAATTTAAATTAGATTTAAACTAAAAAAATGGCTAGCGTTAATTTTGCTTTTTCTTTGTATGGTCTTTTTTGTTAATCTTTGTAGCTGTTCAAAGATAAATGCTTCTGAAAAATATCGGGTAAAATTTGAAGATTGTTTAATCAATGAAAATCAAGTCGAATTAAGAAAAATTTTTGATTTCGAATTTGATAGAGCTTATGTTTTTAAGGATGCATATCTGGATGGAATAAGTTTCTGTAAAAAGTATAATTTGGATTTAAATATCGATGAAGTCAAAGAAACTTATCACGAAGAAATCCGGAGAATTGTATTTGTTGATAAGGCCGGAAATTTTATATTTGAATTTCAGTATGCATCTGGGAAAAACCTAATTCCTCAAGAAGAAGGCATGATTGTTTATCCGACTACTGTTGTTAAAAGGACTATGGATACCCAAATAAGCAACAGATATATTATATTTGAGTTTTTAGATGTGAAGGCAGAAGACTATTATTGATGGTGTCTTATATGGTTACGATTGGAGCTGTGGATACACCGAAGTGAGGTAGCTATGAAAAAAGCATTGTTCTTTTTAATGTCACTTCTATTAATACTATTAACCGGCTGTTCTAACGGAACAGTTAAGTCAAACGATAATATTTCATTGTCAACACCTGTAGATTTATCATTAACAACATCCTCAAATGTATCATCAGCGGAATCCAATGAATTATCAGTAGCGCAAATATATAATATAGTAAAAGATTATGATTATTGGTATTATCAATGGGACGGAACCGTTAAAGCATTTAAAAATAGTGATGAATTTTCATTGCCAGGGGAAAAATATATTGGAGATGTTCAATTTTTTGATGGATGGATATATTATGTAAAATCGTATAGTGATTTTAGTTACGATTTTGACATTTTCCGTGTTAGACCAAACGGCGAGGATTGTTCTGTTGTTTTAAATTCTTCCGTTTTTAAAGATGAAGTAAATAGTTCATTTCGCAGTTTAACTATTGTTGATGGCTATATGTACATTCACTTAGCCATTGGGCTTTATCGTTACAACTTAAAGTCGCGTGAACTTGAAATAATTGATGGTGATGTTGGAATCTATCATATTTCAAATAACCGATTATATTTCATAGGTCACGCAAGAAGAGACTTTACTATATATGTTATGGATCTTAAAACCAAGAAGACGAAGATTTTGCTTGGCGATGGAATTTACGGTCGTGACAAAAAACCTCCTGAATTGTATTATAGCAATTTCATTTTTATCAATGACGTAATGTATTATACAAAGAGAATAATTCGAGAAGACGATTTTTATCTTGTCGAACTTTACAGCTATAAAAACGGAAAAAGCACGTTGATAGATAATGCTGCTGCCGATATTGATGAGTATTCGCTTTTTGAATATGAAGGAAAGCTATATTATGTGGTAGGCAAAACAACCCATGTACTGAAAAAATACGATCCGAAGACAAGGAAAGTATCAAAAATAATAGAGTTAAAAGATTATAGCGGCGGGCATAGGATAATCAACAATGTGTTTTATTACTATGATACTTCGCAAAACGAGCGTCAGGTTAAGATAGATAATTAATCAAATCGGTATTGACTTTTGCAATAGTCAATGCCATTGACGTGATCACAGCAAAACAGGCTAAACACGTCAAAATTATTCACATTACTTATGGGGAAGGGTATTAAAAAAGGTAACGAATAAGGGAATTGAAAATCTAATACAAAAAGCCATTAAAAAAAGGTCTTGGGAAACATTGAAAAATGGTGTTTCCCAAATCACATATCGTTATGGTGGCGAGATAATTACTGTTACAGGTAAAATAATAGATGGCATTTTTAAAGTTGGGGATGCCTGGGTAAACCACAAATAGGAGATTGTATCATGACTGATCAAATAATTCAATTTATTCAAGATACTAAATTTGAGCAAGCATATTTATTAATGCGCGCATTGCCTTTAGAAAGCAAATGGGAAATAATAAGTGATGATTTGTATTACGAAGATCCTAAACTTGTTTATGCATTTTTATTATATTTAATTTCAATAGATGACAATGAAGCTGAATGGCACTATTTTTGTTGTTTGTATCTTATATACTGTAACCCTTTTTTTGATGATTCAATGAGACTTGCGTCGTGGCATATAAAGCAGGCGATAAAATTAAATCCAACAAATATTGATTACAAAGAACAAGTCATTACCGTTTTCTATTCTTTTCCTGAATGGTATTTTTCATTTGAAGATTTTTATCAATATGCTGAGGATGTGTTGAAAATCGAACCGGATAATTTAGATGCAAAAAATATATTATTAGACAAGTCTTAATGACATTTATAGCCATATAAATCTAAGGTGGTTTTTATTCAAAATCAAATTGCTAAATATGGTTTAAAAGATGGTAATATAAAAACATATTTTGATGATCCACGTGATCAAGAAATGATCAGATATGGTTATCATCTATATTGGGATGCAAATAATAAATATTCTTATTATAAACCTATTCTGTAATGAGGAAAAAACTAATGATTATATTATTAATTTTATCTATTCTGCCCATGCTATGTGTTTTGCCTGCCAAAATATTAGGATATACCTTAATTGTTAATTTTACATTATATGGAATATTGCTTGATGTGCTTTCGCTGACTGCCTTGATTCTATCGGTTAAAAAAGGAAAACTCGCGCCGGTGGCATTGCATGTTTTAGTGCCTATAGCTATGTTTTTTTCAGGATTGGTAATAATACTTTTCAATGATAGTGTGATTGATGCTTCCTTTACAGGTTTAACTTTTTTTGCAGCGATTGTTTTAAGCGGTGTATCTGCAGTTATGGCAATTAAAACACAAGGCGTAGTACCATGTATAATTGCAGGTGTATTATCTGGAATTTTGGCTTTAGTGTTTTTGCAAGCTTCTTTATTTATTCTTGCCATGGGTTTTGGTGTAAGCTCCGAAAAAGTATTAGTCTCAAAAATTTCACCGCAAAAAAGCTATCGGGCAGAAATTGTGGTTATATCTGATGGCGCTCTAGGTGGCGATACAATAGTTAGAGTTAATAAAACTGATCCTTATATTGATTGTATTTTGTTTAAGTTAAAAAAAGATTATGAGATTGTATTTAGCGATGATTGGAATAAATCTGGTGAAACCTCTATCGAATGGGTAAATGAACGCTGCCTTAAAATTAATGATGCAGAGTTTATAGTCAAATAATGCTGTGAATTATATTTACAGCATTTATGGGGGAAGTATGGAAAAAACAAATAGCCTAAAAAGGGAGAAAAAGCTGAAGATTTTGCTAAACGGATATTAAATGACAAATATGGAAAAGGGAAATGGAAAAATGGGCCAGGTTCTGAGTTTAGTCAAATAAAAAAATGGGCACAAAGATCGTTAGGATTAAAATAGGAGGGTGTTATGAAATATGCATACAAGTTTGAACACAAACGCTTAATGGAAGTTAACAAAGAAACTGGAGAAAAGATTTATAACACCAAATTGCTCGGGTTTTTTCAATCAGAAGAAGAATGCAAACAGTTAATTCTTGAATATTTAAAACAACCTGGTTTTATAGATTGCCCTAATGATTTTATTGTAGAAAAAGTTGAAGCGGATGTTAATGAGTTTAACGATATACCAGGCGAATTTGAATCATCGGTATTTTATTTGGCACACGAATGGTATGACGGCGAGTTTGATTATGTAACAGATTTGGGATATTATTCAACGGAAGAACTTGCGAAAAAAGCGCAAATCAGGTATCAACTCGACACTAATTTCATTGAGCATCCTGAAGGATTTTGCATTTCAAAATATATAATTGGTGAATGTGAATGGAAAGAAGGATTTATATACGATTAGGTAGAGAGCAAGAAAGAAGCACAGGGGATGGATATTATGCACATTATCATGATGCTAACCACAAATTCCATGTTTGGTATGGCGGCAAGATACGTTACTAATGGTGATAGCAATGCATATTTATTTAGAAGATTTAGTTTGTTATATTGATAGCTATTCATCTGCATTTTTCAATCCAACAACATATAAATTTTATTATAAAAACGAGTTGTCTCCAAATGTTTGCTCTTCAGATATGCTACAAGTGCCTAAAGTTGAAGAACTAACAATAATTTACGAGTTTATCAAAAAATATCCTGCTTTACATAATAAACCTATTTATCGTATGAGAGATATATCAATTGATAGGTTTTATAAAGAGATACACAAGTATGGACTTTATGATGCTTGGATTGATTTTCGTTTTGATTTTTTGAATAACTTTGCATCGAATTGGTGCTATTTAAACAATATAAAATTTACAAATAAACACAGTAGATAAATGAGTTGAAGAATTAATACAATTTTCAGAGAAATAAATATTTCACAAATTTGGGGAGTGAGCTTGAATTATATTTAAACTAAAAAAATGGATAGCGTTAATGCTGTCTGTAGTTTTACTAGTTCAAAGCGTAATGGTTAACGCTAATGCCGAGGAAATAGCGGATAAGCCTGAATTTGAGATTACAAGTTCAGCCGCAAAAGGATCAGAGTATTGTCATTATAGTCATCGTTATAATAGCTTATTCAGCACCGTATTTATTGGGAATAATTCTTCTTGGAGGCACATCTCGTAAGTTTTATGAAAAACAAAGTCTTTCTTATAATATCAACAGCCATTACAGTTATTATGTTGTTATTAGCGGTGCTAATAGCAATTCCAAAAGAGCCGTTTTATTTGTTGCGCAATTCAAAGACTGAAACGGATATGAATAGTGCGGCAATGGTTTGTCATGGGAATTTAAAAATTAATAATAAAACCTTGAATTTTAATAAAAAAATATCTGAAAGTTATTTGTATGTTGTAGGATATAGCGATTCGAATATTTTTTTCATAAAACAAATAAAACAGGAAAAATATGGTTACAGCCGCTTTTGCTTAGCAAAAATGGATATTAATACAAACAGAGTAACTGAATTATTTAGTGATGATTTTATTGAATCTCAGCCATTCTTGTTTTTAGACGTGTATAATTTAAAAGCAAATATTGCAGGGGTATTTGTAAACGGAAATGTTATTTATATGATGGATAGTATCCATGCGGTATCTTATGATACTGTTAGCGGATTCGTTAATAAAGAATTAATGCGTACTGATGTAAAATTTAATGAAAATTTGCCGAACGAGAAAGAAGTATATAATAAAGTTATTAAAAATAAATCCATTGGCGACAGTATTTTAAAGTTTGGCAAAAAACACATTTTTGGAAGCGACTGTTTAATGGCAGATCCCGGTGATTTTGTATCGGATATAACTTTAATTCACAACGAAGTGTTTGTAACCTGCAAAATAAGCAATATATACGGCGAGCAATATGCGGTAGTTTTTAAATATGACAAAGCAACAAAAGATTTTTTATATGCAGGGTATGAATTTGTTAATGATACTGTGAATACAGAGAATTTTCAGATAATACCGAAATTTTCGGAGGCTTTATCATGAAAAAATTATTAATAATTAATATTGTTTTATTTTTGATAATGATAATTTTTGCCTTGCTGATGTTTAACTTTAATTGGATTTCGCAACTTATAGAAATGATAATTCTTTTAGTTGTAGAACTCATTTGGATCATCATACTTTCTATAATTTGCACAAAAGTAACAAGTGCTTGAAAACTTTAAAATGTCGGAATAATTCACAGTTTTATAGAGACAAGGCTAAATATAGTCCTTCAAAGGCGGTGAGAATATTTTGAAAAAAGCCATAATAATTATCATATCTGTTGTATTGGCAGTACTAATTGTAATAACAGTAGTAGCAAAATTCATTCATCATAGTTTTTTGCAAATAAACTCACCTATTGTAACAGATATTAATTACAATAATTATTTCAAGAACCGCAATATGTATGTTGGCTTAGATATAAAATATAATCATCTTGCCTTTTATAAGCAAAGACTTCTTTTTGGTCCCGAACTTGTAATTGCTGATGATAAAGGTCATCGCTATTATAGGCATGATATTCGAGATAAATTTCAATTAGGCAAGGATAAGATAGTCTATTTAGATTATGCTTATTTAAATAACAACTGTTTAAAGATTTCTGATTTTTATAAAAAAGACGGCAAGGTTATTGCACAAAGGGTGAAAGATTTTTTATACTATAATGATTATGTAATATATAGCGTTACAGAAACAGATGATAGTGATTTGAGTTTTGAGCTGTATCTGTACGAAGTAAATAATGATAAAAGCACAATGATTTGCAGAGAAGACATTCAAGAGTTTTATATTTACAATGATAAATTGTACATTCTCGACGCGAAAAAGCGACTCAGCGAATACTCGTTTTTAAATAAAACAAATCGGCCTATAATGCAACTAAAAGCGAATTTGAATAATGAAGATATAATTATGCCTCAAAAAAACAATGTAATATGTGCGCTGAAAAATCAAATGGTATTTGTTAACACGGCCGATCAAACTGAAGAGGTAGTTGATGTTGTTTCTGACCATAATGTTCATATAGCCAATTTTATTTGCAACGATTATGAGATATATTGTTTAGTATCATATAACTATGATTTATTCCAAGATGTCCCTATATCAGAAGTCAAAAATGAGAATGTTGGCATATGGTCGATAGACCCAACCACTAAGGAATCGCGTCAAATAGTTTCCGGTAATTTTAGAAATCTTCAACTTTTTGGTGATTTATTGTTTTATTCCGATGGTAATTTTGTTTATCAGGTCGATACCAATACCGGCGAAGCTAAAATGGTTGCATGGTAAATCATTTGCCAAAATTATTCACAAAATTGCCGATTTTTGCATGAAACATCATACTGGCGTGACGAAATAATGAATTTTTAGAATTATTTTATCAAGTTATGTCGATTTGAGTAGTAGAATATGTGTTATTTTGTCAAATAAAAGGTTGTTTAGTAATGTTTTATCTATTTTTGTCGAAAGTGTTGACATAGTTTTATAATGGGTATATAATATTTTCATCTTATGATTACTTATGTAATCGAAGATTAAGGCTTTTAGGCCTGATAATTTTTGACGATTAAAAAACAAATTAAAGTTTGTTTTTTAATCACCCACATTTCAATCTTATAGCCGTGCTTTTTTGCACGGCTATAAGATTTTTTATTATGATTGCGGTTTTTCATTATAAAAAAGGCCCGATAAGCCGGTTTTTCTAATTGATATAGTGTTTTTTATTTGTTATACTTATTCAAAGAGGCGATAGCGTGAAAAACAATTTTTACGGCAAGTTTTTTACCACCAATGAAATCAAACCGACCGGTTGGATGAAGGAACAGTTAAATATACAGGCGCGCGGATTGTCCGGCAATTTACAAAAAATTTGGCCGGATATTAAAGACAGCGCGTGGATAGGCGGGAACTGCGACAGTTTTGAACGCGTCCCTTACTGGCTTGACGGCTTTATTCCGCTGGCTTATTTACTTAATGACAGCAAGCTGATTGCCGACGCCAAACGTTATGTTTATGCGATTATAAATTCTCAGGAAGAAGATGGTTGGATTTGCCCGTGCAAGCCGGAAGAGCGTGAAGGGTACGACATTTGGGCGGTATTTTTAATTTGCAAGGCTTTAACCGTTTTTTATGAGTGTTCAGGCGAGCCGGCCGCCATAGAAGCGGTATATAAAGCGGCTGAAAATTGCTATAACTTTATTAAAAAATATAAGCTTAGCGTAAAATCATGGGCGTATACCCGCTGGTATGAAATGTTTATCGCGCTTGAAAAACTGCAGGATATATATAATGAAGAGTGGATAGTTGATTTCGGCAAACTTCTTTATAACCTTGGTATGGAGTACGAAGACTACACTGAAGATTGGAAAAAGCCGCTTAATAAGTGGACGTTTTATACCCATACGGTAAACCTTTCAATGATGCTTAAAGCGGAAGCTGTTTTAAACAGGCTGTGCGGCTGTCCGTTTACCGGCAAGACCGAGCGGTTATACAAGATTTTAAAAAAATATAACGGCACGGCGGTTGGTACGTTTACGGGGGACGAATGCCTTAGCGGGTTAAGTCCGGTTCAGGGCACGGAGCTTTGCAGCGTGGTTGAACTGATGTATTCGTTCGAGCGGATTTTCGCGACCACCCTTGACGGCAAATGGTTAGACAGGCTTGAAAAAGCGGCGTTTAATGCGCTCCCCGCGACAATAAGCGACGATATGTGGACGCACCAGTACGACCAACAGGTAAATCAAATTGCCTGCATTCGTTTCCCCGGGCGTTCGGTTTTCAGAACTAACGGGCAGGACGCGCACCTTTTCGGACTGGATCCGCATTTTGGTTGCTGTACCGCGAATTTCAGTCAAGGATGGCCAAAGCTTTTGCTGTCGGCGTTTTTTAAAACACAAAACGGCATTTTGTGTGGCGCCAGGGTACCGTCAAAACTAAGCACTGAAATTAACGGCGTGCCGGTAAATATCGAGCTTAAAACCGAATATCCTTTTAAACATACGCTTGAATATATAATTCGTGCCAAAAAACCGGTCACATTCACTTTAGAAATACCTTTGCCGCGTTGGGCGAAAAAATGCGTGCTGAACGGTAAAACCGTAACCGGCAGTAAGGTTAAAATTAAAAAAGAGTGGGTAAACGACAGCCTTGTTCTTGATTTTTACGACGAGCCGAAACTTATTAACCGTCCGAACGCCTTAAAGTGCGCCGAGTACGGACCGCTTGTATTTTCGTTGCCTATTGATACGGAATATAAGCCGTTCGAACGCTCGGACGACGGCTTTTTAAGAAAATACCCCTACTGCGATTACGAACTGCACCCGAAAAGCGTATGGAACTACGCGTTTGCGGACAGTAATTTTAAAGTTATTGAGTCTGATGGCGACAGTTTCCCTTTTTCTTCCGTTCACCCAAGGCTTAAACTTGCGGTTAAAATGCAAAAAATCGACTGGGATTATGACGACGGTTTTTTAACGGTTTGCCGAAGAACGCCTAAATCGAGAAAAGCAATATCTCCGCCCGAAACAAAAACGCTTTACCCATACGGCTGTGCAAAGCTTCGTATGACAGAAATGCCTATTGTAAATAAAAACAAGAATTAATTTTTGGCGGCAAATAAAGATTACTTTATTGATATAAAAATGTAATCGAATTTTAACGATTTTTTTCTCTTTTAATATTATAATATATAATATGAAAGGAGATGGAAGGCATGAAAAAGTCAATAATATTTATAGTGTCCTTGGCACTTGTGTCTGTAATGCTTTCCACCTTTATAATGGCGGCGCCTTACAGTGAGGAAAAGCCGCAGATGCGAAACGAAATTTTTAAAGCGATGCTTGATAACAACTACCTTTTTGATGAGGGCTTTACAGATGACGGCAAAATTATAGAAGCGGCGATGTTATCTTGCTTAGGCAGTGCTTCAAAAGGCCGGATCGATAAAAGCATAATCAAAGATTTTTGCAAGAACTTTTACGACATAGACATAAACGAAAACGCTTACGACCCGGAATATCTAACAGACGACAGCTTTTTATACATCCCAATGGGCTATGATGTGCCCAGCCACACGATATTATCGGTTACGGACGAGGGCGACATTTATATTGTTATATCTAAGATGACCTTTGAAAATAAAGCTTCGGCGGTAATTGTAAGATCGGCTTTTCAAAAGAATGAAAGAAGCAGTTTTAAATACAATCTTTTAAACTGCGAAATTAATTTTAAGAATTAAAACACGGCAAATACTGCCGTGTTTTTGCTCTTTACATTTTTTAAAGTATCGTATATAATTAACTATACATTTATGTTTATGGAGGAATATAAAGTGAAGAGTTTAAAAAAGGTTTTGGCCCTTGTTTTAGCGCTTGTTTTAACATTCTGTGCGGCCGCCTGCCACCCAAAAGACGAAACAGCCATAACGATAAACGGAGTTAAATTTACATCCGCTATGTATCTTGCGTGCATGGTTAATGCATATAGTGAAGCTATGCAAAAGGTTAACGAAAATGCATCGACTACCGTTACCGATTATACTGCGCAGACGATAGATAATATTTCTTTTAACGATTGGGTTAAAAATCGTGCGCTCGAGCAGTCAAAGCAGTATGCGGCGCTTGAAGCACTTTTAAATGAAGGGAAATTCAAGTTTTCGGATGAAGATAAATCCGAAGCTGCTGAAGCCGCCGAATATTACTGGAACAGCTATGGCTACAGCACGTTGTTTGAGAAAAACGGCGTGTCGTATAATACATATAAAAGAATAGTTGAATTTAGCTATCTGTCTGAAAGTTATTTTTTAAGCTTATACGGCAAAGACGGCACTGAGCCTGTAGGCGATGACGAGTTTAATACTGCTTTAAAAACCAATTACGAACAGATAGATAGAATAGCTACAAGCTTTACGGACGATACTACCGACACCGAAAAAGAATCTAAGAAAAAATCGCTTGAAGATTACGCAGCGGCTTTGAACAGCGGCAAAAAAGAGTTTGCTGAGGTTTTCCAAGAGTTTAACAGCTACTCGGACGAAGATATGCAAAACATTATTAACAATGCTTCCTCACAAGAGAGCGCTCCTAAAGATATTTACAGCACCGTAACCGGCGGCAGCAAAACCTCTTATTCGGACAGTAATTTTGCTGCCATAAAAGCGATGGATGTCGGTACTACAAAGGTGTTTACCGCAAGCGACGGGAACTATCAGCTGGTTCTTCGCGGCGATATTATGAGTGACAGTTATTATAAAACTGCTCTTAACAGCGAGGTTCTTCATTTAATAAAAGACGATACTTTCGACCAACTTATTAACGATTATATCAAAAAAGCAAAACTTTCAGAAAACAGTTTTGCAATTAATCGCTTCAAACCGGACGACATTGACGTAAGCAACACATAAATATATATTGTGCAAAAATAAAAATTTGCATGCATTCTAATACGATAGCATGTGTATATATTATTAATGAAAAATTTACATTTTACGCTGATTTTAAGCAGGTTGTAAAAAATTTTTTAAAATTTATTCAAAAAATTATTGCAATCGAACAAAAAGTATCTTATAATAGCATTAGGATATTATACCCTTTTTAACATTTTAATAGGAGTGTGTGAAAATGAAAAAGATTCTTTCACTTGTTTTAAGTGTATTGCTTGTTGTTACAAGCATGAGCGTAGTATTTACACTTGAAACAACTGCATTTGCCGATTCGGCAAATCTTGTGACAGACGGTACTTTCGAAGATTATGACGCAAACTATGTTCTTGCTGCAAGAGGCTTGTATCATTATGTTGCGTCTACAACCAACAAAGTATCATTTTCTGATATTAACGCCAATAACTGGACCATATCTGCATACGGTGAAGGTGTTGTAACTGAGGCGCAGGCACATAGCGGTACAAAATCGCTTAATTTGCCGCGCGCAGGCGGACACTGCGTATATAAAGTGCTCAGTGTTACACCCAACACAAATTATTATGTTACATACTGGTATTATTTAACCGGCGGTACTATTGCTTCTCCCGCCTCTAATATGACATACGGTATTCCCGGAGACGCTACCCAGGTTGCTATTTATGGTACAAACAAACCTTATGCAACATCGGGCAGTGATACTGACGGAAACGGTCCTGGCGGCGCTAACAGCGATACGCCTTATGGCAAGCAAGCCTATTTAACCGTTACTAATACAGTAGGCTTCTCAAGCTTAAACACCGAAGAATGGACTCAGGTATCTTACCAGTTCAATTCCGGTGAATTCTCAAAAGTTTTGCTTCCGTTCGTTTGCTCTAGTGCTAACGGTGTTTATGTTGACGATTTCGAAGCATATGAGATTGCTTCCGATTCTGACGTTGCAACTGTTACTAACCAGGACGGTACAAAATTAGCTCAGGGCCTTGTAACTGTAAGCTCAGGCACTGTTCTTATTCCGGGTGCGTCTGTTACATTAACAGCTTCTACCGATTACGAAGAAGCAACCTTTAAGGGCTGGTATTTGAACGATGAACTTGTAACTTCTAACGCGGTTCTTAATACTACATATACTGGCGCTCAGTACGAAGCTAAGTATGACTGTATTAACCTCTTTATAGGCGGTCGTGCTGACGGTTTATCCAGCGGTACTGTATTAACCGGCGGTGTTCAGTATAACGGTTCTCTTGCAAAACCTAACAACATGGGCTGGTGGCCTTACAATGCAAGCGCATCCGCTACAGTTTCTGATAATTACGGCAAATCCGGTTCAAACAGCATTGCTATTAAAAACTCCTGGAATAGCGTATTCCGTGTTATAGACGTTGATCCGAACACAACATATAAATTCGGATTTAGTTTCTTGTTGGCTGCAGATACCCCGGAAGAAACTGCAGCCAAAAAAAAGAACGTTTTCGGACGTATTGCCATAGCTAAAGTTTCGTCCAGCTATGCAGGCGGCGATTGGTATCCCAACACTAGCGCCAACAACCTTGTTCAGGCTGAAGAAAACGGCATTATAGGCTTTAACCCGAACGACCAGTCTCATCCTAACTGGAACCCTTATGCTTCCGCAGGTTCAAACGTTTCTCAGGGCGCATGGGTTGACGTTACCAATGTTACAACGTTTACAACCGACGCCGACACTGTAAAATTCATCGTATTATTTAAAGGTGAGTATAAACAGTGCGCGGACGTATATACCTATCTTGATAACGTATTCCTTATTAAAAACAGCGACTATACCGGCGGCACACCTACGGTTACTGCGCAAACTTCCGGCATTACAACTCCTGCCGGCGGTACAGCAAGCGTAACTCGCAACGGTTACCTCAACTATACATTTACGGCTACACCTACAGACGGCGGATGTACGTTTGACGGTTGGTATAGCGGAAACACTCTTGTTTCTTCTGATACAACCTATACAAACGATTATTTCAATAAAAGAGAACTTACAGCTAAATTCACACGCAACTTTATTCCTTTAATAACAGACGGTGGCTTTGAAAGCTATGCTAATAGTGCCACCATCGGCGGTGCTTACGATTGGGTAAGTGCTTCTACAAACAAAGTATCGTTTGCAGCTATAGATGCAAACGGCTGGACCAAGTCCGCTTACGGCGGCGGTACGGCAACAACTGCTATGGCACACAGCGGTACAAAGTCTATGCTGTATTCGGGCGCTAACGGCCACAGATTATATAAAGCTTTATCCGTAACGCCTTATACCGATTATATTATTTCTTTCTGGTATTATCAGGATACGGCGTGCTTACAGCCTCCGGCTAATATAACAAACGATCCTTACGGTATCCCTGCTGACGCTACAACCATCGCCATCTTTAATACTAACCAAATTTACATAACAAACGGCAGCGATACTGACGCAAACGGTCTCGGCGGAAAAAACAGCGATACGCCTTACGGCAAACAGCAGCCAATTACACCTACATCCTACAGCGGATACGGTGTTACCGGCCAGTGGGCTAAAGCTACCATTAACCTTAATACCGGCGAGTATTCGAAGATTTTGATTCCGTTCCCTTCGTCAACTAAGAACGGCGTATATATTGACGATCTCGACGCTATGGCAATTCCTTCTGTTACAGTAGTAACCACAGGAAAAACAGCACAGGCCGGCGGTACTGCTTCTGCGACATTTAACGGCACTAATATGACATTTACCGCAGCGGTTGCAGACGCTTCCAGCACATTTACCGGTTGGTTTGACGGTGAAACTTTATTGTCAACAGATACAACCTATATTGCATACTTCTCCGGCACATCAATTACAGCTAAATTCAACCGTTCTGCTTATTGCATTGCCGACGGTGGATTTGAAGATTATGCTGTTGACACGAGATTAGACCAAGAAAACTCTGCTACTCTCTTTGGTTATGTTGCCACTTCAACCAGCATGGTATCCTTTGCTAAGATTTCTCAAAGAGGCTGGACTATGACAGCTTACGGTAAAGGTTTAATCTCTACAGACAAAGCCCATACCGGCAGCAAATCGTTATATTCTTATACCGGCAGCCACGGTATGTATAAAGTAATAGATGTTGATCCTCATACCGACTATAAATACACTTTCTGGTATTATCAGACAGGCGACTATGTAAAAGCTACTGATCAAAATGTATATGGTATTCCTAATGATGCCACCAGAATTGCTATCTTTAACAACTTCTTACCGCACGAAACCGAAGGTGGAAATGACGGCGGCTCTACTGCTTCCGAATCCTATGGCAAACAGCAAATGCTTACCATGACAAAATACGGTTTCGGCACAACAAACGAATGGGCACAAGCATCTATCGTATTTAACACCGGCGAATTTAGCAGAATATTACTTCCATTACGTGTTGCCAGCAATACAGGTGCGTATTTCGACGATCTTAATATCGAAGAGGTTGAAATGATCGGCGTAAATTACGAGACAGTCGGCGCCGGCGGCAACGGCGGTACAGCTACCGTAACCGGTACATCCGTTATTGCTGAAAACGGCAACGCTCTTACTTATCGCGCATATCCGATAAGCGATTATGCAGAATTCCTCGGCTGGTTCGAACCCGGCTCGGAAATCCCTGTATCTACCGATTTGGTTTACAACAAGACCATAAGCGCTCTCAATCCTTATTCGTTACTCACAGCTAAGTTTAACACCACCCTTACAAACTGCTACACAGGTGTTGACGCTGAAAATTACACGCTTGACACAACTATCGTTCCGGCAACTGCCGTTGACAACGTTGCACAGTTTACAGGCGCTGATCCTAACTGGTCTATGACCAGTGCAGCAAATGGCTGGGGCAAAGTATTTGTTTCAAACGATTATGTAAAGAGCGGCTTACAGTCCTTTAAGGTTTCTGCAAGAAATAACGGTATAACCATTAAGCTTACAGGTCTTAACACCGATACATTCTACAACATATCCTACTACTACTATGTACCTGAGCAGTATTACGGTAGCGGCAATGACGAAGGCAAGACTAACTCGATGGGTTATACATACGTAACTGAGCCTGGCTTTGCCACTACTCAGAAACAGGGCTTTATCGCAGATACTACCATAGGTGCAACCGACGCTTCGGGCGAACATGCTTTGTTAGCTTACAATAACTTGTCTTCTTCTACTGCTTATGCTGAATGGACTAAAACTTCCTTAGGCTTTAACACGGGAGATAATACAGAAGTTTGGCTTACAATTTGCTATTTCGGACCTACTGTTGATGGTGATTCTCCTGCTTACTACTACTATTTAGATGAGTTTAAACTTCTTGACGGTGAAAACCTTGCAAAAGCTGCAACAACCGAGTATAAAGCAGATGTTACAGATATGGGTGTTGCTATCCGTACGGTTGGTGCTCAGGCGTTAAGATTTAAGAGCAGAATTTCAAAAGCTACATTCGATGCTGCAGCTCTTTATGAGACCTACACAATAGTAGAGCAGGGCGTACTTGCTATCCGCTCCGAATTCTTAGGTTCCGACGAACTGGTTGTAGGCTACGAAAACTTAGCAGGCAAGAAAGCAAGCAAGGGTGTAACTTACAGCACAGAAGAGCATGTTAATAAAGTTTTCGCCGAAAGCGAAAATGGAATTATCTTCTCCGGTGCTTTAACAGGTATCTCGGCAGAAAGATATCAGGTTGACTACACCGTACGTGTATATGCTATAATCGAACGTGCTGATGGTGCTCTCGTAACTGTTTACGATGATCCACGTGAGGCAAATGTATTCGATGTTGCAGTAGCCGCGTACAGTGCCGGAGCTGAAGATCCAGAAATTCTTGAGTATCTGTATAACAACATTTTATCGGTTGTTGATCCTTCAACCTATCCTCCGGTAGCATAAATTAATAAAGACCGCAAGTTTTTACTTGCGGTCTTGTTTTATAATAAAAAAAATAAGCGCCCGTATGGACGCTTTTAATTTTGACTTTTTAAATGTTCGATATATTCATTTAATTCGGCATAAAGAACATCTATTGAACTTTTTGCGGCGTCAAAGGCTATCGCGCTGTTGGCCGCCTCGAAAACTTTAGATTTAAACAACTCGTTTTTGCCGAGCGCCAGTGTAACCACGTCGCCGGCATTGTCGTAGCCTAAAAGGTTTGCGCTTTCGATAAATTCGGCTGTTTTACGCGCGGCTTTTGAAATTATTTCGGCGCCGTATTTGTTTATTTCATCTGTTAATAATTTGTCTTCTAAAGTTTTTACAGACGGGCTTTCTTCGGCCGGTGTGGTGATTTCTTCAATTTCGGCCTCGGGCTCAACTTTCACAACAGGCACCGCGTTTTTTAAATCGTTAATCTCACTGTCTTTAGCGCCAATAATAATATTTAGCTCGTCAATTTTCTTTTTTAGCAATTTAATCTCAATTTGCTGTTGTTCCAAGGAATATTTAAGTTCGTTGTTTTCTAAAACAAGAAACTTTTTTCTCATTTTATTCACCCTTGCTTTTAATATATTGGTCAATAGCCTCAGCGGCTTCGCGGCCGGCGCCCATAGCAAGTATTACTGTTGCAGCACCCGTAACGGCATCACCGCCGGCAAAAACGCCTTCTTTTGTAGTTGAACCTAATGAATCTGTTGTTACAAGGCATCCGCGGCTATTGGCCTCAAGTCCGTATGTAGTTGATCTAATAAGCGGATTTGGAGAGGTTCCAATTGCCATGATGACAGTATCTAACGGAATTTCAAATTCGCTGTCCTTCTTTTCAACCGGCCTTCTTCTTCCGCTTTCGTCCGGCTCACCAAGTTCCATTTCGACGCATTTAATGCCTTTAACCGCACCGTTTTCGTCGCCTAAAATTTCGGTGGGATTTGTTAAAAATTTAAATATAATGCCTTCTTCTTTGGCGTGTTCAATTTCTTCTTTACGTGCCGGAAGCTCATCTTCGCTTCTGCGGTAAATTATGTATACGGATTTTGCCCCAAGACGCATTGCGCTTCTTGCAGCGTCCATCGCAACATTACCGCCGCCAACAACCGCCACGATATTGCTTTTTATAACCGGAGTTTTTGAGTCGTCTTTATAGGCTTTCATAAGATTAATTCTTGTTAGGTATTCGTTGGCGGAATATACACCGCATAAGCTTTCGCCCGGGATGTTCATAAATCTCGGCAGTCCCGCTCCGGAGCCTATAAACACGGCGTCATATCCCATTAAGAATAGATCGTCCACTGTTAATATTTTGCCGATAACCATGTTGGTTTCTATTTTTACGCCCATGTTTTTAAGATTGTCTATTTCGTAATTGACAATATCCTTTGGCAGACGAAATTCCGGTATGCCGTAGCTTAAAACGCCGCCGGCAGTGTGTAATGCTTCAAATACGGTTACGTCATAACCTTTTTTTGTGAGGCTAAAACTGCAACTTAGTCCCGCAGGGCCGCTGCCGATAACCGCCACTTTATGACCGTTTTTATTAATTTTTTCCGGTTTGTTTTGTCCGTGCTCGCGGTGATAGTCCGCAACAAAACGCTCGAGTCTGCCAATACCTACAGGCTCGCCCTTAATTCCTCTTACACACGAGCCCTCACACTGAGATTCCTGCGGGCAGACCCTTCCGCAAATTGCCGCAAGTGAAGTAGACATAGAAAGAATGTCGTACGCGGCTTCAAAGTCGCCTAAAGCTACCTTCTCTATAAATGCAGGAATATTTATTTTAACAGGGCAGTGCGCAACACACGGCTTGTTTTTGCAGTTTAAGCAGCGCGCGGCCTCTTCTTTTGCCATGTCCTCGGTATATCCCGTGGCTACTTCCGCAAATACTTTATTTCTTACATCCGGCTCCAAACAGGGCATCGGACATTTTTTTTGGCTTAAATTTCTTTCCATTAGTTTGTGCCCCCTAAAAGCCTGCAACCTTTTTCGCGTTCTTTTTGTTCAAAATTTTTATAAAAGCTTCCCCGTTTTAAACATTCGTCAAAATCAACCTTGTGTCCGTCAAAATCGGGTCCGTCCACACAGGCAAATTTGGTTTTACCATCAACAGTAAGCCTGCATCCGCCGCACATACCGGTGCCGTCAATCATAATCGGGTTCATGGAAACAGTTGTTGGTATGCCATGTTTTTTAGTAAGCAGGCAGACAAATTTCATCATAATAACCGGGCCTATTACTATTACTTCGTCAAATTTAGCGCCGTTTTCTATTAGACTTTCAAGTGCGTTTGTAACAAGCCCTTTAGTACCTTTTGAACCATCGTCTGTCATTAGAACAAACTTATTGCTGATAGCCTTAAATTCATCCTCTAAAATTATTAGGTCTTTGCTTCTAAAACCCACAATGCTTGTAACCGAAGCGCCTGAGTTTTTAAGCTTTTTGGCAACCGGATACGCAATGGCGCTTCCGACGCCGCCGCCTATAACAGCCACGTTTTTAAGACCTTCAATTTTTGTAGCATTACCTAAAGGGCCTACAAAATCTTCTATGAAGTCTCCTTCGTTTAACGAATTTAACTCCATAGTAGCGCGACCGACTATTTGAAAAATAATGGTGACAGAACCTTTTTCTCTGTCAAAATCCGAGATAGTAAGCGGAACACGCTCACTGTCAGAAAAAGTTCTAAAAATTATAAACTGGCCGGGTTCCGCCTTTTTTGCAATAAGCGGGGCTTCGACTACCATTTTCGTAACGGTAGGATTAAGGCTTGTTTTTTCTAAAATTCGGTACAAAAAGAACACCTCTAATAATTATTACATTTCATTATATCAAGTTTTTTATTTAAAAGCAATAAAATTTAAATAAATTTGTTATTTACTAACGCTTTATTTGATGATATAATATAATTGTATATTTATATAAAATAGGGGATTGTTTTTTGGAGAATATTCTGTATTTAGATAATGCGGCTACAACCAAAACATGCGACGAGGCAAAGGAAGCCATGCTAAAAAATATGGAGCATGGTTTTGCAAACCCTGCGGCTTTACATTCGCTTGGAATGGTTGCAGAAGAAGAAGCGGAATTGTCAAAAAAAATTATCGCCAAAAGCTTAAAAACGGAATCTAAAAATATAGTTTTTACTTCCGGAGGCACTGAGGGCAATAATACTGCAATATTCGGTGCAGTTAATAAAAATAAGTCATTAGGTAAACACATAATTATAGGTGCGGCGGAGCATCCGTCGGTTATAGAGCCTGCATTTAAGCTATTAAATGAAGGATACAAAGTAGATTTTCTCCCGGCAGATAAAAACGGTTATAAAATAGATGAATTAAACCGCATGGTTAAAAAGGATACCATACTTGTCTCTTTAATGCAGGTGAATAACGAAACGGGCTTTGCAACCGATTTATCTAATGTTAAAAGCATTATATCGCAGAACGGCAGCCGAGCAATTTTTCACAGTGATTGCGTCCAGGCTTATATGAAAATGCCGATTGATATAAATAATTACGATATTATTACAGTGTCTTCACATAAAATCCATGGACCAAAAGGCGTGGGGGCAATATGTTCTAATATTCCGCTTCCTCCTTTTATTTTGGGCGGCGGCCAGCAAAGCGGTAAGCGAAGCGGCACGGAACCGGTGTTTCTTTATTCCGGGTTTGCCGCGGCTGTTCAAAGTTTTAATAATAAAGGAATTTGTGAGCTTAATAAATATGCAAGAGAAAAACTTGGCGAGTATGTAATTAATTCTCCAAATAATGCTTCTGCTTATATATTAAATATCTCAATACCGGGTTTTAAATCCGAAACACTTTTGCATTTTTTAGAAATGCAGGGTATTATGGTATCGTCCGGAAGCGCCTGCAGCGGCGGCAAAAAAAGCCGCGTGTTAAAAGCGCTCGGGTTTAGCGATGATATAATAGACAGCGCACTTAGAATAAGCTTTAATTCAAGCAATACTGCGCAAGATGTGGACAGGCTGTATAATGCCTTATCATTGGCGCAAAAGACGCTTATAAAAAAAGGATAAAAATGAAAGAAATAATACTAATTAAGAACGGCGAATTGGTTTTAAAGGGGCTTAACAGGCGAACCTTTGAGGATGCGCTTATTAAAAATTTAAAATCTGCGGTTTCGCCTTACGGAAAATTTATAATTACGCGGTCGCAGTCGACTATTACGCTTGAACCTGAAGGCGCCGCAGATATAAGCGGTGCAAAAGCAGCCGTTAGCAAGGTCTTCGGTATTGCGGCTTATTCTGTTGCTGCCGCCTGTGAAAAAAACATGGACGAAATTTTAAAATGCGCGGTAGATTTTTTAAAACCGGCACTAAGCGGCGCACAAACCTTTAAGGTTACTGCTAAACGTTCTGATAAAAAATTCCCCTTAACATCCCCCGAAATCAGCCGCGAAACAGGCGCCGCGCTTTTAAAAAACTATCATCATTTAAAGGTTGATGTAAACAATCCTGAAGTTTTAATTACGGTTGAAATCAGGGATAAATATGCTTTTATTCACGCGGGGCAATTAAAGGGTTCCGGCGGAATGCCTGCGGGTACAGCCGGAAAAGCCGCGGTTTTAATATCAGGCGGAATTGACAGTCCGGTTGCGGCCTACATGATGTCAAAGCGCGGTTTGCAGCTTGTGGCCGTTCACTTTGCAAGCCCGCCATATACAAGCGCACGTGCCGAACTTAAAGTGAAAAAGCTCTTATCAAAAGTTGCGGCTTTTAGCGGCGAGATAAAGCTTATTATTGTTCCGTTTACGGAAATTCAAACAGAAATAGCTCAAAAATGCCCTGAAACCTATTTTACCCTGATTATGCGGCGGCTTATGATGAAAATTTCAGAAAAGCTTGCAAAAAAGAATAACGCAAAAGCAATAATTACGGGTGAAAGTTTGGGTCAGGTGGCAAGTCAAACCCTTCCGGCGATCGCCAGTACGGATGCGGTTGTTACAATGCCTGTTTTAAGGCCGCTTATCGGTATGGACAAGGATGAGATTATCGATATTTCAAGGCGAATTGATACATTTGATATTTCAATCGAACCGTATGAAGATTGCTGCACTGTATTTACACCGCGGCATCCAAGAACCAATCCTAAACTTGAATCGGTTATTGAAGCTGAAAACCTCGGTAATTTCGACGCTCTTGTAGAAGAAGCGATAAAAAATATTAAAGTAGAATTTATAACAGCAAGCAGTTATTAAAAGGGATGTATTAAATGAACGCAGAAATAATATGTGTAGGCACTGAACTATTGCTCGGAGATATAGTTAATACCAATGCACAGTATTTATCTCAAAGATTATCGGAGCTTGGCATTTCGGTTTTCGAGCAGATTGTTGTGGGTGACAATGTCGATCGGCTTAAAAAAGTGGTTGAAGAATCCATGCTAAAGGCGGACATAATAATTTTATCCGGCGGCCTTGGACCTACACCGGACGATCTTACAAAAGAAACGGTAGCAAAGCTTCTTGACTTAGAGCTTGTCAATCACGACGACACATACGAAAGCATTCGTACGTACTTTGCCGGGCGCGGCATGGAAATGCCTTTATCTAACGCCAAACAAGCTATGGTTCCGGAAACTGCTATGGTGCTTAAAAACGACAACGGCACAGCGCCCGGCCTTGTTATTAACAAAGGTAAAAATATTATTATTATGCTCCCCGGACCACCGGCCGAGCTTATTCCGATGTTCGATAAATACATCGTACCTTATTTTAAAAAGCAGTCGAGCGATACGATATATTCTACAAACATTAATATTATCGGCATAGGCGAAAGCGCAGTTGCGGAAAAACTCGGCGATTTACTAAAAAGTTCAAATCCAACTGTTGCAACCTATGCTCAAAATGGTGAAGTTCGAGTGCGCGTTACCGCAAAAGCGGACAAGGATTCCGCTAAGCGCATCATTTCTTCAACCGTGCAAAATATTGTCGGCATGTTTAAAGATAATATTTACGGCATCGATGAGGAAAACATTCAAAGCGCTGTAGTTAAGCTTTTAAAAGAAAAAGGCAAAAAAATCGCTACAGCAGAAAGCTGTACTGCGGGCATTATTTCCGGGATGATTACCGATGTTCCCGGAGCTTCCGAAGTGTTCGAAATGGGCATAACTGCTTATTCAAACAGCATTAAAGAGCAGGCTCTTGGTATAAGAAGTAAGCTTCTTTTGGAAAAAGGCGCCGTAAGCCCGGAGGTTGCCTGTGAGATGGCAAAGACTATTGCCGCAATAACCGGAGCGGATATTGGCATTGGAATAACCGGCGTTGCAGGCCCGGGGCAAAGCGAACAAAAGCCCGAGGGACTTGTATATGTTGCATTAAGCGCTCCTAATCAATGTTTTGTTAAAAAGCTGGAGCTTTTCGGCGGCCGTGATAAAATAAGAAATGCTGCCGCAAAACAGGCGCTTGATATGGCAAGAAGATATCTTCAAAATGTTGAATCTTTTATGGAGTTCGGTTTTTCAAAAGGCGAAGAGATGAAAATAATGGAGGATTTTAAGCCGAAAGAAGAACCCGCTTTAAATGAAGACAAGCCGATCACGCTTGACGATATTGATCTTCACATTACGCCCGTGGTTGACAAGTCGGAGTTTCTCAATACCGATGATACGGAAGAAGATTTTTGGGACGCCGACAATATAGAAAGCTTTAAAAAGCGCAACTTTTTTAGAAATCTTTTTTGGTATAAGGATGATTCTAAAGGTGAAAAAATAAGAAAGACCGTCTTTTTCGCAGCTTTTGTTACCTTTATTGTTACGGCTGTGGCGGTTGGCATGTATTTTATAAGCGGTATAATTCAGCGGAACAACATTAGCACCGCCGCCAAAGTTTGGGAAGCTCCAAACGCGTACGAAAAAAATGCCGACGGTATATTTGTAGCTTTTGAAAGCCTTATAAAACAAAACAGCGATATTAAAGGCTGGATAAAAATATCCGGCACTAATGTTAATAATCCTGTTTATCAAACTACCAACAACGATTATTACATTAATCATAATATGCTTAAGCAAACCAGCCGCTACGGAGCCGTTTTTGCTGATTATGAAAACAAAATAACTAAAGATGGCAATAGCCAAGGTATAGTTTTATACGGGCACCATATGCGTGACGGTTCAATGTTTGCTTCATTGAAACAATTTCGCAGCCTCGATTTTTATAAGCAAAACTCGGTAATTGATTTTACAACACTTTACGAGCGCAACAAATATAAGATATTTTGCGTTATGATTACAAATGCTTTGCCTTCCGGCGATAACGGCCATGTTTTTAGTTATAGATACAGCGATTTTTCAAGTCAAGAAGCATTTTTAAATTATACCGAGGAGCTTAAAAAACGAAGCATTATAAACGCGAATGTTGACATACAGCCGGATGATGAGCTTTTAACGTTATCTACCTGCATATATGATTTTGCCGACGCACGTCTTGTAGTAGTAGCGCGTAAAGTTCGCGAAGGCGAGACTAATTATACCGATACTGCCTTTGCTGCTTATAATCCAAATACGTATTATCCGGCGGCTTATTACGGAAAGAACGCAGTACCTGCAATCTCTTCTGTACCGCAAAGCGGTGTTGTAAGTAACATATCTTCCATCCAAAGCACGGTAGAGCCCGCATCTTCCATCATCACTTCGTCGAGTGCCGGCACGTCGGCAACAAGCAGTAGACGCACCACAAATACCGGTTCGAAAAGCACTGTCACAAGCAGTAAGCCGTCGTCAAATGTAACATCTACTGAGTCCGTATTTAGTGAAACGCCAACCGTTTCCGAAACACCGGTTATAAGTGAAAGCTCAGATACCGAAGCTTCAGAATAATTATAAAGGAGGGCATTATGACCCCGGATTTAACATTAGAGGCAATATATATAAATACGCCTACGGATTTTAAAATGGAAATTATGCTAACCGGCGCTTGCAACACAAGGTTTTTAAATGCAAGCGTTTCAAACAGCAAAGGTTTTCTTTTAGCTTTGCAAAAAAGCGTAAGCAGAAGCAGGGCTATTATTACTGTCGGCGGATTTGATGAAGACTTTAATTTGGCAAAGCTTATGGCGCGCGCCACAAATATAGAACTCGCTGAAATTAACAATTCAGATCTTGGTATTAAAGACGAAAAGCTTTACTTAATGCCGCAAGGCATGATTCCTCTTGTAGCGTCAGACGGTAAATTTATGGGCGGCGTTCTCGAAAAAGGGGATCAAGCTATCATAATGGTCGATAGTGATATAGAGCATAGATATGAAGTGATTGAAAGCCTTGTAGTGCCGTATCTTAAGTTTTTGGTGGACAAAAAGCAAGGGCTTAAAACCGAAAAACCGATTAATCCCATTCGGCATGAAAAGGGCCTTCACGATAAAGAAGATATCAACATTGTGCCTGAAGATAATTATGTCGGCAAACACAGCAAAAAAGAAGAGGCAATACCTGAAGCTGTAATTGAGCCGGCAAACAAAAAAAGCGAAAAAGTATTTTTCAAACCTAAAGAATCGGATACTGAAAAGATACTTGAAGATGAAACACATGACGGCTATAAAGTCCTTGAGGTTCCGACCGAGCTTGACACTTTAGACGAGCTTTCCTTTGAGGTGCGCCCGGATAGTAAAAAGCGGCGAATTATTAAGGCAATTATTGCGGTAATACTTGTTGCGGCAGTTATTTTAGGCTCTTTCTTCGGCTATAAGTATTTATACCAGCCTATGCAGGGCGACTCGATCTATGAAAGCATCGTGTCGCTTTTCGGAATACCTGCAAAAAGCAAAACCCCCGAATTTATGTTAAACGAATTCGGCCGCCTTTACGAAATGAACAAAAATGTAGCCGGTTTTATTACAGTGCCAAATACCAATATAAATTATCCGATAGTAAGCACAAATGCTGCAGGCTCGGTTTATTGTGACAGTCATCTTTTCGACGGCACCTTTAACAGCTACGGTACCCCATATACTTTTGCAAAAATAGGCAATACAAGCTACAATAGAAATATAGTCATATACGGCAAGTCGGTGCGAAACGGTAAGATGTTCAGCAACCTTATTAATTATTGTGACCTTTCATTTTACCGTTCCGCACCGGTTATATCCTTCGATTCTATTTTGCAAAAGGGTAAATACAAGGTCTTTAGCGTATTGCGGTTTCAATCTTTAGGAATTGATTACAAGCGCACGGTATTTTTTGATGATGATGATTTTTTTAAGCACATGGAAAAAATCAGAAAAGCGTCCGAGATTACCACTTCTGTTGATATTAAAGGCACCGACCAAGTTATAACCCTTGTTACAAAAAGTAATAAGACAACCATTGCGGTTTTTGCACGTGCGGTTAGAATGGGCGAGTCGTTAGAGGTGGATGTTACAGATAGCAATGTTAATAACAATGCAGGAATTGTTTCAAATGATGTTGGTAGCTCCTCATACACCGGCGAAATTTCCGCTATTTCGGAAAGCTATAAACAAAGCACGGAAAATTTCGAACAATCCGAAGTAACTTCTATTGAAATAATAAGAGCCAAACCGTTTGTTTCATCAACTCCTACTTCATCGACCGTTTCTTCTTCTCATTCTTCTAAAATAAGCTCTAAAGCTTCGGTCACTTCTGCAGCGCCTTCAAAAGTTTCGTCCTATCCTCCTTCTTCGGCCGTTTCAAGCAGCACTTTAAATTTGCCTATTCTTACCGTTACAAATTCTTCAACCGGCAATAAAGAGCAGGGCACTACATTAGATATTATTGCAAGGATTGTTGAAGCCGAAATGGGAAGCTCATACCAAGTTGAAGCGCTAAAGGCACAGGCGGTTACTTCTTATGGTTGGTTGCTTTGTAACGGTGCGGCAAGCGGGAAATATCCTAGTACACCCATGAAAGCGGCTAGCAGTAAGGTTATAAATGCGGTTAAAGAGGTATTGGGCGTTGTGGCTACATATAAAGGTAATGTAGCATGTACATATTGTTATGATACATCCGCCGGATTTACCGCAGACTATAGTTCAATATGGAACGGAAGTCCCTACGGCAGCGGCACGTCTGCATATCTAAAGGCTGTAGACTCTTCAGTAGATAAAAACAATAAAAACTATCAAACTACGCGTACCTATTCGGCTGCCGATATAGCTAAGTGGATAAAAACAGTATATTCAGTAGACCTTTTATCATATAATACAGATCGCACAAAATGGTTTTCTTTAACATATGACAGTAATAATTGCTATGTTAAAAATATGAAGATCGGCTCATCAAAAAATATAAAAGGTTCCGAGCTTAGAAGCAAGGTTTTAAACGACACTAATTGCGGAAGCAAAAACGGCATACGTTCCTCCGCCTTTACAATAAGTTATAACGAAGCAAAGGATACTTTCACTTTTACGGTCCGCGGTTACGGCCACGGCGTAGGACTTAGCCAATACGGCGCCAACGAGTACGCAAAAGCCGGAAAAACTTACGACTGGATTATAAAACACTATTTTACCGGTGTAGAGTTGGGAACATATTTTATTTAGGAGCGTTTATGTCGGAATTTATTAAGGGAATAATCGATTGGCTGCAAAGCATTTCAATACCTGCCGAGCTTATAATATTTTTAATTTCGCTTATGCCGATTTTAGAACTAAGAGGCGGCCTTATTGCCGCCGCACTCTTAGGAGTTAAGTTCAGCATCGCCTTTCCAATTTGTTTTATAGGCAATATTTTGCCAATACCCATAATTCTTAAGTTTTTTAAAAGAATAATTAAGTGGCTTGAAAAACAAAATAGTTTTATCGGCAAGGCCGCACGTGCCCTCGAACGTAAAGTCGAGCGCAAAAGCAAAAAGGTGGATGCCGGTAAAGCAATAGGACTTTTGCTGTTTGTTGCAATACCGCTTCCGGGTACCGGCGGATGGACCGGCGCTATGGTAGCCTCGTTACTTGATATGCGAATTAAAAAATCGCTTCCTATTATAATATTAGGTATATTGATAGCGGGGATTATAATGAGTTTAATTACATATCTTGTTCCGGGATTGTTCGGATTTTAATATTAAAAAAAATTTAAAATTTTTTTAAAAAAACTGTTGACAAAGCCTTTGTGCCGGATTGCATTGTTTGGGTGGCCGACCTGCCGGAAAACGGCGAATTTGAATGGCACGGCGTTACCTACCAAAAAAGCTTTGAAGCAAGCAATTGCTATCTGCTTTGCCCCAAAACACCGTAAGGTATTTTTGGCCCGGCTTGATGACAGAGCTTTAACAATATGATATACTGAATTTTGTAAGCAAATAGTGGGCAAATTTGCACGCAAAAAATGCCAAAACGGCGGGTTCGGCTTTTGGCGCTTGCTGCCGTTGCAAATTGCTTGCCAATGCTGTATTTAAAATAATAGGATGTGTTATTGTGGATAAAATTGCGGTGTTAATTCCCTGCTACAACGAAAGCAAAACGGTTGCCAAGGTTGTAACCGATTTTAAAAAATATCTGCCCGAGGCGGTAGTGTATGTTTACGACAATAACTCTACCGACCACACCGACGATTTGGCCCGCGAGGCCGGCGCGGTTGTGCGTTACGAGTACAAAGCCGGCAAGGGCAACGTTATTGGCCGAATGTTTCGCGAAATTGACGCCGAGTGTTACATTATGGCCGACGGGGATGACACCTACCCGGCAGAATTCTCCCGCGAGATGGTAGACAAGGTTTTAAACCGCCAGGTAGATATGGTGGTAGGGGATCGGCTTTCTTCCACCTATTTTACCGAGAATAAACGCCCGTTTCACAACTTTGGCAACACGCTGGTGCGCGGCTGCATTAATTCAATGTTCCACAGCAATATTAAAGACATTATGACCGGCTACCGTGCCTTTAGCTACCAGTTTGTAAAAACCTTTCCGGTTTTATCTAAAGGGTTTGAGATTGAAACCGAAATGAGCATTCACGCCATTGATAAGAATATGCTGGTAGAAAATGTTGTCATTGAATACCGCGACCGTCCGCAGGGCAGCGAATCTAAGCTGAACACCTACTCCGACGGCTTTAAAGTGTTAAAAACAATTACCAAGCTGTACAAAAACTACAAGCCGTTAAAGTTCTTTTCCGCTTTGGCGGCGGTGCTTTGCATGATTGGCCTGGCCTTTTTTATTCCCGTACTGGTTACCTTTATTAAAACCGGCTTGGTAGAAAAAATTCCTACCCTAATTGTTAGCTGCTTTGTAATTTTAGCGGCTATTCAAGCGTTTTTCTCCGGCTTAATACTTTCTACCCTTACGCAAAAAAATCGGCACGATTTTGAAATGCAGCTGATTCACACCAGGCAGGATTATAACAAGCTAATGAAAGAAGAAAAGGCTAAGTAATGAAAAAACTAATTTTGCAAATGGTAAAGTTCGGCGCGGTGGGCTTTTTGTGCTTTTTAATTGATTACGGCATTATGCTGCTGCTTACCGAGCTTGCAGGGGTAAATTATTTAATATCCTGCAGCATTTCCTTTTCGGTTTCGGTAATTGTAAATTACCTGCTTAGTATGCACTTTGTTTTTGCGGCCAAGGCCGACATGAAAAAGCGCACCCAATTTGTTATTTTTGTTATTTTAAGTGTTATTGGCCTGGGGCTGAACCAGCTGTTTATGTGGCTGTTTGTAGATCTGGTCCACATTCCTTACCAAATTGCAAAGCTTGCGGTAACGGCAATTGTAATGCTGTTTAATTTTGTAACGCGTAAGGTGTTTTTAGAGGAGAAAGAGCAAGATGCTAATGCAAAATAAATTTCAAAAAATGTTTTCACCGCAAGCCGGTATTATTTTTTGCCGGCTTGTGCTTTCTTACTGTGGCGCCGCCGGAGTTGCAAATTACTACTTTTCCGGCAGCAGCTTAGTGCGGCAAAGCTTTTTAACGGTTGTTTTTTGCGCCTTTGTTTATTTGGCGCTGCAAAAGGCCGCTTTGTTGCCAGAACGCGTAAAAAAGCTTTCCTGCCTCGGCGGGGCGGTTTACGCGGCGGTTGCCGTAGTTGGCAAAGCGGTTTACGAAACGCACGGTTTAAGCACCCTTTACAAAAATTTTAACCGTGTTTTGCTAACGCTTTTAATGCTGGTTGGCCTTTGGGTGGTAATTGGCGCCTTTTTGGCGTTGCTTTTAAACTTTTTAAGCCGACCTTTGGCGGGCCCAAAAGCCCCGGCCCGGCAAGTAGGGGGAATAAAGCCCGCGGCGTTGTTTTTTAGCCTGTGGGGTGTTATTTTTTTGTTTTACATCCCTTGCCTGTTGGCGTATTACCCCGGCATTTATTCATACGATATGAAAATGCAAACCGAGCAGGCGCTGGGCAAAACGGCAGTTACCAAATTTCACCCGCCCCTGCACACCTTTTTGTGGCAGCTTTGCTTAAAGCTTAGCGGCGTTTTTCACCTGCAGGCCGTAACGGTGTACGCATTGCTGCAAATGCTGGTGGTTTCGGCCTTTTTTGCCTTTTTTTGCTGCTATGTTAAAGGCAAAAGCCAAAAGGCGTTTCTTTGTTGTGTTGTTTGGTTTGCGCTAAACCCCGTTTTGGCAATTTTTTCAATCATTCCTACCAAAGATGTTTTATTTTCGGTGTTTTTTGGGTGCACCGCTTTGTTGCTGCACCACGCTTTTTGTGTTGGAAAAGCTTTTTTTAAAAGCCCGCTCAAGGTAACGGCGTTGTTGTTCAGTGCGTTGCTTAGCTGCTTATTTCGCAACAACGCAATTTATGTTTTTGTGGTTGCCGCTTTGGTGTTTTTGCTGTTTTTTAAAGGCTGCCGCCTGCGCCTTACGGCCGTACTGGCCGGTGCACTTGCCGCGTTTTTGCTTATAAACGGCCCGGTTTTTGCCGCTCTTAAGGTAAAAAGAGGGAACAGCCGTGAAATGTTTAGCGTGCCGGTTCAGCAAATTGCTTTGGTTGTTGTTCGGAACGAAAAAAAGCTGACCCCGAAGGAGGTTGGCAAAATCAATCAGTTTTTAGATTATCGCAAATTAAAAAAGCTTTATAATCCCCGTTTTGCCGACCCGGTTAAATGCTCCTATAAATTTAATGAAAACATTGGCAAGGAAAAGGATTTTATAAAGTTTTGGTTAAAGCTGGGTTTAAAATATCCAAAGGAGTATATTACCGCGTTTTTGGAACTGAACATTCCGTACTGGTATATGGACGCCGACTCTGTAGATCCGTACGCAAAAAGAATTTACATAGAAACCTTAGCCGGCTCTAACGAGTATTACAGTGTGCGGCGAAATTCTAAGCTGCCGTTTTTGTACAGCCGGTACGAAAAGGTTGCCAATTACAGTGCGTTCCAAAAGCTCCCGGTTATTTCTAATCTTTTTTCAATTTCTACGCCAATTTGGGCTATTTTATTTACCGCGTTTTGGCTTATTTTTAAAAAGCGTTATCGCGGGCTGTTAAATCTTGTGCTGCCCTTTTTGCTTTGGGCAACCTACTTGTTAGGCCCGGTAAGCAACTTTAGATATATTTTGCCTATTTTCATGCTTTATCCGTTTTTTGTGCTGCTAATTGCGCAGTGCCGAAACCCCGAAAAAGGTAATTAACCTACTGGGCGTAATGTGCGGTGGTTGGTTGCAGGTAACTTCTGCAATCGGCCACCGCAATTTTTGTTGGCGTAGCAATGCTGTTGCTTCTAAAACCGTTCAACGGGTTTCTTGCTTTTGGTTGTTGCATTGCCGGTGCCGTTGTGTTATACTTAAAAGGTAGATTTTGTGAATCTTGCGAGCGGGCTCATTAGCGTTTGGCGCCTGCCGGTCTATAAAAAACTTGCAAACGGTGATCTCATGTCTATTTCAAATGTTATAGAGCTATTAAGCGGCATCGCGTTGTTTTTGTTTGGTATGTCCCTAATGGGGGATGGGTTAAAAAATGTGGCCGGCAGTAAGCTGGAGCTTATTTTGTACAAGCTTACCAGCACGCCGTTAAAGGGCGTGCTGCTTGGCACCGGGGTTACCGCGGTTATCCAATCCTCCTCGGCCACCTCGGTAATGGTGGTTGGCTTTGTAAATTCGGGTATGATGAAGGTAAAGCAAGCCATTGGCATTGTGCTGGGGGCAATTTTGGGTACCAGTATTACGGGGTGGATTATTTGTCTTTCCGAGCTTTCGGGCGGCAGCGGCTGGGTCGAGTTGTTTTCCACCGCCACCCTTACCGGTGCTATTGCGGTGGTTGGCATTATTTTGCGAATGTTTTGCAAAAACCGTACCACGCAGCAGGTTGGCAACATTTTAATGGGCTTTGCAGTTTTAATGACGGGCATTACCGCTATGAGCGGCTCGGTTGCCCCCCTGCGGGAGAGCGCAACTTTCATTAGTGTGCTAACCTCCTTTTCTAACCCGTTTTTGGGCATTTTAGTAGGCCTGCTGTTTACCTGTGTGCTGCAAAGCGCCTCGGCCGCCGTTGGCATTTTGCAGGCGCTGGCCGTAACCGGGGCGGTCAGCTTTCAGGTTGCGCTGCCTATCATCATGGGTATTGCAATCGGCGCGGCGGTGCCGGTGCTGCTTTCGGCAATTGGGGCCAGCGTAAACGGCAAGCGCACCGCATTTGTGTACTTATTAATAGATGTTTTAGGCGTTGTGATTATTGCAACCGTGTTTTACGCGGTTAACGGCATTTTTCACTTTTCGTTTACTTCTACGGTTTTAAACAGTGTGGGCATCGCACTGCTCAATACGCTTTTCCGCTTTTTAACGGTGCTGCTGCTTATGCCGTTTATTGGCCTTTTAGAAAAAATAGTTTGTTTTATTTTTAAAGAGGACCCCGAGGATGCCGCCGAAGTGGCCGAGATTGACCGGTTGGAGGAACGCTTTTTGCAGCACCCGGCCATTGCTATTGAGCAAAGCAACCACGCAGTATGTTCTATGGCGCGCAAAGCGCGTAAAAACTTGGCCCGCTCCTTTGCGTTGCTAAGCAATTTTAGCGAGGACGGCTACAAAAAGGTGCAAAATAAAGAGCAGATTATTGACCGATATGAGGACAAGCTTGGCACTTACTTAGTAAAGCTTACCGGTGCCGAGCTAACGCCGGCCCAAAGCCGAATGATCTCCCGTTTTTTACATACCATTGGCGATTTTGAACGCATTGGCGACCACGCCGTTAATATTGCCAACACCGCGCGCGAGCTGTACGAAAAAAAGCTTGTGTTTTCAAAATTTGCGCAGGACGATTTAGCCGTACTGCTTTCGGCCGTTTCAGAGGTTGTAATAATTACAACCGACGCCTTTGCCGAAAACGACCTTGCCAAAGCCAAACGGGTAGAACCGCTGGAGGAGGTTATTGATAATATGTGCGACCGCATTAAACTGCGGCACATTCGGCGGGTGCAGGGGGGCGAATGTACGCTGGACCACGGCTTTGCGTTTAACGACCTGCTAAATAACTGCGAGCGCGTGGCAGACCATTGCTCTAACATTGCCGTTGCAATGATCAAGCTGGCGCAGGATGAATTTGATACCCACGCCTACCTAAACTCTTTAAAACAGGCCCACACCGAAAGCTTTGACCGCTATTATAACGAGTACGATAAACGCTTTGCCATTGCCGAGTAGCTGCCGGGCGCAGAATGTTAATGTAAAGAAGAAGAACAGAAAAACTATTTAAAAAATGTCGCTTTGTTTTTTCGGGTCGCCGTTCGGCGGCCTTTTTTGGTGCCCGCCCGGCTTTAGTAACGCGTAATTTGGCCTCAATTTGTCGCAAAAACAGCAAATATAAAACTTTTTAAAGAAATTTTAAAAAAACGCAAAAAAAGTTGTTGACAAGATATAGCTCTTGTGGTAATATAATTAGGCGCCCTAAA
>CABUFC010000009.1 GCA_902490735.1 uncultured Oscillospiraceae bacterium
TGTTGCCCTGGTAATCCATGGCAATGCGGGTACCGTCAGCATCGTAATAGAAACGTGTTTTAACTGCGCCGTTTTCTATTATGGCGATGATATTAGCGCCGTCCAGTACATATTCTGTGGTAGTTGTAGTGTTTGTGCCGGAGTCTGCCGATACTTTTTTAACGCGTATACCGTCGTCATTGTAGGTGTAGGTGTTGGTTAAATCGCCGAGGGTGTATTTCCTTAGTCTTCTGCCTATCCATGTAAGGTCGGCACCGGTATAGTAGGTGGTGGGGTTGCCGATTTCATCGTAATAGATGTTGCTACCGTTGTAATTGGTTAACAGGTCTGTCCAGGAAGTGTTACCGTAGGTGTAGTTATACTCTGTAAACTGGCAGTTTGTTAGATCGCCAAAGGTGCAGGCGGTCTTTTTCATTTTGGTTATATTGCCGAGATTGTCGTACTCAATAACTAAAGTATAGCCGGCGTCAAGGCTATCGGCCCTTACAAGCTCGCCAAGGTCATCGTAAGCGTACTGCTCACGAAGGGTATTATTAAGGTATACTGCGGTTATATTGCCAAAATCATCGTAAGTATACGAATAAGTGTCAGCAGGTGTATTGCCGGCAGTAAAGGTGCTGCCTGAATACGTGCCGTTTTGGTAGGTTAGCGATGATACGAGGCCGTAGTTTTTGCCGTTAACCTCTTTATAGGTATAGGACTTTTTAAGGGCTGAGCCGGAGGAGGAATACACGGTATTATCCGGCTGGACAAGGTGGTTAAAGGACTTATAGAGCGCGGCGCCGTTTGTAAGTGTTGTGGCGGTATTTACGCTCCAGTTGCCGTAGGTATAGTCTGACCCGTGGGTAGTGCCCTTAACATTATACCTTGTTTTTGTCAACTGGTCAATATTATTGTAAGAATAATCTAAGCGGATGTTTTTGCTGTTTATGTGTTGTGTTGTAAGGCGGCCGAGCATGTCGTAGTAATAATTGGTATAGAGGCTGTAGCCGGGAGACACATCGGCCTTTCTGGCTACCTGGCCATTTTTATTGTAATAGTAGTAGGTTTTATACCGGTCATTGCGAATAGTGGATTTTAAGCGATTAAGCGTATCGTACTGATTGGCGACCTCATCGCCATTACCGTAGTACATAAGCTGGAGGTTGCCGTTATCGTCATAATAATACTGAGCTAAATCCTGGTTGCCGATACTTACAGACTCCGTCTGGCCGTACGCGTTATACGTAAAGCCGTATATTGTGCCGCCGTGGGTAATATTTGTAAGAATACCGACGGGCTCATAGATGTTTTGTGTATTAGTGTCGTCAGCAGTGTAGGTATATGAATTTTGAACAGCCGTGGAGGAATCGCCGCTGTCTCTTAAAGCGGAGACAGAGGTTATTCTATTGCCGCTATCATAAGTATAGTTTGTAGCGACGTTATTGGTAGTAGAGGTTGTGACCCTGCCATAACTATCGTACGAAAGGGTTGTAGTGCGGTCGGCAATATCGGTAGTGGAGGTTATTTTGTCGCCGCTTTCGGAATATGCCACGCTTGACTCGAACTTAGAGCCGGTAGTGTTGCCGGTTTGGCTTTGAGACGAACTTATTACCTGGCCGTGGGAATTGTAGGTAAACTCGAAATCCTGGTTATAGCCGGCATGGTGCGCCTTATTAAGCTGATACTGCAGGTTTCCGGTGTTATATGTATAGCTGTATGATCCGTTTAGCGGATCGGTGCTTGAAAGCAGGCGGTTAGTTGTACTGTCAAAACTATTGGTACCCTCAACGCCGCTTGCCATTTTGGCAGACTGTAGGTTACCCTTACTGTCATAACTAAAAGATTGTGCCGTTGGGTCTATTCTTACATTAAAGCCCGTAAACAACGCGGTATTGCGGTTAAAATGATATACGTAGTAAATATTGATATAATTTACGGTTTTATTGCTGTTCGCGGCGCTTGGCATCGCAATATAGGACATATACTGCCATGCGGAAGAATAACAATCATAATTCTTGATTGTTACTAATTCATAGGTACCGTCGGTAAAATAGAAGTGCACTTTAAGGCCAAAAGTCCTATTAGTATCATTAATAGTGCCGACCGAATTGCCTTTAGCAAAGCCGCTTAAATTAATAGCAAGATTTGCCGCCGGTTTGCGGACATATATTGTCTGCGCAATATAGGGGGTTGTTGACACTGTGCCCGTAACCCTCATGGCTTTATTAAGCTCGGTTAAAGGCGCATCCGAAACATTTACTATATCAGAAGTGCTGCCCAAATAGCTGTAGTTTCCGAATGCGAACACCGGATTTTCGGCAAGGTTGTAGTCCGAAAGATAGCCGCTTTCAAACTGTATATTATCGGCATAGAGCGTGCCGGTTGCATTCTCCATACCTATGCCTATGGTTACATTTGTAGCGGTGCTCGGAATATTTTCTAACATGCTTACCCGTTGCCACTCGCCGGATGTATCGGTTATGTAATCACTTTTTTCGATTACAGTAGCATTTGAATTTATGTATTTAATATACAAGTATCCGCCGCCCGTACCGCTTATTGAGCTTGCTTTTACATAGGCAGACAGGGTGTAATACCCTGACTGTACTCCGCTGACGCTTTGCGCCACCACGTCGGAATCGGTAAGTGCTGAATGGGTTATACGCACACCTTTAGCGCCTATATAGCTGTTAGAAGTATCACTTACGGCGTTGCCGCCTATGGCTGCCCAATAGGTAAAGCCCTTTTCAAAGCTGTGATCTCTAATGAGGTTTATCGTAGGTTTTTCGGTGCCGTATGAAGACTTGAGCTTATTATTAGAAAACGTAGCGTTAGTGTCGGTCCAAGCAGACCAATCGGAAGAGTTGGCGCCTTCGGAAGAATAAACCGATATTGCTCTGCCGACAGAATCGAACACGTATGTTTCGGCAAAACCGTCGTTATCGGTAATGGTAGTGGTATTATCGGTATTATATGCAAAGTTAAGACCGGTTCTTGTAGTGCCGTTGCTTGATACTTCGTAAATACTTTGAACCTTTGCCTGGCTTGCATTTGTCACAGAAGAAGGATACGAAAGCACAAGCCCGGTGCCATCCTCGGCTTTTATTTTGGTTATATGATAACAAATAAGTGTGTTGTTTGGATCATTATCATACTCGAAACTAAGCTTGCTACCGTCATAATAATTAATGCTTGCTAATTTCGCCGAGTTTATATGATATTGCAAACTGACCATTCTGTTATACTGTTCTTGCTCACCAATTACTTCTGTAACAGAAATCAACGCATTGTTTGTGTTCCTTGAAAGGATAAGCTTTTTGCCCGAGCCGTCGGTTATTTCTTCTAAAAAGCCGTCGTTATTATATGTAAAACGAATGGTATCGTCTGTTGTAGACGATGAAAGCTTATTAAATATCTGTGTAATTTTACCCGCTGTATTAAACGCCATTTTATTATGGTCTTTATCTTCAAGCGTAAAGCCGGTACCGGTTATGCGCGTTAGGGTAAGCCCCAAGCCGCTGTCATCCTTGTAGGTGCCGTTGTCTGTGTAATTTGCCGCAGTAGAACGCATATAGTGTTCGGTTCCGTCCGCGTCAACAAATTTGTAATAATATCCGGCTGCTCTAAGCGCAGTATTTAATTCACTTGAATCGTTAGGTATTGCTTGTATTCTTAAATCGTAATTTGTTTTAAATCCGGTGCCGCATATTGAATCCGGAAAATGCTGTCCCGTTTGATAGCCGTTAAAATAAAGGCTTAAGCTTGCCGGCATATTTTCGCTTGTTGTGCTGATTAAAGGTGCAGATACTACAAGGTTACCCGTATAGTTATTAACGCTCGCCGTGGCGCTTCCTGCGGCACATTCCGTATATGACCAATAATTCTCTAAGCCCTTGGCATTTAAATAGTAAATTCTAAAGGCCGGTTTTTTTAGGTTTGTACCGGAAGGTGCGTTTGCGGGGGTTGAAAACCACGCAACATTATCGTCTGAAGTTATATAGTTTGACGGCTTTATTACTATGCCGTTATTAGTCGCTGTGTTTGCGTACCACTTTTTAACAAGCTTTGTTACATCCCATGTTTTATATGCTTTTATTGCGCCGTAACTTGCCTTTTGATAATCTATTACCGTGTTGTAATAGCTTGGCCCTGTGCCAGGAACATATATTGTTGAAGCGTTAAAGCCGGACCAACTTCCGTTTATTTCGTATGCGTCGCAATTTATTACCTGACTGCTGTTTGCAAGCCTGAAGGTGTTTAAATAAAGCGACAGATCCGCCTTATATACCGTATCCCCTTTTGCCAAACCCGGCAAAGAAGTAAGCTTTACCGACGAGCAGGCAGTGCCAAAAGTTGTATTGTACCCAACATAAAGTGTTCCCGGCGCATTTTCTATTACCCCGGTATTTGTGTACGAATATTTATACAGTATATCGTCTTTATTAAGGACAAAAACCGCCCCGGGGTCAATGGTTACCGGAAACTCCCTGCCGTTAGCTTTTGCCCATGAATTATCGTACTCTATTAATACTTTTAATGTGCTATCTTTTACTGATATGATTTTTAAGCCCAGTTCTTTTGATATTTCGCCCTTTTTATCATACATGTAAGGCGCACTGATATTTGCCACTTCTTTACCGTCTTTCGACAAGGAAATGGTTTTACTATCAACCTGTTTGGCGCTCAAATTCCCTATATCATAATTTATTACAAAGGTTTCGGGCGCTTTTCTGCTTTTAATTAAAATATTATCCTTTATCGAGTAGCTTTCTACATTAACCTCTATATCGGTATCTAAATATGCGTCTTTATATACCGCTTTGCCTGTTAAATTCGGAAGGGTTAAAAACGCGTCGTCGCCGGAAAGTTCATATTTTTCTTCCTTTATCTCGGCAGTCGTTCCTTCTTTTATTCCCTCATAGCTCCAGGATATTTTTACATCCTCGACGCTCATGCTTACCGCCGCTTTATCACTTAAACTTTTTGCAAGCGACATTTCATTTAGGGCGCGCCTTGGCACAAGCCTTTCACCGTTATCGTGAAGGCGGTTATCTACATCCTCATATTTCCCATTCTCGTCTTTTATATGAATGGTTTCGCCGTAAGAGGCCGCCATATATGTGCCGTTGTTTAACACAAAGTGCTTTACGCTGTCTTCGCGCTTATTGTCCGCTTCGGCTATTATGTGCGCAGGTTCCGTTACCGATTCGGTTTCTATACCCGCATCGGGATTTTCTAACACTTCTTCGGCATTCACGCCAACCATTACGCTTTGAACTATTAAAACTACAGACAGCACCAATGCTATCCATTTTTTACCCACAGTCTTCATTTTTTCCAACCTCCTTCTTCCCGATAATTATATTACATACTTTTTCTGTGTTTTGTCCTTTTTTGTCGAATTAAAAATTTTAGCTTTTTAGTAAAATAGCCGTGACTGTGCACGGCTAAAATTCTTAAAACAAAAATTGCTTTTAATTGGAGTTTTTAATATTGTGTCATGTTTTCTTTAAAAAATCAATTAACCAGACGAATTTTCTTTTCTTTGCTTTGACGGACAAAAAAGGTTGAAATGAGTCCCGTTGCGCCGATAGCGGACCACAGCACAAATACCGCGTTCCAGCCTATGCTTCCCATAACGCCCGCAAAAATCATATTAGCGGTCGCCGCGGCAACGTACCCGGAGCAATCAAGGACACCGTTTACGCTCGAAACCTTACCTGTTTTGCCGAGACCCGGGATATATATGCTCCACAAAAGTGCCGAAGAACAACTCATAGCCATAAGCGCTAAAAGCAGTAAAGCGAGGCATATCCATTTATTTGGAGCTACAAGCATTCCAGCGAACATTATCATCGATATAAAAAATGTTACGCGCATCATCGCAATATCTTTTTCTTTTGTCAGACGGAAAATAACAAGCGCAACAAACGGCATAAAAGAACGAATTACGGAAATCATGGTAAAAAGCATATTGGCGAAGTTTTTATCAAAAAGCAAATGCTGTGTTAAAAACGTCGGGATCCAAAAAGAAATAGAAGCGGCGCCTATTTCAACAAGGCAGGCAATCACCAGATAAAACACGAATTTTTCAATTTTAAAAACAGAAAAAACAGATTTTATGCCCTCGCCTTTTGAACTTTTATACGATAAAAGCCCTTTGTGTTCCATTATTGATAAAACGATATACGCCGCAGTAGATACCGCAACCGCAACGCCGCCCGCGGCAATAAAAACCCACTTCCAGTTATTAATCATGGCGAATAAGCTTGCAATTAAGGGGCCTGCAAACGAAGCGAATGAAAAGAAAACACAAATGGTTCGCGCATGATTGGGTTTAGTGTTTTCGGCAATAATCTTCATTAACGGCCCTCTTACCATCGAAAGCCCAAAACCTAATATAGCGAACAAAATAATGTGGATAAAGTATATATTTATAAACGGGAAAAAGATTAACGACGCACCGGCAATCGCGACGCCTAAAGCAACCATTTTTTTCGGGGCAAAAAAATCGCCTAAAAAGCCGTTAACCAGCTGGCCGCCGGCATAGAAAAGCATATACGTGGAAGAGAAAATTCCCATTTGTTCTATAGTAAAATTTCCTGTTTCAAGCAGCTTTGGCGTTAACACGCTTAAAACATGCCGAAGATAATAATTAGCTACGTACGTAATTATACAAACAGCACCGACTGTAACCGCTTTTTTTGATTCCGATTTTTCCATTTGCTCACCCCATGCTAAGATAATTAATATTATATAACTCTACCGGCTTAATTTCAATAATAAAATAAAAAACCGCCCAAGGGCGGTTTTTTAATTAAAATATACAAAAAGCTGACTAAAAGTCTATTTTTCAATAACCGAGACGGTATTCATAATATCGAAAAACCTTGTACCAAAACCCTCGGCGCTCTCAATCGTGTACTGGGCGGTAGCAACGATGCAACCGTTGTTTGCGGGGATGATAAACACTGTACGCAACAAGTCGGAACGAACTGTAGTACCTTTTGCGTCGGACGCGCTGATTCGTATACAACTTCCCGCGCGGTCAAGATTATATGATTCTTTTACAACAGTATTAAAACTGTTTGAAAGAGTCTCTTTTATAGCTGCGGCTGCCGTATCGGCGTTATCCGTTTCGGCTTTTAATTCAAGATAATTATCCGGGGCTTGGGATTGGTCGTCGAGCGAGACGAAAAGTTCGCCGTTTGTTTCGGTTACTCGCTTAAATGTCTCATAATCGTAATCTAACTCAATGCCGATAGTCTCATTTTTTACGTGCTCGCATTTAACAGTCTCCTTATTGCCCTCGAGCTCTATTGTTGACTCAAATCGCTCGCCGTCCTTCTTTCCGGTTTCGGACGCAGTATCGGAAGGGTCTGCCGCAGTGTTTTGACTTGCGCAGCCGCCGAGCGACAAAATAAGCAATACCGACATAAGCACCGCAAAAATCGCAACAATAAACTTTTTACTAAACATAAAATGCCTCCTTTTTTTCACTATAAAGAAATTATACAACAAAAAACGCATTTATGCAAGAACCATTCAAATGCTCCAAATAAAAAACCGCCCAACCGGACGGTTTTTAATTTGTGATTATCGCTCAAAATCGCGAAACATGAAATATACGGCCGAAAGGCGGTATTTCATCATTTCTATAGATCCCGTTACTAAATTCGTCTTAAACGCCTGAAATCACAAAAAGGTAAGTTGTGTCTGCGACACGGTGAAGCCTTAAGGCATACGCCCTCAGGTAAAATCAAACGCTGAAGCGTTTGGTGAAATTATCGGACATCTAACAAATTTGAAGACGATTATGTCAGGAAACAAGCGGCTTTACAGAGATTATAATCGAACTCCGACGATTCGTTTGAAAACTATTTCACAGATTCGTTTCGTGATTTGGACAGTTTTTGAAACAGTGTCCGATTACGTGCACTTGCGAAAACCCGCATAAACACTGAGTTTGCAAAAGAAAATCACCCTCTAATCGAACACGAATGGTTCAGATTTGGAGGGTGATTATAACTGGAATATAAGATAATTTAAAAGAAATAGTTGTAAAGTTGATTTTGCGACTGTTCCTAAATATATATAGGCAATCCGATAAAATGTTTACAATAATATGTTCTATCTTAATGCATCCACATCTACTTCATATACAGTTCCAATTAACTGCGGAATGCTTTCAATTTTACTTGCACGAATTAGTGTTTTATTTGTACCAACCACATAATAAACCACCTCAAAGTAAGACCTCGTTGCTCCACCAAGACTGTTGTCAGCAGAAAAATCAATATAAACTGTAAAGCTTCCGTCAAAAGGTTCGTCTTTATTTTGCTTTTGCCCATCAATAATTATCTCAGTTTTAGAACTTTTAACTTCAACAATGACACTATTCAAATATAGTGATGACGGGGATTTTAAATGATCTTTTAAAACTTCAACAGCTTCGCTCGCAGTATTATTTACTTGGGTATTCATATTGTCTGTGTTGGTAATTAATGCAAGAAGAATAATAACAATTAGTAGTGAACTCAAAACCGTAAAGACAATTCCTAATGGTTTCCCTTTTTTCTTTTCAACATTTTTGGATTTGACAATGCAAAAAATACTTAAAATGAGTATGACAAAGATGAGTATAAAAAACATTATTGCCATTATACCGCCAAAAGTGCCGCCCCCAAAAGCACAAACCAAACATATAGTTTGTGCAAGCAAAGATCCCAGCAAAGGGATTACCATCGGATTTTTTTGTTTGCTCGTATAAGGTGTGTTTTCTGTTATATTATCATTAATTCTATTTCCACAAGAAGAGCAAAAAACATCGGTATTTCTACATTCGTTTCCACACTTTGAACAGAACATTTATCCCACCTCAATTTTAATTATTTTATCATACACTTCCTAAAAAATCAATTATATTCTGGCAATATGGTTTTCAACGATAATCCGTGAGGAATTGTATATCATCATTGTGAAAGCGTTTCGATACACGGCAGAGCCGTGATGATATACAGTCCTGACGGACTGATGAGATACAATACGCAAAGCGTGTTGATGATATACCATTGCTTTCGCAATGGATAAAAAATAAGCAAGTCTTTCGACTTGCTTATTTTTGGCAGGGGCAGAAGGACTTGAAGTTGCTTCGCAACCCTCTTGCGGTGCCCGGCGCTGTGCTCGCTTGGAGCGCGGCACATCTGCCGACCGCGGCGCTTCGTTACGCTCGCTTTTTCCGCCACCGGCGGCGCTCGCGTCCTCACCCGACACGCTCTGCGTGCCTCGGCAAATGTACTATCTTTGCCAAATAAAAAACCGCCACGACGGACGGTTTTATTATGGTGCGGATATCGATAACGGACTTGAAGTTGCTTCGCAACCCTCTTGCGGTGCCCGGCGCTGTGCTCGCTTGGAGCGCGGCACATCTGCCGACCGCGGCGCTTCGTTACGCTCGCTTTTTCCGCCACCGGCGGCGCTCGCGTCCTCACCCGACACGCTCCGCGTGCCTCGGCAAATGTACTATTTTTGCCAAATTAAAAACCGCCACGACGGACGGTTTTTAATTTGGCAGGGGCAGAAGGACTTGAACCCTCGGCACGCGGTTTTGGAGACCGCTGCTCTACCAACTGAGCTATACCCCTATATACTATTAAATTGTTTGTGTCTCGGGCCCTCTTGCGGTGCCCGGCGCTGTGCTCGCTTGGAGCGCGGCACATCTGCCGACCGCGGCGCCAACCCTCTGCTCGCTTTTTCCGCCCCCGGCGGCGCTCGCAGGCGTTGCCCGGCACGCGGTTTTTTAGCCCCTCTCTACCAACTGAGCTATACCCCTATTTTTTCTTTTAAATTAAAAGCCGGTCGATAAGACCGGCTTGGTGGGCCAACAGGGACTCGAACCCCGGACCAACCGGTTATGAGCCGGTTGCTCTAACCAACTGAGCTATTGGCCCTTTTGCTTAGCGCAACAATTATTATATCTAAAATACATTTGTTTGTCAATAGAAAAATTAAATTTTACAATAAAAAAAGCCTCCAAAACGGAGGCTTTTTAAATGCTATTTGCTATATAAAGTTTTTAACTTTTCGAGATGTGCAAGCTTGTCTTTAGCATTTTCTTCAGCCTTACTAAAGAGCTTTTCGGCTCTTTCGGGGTTGGCGCGAAGAAGTGAAGCATAACGGACTTCGCCCTCAATAAACTCTCTGTAGTTTTCTGTAGGAGTCTTACTGTCAAGGCTAAAGGCGCCCTGCTCGGTTCCAACAAGTCTTGGATCATATCTGAAGCAGTTCCAATATCCGCAAGCAACAGCGCGTTTTTCCTCGGTTTGCGCTTTGCTCATGCCGGCTTTAATACCGTGGTTAATACACGGAGCGTATGCGATAATAATAGAAGGTCCGTGATAGCTTTCGGCTTCGCTAAAGGCTTTTACGCACTGATTGTAGTCAGCGCCTTGAGCTACCTGAGCTACATAAACGTAGCCGTAAGACATTGCGATTGCCGCAAGGTCTTTCTTTTTAACCTCTTTACCTGCTGCCGCGAATTGAGCGATAGCACCCGTAGGTGTAGCTTTTGACGACTGGCCGCCGGTATTTGAGTAAACCTCGGTATCGAATACGAGGATGTTTACATCTTCGCCGGAAGCGATAACGTGGTCAAGTCCGCCAAAGCCGATATCATAAGCCCAACCGTCACCGCCTAAAATCCAGAAGGATTTCTTAGCAAGATAATCACCGTTTTCAACGATTTCATCGGTGTACTCTTTTATAGCGGCGTCTGTATTTGCTTTTGCAAGCTCTAAGAATTTAGCGCTTGCAGGTGCGTTGCTTGCACGGTCGCTCATAGTATCAAGCCAATTTTGAGCTGCATCTTTAAGCTCGGTGCCAGATGCGTTTTCTACTATTGCTTTTGCGGCGTCTGCAAGACGATTGCGAAGCGCGCGGTTAGCGAGGAACATACCGTAGCCAAACTCCGCGTTGTCTTCAAAGAGTGAATTATGCCAAGCGGGTCCGTGGCCTTCTTTATTAACCGTATACGGAGTTGACGGAGAGGAGCCGCCCCAAATTGAAGAACAACCTGTGGCGTTAGCTATATACATTGAATCACCAAACAGCTGTGTTGCAAGCTTTGCATAAGGTGTTTCGCCGCAGCCTGCGCATGCACCTGAGAACTCTAAGAGCGGTTGTTTGAACTGACTGCCTTTTACGGTATTTTCTTTAAATTTAGCAAGAACTTCGGGTTTTGCGTCAAGCGACTGGCCATAAGTATAAACTTCCTGCTCGGCAGTTTGAGTTTCGAGAGCTTTCATAGTTAAAGCCTTTTCGCCCTTCTTGCCCGGGCAAACGTTTACACAGCTGCCGCAACCGGTACAATCCAAAACTGTAACCGTCATTGCAAAATTCATGCCGGGAACGCCGATCATAGGAATGCTCTTTGTGCCTTTTGGAGCCTTTCTTAACTCTTCATCAGTCATCGCAACAGGACGGATAACCGCGTGCGGGCAAACAAACGAGCAGAAGTTACACTGAATGCAGTTTGCGGGATTCCATTCGGGAACGTCTACGGCTATGCCGCGTTTTTCAAATGCAGATGAGCCAAGAGGCACTGTACCATCGGCATAATCTAAGAATGTAGATACAGGAAGCTGATTGCCCTTTTGAGCGTTAACAGCTGTAAGAACATTGTCGATATAATCGCGGATGTTTTCTCTGCCGCCTGTAAGCTTTTTAGTGGTTTTAGAAGCGTCAAGACCTTTCCATGAAGCCGGAACGTCAACCTTTACGGCACCGTCAATACCGCGGTCGATAGCATCATAGTTCATTTGAACTACCTTTTCGCCCTTCTTGCCGTAAGATTTTAATGCGGCTTCTTTCATTAATGTTACAGCGCGGTCTGCCGGAATAATGCCGGAAAGTTTAAAGAAAGCCGCCTGTAAAATGGTATTGATTCTTCCGCCAAGACCTAACTCTTTAGCAATATGAGTAGCGTCAATTGTGTAGAAGTTAATATTGTGCTCGGCTATATACTTCTTCATGGAATTAGGAAGATGCTGTTCAAGTGCCGCAAGATCCCAACCGCAGTTTAACAGGAATGTGCCGCCGTCTTTAATGTCTTCAACAATATCGTATTTGTCAACATAGGACGGGTTGTGACAGGCAACAAAGTCAGCCTTGCTTACAAGGTAAGAAGAATTGATTTTTTCTTTACCGAATCTTAAATGACTTACTGTGATACCGCCGGATTTTTTAGAGTCATAATCAAAATATCCTTGCGCGTACATATCGGTATTATCACCGATAATTTTAATGGAGTTTTTGTTTGCACCAACAGTACCGTCGGAGCCAAGACCCCAGAATTTGCAGGAGGTAGTGCCGTGCGGTGTAGTATCGGGATTTTCAGCAATTTTTAAACTTAAGTTTGTAACATCATCTTCAATACCGATTGTAAATCTTTGAATAGGCTTGTCACTCTCGGCGTTGCGGAAAGCGGCGATAATTTGCGCCGGAGTTGTATCCTTAGAGCCAAGACCGTAACGTCCGCCGTAAACCGGAAGTGCGTCAAATTTTGTACCCTTTAAAGCGGCTACAACATCTAAGAATAAAGGCTCACCTATAGAACCGGGTTCTTTTGTTCTATCTAAAACGGTGATGGTTTTTGCACTTTCCGGAATTGCGGCAACTAAGTGTTTTACAGAGAAAGGACGGTAAAGTCTAACTTTAATAAGACCAACCTTTTCACCTTTGCTGTTAAGGTAATCAACGGTTTCTTCTGCAGTATTGCAAACAGAGCCCATAGCAACAATAATGTGCTCGGCGTCTTTCGCACCGTAATAATTAAATAAACCGTAATTGGTTCCAAGCTTTGCATTGATTTTATTTAAGTAATCTTCAACAACAGCCGGAAGCGCGTCATAATATTTATTAGAAGCTTCTTTTGCCTGGAAGAAAATATCGGGGTTTTGTGCCGTTCCGCGCTGGAATGGATGCTCGGGGTTAAGTGAGCCGCGACGGAAAGCTTCAACCGCTTTTTTATCTAAAAGTTCATCTAAATCTTTATAGTCCCAAACTTCGATTTTTTGAATTTCGTGAGAAGTACGGAATCCGTCAAAGAAGTGAACAAAAGGAACGCGGCCGGAAATAGCTGATAAATGCGCAACAGCGCCGAGATCCATAACTTCCTGCGGATTGTTTGAACAAAGCATTGCAAAACCGGTTTGACGGCAAGCGTAAATATCGGAATGCTCGCCGAAAATTGAAAGGGCATGTCCCGCAACCGCACGAGCAGATACGTTAATAACGCCGGGAAGCAGTTCGCCTGCGATTTTGTACATGTTCGGGATCATGAGAAGAAGACCCTGGCTTGCAGTATAAGTAGTTGTAAGAGCACCCGCTGTTAAAGAACCGTGCACAGCACCGGCGGCACCGGCTTCAGACTGCATTTCGGTTACCTTAACGGTTTGTCCGAACAGGTTTTTAACGCCTGCGGTAGCCATTTTGTCAGTTTCTTCCGCCATGTTGCTGGACGGAGTAATCGGGTAAATCGCGGCCACATCTGTAAACGCATAGCTTACGTGCGCGGCGGCAGAGTTACCATCCATAGTTTTGGTTTTTCTTGCCAATGTAATGACCTCCTATAATACTAAAATTAACTTATCACATTATAAACCAAATATCATTTTAACACTAAACGCTTTTTAAGTAAATAGAAAATTTGCATTTTTTTTAAAATATTCTTTTCTTTTGCCGGTTTTTATTGTATAATTAAATTACAAAATATCGGGAGAACCATCATGAAAAAGTCAAAACGCATTAAAGTTGCCTTTGATCCGAGAATTTTATACGCTTTTATTTTGCTGTCTTTTGTGGTTTCAATTGTTTTTGTATCAATTAAACTGGCCCTTTCTCCGGTTACTGCAGACAAAATAGGAGAACGCACTCGCGCCGATTATATTTTAATGCTGCTTCAATGTGCTTTTGGCGTGGTTGCTATTTTATGCCCTAGTTTTATAAACAAAAAAATAAAGCTTATAATCCCCTCTCATATGATGATAGCCTATGCCGTGTTTTTATACTGTGCCATTTATCTCGGGGAAGTTCGTGCCTTTTATTATAACGTTCCGCATTGGGACAGTTATCTGCATACCTTTTCGGCGATGATGTTAGGCACGCTTGGTTATTCGTTTATAAGCCTTTTAAACAACAGCGACAAAATACCGATAAATTTAAGCCCGGCGTTTGTGTTTTTATTTACCTTTTGCTTTGCCGTAACAATGGGAGCAATTTGGGAAATATACGAATTTTTAGGTGATTTAATTTTTAACACAAACATGCAAAAATATATGCTTTCTGACGGCACCAACCTTATTGGCAAAGCCGCGCTTACAGATACGATGAAAGATATAATTTTAGACGCGTTAGGCTCGCTTGTTATTGCAATAATAGGTTATATATCGCAAAAAAAGAAAAAAAATTATCTCGAAAAATTCGAGCTAAAAGCAGAAATATAAAAGCAGGCAAAAGCCTGCTTTTATATTATTTTACCGTTTATTAAAACCTTATCTATTTCGTCGTTTTTGTCTAACAGAATCAAATCTGCACTGTAACCTTTTTTAATCTCACCGGCTTTAATGCCTATAAGCTTTGCGGGCGTTGCGCTTGCCATTTTAACGGCATCTTTAAAGGGTATTCCAAACGAAACCGCGGTTTTTACACACTCAAATAGTGTTGAAGTACTGCCGGCAATCGTGCCGTCGGAAAGTCTTGCACGACCGTCTTTTAAGGTTACTTCAAGACCTCCCGCTTCGTATTTTCCCTCTTTACATTTTGCAGGGCGAATACTGTCACTTATAAACACAAGCCTATCTGCAGTAAGGGTGCGGTACAGCATTAGTATAAGCGGTTTTTGGACGTGAAAACCGTCACAAATAACCTCTGCGTAACAGTTTTTTTCAATACACGCGCCGATGGGGCCCGGTTTTCTGTGATGAAGCGGCTGCATGGCGTTAAAGGTATGTGTTAAACAGTTTGCACCGTTATCTATAGCCTTACAAGCCGTTTCGAAATCACAGTCTGTATGTCCGATTGATACCGAGCACGTCTTAGACGCTTTTTTAATAAACTCCATACTGCCGTTTTTTTCGGGAGCAAGGGTTATTTTTTTTACGTTTTTAAATCTTAAAAACTCGTCATAATTCGGGTCTTTAATAAACTCTTTTTTTTGCGCGCCCTTGTATTTTTCGGAAATATACGGACCTTCAAGATGAAAACCCGGTATTTTTGCGCCCGGATAATCAAGCGGAAGGCTTGTTACCTCCTCGATTTCTTCAACCGACTTAGTCATAGTGGTAGGCAAAAAGGTGGTTGTACCAAACTTCGCATATAGCATTGCCAGTTCACCGAGTTTTTTATCCATAGTATCAATGCCCATAATGCCGTGGGTATGAATATCAACTAAACCCGGTATTACCTTTTGGCCTTGCATATCAATATCGGCGACTGTGCTGTCACCGATATTATCCACAACATCTTCAATTATACCGTCTTTAATTACAATGCACTTGTTTTGGCCGAATATATCGGCGTTTTTAATTATCAAGCGATCACCCTATTTCGAATAATTTTCGGGGGTGTAAATTACAGTTATGTCTGAATGGAGCTGTAAAATGGATGCCGGAACTGCCGGGGTGATGGGGCCGGAAAACGCTTTATCTAAAATTTCGCGTTTTTCTTCGCCGCAAGCAATAAGCAAAATCTTTTTAGCCTGCATAATAGAAAGCATGCCCATTGTTATGGCCTGTTTTGGAACTTCGTCGGCACTTGCAAAAAATCTTGCGTTTGCTTTAATGGTAGGCTCTTGTAAATCAACTTTATGGGTTGGCTTTACAAAAGAGATGTCCGGCTCGTTAAAACCGATATGACCGTCATGGCCGATACCTAAAAGCTGTAAATCAATGCCGCCGAGATCTTTAATTCTCTGGTCGTAGGTTTTGCATTCAAAATCGATATTTTCCGCCTTGCCATTAGGCACAAAAGTATTGTTTTTATCGATGTTTATGTGATCAAACAAATGGCTGTTCATAAAATAACGATAGCTTTGTTCATCTTCTGCTCCAAGACCAACATATTCGTCAAGGTTAACCGTTTTTACAGAAGCAAAATCGAGATCGCCTTTTTTATTCCATTTAATAAGCTGGTCATAAGCGCCTATAGGCGTAGAACCTGTAGCAAGCCCGATAACACTTTCGGGATTGGAAATAATTTGCGCAGAAATAATATTTGCTGCAGCTCTGCTCATTTTTTCGTAAGACTCAACTTCTATGTATCTCATTTTTATCCTCCTAATATTTTTCAATAATTTTTTTCATAGCTTCTAAATTTTCTTCCATTTCTTGTACAAGCTTAAACTGCGTTCTTGCTCTTACAAGGTTGTGCTCGGGGTATGCGGTTTTAAAATAAACGTCACCGTCGAGATAATCGGTTAAAAACCTCATGCCGCACTCGATTGTCATCATTTTTGCGGCGTACGGAAGCATTTCTTTTTCAGTTTTATTAAGCGTTCCGCGAGTGCCTTCCATAAAGCCTTTTGTGTATAGCTCAAAAAGGTGAATATCAAAATGAACCTTGTTTAAATCCTTTTCGTCTTCTTTTGCAGTTGAAGCACCAAAACGAATTGAATCGCCAAAATCGTTTATTGAATAACCGGGCATTATTGTATCAAGATCAATAACGCATAAAGGTTTACGTGTTTTAACATCCAAAAGACAGTTGTTTAATTTTGTATCGTTATGTGTAACCTTTAAAGGAAGATCGCCTTTTTTATGTAAATCTTCAAATAAAGAATAATACTCTTTGCGGGCGTTTACAAAATCTATCTCTTCTTTGCAACCGGCCGCTCTGTGCATTTTATCCTCTTTAAGAGATTTTAAAAAGTTCGCATATCTTTTTTCCGTATTATGAAAATCCGGAATGGTTTCATATAAAGTGTCAGCCGGAAAATCCTGCAATAAATACTGGAATTCTCCAAAAGCTACCGCGCTGTTATAAAAATCTTCTTCGCTTTCGGGAAGATCAAGCGACAGTCCGCCTTCAACAAAGCGGTACATTCTAAAAAGACCGCCCGTTTCATCAAAAATGTAATATTCTCCGTCTTTTGTTTTTACAAGCTCCATTAAAACAAGCTGTGTCGGTTTATTGCTTTTTTTTATAAACTCATTTACGGCAATAATGTTATGCATAACCTGTTCGGGTTTATTAAAAACATTATTGTTCACGCGTTGCAAAATATACCTGTTGCCGTCTGCTTCAATAATATATGTATCGTTAATGTGCCCATTGCCGTAAGGTTCAAGCTTTTCGATTTTTGCGTTTGGTAAAAAGAATTTTGCGATCTGTGAAATTTCCATAAGTATCTCCTTCGTTCTACCTGAAGTCCGCCTTTTATACTCCTTTTGCAGAAAGAGCCGCGCCTATAATTCCGGCATCATTGCAAAGCATGGCCGTTTTTATTTGCGTTTTAGCTGTTTTATAAAAGCCGAACGCTTCAAGTTTTTCGAGGATCGGATTAAGCAAACCGTCCCCCTCTTTTGAAAGTCCGCCACCTATTATTATAACATCAGGTTCCAAAAGTGCAATAATATTTAACAGCCCTCTTGCAAAATTTTTTACATATTCGTCAAAAATCGCCAAAATTTTCGGTTCTTTTTTTCTGACTAAGTCAAAAACGGTTTTGCCGTTTATATTATCAAGACTTCCGAATTTCGCTAAAAGCTCGGGATCGTTTACCGCTACGGATCTTGTTTCTTTAGAAAGTGCAGAAGCACTGCAGTAAGCCTCAAAACAGCCCTTGTTGCCGCAAGAACATTGTCTGCCGCCGGGCACCACTATCATATGGCCTATTTCGGCAGCTGCGCCGCTGGTACCTTCGACCATTTTGCCGTCAATAACCATTCCTCCGCCGATACCGGTACCGATTGTTACAGCAACAACGCTTTTTGCGCCCCGTGCCGCGCCGACCTTAGCTTCGGCGTATGCGGCAGCGTTTGCGTCGTTAACAACGCTGGTTTTAATGCCAAATCTGGTTACAAATTCATTCTTTAAATCAAGATTATTAAAACCTAAATTTTGAGCATAATTAATCACCCCGTCCTTAACAAAACCCGGACAGGCAACACCTATTCCCTCGATGTTCGACCATTTTAATTCGGCCGAATCAAGCAAGCCCTGCAAGTTTTCTTCAATTTCATCCATAATTGAAGCAATCGGGCGAGGAGCAAGTGTTTTAAAACTGCTCTTTTTAATAATCTCGTTTTTGGCGTCAACTATACCAATTGCTACATTTGTGCCACCAATGTCAATACCGATATAATATTCCATACATATCACCAATATAAAGATACCAAATTCCGCTTGACAAATCAATGGAATTAAGTATAATTATTAGTAGAATAGTATAAAACATACCGAGGTTAGTATGGAAATTTCGGAAGTAACTAAATTACTTAAAGATTTCTACAATATCACCGGAGCAAGGGTGTCGCTTCATTCTGCTGATTTTAAAGAAATTGCTGCATACCCTAAAAATGCGCTAAGCTATTGCTTTGCAGTTCAACGTGACGAAAATGTTTATAATCGTTGTTTGAAAGTTGACTGTGAGGCTTTTTTAATTGTAAAAAAAACAGGCAAAGCGTATAGATATAAATGCCATATGGGACTTGTAGAAATTATCGCGCCTATTTACCACTACGGCATTATTTCCGGGTATGTTATGATGGGGCAAATAACCGATGCAGACAGCCGCTCACTTAATACAATAAAAAAATGCGCAGAAAAGCTGACAATTAATCGTGACGCGTCTTTAACATCCATAAAAAGCATACCAAAAATAAGCGATGACAAAATTGAGAGCTATCTAAATATTTTAAAGGTCCTTGCAAACTATTTAACAGCCAGCAACGCAGTAAGACCAAGCAAGGACGATTTGGCTTCCTCGGTAAAACAATATCTTGAATTTAACTATAACAGCAATATTACCATTGACAAGCTTTGTCAGCATTTTAACTGCTCAAGGGCAACGCTTATGAACAATTTTAAGCTTAAATACGGCATCACAGTATTTAACTATATAAACGATTACCGCCTTAGCATTGCCGCAAAGCAACTAATACGCACGCAAAGTGCCATAAAAGAAATAGCGATTAATGCGGGCTATTCCGATCAAAACTATTTTTCTAAAGTTTTTATAAAGCGGTACGGACTAACCCCGAGCGAATATCGTAAACAAGAGGTAAAAAACTATGAATAACAAAGCAATGATTACGGGAACATTTATTGACGAGATAACTTATGACATTCCTTCATCCAACTGGTCGGCGGATGAGTGGAAAAAAGATCTTGACAACATGAAGGTTTTTGGTATTGACACGCTTATTTTTATACGCGGCGGCTTTTATGGCAAAACCATCTATCCTTCTAAGCACTTTGGTACCGAAAGCACCCCGGATTTTTTGGGATTTATTTTGGACGAAGCCGAAAAGAGAGAGATGAAGGTCTTTATCGGAATGTATATTACCGATATTGACTGGAACCACGGCGACTACAAAGGCGAGCTTATTAAAAACCGTTATTTTGTAAACGAGATCATGGAACTCTACGGCAATAAGAAAAGCTTTTACGGATGGTATCTGCCGCACGAAACCTGCGACAACAGGCTCCATATAGCAGATCTTATGGCAGGGCTTGGAGCTATGTGCAAGGACGCCGCGCCCGACAAAAAAGTGCTTATAAGTCCCTTTTTTAGGTCAAGCATAATTCGTCCGAAATTATATTATTCACCCAAAAAGCATTATAAAGTATGGGATAAAATTTTTGCAAAATGCGGGAAGTATGTAGATTTTTGCGCCAGACAGGACGGCACTGCACCGCTTGAGCTTATGGAAGAGTATTACGCGGCGGACAAAGCCCTATGCGATAAATACGGAATTGAAATGTGGGTAAACGCCGAAAGCTTTGAAAGAGATGTAAGGCAAATGTTTTACCCGATCCCGTTTGAAACATTAAAAACAAGACTTGAAAAACATGCAAAATACGCTGAAAAAATAATAACTTTTGAGTTCTCGCACTTTTTAAGTCCGCAGTCGATTTACCCGTCGGCAAAGAACCTAAACGCAAGATATTTGGAATATTTTAAAAACGGAGAAGAATAATGAATAAAGAAAGAATTACCGAGCTTAAAAACTTTTATCACGATCATCTTTTAAATAATGTAGTGCCGTTTTGGATGAAGTCAGACTTAATCGATAAGGAATACGGCGGATTTATAACAAGCGTCGACCGCGAAGGCAAACAATATAACACTGACAAATCGGTCTGGTTCCAGGGGCGCGCTCTTTGGTCTTTTTCAACCCTTTGCAATCTTTACGGCAAAAAAGAAGAATGGGTAGCCGCCGCAAAAAGCGGTGCGGACTTTATTAAAAACCACTGCATAGATACTGACGGCAGAATGTTTTTTACCGTTACAAGAGAAGGCCTTCCTTTAAGAAAACGCCGCTACTTTTTCTCGGAAAGTTTTCTAACGGTAGGCTTTGCCGAATACTACGGCGTAACGGGAGATCCCGAAGATTTAGCGCTCGCCGAAAAATACTTTGATTTAATGTACGAACTTTACCGTCATCCGGAAAGCGACCCGTTTAAAATAACGCCCAAGGAAAACGCGGCGGTAAGGAATTTACATTCTAATGCAAATCCTATGGTGCTTGTATCCTCTGCGCAGACGGTGCAAAAATACAGCGCGAGAAAAGAATATTACGATAAAATAATCGACGGTATTGTAGACGATATGATAAATCTTCACTACAAACCGGAATATAAATGTGTGCTTGAAAACGTATTTTTAGACGGCGGCATTTTGGACAATCCCACAGGCCGCACAATAAACCCGGGGCACTGCATTGAAAATTCCTGGTTTTTAATGAACCGCGCAATTTATAAAAACGACAAAGAGCTTTTAAAAAAGGCTTTAAATATTTTGGAGTGGTCGCTTGATAGAGGTTGGGACAAAGAGTACGGCGGTGTAATTTACTTTACCGATTTGTACGGCCGCCCGCCGGAACAGCTTGAGCACGATATGAAGCTTTGGTGGGTGCACAACGAATGCCTTATAGCCACCCTTATGGCATATAATATTACAGGCGAAGAAAAATACGCCGATTGGTACGAAAAAATCCACGAATACGTTTTTTCGCATTTTCCTGATAAAGAGTACGGCGAATGGTACGGGTATTTACACCGCGACGGAACGGTATCGCATACGCAAAAAGGATCTTTATGGAAAGGGCCGTATCACCTTATTCGCTGTTTAATGTTCTGTGAACAAATTCTCGCCGCCACCGAAAAAGGCGAACAGGTTAAACCGATACTATAAATAAATATCCACCTTTAAAGGGCGCATTCACATAAGGATGATTAGGTTTTGAGCGGTTGTTTTCCGCTTAAGCCACATAAAAACTGCAGGGAATCCGACAGGATGCCCTGCAGTTTTTAAATGCCCTAAACAAAAAACATCTCGCTCAAAACTGCGTGCACCGCAAAAGCAAAGATTTTTGTGCCAAAAAAGGCATAAGATAAGCGGGCATCCTGTCGGATTCCCGCTTATTTTAACAAAGTATGGTGCAAAAGACCCGCTTTGCGGCTTATTCTCCTTTTGTGAATGCGCCCAAAGGTGGATTTTTTTATGTTATCATCCAATGTGACAGTTTGCAGGGAGAAGCGATTTTACCGTAGCGGTACTCAAACATATCGCCGCCGCTTGTTTCTTGAATATCTTCTTCGAGTTGTTCAATTTTTGAAAGTTTACCGGCAAGATAATCTTCGATAACATCGTGGCAGTATTTTAGTCTTTGGGTAAGACCGCCAAGGCGCAAATCCTGTATTTCAAAACCGTGAGCTTTATTTTCGGTATGCCATAATATAAGTAATTTTTCGTAAAAATTATCAACAAGCTCTATAGCTTTAAGGTAATCGGGCAAAAGGTTTTTAAGCGCCGCTTTATCGCCGGCTTTATATGCCTTTCTGGTTTTATAGCCGAGCGCCACTTTTACGCTCATAAGCTCGCACAAAGCCGCCGCGGATGAAAACAAATATCCGTACTCTGCATTATTTTCAAGCGCGTGCAGTTCTTTTGCGTGGTCGGCAAAGTTCTTCTCCCATTTAGGATATTCTTCTGTTACAAGATCGTCGTAAATGCCTACAAACGGGTCATTATACAAAAGGCAACGGTCGGGAGCTTCATAGTGATTATTAAGCTTTGCGTCTTTAGTTGAAGGATAATCAAGCTTCATAAAATCGTCGAAAGCTATTCCGAAAAGCTTTTCGAATTTTGCCTTAATATCGTCCATATCGCGGTTGCCTCTGTGCCGTTCGGCGGCAAAGAACAAAGACGGAAGCACAGAAAAATATGATGTTTCGCCGCCTTCGTCACCCCATTCGGCGATAAAGATGTTTTCGATATTATACTTTGCGGCACTGTCAAGCGCAAATCCGAGGCAGAACTGCGACTGTACATTGTGGGGAGTAAATCCTGTCCAGGTAAGCGCCGCGGGCGTCATCCAAATTTTATTGTGAAAGTGTTTGTGGTTTTCAAACATAACGTCAGGGTCGTGCTGATTTTTGGTAAAGTAATCTGCGTAAATAAGCTCGGCACCTTTTGGCACACGCTGTGCCACCTCTTCGGTAACGGCGTTAGGATTGTCATAATTATAATACTTACCGGTGGCAAATGTTATAAACATATCGCTCCAAAGCGCCGGCGTAAAGCCATATTTTTGCACGATTTCACAGCAACGGGTTACGTGGCGGCTGTAGATTTCATTAGGATCTGTAAACCCGTGGATATCCTTATATTTTCCAAGGCCCAAATCGAATGTTTCATCACAACCAAGATGGATATGGTCGGATTTAAAGCATTCACGCACGTTTTTAATAAGCGTTTCAAAAAACTCGTAGGTTTTTTCTTCGTCTGCCAAAAGCACCGGACCGCGGTCGTGAATATCTTCAAAATGGCTCCAACGGAACATTTTTGAAAGATGGCCGAGCGCCTGTATGCAAGGCACCAGTTCAATGCCTTTTTCTTCACCGTAGTTTACTATTTCTTTAAGCTCATCTTTTGTATATCTTCCGCGAAGGTATCCAAAAAGCGGTTCTTCGGTAACTTCATAGGTTTCTTCGGTATAAAGCATTAGCATATTGTAACCCATTTTTGCAAGTGCATCAATATACCGTTTTAAACTTGGTACGGTCATTACCGCATTCCTTGATAAATCAAGCATTACTCCAAAATATTTTTTATCCATAAAGCACCTCTTATATATGCCAGTCGGTGATTGAATTAACCGATACTATTCTGCCGTAGCGGTACTCGAACATATCGCCGCCGCTTGTTTCCAATATTTCATCTTCAAGTTGATCAATTTTATCGAGTTTGCCTTCAATATACAGTTTAATCATATTGTGGCAGTATTTAAGCCGCTTTTTAAGGCCGCCAAGGCGCATATCCTGAACTTCAAAACCGTACGCCTTGTTTTCGGTGTGCCAAACCGTTTTAAATTTTTGATAAAAGTTTTCGGTAAGCTCGACAGCTTTTATATATTCGGGCAAAAGGTTTTTAAGCGCCGCTTTATCGCCGGCTTTATATGCCTTTCTTGTTTTGTAACCGAGCGCCACCTTTACGCTCATAAGCTCGCACAAGGCCGCCGCGGATGAAAACAAATATCCGTACTCGGCATTGTTTTCAAGCGCGTGTAGCTCTTTTGCGTGGTCGGCAAAGTTCTTTTCCCATTTAGGATAATCCTCTGTTACAAGATCGTCGTAAATGCCGGCAAACGGGTCGTTAAATAAAAGGCAGCGGTCGGGAGTTTCATAATGCGGATTTATTTTTTCATCCTTAGTCGACGGATAATCAAGCTTCATAAAATCGTCGAAAGCTATTCCGAAAAGCTTTTCGAATTTTTCTTTGATATCATCCATGTCGCGGTTTCCGCGATAAATTTCCGAAGCATAGAAAAGTGGCGGCAGCAGTGAAAAGCGCGAGGTCTCGCCGCCATCGTCGCCCCAGGTGGTTATTAAAAAGTTTTTAAGGCCGTTTTCGCCTGCACACTCAATAGCATTTTTTAAGCACAAAAGGGACAGCGCATTGTGCGGCGTAAATCCCGTCCAGCTGTGTGCGGCCGACGCAAACCAAATGTCATTATGAAAATGCAGGTGCGATTTTACCATTGTATCGCAATCTTTTTTGTTTTTTGTAAAATAGTCCCAATAACAAAGCTCAACCTCAGGCGGCACCAGCTTTGCAATATCTTCGGTAATTATATCGGGATTATCGTAATTTAAGTATTTGCCGGACGCCAATTGATAGTACATATCGCTCCAGATTATCGGCTTAAATCCGCGATCGGTCGCCATTTTGGAAACCCTTCTTAAATGCTTGTCAAGAATTTTAAACGGATCGGTAAAACCGTGGATATCCTTATATTTTCCAAGACCCAAATCATATGCCTCGTCGCATCCGATATGAATATGATCTGATTTAAAGCACTCACGCGCTACATCAAGCATTTTTTCAATAAGTGCGTAGGTTTTTTCCTCGTCGGCTAAAAGGATTGAGCCCCTGTCGCGTATCTCACTGAAATGTCCCCAGCGGAACATATGCTCTAAATGGCCGAGCGTTTGAATGCAGGGAATAAGTTCAATGCCTTTAGTTTCACCGTAGTTTACAATGTCTTTAAGATCTTCTTTTGTATATCTTCCGCGAAGATAGCCAAAAAGCGGCTCGTCTTCAATTTCAAATATGTCCTCGGTGTAAACCATTAACATATTGTAGCCCATTAAAGAAAGATCATCTATAAATTTTTTGATTTGCGTAGGCTTCATGACCGAATTCCTGGAGCAATCGATCATTACGCCAAAATACTTTTTATCCATATAATCACCTTAATAAAAATAGAAAACCAGGAAGATTAAAAAATCTTCCTGATTTTGTTTATTTTGCGTAGTCGCTTACACGATTTTCGCGAATAACATTAACTTTAATCTGACCCGGATATTCCATTTCGTCCTCAATCCTTTTTGATACCTCGCGTGCCATTATGGTCATTTGGTCGTCGGATATCATTTCGGGTTTTACAATTATGCGGATCTCTCTGCCCGCTTGAATAGCGTAGGAATTGTCAACCCCTTTAAATGAGTTTGCAATCTCTTCAAGCTTTTCAATTCTTTTAATGTAGTTTTCAATATTTTCACGCCTGGCTCCCGGACGTGCAGCCGAAATAGCGTCTGCCGCCTGCACAAGGCAAGCTATTACCGTTCTTGCTTCTACCTCGCCGTGATGTGCGTGAATGGCGTGTACAACTTCTTCGCTTTCCTTGCAGCGTTTTGCAACTTCAACACCAAGCTGAATGTGGCTGCCTTCCTGCTCGTGGTCAATGGCCTTGCCAATATCGTGCAAAAGGCCGGCGCGTTTAGCGAGCGTTACGTCTGATCCAAGCTCTGCTGCCATAAGTCCGCAAAGGTGGCACACTTCAAGCGAATGATTAAGCACGTTTTGACCGTACGAAGTGCGGTAATGCAGTTTTCCGAGAAGCCGTACAAGTTCCGGATTTAAATTGTGAATTCCGGCTTCAAGCATGGCTTTTTCGCCTTCCTGCTTAATTACCTTTTCGACTTCGGCCGTGGCTTTTGCTACCATTTCTTCTATGCGTGCCGGATGAATTCTGCCGTCTATAATAAGTTTTTCAAGAGATATTCTTGCAATCTCTCGGCGAATGGGATCAAAGGACGAAACCGTTATTGCTTCTGGTGTGTCGTCTATAATAAGGTCGACGCCCGTCGCCTGCTCAATTGCACGGATGTTTCTGCCCTCTCGGCCTATAATTCTGCCTTTCATTTCGTCATTCGGAAGTTCAACTACCGAAATGGTTGCGTCACTAGAATGATCGGCAGCACAGCGCTGTATCGCCTGGCTTATAATATTACGTGCTTTTTCATCTACTTCTTCTTTAAGTCTATCTAACGCAAACTGGATTTTTAAAGCCTTTTCGTGGTTTAACTCACCGTCAAGCATTTTTAACAGATGTTCTTTTGCCTGCACTGCAGTAAACCCTGAAATTCTTTCGAGCATATCCATTTGACTTTTCTTTATCTGCTCGACTTCTAAAGCTTTTTCATCAACTTCTTTTTGCTTTTTAGCAATTGCTTCTTCTTTTTTCTCGAAGTTCTCGATTTTCCTATCAAGTGCTTCTTCTTTTTGCTGATACCTGTTTTCCTGACGCTGAACCTCTTTGCGTCGCTCTTTTAATTCGTTTTCTGATTCGGTTCTAAGTTTATGAATTTCCTCTTTGGCTTCTATTAAAGCCTCTTTCTTTTTTGCCTCAGCGGTATTCATTGCGTCGCTTAAAATCTTTTTGGCCTGTTCTTCAGCAGAGCCGAGAACGTTTGCGTCTGCTTTTTTGCGGTATAAAGATCCAAGAAAAAAGCCTACAACAGCAACCGCAACCGCGATAATTATGGTATACAAATATTCCATATAAGGCAAAACACCTCCTTTATAATTAACCGCCTATTTTTAATCGGGAAAGCGGGATAACCCGTTAGTGCTAAAGCACAATGTTTAATTTATCCCCAACATATGACCAAATTGTCGAGTTTAAATACTACATCTATTTTATTTTAAAGCCTTAAAGCTTTGTTGTCAAGAACAAATAATTTCATAAATATATAATATATAGTACAATTTATTGACTTAAAGTATATTTTTTGTTATAATTCTGATAGCTTTTCAGTACAAAAATATTAGAGGGGATTTATTTGGATTATCTTTTAAAAAGTTTTTTAAGCTTTACCTGGCAAAACGGCGTTATGATATTAATTGGCGCTCTTTTAATTTTTTTAGCCATTAAAAAAGAGTACGAACCTTCGCTTTTGCTGCCGCTTGGATTTGGTGCCATACTCGTTAATTTGCCTTTTACGGGCGTGCTCGATCAAACCCTTGCCGAAGGCATTAAACAGCGTGGAATAATAGAGTGGCTTTTTAATGTAGGCATTGAAGCCAGCGAAGCTCTGCCGTTACTGCTGTTTATAGGCATAGGCGCGATGATAGATTTTGGCCCGCTTTTATCCAACCCTAAAATGTTTTTGTATGGCGCGGCCGCGCAGTTCGGCGTTTTTGCGGCAATAGTTATTGCGGCTCTTTTGGGCTTTCCGTTAAAGGACGCGTCTTCAATCGGTATAATCGGTGCGGCGGACGGACCTACGGCTATACTTGTATCTCAAGTATTTAAATCTAATTATATGGGTCCTATAGCCGTTGCGGCATACTCGTATATGTCGCTTGTTCCTATAATTCAGCCTGCCGTAATAAGGCTTGTAACAACAAAAAAAGAGCGTTCAATGCGCATGGAGTATTTTAGCGAAGACGTTTCAAAAACCACCAAAATTTTGTTTCCGATTATTGTTACAATAATTGCAGGCCTTGTAGCTCCTGCAAGCGTTTCGATGGTTGGAATGCTTATGTTTGGAAACCTGCTTCGCGAGTGCGGCGTGTTAAATTCTTTAACCGAAACGGCCAAAAACGTGCTTGCAAACCTTATAACCCTGGTGCTTGGAATTACAATATCCTTTAGTATGCGCGGAGATATTTTCTTGCGCGTAGATACACTTCTTATTCTCTTTATAGGCCTTGCGGCTTTTGTATTCGATACTGCCGCAGGCGTTATGTTTGCAAAGTTTTTAAATCTTTTTATGAAGAAAAAGGTAAACCCCATGATAGGCGGCGCAGGCATTTCGGCTTTCCCGATGTCTGCAAGAGTTGTATCTAAAATGGCGCTTGCCGAAGACGATCAAAACCACATTTTAATGCACGCGGTGGGTGCAAACGTATCAGGTCAAATTGCTTCCGTTCTTGCGGGCGGCATAGTTTTAAGCCTTGTGCCGGGGCTTCTTTAAGGAGAAAAATATGAACTTTTTATTAGACAGTGCCGTTTTAAATTCCCTAACGATTATGTGGCAAAGCATGCTTGGAATTTTTGTTGTAATGGGCATAATTGCAATTATTGTTTGGGTCTTAAAAAAGATTAATTTTAAGAAATAGTTTTCCTATTTTTACAAATTGAATTATTAGTCTTTCTGTATTAAAATGAATCTATGAAAAAATCTTTTTTACTAAACTTTATTTCTGTATTATTAATTATGGCCGTTTTTTGCTCTTGCGGGCAAAACGGCGATATTGTCCTGCCCGAAGGCGCTAATACCGCAGACGGCAATGCAATATATACTTTGGAAACCGATTCTTTAAACGAGATTTTTTCGGACTCTTCTAAAACAGAAGAAGCTTCAAGCGAAGGCTCTTCTTCAACTGAAATTGATAATTCTTCAAATTCTGCAAGCGTAAGCATAAGAAGTAAAACGCAACCGTCATCCGCTAAAAGCAGTATATCCTCTAAAACTGCGTCGTCATCTTCAGTTAAGGCCGCAGCATCTTCAAAGCCCGTCGCATCTTCCGGTGGCGGTGCCTCGTATTCGCCCGTTTATTACTCAAGGCCTATGAGAGCCATGTGGATTTCTCAGTGGAATTTAAAGCCATTATTCAGCACAAGCTCTTCAACCTTTAGAAGCCGTATTAAGACTATGATGAAAAAAATAAAGGATTACGGTTTTAACACGGTTATAGTACAGCTAAGGCCCAACGGTGATGCTTTTTACAGCTCTTCGTATTATCCTTGGTCGTATTTTGTTACCGGCACGGTTGACAAAGCGCCGAATTACGATCCTACAGCTATAATGGTAGAAGAGGCGCATAAGCTTAACCTTTCTTTTCACGCTTGGTTTAACCCCTTGCGGCTTGCCGCAACAAATTATATGGAGGCAACTTCGTCAAAATGGCAAACCAAAAAGTGGTATCTCGAAAAAAAAGGCGATTATGTTGTACAGGTAAGCGGCTGCTGGTATTTAAATCCGGCTTACAGCGAAGTTAGAAATTTAATTATTAACGGCGCCAAAGAAATAGCACAAAAATACAAGGTGGACGCTTTACATATAGACGACTATTTTTATCCTACAACCGCATCTTCTTTTGACGCGACAGCTTACAAAAAGCTAGGTGGCGGAGCCTCGCTTGCCTCTTGGCGCACAAACAATATAAACACACTTGTTCGCGGCATTTACAGCGCTGTAAAAAACGTAAACTCAAAAATCAAATTCGGAATCAGTCCTGCCGGAAATATAAATAACAACATTTCAGAACTGTATGCCGCTGTTTCGCTTTGGGGTTCGTCTTCCGGCTATATGGATTACTGCATACCTCAAATTTATTACGGATATAACCATTCAATAGCCTATGTGCGTTATAAAAACTTAGTAGAAGAATGGAAAAAAATAATAACCAACAGTTATTGTGATTTGGTGGTTGGCCTTGGCGCATATAAGCTTGGAACCGTAGATGGCGGCAGCACCGAGTGGCAGACCAATACCGTAATTTTAAAAAGCGAAGTTCAGGATGCAAAAAGCATATTAGGCGGCCTTTATAGAGGCTTTTGCATTTTTGACTACGACAGCTTTTTTAGCACCGCCGGCATAAACACTTCTAACCGCAATAATTTAAAATCGGTGATTTAACAATGCAAAAAAGACCTGAAAAAGAATTAGAAATATTGCAAAAAGCAAAGAGCGAAACCTCGCGTTTTAAACGCATGAGAAAAAGGCGCCCCAGGTTTCTTACGCCCATAATAATTGTGATTTCTATAGTTTTAGTAACGGCTTTAGGCGTGTTTGTTACGCCGCTTGGGCAAAACGCGCTTAACACCCTTTTAAAAAAAAGCGATGAAGTCCCTGTACTTGCTGCAGATATGCCCGTAAAAACCGCCGAAAGCGAAATAATCATAAACGAAAATTCAGAGAGTTTTAACGGCATTGCACTACAAGCCGAAAGCGATTTCCCCGATCTTAATGCAAATAGTATTTATGCCTCTTTTTTAAAAGCACGCGAACTTGGGTTTAACACTGTTTATTTAGATTTAAACTATAAAGATGACGTTTTGTCAGACGAGCTTTTATCTGCTGCAATAAACGCCGCCCAAAGACAAAGCTTAAAGCTTTTTGGCGTTTTAGATGTAAGCGGATACAAAATTCAAGACGAAAACCTTTTAAAAACAATGGTAAACACTGCAAACCTTAGCGGCATTAGCGGTATGTTTATTAAAAATATTGCAAATAGCCTTGGCGGCGCAGAATACTCGGATTATTTATCCTCTGGATACGATAAAAGCTTTGAAGAATTCAATTACGAAATAAACAAGGGTAAAATTAAAGCCTTTGTCATGAACTATAAAAAAGAGACCTCGCAAAAATATCTCGGCCTTTTTGCCGAAGGCGCTTTTGATGCTGCAGCACACAAAAGTCTTGCTAAAGGCGGCGTAGATACCGCCGATTTAATCGCTTCTGAATTTTTTGACTGCGTAATTGTAGAAAACCTTGGCGCAACAGACAGCGCCGTACTTCCCTTTGCCGAAATGGTACAAGCCTACTGCGATGCCGCAAGTTCTTCAAACACAAGGACAGGCTTTATGCTTTACAGCAGTAAGATACAGACAGAATATAAAAACCCCGACCAGCTTACGCGTGAGCTTATGGTTTTGGCGGATTCGGGCGACGGTATACTTTGTTTTGACAGTTTAACAAGCTTAGTTAAAGACACCACCGGCGCCGCAGACACCGCACTTAAATATATGGTTGGCAACCTAAAAAGCTACACACCAAAAGGGCTTACTTTTTCATCTCCCAAGGACCTTACCGCAACCTGCACGGAGTCTTCTATTGCGATATCGGGTGCAAGCGATCCGCAATTTGCTTTAACGGTCGACGGCAAAGCAGTAGAGCGCACCAAAGACGGCTATTTTTCTTACCAGCAGTCTTTAAAGGTGGGGGTTAACAAATTTACCTTCTCCCATAAAGGAACTACCAAAACTTTAAAAATCACCTACAAATATATTGTAATTAAAAATATTTCGCCAAGCAGCGCTCTAACTCTTGACGGCGGCACACAAATTGTAGTAAAAGCCGTTGCTCGCGCCGGCGCCGCAGTAAAAGCGTCTTTTAACGGAAACACCATAACACTTACAAGGGTTGCAAGCAGTGAAGAGCATTTGGACGTTGCCGATAGCGATTTTGCCGATTTTGCCGGATCGTTTACTATGCCGGCGTCTACCGCTAAAACCCAGCATCTCGGAAGAATTACCTTTAAAGCAACATATAACGGGCAAAGCGGAAGCATGTCAAGCGGAAAAATAACAATAAAAAAGGTAGTTTCGCAAACAAGCTCAGCGGCTCCATCAAGCACAGCTTCTTCGGCAAAGCCTGTTGTGGCCGGCACCAGGACGCTTGCCACCGTTACCGCAGAATATGCCGAAACCTTTACCGGCACCACTACCGACGATTACTCGAACCCAAAAAATGCATATCTTCCTAAAGGCACAACCGACTATGTATCGGACACTAAAATTTACAACGGCGCACAATATTATTACAAGATGGATTGCGGCGTAAGGGTGTATGCAAAAAATGTTAGTCTTTCACCTAAAACCAAAAAACCTCAAGGCACCGATGTTTCGGTAAACAACTGCGTAACATCCGGCCACTATACGGTTATTAATATAACAACACCCTACCGAATGCCGATTGGCTTTGACGTGCTACCTCAAAGCTATACCAACATCGCGGCAAAAGATTATACTATCTCTAAAGTAACTTTCACATATATAGAGCTTAAACTTCACTATGCGACCAGTCTTTCAAATACTTCGGCAATTGGAAACAATCCGCTGTTTTCAAGGGTTGAAACCATTAAAAGCGGCGACGGTTATGTGCTGAGATTTCATCTTAAAAAAACCGGTGGTTTTTACGGATATACCGCTACATACACCGCGGACAATAATCTGCGCATTTCCTTCTTAAATCCGCAAAGCGTTTCCGGCAACAGCCTTTCCGGCATTAGAATTTGCGTTGACGCAGGTCACGGCGGCAGTGATTACGGCGCTACCGTTAAAGACAATAAAAACAAAACCATAAAAGAATCGGAGCTTAATTTAATACTTGCCAAAAAACTTCAAACGCGGCTTCAAAATATGGGCGCCACGGTTATTATGACAAGAACTTCCGATGAAAGCATGGAACAGGCCGAAAGAATACGGCGCGTTAGAAATTCTGCGGCGGACTTTGGTATTTCCATCCACAGGAATGCCAGTGAATCAGCTAAGCCCTCGGCATTTAACGCATATCACTTTAACGCCTGGACGAAGACGCCTGCAGACAAGGTTTATAACGCAGTTGCGGCGCAAAACCTATACACCGTTACAAAATGGAGCGGTGTAAAATCGCACGTATTTTATCTGTCAAGAATTTCTTCAATGCCGTTTGTTCTTACCGAAAACGGATTTATGACTAACGCAAACGAGCTTCAAAAGATAACCACCGATGAATTTAACAATAAATGCGCCGACGCACTTGCAGCCGGCATACTGAATTATTTTAAAGCGCAATAGGAGGCAAAAATGGCTAAGATCTGTCCGCTCGCGTCGTCGAGCAGCGGCAACAGCGTGATAATATCATACGGCAAAGAAGCAATATTAGTCGACGCAGGAACTAACGCAAAATATTTAATAAATTCGCTAAACGATCGCGATTTTGACTTAAACAGCATTCGCGCAATCTACATAACCCATACTCATACCGATCACATAAGCGCGCTTAAAACTTTAACTAAAAAACTAAATGTGCCTGTAATTGCAAGTGCCGCCACCTTAAAAGCGCTTGCCGATACGGACAAGGTGGCACCCATTGCCAAACTAAAGGTGGCCGGAAGCGAAAACCTTGATTTTGTAAAAGCCGACTTTTTCTCAACAAGCCATGACTGCTTAGGCTCGCTGGGGTATTCATTTACATTCGCGGACAAAAAGATTTCGGTTTGCACTGACCTTGGCGTTGTAAGTGACGAAGTTCGAGAAAACCTTTTAAATTCCGATGTGATTTACTTTGAAAGCAATCATGACATAACAATGCTTCAAAAGGGAAGTTATCCGCCATTTTTAAAACAACGGATTTTAGGACCATACGGGCATTTGTCAAACGGAGCAAGCTCTGCCGAGCTTCCAAAATTTGTGCAAAGCGGCACCACCAAAATAATTTTGGGGCATTTGTCTAAACAAAACAACCTGCCGGCGCTTGCAAGAAGCGCCGCGACGGCTTCGCTTATGAATATCGGTGCTTGTGACGGTATCGACTATATGTTATACGTTGCAAAACCGAGTGACAACGAGGTGATTTATTTTTAATGCAAAAAATAAATATAATCGCTGTTGGTAAACTTAAGGAAAATTTTTTTATAGACGCAGCCAAAGAATACGAAAAGCGTTTAACAAACAAAGTTGAGCTTAAAATTACCGAGATTGCGCCGCAATTCTTGCCGGAAAATCCAACACTCGCCGAAATAGAAAAAGCAAAAAATGCCGAGGGCGAAAAAATACTAAAGGCAATTAAAAGCGGCAAGATATGTGCATTATGCATTGAGGGCAAAAGCTTATCAAGTGAACAATTTGCCGAGCTATTATTAGGAAGCGAGGTTTATAATTTTGTAATCGGAGGGTCTTACGGGCTTTCAGACGAAGTAAAGCTTCGCGCCGATATTAAACTGTCGTTTTCGGCGATGACCTTTCCGCACAAGCTTTTTAGAATAATTCTACTTGAGCAAATTTACAGGGCAACAACAATTAACGGCAACGGAAAGTATCACAAATAATATGGGGAGACTAAAATGAAGGTTTGCTTGTTTTTTGAAAATTATGAAAACATTAAACAGTCGGGAGTGGGAAAAGCCGCCGAACACCAAAAAGCGGCGCTTGATGCTGCCGGCATTGAATACACTATGGATCCAAACGACGATTACGACATTCTGCATATTAACACGATATTTGTAAAAAGCCTTTCAACAATTAAAAAAGCTCGCAAAAAAGGCGCAAAAATTATTTACCACGCGCACTCAACACCGGAGGACACGAGAAATTCTTTTATTTTTTCAAACTTAGTCACATGGTTTTTAAAGTGGTACTTAAAAAAGCTTTATAATTCCGCAGACCTGGTTATTACGCCAACGCCATATTCAAAAAGTCTGCTTTTAAACCATGGCGTTAATGTTCCGATAATCGCACTTTCTAACGGAGTAAATTTAAATAAGTTTTGTCCGTCGGACGAAAAAACCAAGGAGTTTTTAGATTATTTTTCATTAAAAGAAAACGAGGCCTGCGTAGTCTCTGCGGGCCTTTGGATAAAAAGAAAGGGCATTTTAGATTTTATAGAAGTTGCAAAAAGAATGCCGGAAGTTAAGTTTATATGGTTTGGATATACCAATCCGAAGCTAATCCCGCGAAAAATTAGAAACGCCATAAAAACAGATCATCCTAAAAACTGCATTTTCCCGGGTTATATGAGCGGCAATGTATTTGAAGGCGCTTTTTCCGGGGCAAGTATGTTCTTCTTTCCATCACTGGAAGAAACCGAAGGAATAGTAATTTTAGAGGCGCTTTCAAGTAAAACACTTACCGTAACACGCGATATACCGGTATATGATGGCTGGATGAAAGACGGTGTTAACTGCTACAAAGGTCACGATATTGACGATTTTGTTAAAATAATAAACACCGCACTTTCCGGCGACAACCGGCAAATAATTGAAAACGGCTACATAACCGCAAAGGAGCGTTCAATTGAGTCTGTCGGCAAAAAGCTTGCGGATATTTATCACGAATTATACAACAAAAAAGAGGGCTAAGGGCGCATTCACAAAAGGAGAATAAGCCGCAAAGCGGGTCTTTTGCACCAT
>CABUFC010000010.1 GCA_902490735.1 uncultured Oscillospiraceae bacterium
GTATGGTGCAAAAGACCCGCTTTGCGGCTTATTCTCCTTTTGTGAATGCGCCCTTTGTGTGCCTTCGTTTTACAGAGTATGCGTTTTCTTTCAGGTGCCGCAATAAGCGCTATACTGCGAGAGCTCATTTCCCTCGGCGTGGGACTTAAGCGCCATCTATGCGATTTTGCTATTCTTACCTTTTATTTTTCGAGCGAGTGCCGCGCTTCTAAAAAGCGCGTTTAACTTTTGCGTAAAGATCAATAAAGCTGATCACGCCGGGTTTAGTATAACCGTCAAGCGCTGTCACCATTCCATTCATATAAGTTCATTACATGGCTTTCAAAATCCTAATCTGCAGTTACCGACAACTATATTTTGATTCTTAATTTGATGTGATCTGTTATAGTGTTCTGCTGATTCATCATGCAAATTATAGTAGGCATACATATTAAGAAAAGCAAAAAGGTACATTTTATTGAATCTCGTACAGTACATCTGCAGTGTCGCCGTCGAGGCAAATTGCCTGTTTTTCAATTTCTCTTGGGCAATACGCTTCGCCGTAATTCAAGCAAGCGTATGTTGCCTGTCTGTTGTCTCTTGTCATCTGCCAGAAGGGATACTTGATGATGACCGGCGTGTTGGAGCCGACGCCGAGTTCGAGATACAGAATGTGCAGATTTTCGTGCCTGCGGATAAAATCCGAATACGCGGCGGCAGCTTTGTGCCAGCCCGCGTCCTCGACGAAATTATCGTCGGATCGCAGGTTCATCGTCACCGCACCGCCATCAGGCGATCTCGGGATCAGTTCTGTCGGAATACGCATTTTGATCGCCTTATTATCAGGCACGGTGAAAATACCGTTTTCGTCTTTGACGAAGCCCTGCGCTTCCATCGCCTTCATCGTCCACTCCTCGTTGTCGTAGGTCTCGGGGACGGAGCCGTCGGCAATTTGAAAAAGCCCGTAATCGCCCTGTGTATAGAAGAGGCGTTTCTTATCAAAACCGGCGCGCTGAAACTGATGGTCGACATTGGTGGTGATGACGAAATAATCTTTATCTTTCAGCAACTTCAGCAGTTCGGGATAGACAGGCTTCGGCGCGTCGATATAACGGTTGAAGTAAATGTCTCTTGCCCAATATGCCCACATAACCTCCGGTTCTGCATTCATCACAACAAAGCCGCCGGTGTACATATCGTGAAAGCCGAATGCTCCTTCAAAATCGGAAAAATACCGTTCAAAGCGTTCGCCGGAATAGGTCAGACCGGCTGCGGTAGAGAGACCGGCACCTGCGCCTACAACGACAGCATCCGCCGTTTCGAGTTCTTTTTTCAGCTTAGCAAGCTGCTCGTCGCGAGTTCCGATCCCATGGGAAACACGAAGGTCAAAGGAACGCACGGCAAGAAGCCCTTTTTGTATAGATTCCAAATAGCCGTTTGGCTGATCAGTGTAATAGTTCTTCATAGTATGCTTTGTCCTCATCTTTGAACACATTGAAAATCACCCGGTCGACCGCGCCGTCGTGTTCTTTTAACCATTTTTCGACCGTTTCGACCGCAATCTCTGCGGCGCGTTTGTTCGGAAAGCGGAATACGCCCGTTGAGATGCAGCAGAACGCGACGCTTTTCAGGTCGTTTTTTGCGCACAAGTCAAGTGTGTTTGTATAGCAGTCTGAAAGATCCTTTTCAAGCGCGGGTGTGAGTCTTCCTTGAACAATCGGGCCGACAATATGAACGATCTTCTTTGCGGGGAGATTGTAGGCGTCGGTCAGCATAGGCACGGCGGTCGGCTGCTCGTAGTCCGCGCCGTATTTGTCCCGAAGCTCTTTCATCTGCCGGGCGCATTCCGCACGAAGCTGAACGCCTGCAAAGGTGTGAATGCAGTTGTCAATGCAGGTGTGCATCGGGACGAAGCAGCCGAGCATCTGCGAGTTGGCGGCATTTACGATGGCGTCAACGGCAAGTCTCGTGATGTCGCCCTGCCAGATTGACATGCCATTCCGAATCACGGGAATCTCCGAAAGCGTGACAATCCCGTTTTCGCGAATACGCTCCCGCAGGTATTCATCCTGTACGGCCAGTAGCGAATCGTCCAGCTTTTTCGGCATACGAATGTTCATAAGCGAACGAAGTATTCTTCGCTTGCCCTCCGTATCCGTCGGCGTCTGCAAATCTTTATATTGAACGGAATCAGCCTTGAACGCTTTTACCAGCGTGTCAAGTCGCTGATCCTGTGTTGATTTCTCATTCATGTTATTACCTTCTTTCCACCGTGCTGACGGGACAAGCCTCCATGCAGTTTCCGCAGTGCAGGCAGTGCTCCTTGGCGATCACATAGGGGATGCTTTCAGCATTGATGCAGTTTTGCGGGCAAACCGTGCCGCAGGTTTCGCATCCGATGCAGGCGTCGGTGATGAAATAGCCCTCTGTCTTCGCCTCGCTCCCGCCGAAGGAGAAGGATGCGCGTTCAATCGGCTTTTTCGAGAGATCGAACCATTCGCCGTTTCCTTCGTACAGCTTGAAAACGGTCAGCGCGCGGCGCGATTCTTCGGTAGGGTAGATGTCACGCATATACGGATTCTTTTCAAAAAGGCGCCAAAGATAGCTTTCTCCGATCTCCTTTACTTTGCCTCGCACCGAAACGGCGACGCTCGTCATCGTGTCCGCGCCCTTTACCGCCGTCAGCGCCATATATCCACGTTTTGTCAGCCGGTCGTAGAAGTTTTTGCCCTTCGCGGTAAGAAAGTACAGTCCGTTTTCATCAAAGTCCATCATATCAATGGCGGCGGTGACGGGTAGTCCCTCGTCGTCCACCGTGGCAACGACGGCGGTGTGTATTTCTTCTACGAGATATTTCAAATATTTTTCCGCGTTCATAGTTCCTCCGTAAAAAGCCCCGGAAAACGTTTTCGTTCCCGGGGCGTTTGTCATTTGCTTTCCTTTGCCAGAAGCTCCGCCATGCCGCTTTGCAGATCGAGAAGCGTATAACGCTTCAGTTCATTTTCCATAGCGTTCTGTATATCCTTCAGCTTGTCATCCAGCAATGCGTGGATGTTCCTGCCCACCGGGCATTTCGGATTCGGGCTTTCGTGAAAATGGAACAGGTCGCCGTTCTCTACCGGATCGATCGCCTCATACACGTCGTAAAAAGTGATATCCGATAAGTCCCGCGTCACTTCGATGCCGCCCGTGCCTCTCTGCACAGTGATAAGTCCCGCGTTTTTGAGCTTCGTTAGGATCTTGCGGATGATAACGGGGTTGGTATTGATGCTTTCGGCAAGAAAATCGCTCGTCACCTTGCGTTCACTGCCGAAAACCTCAACGCAGGAGAAGATATGCAGAGCGATCGTGAATCTTGAAGATATTTGCATCCTGTTCGCCTCCACCCGTTATCATACCACAAAGAAGTCGTAATTTCAACGGTTACATTAAAACTTTCCGTTATTATTCTGCCACGTATCTTTGTCGGCAAGCGTCTCCATCACGTCCCAGTGCTCCGCGATAAAGCCGTTTTCCACGCGGAAGAGATCGTAATAGGTAGTGGGCACGCCGCCGAAAGAGCCTTCACTGCAGGCGAGAGCGTAGTCGCCGTCAGCAAGGACCATGTGCGTCTTGTCATAGACCATCGAAATGCCCTGCTTTGCCATAGCCGCAAGCGCCGCGCCGAGTCCGGAAAGACCGTCGGCGATGGAGATATTGTGCTGGATGTACTTGTCGCCGTCGTAGTAGGAGGTCAGCTTTTCGGGGTGTTCACCGCGAAGCACGTCGCCCACGAATCCTGAGACAATGCGGCGGGTCTCTTCTTTATCGACGTCTTTCTTCTGGAGCGTACCGTCGATCTGGGTGTGACCGGAAGGATTGGGCTCGGCGACGTTCTGAAGATTGTCCCAGTGCTCGTCGATCTTGCCGTCGGCGTTAAAATGGAACACGTCGAACGCTACCTGTTCGCCGGCTCCCGCGAAATTGTAGACGGTCTGAAGAAAGACGCATTCGCCGTCTTCAAAAGCACGGATGTTGTTTACGGTGGTTTTTACAGGCGCCTGCTGCAGTCCCGCGACTGCCGCCATAAAAGCGTCGGCGCCGGTGCCGAAAGCGAGATTATGCTGCTTGTACTCGGGGGCGAGCAGAGACTTTGCAAGTTCCAGATCACCGGATACGAACGTGCCGATCAGGGCTAATGCTTTTTCTTTGTTTGTCATGGTAGGATACCTCCAAAAATATATTTGATGTAACCTCCGTGGTTTCATCTTGGCATCATTATAGCACGTCTTTGATGTAATGTCAATAGTTACAACGAAATTTTTTTGAAAAAATTTTTCCCCGCTTTTTCGCCAACTGCAGGTAAAATTTAATCGCTGAAGTTGAAGTAAGAAAACAGCGAGAATCAAAAGACCCGCGTTTTAACATAGTAAGAAAAGCCTGCAAACGGCGAAAACCGCTTGCAGACTTCCTTTTTGTGGCGGAGACGGCGGGATTCGCCCGAGGCGACTGTCGCCTCGGCACGCACGCGGACTTTGCAATCATCCACTGGAAGATTGCAATTTTTCCTTTTGGAAAAACCGTCCTGTTCGAATCTCACCACAAACTGAAAAGACTCAGCCACACAAAAGTGTAACTGAGTCTTTTTTGGCGGAGACGGCGAGATTCGAACTCGCGGGGGATCGCTCCCTAACTGATTTCGAGTCAGCCCCGTTATGACCACTTCGATACGTCTCCAAATATTTTTAGCATTAAATATTATAGGTTTTTAAAGGTAAAATGTCAATAGATATTACTTAAATTAATCGTTTTCTATTGAAAAAACATACTATATATGATAAAATTAATTGGTATAATTTTATGAGGTGAAATTTATGTCTGGGCACTCTAAATGGAGCACAATTAAAAGAAAAAAAGAAAAAACCGATCAGCAGCGCGCTAAGGTTTTTACTAAAATTGGCAGGGAACTTGCTGTAGCTGTAAAGCAAGGTGGTCCTGATCCGAATGTAAATTCTAAATTAAAGGATTGTATAGCAAAAGCAAAAGCAAACAATTATCCGAGCGATAATATCGATAGGATAATTAAAAAAGCTGCCGGTGAAGGCGATTCTAACAATTACGAAGAAATAGTATACGAAGGATATGGCCCTAACGGCGTGGCAGTAGTTGTTGAAACACTTACCGACAACCGTAACCGCACAGCCGGTGATTTGCGCCATTACTTTGATAAATCCGGAGGAAACATGGGCCAAAGCGGTTCTGTTATGTTCATGTTTACACGCTCGGGAGTTATTTTGGTAGCTGCAGACAGTATGGATGAAGACGCCTGCTTAGAGCTTTCTCTTGACGCAGGAGCGGACGATTTTAATACAGTTGAAGAAGCGTACGAGATTATATGCGGACCTAACGATTTAGGCAAAGTCAGCGAGGCCCTCGAAAAAGGCGGCGCGAAAATTCTATCTTGCGAAATCGAATATATACCTTCAAATACTGTATCTTTAGATGAAGATGCGGCTTTGCGCATGGAAAAACTAATTGATTCATTAGAAGATAACGACGATGTTCAGGGCGTTTGGCACAATTGGGAAGAATAAGATGGACCCAAACAAAAAAATAATTTTGGCTTCGGGTTCAATAAGGAGAAAAGAGCTTTTAGAAGAAGCGGGATTTACATTTGAACAAATTGTATCCGGCGCTGAAGAAAATATTACAGACTATAAAGATGCGGATGATTACGCTAAAAAAACTTCAGTTTTAAAAGGCAAAGCAGTTTTAGCAGACGTAATTGACAATCCCGATTATCAAAACTGCACAATAATTTCCGCCGATACCGTAATATGCCATAAGGGTAGAATTTTAGAAAAGCCTAAAGATAAGCAAGACGCTTTTAATATGTTAAAGGGACTGTCGAACGATACTCATTTTGTTGTAACAGGCGTTTCGGTTTTTGATGTTAAAGACGGAAAGGTAGCTTCAATTACCGAAAGTGACAAAACATTTGTTACCTTTAGAAAAATGACCGACGCTGAAATATGGGACTATGTTAATACCGGTGAGCCAATGGGCAAATCCGGTTCATATGCTATTCAACAAGGAGCAAAAAAGTTTGTTGAAAAAATTGATGGCGATATTTTAACGGTTGTTGGGCTGCCGATAAAACTTGTAAAAAAATTGTTAAGTGAGCGGGGATCTTTATGAAAGACATAGCAAAATTCGATAAAAATTTTAAAGTTGTCACAAAGATCGAGCGTGAAGACTTGAAGCTTTTTGACGCCGAAGAAGCGCCCTTTGAAATACGTGGAGTAAAAAGAGAAGGGGACAAATTTAAAAGACTGCCGCTAAACGTGGCCGAATCCGTTAGTGAAACGGTAAAAGCATTTCATACTTCCACTTCCGGCGGACGAATTCGCTTTGTTACCGACAGCGATTATGTAGCGGTAGTAATAAAGTCCGATTGGCTAACAAAAACCTCTAATATGTCTTTACTCGGCAGCGCCGGTATTGATATATATGTCGAAGAAAACAACAAGCAAGTTTTTAAAGGTCAAATTGCGCCTCAGCTTAAAGATGAAGACGGATACGAGGGCATAGTGGATTTTTACAGTAAAACCGAGCGGCTTGTAACAGTAAATCTGCCGTTATACAGCAGTGTTACCAAGGTGTTTATCGGATTAAAAGAAGGCTCTAAAATTTCGGCGCCAAGACCTTATAAATACGAACAGCCGATTGTTTTTTACGGTTCATCCATAACACAAGGCTCTGCAGCGTCAAGACCGGGAACTTGTTATCCTGCAATTGTATCAAGATATTTTGATACCGATTATTTAAATTTAGGCTTTTCCGGCGGCGCAAAAGGCGAGGATGCCATTGCCGAGTATATCAGTAATTTAGATATGCGTTGTTTTGTTATGGACTATGATTATAACGCCTCAAGCGCAGAAGAGCTGGAAAACACCCACGAAAAAATGTTTAAAAAGATAAGGGAAAAGCATCCTGATATTCCGGTGTTAATTATGTCCCGCCCACAGCATACACTTTTAGGCAATGCACTTTTAAGGCGCGATATTATTTTTAAAACTTATAAAAATGCAGTAGAAAACGGCGATAAAAATGTTGCATTTTTAGATGGTACTAAGTTAATAGACGAGTTTATAGAACAAACCGCCACGGTTGATATGTGTCACCCGAACGACAGTGGATTTGCTTCTATGGCAAAGGCGGTTGTTAAAAAATTAGAAGAATTAGGATATAAAAAAGTGTAGGTGAAATGTATGAAATCTTTTAAAAATACATTATCATTTGTATTAAGCGCTGTATTGGTTTTATGTTTGTCAAATAGCGCTTTTGCATTGCAATACACCGAAGACAGTAATTTATATTATAAAAATCAGTTGCTTAATTTTGAAAACGGATCAAATCTAATAAAAGGCTACGAAGCTTTATCTAATGCAGTTAAACAAATGGAAGATTCAGTCGAATTCAGTAAAAGCTATAAGCTTAGCCCCGAAGATTTGAGCAACATTATCAATGTTTTTTGTGGGATAATCCATGGGCGTTTTATTTTGATTACAACTTTAGCTATTCTTATATGATCAGTAATAATCAAGAAATTGTTTTACAAGCTGACCTTACTTATAAGATGTCAAAATCTGAAGTCGAAGAGGCCAAAGCAGAAATTGATTCAGTAGTAAACAATATTATGATGGTTGTTGACAAATTCGATAACGATTATGATAAAGAGCTTTATATTCATGATTATCTTGCTTTAAGTATCAATTATATTGAGAATGATCATGCATATGACATATATGGAGCATTAGTATTACACGAGTCCGTATGTGAAGGTTATGCAAAAGCATTCCAGTATCTTCTTGCTTTTGCAGGCATAAAAAGCTGTATGGTTGCGGGTCAATCATACAATCCCACTACTAAACTGCTGGAAGAACATGCTTGGAACCTGGTTTTAATTGACGATGTTTATACTTACGTTGATGTTACATGGGACGACCAGGGGGAAGCCGGAATTTGGTACACGTATTTTAATCTTCCGTACAGCCTAATATCGGTGGATCACCAGTTCTACGGGTTGTCGTTTGAATTTCCGACAGATTATGATTTAAGTCAAAACTACTTTTATAAAAAACAAGCTGTTGTAAACGAGTTGTCGGTAAATAGTATAGTGCCGTTGTTTAAAAATGACCGGGCGGTTTTTTTGTATCTTGGAAATGAAAGCGATGTTTATTCGTGGTATCAAAACAATATTAGCAATATTGTCGCAGGAATACACGTTAATGGCGGATATTCTTACGGTTATGTCGAGTTTGGTTATGCTAAACTTATGTATATAGATTGGAATAATACGGCAACAAAAACTGTAAGCGGCACTGTTAGCTCTAATTCGGCGCGGGCGTTGTATCTTTATCCCGAAAACATAGATGACGAAATAATAAAGCTTGATGCTATAAGTGATACGCCTGTGTTAAAACTTGATTACGAGGCCGAATATTCTTCGAAAAATTTCAGCTTTAAAAATGTTTATCCCGGCACATATAAGGCTGTTTACAGTTATAATGGCGAAGTCGATATTGTAAGCCTTAAGGTTGAGAATTTTGATGTAACCAATGTGTTTTTAGGCACAGCAGCCGGCGACATTAACGCCGATGGTGCAGTAGACGATAAGGACGTTTCAACGCTTAGAAAATATTTAGCCGGATGGGATGTTTACTGCAACAAAGAACATGCTGATGTGAATAAAGACGGCAATATTGATGATAAAGATGCCTCTCATCTTGCAAAGTATTTAGCAGGTTGGACAGGAATAGAAATTTAAATTAAAAACGCGAAGTTTTACTTCGCGTTTTTTTATATGCTTATTAAAATAATTCCGGCAATGCATAAAAACAAGGCTACAAGATTTCGCGGAGTGGCTTTAACTTCTTTAAATACAAAGTAGGACATTCCCCATAAAAGCAGTGATAATAAACCTGTTTGCACCGGAAAAACTATTCCCGAAGATGTGCCGGTTTCAAGAGCTTTCATTATAAAAAAGTTTCCGCCTGCGTTACCAACTGCGCACCCTAAACTGCAAAGCGCCCACTTCTGAGGCTTTTTTATACAATCCGGAGTGGTTTTTGTTTTGGATTTTTCTATTGAAAGGAATATAGCGCCTACAATTGTTGCAAACACAAAGCCCCACAGCAAAAATTTTTGGCTTGAAACATCTTTGTATTCAGTAGTGACTACTGTATTTATAATTCCGAGAATACCGTTAAAAGCTGCAGAGCCAAGCGCAAAGAAAAACCAGCCGTAGCCTTTTTTATTGTCGCTTTTTTCGCCTAAGGGACTAGAGAGTATCATTACCGTCAACATTAAAATCATACCGATAATTGTAAAAATGTTGCATTTGTTATGGTAAACTATTATGCCGAAAAATGTCGATAAAAGCCTTCCCATATTGCAAATTATGGTTGCTATTCCAAGAACGCCCGTATTAAACGATTTTACTAAGCACCAAATAGTGCCAAAATAACATATGCCGTAAACTATACTTAAAATAAACGACGCGGTCGGTAAAAAAGAAATTCCGTTTATAACGGCAAAAATAAGTGTTGTAAAAAGTAAAGATAAAACATTTTGGTAGGTGTTTTCACCTTTGAAATTTCTTATGAAAATTTTGTTCGAAAAATTTTGCAACAAATATGCCGCAATGCCAATAAATATAAAAACCATTATTTATCTCCGCCAAATTTTAATCTGCGGCCTATTTCCGTTACCGCTTTTTTTAAATAATTCTGTTCTTCTGCCGTGGCTTTTGAGTATCCGGCTATTCCTACGGCAGCAACGCATTTCCCGTTAACAATTATTGGCATTGAATATCCGCAATGGGGAGTACCATCAATCGTAAAAACAGTTTCGCAGAATTTGTTTTTTCTTATAATACTCAGCTTTCGCTTCATATCGTCTATATCTTTAATATCCCAATCTTCTTTTTTGGGTAGACCGTATTTTAATACGGTTTCTTCTATTTCAAAATCATTTAAAAAACTAAGTAACAGCCTGCCGGAAGACGCATTGTATAGCCCGTTAATTATTATGTTTTCACCGTTTTTTGAAAACGGCATGTCGCCTGCGATATAGTCAATGCAAACTCGCTTGCCGTTAGATATTACCTGCATTCCGGTGCTTTTGTGTGTTTTTTTGTTAAGCCATAATAAAACCGGGTGCGCTACATCGCTTATTTTGTGCCTGTAGCCGCCAAACCGCGTAAGATAAAATGTGCCGAAACTTATTCTGTATCCATCAAGTCGGGAAACCTTTTCAACATAATGGCCGCTTTCTAAAGTATCTAAAATATGTACGCAGGTTGCCTTGTTAATTGCTGTTTTTTCGGCTATTGTTTTTAGTTTTACGGGGTTTTCTCCGTTTTCGGCTAAAAGATTTAATATATCCATTGCTTTTTTTACGGAGCTAATCATTTGCATCACCGCAAAACATTATATTGCAATGGATATAAAAAATCAACACATTTCACAATATGAAATTTATTGATTTTTATTAATCGCTAAACTATACTTTACACGAGGTGTTACTTATGGCATTAAAAGATTTAAACAGAAGCTTTTATATTGATAAACGCGAGGACCAAATGCTTTTAAACGGCGAGTTCTCTTATAATTATTACGACGAAGAAAAACCCCTTGATAAGGTTGAATATATTTACAAGGCAAATCTTCCGTGTTCAACCTACAAAGCTTTAAAAGAATCAAAAATATTGCCCGATTATTATATTGGTACAAACAGTGCCTTATATAAAGATGTTCGCAATCAGGTGTTCTATTTTAAAAAGAACTTTTCTGTGCCTTCTTATGCAAAGGGAAAAGACGTTTTTCTTTGTTTTGACGGTGCATCTTATTATACAGAAATAATTATTAACGGAAAACCTATCGGTCGGCATATCGGCGGAGCGGCAGGTCCGTATGTAAATATAACTAAAAAGCTTTATTTTTCTAAAGAAAATGAGATTGTAATTGTAGCTAAATCGCCGGTATTTAATAAAATAGATTTCGACCCTTGGAACAAAAATGGCAAAAGTGATATTATAATGGCGTGGGGGCCAACGGGTGAAAGTGAACTCAATAACGGCGATTTTGTAAACCACGGAATTTGGAACGATATTAGGTTGGAGTTTGTAAATAAAGTCCATATTTCGCGCCCGTATTTACAAACCTTAAAAATAGGCAAAAACAGCGCAACGCTTAAATTAACAGCAGAAATAACAAACGAACTGTTCGACGAGCTTGAAGTAAACCGCGGTTACTACGAGGGTCCATGCGACTATACCTTTGCATTCGACGGCGGTGTTTCCGGTAAAAAACTTAATGAAGAATTGGAACTTTCAATATCGCTTAAGGATAAAGACGGGGTATTATATAGTGATACAGAAATTATAAATCCGCTTGATTATCCCGCAAGCGGAATAAATCCAAAATATTATGATAATCAGTATATTGAAAAAGAATTTACCGTAAAAAATCCTAAGCTTTGGTATCCTTTTTTATTAGGCGAACCGCATTTATATAGTGTTGAAATAAAGCTTTCAAAAAGCGGCAAGGTCTTGGATACTCATAAATTTAATTACGGCATAAAAACTATAGAAACCGCATTTACCGAAAGCGAAAGATATACATATGATCGCCAAAAATATAAATTCATAATAAATGGAAAGCCGTTATTTATAAGAGGCATCAACTGGCAGCCGACCGACTTTATGCTTGATTTTTCAAAAGATAAATATGACTGGTATTTAAAGCTTATTACGCATTGCAACATTGGTTTTATAAGAGTTTGGGGCGGCCAGTCGATTTACGAAACCAATTATTTTTATGACCAGTGCGATAAACTTGGAATTATGGTTTGGCAGGACTCGTTTATTACCGACATGACCACCAAAAACTGGGATGTTCGTATTTTAGACAGCCTTGTATCGGCTAACGTATACAGAATTAGAAATCACGCGTCGCTATCTGTTTATTGCGGCGGTAATGAATTTAATCCTTATCACGTTGATAATGCGGCGGCCGCCGGAAAAATCAGGCAAACTACCACGACTTTAGATCCAAGCAAGCCTTATTACGATACAACTTCTTTTGGCGGCAGCGCACATATTTATAAAAATATGGAGCCAACAAGATATCGCAAAATGTACGGTGAAATGCCGTTTATAGGTGAGACCGGAATAAATAGCTTTCCAAGTTATAAAGCGCTTAAAAAGGTTGTCCGCGGACATGAGCTTAAGGGTAAAAGCAATAGGCTGAGCGAGGACTATATAAAAAACCGTCCGGAATTGTTTAATCATATAGTAGAAAACGATTTTGAACACATAAGTAAAATGACCGATCGTGCTACGCAAATATTAAATATAGATGAAGGCGATATTCAGTCAATCTGCTATGGTACTCAATTAGCCACATATGAGTATTTTCAATTTATGTGCGAATTTGCTGTTGAAAACTTCCCGAAAACCGGCGGCATAATGCCATGGTGTTTTTCAAGGCAGTTTATTTCCGTTGGATGCCAAACAGTTGATGCCGCGGAATATCCGCTGTTCCAGTACTACGGATTAAAAAAAGCATACGAGAATATAACGGCCGTATTATCTTTGAAAGAAATTTCCTATTTGACCGGCGAAACCGTACCTTTAAAGTTTTCGGTTATTAATCACAATTGTTTAAAAAAAGCATTAAAACTAAGCGTAAAAATTTACGATCCGGAGCTTAATGCGATTTTTGAGGACAGCCAAGAAGTACTTTCGTCTAACTATAAAACCAAGGTTTCTTTTAAAGACTTTAAAATACCGCGCGCGTTTTTCGGTAAGTTCTTCTTTATTGATGTAACACTTAAGGAAGACGGAGTTTTTTCAAGGAAGCTTTATAAACCCAAATGCCCGACCATATTTAAAGATAAGGCTTTTGCAGAAGAGTTTAGAAGCGGCTTGGAAAAAAATCTTGTATACGATAAAAGCAATACAAGACAAATTGATCAGTTTAGAGCTCATCCAACCACGCTTGAAGCCGGCATCTCAAAAATCAGCGATTCAGTATATGAAATTACGGTTACAAACATAGGTAATGTACCCGCGTATCCTGTAATTTTTGAAATAAAAGAGGATACACCTTTTGTGCTTGATGACAATGCTTTTTTCCTTCAAGAAGGCGAAACAAGAAAGGTTAAAATGTATTTTAAAGAAAATGCATTAGCGTCTGTACGTGTAGAAGCGTTTAATGCTCCGACAATTGAATTATCCTTTTAAGGGTTTAAATACAAGGCTTAAAAATCTTTATATTTTAAGCCTTTATTTGTCGTTGAACAATGATATAATGCTTGTGCAAAAACATGCGGGGATGATAATATGAAAACTGTTAAACTGACCAATCAAAAAAACTCATTAAGTATTAAGCAATGTATATCAGTTGCTCCAAAAAGCGAAACTGTAAAAAGCAAAATCAATAACGGGTCGTTTGAATATATGGTTAAAGACCGTTATATTTATACGATGCAGGACAAGTGGTATCACGACGGCTGGTATGCTTCCGATGCGTTTAAAACCTACGGTAACGTAACGGATGAAATGTCTCACAGCGGTAAGCAGTGTTTAAAATGCGACTTTAGAAATACTATTCTTATGAAATTTGTCGATGTAGAGCCGCATACCGATTATGTTTTCAGTTTTTATTATTATTTTAAATCAGATGAAAACAGCAGAAAAACCCCTCTTATTAACTATGTTTGCGTAGCCAATCCCGAAAGTGAAATGACAGCCTGCAACGGTGAATGGTGGGAAGGCCTTGGTTTGCCATATAAATTTGATTATTATGACGGCTTTGTAGATAGCGGAATTAAAACCGTTCACGATAGGTGGACAAGGGTTGATTTCGAATTTAATTCAAAACAATATAGTAAAGTTAAACTTGCAATTCAGTATTCTGCCGCCAATCATGAAACTGCACCGATCTATCTTGATGATATTGTATTGTATGATAAAGCTTCAATAGATGACGGAAGTGCTTGCCTTGATGTTCCGGCAGGAATATCCGTAAATTCTGTAAAAATTAATAACGACGACGGCGTAGGCCTTGAATACGAGCTTGAAATAGATAGAGAAAAGCTTCTTTCTGACTTTACCGATGTAAATATTAAAGAACTCGGCGTAGAAGTCGGTTTTGAAAACGGTCCGTTTAAAGGAGTTACTGTAGACGGCAGCGAAAGTATTCTTGTTACGGGTATTGCCGACGATAAAGTCGATAAAAAGATTTTATTTAAGCCTTATGCTATACTATCTAACGGCAAAAAACTTTATTCGTATTATGTAACTTCTTCCGTTTTAGATGTTTTAATGGAAATAGTTAATAACAAGGTAAAAGACGAGCAATTTGTTGAAAATGAAGAAACGGTAAATAAAATAACAGAGCTTGCAAAACAAAGCGATAGCATTTATGCTTTGCCTGTATATAATGATAAAGGAATTTACGGTGAAACCATAAGCGCCATGAATATGGGCGTTTATCATCTAACCGCGTACATGAAAGATGACGCCGGCAGGCAATACACCCAAAAAATGATAGACGACGAAATGGATAGGCTTGAACATATCGGCATAACTGCAGTAAGATCAATGTTCCGTTCGACTTGGGCGGCGCCCGAAGATGAAGAGTTTTGCGGTTGGAACTGGGAAAGCGAAAATATGCGTGCCATGTACAAAGCGGCCAAGGATGTTAAAGACAGAGGCATTGATATTATTTTAACCTGTGGCTGGCTAATTGATTATTATGCTTTTGACGAGCTTCCGTATGTATGGTATAGAGATCATAAATATCTGCGCGGCGATGGCGAAGACTTTTACGGCGAAAGTGACGGCGTTGATTTTACCGGACTTAATGACCACGAAATTAGAATTAAAAAGGCTTCACTGCGGTACGGAGAATGGGTATCGCAGGGAATTAAGGCATTCTTTGACCGCGGACTTGATAATGTAAAATATGCACTTGTCTTCACAGAACCACGTTGGAACCTCTATACATTCCCTACATGGTCTCAAGACTATGTTGAAATGGTAATAGGATTAAACCAAAAGCTTAAAGAACACGGGCTTCGCGATAAGATTCAAATTATAGGACCAAATCAGTCGCCAATATCCTCAACCGACAAGTCGAAAATACTGCTCGATTATGTCCTTAAGCATATACCTGACAAGAATATGATTGATATCTATTCTTCTCATACCGGCTTTGGCATTACAGGAATGAACCCTATGGATTGCGCGTCAATACCGGATGCCGCATATGATTTTCTTGATGTGGCTTTTAAAAATTTGCAGAGTTTAATTCGCGAAAACGGATGTGATAAAAACCTGTTTTCGGATGAGTTGTTTGTAGGCGAAAAAGACTTTCCTCTTGACAAGCGCCGCCATCAGGGACCGCTGGTTGTAAATAATGCTATTGCGGCCATTAAGCATCACATTTACGGCATTTCATATTGGTCGATATTTGATCAGCTGTGGCCTAATTCTCATTCCGAAACGGTGGAATTCCGCGACGGCGTTCATTGCACCGGTATGGCAAACGATTTAAAATACAGCTACGTTCCGCATATTGAATATTATGCCGTGGGACTGTTCGGACGATATGTAAAAGGGCTAAATCAAACTATTGAAACCGATTTTAAGGTAGGCCGCGAGCTGTATTATACAATGCTCACTAACGAAGACGGCATAATAACCGTTGCGGTTGCAAATACCGGAATTACGGCAAAAGCAATTGACCTTGAGTTTAAAAAGGATATCAACCAGCAACTTAACCGCCATATGTTTGGCGGATATATCACCGTTCCGGATGAACGCGGTAAGCTTGCAGGTATTGATAAAACCTTTGATGTAAAAGACCATTTGTTTGATGTCATTCCTGCTTGTTCTGTAGTAATTTATACTAACCGCAAAGACTAAAACAAAAAGCCTTAAGCTATGCGCTTAAGGCTTTTTAAATAAAACTGTTATTTATTTGCTTGCTTCTTCAACAGCAACAGCAACGGCAACGGTAGCACCAACCATGGGGTTGTTGCCCATGCCGATAAGTCCCATCATTTCAACGTGAGCGGGAACAGAGGAGGAGCCTGCAAACTGAGCGTCAGAGTGCATTCTGCCCATTGTGTCGGTCATGCCGTACGAAGAAGGACCGGCAGCCATATTATCAGGATGAAGGGTTCTTCCCGTGCCACCGCCGGATGCAACGGAGAAGTAAGATTTTCCGTTTTCAATGCACCATTTTTTGTATGTGCCGGCAACAGGATGCTGGAAACGGGTGGGGTTTGTAGAGTTTCCGGTAATGGAAACGCCAACTTTTTCAAGACGCATAATGGCTACGCCTTCCGGAACATTATCTGCGCCGTAGCATTTAACGTCTGAACGAGGGCCTTTTGAGAATGGTTTTTCGGATATAACGGTAACTTCTTCGGTATAAGGGTCAAATTTTGTTTCGACATAAGTAAATCCGTTAATTCTGGAAATGATATATGCCGCGTCTTTGCCTAGTCCGTTTAAAATAACACGAAGGGGTTTTACTCTGACTTTGTTAGCGTTAAGGGCTATTTTTATAGCGCCTTCAGCCGCCGCAAAGGATTCGTGGCCTGCTAAAAAGCAGAAGCATTCAGTTTCTTCAGATAAAAGCATTTTGCCAAGGTTTCCGTGCCCGAGGCCTACTTTTCTGTTTTCGGCAACAGAACCCGGAATACAAAAGCTTTGAAGCCCAATACCGATAGCCGCTGCAGCATCGGAAGCTTTAGTGCAGCCTTTTTTAATGGCGATTGCCGCGCCTACGGTATAAGCCCAAATTGCATTTTCAAAGCAAATGGGTTGGGTTTCTCTTACGATTTTGTCGCAATCGATTCCTTTGTCTAACGTGATCTTTTTGCACTCTTCAATAGAAGAAATGCCGTACTCTTTAAGTACGCTGTTGATTTTGTCTACTCTTCTTTCATATCCTTCAAATAAACTCATTGTAGCGTACCTCCTATTCCTTGCGCGGATCAATGTACTTGGCGGCTTCAGCAAATCTGCCGTAAGTACCTTTTGATTTTTCGTATGCTTCGTTAGGCTCCATGCCTTTTTTAATAAAGTCTGTCATTTTGCCAAGCGATACAAACTCGTAACCGATAACTTCGTCGTTTTCGTCAAGAGCCATTCTTGTACAGTAACCTTCGGTCATTTCAAGGTATCTAACACCTTTAGATTTTGTGCCGTACATAGTACCAACCATGCTTCTTGCACCTTTTCCAAGATCTTCCATGCCGGCACCTATTACAAGGCCGCCTTCAGAAAATGCCGACTGGCTTCTGCCGTATACAATCTGCAGGAAGAGTTCGCGCATAGCAGTATTTATTGCGTCGCAAACAAGGTCGGTATTTAAAGCTTCAAGTAATGTTTTGCCGGGAAGAATTTCGGCTGCCATAGCGGCCGAGTGCGTCATACCCGAACAACCGATAGTTTCAACAAGCGCTTCTTCAATAATGCCGTCTTTAACGTTTAAAGAAAGCTTGCATGCGCCCTGTTGAGGTGCGCACCAACCTACACCGTGTGTGTATGCTGAAATGTCAGTAATTTGTTTTGCTTCGACCCATTTTCCTTCTTCGGGAATGGGAGCCGGTCCGTGATGAGGCCCTTTTGCTACGGGACACATATTCTGGACTTCTAATGAATAGTTCATGAATGCTTAACTCCTTTCAAGCAATTAGATTGCAATAACATTATAAATAAAAAATATAAAAAATACAAGAGAAAAACCAATATTTGTTTATTTTTTAACAATAGTTTGACATAAAGTTCGGTTTAGTATAATATTTGTATATAAAAAACAAAAGGAGAAAAGGTATGTTTGCTAAATTAAATCCTAAAAGTTTAAATGAAAACTTTTTTAAAACAATAGGCGACGAATGGATGTTAATAACAGCCGGCGACAATAAAAATCACAATATGATGACGGCGTCCTGGGGATTTTTCGGTATTATATGGGGAAAGCCTTCCGCTGTTGTTGCCGTAAGGCCGCAACGTTATACACTTAAATTTTTAAATAATAACGACTATTTTACCCTGTCGTTTTATGGTGATAAAAAGTATATACACGAGGTATGCGGCACTATGTCCGGCAAAGATATTAACAAAACCGAAAAGTTAGGTTTGCATCCGATTTCAGATGAAGACACCGGCGCTGTATATTTTAAAGAAGCAAGACTCGTTTTTGTTTGCCGAAAGGTTTATTGCGGAAAATTACAAAAAGACAATTTTTTAGATAATAGTATTTATAAAAAGAATTATCCCGCAGATGATTTGCATTCAATGTTTATAGGTGAAATAGTTTCGGTATTAAAGAACGATGAGCAGGTTTAAACCTGCTCATTTTAATTCCACATTTATTATTTTTTACTTGACACAACTACTAGATATAGTATATATTTATAATGTATATATTCTATTAAGGAGCGTATTAATGTCTGAAAAGAGCGCGGATTACGGTAACGAAAGCATTAAAAAACTTGAAGGCGCTGAACGCGTAAGAAAACGTCCGGCAGTTATTTTTGGTTCTGACGGGCTTGACGGCTGCGAGCATTCGGTTTTTGAAATTATATCTAACTCCATAGACGAAGCAAGAGAAGGTTACGGTAAAAAGATAATCGTAACCTATTTTGAGGATAATTCAATTGAAGTAAGAGATTTTGGACGCGGAGTTCCGGTTGACTTTAACCAAAACGAAAACTGTTACAACTGGGAGCTTTTATATTGTGAAATGTATGCGGGCGGCAAGTACAAAACAGGGGATGGAGAAAATTATCAGTTTTCATTAGGTCTTAACGGCCTGGGACTTTGTGCTACCCAATATACGTCCGAGTATATGGATGTCGAGATTAAGCGTGACGGCTTTAAATATACTCTGCATTTTGAAAAAGGTGAAAATGTCGGCGGGCTTAAAAAAGAGGAATATACCGGTAAGGATACCGGCACAGTAACAAGATGGAAACCGGATCTTGATGTATTTACCGATATTGCAATTCCGGACGAATATTTTGAGGATATTTTAAGACGGCAGTCTGTTGTAAACGACGGGCTTGTATTTACCTTTAAAAAGCAAAACGGCTCACATTTTGAGACAAAAGAATTCTGCTATAAAAACGGCATTGTAGATTATTTAAACGAATTTGTCGGAGAGGATTTTTTAACACCCGTACAATTCGCTCAAACCGAACGTAAAGGCCGCGACCGTGCTGACAAAGACGAATACAAAGTAAAAATAAATTTAGCATACTGTTTTTCAAATAAAAAGCAGCTAAGAGATTATTATCATAACTCAAGCTGGCTCGAGCATGGCGGCGCTCCCGAAAAGGCGGTTAGATATGCGTTGACCTCTCAAATTGACGCTTATTTAAAACAGAATAATAAATATCAAAAAAACGAGAGCAGAATAACATTTTCCGATGTTGAGGAATGCCTTGTAATAGTTATTTCTTCTTTCTCCACAGAAACATCCTACGAAAATCAAACAAAAAAGGCAATTACAAATAAGTTTATATATGAAGCTATGGCCGACTTTTTAAAGCACACCCTTGAAGTTTATTTTATTGAAAATAAACCTCAGGCTGAAAAAATTGCGGAGCAGGTGCTAATAAATAAGCGCAGTCGCGAACGAAGTGAACGCGAAAGGCTTAATATTAAAAAAACGTTGCAGTCTTCAAACGAACTTACCAACCGTGTGCAAAAGTTTGTAGATTGCAGAAGCCGCAATACCGCAGAACGCGAACTATATATAGTTGAAGGCGATTCGGCGCTTGGCTCTTGCAAACTTGCGCGTGACGCCGCTTTTCAGGCTATAATGCCGGTGCGCGGGAAAATTTTAAACTGCCTTAAAGCAGAGTATGATAAAATTTTTAAAAGCGAGATTATTACCGATCTTTTAAAAGTACTCGGTTGCGGAGTTGAAGTAAAAAGCAAAGCAAATAAAAACCTGTCAACATTTAATTTAGATAATTTGCGTTGGGAAAAGATTGTTATTTGTACCGACGCCGATGTTGATGGCTTTCATATCAGAACCCTAATTTTAACTATGATTTATCGGCTTATGCCTACTTTAATAAAAGAGGGAAAAGTATATATTGCGGAAACTCCTCTTTACGAAATAAACACTAAGGATATGACCTTTTTTGCCTATGACGAAAACGAGAAGAAAGAGATTTTAGACACTATAGGCAATCAAAAATACACTTTGCAACGCTCAAAAGGACTCGGTGAAAACCAGCCGGATATGATGAATCTTACTACTATGAACCCTAAAACCCGACGTTTAATAAAGATTTTGCCCGAGGACGCTGAAAAAACAAGCGAAATGTTCGATTTGCTGTTGGGGGACAATTTAAGCGGACGAAAAGATTATATTCAGGATAATGGATATCTTTATCTTGAAGACGCAGATTTAAGTTAAAGGAGAATACGATGGCTCCAAGAAAAAAGCAAGAAAAAGAAGTTCAAAACACCGAAACTGTAAAAGCTCAAATAGCAGGGGCCGGCACTGTTGTTGAGGAACAGATAACCGAAGCCTTAAAGAGCAATTTTATGCCCTATGCCATGAGCGTTATTGTGTCGCGCGCAATTCCTGAGATTGACGGGTTTAAGCCTTCTCACAGAAAACTGCTTTATACCATGTACAACATGGGCCTTTTAAACGGCAGCACGATAAAATCCGCCAATATTGTCGGTAGAACCATGCAATTAAATCCGCACGGTGACGCTGCTATATATGAAACCATGGTGCGCTTGTCCGAAGGCCACGAAGCGCTTTTACATCCATTTGTTGCAAGCAAAGGAAGCTTCGGCAAGGCTTATTCAAGGGACATGCAGTACGCCGCATCCCGTTATACCGAAGCAAAATTAGCGCCAATAGCATCTGAGCTTTTTACTGATATTGACAAAGAAACAGTTGATTTTGTAGATAATTACGACGCTTCCATGAAAGAGCCGACGCTTCTGCCGGTAACCTTTCCTACCGTTCTTGTAAACGCCAACATGGGCATTGCCGCCGGTATGGCGAGCAACATCTGTCCGTTTAATTTGGAAGAGGTTTGCAGTGCCGCAATTTCTATTATTCGCGGTGACGAGACCGAAATTAAAGATATTTTATTAGCACCGGATTTTCCGACGGGCGGCAAATTAATTTACAACGAAAATGAAATCAATAATATTTACAGTACCGGACGCGGCGGGTTTAAAGTTAAGGGCAGTTATAGTTATGACAAATCCGCAAACTGCATCGATATTTTTGAAATTCCGCCGACAACCACAATTGAAGCTATAATCGATAAGGTGCTAGAGCTTGTAAAAGCTAAAAAGATAACCGAAATAAATGATATTCGCGATGAAACGGATTTAAAGGGATTAAAAATCACTATAGATTTAAAGCGCGGTACCGATCCGGACAAGTTTATGAAAAAAATCTATAAGCTTACTCCCATGCAGGATACTTTTTCTTGCAACTTTAATATTTTAATAGCCGGTTCTCCGCGCGTTATGGGAATAAACGAAATTTTAACCGAATGGATTGCCTTTAGAACCGAATGCGTAAAACGCAGAATATATTATAATTTGAACAAGGCTAAAGACAGGCTTCATCTTTTGAAGGGACTGGAAAAAATACTGCTTGATATAGATAAAGCAATTAAAATAGTCCGTCAAACCGAAGAAGAAAAGGAAGTAGTTCCTAATTTAATGATCGGTTTCGGCATAGATGAGGTACAAGCTGAATATGTAGCAGAAATTAAACTGCGCCATTTAAACAGGGAATACATAGTTAACCGATTAAAGGATATTGAAAAGCTTGAGAGTGATATCGCCAATATGGAGGATATTTTAAAAAGCCGACGCAAGGTTCAAAATATAATTATTGACGAACTTAAGGCTGTAATTAAAAAATATGGAAAGCCGAGAAAAACTGAGATTATTTATGATGCAGATGATAGCGATGAAGCGTTAGAAGTCGTTGTCGATAATAGTCCTGTAAATCTGTTTTTTACTAAAGAGGGCTATTTTAAAAAGATTACCCCTCAGGCACTTCGAATGAGCGGCGAACAAAAGCTTAAAGAGGGCGACGAAATACAAACCGTTATAGAAGCTACTAACGATACAGACCTGTTGTTTTTCACAAAAATGTATCAGGTTTATAAAACAAAAGCCTATGAACTGCCCGATGGCAAAGCAAGCCTTTTAGGCGATTATATTCCTTCGCGACTTTCAATGGATACCGGCGAAGAAACCGTTGAGATGATAGCCACTAAAGATTATAAAGGCTTTTTGCTGTTTGTTTTCGATAACGGTCGTATATCTAAAGTTGACCTTTCAAGCTACGCCACTAAACAAAACAGGAAAAAACTTATAAACGCATATTGTGACAAGTACAAATTGCTTAAAATAATACACCTTACCGAAGAAAAGGAAATATTGCTTAAGGCATCTAACGGCAGAGTTTTGCTTGTTTCTACTGCGATGATTTTAACTAAAACCACAAGAAACAATAATGGCGTTGCGGCAATGACATTAAAAAAAGGCCAAAGGGTTGTGGAATGCGCGGTTTATAAAGAAAACATGCTGCCTCGCCCTTATAGGCACAGGGTTAAAACCTTGCCTGCTGCCGGAAGCTTTTTAACCGAGATCGACAAAGCCGAGCAGATGTCTATACTTTAGCAATAAAAAAGCCGCCGCCAATAAAAATTGACTGCGGCTGTCGGACAAATAAAATAGATTAAAAACTGCGATATATAAAAATATGATCCAAAAATATAACCTAAACACTTTACTTTTGTGTCCGACAATAGTATTATATACTTTAACCGCATTTATATTATTGGTAATATTTTACTTTTATTAAGGAGAACCTTTATGCAAAAGGAGATCGCTAAAACTTTAAATCCTTCGGAAATGGAGGATAGAATTTATAAATTTTGGTGCGACGGTGGGTTCTTCCATGCCGAGCCCGATAATTCAAAAAAACCATACAGTATCGTAATGCCTCCGCCGAATATTACCGGCCAGCTTCACATGGGACATGCGCTTGACAGCACTTTACAGGATATTTTAATTCGCTTTAGAAGAATGCAGGGTTATTCGGCGCTTTGGATGCCCGGCACTGACCATGCGTCAATTGCTACTGAAGCAAAAATCGTTGAAGCGATGAAAAAAGAAGGCCTTACTAAAGAAGATGTTGGCCGTGAAGGCTTTTTAAAGCGCGCCTGGGAATGGAAAGACACTTATGGAAGTCGCATAACCTCCCAGCTTAGAAAGCTTGGTGCGTCTTGTGATTGGGATCGTGAACGTTTTACTATGGACGAGGGCTGCAGCAAGGCGGTCCGTGAAGTTTTCGTAAGGCTGTACAACGAAGGTCTTATTTATCGCGGCGAGCGCATTATTAACTGGTGCCCGCATTGCAAAACTTCTATTTCAGACGCCGAAGTAACATACGAAGAAAAAGACGGATTTTTCTGGCATTTAAGGTATCCGCTCTCTGATGGCAGTGGATATATAGAGCTTGCAACAACAAGACCTGAAACCATGCTTGGCGATACCGCGGTAGCTGTTCATCCTGACGACGAAAGATACAAACATCTTGTCGGCAAAACCGTTATTTTGCCGCTTTGCAACAAAGAAATTCCGATAGTGGCCGATGAATATGTTGAAATGGATTTTGGAACAGGCGTTGTTAAAATTACTCCGGCTCACGATCCAAACGACTTTTTAGTAGGACTTCGCCACAATTTGCCGGTTATTAATATATTTACAGAAGAGGCCGTTGTTAACGAAAACGGCGGTAACTATCAAGGACTTGACAGATATGCGGCACGCAAGCAAATTGTTGAAGATTTAAAAGCCGGGGGATATTTAGTTAAGATTGAAGCCATGAAGCACAATGTCGGCGCATGCTATCGCTGCAACAGCACGGTGGAGCCGATGATTTCTAAGCAGTGGTTCGTAAAAATGGAACCGCTAGCAAAACCGGCTATCGATGCCGTTAAAAATAAAGATATTAAACTTATTCCATCCCGCTTTGAAAAGGTTTATTACAACTGGATGGAAAATATTAAAGACTGGTGCATATCCCGTCAGCTTTGGTGGGGGCATCAAATACCGGCATGGTATTGTGCCGATTGCGGTGAAATTACAGTTTCAAGCGAAACGCCCGGCTGTTGTTCTCATTGCGGCTCAAAAAACATAAAGCAGGATGAAGATACACTTGATACTTGGTTTTCTAGCGCACTATGGCCGTTTTCAACAATGGGCTGGCCTGAAAAAACAAAGGAACTTGAGTATTATTATCCTACAAGTACTTTAGTTACAGGTTATGATATTATTTTCTTCTGGGTTGCGCGCATGATTTTTTCCGGCCTTAAATATACCGGCAAACCGCCTTTTAGCAATGTTTTATTCCACGGCATTGTAAGGGACAGCCTTGGAAGAAAAATGTCTAAATCTCTCGGGAACGGAATTGATCCGCTTGAAGAAATCGAAAAATACGGGGCAGATGCTTTGCGCTTTACGCTGGCTACCGGCAACAGTCCCGGAAACGATATGCGTTATTCGCCCGAAAAAGTTGAAGCAAGCCGTAATTTTGCCAATAAAATTTGGAATGCCGCAAGATTTATAATTATGAATCTTGACGGTAACGAATCGGCACCGCATATACCCTCTAATCTTAATATTGAGGATAAATGGGTTCTGTCACTATACAATGATCTTGTTAAAGAAGTAACTGCAAACCTAGAAAAATTTGAGCTTGGCGTAGCCGTTGGAAAGCTTTATGACTTTATTTGGGATGTTTTCTGCGATTGGTATATCGAGTTATGCAAAATAAGGCTTAACGGAGATAATACAGAAGCTAAAGATACCGCAAAATCGGTGCTTATTTATGTTCTTTCCAACACATTAAAGCTGCTTCATCCCGTAATGCCTTTTGTAACAGAAGAAATTTGGCAGTCGCTTCCGCATACCGGCAAATCCATAATGATTTCCGACTGGCCTACTTTTTCTGAAGATTTATGCTTTAAAGACGAAGAGAATAAATTTAATAATATAATGATAGCGGTTAAAGCCATACGCAACAGGCGTGCGGAAATGAATGTTGCACCGTCTAAAAAGGCGGCGGTTTATATTGAGACCGAAAATGGCGATATATTTAATAATTCTAAAGATATTTTTGTTCGCTTGGCATCTGCTTCCGAAGTTTTTGTTAATACTGCAAAGAAGCCGGCAAAATCCGTTGCGATCATTACCGATAGCGCAAAAATTTATATTCCTACAAACGAGCTGATAGATTTTGCCGCCGAAACCGAAAGGCTTACTAAAGAGCTGAAAAAGGCATTTTTAGATAAGGAGTTCTTTGAAAAGAAGCTTAACAACCCCGGTTTTATAAACAAAGCTCCCGAAAAGGTTGTGGCGGACCAGCGTGAACAGCTTTTAAAGGTGTTAAATAAAATAGACGCCCTAAATAAAAGTATAGAAGAATTAAAATTTTAAATCATCTGCGCGCTTATTGGCGCGCAGATATTATAATCTATGAACTATAATGAGTCTTTAAAATATATACATTCTACAGATGTGTTCGGCTCGAAACCCGGGCTTGAGCGCATAAGTATTTTAATGGAAAAATTAGATAGCCCACACAAAAAATTAAAAGCAATTCATGTGGCAGGCACAAACGGCAAAGGCTCGACCTGTACTATGATAGCATCGGGCCTTATAAAAAGCGGCAAAAAAGTAGGCCTTTATTTATCACCTTATGTGGTGGATTTTCGCGAGCGCATTCAAATAAACGGCGAATATATTCCTAAAGAAACATTTGCTAGGCTGCTCACAAAAGTAAAGGATGTTGCCGATAATATGGCTGACCATCCTACAGAATTCGAACTAATAACCGCAGTTATGTTTTTGTATTTTGCCGAAGAGAAGGTCGATTATGCCGTAATAGAGGTTGGCCTTGGCGGAAGATTTGACGCAACCAACATTGTAAATCCCGTTTTAACCGCAATAACTAAAATCTCATTAGATCACACTGCGATTCTTGGAGATTCCATTGAAAAAATAGCACATGAAAAAGCCGGCATTATTAAAAACGGTGTTCCTGTTGTTATGGCAAAAAGCCAAAACCAATCGGCAAAAACCGTAATAGAGGAAGTAGCGTCCAATAATAATGCTCCCGTTTTCTATGCAAAACAAGAAAAGTTTGATTTATCACTTGCAGGCTGTTACCAGCAAGAAAATGCCGCGATAGCAAATCTGGTTTTAAAAAAATTAGGCATTTCTCGTCAAAATATTTTAAGCGGTCTAAAAAGCGCATATATTCCGGCAAGGCTTGAAAGGCTTTCCGATAATCCGTTAGTTTTTGTAGACGGCGCACATAACCCCGACGGTGTTCTTGCTTTGGCGGCATTTATAAACAATATGAATCCGGTAATCATTTTTGGCATGATGAAAGATAAAGACGTGCCATTTGCTATAAAAAACTTGGCGCCAAAAGCTAAAGCTTTTATTTCGGTTACAGTAAAAAGCAATAAAAGAAGTGAAAATGCAAAGAATATTTATAATATAGCAAAAAAACATACAGACGCATATGCTGCAAATGATTACGACGATGCACTGGATTTAGCCGCTTCGCTTTGCGGCGAAAACCCCGTTATTATTTGCGGATCTCTCTATTTAGCTTCGGATATACGCGAATTAGCCAAAAAACGATTTAATAAAACAACATAAAAGACTAAAATATTTTAGTGCAAGTCCTTATTATATATAAGGACTTGTATTTTTTTGTTTGGAGGAAGAAAAAATGTCAGTAAGAACCGAAATTAACGGCAAGGTATTGACAGCATATCTCGATGGCGAAATCGATCATCACTCGTCAAAAAGCATGCGAGAAATAATTGATACTGCAATCATGGATAAAATGCCCGAAATGCTTGTGCTCGATTTTAGAGATGTCAGCTTTATGGACAGTTCCGGCATAGGCCTTGTAATGGGACGATATAAAGAACTGAAAAAAATCGGAGGAGAGCTTCATATTACCAACACAACACCTCATATAACTAAGGTTATGAAGCTATCCGGTTTAGAACGCTTGGCGACAATCGGAAAGGAGGATAAAAATGAAGTCAAATAATAAATTTACGCTAACAGTAAATTCAAATTCCGTAAATGAAAGTTTTGTAAGGGTTACGGTGTCTGCTTTTGTAGCGCAATTGGATCCGACAATTGATGAAATTGCCGATATAAAAACCGCTGTTTCAGAAGCCGTAACAAATTGCATTGTCCATGCATATAAAGATTTTATCGGAAAAATTTTCATAACATGCGAAATCTTAGAAAACCGTACTGTTGCGGTAAAAATTCGTGATCGCGGCTGCGGAATTGAAGATATAAAAAAGGCAATGGAACCGCTGTTTACAACCGGCGGCAGCGAAAGAGCAGGCCTTGGCTTTGCCGTAATGGAAAATTTTATGGACAGTATAAAAGTTCGCTCTAAAGTAGGATTTGGCACAACCGTGCTGTTAAAAAAGAAGCTCTCAGTAAAAATTAAGAACAATGGATAGGGACGAGCTAATATTAAATAATATAAGATTAGTACATAGTTGCTGCAATCATTTTAAAAACCGCGGAATAGAATATGAAGATTTATACAGTGCGGGATGCATCGGTCTTGTAAAAGCGGCAGACAATTTTGATCCTCAAAAAGGTTTTAAGTTTTCCACCTACGCATTTCCTGTAATAATGGGCGAAATTAAGCGACTGTTTCGCGACGGCGGCACTTTAAAAGTATCTCGGAATGTTAAAGAACTGGCAGTTAAAATAAGGTCGTCATCAGAAAGACTAACTCAAATGCTCGGTCGCTCGCCAAAAATATCAGAACTCGCCAATTATTTAAAGGTGACTAACAATGATGTGATTCAAGCTCTCGAAGCTTCTGCCCCGGTAGCCTCTTTAAGTTATTATAACGATAACGGCGAACTAAAAGAACAGGATCTTGGCTTTGCCGAGAGCGCAGAAGATGCCGCAGCAAATAAACTCACTGTCGATTTGCTATTGGAAAAGTTGGATAAAAGCGACCGCGAGCTTATCGTTTTAAGATATCTAAATCATAAAACTCAAGAGGAAACCGCAAAGACTTTGGGAACCACTCAAGTGGCAGTGTCGCGGCTTGAAAAAAAGATACTTAAAAGGCTTCGCGAATACGCAAAATAATTTAAAAAAAATCGAAAAAAGTTGTTGACAAGATATAGCTCTTGTGGTAATATAATTAGGCGCCCTAAA